>JAVHWL010000029.1:0-142558 GCA_032159825.1 Acidobacteriota bacterium
CGATTATGCGACGACAGATGGACTGTTCTATCAAGTCAGACAGGCGTTGGCCGCAGTCGGCAAAGGGTTGAAGATTCGCTTCTCTGAGTTCAATCTTGGTTTAATCTAATTGTGTTCGAGTACTTAAAAAGAATTGCATGCGGAGAGAAGAACTGCTCGCTCCTGAATGCGACAGATAGATGAGATCACATATCTTATTGCTCAACCTTGAAAATGATCCACCACCCTTTTCAAGGTTGTCTCAATGCGAAGAGGCGGAAAGCTATGAACCCGTTAAAAGCTACAAAAGCTGTGCTGGTCGGCGGGTTGGTCCTGTGCTTAGTATTATGGGCAACGCCAGGCTCTCTTTCCAAAGTTGCGTTATCCGGCGACGATCAGGGGAAAACCCCACCGGCATCGGCGAAAGAAAAGGACGACAACTACGTCGGGAGCGAAACCTGCAAGGTCTGCCACGAAGATCAGTTTAAGGATTTCTCACATACAGCACACGCGAAACTAGAGAGCCTCTCAAGCTGGAAGGGCAAGGTTGTGGGCTGCGAGCAATGTCACGGCCCAGGCCGCGCGCATTCGGAAGAGGGCGACCCGGCGAAGATCATCTCGTTCAAGAACAAGTCGTCCAAAACAATTTCCGAGACCTGCCTGGCCTGCCACTCCGGTAAAGAGGAACACAATAACTTTCGCCGTGGTGAACACTGGCGCAACGATATCGGCTGCACCGACTGCCACACAGCACACGGCGCTCCGACAGGCAGGAACAGGGCGGACTCAAACAGCATTGTCTCGGCTGCTAACGCAGAAAAGCCCGGTTTCTCCATTATCAAAATGTTGAAGATGGGCGAGCCACAGCTTTGCATGGGTTGTCACACCGAAACGAAACATCAGTTCAACCAGCCGTTCCATCATAAGGTTCTCGAAGGGGTCATGAAGTGTAGCGATTGCCATAACCCACATGGCGGATTCGAGTTGAAACAAACACGGCTGGCGACTGGCGCGGACGCTCCCTGCCTCAAGTGCCATGTGGATAAGCAAGGGCCGTTCGCCTTTGAACACGCTCCGGTCAAGACGGAAGGGTGCGTTTCCTGCCACACGCCGCACGGATCAAGCAACCCGAGGTTGCTGAGGACAAGTTCCGTTGGGCAGCTTTGTCTGGAATGCCACAGCCAGGCTCATGGCATCGGCGCAAGTGAAATCGGTGCGCCTGAGACGCCCACTTTCCATAACCTGTCTCTGTCAACGTACCAGAATTGCACGACGTGCCACGTTAAGATTCATGGATCGCATACCAGCCCGGTCTTCTTCAGATGAGGATGGGTCCGAGAGAGAAATGGCACGAAGCTCAACCACAGTTTGAGCCGGAGGATGGACACCATGAGAAGCAAGGCGACAAACATGCTGCGTGTACTGCTGGGGCTGGCACTAGGGTTAATGCTGACAACCGTCAGCGTCAGAGCGCAGCAACCATCGCCAACGCCAAGCCCGAAAAAGTCCGCCGATGATACTAAGACTCAAAGCCCCACTGCTACGGATGGAGAAGATGCTGGCGACTATACTGTCACTTCAAGTCTGGAGATAGGCTATCGTGGTCAAAGCGTTGACGGCAATCTGAACAAGTACAAAAGCGACCTCAACTTCAAAGCAGGCCCACGCGTCTTTGATTCCAGCTTTCTCATGCGAGCGAAGAAAGGCAGGGGCGGCGGTCTCTTTGATGAGTTACTGGTAACCTCGACCGGCTGGGGCGCAGACCCCTACGGCCAAATGCGTATCAACGCGGAGAACCCCAAGTGGTATCGCTTTGATGGCTCCTATCGCCGGTTCAAATACTTCAACAACCTGAACAACCTTGCCAATCCAGCCTTTAACTTCTATGTGCCGGGAGCAACTTCAACCAGTCCGAATCTGGGCCAGCACGCATACGACACGCGCCAGCAACTCGGAGATTTCGATCTGACCATTCTGCCCAAGAATGAGCGGATTCGATTTACCATCGGCTATTCGCCTGAGCGTTACAGCGGCCCTGCCTTCGCCACTTATCACATTGGCGGCGACGACTTCATGCTCTTGCAGCAGGTCAGATCGCACGCCAATAATTTCCGCATCGGCGCGGACGTGAAGCTCGGCCCCATTGATATCTCATTCCTTCAAGGCTTCCGCCGCTTCAGGGAAGATACCTTCATTAACGACGTGGGTCGGAATCTGGGTAACAACCCCGCGCTGACCAACGCCTTCCTGACCAGTTTTCAGCGCAATGATCCTGTGCGCGGGAGCATCAATTTCACGCGCTTCAGCGCGCACACCTTCGTGGCGAAAAAGCTGGACATCACGGCTCGCCTCATCTACACACACGCGAGGACGAACTACAATTTCGCTGAGTCATTCACCGGTAGCAACATCAGCACCAGAGCTACCGGCGCACTGAATCCTCCCAACATACTTAACCTCGGCGCATTCAACATCGCAGGCGACGCGACGCGACCGAACACGCTCGGCGACCTCGGCGCGACTTATCAGGCGACCGATAAGCTGAGAATCTCCGAGACCTTTCGTGTCGAGACCTTCCAGATCAACGGCGGCGCTCTCTACAACGCATCCTTCTTCCTCGCCCGGACCAACGGGACAGCGGTCGCTCCGGTTTTCCTCAACAACTTTGGCGAAGCCAAGATCACCAAGTATCGCAAGATTCAGAACACGATTGAGGGCGACTACCAGTTCAACAACAACTACTCTATGCACTTCGGGTATCGTTACGGGACCAGACACATCGAGACATTCCTGAACGGGTTCAACCTCGCCCCGACTCAACCGTTACTCATCCCTGGCGGGAGCAGCGTCGAAGAAGAGACCAACCACACCAACGCCTTCTTCGGCGGCTTCAAGGCCCGCCCGGTGAAGACCTGGACTATTTACTTCGACGCGGAGCACGGCACGGCTGACAATGTATTCACGCGCGTCGGCAATTACAACTACACGAATTTCCGTGCGCGAAGCCGTTACGCGCCAACCCGTAAGTGGTCGCTCAATCTCTCTGTCATCACAAGAAACAACTCTAACCCTTCGGAGATTGACGGGCTTTCTCTGACCGACTTCGGTGTGGATACGAAATCCAGAATCTTTGCCTCATCGGTTACCTGGTCGCCAACTTCTAAACTCTCGTTCGATACGGGCTACAACTTCAACTACGTCAATAGCGATGCCGCCATCATCTTCTACGTCAGTAATGTCAGACAAAACGGCACCAGCCTGTATTACATGAGAAACAACTTCTTCTTCTTCGACGCAAGCGCACAGCTCAACCCGCGCGTGACGCTCTATGCGGCTTATCGAATCAACAAGGATACTGGACAGGGCGACCGTCTGGCGTCGTTGCCTAATGCGTTGCTCATCACGTCGTACCCGATGAGTTACCAATCGCCGGAAGCCCGCCTGGCGATTCGGCTGAACCGCTGGCTCGACTGGAACGTTGGGTATCAATACTACAATTACAACGAGAGCCGACTCATCAGCCCGAATCCGCAGAACTACCACGCGCACTTGCCGTACACCAGCTTGCGCTTCTACTTCGGGCGAGGCCGTGGGTAGTTCACATATTATGCTGAGACGTGAGACTGCAAGGAATGTTCCGTCATCATGCCTTAATAACTCTTTTTCAAAATGAGATACAGAGCAGCGGCGTTGGCAACCTTCCTTCTACTAGCCTGGTTGACCTTTGCCTATCCGCGTTCAGGATCAACTGCCATCTCTCCAAGCGTTGACGTTGAGCCGCGACGACCTCAAACCACGCGGCGGCGCGGCGCAACAGGTGTCAGTTCATCACCGCGCATTAACTATTCAAAATTTTCTCACGACACCAAGGCTCATCAGCAAGATTGCAGCACGTGTCACAAGTTTCCGTCGAAGAACTGGAAGGAGGTGCGCAAAGCAGACGCGGCGTTCGCAGACATCACTGAATATCCTGAGCACTCCTCCTGTCTGAAATGCCACTCTCAACAGTTCTTCGCCAGGGAAAGGCCAGCGCCGCGCATCTGCTCGGTCTGCCATGTGGCCGTCACTCCGCGCTACACCGCGCGCCGCCCTTTCCCGAATCCGCCCGAAATCTTTAATGCCTTGAAAGAGGCCCAAAACTTCGTCTCCGATTTTCTTATCAACTTCCCGCATGATACGCATGTGGAGATAGTCGGAGACTATCGAACGCCGAATGGGGCGGAAGACGGCTTCCGATTTCAGCGCGCATCGCTGCGCCAGGAGAAGAAAGCAGAGGAGAGCGATAAGAGTTGTTCCGTTTGTCACCAGACGTATCAGCCGCAGGGGAAATCAAACGAAGAGTTTGTCACAGCCCGCCCGAAAGGTTTATCAGATGATGTCTTCTGGTTAAAGAAGGGAACATTCAAAACCACTCCGAATCATGCGACCTGTTTTACGTGCCACACGCCGGAGGGAGACATAAAACCTGCCTCAATAGATTGCGCCGCGTGCCACAAGCTTCAACCGTCGGGACAATCGGCGCACGTTGATTTCGATCCGAAACTTGCGGCGACGATTGCGATCACGGACAGAAACCTCTTGATGAAATGGCGCAGGCGTTATTCATCAGGAACGTTCAGGCATGAAGGCGGGCTGCACCCTGACCAAAGCTGTGACACCTGCCACAAAGTTTCGGCGATGAATACGCTGGATGTGAAGACGCTGAAAGTCCCAGTCACCGCGTGCGACGTTTGCCACATCGGAGAGACTGCTGATGAAGGGGCATTAAACTTTGAGATTGAGAAGCGAAAGGCGGACCCTGCTTTTCAATGCGCCAAGTGTCACCTCAATTTCGGTAAAGAGCCGATACCGGAAAGTCATCTCAAGGCAATGCCAAAGGCTAAGGCAAAGTAGTTAATTGTGACTAAGATGGCGGAGACATTAACGCAAAATCCGATTCCCCCCAATGAGCCTCGCGGTCAATGCTGGCAGCGCAGGCTTTCGCTCGCTGTTCTTGCCTTCGGATGCATTGGTTTCGTCGTGATGTGTGTTTCTAATTTTCACGCGTCAGCTTTATCGGCAGAGTCACAAGAACGATTCTCACGGGCGGGGTTCATCTCTACCGAGACGCAAGAGTCGGGTGGAGATTTTTCAAAGTTCTCTCATACACAGACGCACGCCGCGCTTCCGTGTCTGCTCTGCCATCGTCGTGAAAACAATAGCCCGCGCCCAAGTCTTCCGGGACACATGCCCTGCGCGGGCTGCCATACTCAAAGGTTCACAGATTCACGCAGCCCCATCTGCACAATCTGTCACACGGACGCGGCGTCGGGCGCGGTCAAAGCTTTTCCGCAGATGAAGAGTTTCAATATGAGATTCGATCACGCGCTGCACACGACGGGGGCTGCGCGTCCCGCAGCCGGGTGCGCCACCTGTCATCAGCCGGAAAGGCGCGGCGCGGCGCTCTCAATCCCCGCCGGATTAAACGCCCATGCACCTTGCTATCAATGTCATACCCCGGGCGCGCAAGCTGCGACGACGGCGCGCAACATCTCCTCCTGTTCGACGTGCCACAGCCAGGGGCCTTATGCGCGGACTAAAACATGGGCCAACGCTTACAAAGTAAATTTCATTCATGTACGGCACGGCCAGCGCCAGGGGTTGAGTTGTAAGGATTGCCACAACATCAGAGCCGGGATGTCGCAGGCCAGGCAAGTCACAGCGCCGCAGCCGCTGATGCATCATGCAACAGCTCGAGCGCAGAGTTGCATGACCTGTCATAACAATCAGCGAGCCTTCGGTATCGAAAATTTTGGGGATTGCAAGAGGTGTCACCAGGCATCGCACTTTTATTTTTGAAGTTTGACCTTGGAGCTAGTCATATAAAGCTATGCGAGGTGCTTTTGATAAAGCTCAGAGGTCTTGCGGAAAGTTCCCCAATGCTTTGCGTAAAAGCCCGCATGCCCGTGCGTGTGAGCATACATTCATTGCTTTGCCCTTTGAAAAGGTGATTTTTTACCCTGGCTCTCCCGGCATAGGTGTTGCACATCTGTCAGGCGCGGGGCTTGGGGGTTGGTAAGCTGAAGCTGCCCTGAGCTACTCAGAAAGGTAACTGGAACCATGAAGATCAAGATCGATCAATTAAAGAAACTCGCTATTGCTCTCCTCATTCTCCCACTACTGTCGGTGGTTCTAATGAATTCGGCGTCCGTAAAAACACGTGCTGCGGCGGACGGCGATGCTACGGATGTCGCCACTCTTTACAAAGACAGTAAGTGCAGTATTTGTCATGGCCCGACGGCGGCTAAATTCTTCGACGCGACGCTCGCGGATGATAAGCTGGTTGAGATAGTGCTGAAGGGCAAGAAGGCCGAGAAGCCGCCCAACATGCCAGCCTATGAGGCGAAAGGTCTGACCGAAGATCAGGCGAAGGCGCTGGTCGCCTACATGAAAACGCTCAAGTAAATAATCGAGCTTTGCGCCCGGAGAGTTGAGCGCGACTCTTGGGCTTCTCATTATTTAATACTTCCTATGCCGTTGGTCTGCCATAGTGCGGACTAACGGCATGGGATGTACCCATTTTAGAAAAGGTGAGACAGACGAAATGCTACGTTTCAGCCGTGGCAGAGGAGGGTTATGAGCGAAGAGGCACAACCTGTCCCGGAGAGTGAACAAAAAGAGTCTCTTAAAAAAGCTCCGCGACTTTTTCGTAATTATATAAGTTTTATCGGAGCGGTCATTGTCGTTGCGAGTTTAGCAAGCATCGTTTTGCTGTTCCTCCTTGAGACGACGGGAGCGGCAAATAATCCCTACCTTGGAATATTCACTTACATCCTTTTCCCAGTCATACTGATTTTCGGTCTGCTCATCATCTTTGTCGGAATGCTCAGAGAGCGGCGCAGGCGTAGAAACCTTTCGCCTTCGGAAATCGCGGCATATCCGATACTGGATTTGAACGATTCGCACCGCCGCCACATCTTTTTTATCTTCCTCGGCTGCGCCTTCATCTTCATCTTCATGACCGTTTTCGGGAGCTATCGCGCTTACGAATACAGCGAGTCAGTCGCTTTCTGCGGCCAGACCTGCCACACCCCGATGAAGCCCGAATTCGTCGCATTCCAGGCTTCTCCGCATGCGCGGCTCCGTTGTGTGGATTGTCACGTCGGGGCGGGAGCTGGCGGCTACTTGAGCGCGAAATTTGCGGGCGTGCGCCAGCTCTTTGGCGTGATCTTCAATAACTATTCGAGGCCGATTACCACCCCTGTTCACAACATGCCTGCCGCCGAGGAAACGTGCGCGCACTGCCATTGGCCTGAAAAGTTCTACGGTAATCAACTGAGAGTGTTTAATCATTACGCCTACGACGAGAAGAACACTTTCGGGCAAACTCGGATGCTGATAAACGTCGGAGGCGGAAGCCCCGAAAGCGGGCCTGTTACAGGCATACACTGGCACATGAACCTCGCCAATGAAGTCACCTTCATCGCGTCGGATGACAGGCGTCAGGTCATCCCCTGGGTACGAATTAAGGATAGACAGGGAAACGTCACAGAGTATCTGGCTGACAAGGCGGGGCTAACCTCCGAGCAGATTGCGCAAGCTCCGAAACGTCGGATGGACTGCATTGATTGTCATAATCGTCCGGCCCACGTCTACCTGCCTCCCGATGTGGCTGTGGACAACTCTTTCGCGGCGAGCAGGCTGGATATCTCTTTGCCTTATCTCAAGCGGCAAGCGATTGAAGTTCTCACAAAGCCTTATGCCACGAACGACGAAGCATTAAGCTCGATTGCCTCCGGCCTTGATGGTTTTTACCGCACTGGCTACGCGGATGTTTACGCACAGAAGGGAAACTCCGTCAAAGGGGCGATTGGTGAAATCCAGCGCATTTATCAGACATACTTCTTCCCGGAGATGAAGACCAACTGGCAAACTCACCCGAACAACATCGGCCACTTCTATTCGCAGGGATGTTTCCGCTGCCACGACGGGGAGCACAGGAGCAACACGGGGAAGCTCATCAGCAACGACTGCAACACCTGCCATACGGTCTTGGACCAGATCGCAGCCGTCACACCCAATGTAGAGCCGAGAGGGTTTCAGCACCCTGTCGCCCTGGGCGACCTTGCGGAGCTGAAGTGCATTGTTTGCCATAAAACTGTAGGCCCATTCGTGCATCCGGTGGACCTCGGAGATATATCACCATTCCGGTGTGCGGAGTGCCACACGGGAAAACGTATGAGGCGAGAGTCCTGAATCAGAGCGTGTCGGCTGAAATTAATAATGCGATGTGCAAGTATTGTAGCGGTTCTCAAAAGAGTGCGACCGAGTTTAGAGTTCAGCCTTGAGGCTGTCTTCACTGACACGCTGAAAGCGTGAACTTCGGAACAAGTCGCATCCTATTGAGAACTGCTATAGATCATTTGAAAACTTGAAAGTCCAAGCCCGGACACCCTTAAATTTATCATTGCCTTTCGGCTAGTTGCTTGTAGTTCTGCCAGCGTTGCTCGACTGCCTTCTGTGCCTTTTCAAGTAGAACCTTCGCCACTTCGGGATCAGACTGTTGCAGCATGCGATAGCGACCCTCTGTGTAGATGTAGTCCTGCAAAGGTATCTTCGGAGCGCTTGAGTCAAGCTTGAACGGGTTCTTGCCGGCTTCAGCGAGCGCAGGATTGTAGCGATAGAGCGGCCAGTGGCCGGATTCCACGGCGAGCTTCTGCTGATGCATCCCCTTCGAGATATCAATCCCATGCGCGATACACTGGCTGTAAGCGATGATGAGCGAGGGGCCGTTGTGAGCTTCCGCTTCGAGGAAAGCTTTGACCGTGTGTGTGTCGCTTGCGCCCATAGCGACCTGCGCGATGTAAACATCGCCATAGCGCATCGCCGTCATGCCGAGGTCTTTCTTGGTGGTGGTTTTCCCGCCCGCGGCGAACTTCGCCACAGCGCCGAGCGGCGTCGCCTTCGATGATTGCCCGCCAGTATTTGAATAAACTTCCGTGTCCAGGACGAGAATGTTCACATTCTGCCCGCTCGCCAGCACGTGATCGAGTCCGCCGTAGCCGATGTCGTAAGCCCAGCCGTCGCCGCCCACGATCCAGACGCTCTTCTTCGCCAGCGTGTCGCTCATGGTGACGAGGTCGCGCGCTTCCCCGTCGAGCCTGTCCGCGAACTTTAGTTTCAACTCTGCAATTAACTCACGCTCTGTGTTGATGCCTTCATTCGTGGACTGATCCGTCTGGAGTAAACCGTCTGCCAATTCCTCACCAATGAACCCGCGTAGGCGTTCGACCAACTGGCGTGCGTAAGCGTTCTGATGATCCAGGGCCATGCGCATGCCGAGTCCGAATTCTGCGTTATCCTCGAAAAGAGAATTAGACCAGGCCGGGCCGCGACCTTCACGGTTGATGGTATAGGGGGTGGTCGGCAGATTCCCGCCGTAGATGCTGGAGCAGCCCGTAGCGTTGGCGATGATGGCGCGGTCGCCGAAGAGTTGCGTGAGAAGCCGTATGTATGGAGTCTCGCCGCAACCGGCGCACGCGCCTGAGAACTCGAAGAGCGGCTGTAACAGTTGAACGTTCTTGACGGAGTTGAACTGAAGCTGCCCGTTCTGATGTATATCAGGGAGCTTGAGGAAGAAATCCCAGTTGACGCGCTCACTCGCGCGCAATGGAAGTTGGGGGTGCATGTTGAGCGCCTTGCGTGAGCTGTCGCTTTTATCTATCGCCGGACAGACCTCCACGCAGAGCTTGCAGCCCGTGCAATCTTCGACAGCCACTTGAATCGTGTAGAGTTGATCTGGAAGCTCGCGCCACTTCGCTGGCATGTGCTTGAAGCTTTCGGGTGCGCCGTCGAGTGCATTCTTCTCATAAGCTTTCGCGCGGATAGTTGAATGCGGGCAGACCATCACGCACTTACCGCACTCTATGCAGAGGTCAGGCTCCCACACGGGAACGTCTTGTGCGAGATTGCGCTTCTCCCATTGCGCTGTGCCGAGTGGGTAAGTTCCGTCCAAAGGAAATGCGCTCACGGGAAGCTGGTCTCCGCGACCCGCCATAATCTCAGCCGTCACGCCTTGCACGAACGCAGGAGCCTCTCGCGGCACGGCAGGCGGCATGTCAAAGCAGCTTGTGGGCTGAGCCGGAACAGATATTTCATGCAGGTGTGCCAGTGCCGCATCCACCGCCGCGAAGTTCTGTCTGACGACCGCTTCGCCCCGCTTGCCGTAAGTTTTCTTGATTGATTCTTTAATCTTCTCAATAGCCTCTTCGCGCGGGAGAACACCGCTGATTGCGAAGAAGCAGGTCTGCATGATCGTGTTAATGCGATTGCCGAGGCCGTTCTCCCTGGCGACCGCGTAGGCGTTGATACTGTAAAGCTTGATACGCTTATTGATAATTTGTTCCTGCACGATACGCGGTAAGTTTCCCCAGACTTCCGCTGTGGGATAAGGGCCATTTAAGAGGAGCGTCGCACCCTCTTCAGCCGCGCCGAGCACGTCGTAGCGTTCCAGAAAGTTGAACTGGTGAACGGCGATGAAGTTCGCGCGCCCGATCAGGTAGGTGCTTTTAATCGGGTGCGGGCCAAAGCGAAGATGGGAGACGGTCATCGCGCCGGATTTCTTGGAATCATAAACGAAGTAGCCCTGCGCGTAATTCTGTGTCCCTTCGCCGATGATCTTGATCGAGTTTTTGTTGGCGCTCACTGTTCCGTCCGCACCCAGACCCCAGAAGACTGCGCGCACCTGGTCAGGAGACTCCGTGTTGAATGTCGCATCGAAGGAAAGGCTGTTGAAAGTCACATCGTCAATGATGCCGATGCTGAAATGGTTTTTTGGATGCTCTTCTTTCAGCTCATCGAAGACAGCCTTGACCATCGCCGGGGTAAACTCTTTGGAGGCCAGCCCGTAGCGCCCGCCGATGATACACGGCATTGATTTGAAAGGCGCGTTGTTGCTGGCAAAGCTTTCGCTGATGGCCGTGACCACATCCTGATAAAGAGGCTCGCCCATTGCTCCAGGCTCTTTGGTGCGGTCGAGCACTGCAAGAGAGCGAACGGTTGCGGGCAGTGCTTTGAGCAGGTGCTCGGCGGAGAACGGCCTGTAGAGTCGTACTTTCACCAGGCCGATCTTTTCACCCTTAGCTATGAGAGCCTGCACACATTCTTCCGCAGTCTCACAGCCTGAACCCATCATCACGATGACCCGCTCTGCATCGGGCGCGCCCGTATAGTCGAAGAGTTGATAGTGCCTGCCCGTCAGCACCGCAAACTTATCCATCAACTGCTGAACGATTCGAGGTGTCTCAAGATAGAAGGGGTTGGCGCGCTCGCGCGACTGGAAAAAGACATCCGGGTTCTGCGCCGTGCCGCGCATCACGGGATGATCCGGCGAAAGGCCGCGAGCGCGATGATCTTGCACGAGTTTGTCGTCAATCATCAAACGGATGTCGTCTTCAGTGAGCTTCTCAATCTTCATCACTTCGTGAGAGGTGCGGAAGCCGTCGAAGACGTGCAGAAAGGGGACTCTCGAACGAAGAGTGCTGGACTGAGCCAGCAGCGCAAAGTCCATCACCTCCTGCACGGAATTGGCGAAGAGCATGGCCCACCCGCAGGAGCGCGTCGCCATCACGTCCGAGTGATCGCCGAAAATTGAAAGCGCGTGTGTGGCGAGCGCGCGTGCGGCGATGTGAAAAACGGTGCTGGTCTGCTCGCCAGCTATCTTGAACATGTTGGGGATCATCAGGAGCAGTCCCTGGCTGGCAGTAAAGGTAGTCGAGAGCGAGCCTGTTTGCAGCGTGCCGTGAACTGCTCCGGCAGCGCCGCCTTCGGATTGCATCTCGCGCACAAGTGGAGTCATGCCCCAGATATTCTTTTCCCCGATGGTGGCCCAGGCGTCTGCCGATTCTCCCATCGCCGATGAAGGCGTGATGGGATAGATGGCTATGACTTCGTTTGTTTTATAAGCGATGTAAGCGGCGGCTTCATTACCGTCTATGGTTACTTGCTGACGTTTCATGATTGTGTTATCTCACCCAAGATTTATCGGTTGAATAAAGTTTCAGCCGCAGGCGGTCTGTGAAGCACGGCCTGCGGCTGAAGGAGACAAACCCGCCGGGGACGAGAGCGAGTCTGTTCTCAGAGGATATTCGACATTCACATAGGTCTGTCTCAATCCCGCTCGGCTGTCAGAAAATCCAAACCTTGCGCGGTGCGCTCTTCCTCCATCTGCCTGATCTTCGGGCGCAGCCACTGCTTGATTGTCTCCTCCATCTTCTGCTGGTTCTCTTCCATCTCAAGAGTCTCCACTGTCTCACCAGTTGGACTGAGCGGAATGTGGTGGCAGGGAATTGCTTCGGCGCGCTTTTCAGTCGGCACGAAGTCAATCAAGTGGCATTCGTCGCATGAATGAGCATGATATGGATAACCAAAGTTGAGACAGGTCAGAGAGTCTTGAAAAGCCGAGGTGGGCTTCCAGGGTGTCTTGACGGAGCGCCCGTAGCCGCCCTTCTCAATGAAATCAAGCTCCTCTGTAAACAGTTCAAGAAGGTCGCGATTATCTTTTGGCATGGTCATCACCTTAAACTTTCTGCTCTGACGAGCGGTTGAACCTGACCCGCAATGATTTGAGAAGAAGCAACAGATGTGCCGGGGGTGTTTCCCTTATTTCGACGAAAAAGGAGTTGATTGATTGAATCGCGCTGCGAAAAGTTCCCCACGCACATGCGTAAAAGCTCGCAAGAAAGAATAAAAGCTCCTACGGCTTTTCGGCTCGCCTGCGGAATTCTCAGCAAATATTCTCGTCATATTCCACAGTGAAGGTTCATTGAGGTGCTGAAACCCTAACTATTCCCGCGCGGCACAATCATTGCGCTTCGATTCACCGGGACGCTCTCAGCCTTAGAGGGGTCGCCCCTGTTTTTGAAACTCTTTATCTGTGAAGGAAATTTTCATGCTCAAAAATTCTACTCGAAAGTGGGTCTATCTTTTTGAAGAAGGCAAAGGCGATGCTAAAGCGTTGCTCGGCGGCAAAGGAGCGGGATTGGCGGAGATGACTCGCGCGGGGTTGCCAGTTCCGCCCGGTTTGATAGTCACCACGGAAGCCTGCAACGCCTATTATGTGAATGACAAAAAGTTTCCAGACAATTTGTGGGAGCAGGTCAAAGAAGGTCTCAAGGAGATTGAAGCGAAAGTGGGAAAGCGTTTCGGTGACCGCGAAAATCCGTTGCTCGTCTCGGTGCGTTCCGGTGCTCCGCTTTCGATGCCGGGCATGATGGACACCGTTCTTAATCTGGGATTGAACGAAGAGACGGTTCAAGGTCTGGCCGCGCAGACGGGTGATTTGCGCTTTGCGCTCGACGCTTATCGCCGCTTCGCCTCTCTCTTCGGCGAGATCGTGCTCGGAGTCGCTCATGAGAAGTTCGAGCGCGTGATGGATCGCTTCAAGGCTCAAACCATAGGTGGACGCGACACAGACCTACAGCCGGAACATCTGCGCGAGATCATCGCTGCCGAAAAGCAGATCATCTACACGGAGCAACGCGGCACAGCGCTCATCCCCGAAGACCCTTACGAGCAACTACGTGTGGCGATTGCCGCCGTCTTCAATTCGTGGATGGGACGGCGCGCGGTAGATTATCGCCGCGTCAACCGCATCCCCGACAATCTCGGCACAGCCGTCAGCATTCAGGCGATGGTCTTCGGCAATATGGGTGAGGGAAGCGGCACAGGCGTGGCCTTCACACGCAATCCTTCCACAGGCGAAAAGGCGCTTTACGGCGAGTATCTCTTAAACGCGCAGGGCGAAGATGTCGTCGCGGGTATCCGCACGCCGAATCCGATCAGTCAACTGCGTGAGGAGTTGCCGGAAATTTATGAACAGTTCGTTGGAATCACTGACCGACTTGAGCATCACTATCGAGACATGCAGGACGTGGAGTTCACAATTGAGCGGGGCAAACTCTGGATGCTCCAGACGAGAACAGGCAAACGCACGGGTGCGGCAGCCGTGCGTATTGCCGTTGACATGGTACACGAAGAATTGATCGGTAAGGCTACGGCAATAGGGCGCGTCACACCTGAGCAGTTAGATCAACTGCTTCACCCGACAGTTGACCCGGATACGGATGCGGTCGTGCTGGCAACCGGTCTTCCTGCAAGTCCCGGCGCAGCGCAGGGCCGGGTTGTCTTCAGCCCGGATGAAGCAGAGGAACTTGCGCGCGAAGGAGCAAAGGTCGTCCTCGTGCGTCAAGAAACCAGCCCGGATGATTTTCACGGCATGGTCGCCGCGCAGGCCATCGTCACGGCGCGAGGCGGAATGACAAGCCACGCGGCGGTCGTCGCGCGCGGAATGGGTAAAACCTGTGTGGCGGGCGCAAGCCTCCTCAATATTGATTACGGCCAGCAGCAGTTCAACGTGAATGGCACGGTCGTGACAAAGGGTGAGTGGATCACAGTTGATGGCTCGTCGGGCCGCGTCTTCCTGGGTCAAGTGCCGACCGTACAGCCTGAACTGGGGCTTGACTTCAAAGAGTTGATGGACTGGACAGATGGTTTTCGCCGCCTGCGCGTGCGCGCCAATGCGGATACGCCGCATGACGCGCAGGTCGCGCGCGGGTTCGGAGCTGAAGGCATTGGCCTCTGTCGCACGGAGCACATGTTCTTTGGCGAAGGCCGTCTGGCCGCGATGCGCGAGATGATACTGGCGGACGGCGTTGGCGCAAGAGAGAAGGCGCTGGAAAAGCTCCTGCCTCTTCAGCGGGTTGATTTCACCGGAATCTTCAAGGCGATGGCTGGCTTGCCCGTCACCATCCGCCTGCTTGACCCGCCTCTTCATGAATTCTTACCCAACATGGAAGAACTGCTCGGCGAGTTATCCGAACTCAAGATGTCCCTCCAGCACGCCAACTCCATTCGTGAGATGGACAAGCTGCTTGACGAGATAGATGAGAAACGCAAACTTCTTCAACAGGTAGAGCGGATGCGTGAAGCCAATCCGATGCTGGGCCTGCGCGGCTGCCGTCTGGGAATGATCTTCCCTGAGATAACGCGTATGCAGGTGAAAGCTGTCTTTGAGGCAGCTTGCGAAATTCAAGGGCAGGGAATCACGGTTAAGCCTGAAATAATGGTTCCGCTCGTTTCAACCGCAGAGGAGTTGCGCCACCAGTCAGACCTCATTCACGAAGTCGCAGGCCAGATCATGGGCGAGCACGGCATGACGATTGAATACACTGTGGGCACGATGATCGAGCTGCCGCGCGCCGCTTTGATTGCAGACAAGATTGCAGAGCACGCGGACTTCTTCTCATTCGGCACAAACGATCTGACGCAAACCACCTATGGCCTCAGCCGCGACGATTCCGGGCGTTTCCTGTCCTACTATGTTGAGCACAAGGTCATGCCGGATGATCCGTTCCAGGTGCTTGACCGTGAAGGCGTGGGACAACTAATACAGCTCGGAGTTGAGCGCGGGCGACGTGTCAAACCTCAGCTAAAAATCGGCATCTGCGGCGAACATGGCGGCGAGCCTCGTTCCATAGCCTTTTGCCATGAGAACGGTCTTGATTACGTTAGCTGCTCGCCCTACCGCGTCCCCGTAGCGCGTCTGGCCGCAGCACAGGCCGCGCTCGTTGAAAGTGGGAGAGAGGTCGTCCTGGATAAATGACATCGGCTGGAATACTACTTCGACCGGAGACGAAAGAAGGAGGAATGAGAGATGTTCGGCGGCTTCGCTAGAGGTGAAGCTCTTGTTAAAAGCCGTAACGGGCTTGCCCGATGCGGAAAATTCCCCGACACCTGTCTTGCCTGAGCAAAATTACGCAGCTTCCCACTCACAGGGTAACTCATAACGCCGCTTTACATAGGAGTTGACCAATCTTTGCCGCTGGCATACACCTTGCCCTAAACTACCGAGCTTGACTAGCAGCTTTCCTGTTATATGATCGCCGGTTGAAACACATCCTAAAGGGAATCTCACTGAAATGCTCAAAGATAAAATTCTCGTAGTTGACGACGAGCAGATGATTCGCTGGACGCTCTCCGAGGCCCTGCGCGGGTGGGGCTACGCGCCTGTCGAAGCTGAAACTGTCGCGGCCAGTCTGACGGCTTTCGAGGCCGATCAGCCAGCCGCCGTGCTGCTCGACATCAACCTGCCTGACGGTTCCGGCCTCGACGTGCTCCGCGAGATAAAGCGTCGCCAGCCGGATGCCGTCGTCATCATGATTACGGCCAACGTGCTCATTGATGATACGATTGCCGCCCTGCGCGGCGGAGCCTACGACTTCATCGGCAAGCCAATCAACCTGGATGAGCTACAGGTGACGATCCGCAACGGGATCGAAGCGCAGCGCCTGCGCCACGAAGTCAACCTTATTCGCAGGGAGCGCGCGCAGCGGTTCAGCTTTGATCAGATTATCGGAGACTCCCAGGCCATGCGTGAGATGATAAGTCTTGCGCGCAAAGTGGCTGAATCGGAAGTCTCGTCCGTGCTCTTGCAGGGCGAATCCGGGACGGGCAAAGACCTCGTGGCGAAGGCAGTTCACTACTCTTCGCATCGCGCAGACGCGCCGTTTGTCGTCATCAACTGCGCGGCTATTCCTGCGAACCTCATTGAATCTGAACTATTCGGCTATGAAAAGGGCGCGTTCACCGATGCCAAGGCGCGCAAAGAGGGGCTTTTTGAACAGGCAGAAGGAGGCACGCTTTTTCTGGATGAGATCGGAGAACTCGAACTCAGTCTACAGGCTAAACTCCTGCGTGTGCTGGAAGAGGGCGTGTTCCGTCGCGTCGGCGGTTTGAAAGACATCCCTCTGGACGTTCGCGTGGTTGCCGCCTCCAACCGTGACCTCAAGACAGAGAGCGAACAGGGACGCTTCCGGCTTGATCTGTACTATCGTCTTTCTGTTATACAGATTGACATTCCTGCTCTGCGCGAACGCGGCTCGGATGTGCTACTGCTTGCGGAGCACTACATCTCGTTCTTCAACGAGCGCCTCAAGCGCAAGCGCATTGACGGATTGACGCCGGAGGTTGCCACGGCATTCGGTCGTTATAATTGGCCCGGCAATGTGCGTGAACTACGCAATGTCATCGAGCGTGCGCTCATTCTTGAAGACGATGAATTGATTACGACGAAATATCTGCCGCCTGGATTTATTGTAGAGAGAGAGTCGGGTGTGCACGGCAACGCGCAGGCAGGAATGGGCGGTGAAACAGCTTTTGCGCTCCCGCCCGAAGGCATCAGGCTCGACGAGGTGGAGATGTCACTTGTCAAACAGGCGTTTGCGCAGAGCGGCGGCAATCAAACTCGCGCGGCGGAACTTCTTGGCATCTCACGCGATCAACTCCGCTATCGCTTGAAAAAGCTCGATGGCGCAGCGGCAGCTATTGAAGCAGCTTCATGAGTAAAGGTTCTCGATTGATGAAAGACACCGCTATCAAATCCCAAACCACGCCCGCGCATCAAGAGACCAGCACGGAAGAGGCACTGCAACGCTCGCTCAAAGAACTGGCGGACATTCGATTTGCGCTCGACCAATCCTCCATTGTGGCGATCACGGATCAGACGGGACGAATCACCTACGTCAACGACCAGTTCTGCGAAATCTCAAAATATTCCAGAGAAGAGTTGCTGGGCCAGGACCATCGCATCATCAACTCCGGCTATCACCCGAAGGAGTTTATCCATAATCTCTGGACAACCATCGCCAGCGGACGGGTCTGGAAAGGTGAAATCAAAAACCTCGCCAAGGACGGCTCTTACTACTGGGTGGATACGACCATCGTGCCCTTCCTGAATGCCGAAGGGAAACCTTACAAGTATGTGGCGATTCGCAACGACATTACTGAGCGTAAGCACGCCGAAGAGCAGATTACCGAGCAGGCCGCGCTCCTTGATAAAGCGCAGGATGCCATTCTCGTTCGTGACCTGGATGATCACATCCTCTTCTGGAACAAGAGCGCGGAACGAATGTATGGTTGGACTTCCCGTGAAGTGATAGGGAGAAGGGCTGATGAAATTCTGTTCAAAGGTCTGCCCCCCGAAATCTTCGATGCAAGAAGAATTGTTCTTGAGCATGGCGAGTGGCGTGGTGAAGTGCATCAAGTCACAAAAGATGGGCGCGAGATCATCGTTGATTGCCGCTGGACGCTGGTCTGCGATGAGCACGGACAGCCGAAGAACAAGTTGGTCGTCAACACGGACATCACGGAGAGGAAGAGGCTCGAATCAGAGTTGTTACGCGCCTCGCAGCTTTCACTCATCGGCGAATTGGCTGCGGGGTTGGCTCACGAGATCAAGAACCCGCTCGCGGGCATTCAAGGTGTGGTCGATATTCTCATCCGGCGACGCGAAGTTGGAGACAATGAGCGTGTGGCGCTTGAAGGGGTGCGGCGCGAGGTGGTACGCATTGACGCGACTGTGCGTGCTCTACTTGAGCGCGCCCGCCCGCGCGCTCTCAAAACCGCCCCTACATCTTTGACGGAAGTTGTACGTCGCTCCGCCGTGCTTGCGCGCGCTCATGTCGCGAGCATCCTTACGCGTGGTCGTAAGGTCAGTATTGAATTTGAACCCCCTTCCAATGGGATCATCATTCCGATAGACGGGGCGCAGATCGAAGATGCTGTGCTCAATCTGCTCTTGAATGCCATCGAAGCGATTGAAACAGAAGGTCGCGTCACCGTTCGGGTGAGCCGTCAGGGCAGCGAGAGTGAAGCCATGCCGGATGGGGAAGCGGTCATTGAAGTGACAGATACCGGGCGCGGCATTGCCGAGGACGATTTAGAGCGCATCTTCAACCCCTTCTTTACCAGGACGAGTGGTGGCACAGGACTGGGTTTGCCAGCGGTCCGCCGTATTGTTCGTGCTCATGGTGGGCAAGTTGAAGTTAAGTCCACCCTCGGCGCTGGCTCTATCTTCACGCTCCGCCTACCGCTTACCCCGCAGTGATAAACCCATCGCGAAAGGCATGCACGATGATGGTCGTAGTAGGGTCGCTTAACCTGGATCATTAAGAAGCTTTGCGCGTGTTCTAACTTGCTCACCACGCAAAGCAGCGGTCGCTAAACTTCAGTTGTGCTGATCTGCCTGCGCTTTGTTTATCACATTTGGCTAATCTTGACGAGGCGCTTGATGTCGCCCATATGCCAGATCACACCAGCCACAACTGCCGCTAAGAAGGTGCCGCCGAGCAGGGCGCCCAAACTCCTGACTGACAATCTCTTATTTAGCAAGTTCTCGTTTCGTTTCATGATGAACATCTCCTTTTTAGAGAATAACTATAGAAGTAACCCCGTGTGCGGCAAACCTTTAATTTACTCGAATAGATTGCGATGCTTTCTATTCACCAGCCTTGTATATTGTTCGTCTTCCTCCGAGCATAATATTGCTGCCGCGAGCCTTGCCTATTAACAACTATTTACTTGTTTGCTCCCAGACAACCCACGAAGTTGGTCAGTCTTAGATAGAGCAACACTCATGCCGTTCAGAAACGACAATATATTTGACTTAGCCCCACCCCGATATGCGTAAAACTAACAAGGGCTTTGAGGAGTATTCCGCAATACACGGATGAGCGGGGAGATGTTCCAGCCCGAGCGTGGTCGAAGCTATATACTTTGGGGCGGTATATGTAAAAACGTGTGTAGCGACTGTGAAGGCAAGAGTGCTCAGAGATGTGCCAGGAGGTATCTTCACCTTTTAGCCGCCAAAGCCAAATCTTCTCGAAAACAAGTAAGTGCACAAGCAGATGAAGATCTTCGTGTGATGAGCAGCAAGCGTAAGGGTGATGTGGGAGAAATCTTTGATCACAGACGCTTGCGTCAGGCGTGCTATGTGCCAACGCACCGCCGGGATAATTCTGGAAGCGATCCCACTGCTTGAGGAAAGCGAGTCAATCTAAAATTGACGCGGACAGGCCATCACAGTTTTTCAGTGACCCGCTTCTTTCATTTCTGCTATTCTCCGCCTTCGCGCTATGAACTCACTCAAAATAGGAATCACCGGCGTGCGCGGTGTAGTCGGCGAGACTTTCACGCCTGAGTTGGTCGTGGGGTTTGCCCAAGCCTTCGGCACTTACCTGGATTCAGGGCGCATACTCGTCGGCAGCGACACGCGCTCCTCCAGGCCAATGGTGCGCTCTGCCGTGCTCGCCGGATTGCTGGCAACGGGTTGTGAAGTGATTGATTTAGGCATCTGCCCGACGCCAAGCCTTCAACTCGCTATCAAGTGGCTTGAGGCTGACGGCGGCATCTCAATTACAGCCGGTCACAATCCAGAACCCTGGAACGCACTGAAGTTTGTGCGCGGAGACGGCCTTTACCTGAATACGACGCAGGCAGACGAACTGCTGGACATTTTCCACCAGGCAGAATTCGCTAAAGCTGGGTGGGAACAGATTCAAAGCAAGGTCGAAGAGCGCGATGCCATCGAGCATCACCTGGAAACTCTCTTGCGCGCCTTTGATGTCCAGTCAATAAGAGCGCGCCGTTTGACGGTCGCCGTTGATTGCTGCAATAGCTCATGCTCGCTGCTCTCACCGCGCTGGCTTGAAGCGCTCGGCTGCGACGTGCTGGCAGTCAACGATGATCCGACCGCGCCGTTCCCGCACATCCCTGAGCCGAAGCCTCAGACGATGGCGCAACTGCGAGCCGTAGTCCTCGCGGGACATGCCTCGATAGGCTTCGCTCATGACGCAGATGGCGAGCGATTGGGAATCGTTACGGAAGCGGGAGAGATACTCTCGGAAGAAGCGACGCTCGCGGTAGCTTGCGAGATTCAGTTGAGGCGAGAAACCGGCACGGTTGTCACGAACGTCTCGACTAGCAGCTCGATAGACGCTATTGCGGCGCGTCACGGCGCGAGTGTGATTCGCACTCCGGTCGGGCAGGCTTTCATCTCTGAAGCCATGATCGAAAATCGCGCCGTCATCGGCGGCGAAGGCAGCGGCGGCGTCATCTGCCCGCGCGTGCAACTCACACACGATAGCGCGGCTGCCGTCGGTTTGATTTTGGAGCACATGGCCGAGTCCGGGCAGCCGCTTTCGGAACTCTATGCAGAGTTGCCGCGCTTCACGATGATTAAGCATAACGTCGCGGTTGAGCCGAACCGAATCCATTCTCTTGTGCAAAGAGTATATGACGAGTTGGAGAGGGAGAGCATAGAGAGTGACCAAACGGACGGGATTAAAGTCTCATGGCCGGATGGCTGGGTACACATCCGCGTCTCGAATACAGAATCGCTCATTCGCATCATCGGCGAGGCTGAGACCGCGCCTCGCGCACATGAACTGCTCGATTGGGCGCGTGATAGATTAGGGAAGTAATTCTCTGGAAGGAGATTTTGAAGCTATGAAAAATTCTGCGATGTTATCTGCGATTGCATTGTGCCTCACTACTCTCTTTGTTCCAGCAGTCAGTCACACTCCCGCTGCGTTCGCTACTAATAACGTAGCCTCTTCTCAAGTTTTGTTCGACGACTTTAGTTATTCCAGTCATCAAGAGATGACTAAACACGGTTGGATTATTCGCACCGTAGCGGGCTGGCCGGGAGTGCCCGGCGCAACGTGGTGGGCGCAAGGCGTCTCATTCCTAAAAGACACAGAGCGACCCGGCAACAGCATCTTGCGTATGACCTCTTCAACGGATGGCACGGGCGCGAACACCAAACAGACTCAAATCTGCCAGCAACGCAAATACCTGGAAGGCACGTATGCCGCTCGTGTGCGCTTTACAGATAGTCCGATTGCGGGGCCGAGTGGCGATCAACTCGTCCAGAGCTTTTACACAATCAGCCCGCTGAAAGCAGCGATGGACGCGGACTACAGCGAGTTGGATTTTGAATACTTACCCAACGGCGGCTGGGGAATCACAGGGCCAACGCTTTACGCGACCACGTGGGAGACCTTCAGCCCTGAGCCGAATTGGAAGAAGGATAACGTCTTTGAGACTGCGAGCGGAAGCCAGGCTGGGTGGCACACATTAGTCACACAGGTTGCTGATGGAAAGGTGAGATATTTCGTTGACGGCAAACGCTTCGCAGAGCACGGTGATCGCTTTTACCCGGAGTCTCTAATGTCCATCAACTTCAATCTCTGGTTTATCCGAGATGGAATGATTAAGGCGCAAGAGGCGCGCACGTATCACGAGGATATTGACTGGGTGTTCTTTCAAGCGAAGACAGCGCTGACACCTGAACAGATTGAAGCAAAGATAGCAGAGATGCGCAGGAAGGCAGTCAAATTCCGTGATACTGTGTCCGCGCCTGTACCGGCTCTGGCCTCGCCCTGTAATTTCTGAAGGAAGTGACAAGTGATAAGTGATGGGTGATAGGAAAGAGCTTTTCTCTTATCACTTATCACCCATCACTCATCACCTATCACACCTTTTATGCGAGCAATACCTACACTCAAGATCAGCATCTCCGGTGTGCGCGGCGTCGTTGGCGAATCGTTGACGCCGACGCTGCTGACGCGGTTCGCTCAGGCTTTTGGCACTTACGCTGGGTCGGGGACAATCGTGGTGGGGCGCGATACGCGCACCTCCGGTGAGATGGTTCGACAGGCGGTCATGGCCGGACTGCTCTCAAGCGGCTGTCGTGTGATTGACCTAGACATCTGCCCTGTCCCGACCGTGCAGTTGCTTGTGCGCCGTCAACACGCGCGAGGAGGCATTGCCATCACGGCGAGTCATAATCCTGCCGAGTGGAACGCTCTCAAGTTTATCAACTCATCTGGACTATTTCTATCAGGCGCACAGGCACGCCAACTCCTGGACATCTATCATCAAGGCGAGTACGTGAAAGTGTCCGGCGCGGAGATGCGATCCGTAGAGCTTTCGGCGGGCGCACTCGACCTGCACATCAAGGCCATCCTTGATGTGCTCGGTTCTTTGCCTGTTGATGCACCCAAACTTCGTGTAGCGATAGATTCCTGCAACGGCGCAGGCTCGATTGTTGGCCCACGCCTGCTTGCTGCACTCGGAGCAGAAGTTATTTCCATTAACACAACACCCGACGGTCTCTTTCCGAGAGGGGCGGAGCCTGTGCCGGAAAATCTCGGCGCGCTGTGCGAAGCGGTGCAAGAGCACGGGGCTGATGTCGGCTTCGCGCAGGACATGGACGCGGATCGGCTCGCAGTCGTCAACGAGCGTGGGCTTGCTGTGGGTGAAGAGTACACGCTGGTGCTGGCAGTGCGTCATGTGCTTACGAAGGAGCGCGGGCCTGTTGTGGCGAACCTCTCAACGACGAATGTGCTGGATGCGGTAGCGCGCCGCTTCGATTGTCCTATCTACCGTTCAAAGATTGGTGAGGCCAACGTGACGGAAGAGATGCAGCGGCACGGGGCTGTCATCGGCGGCGAAGGCAATGGCGGCGTCATCTACCCGCGCATCAACTACGCGCGTGATAGTCTCGTCGGCATGGCGCTCATCCTACACTTGCTCGCCGACACAGGCCGCACAGTCTCGGAAATTTTAGACGAACTGCCTCGCTCTTTCATGATAAAAGAGAAGCTCGCTTGCCGCTCGGACAAAATCGGCAGGGTCTTGAAGATGGCTCGCCGCGAGTATGCGCAGTGGCCTATGGACATGCGCGACGGCATCAAGGTGACACTCGATGGCGGCTGGTTTCTCGTGAGAGGTTCTAACACAGAGCCGATCATACGGCTCGTTGCAGAGGGAGAGACGGAAGAGAAGGCGCGCGTGATGATCGAGGATTTGCGGAGTCGCGTCGAGGCGTGCCTTGATTCGTGAACACCGGGAGAGCTTTGACCGGAGAGCATAAAGGCATTGATGCTATATTTATGCTTCGCTTTAGTTGTTTCCGTGATATATCAAAGTGTCCCCAGCCGAAGACATATCATGCGACGAATTGATTTAAGAACAACCACCACCGCCCATCTTAGCAATATACGAGACATCAATCGGCGGATCGTGCTCAACTATGTGCGCGACAGAGGCCCAATTTCACGCGCTGAAATTGCCCGCCAGACAGCGCTGCAACGCTCCACCGTTTCAACCCTTGTTGATTCGCTAATAACTGAAGGGCTGATTGAAGAGACGGGGATGGGTCATTCTACGGGCGGGCGTTGTCCTACGTTACTCAAGCTGAATACAGACGGAGCAGCCGCTCTCGGCATTGATATTGCCCCGACACGAACGACAATCGCAACGAGCAATCTGGCCGGATGCGTGCTTGAGCGAGTTGTATTTGATACTGATCCAGATTTCGAGAAGACAATTGCTCGTGCGACCGATGCTGCTTGCAATCTGCTTGAGCGGAGCACGGGAAGGATAGATGGAATAGGCGTGAGCTTGCCGGGTCTGGTTGATCCTTCCAGCGGAAGGCTGCTCTATATCCCGTACTTCAACTGGCGCGATCTGGACATCGGGCAGAGAATCGCTTCCGCCACAGGGATGGATGTGACAATAGACAATGATGCTAATGCTGCCGCACTTGCAGAACTGTGGTTCGGACAACCTGAAGTGAGCGAGGCGCGCGATTTCATCATGGTCTTCATCGCAGAAGGAGTCGGCACGGGCATCATCTTCGACCGTCAAATTTACAGGGGAAGGGACGGAGCCGGTGGAGAATTCGGGCACATGATTATAGGAGAGCATGCGCCTGTCCCCTGTTCCTGCGGGAGCTATAATTGCTGGGAAGCCTTTGCTTCAGGGCGAGCCGCTATCGCGCGTTACTTAGAATTGACGGGCCTTGCGGAAGGCGCTCAGGAGATGAATTTCGCTCAATTAATTGATCTCGCTCTTTTTGGAGATGAGGCTGCGAAGGCCGTGCTGAGTGAAACGGCTCACTACTTAGGAGTCGGCATCTCAAATCTCATTATCGGCTTTAGTCCAGATATTATTGTCATCGGCGGGGCAATTACACGCGCCTGGACGCTCGTCTCCGACATGTTGAGTGAAACCGTCGAAAGAAGTATGCGCCGTAATCTTCAGCCCGTGCGCATCATTGCTTCGACTATCGGAGACCACGCTAGTTTGATGGGTGCGCTCAGCCTCGTGCTCGCCAAAAGATTTGCCTCTGCTGCGGCAATTTAGTTTAGCTATTGTTATCACAGCCATAAAACAAAAAGTATTGACTGCTGGTCTTATATACTTCTTAATGTCAATCAACTGATAGCTGTGAAGTTTCGCTTTTAAGCTGAGACCAGAGTTCCGTTCTAAGATTCCCTGCTGCTAAGGAGCGAAAGTCCTCTTCGCCTTGATTCAACTTAATGAGACGAATTGATCTCAAAAGAGCCAATGTCGCGCGGTCTAATACGATTCGTGATATTAATCGTCAGATCGTGCTCAATTACGTGCGCGAAAGAGGCCCGATCTCGCGCGCTGAAATAGCCTATGAGACTGAGTTGCAGCGCTCTACCATTTCCTTAATCGTTGATGAATTGAAGACCGGGGGCTTGCTTGAAGAAGTTTATGGCGAATCCACTGGGGGACGCCCGCCGATTTTGCTCTCTCTTCGTACTGCGGATGCGGTAGCCATCGGGGTTGATCTGGGCACCATCAGAACCATCGTCGCCACGAGTGATTTGGCAGGTCGTGTGCTTGAGCAAGAAGAATTTCCGACCGATCCTGACGCTGAAAAGACAATCGCGCAGATCATCAAATATACAAAAAGGCTAATCAGAAAAAACAAGGGAACTATCGAAGGAATCGGAATCAGTTTGCCGGGACTCGTAGACCCGGAATCGGGCACTGCGCTTTTCATCCCGTACTTCAAGTGGCGTGATTTGAAAATCTCTCAAGAGATGAGAGCTGCAACCGGGTTAGCTGTCAGCGCTGATAATGACGCCAATGCCGCCGCCCTTGCAGAACTCTGGTTTGGTCGTCCTGAAATACGTGAAGTCCGCGATTTCATTATCGTGCTGATTGAAGCAGGAGTCGGCACGGGGATTGTTTTTGATGGGCAGGTTTATCGAGGCGAAAACGGAGCGGCAGGCGAGTTTGGTCACATGACGATTGGGGAAGGAGCGCCAATCGCCTGCGCTGCCGGGAGTCGCGGCTGCTGGGAAGCCTTCGCTTCCGAACGCGCGGCTCTCGCGCGCTACGAGAAGCTGATACATCATTCAAATAGCAAAGGCAGCATCAGCTTTGATCAAATGGTTGATCGCGCTCTGAAGGGTGAGAAAATCGCGCAATCCGCTCTCAAGGAAACTGGGCATTACTTAGGGATTGGTATCGCCAATTTGATTCAAGGGCTATCACCGGAAGCGGTCATTGTTGGTGGCCCAATGGTACGTGCGTGGCCGCTGATCGCTGAAGACACAAAACGAGCGGTTGAGGAAAGCCTCTGTCGTGGTTTACCTCCCGCGCGAATTTTTGCATCTACCCTGGGCGCGCAGCCGACGTTGATGGGAGCGCTCAGCTTAATCCTCGCAGCTAAATTTGCCTCTGTCTCTTTAGCTTAGAATTTCTTCGGAACTTTGTTGTCTCTAACAACTTTCTTTTCTTCGCCGATACAGGAAAATTCTTCTTGACAAGCGCCTGGATTAGTATTAAATCTTTTGTTAGGTCTTACAACAAAGTGTTCATTTTAACGTACAAGTCTTAAAAAGTTTAAGTCACTAAAGGTTCATTAAATCGGAGAGCTTCAATTCCGAAGCTTAAACGCGGGCACGCTGAGCGCTTATCCGAATTATCAAACCCGTCATGATAAATAGCATCGCTACTGAATGAAGCGGTGCGTGATCTGGCTCAAGTTCTAAGGTCTTAAGAAAACTTTCTTGGTTGTGAAATCGCGTCGCCTTTGGTTCTCCTCGCGGATTCGCTAATTTCTGTACTTCCTCGCATGTGACTTTTGTTGAAAGCCCAAGCTCGACTTGCTCTTGGGTGATAGCTCATCAGGCTTGTTTATCCGACAAGCTGATAATTCTTATCTTGTTCTGACTTCTGTTAAGAGAGTGGTCGCAGGGTGTGATGTTACACATTCCTCTTCTTCTATACAGTCAGATGCTCGCCGCTGAATTCGTATTAATTGTTCGGTCAGGTGAGGCTTTGGCTTCGCCTGAACGGTTGCTGTGTCTTGTCTCAAGAGACTAATACTTTGACAGTTATCTGAGAAGACCTGAAGCGCACAGAAATGAGGAGATGCATTATGATTAGAAAGCTTGGATTACAAGCCTTAGTGCTCGTACTGGGGCTGGGCCTATTCGTTAGTGCTCATGCGCAGTCAAGCACAGTTGGCAGCATCAGCGGAACTGTGCGTGACCCACAGGGGGGGGCCATTCCTAATGCTGAAGTCACCATCAAGGATGAAGCGACGGGTCTCTCTCGCGCAGTAACCACGAATGGTGATGGGTTCTACTCCGTCCCCAGTTTGCCGGTAGGCCGTTACACTGTAAGTACGGGGCCTCAAGGCTTCAAAACGACAATAAGCAACGGAGTCGAGGTACACGTTAGTGAAAGGGTTGTGGTTGATCTCGACTTACAAGTTGGAAATGTTAACGAAGAGGTCACCGTTACAAGTGAGGCCGCGCCTGTAGAGACGAGAAGTGGCGAGGTGAGCAGCCTGATCTCACAAAAACAGGTAACTGAATTGCCTTTGAATGGACGCAACTACGCACAGTTGGCGTTGATGGTGCCGGGTGTTTCGCCCGTCACGCAATCGGGTGCGGGTGGCGCTTTCAAGACGGGCGGTACGGGACTCGATTCCGGTGTTGATATGTCAGTCAATGGCAACGGTTCAAACCAGAATTTGTGGACGGTTGATGGCGTCAATAATATGGATGTCGGCTCGAACCGAACGCTGCTGGTCTTTCCGTCTATAGACTCCATCCAAGAGTTTCGCGTTGAGCGTAATAGTTTCAGCGCAGAATTCGGTCAGGCCCAGGGCGCTGTAGTTAATCTCGTGACCAAGGGCGGCAGCAATGAGTTTCACGGCACTGCCTTTGAATTCCACCGCGCCGATTCTCTGAACGCTAACGACTTTTTTCTCAATAGGGCAGGGCAGCCCAAAGGCAAGTTGAAATATAACAACTACGGCGGCAACTTCAGCGGCCCAATTTGGAAAAACAAAATCTTCTTCTGGTGGTCGGAGGAGTGGAGACGGGAACGTCGCGGTCAGGTATTGACGGGACGTGTCCCCACCGCGGCGGAGAGGATCGGAGATTTCAGCGCCCCATCACTTGCACAATTGACGGGGCCGCTCCCGCATCGCCCAGGACTGACCTGCACGACTCCTGGCCCAAACCCGACAGACCCAGGGTGTTATCCCGGCAATAAAATTCCGCAAAATCTACTCAGCCCGGTGGGACTTGCCTTGCTTGGGATCTATCCAAACCCCACTACGGGGTCTACGGTAGGACAGAACTTTGCGGCAGCGCCGCTCCAGCCGATTAATACGCGCCAGGACCTGATTCGCTTTGACGCGAACATTACGGACAAAATGAACCTGATGGTTCGTTATATCAATGAGAACTGGACCCACGGGGTGGCGTCAGGCAATTTCTGGGGTGACACTCCATTCCCGACCCTAACATCAGATTGGGATCAGCCTAGTAAGAGCTTGGCCGTCAAGTTAACGAATACTCTTAGCCCGACATCTGTGAATGAGTTCCAGTTTTCGCGTGCCGGTAATGACATCATTGTCAATACGAGCGCGCAGAGTCAGGCGCTCTACGACCAAATTGCTACTAAGTTTCCAACGGTCTTTCCGGGTAATGAAGGCGCTGTGCCAAGCCTTTTCTGGGGGCCAGGCGGGTATAACGATCTCTGGCACCAAGCGCCCTGGCAGAATCACGAAGACCTCTTCATCTGGAAGGACGACTTCACCAAGGTGGTCGGGTCGCATGATCTTAAATTTGGTGCGCTCTACAGTCGGAACCAGAAGAATGAGCCGGGTGGTGGTGGTGCTGGTGGCAACGGCCCCATCGCTATCCAAGGGTGCGGCGTACATACAGGTAACTGCATAGCCGACCTGCTGGTCAGGGACTTGCCACTCGTCAATTACGTCGAGCAAGACCACACGGAAGTCGGGGATGGCCGTTGGCGTGACACTGAGTTTTATGTGAATGACACCTGGAAGCTTCGCCCGAGGGTCACACTCAATCTGGGCTTGCGCTATTCACAATACCCACAAGCCTTCGCATCGGATAACCGCATCTCCAATTTCATCCCACGGCTTTTCAACGGCACGGATTACCGTACCGGTTTGATTACTGCTGATCAAGCTGGTCAGTTTGGCTTACCGAATTCTCTGGTGAAAACCTACAAAGGTGGCTTCCAGCCGCGCGTGGGTCTCGCCTGGGACATTAAAGGAGACGGCAAGACGGCGCTTCGCTTAGGGTTCGGACGCTACATGAGCCGTTCAAATGTGATCGAAGATGTCCTTCGCCTGACCGCCAATCCTCCGTGGACGACAACAGTAGATAACGGTTGGGGCGGGTCTGGCGCGACGACGACGCTGGCTGATTGCCCGACTTGTCGAAGCCTCGATACCATCCAGCCGGGAACAAGGACTTCAGTCGCGGGAGTGAATCCCAGCGCAGGCTTCAATGCTATCAGCGAAGATTTCCGTCCGCCCGATAGCTACCAGTGGAATCTAACCATCTCGCGCGAAATCTTGAAGGACACCGTGCTGGAAGCCTCTTACATCGGTAACACGTCGCATCACATCTGGCGACGTAACGTTCCTTTCAATGACGTTGCTCCAGGACCTGCTCGACTTGCCATTGCTCAAGGTATTAGAAATGGTCTGGACATGTCAGCCACGGTTAATGCCAATCGTAGGTTGGGGGTCAATTCACCTCCCATTACGATGAGCGAGTCCACAGGCAATTCCAACTACAAGGCGTTACAGATTTGGGTCAATAGGCGCTTCTCACGACGGCTGGCTTACCAGGCTTCCTACACCTGGTCCCATACCATCTCGGATGTTGCTTTAACGGCCTTCACCAATTCCTTGAGCGACCCGTTCGACTACAGTCTCGACAAAGGGGACGCCGATCTTGACCGGAGACATACGTTCGTGGGTAATGCAATCTACGAATTGCCTTCGTTTAAGAGTTGGGGCAAAGCGGCGAATGCTCTTCTGGGAGGTTGGCAGGTTAATGGGATCGTCTCCTACTTTAGTTCCACTCCGATAGAAGTGACATCTGGAGTAAATACACTTGGCATAGGCGCAAGCGTCGGCCAGCGTCCAGACCTGGTTCCTGGAGTGCCCATTTACCTACACACGGGCGACTCGACTATACATCTCAATCCGGCAGCATTCTCGTTGCCCGGTGTCGGGCAACTTGGCAATCTGAGACGCGGTCAGGTGCGTGGAGCACCCATTACGAATGTGGATGCCTCTATCAGCAAGAATTGGAGATTCCGCGAACGTTATGGAATTCAGTTGCGCGCCGAGGCGTTCAATCTCCTTAACCATCCCAACTTCGTTGGGTTTGACACCGCCTTGAACTTACAGGGCAATGCAACTCAGTCGAACTTTGGCCGAAGCCAGAATGCTTCCTTTGGTACGCTCAATGCTACGCAAAGCCACCGCGAGATACAGTTCGGGTTAAAGTTCAATTTCTGATATACTGCCGCTTAAGCTAAACCTGGACGGAGGGCTGAAGGATTTCTCAGCCCTCCGTCTGAATTTTTATTAAAGACAGAGAAGTCAGGTAATAATGTATCTACGTTCGACCCTTCTCCCTCTGTTATCTCTGCTGCTCGCCTTCCAATCGCCTCAAGAGACGCTTCGACAACATTATGAAGCGGCTGAAAGCTACAGACGCGCGGGCAATCTCGCCGCCGCCGAGACGGAATACACGACCGTTCTGGCCGAAGGATACGCCAAGCTCGGAAGAATCTATTCGGCGCGGAAGAAGTACACGGAAGCAAGTACGGCGTTTGAATCCGCCATCCTCTACAGGCCCAATTCACAGGAGATACTGGTAGATTTAGCGATTGCCTATTTTGACTCTGGCAAGTACGAGAAAGCTCTTGAACCGCTAGGTAAAGCCCTGGCTCTCAACCCGCAAAGCGTGAGCGCGCATCACATGCTGGGGAAAATCCACTTCATGCTTGGCGAATTTACAAAGGCCGCCACCGAACTAGAAACCGCGCTGAAGCTATCTCCCAATGATTATGACATTACCTATACGCTGGGATTAGCTTATCTAAAGCAACGCCAGATCGCTCCGGCAAAGCAGATTTACGACCGGATGCTTGTGCAGCTTGGTGACCGCCCGCAGCTTCGCATCATCTTTGGCCGGGCGTATCGGGAGACAGGCTTTCTACCGGAAGCGATAGAAGAATTCAAAAAGGCCGTCGCGCTTGATCCTCATTTCCCGCGCGCTCATTACTATCTCGGCCTCACCTATCTACTGAAAGACGGGGCTGCCAGGCTCAGCGATGCGGCGGAAGAGTTCAAGATCGAGTTGGCCGCGAACCCTGATGAGTTCTTCGCCAACTACTATCTGGGTATTGTTTATGTCATTGAGCGAAACTTTGAACCCGCCATCAGCCTTCTGGAAAAAGCATCGCGCATTCAGCCCGGTAATCCTGATCCCTACTTTCAACTCGGCCAGGCTTACCAGGGAGCAGAGAAGCATGACCGGGCCATCGAGGTACTCAAGAAAGCAATCGCACTGAATCCTTCCGTCGAGCACAACGACTATCAAATCGCTACGGCGCGCTACAGGCTCGGGCAGTCGCTAATCAAAACCGGTCAAACCGAGGCTGGCGAAAAAGAGTTACAGCTATCGGAGGAACTCAAATCCAAGTCTCTCAAGAGAGACAAGGAAAAGTCTGAGGCTTATCTGAGCGCGGCCAGCTTGAATGAACAAAATGGCAAGTTCCCTGAACTTAGTTCAGCCCCCGGTATCATCGCCGAATCGAAAGCGCTGGATGAAAAGACCGATAATGAGTTGAAGAGCGGCGAGGAGTATTACTCTAAAGTGATTGCCAGCGCTCATAATTACATCGGCCTGCTCAGAGCCGAGCGACAGGACTTTCGTGCAGCGGCAGAACAGTTCACTCTGGCCGCGAAGTGGGACCCGCAACTGGAGGGCGTAAACCTTAACCTGGGACTGGCAGCCTTTAAGTCCGAAGCTTACAAGGATGCCATTCAGCCTCTCGAAAGAGAATTGGCGGCCCACCCGACCAGCCTTCCGGCCAAGCAGCTTCTGGGTATGAGCTACTTCATGGTGGACAATTATCCAAAAGCCTCTGCCTTGCTAACGGAAGTCGTCGCTTATAAGACTACTGATGTCGGTCTCCACTACACGCTCGCCTTGTCTCTACTCAAACAGGGGAAACACGAGATAGCTGAACGTGTAATCAAGCAGATGGTGATGATGAGCGGCAATAACCCGCAACTCCATATTCTTTTGGGCCAGGCTTACTATGGTCAGAACAATACGGCTCAAGCGCTCGAAGAATTAAAGACGGCCCTGGCGCTCGACAATAAGATGAAGCTTGCCCATTACTACACAGGATTGATCTACTTGAAGACGGGCAAGCTGGATGAGGCCGCGCAGGAGTTTGAAAGTGAGTTGGCTTTAAGTCCTGACGACTTCCAGGTCAAGTATCATCTTGCTTTCGTGTGGCTAGCGCGTCAGGACTTCGAGCGCGGTATCAAGCTGATGCGCGAGGTCATAGCCTCAATGCCCGATTTCGCCGACGCCCGTTACGAACTGGGCAAAGCCTTGCTTCAACAAGGCGACACAAAAGGGGCTGTCGAGAATCTAGAAGCCGCAGCCAAGCTCGGCCCTGAAAAGTCCCACATCCATTATCAGCTTGGCCGTGCTTACCTGGCGGCAGGACGCAAGACGGAAGGCGAAAGCCAGCTCGAAATCTCCAGGCAATTGAAGGAGAAGGAGCGGGGTCAGGCAAATCCATAAGCAAGAGAGAGGGAGCCTGTTTTGCCTTTGAACATAGTTCGACTCGCAGCGCTATTTCTGATTCAGCTTTTTTTAGTTTTCTCCTCAGTCCGAGCTTCCCCATCCAATGAAATCCAGTTTACAGACATCACAGAAAAGGCCGGAATTAAGTTCAAGCATGTGGCGTCGCCTGACAAGAAGTATATCGTCGAGTCTATGAGCGGCGGGGTGGCGCTCATAGACTACGATAACGATGGCCTTCCCGACATCTACTTCGTCAACTCTTTAACCGTCGAGATGGTGAAGTCGAAGGAGAAGACAAGGAGCGCGCTTTATCGCAACAACGGCGACGGCACGTTCACGGATGTCACGGACAAAGCAGGCGTGGGAGATGTCGGCTGGGGCATGGGAGTGGCCGTTGGCGATTATAATAACGACGGCTTCGATGACATTTATGTCACATGCCTGGGACCAAATCACCTCTACAAAAATAACGGCGACGGCACGTTTACCGATGTAACGGGAAGTGCGGGCGTGAATGATCCGCGTTGGTCAACCGGAGCGGCGTTCGTTGATTACGACAACGATGGTAAGTTAGACCTGTTCGTCGCTAATTATGTAGACTTTGACATCAATCACCTGCCTGAGTTTGGCAAAGGCAAGACCTGCCAGTATAAAAACATTCCGGTGCAGTGCGGCCCCAGGGGTTTGCCCGGCGCAGGCGATACGCTTTATCACAACAATGGCGATGGGACGTTCACGGATGTCTCAAAAAAGGCGGGCGTTTCCGACCCTAACGGCTACTACGGACTCGGCGTCATTTGCAGCGACTTTGACGGCGACGGCTTTGTTGACATCTACGTCGCTAACGATTCGACGCCGAATTTCCTTTACAAGAATAACGGGGACGGAACTTTCAAAGAGGTAGGCTTCGTCTCCGGCTCGGCGGTGAACGAGAACGGCAGCGAGCAAGGGAGCATGGGCGTCACAGTCGCAGACTATGACCACGATGGAAAGTTCGATATTTTTGTAACCAATTTCGCGGACGAATATAACACGCTCTATCGTGGCGAAGGGCGTCTCTCATTCGCAGAGGTTTCCTATGCCGCGAAGGTCGCCGCCGTGAGTCTCGTTTACGTTGGCTGGGGAACTAAATTCTTCGATTACGACAATGACGGCTGGGTTGACCTGTTCGTCGCCAACGGCCACGTTTACCCGCAGCTTGAAAACTATCTACAGCGCAAGCTGCTGCATAGAAATAATCGTGACGGAACTTTTACGGAAGTGAGCGCGCAAGCGGGCGCTCCGCTGATGGAAAAGCGCGCCGGTCGTGGCGTCGCCTTCGGAGATATAGATAATGATGGCGATATTGATTTAGTCGTCAATGATCTGGATGGCTCTCCGCAACTATTGCGCAACGACGGCGGCAATAGTAATAACTCCATCCTGATTAAGACGGTCGGGGTGAAAAGCAACCGCGACGGTATAGGAGCGTTGGTCAAAGTCGTCTCCGGTGATTTGACCCAGGTGGATGAAGTGCGAAGCGGTGCAAGCTACATTTCGCAAAGCGATTTGAGATTACATTTTGGCCTTGAGAGACGAACGAAAATTGATCTGATAGAAGTCCGCTGGCCGAGCGGTGTGGTTGACAAGATTTCTGACGCGAGCGTCAACCGGATACTGACGGTGAAGGAAGGCAAAGGCATCGTCGAGCAGAGAGATTTTAGGAACATATCTCGACGGTAAATAATCTGCTGGTTGATCTGCGAGGGGTCAGTACCGCCTGCGGTAGCGGGCGGGTTATGCCGCAACCAACACCCGCCCGCTACCGCAGGCGGTACTGACTTCTTTAATATGAATCACCGTTTATTCCACACCCAAACTATCATCGCGCTGTTCTTCATTCTTCTTGCTCCGTTGTGCGCGCATGCGCAGAAGAGTAGTAGTTCCGCCCAGCAGCTTGAGCGTGTCGCGGCGCTTATCAGTGAAAATCGAATTGAAGAAGCAGAGCAGCAGTTAAACGCTATCTTGAAGGCGACGCCGAATGAGGCTTTGGCGCTCAATCTGCTCGGCACAATTCGCGCCAAGCAGGGAAGGCTAGACGACGCCGAAGCCCTCTTTTCGCGCGCCATCAGCATTGATAATCAATTCCTCGGAGCACACATGAATCTGGCCTACCTTTATCTGCTCAAGGGCGTGCCGGATAAAACCATTTCAGAATTAAGAGAAGTCCTTCGCCTGGACCCGAACAACCCGGATGTCAGCTACAAGCTTGCGCGCCTTCTCATCTCTCAAGGACGCACGGACGAAGGCATCAGCTTTATTGAGACAATGAAGCAGGCAGGCTCGCTGCCCGCCCCTTTGCTTGTTGTGCTCGGCGACGCTTACTTGAAGAAAGGCGATATAGCCAGGGCAGAGGAGAGCTACCAACTAGCTCTTAACCAGCAGAGCGCCAGTGCGGATGCGCTTCTGGGTTTGGCCGTAGTCTCACAGGGTAAGGGCGATACAAAAAACGTAATTCTCTATCTCAATCGCACGAGGAATTTAATCACAAACTCACCCGACCTTCTTTACAGCTTTGCTCGCGTGGCGCTCAATTCAGGTTTGGTTAACGATGCGGTGCTGGCTCTGAAACGAGCTATCGAACTCAAACCGGACGAGCCGCGTTACTACTATGCGGTTGGCCTCACGTGGCTTCAGAAACCTGACCTTCAGGAGGCTGAGCAAGCTTTCCGGCAATTTCTCAAGTATCAGCCGGATAATCCTCAAGGGCAGTTGTATCTAGGCTATGTCCTGCTCAAACAAAAGAAGGCGGTCGAAGCACGCGCTTTGCTTGAGAAGAGTATTCAGAAAAACGCGGGCACGCCTGAACCCTTCTATTACCTTGGACTGATCGCGCAGGAGCAGGCAGAGGACGAGCGCGCCGTCAGCCTCTTTGAAAAGTCCATCAGTCTCGCGCCTTCCTTCGCCAGCGCGCACATCGCACTCGGCTCAACCTATTTGAAGCTGAAGGATTTTCCACGCGCGCAAGCGGAGTTGGAGGCCGGAGTGAAATTGAAGCCAGACGATTCTAAAGCGCATTATAATCTAGCCTTGCTCTACGCGCGTTTGAAGGATCAACCGCGTTCGCAGGAAGAGATGCGTATCGTCGAACAACTGAAGGGCGCGGGCAAAGCAGAGGACAAAGAGAGCGAGATACTTGCACCCTCAACCTCAAATCCACAATAAGCTCGTTTACAGCGAGTCTTTGCGGGCGCAGCCTCAATTTTCGGAAACTCGCAAAAGCTCTGGCATGTCAGACAAGTTGATTTACATTCGGCACGCAAGAATTGTGAAAGATAAGATTGTCATTCTCTCATTAGCTCTGATTGTGATTCTTAATTTTCCGGTTAAGTCGCAGGCCCAGCGAACGTCCGGGGCGGCGAAGACTGGCGTCACCTTTGAAGAAGTTCTGCCAAAGACGAGCGGCATCACATGGGTTCACAACAACGCGCATTCACCTGAGCGCTACCTGCCTGAGACGGTGGGGGCCGGGTGCGCTTTCTTTGATTATGACAATGATGGGTGGATGGACATCTATTTCGTCAACAGCGGAGCTTCCGATTTCTATTCTCCGCCCGCGTCGCTCAAGAATGCGCTCTATCACAATAACCACGACGGAACCTTCACAGATGTCACGGACAAGGCCGGAGTAGCTGCCGGAAAATTCGGCATGGGAGTGGCCGCCTCCGATTACGACGGCGATGGCTGGCAAGACCTCTACGTGACGAATTACGGACGCAACATTCTTTACCGCAACAACGGCAACGGGACGTTCACAGATGTGACAGAAAAAGCAGGAGTGGCTGCGCCCGGCTGGTCAACCTGCGCTGTCTGGTTCGACTACGACAACGACGGTAAGCTGGACCTCTTTGTCTCCGGCTTCGTCTATTACGACAAGTCGCAGAAGATTCTCTGCACCGACGAGGCGAGGAGCAGCAGCTACTATTGTGTCCCGCGCCTTTTCAAGCCGAGGCAGAGCTATCTCTTCCATAACAACGGCAACGGCACATTCACAGATGTGAGCAAGGAATCAGGAATTGCGGACTCACCCGGAAAATCGTTTGGCGCAGTTGCGACCGATGTCAACAACGATGGCCTGATAGACCTCTTCGTCGCCAACGATACGATGCCCAACTTTCTCTTCATCAACAAGGGCGGCGGAAAGTTTGAAGAGACAGGATTGCCCGCTGGCGTGGCCTATAGCGAGAACGGGAAACCGCGTTCGGGGATGGGTGTGGATGCTGCCGATTTTGACAATGATGGCTGGCAAGACCTCTTTGTCGCCAACATTGATCAGGAGTTTTTCAGTCTCTATCACAATCAGAAGGACCTGACGTTTACAGATGAGGCGGGAGAGATTGCGCCTGCGACGCAACTGTTAAGCGGCTGGGGGCTGAAATTTTTCGACTACGATAACGACGGCGACACAGACCTCTTCCTCGTCAACGGACACCCGGACGACATGATCGAGAAACGCGCTCCGAGGGTGAAGTACAGAGAGCCGCTGCTGTTGTTTGAGAATACCGGGCACGGTTTCAAGAACGTGAGCACGCAATCGGGCGCAGTCTTCGGCAAAGATTTTTCGGGGCGCGGCATGGCCGTTGGCGACTACGATAACGACGGCGACCTGGATGTGCTCATTTCAAACAACGGTGAAGCTCCACTGCTCTTACGCAACGAGGGCGGCAACCGCAATAACTGGTCGGGGCTGCAACTCGTCGCAACCAGGAGCAATCCGGCAGCCGTCGGCGCAATCATCACGTGGCAGGCTGGCGGAGTGAAACGCAGCCGGTTGAAGACAGACGGCGGAAGCTACCTGGCGTCACACGATCCGCGCGAAGTGCTTGGTCTCGGCACAGCGGCGAAGATTGACGCGATTGAGATTCGCTGGCCGAGCGGGAAGATAGACAAACTCACGAACCCGCCCGTTAATACTTATCTCAGGGTGGTTGAAGGCGAAGGTTTCATTAAGAGCGGAGCGACCAGGAAATAAAAGGTCGGGGCAAATCAATGGCGGATAAAACGAAGAAGACCATCACCCTGATCGCTTTCGTGATCTATGCAAGTCTCTATTTGGGAACTACGTCTTCGCTAGTCGGCCAAAGCCAGATGCAAAGTCCTGCACAAGGAAACGTTTCATTATCCAAGTGGCGACCTACACGCGAACTTCCAGGGGTGCGCTACGTGGGCGCATCCACGTGCGCGCAATGCCATACATATCAGGCGGAACATTTTTTCACTACCCCGATGTCTCATGCTTTAGAATCGGCTTCAGATTGCGACATCCTCATTAAACGCCCGCGATTGACATTTAGTGAAGGCCCTTATTCCTACCGGATTACACGCCAGGGCAATCACAGTATTTACACCGTCAGCAACGGCGCAAACACGATCTCCGAGCCTATCCTCTATTGTTTCGGACAGGGCGTGGCCGGTCAGACCTATGTCTTGCAGCACAAGGGCGCGCTTTACGAGGGACGTGTCAGCTATTTTCAAGAGCTTCGGAATCTCAACATCACCATCCTGCATCCCCGCTCAGTCCCAACGTCACTCGAAAATGCGCTCGGCAGGTTGATGAGTCCTGAAGGGGCAAAGGGGTGCTTCAGTTGTCACTCGACGGCAGCAGTCAGCCGCTCCGAGTTACAACTGAACAATCTCGTCCCCGGCGTAAGCTGTGAGGCGTGCCACGGGCCGGGCGAAAAACATGTGGCGGCAGTCAAGGCTAAGAATTTTAAGTACCTTCAAATTTTTAATCCGGCGAATTTAGATTCGTTCGACCTGACGCAGGAATTCTGCGGCGCGTGTCACATGAGCTTCGAGCAGGCGATTGCGATGCCGGATCACGGGGGGATTAATAATCTACGTTTTCAGCCCTATCGAATCTTTAGTAGTCGAGCGCATTTTAAGAATGACCCCAGAATCAGTTGCACCGCCTGCCATGACCCGCACGACCACCTGGAGCACGAAGCATCTTTCTACGACTCAAAGTGCCTCGCCTGTCATCTGTCAGACTCTAAAGAAGCCAGGACGCCAGAGAGAACGGCGGCGGCTTGCCCAGTCAGCAAGCAGTTATGCGTAACCTGCCACATGCCTAAAGTGGAAGTGCCGGAAATGCACTTTAAGTTTACAGACCACTGGATACGAATCGTCAAAGCAGGCGAACCAGTTCCGAAATGATTTATCAGGGAAAGATTTTATCGCCGGTAGACGCGAACATAATCAACCAGCATGGTTTGAGGAAAAGTGGTTGTTGTGTCCGGGTTGCCGGGCCATGCGCCGCCCGTTGCCAGGTTTAGGATGATGAAGAACGGATGATCGTAAACCCACTTTGCTCCGCTTGGCAGATCGGTCGGCGTCCTCGTCTGATAGAGCTTCCCGTCAACGTACCAGCGAATCGTGTTCGGCTCCCACTCGATAGCGAAGATGTGAAAATCATCGGCGAAGCGTTTGGCGTGCGGTAGGGTGAAAGCTTTGCCGATGCCGCTTCCTCCTGAATATCCGGGGCCGTGAATCGTGCCGTGAACGAGAGACGGCTCGCGCCCGATGTTTTCCATGATGTCTATTTCGCCGCACGCGGGCCAGCCCACAGCATCAATATCGTCTCCTAAAAGCCAGAAGGCAGGCCATATTCCCTGACCGAAGGGCAGTCTCATCCGCGCTTCAAAACGACCATAAGCCTGCGTAAACTTTTTCTTGGTAGAGAGTCTTGCGGACGTGTACTGGCATGGGCCGTACCAGCACTTAAACTCCAGCGGAAGTGTTTCCTTAATGGCTTTGATGACTAAAAGCCCGCGCCCATCCAGATAAGCGTTCCTTTTGCTATCGGTGTAGTATTCAAACTCTTGATTGCCCCAGCCGCCGCCTCCGGTTTGCGCGCTCCATTTGGCGCTATCAATCCTTGAATCCTTTGCGCCGTTGAACTCGTCGCTCCAGACTAACTGCCATGTTTGCCCGCGCGCGTTGCCGAAAAAACTCAGCAGCACAACGAGCGTGAAGATGACAGTGACCGGATTTAATCGGCCACGATACAAAGGAAAGTCCACAGGCATTCCAGGCAGACCAAAGTGATTCTATTCCTTGCCCAGCTTTTCAGCGCTTCGCTTGATGTCGCCGCTGAGTTCGATAATACTCAAAAGATCACGACCGGCTTTGGCTGACTGTTGGACATCAACCACGTCGGGAGTCTTGAGGACAGGATTCTCTGTGAAATTAAAGATCGTATTACAGAGCTTGACGAGCGCGCCTTTCATCTCCACAGGCTTGTACTCGACTTCCGTTTTCTGCTCCTTCTCCTTCTCGTCAGAAGTGGGCGGCATCAGAAACGTTTTCAACTGATGAGCGCGTTTGTTTATCTCTTCCGTTTGCTCTGAAATCAGCTTGTAGTCCAGAGGCTTATTAGCTACCAGGTTGTCCACCATCTTATTACGTATGATCTGAATGCGCTTAAAGTCCTGCTTCACAATTTCGATGGCTGCCTGTACACGCTGTTGATTCACCTGCGCTTGAGCGGCGTCCCTCTCGCCATTTCGGAGCCGCCACTCACGATTTTGCATATCCTGCGTCCGCTCCTTTGGCGTAGCGCCGGGTGGAGGGCCAACGCCCGGAGGTGCTTGCTGGGCCAGCGCCGCGCTTGCCGCGATGATTAACGAACAAATGTTTGCGGCTAAACGCCAGGAGATTCTGGTAATCAAGTGAGAGTGGTGATGCTTCATGGCTGACCTCCTCCAAAGCCGTTTTCGGTGAGCACCTACTATAAACTCTCGGATATATTTGAACAATAATTTAACTTGAGTTCGATATAAGAAGACGCCTCGTTCTTAGCCCCGGAGGGGCGGAATATTAATAGCCCAGGGCGTCAGCCCTGGGTACAACGCACACCATAAAGATACAGCCCCGGAGGGGCGGCATATTATGCCGCCCCTCCGGGGCTTAAACAATAATCTAACTTCTTAACCCAGGGCTGACGCCCTGGGCTATTATCATATCGCCCCTCCGGGGCTGCCCCAGCCGCTTCTTACGTCGAACTCACGTTGCTGCACCCTTCAATAGCGCGTGGCTTGATGCCACTGCATTTATTTACGGGTGCGTTTCTGTATCTGTCCTTCTTCGGCCTGAAGCGTGAATCTGTCCGTGAGATTGCCGACCATCACATCAAAATCTCCCGGCTCGACTATGGGCTTGTTGTCAGTCCCGATAAAAGAGAGGTCGTCGCGCCGCAAGGTGAAAGTGAGCGTCTTTGTCTGTCCCGGCTCAAGGTAAATCTTGGCAAAGCGTTTGACGCGCTTACCAGGCGGGCTGAGAGAGGCCACCACGTCGCGCACGTAAAGTATCACCGTTTCCTTGCCCGCGCGCTGGCCGCTGTTTGTCACTGCCACGCTAACGTTCATAGTGCCGTTTGCAGGCATCGTCTTCTGTGCGAGACGCAGGCTGCTGTACGTGAACGTCGTGTAGCTCAATCCATAACCGAATTCAAACTGTGGATTGAACGCCATGTTGCCGTAGTCGGTCGCCTCCGTCTCAAACAACTTGTGGTCATAGGTCACTAGACCATTGGGTGTGCGCGGGTAGGTGAAGGGAAGGCGGCCTGACGGGTTGTAATCGCCGAAGAGAACGTCTGCGACTGCCGTGCCGCCTTCGTTGCTCGGATTATATGCCATGAGAATGGCCTGCGCTCCGTCCGTGATGCGATTGATGATGCGCGGGCGACCCTCGACCAGCACCAGGACAACAGGCTTGCCTGTCGCCTGGATAGCTTCCGCTAGTCTCAGTTGTACTTCGCTCAAATTGAGGTCGGTGATATTGCCGGGAGTCTCTGTATAGGAGCCTTCGCCGAGACACAGGACGACCACATCCGCATCGCGTGCGGCACGGACAGCGGCAGCGATGTCAACCTCTTCATCAACATCCGTCGGCGTATTATTGGACTGGCCGTTCGGCGCTCGTCTGATTCGTGTGCCGGGCACATAGGTTATGTTCTTTCCGACCTTAGCTTCAATAGCTTGAAGGATGGTTGGACGGTCTTTCGGATAGAGCGATTCTTCCGAGCCTTGCCAGACATACGTCCACCCGTTGTTGAGCGAGATGAGCGAATGCGCCGTCGGGCCTGTGACGAGCACTTTGCGATTCTTGGAGAGCGGCAGAAGGTTATTAGTATTCTTGAGCAGCGTTATTGATTCGCGGGCTGCTTGCAGGCTTACCTCTCTTGAGGCGTTTGTGCCGAGATTCGATTTTAACGCGGGGTTCGGCATCGCGTTCTCGAAGAGTCCTAACTCAAACTTAACGCGCAAGATTCTGCGAACGGCCTCGTTGATGCGAGACATCGGCACTTTGCCCTCTTTGACGAGCGCCACTAGGAGGTCTGCGAAACTGTAGTCGCTTGGAACCATGCTCATGTCTATACCGGCCATGACTGCCAGACGGGTCGCTTCTTTTTCGTCCGCAGCAACTCTCCATTGAGTGACCAGTTTCTTAATGTCCTCCCAATCGGAAACGACGAAGCCCTGGAAGCCCAACTCGCCGCGCAAAATGTCTGTCAGGATGTGGTGATTGATGTGGCCTGGAATGCCGTTAATCTCGGCGGAGTTGACCATGATGGTATGTGCCCCGGCTTTGACGGCAGCGTCGAATGTCGGCAGGACGTATTCGCGCAGATAGTTTTCAGGAATCAAAGCGGGCGTGCGGTCTCTGCCGTTCAAAGGAAGGCTGTAACCCATGTAGTGCTTCAAGCTGGTAGCAACATGATTGGGAGACGAGACATCATCACCCTCCATGCCGCGCACGAAAGACACGCCCATGACTTTTGCTAAGTAAGGGTCTTCACCGAAGGTCTCCCAGAAGCGAGGCCAGAGGGGTTGGCGGCCAATGTCTAGTACGGGCGAGAACGACCAGGGAATTCCGGCGGCGCGCGTTTCTGCTGCGCTAATCTCAGCCGCGCGCTGCATCAATGCCGGATTCCAGGTCGCAGCCATTCCAATCTCCTGCGGGAAGAGCGTCGAGCCTTGCACATAGTTTGCTCCATGAATCGAGTCTATGCCATAGATGACTGGAATCTTTAAGCGCGTGCGTTGGCTGGCTTCTTGAATCTGCCGGATGATCTCGTGCCACTTATCAATGGGGAGCGCCTGATCCTGTACGTTCAAGATAGAGCCGACGCCGTATTGCATGATGGCCTTTTCCAGCTTGGCCGGATCAATCTGTATCTCCTGGTCACGGCCTGTGCTGATCATGCCAATCTGCAACTGCGTCATCTGTCCGACCTTTTCTTCCAGCGTCATGCGCGAGAGCAGCGCCTCTATGCGGCGCGTGTAGTCGCGCGCGGGCTTCGTGCGCCGTAGAGTCGCCTGGAAAAAAGCGTCGCTATCATTGATGTCGGAACTGACAGTTCCTCTATCATCCGTAACGGTCGCCGCAGAAGTTTGTTGCAGGTGTAGACAAAAGGTCTGCATACAGAGGATGCTGGCAAGTGCAAGAGCTATTCTTCTCATAGCCGTCTGCTTGTCCTTAAAGGAAGAATCTAAAGAAGGAGCTTGGTGATGCACATTCTCTTTTATCCTGCCTTTTTGTTCAAGTATTATTTTCGTGTGAAGCCGCATATAATTTATGGCTGGTCATCAAGCGTCATAACGATGAAGTCAATCTTCCCCTGAGCATTCCGTGATTATTATCAGAACAAGCGGCATGGGCATCCACTGTTTGCATTAACCGTCAGGAGACACAGAATGTCTGAACGTAGGTTCTTTCTCGATGAATGCGCAACGCGCTTGCTGTGGCGCTTGCTCGTGATTCTCTCCCTCTGCCTGTATGCAGCGCAGGCTAAATCACAAGAGGCCAATAGCGCTCAAAAAAAACCCGATGAAGATGACGTTGAAGTTCTCAGAGTGAAATCTAATCTAGTCAATATTGACGTGATGGTGAAGGACAAAAAGGGAAAGTACGTCACAGACCTTAAAGCTGAGGATTTCACTGTCTTTGAAAACGGAGTGCAGCAGAAGGTGCAGTTTTTTGAGCCGCCGCTCACGGTCGGCGACAATAAAACGGAGCTGTCGAGCGCTGCCGCTCAAACGGAGACCCGCCCTTCCGGTCAATCCGGCCAAGCCCCTGGGAACATTATCTCGCTGGTGTTGGACGGGCAGACGACAGAGCTGGCAAATCTGAAGCAGGTGCGGGAAGGAACTATCAAATACATTCGAGAGCAAATATCCGACACTGACACTGTAGCTCTATTCGCCGTGACGAGCGATTTGCGATTGCTACAGCCGTTTACGCAGGACAAGGCAAAACTTATCCAAGCGGTAGAGAAAGCTTATTCTGCCTCTAGCTCAAGTAAGGGCTTTGAACAAACTGATCTTGCCGAAAACATAGCCAAAGAGAGAGGCGTGGTAGAAAACTCCGGGGGAGCGCTCCCCGGCTCGATTACAACAGCGGCGGCTGGCTCGGCAGCGGGTCAGGCGATGATTGCTGCGCGGGTTCTTCAGCAATTTATCAAGCTGCGCTCAGCACTGAGCGAACAACAGTCGCGCCCCATCCTTGCTTCGCTGGCAGCTATCTGCGAAGCGCAACGCGGGATACCAGGTAAAAAGACGCTGGTACTCTTCTCTCAAGGATTCATCACACCAGCGACTCTCGATTGGCAGGTGCAAAGCACCATTGACATCGCTAACCGTGCGAACGTTGCAATCTACATTATAGACTCTGCCGGACTAAAAGCCTCTGCTCCACAGTCCGGGGGGCCTGCGCCCGCTTCACCTCTAGCAGGAGTTTCCGCAGCGACGGGGCAAGAGCAGCGGATACAGGCAGTCGGCGGAGAGACCGTGTTTGATTACGTGAGACAAGAGGGGCCGAATCGTGGTTATGACATCTTGTACCGCATCTCAGGCGATACAGGCGGGCAACTCATCAAGAACACCAATGACATTGCGAAAGGGCTGGAGAGAATAGATCACGAAATCCACGCCCGGTACACACTGGCTTATCAAAGCACCGATCCGAACTTTGACGGCAGCTTCCGTAAATTGAAAGTCGAAGTTCACAGACCAGACGCTCAAGTGATCTCGCGCTCAGGTTTCTATGCTATGGCTCACGACGCAGTAATCTCACTTTCGCCGGAAGACAAAAGATTGCTGGCGAGCATGACGGAGACGGAGAACAATTCCTCACTGCCGCTATTCATAGAACTGCCCTCGTTCAGATTCCAGGAGGGAAACTACATCATTCCGATCTCAATCGAGTTGCCGCCGGGCGCGGTGAAGTTCGACTCGAAAGGCGATAAGCAACTAATGCAGCTAGAGATTCTCGGCGTCGTGCAACAAGCACAGGGAAAGATTCTTTCCAGGCTCGGCGGGAACTTCAATGTCGCACTGAGCGCTGAAGAGTACCGGGCAATTAAAAACAACAATATCTTTTATCATCAGGATATAGAACTCGCTCCAGGCACTTACAGTATTGATCTGGTTGTGAAAGACAGGTTGTCAGGAAAGATTACAGTGAAGAGAGAAAAGCTCGTTTTGCCTGTCGCCGACTTTGAATTTTCAATGAGCGGAGTAGTGCTGAGTCGCCATGTAGAGCCAGCCCCAAAAAATCTTGCAGCGCGCGCAGCCGCCGACGTACTCGGTCAGGGAGGAGTACAAATTCGCCCGTCTCCCAGCCGAGAGTTTCGCGCCCAGGACAACTTAATAATCTTCTTTGAATTATATAATGCGACGCCAGACGTTAAAACGAGTAAGCCGCTGGTCAGAGTCAGTGTGACGCTGATGAAAGATAATAAGCCAGCGTTACAGCCGATCAATTACGACCTGACAGAGACTTTAAGCGAGCCGACGCCGCATCTAAGGTTCGCAAAATACATAGGTCTTGACAGGCTTTCAGCAGGTAGCTACACAGCAAAGATTGAGGCCAGGGATATGGTGACAGGTAAGTTTATCAATCAACAGGTTTCATTTGTTATCACACAATGAAACGATGGGCGGAAATATCAAAGGGCTAAATATATAACTATCGGAAAGCGGCGGACGTTTTAGCAGCGATAAAAAACGGGCGGTACTCTTGTGAAAGAGTACCGCCCGTAGAATTAACCACTCTGATTAAATCAGAGTCGAGAGTTAGAACTCAAAGCGTATGCCGAATTGCATGATACGCGGTGAATAAACGCTACCGGACGAGGTCAGGCGGCCAAAGCTGGTGCTGCCAACGTCGAGTATGCCTGGGTTACTGCCAGCGAAGAAGTTGGCATGATTCAGGACGTTGAACATCTCGGCACGGAGTTGCAGGTGGGTGGTCTCCGTAAGCCTGATATTCTTGAGAATACCTGCATCCCAGTTAGCGTAGATCGGGCCGTTAAAAGCGTTGCGCTGCATATTGCCGGTTGATCCCGCCACGTTGGGGAAGAAAACCTGACCGGCAAAAGGCGCTGTGCCAACCGGGTTGGCGCCGCGCACGCTTGTAATTGTGTAGCCTGCGGGGAGTGGCTGGTTTAAATCAAAGCCGCTCAACGTAGGTTGTCCAGGGGCTGTTGCAGTTGCAAAAAGCACACTGGGATTAATGATGAACACCCCGTTCGGCGTTTTGAACACACCGAACAAGTCTTGAACCTGACGAGCCGTCAGCGACGTGGTGGCTGGCTGCGTTGCCGAGCGGCCAGCACGATTGAGTGTGCCGCGCCCGTCAATGATGCCGGTCGGTACGCCGGAGCTGATGTTGACAATTGACGAAAGCTGGAATCCGCCGACGATTCTGTCCAGCACGCCGCCTTCGTTAAGGAAACGTTTGCCTTTGCCGAAGGGCAGTTCGTATTGTCCGTTGAAGTTGAAGGTGTGCGTGCGGTCGTAGATGGCACGCCCATAGTCACGACTCTGGTCGGCGTTGTTGAGATACGGCTCGACGCGCGTTTGGTTAACTTCGTCGGTGCTGCCCGTCACGTCCGTCAGAATCTTCTGGAACGTGTAATTCGCTTGGAGGCTTAACCCCTTTGTGAAGCGACGACGATACTCAACCTGAAGCGAGTTATAGTTGAACCGCCCGCCGTTGGTCGTGAAATTGACGACGCCCGAGTTAGGATTCGCCAAGAAGCTGACACCGGTGAAGCCATTAAGGACGTAAGTCTCCGCGAGCGCCCCCGGCGTGCCGTTTCTGATCGGCGTAAGAATGACGCTGTTGGTAAGGAGACCCGCAGCATCGAGACGGTCGAAGACGGGGAGCTGCTGGCTGCCCGCAATCAACGGGTTGAAAGCGGCACTCGTACAGCGGAGAATCGGATCGCCCGTGCCCGCAATCGTCGCACCTTGCAGCCGACAATTCTGTTGCGCTTTCATGAAGTCCGTCAAGAATCCGTTCTTGATAATCTCTAGCTGGTTGTAGTCAATCGAGCGCGTCAGCTCCTTGCTGTAACCGCCGACGTAACGAACCTCGATGACGCTCTGGAATCCAATCTCACGTTGAAGGCCGAAGTTGTATTCGTAGTTCCGTTGAGCCTGGAAGTTCGGGTCAATCAGCGAAATCGTTCCGCCGATGCTGCCCACGCCAGCGCCCGCCGCCACGTTGTTCTCTAAAAAGGTGCGAGTCCCTGAACCGCCTGGACTGAACGCAGAGGTTGGCACAAAGATGGGCGCAGCACCCAGGGCATTACCAGCGCCGATCACTCTGAACTGCGTCGAGCCGGTGGAAGTACCGCCCAAGCGCGCCGAAGCACCGAATACACCTAGCCCGGCGTTGTTGAGACTGGCATTATCCTGGGAACGCACGTACTCATCGTTAACATAGTCAACGCGGTAGCCGCCGCGAATAACAGTTTTGCCTTCGCCCGGGAACATCCCTCCGAGGAAGCGGTTTTTGAAAGACGGGCTGTATGCAAAGCTGATGTTTGGGCCGAAGTTGTTTTTGTCAGCTTTGGCGAAATCTCCCTTATGGCCGGCGTTGCCGCCGACGGGCTGGAACGTGCCGATTGGGTTGAGAATCGTGGCAATCGGATCAGCGCCCGCAGGCACAACCGGCTCAAGAGTTACCTGATCCGGGTTATTGAGCGGCGAGTAAAGCTCGTAGCGCAGGCCGAGGTTTAATGTCAGCTTGGGCGACACGCGCCATTGATCCGAGACGTAGCCCGCATAGTTGTTGTAGTTCAAATTTCTAATTTGAGTTGCGCCCTTAACGAAACCCGAGGTCGCGCTTGTGGCGTAAAGCGTCTGGCTGCCGCTGCCGATAACGCCGCCGAGCAGGTAGCGTAAGCTGTTGGCTCTGGCGAGATCGGTCGAGTTGATGCCGCCGGGGAAATTCGCCGAAACCAGCCCGGGCGTTGCAGTGTTGCCTGTAGTGGTAATGCTATACGTCGGGGTGCTGCCAGCGTTGTTGATGGATTGAATCCGGTAAAACTGGCCCTGGCCGCCGAAGCGCATCGTGTGGTTGCCAAAGGTGTATGAAGCGTTGTCTTGAATGTTGTAGTACTTCGTATTACGACCTTGACTCTGGAAGCTAGGTTCCGGGTTGGTCGCAAGCGGAATGCTGAGCAGGAACGGAAGGCTCCTGGGGTCAGTCGTCGAGAGGAAGAAAGGCTTGCTGAGCTGATACCCGCCACGAACCTCGTTAGAGAAAGAGGGGGTAGGAGTCATTTGATACGCGCCCACATATAATATCGTGGGGCCACCCTGTGTATTGAACACCTCGTTGCTGAAGCCGGCAGCAATGTCGGTACGGGCGTCCGCATTTTTGTTGTACTTGTAAATGAAGTTGAACGAGTTTCTCTCGTTGATGTCAACGTCAAAGCGTCCGGTCGCCGCGTTGCGAACTTCAGGATTACCACGTTGGATGGTAAGTGCCTGAAGGAAGTTAATACCGGTCAAAGCTCCGTTTCCAGCGGTCGGCATAGGGTCTAAAATTCGGCTCTGGATCAACGGGTCAACCGTCAGTACGCCGCCCTGCCCAGGCGTAAGCCCGGTGGCAAAACCGCTCCCATTCAGAACATTGACGGTGCGCGTAACGCCCGCATTGTCAATGTAGGTGAAACTTCCGGTGCGGGCTGCCGGTAAAAGAGTCGTCGTAGTTATCGGCGCCTGATTAGTTAAACGGAAGCCTTCGTAATTAGCGAAGAAGAATGCATGGCCTCTGATAACAGCGGGGCCGCCTTCGCCAAAGCGCGGGAGAATTGATGGCCCGCTGATCGTTCCACCAAACTGGTCGCGCTTAAGGGCGGATCGCCCAACGCCATTAAGGTTGTTGAAGAAATTGTTGGCGGCAAATCTGGCGTTGCGGTTGAACTCAAAAACGTTGCCGTGAAAATCGCCACCGCCGCGTGGGGTCACGAGCAGGACCTGTGTCGAGCCGCTACCGTACTCTGCGCCAGCGTTCTGCGTGATAACCGTGAACTCACCCGTGTCATCAACTGTAGGCTGATCTGAAACGAAGCCGTTGCGAATAAAGTTATCCTGAACATTAAGACCATCGCGCGTGTAGTTCACAGACGAGGAGCGCTGTCCATTGATTGAGCTGCTCGTCGGATTAGAACCCGCAATCAGGTTAAGCAGGTTTAGCGGGTTGCGTCCATTGATGGGCAACTCTTTAACCTGGCGGGCCGAAACCGAGGTGCTCAACTCGCCGTTTGAGGAGTTGACAACATCGGCTCCAGCAATGACTTCAACTGTTTCACTGATGTTACCGACCTCAAGCGTCGCGTTCAACGTGTAGTCGCGACCAGCATCAATTTTCAGGTTGGTACTAGAAAAGGTCTTGAACCCCGGAGCCGTGATCGTCACGGTGTAGGTTCCGAACTCAAGCTGCTGAATGCTGAAAGTTCCATCCGCGGTCGCTTGAACTGTCTGCTCTTTGCCGGTCTGGTTATCTTTCGCGACAATGGTTGCACCGGCAATATTGCCGTCCGGGCCAGCGACGTTTCCGACGAGACGACCCGTGGTGCCTTGGGCGAATGCCGACACTGTGAACAAACAGAGCGTCAACACCGCCAACGTAAATCTCTTCATAGGGAACTCCTTAGACATAATATTTGGACTCCTTCGGACATGTAAGCTTTTTCAGGGGCTTCTGCGTAGATCATTCTTAAAAGAATCTTCACAGGCAGAAGCAGAACAATAGATGTTTGGTACCAGGAACGGAGGGAATCAGAATCCAAAATACTTTACGAAAAAGGTTCTTAATATCCCACCACTTGCGGTAAGCTGCTTTTACTGGATTGCAAGGTGGCAAGAAGCATGCCGTCATTCCTCGACAAACATAAGTTGTTCTTAACATTACCTTAAATTGACGAACGGAAATAAGAAGACATGGATGGATATTGATAAATTTGGATTCTTATACAAATCATTGAATGTCATAGGGGTTGGCAGATGCTGGAGACAAAGTTTGAGCACGGTGCTGAAGCGGCTTTTTCCGGCTTATTCCGATTGTGTTTATGGGGCGTGAACAGAGGCGTGTGGCGTGCAGCCGGTATCATTAGCCAGGCATCTCGCTGGAGGCAATTCGCGCTAAGATGCTTGATCCGGCCAACACGTGCCGAAACGCATAGCAACACGAAACTGTCCGCATGCGCGCCGCTACGCCACGACTATTACCAATCCATTTTGCCTTGTGACCGAGGATTTTATTTTGCTTCTACATCAAATCCCTTTTCGTCAATCTCTTGGTTAAAGCTGAACTGGTCGAGGTTCATTTCCCACTTATGTATAGATGTTCCATTTGTGTTGTCGATAGATAACTCGAGTTTGTACTTATGGGGTAGATTCAGCCCACCTTCCTTTTTATAGTCTGAAAAATCTTCAATCATTTTGTAACGTGTTGCCCTCTGGCCTGCTTGGTTGTCAATGCCCCCTCCGGTAAGCTTAGCTCCCACAACCCGCTCATATTGAGTGCGAACATGCTGAAAGGTTTTCGCATCAAAGTAGAGAGTAACTTCCAACTCGGAACCTTTGTTTGGAGAATATTTGAGCTTGTGAACTAACTGCTCGCCAATTTTTTCAGTGCCTGCGTATTCTAACTTTGCCTTCCGTTCCGCAAGATTCAAGAACGGCCATGCCGATGACAGCGTTCCTCCCATCAAACCTTCCTTGAAGACAGTATCGTGAATTAGAATAAAGCTTCCCAGGGTAGAGCGGACGCCTGGTTTAAGATAACCGACGGTGAACTTCTTTCCATCAAACCCAAACTTTTCGCTGGGATAATCTGGGGAGGGGAAGGCCATTGCATACAAAACTTTATGGTCAATCGAACCAAGAACGAAACGTCCGTCAACCAAACCAACTCTATTTCGCGCGTTGAAAATCCCATGGGAAGTGCCAACAACAACGCGGCTATGCGCGCCAGACCGCGCTTCAGCAGACCCGATGGATTCCAAGTGTTTGGCAATAACATCTTCTGCTGTCATTTTATCCACCGCGAGCGTGGTAGAAGATATAGAGGTTGTTAATGACAACAAAGCGGCTGTCAAGGCGCATATAAATATCAGCGTGCGGCAGTGATGACGTACACGAATCTCTCTCATTTCAATCCTCCGTCGAATTATACATTGTAGAGTTATGAAGGTTATCTCAGCGAAGTTATTTCTTCATCTGTAAATTTGTAAGCGTGACGTTAGATGGGCAATTACATCGGAGACCGCCACCATGCAGCATCACACAGGGGAAATTTAACCTTCTCACCCTAGTATATAAAAAACACTAGGCGAAAGCTAACTAATCTGTCTGCAAGTTACTAACCTTTGAGTAGCCGCGTTATTTGCATACGCAATTCAGTCTGACCTCGAAAAAGTTTACTTCGGACTTTATCTATCCTGAATGGCGCATGGTATGATTCCTCCCATCGGTCTCCCCGGCCATCATCTTTTCAATTAAAAGCTTATGTCCTACTCTACTTTTCCTATTCTCAGGTTCGGCTTCGCATTGCTGCTTGGCCTCTGTCTGCTGCTCTCATCAATCCAAGCTCAACAGAAACAGGAGCAGGCTCCAGCGGAGCAAGAGGATGAGGTTATCCGAATCAATACGGAACTGGTGCAGACGGATGTTATGGTCTTCGACAAGCAGGGCCATTTCATTGACAACTTGAAGGGCGACCAATTTGAGCTGCGTGTTGACGGGAAGCCGGTTCAAATATCCTTCTTCGATTTGATTATGGCCGGAGGCTCCAACGAAGGGGCGCAACTGGCCGCAGCTCGCGGTGTTGCCAGCGCTCCCGGCGCAAACGATTCGGCGAAGCCAACACCTCTGAATCGCGGACGAACCATCTTCTTCTTCCTGGACGATCTGCATCTGGCTATGGACAGCGTGGTGCGAGCACGCAAATCGTTGCTCAACTTTATTGATAAAGAGATGGGCCAGAGCGATCAGGTTGGTATCGCTTCGGCGAGCGGCCAGATTGGATTTCTACAGCAACTGACCAATAACAAAGCTGTCCTCCGCGCGGCTGTCGCACGCCTCAACTATCTCCCCTATGATGTGCGCGATATGGAGCGCCCGCCGATGAGCGTGTATCAGGCGCTAGAAATAAATGAGCGAGGTAATCCTGACTTGCTCAACTATTTCGTGGAGCAGTTGCAGCGCGAAATACCCATGTTGCCGCGCGAAAGGGCTGAACAGTTGGTCAAGGAGCGTGCGGATGCTTTGCTACAACAATCCGCCGCAGTGACGACCAACGTGCTCTCTTCGCTTGAGAGCCTCGCGCGATCATCCGGCCCGCTCCCCGGACGTAAAATCGTCTTCTTTCTCTCCGACGGCTTCGTAGTGACCAGCCGTGTCTCGGACATACCTGAGAAATTGCGGCGCATAACAGATGCCGCCGCGCGCACAGGCGTCGTCATCTACAGTATGGATGCGCGTGGGCTGACCACGGGAATGCCAGACGCGAGCGTTGAAATGCGAGCCGATCCTAGTGGGCGTGTGGCGACTGCTGCCCTTGGTGAAATTAATGCCGAACAGGAACCGTTGCGCACACTCGCTGCCGACACAGGTGGACGCGCTCTGCTCAACTCAAACTCGCTCAGCCTGGGAATCAAAAACACGCTCCAGGAAACATCCGTTTATTACTTGCTCGCATGGCGTCCCGAAGGTGAAGTAAAAGGTGGCAGCAAGTTTCGTCGGATCGAAGCTAGTGTTAAGGGACATCCCGAGTTGACCGTGCGTGTGCGTCGCGGCTTCTTCAACGTTGCGCCAAGCCCAACCGCAGCGCGCAAGACTACCGCAGCCACTCCCACTGCTGCGGTCAAGACTCCCGAAGAAGAGTTGCGTAAGACGCTCGGCGCTGTTTACCCGAAGACAGAGTTGCAGACCGCGCTCACCGTCAATTACCAGGACGTGCCGAACGTCGGCCCGGTAGTAACTGCGACGATGCAAGTGAGAGGCAACACTGTTTCATCGGAGAGCGTAGATGGCAAACCAGTACCGGCGACGGTTTATGTGGCTGGCGCGCTTTTTAACGATCAGGGCAAGGCTGTAGGCAGTTTCCAAAATCGCCTGGGTGTCACCGAGAATACAACCAACCCACCAGCATCTACAGCTTCTACTCCGTCGCCTATCTTTTTCACGCACCAGTTCCGCACCCCGCCCGGTCTCTATCAAATCCGCGTCGCCGCGCGTGATGAGAAGAGTGGGCGGATGGGCAGCGCCACGGAATGGATTGAAATTCCCGATTTCACGTCAGGTAGCCTGGCGATGAGCAGCGTCTTGATAGGCGAGCGGAAGCAGGCACAGGAAGAGGCCAAGACAGCTAACGGAGGAATATCTGACATCAGTGTGGATCACCGCTTTACGAAAACCTCGTACCTGCGCTTCCTAGCTTATGTCTACAACGCCGGACGCGGCCCGGCGAGCAATGAAGTGCCTAACGTGGCGCTACAGATTCAAGTTCTTCGCGATGACCATCCTGTGATGACCTCTCCGATGCGGAAGGTAGCGACTGAAGGGATAACGGATATGGCAAGACTTCCCTACGCGGCTGAAATTTCTCTCGCCGCGCTGCCTGTGGGCCAATACATACTAAAGGTAACAGCCATTGATCTCATCAACAAAAAAAGCGCTTCCCAGCGCGTCAGTTTCGAGATCGAATAAGCTGACACCAACCGGGTCTTTCGTCAACTAAGGGTTTGTTATAAATCTTCGTGAATCGGGTCCGCACGATATTTTATTAGTTCAGGCATAGGCTCACCATCGCGCCTGGATGCCCCATGCCATGCCGCGAAGACGGCATGGGTCGCCCATAGAGCGACACCCGAAAAAATGACGAACGGCGACTGAGTTACTGCCTCATCCATATTTCCAAATTTATATCCAAATTAAAGGATAAAGCCACCTCCTAATTCCCTCACATCTGACGGCTAACTAGCTAATTTTTAGTGAGATAAATTGCTGGAAACGAATGGCGTAGAAATTGCCTTCTCGCTAGATATTCAAATTCTAAACCTCACTTTTTAGCGAGGGTTAGAAATAAACGTTACTTAAAACCCGAAAGATTTTTTCATGGAGGTCAGAATGGCAAGATTCAAGTTTACAGCTACCGCAATCCTGCTGCTGTTTGTGTTGAGCCTATCGGCTCTAGCCCAAACCAGTAAGGGGTTTGTGGTAGGAACAGCAGTTGACCAAAACGGTGCCGCTATTGCCGGCGCTACAGTCAAAATCACGAATACTCAAACAGGGGTCACACGTCAAACGGTTAGTCAAGGGGATGGAAGCTTCCGGTTGGATGCAGTTGATCCCGGCACGTATACGGTAGACATCAGCGCTTCCGGTTTCAAAACCGCCACGCGCGCCGGTGTCGTAGTTGCGGCGGCGCAAACCGTTGACGTTTCCATTCCACTTGAAGTTGGTAATCCAACCGAAGTGGTAACTATCAGCTCCAATGATCTGGTTGAGTTACAGACAGCAGATGGAACTCGTGTCAATACACTCAACACACGTGAGATCACTGAACTGCCTGTCGTCGGTCTCAATCCGGTCAACCTCGTCTTCACGCTGCCCGGTATCGTTGACCCAGGCGGTCTGGCTGGCGGCTTCGTGCAGGGCACAGAATTCTCGGCCAACGGGCTACGCCCGCGCGCTAACAACCAGTTGATTGACGGCCTCGAGAACAACGACAACTCGATCACAGGTCAGTCATACCAGCCTACAGTCCGTGATGGTTACTCGGAAGTGACTATTCTCGGCAGCAACTTCTCAGCCGAGTACGGACGTGCGGGCGGCGCGGTGGTCAACGTCATCACCCGTTCAGGAACGAATGAGTTCCACGGGTCCGTTTACGACATCATTCAGAATTCAATCTTCTCTTCGCTCACGCCAGGCCAGAAAGCCATCGAGGGACTGACGACGGTTCCGAAGTTCAACGAGAACACGTTCGGCTTCTCATTCGGCGGTCCTATCAAGAAGAACAAGCTGTTCTTCTTCGGCACGTTCCAGGCCGATCTATTCCGGGCCGGTGGCGTCTCGAGTACGGCCATTGTGCCGACAGCGGCGGGTGCTGCCGCGTTGCGCGCTCTGGTTCCTGCCGGAACCAATCCGGCGTTGGATCAATACCTGGCTATCGTCAATACATTCCTTGCGCCGACCGCTGACAGGAATATTGGCATACAGTCAGGCGGTGCCCCGGCTCAATCCATCCAGTTCGGCATAGCCTCTCGCCAGAGTGCGCAGCCGGTCAACACATACGACTACATTACACGTGTTGACTGGACGCCGACTCAGCGCGACAGCTTCTCGTTCCGCTACCTGCGCAACGATCAGGTTTTCAACAACCAATTCCCGTCTGGAGTTTCGGGCGGTCAGTTTCCGGGCTTCGAGGTTGATGTGCCGGGCCACGTAGCTAACTTCTATGCGGGCTACACACGCAACATTTCGGCGACTACGACCAACGAATTCCGCTTCGGCCTATCGAAGTTCGACGTGCTCTTTGCGCCTCGCGACTCGACGCTGAGTGCGGGAGGCCCACAGATCGCTATCAACACCGGCAGCATTTCGACGGTCGGACTCAATGCGGTCTTCCCGCAGGGACGTAATTGGAAGAACTACCAGTTCCAGGATACGATCACGCACACCATCGGAAACCATACTTTCCGTTTAGGCGCTGACATCCTCGCGCAACGCGGCACTCAGTTGGTGCCTATCAACACGCGTGGTTCGTTGTCTTACAATTCTGGCGGCGGATTCACCGCACTCGGTAACTTCGTCTTTGGCTTCTCAGGACCTGGTGGCTCGGCCAGCAAAGTCTTCGGCAACGGTCAGGAGAAGTCGAACGTGACCAACCAGGCATACTTCATCAATGACCAGTGGCGTGTTCGCGAAAATCTGAGTTTGAACCTCGGACTCCGTTACGAGAACTTCGGCGTCGCTTCAAACAACGCTCCGTTCCCGGCCTTCGGTGGCCTTTTCGCAGACCCGCTCGTGCGCGTCGAAGAGAAGAGAGATAATAACAACTTCGGCCCGCGTTTCAGCTTTGCCTACACGCCGCACTTCTTCAAGAGCTTGCTCGGCGAGAATAAGACGGTCGTTCGCGGCGGTTTCGCGGTCAACTACGATGTGTTCTTCAACAACATCCTGAGCAACACGATAGCCACCTTCCCGAACTCGCTCGGCGCGACTACAGTTGCTCCCAACTCAGGCCGCGGCCAGGCCAACTTCGGCGCTCAATCGCTGCCGACCACAGCGACTGTTAATCCAAGGGCGACAGTCAACTCTGTTGACCCGAACCTGGTCAATCCGATGACCTACGTCTGGAACTTCGGTTTCCAGCGTGAGTTGCCCGGACGTAATATTCTTGACGTATCCTACGTTGGATCGCGCGGGACTCACCTGTTCATTAACGAGCAGGCAAACCCCGGCATCAACAATGTCCGCGTCAACCCGGCCAAGGGTTCCATCACCGTTCGTACCAACGGCGGCGACTCGATCTACCACTCTTTACAGGCGCGCTTCGAGCGCGGCTTCAGTAATGGGCTGTTCTATCGCTTGGCCTACACGTTCTCGAAGGTTATTGACAACACCTCCAGCGAGGTGTTCGCTCAGACAGGTGGTTCGAGCGTCGGTTCCGATCCTTTCAATCGCCGCGTTGACCGCTCAGTGGCAAGCTACGACGTGCCTCATCGCTTAGTCTTTTCAGGGCTATGGGACTCTTCGAGCATGTTCAAAGAGGGCGTAAAGGGTAACATTCTCGGCGGTTTCACGTTCGGCGTTATTTACCGCATTCAGTCCGGTAACGTGGAGACTCCGTTCATCGGTGGCTTTGACATCAACGGCGACCTGAATGCATTCAACGACCGTCCGGCCATCAGCAACCCGAATGCTCCTGCTGATACAGTAGCATTCTCGAATGCGCTGAATGGCACTGCCTCGCCGACCGGGTTCTCAGACCTCTTCGGTAACGATGTCGCTCTGAGCGCCGTTCGTTATGTCGTTTCTGAGAACATCCGCGGCGGCAGCATCGCCGGACGCAACACTCTGCGCTCGCCGCACGTGGATCGTCTGGACCTAACCCTTAGCCGGTCTTTCAAAATCCCATTCACGCCGTGGGAGAGCGACCGCTTACAGATACGCTTCGAGTTCTTTAACGTGCTCAATCACCCGAGCTTCTCCTTTGATAACTACTGGAGCAACGGTGACGTGTTCAACTCTGACTTCAATCAACCGCGTGAGAATCAGGGTACGAGCCGTTCTGGGCGCGTTCAGATTCGCTATAGCTTCTAGTTACATTTAGTTCAACTGCATAACGTTGAACCTGAAGGGCGGCCCGCAAGCCGCCCTTTTTTTTCTCTTATTAAAAGCTCAAACGCGCCTGTTGATTGATCGAATAATCTATATGGTGCTCGCGGCGAATCCGTGATGCCAGACTCGCTTCGTCGCACTGGAACATGAGCGTCTCTTTCCTACTCTGACGATTGTTATTTCTTCATCAGAATAAGTTGACAGCGCTGTCTAAATATCAGAACAAAAATTCACCCGCCAAAATACCTTCCTCCTCCCCGTCATTCAAATCTCGCAACATTGCCGCGCTGCAATATCCAAATTCATCAAGTTCTTCTGCATTGGAACTCGCCTTCGCCTCGATTAAAGATCAGCAGCCCAAGACTATTCTCGACAGGCAGAAAATCGGCATAGCTCTTGCCCCTTATGAAGAGTGAGTTGCACGGTTTGCACTCGCGCTGTTCCGGTATCGGAACAATCTACTGTGCATATCTGATGAAGCCTTGTCTGGTCCTTTGGGCGATGAGGCCAAGTAGCATGAAAACAGAATTCGCTCGGTCTGGTTCCGAGTGTTAAAGCAGCGACTGGAGGTCAAGCGCAATGAAAGGAAGAGTAGTTTTAACTTTAGCCGTCTTAGTCTTATCAATAGCCTATGCTGGTGCTGTCTTCGGGCAAGCAACGGGTGGGGCTGTCACTGGTCAGGTGCTCGATCCGAATGGAGCCGTCATTACCAGTGCAACAGTAAGCCTGAAAAACGAAGCCACAGGGCAGGCCCTCAATACACAGACAACAGGTTCAGGCTCCTTTAGTTTTCCGAACGTTCTCGGAGGGGATTATACCCTCACGGTTGAAGCCAAAGGCTTTCAGCCGATCTCACAAAAAGTGAATGTCCAGCTCAGCCAGGAAAGCGGTGTCAATGTGACGATGCAAGTGGCGAGCGTCGGCGGCGCAACTGTTGACATCATGTCGGGAGGCGAAGCGCTGGTGCAGACCGAGACTTCACAACTCGGACGCAACTTCGAGACGCGACAGGTGCAAGACCTTCCGGTCTTCAATGATATACGCTCGCTGGCCCTGCTTTCTCCAAACGTAGTCGCTCAAGGAGTGGGCGTCTCAGGTGACGGAGGCTCAGTTGGCGGGACGCGCCCGCACGCCAACAGCTTCAATGTTGACGGCGTGGACAACAACTCTCCAGACCTGACCGGCAAGCAACTGGACCTGATTCAGGATGCCATCTCCGAGGTGTCAATTCTGACGAATAACTACAGCGCAGAGTTCGGCACAGGCGCTGCCGGTCAGTTCAATACTGTCACCAAGACGGGAACGAATGAGTTTCACGGCTCCGGTTTTCTATACCTACAGGATCAGCACCTCAACGCTGCTTCAACCAGCGAAGAGTTGAATATTCGCACGGGCGTGATAAACGAGAAGCCGCAATTGAGAGACATTCGTTATGGATTGACGCTGGGTGGCCCCATCGTCAAAAACAAGCTCTTCTTCTTCGGAGCCTTTCAGAAAGAGCCGATCTCTCAAGAGGGAAGCGGCGTCTCTTATACAGCCCCGACTCCGGCTGGTCTCGCACGAGTCGCAGCGTTGCCCGGCGCGAGTCCTTACATTGTCGGCCTGCTCCAAAACAATCTGGTTCTTCCCGCGATTACGACTTCGACACAAACTGTGCTCGGCACTCCGGGCATTCCCTTTGGCGTCGTCTCGCTGGTCACTCCCGGCGGCCAGCACGAAACCCAGTACCAGATCAACATAGATCACGTTCTAGGAACGAAGAATCAATTTCGCTATCGCTTCAGTAACGAATCGTTAAGCCTGGAACAGCCCGGAAGCGGCAACCCGAAGTTCAACAACCAGCAGACCGTTAGTGCGCGCCTGTTCTCTGCTGGCTGGATTCGGACGATCAACTCCAGCTTAGTTAACGAGACGCGCCTCTCCTTTAAGCGCTACAGCCTGGATGAGCCGCTGAATGATCCGGCTTTCAACACCTTTCCGAACGTTACAGTGGACCCGCTTAACCTCGCGCTTGGGCCAAACAGCAATCTGCCGCAGGGCGGCTTTAACGATTCTTACCAAATCTATGATTCGTTGAGCTTCGCGCGCGGCCAGCACAACTTCAAGTTTGGTGGCGAGCTACGCTACCTGATTTTTACGAGCTTCTTTTTGCCGCGCGGTCGTGGTGATTACCACTACACGACTTTCGATGAGTTGATTACAGACTCGCTGCCTGGCAACGTGGACCTCAGAGGCGTCGGCGCTTCAGCCTTCACCGGCAACCAGAGGAAGTATTATGCCTTCGGCCAGGACGACTGGAAGGTGACACCGAACTTGACGCTCAATCTGGGGCTTCGCTACGAGTTTCTGACGACGCCGCGTGATGTTGCTCTTCAACAACTCAACTCGATTGCGAACGTGCCCGGTGTGATTAGTTTCAACGTGCCGAAAACCGATAGGAACAACTTCTCGCCTCGCGTTGGCTTCGCTTACTCGCCGGAGTTTAAGAACCGGTGGGGAAGCATTATTTCAGGAAGGCGCGGGCAGAGTTCGATTCGCGCTAACTTCGGGATGAACTACTACGAGACCTACCAGAACCTTTACCTGTTGAATCTGCCGCCGCAGTTCCAGCAGGAGGTGAGCGCTTCGGCGCAAAATTATCAAGCGCCCTTCCTCCAGAACGGCGGCGTTTCACCCACTCCCTTGCCGCCCAACACCAGGGCTGCGGCGCGAGCTGCGACCTCGTCTTATATAGTTGATGCCGTCGAGCCGTATATTATGTCGGCCACGCTCTCCTATCAGCGTGAATTGACACAAGGCACGGTGCTGGAGTTGCGATACCTTCATACGGCGGGTCGCCATCTCCCTGTTCAAATACGTCTCAACGGGGGCGTGATAGACAATAGCCGTCTGGTGATCCCGACCTTCCTCAGCATGCCGAGCGCGGCGCAACTCGCAGGACGCCGGACACTGGGTAGTCTTGGATTGGACGTTGACCCGAACGGCAACTTCAACCATCGCTTCCCGTCGAGACTTGGTGCTTACGGTTTCGCCGGGAATGTCACCTCGTTTGAGCCTGAAGGAAATTCGGTATATGACGCCGGTTCAATAAGCCTGACAAGGCGTTTCACGCGCGGGCTGGCGGTTACGGCTGCTTATACTTATAGCGCAGCGTTCGACAATGCGACCAACGAGTTGTTCTCAAGCACGGTCAACCCGCGCCGCGCGCAGGATAACTTTGACTTGAGTCAGGAATACTCGCGGTCAGCCGTAGACGTACCGCAACGCTTTGTGGTCTCTGTTAACTACGATCTTCCATTGTTCAATCACAGCCCGAATGGATTCTTAAGAGGAGTCCTCGGCGGTTGGCAGATTAACGGCGTGTTCCAAACGCAATCGGGGCAGTTGATAACGCCGCAGTCGTCCATAGACAGCAACCGCAATCGTGACGCGGCGGGCGACCGGACCATCGTCAATCTCACTGGTGTGCCCGGCACGGGCAGCGCCGTCAACGCGGTTAATGCGGCGGGTCAGATAGTTCCGCTTGGCGATGCTTCGACGGTTGCCTACGTCGCAGTGAACCCGAACGCGCAGTATATCCAGGCAGGCTACGGCGCACGCGCCAATGCCGGACGCAACACGCTTCGCACGAACGGATGGAACCGCACGGACATGGTCTTCGTGAAGAACTTCCGTTTCGGCCAGGAGAGATACAACTTCCAACTCGGGGCTGAGATCGGCAACTTCTTCAATCAACGAATCCGAACTATCGGAGACTATGGATCGCCGCTCTTCGTCAACCAGAACGACTATAATCAGACAAACGCATTCGGAATCGGCGCGGCATCCTTCGCCTTTCCTGATGTGACGAGTTCGCTCTTCAACGACTACAGCACCGGAAATTTCAGCGGACGGAGTGTCCAACTGCGGGTGAAGTTAATCTTCTAAACCCGATGGGGTAAAGAACTCTCTTCTTTAAGGGGAACCTCGAAATGGGGTTCCCCTTTATTTACGCGCAGCAAACTTTTCATCTTCCGAGGTGTACAAAAAACTGGACAAAATTTTGTCGCTCACAGCTTTTCGCTTCTGTTAATTATTCAAATTCCCGAACCCGCCCTGGCCCAGAATCCAAATTCATCAAGTTTCCTTTGACCGCTAGGCTCATCCCCTCCGGCTAATGTCTTGAGTCAAGACGATGGTAAAAATTTAAGCCAGTCGGCATGCGTGTTGCCACCTCTCTGATGTGAGAACGCGCGAATGGTTCCATCGTTGTTCCGATTCTGGAACACGAAATTTAGATCGAAACTTCCAGCAGTTCTTCACGCAACAATAGGAATGCCAGAAGGAGAATAATATGTTCACACAGAAGAGAGTAACGAAAGCAATTCCTTTGCTGATGACTTTGCTCTTGCTACTATTTCCCAATTTAGTTTCGGCTCAGGGGACGGGTTCAACGTCTTCAGTCACGGGAGTCGTCACAGACACTACAGGCGCAGTCATAAGCGGCGCAACCGTGACGCTCACCGACACCAAAACTTCAAAAGAATTGACGACGACTACTGATGACCAGGGAGTCTATCGGTTTAATCAGGTAGCGCCCGGTCAGGGCTACAAGTTGAGCTTTACCGGCACAGGCTTCCAGACTTTGATTATCAACGACGTGGCGCTCGGTGTGGGAGTTACAGAAACCCACAACGCGCAACTACCCGTTGGAACAGTTTCAGGGGCGGTAGAAGTAACGTCGTCGGGCGAAGCCACCTTGAATACAACTGACGCCAGTATCGGCAACGTCATCGAGGAGCGCCGACTACGTGAGCTTCCGATTCAATTTCGCGGTTCGCCAGCCTCACTCATCGGGCTGCAACCGGGTGTTATCGGAGCTAATGTGGGAACCGGAGCCACCAACCGCGTCGGCTCTGTCACGGGCGCGCGCGCCGACCAGGGCAACATCACTGTTGATGGAATTGATGCCAACGATCAGGCTACTGGTCAGGCATTCGCTACGACGGCCAATGCGCCCATTGATGCGATTCAGGAATTCAGAACTGTTTCGACCAATCCCGGCGCATCCGAAGGCCGCAGCTCCGGTGGTCAGGTTGAGCTGATTACCAAAAGCGGCACCAACCAGTTTCACGGAAGCTTACGCGAGTTCAACCGCACGGCGGCGACCGCTGCGAACAGTTTCTTCAATAACAAGAATGGAGTTAAGAGGCCGCAGTTGACCCGCAATCAGTTTGGCGGGAGCCTGGGCGGCCCCCTCTATCTGCCGCGCTTCGGCGAGGGCGGCAAGCCTTACATCAACGGCAAAGACAAGCTGTTCTTCTTCTTTGATTATGAAGGACGGCGTGATGCCCAGGGAGTTTCCTACCTGCGTATCGTTCCTCTCCAACACGTTCGCAACGGCCAGTTGGCGTACCTGAATAACACGGCGGGTTGTTTGACGGGCGCGCGTCTCAATACTGCTCCGCAGTGCATTAGCTTTCTGTCGCCAGCGCAAATCGCGGCGCTCGACCCGCAGCACATCGGCGTGGATCAAGCTCTCCTGAACTTCATCAACCAGCGATACCCTCTGCCCAACGATCTGACCGCCGGTAACGGGATTAACACAGGCGGGTTCCGCTTCAATGCGCCTTCAAAGAGAGCAGACAATAATTATACGGGGCGCGTGGATTGGAATGCGACTACCAAACAGAGGTTGTTTGCGCGCCTCAGCAAGATCAGCGCCTTGCAAACAGATACGGCAAATGCGACTTCAGTAGCCCAGCAGTTTCCGGGAGACCCTGAAACCTCGCAGATTGTGACGGGCGACTATGCGTTTGTCGTCGGCCACACCTGGGTTGCCACGCCCAACATCGTCAACCAGGCGACGGCAGGGGTGTCTAAATCAATTTTGGAGTTTCCGAATAATTACCACCCGGCGTCTCCACAGTCTTTTACGTTCGGTCTGATCACGAACCCTTACGCCAGCATCAGCACACAGACACGCAAGGTTCCTGTCTGGACATTTCGTGACGACCTGACGTGGGCCAGGGGTTCGCACAACATCCAATTCGGCGGCTCATTCAAACCGATCCGCCAGCAGACGAGCCTGGTCAACGACTACAATTTCCCGACCGTCGGCCTCGGCGGTAACACAGCCAGCCTCGACGCCTCTTTGCGTCCCACCAACCTCGGAAGCGGCACAACACGCAGCAGCAACTATGACGCGGCATACGCTTTCCTTTTGGGTGTGATTCCGTCAGTCACAACCAGATTCAACTACAACAACACGGGCGGCACCTTTCCTCTGGGCACTGGAAGAAACCGCGATTGGCGCTACAACGAATACGAATTCTACGGTCAGGACAGTTGGAAGGTGCGGAGCAACCTGTCTATTACCTACGGAGTTCGCTGGCAGGTTTATCCCGCGCCTTATGAGGCAAACGGATTCCAGTCAATCCAGAACTTGTCCTTCGATACTTTATTCAACCAGCGAGTTGCGAACGCCGCGGCTGGAATCGCTGGCGCGACTTCCGAGCCTTTCCTCGTCTATGACCTGGGCGGCAAGGGAAACAATGCGCGCCCGTTCTACAAAACGGATTGGAACAACTTCGCTCCGCGCTTGAGCTTCGCTTACAACCCTTCGTTCAAGGAAGGCTTCCTGAGTAAAGTCTTCGGCGACCGGAAGACCTCGATTCGCGGCGGCGGGTCAGTCACCTACGACCGTCCGGGCGGCGCAATCACGTTCCTACAGGACCAGAGCACGTATATCTTCGACACTTTAGTGACCACTAATCTGGCCGCTGCTGATGCGCGCACGGCTCTGCTGAACGATCCGCGTTTCATCAGCATCAACTCTGTGCCGATAAATAATGTCGCGCCGACGGTCATTCGCCCGTTCACACCCAACGTCGTGAACGGAGTCGGAGTCGGAACTGCTAACCAGAGCCTCAACTACGCGGTGGACCCTGGCTTCAAGATACCGTACTCGATCCAGTACAGTTTCGGTTTCCAGCGCGAGTTGCCCGGCAACTTTATCCTTGAAGCATCGTATGTCGGGCGTCAGGCTCGCAAGCTCTTTACGCTGGCAGACGCCTCGCAGATACTGGATTTCAAAGACGCTGCTTCGGGACAGTTCATGCTGGCCGCTTTTAACGCGGTGCAAGCGCAGCTTAATGGGAGCGGGGTTATTACTCCGCAGCCCTGGTTTGAGAATCAAATCAACGCGGCGCGAACGGCCAGAGGTCTTCTACCTTGTTTGCAGAGATTCGGCGCTTCCTGCACAGATTTGTATATCGCCGGAAGCTTCGCGAGTCTCGTTTCCATTGGAGATACCTCCGATACAGTTCAGGCCCTGTATGCTAACGGATTGCTCAGGCCGAACGTGGGGTTGAGTTCGCAGTTTGGAACCAACGCCTTCGTCACGAACAAGGGTTCGTCAAGCTATGACGGCCTGCTGATTAGCCTACGCAAGCGCTTCTCGAAGGGACTCCAGTTCGACGCTAACTACACCTTGTCGCACTCGATTGATAATCAATCTACAGTGGCGAACACGACGACATCCGGCGGCCTTATCTGCGACACTACTAATCTGCGTGTCTGCCGAGGGCCGTCTGACTTCGACATTCGTCACCTCTTCAACGCCAACGGTATCTGGGAGCTTCCTTTTGGTCGCGGACGTGCCCTGGGCGGCAATGCCCCCGGCTGGTTGAACCAGATCATCGGCGGCTGGACCTTCACGGGTATTTTCAACGCCCGGAGTGGCCTGCCCTTCAGCCTGGCTACGGTTTCCTGGCCGAGAAGTTTTATCTTCGATGGTGCCAACGGCGTTCCGGCGGTCATCAGCGGCAACGCAAGCGCGCTGCGGGCGCAGATTCATAATGCTCCCGACGGGACGATCCAGTTCTTCGCTGACCCGGAGACGGCACGCGACGCGACGAGTTATCCACGCCACGGAGAAATCGGCAACCGAAACTTCCTTCGCTCGGCTCCTTTCTGGACTCTGGATACGGCTCTCTTGAAGAATTTCAAGCTACCGTGGTCGGAGACGCAACGGCTGCAAATCCGCTGGGAGATGTACAATGCATTTAACCATAATGTCTTTGGCATCCCGGACACGGACATTGGCTCGACTACGTTCGGCCAACTCACCACGTCTCAAAGCGCAGCGCGTGTCATGCAATTCGGCATTCGCTATGATTTCTAAGCAAAGCGCCTGATGACATTCAGGTCTGACACTTTGGGCGTTGCATCTTCGGATGCAACGCCCTTTTTTTAATGCAGCGTGGTTTCTTTGGATAAGCGACTACATGTCGCTACCTGATCGCTGGATGGAATTGAAGCGCGGGTCGCTTCGGAGTGGGTCTAACTGCGGGTCGTATCTGAGGTCAACGGGCCTTAAAGAGTGTGCGGCTGCCGCCTTGTTCAGCCAGTCGAATGCCTGGTCTGTCTCGCCAAGCGCCGTGTAGATGAGCGCGATGTTGTAGTTGGCGTGAACCTCTGGTTTGGAGCGTTCCAGCAGGTCGGCCAGCATCTTTTTGGCTTCCGCTTTCTGGCCGCTCGCCGCGAGAGCGTGTGCGATTGCAGCCATTCTATCTGCGTCGCTGACGCCATTTAGTTTTTTAGTTTTCTGGTATGCGTCAATGGCCTCATCGTACATTCCCTTCTGCTCATAGACCATCCCTAGATTAAGCAGCATCAAAGGCGATTCCGGGTCGAGTTCGACGGCTCGACGGCTATACCTGAGCGACTCGTCAAACTGGCGTGAGTAGAAGAGCAGTGTGCCGAGGGCTGAATTGTTGGTGGCCGAGAGAGGGTCTAGCTCCTGCGCGCGGCGCATCTCGCGCACGGCTTCGTCCAGCTTAGGACCGGCAGCGAGTTGCCATGCGTAGCGTTGATGAGCCAGGGCATAGTTCGGGTTCAACTCGATGGCGCGTCGTAAGGATTTCATCGCCGCATCATAATTATGCTCGTAGATTGTTTGCGACATCGCCAACGCCGTTTGCCCTTCGGCAAGAGAGTCGTCCAACTGCACCCCCTTAGCCGCCGCCGCGCTTCCTTTCGATAACGCTTCTTTGTTATCCATCAGGTCGTAATTATAGTACGCGCTGAGAAGGTAGCTATCCGCCAGCCCCGCGTAGGCCAACGCATAATTTGGGTCGCTGGCGATAGCTCGTTGAAAATATTCGATAGCTTTACCGAGACCTTCCTTCGATCTCTTGTTCCAGAAGTAGATGCCCATCAAGTAAGCTTGATAAGCCTCGGCGTTATCCGTGTAGCGTTTGGTGATCTGCTTCTCTTTGTCTCCGGTGATTTGCAGAGCCAGGGCGTTTGCGACCTGCTCCGAGATAGAATCCTGGATGGCGAAGATGTTTGTGTAGTGCTCATCGAATATCTGCGACCAGAGCAACTTGCCGTCGCGCAATCTGGTAAGTTGAACGGTGACGCGCACGCGCTCGCCCAAACGCTGCACCGTGCCATTCAAGACGGCATCAACGCCAAGCTCACGACCGGCGGCCAGGGCGTCGTTTTCGTGCCCGGTGAATTTGAAGACGGCGCTCGTTGGAAGCACGGAGAGTTGATGAAAATTACTGAGCTTGATGATGGTCGCGTCTGCCATCCCCAATCCAAGCAACTCGTCGTTGCTATCTGCGCCCAGGGGTCTGAACGGCAGCACGGCGATGGAGTTGATTTGAGAGACCGCAGCGACCGGCTTTGAGTTGGCCTTCCAGAGATAGAGACCTCCGGCGAAGGCGGGCAGGAGCGCTATGACCAGAAGGAGCTTCAACTCCACGCGACGTGTCGGCATGGAAGCAACTGGCAGAGCCTCTGTTTTATTTATCAGAGCTTTGGGTTCATTTAGATCAGAGGGCGATTCATCATCTCTTGTCTCTTCCTCTTCGATAATGATGTGGGCGCTTGTCTGCTGCTGAATGATTAACTCCGGGCCTTGATCCTCGGTCACGCGGACAGTGTAGACGAAACGATACCCGCGCTTCGGCACCGTCTCGATGTATTGATGCCCGTTGCCCTCCTGGCTGAGAATCTTCCGCAAGGTTGAAATGTTTTGCGCCAGAGTGGCTTCCTCAACGAACGTGTCCGGCCAAACCTCTTTCAACAACTCATCTTTTTCAACCAGATGCCCGCTTCTCATAACGAGAACGAGAAGCGTGTCGAAGGCTTTGGGCGTGAGCTGCACGGGCGCGCCGTTACGTAACAATGATCGCTCGGCGACATCCACGCAAAAGTTGTCGAATTCGTATAAATGACGTTCTCGTACCTGCATAACGACTTTCCAATCCCTTTGAAGAAACTTTCAAAACTCTTGGGGGCTAATTTGAGAGTTCTTTTAAGACTTCTCAACGAGCCTCGCGTTATTGTTCCGAGCCGGGTGGGACGGTGCTTTTGGCGTTAGATGTCAAAGGGATGGCACAAGATGTCGGAGGCGCTGTTCTCACCCAACTTTTAATGCGAAAGCGATGATGCCATGTGAGGCGGGCCTGAGCTTTTCGCTTTGGGAGGTTCGAGAGGGCGCGAGCCACTTCGCAGGAAGTTAACAGATGAAGAGACGAAAAATTGAAATAATCAGTCTGACTAATCAGACACTCATCATCCGCAACGCCGCGCTCCCTTTTGTCGCCCGCTGCATCGAGTGCATGACGACGATGCCAATGGTGACTCCCGAACAAGCCGCAATCGTCGCACACGTTAACCTGCGCGCGATTTATCGCTGGGTTGAAGCTGGCACGATTCATTTTGTGGAGAACTCTGAAGGCGTTCTCCTGGTTTGTCCCAACTCTTTACCTGTAAACGCAGGACACACGCAGATTGTTCCCTGATAGAAGACCAGACAAGAATCGAGGTACAAATGAAATGATGAGAGAAAGCAGTTTTATGGAGCGCCTGGGCACGAGCGACCTGACGAAAGAGGCGAATTTGAACCGCAGGATCAGCCTCCTGAAAGATGTCTCACAAACTCTATCCAGAGCTTTGGAGGCGGTTGAGGAGATGAAGATAGCCGGGGCCGTCCGGGTCCCCAATGTCGCCGACGGCATCTCCTTCTATGATGAGGTGAGCCGCTTCGAGATTTCGTTGATTCAACTCGCTCTCAAGTACACGCGAGGCAACCAGCGCAACGCTGCTTCACTACTGGGGCTTAAAACAACAACACTCAACTCGAAGATTAAGGCATACAACCTTGACTGGCGAAACCTTGATCGAGCGTGACAGGTCTAGAGGAGCAACGCGCCCCGGAATGGATGAAAGATTGGATTCGAGTTCGGTTTTGAGCGGCGCTCGCGCTCGATAAAGAAGAAAGGAGAGCTACGGATGAGAAGTGAAGCTGTCATGGAGCGTGATAATTTGCGCCTCCTTAAAATCGGTGATAGAAGCGCGCCTCAAGTGCCGATGCAGAGGAGTCCGGTGGTGGAAGCGCTCAGGCTTCTGACGCTCGCGCTCCTTAGAGAAGTTGACGTGCTTGGTCAAAACGCTTCGACGGCTAATGAGCGCGGCATCAACCTCTCAGAAGAAGTGCGCCGCTTCGAGTCGCAGCTCATCCACTCGGCGCTCATTAGAACCAACGGCAGAATGAGACCGGCGGCTCGCCTGCTCGGAATGAAAGTCACGACGCTGCACGCCAAGATTAAGCGCTACAACATAGACTCGAAAGAAATCGCCAAAGATGCAGACCTCGTGCGCCTGACGACGAAGCTGGAGATACTCGGTCGAAATTCAGGCTGAACAAACTTCCCGGCAAGCCACAGGGTTTTGAAAGACTGCCTAGGGTCATTGCGAAGCTTTGGGTTTCTATGAAAGTAGGGTTAATCAATCACCCTGTTATGGCGGAAAACCTCTCGCTCTTCCATCGCGGTTAATTACCGTCAGAATCTCCTTGACCGCCTCTCTTTAATCCGGCGTCCTTCCTTTCTTCACTAACTTCCATGCTCATTTCTTATCCTCTTACCCCCGATCGGCGTGTTGCAGGCATGGTGACGTGACAGTAGCGGCCAGGATACGTTATGCTTTGCCGACCATCAGTTGTTTGAAATTGCGAGCAATTCTTACGTCGTCCGCAATTCGGAGAGGTGCAAGAGTGGTTGAATTGGCAGCACTGGAAATGCTGTGTACGGGGAACCGTACCGTGGGTTCGAATCCCACCCTCTCCGCCAGAAACGCCAGGCGGAAGTTAGATTATGATGAAACGGGGAGCTATCAATGAGATTAAAGTTTTTATGTTTCGTGATAGTAGGTTTGCTAATAATGGGCGTCTCAAGTTTTGGGTTTAGCGGCGAGGCGCAAACGCGGCGCGGTCGAAAAACGCAGCACTGGCCGGTTTGCGGCGACCCGACCGTGCGTTGCCAGACAAGCGTAGAGTTTCAACCTTACGATCTGCCCTTCCGCGTTCCGAAAAAGGCAGTCATCTGGGAATCCGAGACGTTCTACGCAATTATCCTGAAGAGCGTTAATGCGAAGAAGGATTGCGCCCTTAATGTCTCTGAGGATGAGCGCCTTGAGGCGCAGGCTCTCTTCCCGCACAGCAAAGTCTTCGCTGACAGGTGCGCTGAACCGGGAACGTTGTTCTACACGGGCGCGAACCCCGACTACCATTTCATGGCCGTCTATGCGGGAAGAACGCGCGCCGAAGCCGAACGGACGCTTGCCACAGTCCGGGCCACCGGCAGATACCCCGGCGCGAATCTCCGGCGGATGCAGGCGGGCTTCAACGGCACATAGAAATGATGCGATCATCGCGCATTACACGGTTGGAGATATTTGAAGACACGCGGCGCGCCTGATTTACTTGCCCGCTCAACCGCTCATTGCGCCTCTCGTGTGAAAGCTGTAGAGTAACAGCTTGATTGATATTCGCAATCCGAGCTTTTGACAATTTATCAGACTTCGGGCTCCGCACAACGCTTGCCTTGTGAACCCCGCCAGGCCGGGAACGGAGCAACGGTAGCAACGGCGGCGTGTGCTGCGGGTTAGTCCGAAGTCTGGCCACCTTAAAGCAGTGACGAGTGACAAGTGACGAGTGACGAGTTAAAGACACATTCTTGCTTGTCACTCGTCACTCGTCACTCGTCACTGTTTTTCTATGTCCTATCAAGTAATCGCTCGCAAATGGCGTCCGCAGACTTTTGATGAAGTAACGGGCCAGGAGCCGATCACGCGCACGCTCAAGAACGCCATTGAGCATGAGCGACTTCATCACGCCTATCTCTTTTCGGGCGCGCGGGGCGTCGGCAAGACGACGACCGCACGCCTGCTCGCCAAAGCTCTCAACTGTCACAAGTCACCTAAGCCCACAGCGTCCCCGTGCCGCACCGATGACCCTGATGCTTGCGTTTCGTGTCGGGAGATTTCTGAAAGTGAATCGACTGATGTGCGGGAAATTGACGCAGCATCTAACACGGGCGTCGATAATGTGCGCGACGCGATCATCGGCAACGTCGCCTACACTGTGGCGCGCGACCGCTACAAAGTTTTCATCATTGACGAAGTTCACATGCTTTCGGGCGCGGCCTTCAACGCGCTCCTCAAGACGCTGGAAGAGCCGCCGCCCCGCGTCGTCTTCATCATGGCGACGACCGAAAAACATAAGCTCCCGGAGACGATTCTTTCACGCTGCCAGCAGTTTGAGTTTCGCACCATCGCCACAACCAAAATCGCAGAGCGCCTGCGACAGATAGCGGACGCCGAGAAAGTCAAAATCTCCGAAGAGGCTTTGCGCGAGATTGCGCGCGCGGGCGAAGGCTCTATGCGCGACGCGCAATCCGCTTTCGATCAGGTCATCAGTTTCTCCGGCGCGGAGATCAAGGTCGAGGACGTGGAGACGGCGCTGGGGCTGGCAAGCACAGAGATGCTCTCGCGCGTGATGGGCGCGATTGCGGAGCAGGGGGCTGCCGAGGCTCTCGCGGTCGTCAACGATCTGGTGATGCGCGGCCACGACCTGCGCAACTTCTGCCGAGATTTGCTGGGCCACGTTCGCAATCTGCTCGTCGCTAAAATTTCAGGTGAGACGGCGGAGCTTTTAGACACGGCAGCTACAGACCGGCGCGAGCTTGTGCGGCAGGCGAATAGCTTTTCCGAATCCGACCTCGTGCGCTTTTTCCACTCCCTGACAGAGACTGAAAATAATCTACGCATCGCAGCCCACCCGCGTTATCAACTGGAAGTCGGCCTGGTGAAGTTGATGGACATGCGGCGCATCGTTCCACTCAACAATCTTATCGAACGCTTGAGCGTGCTCGAAGAGTCTTTACGAACAGGCGCGCCGCCTGCAACGAGCAAAACGCCTCCTGCATCTACGGGAGGCGGGGCGCAAGGCTCCAGCGGAAAGCCGGGCGCGTCTCCCGCTACCACGCCGCCGTCTCAGCGCGCCGCTAGCTTGATGACAGGCGAAGGAGCAGCAACTGCTGCACGCATGCAGGCGACTGCTGATGAGCCGCCCTTTGGTGGAGTTGACGGCACGCCGCCGACTAGCACGCTCTCGACCAGCACGCCGCCGGCATCACCGCCCGTCCTAACGCTCGTTCCTCCGCCCGGTCCGCAACCTGTCCAGGCAGGTGTTGCGACGACAACTACGGTGTCACAGCCTGCTTTCAAGAACGAACTGCAACAACCGGAGCGGGTCGGGCCAGCCGTGCCCGACTACAAGACTGTCACTCAAGACTCAACTATCGAAAGCATCAAGGCCGCGCTCGAAAAGCGCAGCCGCATGTTTCTCGTTATTGCGCTTGAAGGCGCGCGTAAAGCTCTGGTCGAAGGCAACGAGTTGTACGTCGAGTTCGCTCCTGAAGCCAAGCACCTGCGCGACAACCTGGCGAAGCCTGAGAGCGTCAAATTGCTGCGCGAAGTTGGGCGCGAGTTATTGGGGCATGACATAGGCGTGCGAATCGTCGTCACGGATCAGAGTGAGCAGAATGAAGCTCCCACGAAAGACGGGGAGGCGCGGCTTGAAAAGCAACACCTGCGCGAGATTGCCGAACAAGACCCAGGTGTTCAAACGGCGCTACGCACCTTTCGCGCAGAGATCGTTGACGTGAGAAAGATTGAAGAACAGTAATCAGTAGTCGGTGGTCAGCAAGCGACAAGGTTTTAACTGACCACCGGCCACCGGCCACTTTGTTGTGAACAATCGCGTCCGCCTTCTCGTATAGCAGATGGACGGAGGTATTCAGTAAAAAAATGCATAATCCTTTTATAGCAGGGCTGTTGAGCCTTCTGGTTCCCGGACTCGGACAGATTTATAACGGGCGAGTTATTATCGGTCTGATCTGGCTGATCGTGACGGGCGCGACCTGGATCGGGTCTGTCGGCACGCTCGGCTGGATAGTTCACCTTTTCTCGGCCTACTGCGCTTACTCTTACGCGAAGGAACATCGCGTGCGGGTTTAAGCGCCAGGCTAAAATTTAATAATCTAAACGGGCGCAGAGGAGACGGACGAAGAGTTCTTTCCCCTGCGTTTTTCTACATCTCTTTTCGCAGGCGTCTTGGCGAGTTGATTATTCACCACAGAGACACAGAGGACACAGAGGGGGCACAGAGAAGTTAAAGCCTCTGTGCAATCTCTGTGTCCTCTGTGTCTCTGTGGTGAATGCCTTCTCTTTCCTCAAATCCTCATAGGCGACGGCGCAAAGAAAAACATGGCAATGAGGTTTTGGCGTGATATGCTTACACTCACCGGGACAAGAAATATTTAACGAACCGCTCGCCCCCTGATGCGGGCGCGTTGATAAACGTGGAGGATTGAGTGATGGCGGAAGCAGACATCGGCATGGCGGGGCTGGGCGTGATGGGTTTGAATCTGGCTCAGAACATGGAGCGCAACGGGCATACGGTTGCGATCTGGAATCGTGAGGCAACGGCTGTTGGTAAATTCATGGCAAGCGAGGGCGGCGGCAAGCGTTTTGTGCCGACGAAATCGCCGGAGGAGTTTGTTAAATCGCTCAAGCGTCCGCGCAAGATCGTGATGCTGATTAAAGCTGGCGCGCCGGTTGACTGGACGATGGATCAGTTCAAGCCATTTCTCGAACCCGGCGACATATTGATTGACGGCGGCAACTCCTTCTTTGAAGATACGCGCCGACGCGAGGCTGCGCTGCGTGCTGAAAACCTGCGCTTCGTCGGCTCCGGCGTCTCCGGCGGCGAAGAGGGCGCGCTGTGGGGGCCATCGCTCATGCCGGGCGGAGCGCGCGAAGCTTACGAGGAGATACGCCCCATCTGGGAAGCCATCTCCGCCAAGACGGACGACGGCGCATGCACAACCTACGTCGGGCCGGACGGCGCAGGCCATTTCGTCAAGATGGTTCACAACGGCATCGAGTACGGCGACATGCAACTTATAGCAGAAGCCTACGACATCCTTCGGCGCGTGCTCGGGATGGGAGACGCGCAACTCGCGGACACTTTCGCGGAGTGGAACAAAGGCGTGCTCGATTCCTATCTCATCCAGATTACGTCAGAAATTTTCCGCGTCAAAGATGAAGAGACGGGCAAGCCGCTCGTTGATCTGGTGCTGGACAAGGCCGGGCAGAAGGGAACCGGAAAGTGGACGGCGCAGGTCGCGCTCGATCTTGGCGTGACGATTCCGACGATCAACGCCGCCATCGAAGCGCGCTTCATCTCGGCGCAGAAAGAGGAGCGCGTTGCGGCAAGTAAGGCGATTGACGGGCCGCAGGTTTCAAGTTGGAGCGGCGAAAAACAAAGCCTGATTGACGCCGTGCATGATGCTCTCTACGCCTCGAAGATATGTTCCTACGCGCAGGGCTTCAGCCTGATTCGCGCAGGCTCGGACGAGTGGAAGTGGGATATAAACTTGAGCGAGATGGCGCGCATCTGGAAAGGCGGCTGCATCATCCGCGCGCGTTTCCTCGATCCGATCAAGCAGGCTTACATCCGCGAGCCGAATCTCAAGAACCTGCTCCTCGACGAAGATTTCGGAAACTGGATGCAGGGCGCACAAAAGAACTGGCGTACATGTATCAACGTCGCGCAGCAACACGGCGTCCCCGTTCTGGCGATGGCCGCGAGCCTCTCCTACTTCGATTCTTATCGCACGGCAAATCTTCCGCAGAATCTCACGCAAGCTCAACGCGACTACTTCGGCGCGCATACTTACGAGCGCATAGACAAGCCGGAGCAGGGAGCGATTCATACTGACTGGGAGAATGCCGCCAAGATTAAATGAGCCACAGATGAACGCAAAGGTGGACACGGATAATTAAGAAAGCGTTGCGGGAGAGGAATCGTTGAAAGTTGCAGGTCTTATTTGGCTTGAAGATATTGTTCAAAAACTTCTACGGAAACATGCGACTACCCAGGAACAAGTTGCTGAAGTCTTTGTCAATAATCCGCGTTTCCGTTTTGTTGAAAAAGGCCATCGCTCAGGTGAAAATGTATATGCTGCTTTGGGGCAGACGGATGCTGGACGATATTTGATCGTCTTTTTCGTTTACAAAAGGGATAAGCGAGCACTTGTTTTGTCTGGACGAGACATGACAGATGCTGAGCGGAGGCGGTATGAGAAAAAATAAAAGCTCTATTTCAGATGCTGATTCCTACAAGGAGATAGGAGAATTTTGGGATAAGCATGATCTGGCAGATTATTGGGATCAAACCGAGCCGGTCGAATTCGAGGTAGACATACAATCTGAGGCAACTTATTTTCCTGTTGAAATGTCCTTGTCGGAGAAACTTATTTCCATAGCGGAGCGGCGCGGAGTCTCCCCGGAGACGCTTCTTAATCTGTGGGTACAAGAAAAACTGCGAGATGAGGCGACCAGTAAATAGATAGTTGAAAGCCGCGCATTTCTATTGCGGATGACACTCAACAATAGCAGTCCGCTATTCCTCACCGAAGCTGCAATATTTTATTCAGGATTTTGGCTTCTGACTTCCGGCTTCTGCTTTTGCGGTGGCACAGCGCGTGGAATGTCGCCGTCGTCTAAGACTATCGGAGTCTGCTGCACGTTCTGCTGAGGCTTGAGCCTCGGCGCAGCGCGAAGGGTGGGTGGAAGCTTGGGGCGTGGAATCCTGACGGTCGCAACGTCACCTGTGCGGCGTAGGATTGCGCCGCCCCGCCCCGCGACCCATGCGTCTGCGCCGCCGTGATAAGCGACAGAGAAGAGAGCCGCGCTCGTGATTGTCGGTTGCGCTTCCCACGTCGCGCCGCCGTCTTTTGTGCGGAGCACGCGCCCCTGATCTCCTGCGATGAGCACGTCGTCGCGGCTGGCAACCGCCACAGAAAAGAGATTGCCGTGAACTCCGCTCTCCTGATCTTTCCACGTCGCGCCGCCGTCGTCCGTGCGCAAAATCAACCCGTCTGCGCCGACGATATAGCCGCGCTGCGAATCGGCAAACGCGACATCGTAAAGCCATTCCTTCCCGTTCAGGTTGACGAACTGCCAGGTCTCGCCGCCGTCCTCCGTTTTTAGAATCGTGCCCTGCGAGCCGACCGCGACGCCGTGCTTCAAGTCAGTGAAAGCGACATCCTCCAGCCAGGCGAAGGTGTTGACGGGACGATAGTGCCACGTTTCGCCGCCGTCCTCGGTGTAGAGAATCGTGCCGCGCGCACCGACGGCCCAGCCGCGCTCAGGCGTGACGAAATGGACGCCGAAGAGGTCTTCCTTGACCGTCGTTTGAATCTTCTCCCACGTGACGCCGCCTGTCTTGGAACGCAGGACAGTGCCCTTTTCTCCGACCACCCAGCCTTGAATGTTGTTGATGAAGAAGACTGCATTGAGACGCACCGTTGTGTCGGCAGGCCGCACGGTCCACTCTTTACCGCCGTCGCCCGTGTAAAGGATACGCCCGCGCGAGCCGACGGCCCAGCCCTTCGAGCCGTTAAGGAAGAAGACATCGGCCAGATCATCGCGCCCGCCTTCAGTCAATCGCTGCCAGCTCATTCCGCCGTTGTCCGTGCGCAAGAGCAAGCCTTCGCTGCCAGCGGCCCATCCCGTCTCCACGTCCGCGAAATAGACTGTCACGAGGCGAGGATTCGTCCTGACGTTGATGGGAAACCATGTCGCGCCGCCATCGCCCGTCGTCAACACGATACCGTTATCGCCTGCCGCCCAGCCGCGACTCTCGTCTGCGAAGTGGACTGACAGAAGGTCTGTTCGCACAAGAGCATCAACGAGCGTCCATGTTGCGCCGCCATCGTCGGTCCGCAGGATTGCGCCCCCGTAGCCGACTGCGAAGCCACGCTTCTGATTGATGAAAGAGATACCCGTCAGCGGTTGTTCGGTCGCAGCCGCCTGCTGTTTCCATGTTGCGCCGCCATCATTTGTGACGAGCAATGTTCCGCGCTCACCGACCGCCGCGCCGGTCTCTTTATCTGAGAAAGCGACCGCATAAAGATGCGTGCGAACAGGCGTCTGCTGCGCTCTCCATGTGATGCCACCGTCCGTCGTCGTAACGATGCTCCCGTAAGTTCCGACAGCCCATCCACGAGAAGGGACGCCGGGCGCAAACGCAACGCCGTAGAGATGATCTTTAACGCCCGAAGACCTGAGCGTCCAGCGGCTGCCGCCGTCGTTTGTGGTCAGGACAACGCCACGCGCGCCGACTGCGACAGCGCGGTCTTTATCTTTGACGTAAATCCCGTAGAGCGTCGTCGCTGCGGGAGACTTTTGCGGTTCCCATTCAAAGCCGCCGTTGTTCGAGCGAAGAATTGCGCCGTCTGCTCCGACCGCCCAGCCGTGCAATTTGTCTTTAGCGAAGCGTATGGAATAGATCGCGTTGCCCTGCGGCAGAGGGTTCTGCCAGAGCCAGCCGCGCGTGGGCGATTGAGCATTGGAAAAGGTGAGCGCCCCGCAAGCCAACAGCCAGGCGCAACATGAAAGGAGGAAACGCCTGCGCCGGAAAGAGCGCACAGAGCATTGGCCTGCGGATTTTGAGGAAGACAGTAACACTTGATTTACAACTTATGACGGCTTAGATGAGGACTTTAGTTGCGTGTGTGTTGAGCAATTATTCACCACAGAGACACAGAGAGCACAGAGGGGGCACAGAGGAAAGCAATTCTCTGCGCTATCTCTGTGTCCTCTGCGTCTCTGCGGTGAACTGCTTCCTGCCATATACAGCTTAAAATGCAATCTAAAACCTCATAGTATCGGGAGTCCGAGATTATAAAGGCGAAGGAGAGCGAAAGCGAATCATGGGAGCAGGATTTCAGGAAGAATAACCAGGAAGGCAAGAGCGTTCATTCATGTCAGTACCGCCTGCGGTAGCGGGCGGGTGCTTATCGTGTAAGAGACCCGCCCGCTACCGCAGGCGGTACTGACCTTTATTCTTCTAACTCACCGATGCCGATTCTATCAATCGCGTCACGCAGGATATTCTCGTCAACGCGCCCCGCTGCGGCGATGCCACGCGCGGCGCGGTCTGCCGCCTCCTGTACAGGATGGCCCGCGTGACCCTTCTCCCATTCCCAGGTGATGCTATGCGGGCGCGCCGCAGCATCGAGCCGCGCCCACCATTCAGGGTTGGACTTGCGACGGAAGCGCCCGGACATCGTCTCAACGACGTAGCGCGAATCCGTCACAAGACGCACGCGGCAAGATTCGCGCAGGGCTTCGAGGCCGACCGCTGCTGCTGCGATTTCAGCCTGCTGGTTTGTCGCCTGCCCTAGAAAACAGCCGACGCCGCGCCAGATGCCGCGATAGCCCAGAAGCGCAACAGCCGCCGCGCGAGTTTCCGCCTGCCCGTTGCCAAGACTCGACCCGTCGCAAAAAATCGTAACTTCTTTCATTAACTTTGAGCCGTCGCCTCCGAGTGCGCGTTTTCACCTCGCCGCTCGATGTGAAGGATGTTGTCTACGTTCTCCTCGAACGTATCGTCGTGCGAGATGATAAAGAGTTGATCGAAGTGCTGGACTTGCCCGATCTGTTGCGCGAGACGCTCGCGCCGCTCGGCATCCATGTTGGTGGTCGGCTCGTCGAAGAAGGCCAGGCGGATGTCGGAAAGCTGTTTGAGCAGAGCAAGGCGAATGGAGAGCGCGGCAGCCATCTGCTCGCCGCCTGAGAGATTTGGGAAGGAACGCTCGTGTCCCTCTTCTTCGAGGATAATCTCGTAGTCGCGCGACCAGCGCAGAGCACGTCCGGCTTCGCCCGTGATCTCGCGAAAGAGTTGATTGGCTTCAATCGAGATGTTGTAGAGATAACTCTCTGTGACGAGCGGCCCCGCCTGCTTGAGCGTGTCGCGGATAAACTCCGTCGCTTCGTTCAACTCTTCTAGCCGCTCCTTATCACGAAACTGCTCGCGCATGGCATCGCGCACTTCCTGTAGGCGTGTGATTTCAGCGGCGAGATACGCTTCGTTCTTCTGCGCCTCTTCGAGTTTCGCAATGGTCGCAGCCGATTGCTCACGCGCTGTTGAGAGACGCCCGCGCTCTTCGTCGTGCTGCTCGCGCCTGTAGGTTTGAGATGCGGCCTCGTGTTCACGGCGCGCTCGTTCGGCTTCCTGCCCGGCGCTAGATGCTGCTGCTTCCGCTTTCTCAAATTCGGCCTGCCGTGCAGGGAAGGTGGCCGCGAGAGCTTCGCTGGTCAGATACTCGCGGTGCGCGTCGCTTGTGCGGTCGCGTTGCCCACGCGCTTCCTCCCATTGCTTATCCAGCGCGGCGTAATGCTGCAACTTCACTGAAAGCTCACGCGCCTGCTCTTCAAGCACGGCTTGCGCGTCTGTTGCTCCCGCAAGCTCGCTCTTGCGCGCCTCCTCGCTTTCGGCATCGCGGCGAAGAACTAGAGCGCGTCCGCGCGGGTCGTTTAATGCGACGAGACGTTTCTCAAGCTCGTCAATATCTTTTTCAAGACCGCCTATGGCATCGGCTGCGGCGGCGACACCGGCTCGCTCCTCGCGTTTGCCTTTGCCCTCGCGCTCGATCTCTTGCAGTCGCTCCTGAAGCGGCTTGAGTTCGGCGTAACGCAAAGCGGCTTCACGCTCGACGATCAAAGAGCCGTCAATGCCTGAGAGTATGGCCCTCAATTCGTTGAGACGCTCGCGCCCTGCGGCGGGCAGCGCCTTGATCTCTTCGTCCAGACGCGCAAGCGCAGACTCGCGCTCGGCAAGAAGCCTGCGCTCACTTGTAAGCTGCCGTCCCGCGCTCTCGAACCTGCTGAAATGTTTTTCGGCTTCACGCGCCTCGCGCACAGCCTGGCCGACCGTCGCGCGCTCCCGCTCGATTGCACCGAGTTGCGCGCTATTGGTCGCTAATTGTCCCTTGAAGTAGTCTTCGAGGGTCTGCCCCTCGCCGATGTTCAGGCAACGCTCGGAGAGAATCGGACAGAGACCGTTTTTAACTTCACGATGAAATTTCTCGTCGTGCTCGATCTCTGCGCGCAAACGCGCAAGCTCTGTCGTCAACTCACTTTCGCGGGCGGTTAGTTGCGCGGCCTGCGTCGCTTTGACTGAGAACTTTTCAAGCTCGGCGCTCTCTTTTTCATGCGCTGCCACCTCACGGCGCAAACGCTCAACCTCGCGCGCAGCTTCTTTGCGCTGGTTGGAAAGATGCCTGTAGCTCGTCGCGGCTTTCTCGACGCTGCTCAAAGTGGTTTCGACATCGAGACGCTCGCTCTCAAGTCGCGCCAGGCGTACCTCTGCGCCTTCTCCCTTTTCAGCCTCCTTAACGCGCTCCTTCGTCTGCGTGTGCTGCTTACGAAGCGCGTCAAGCTCCGCGTCCAACTTCGTCAGCCGCGCGCGTTCAGACAGCGCCTGTGCGCGCAGATCACGAAGGCGCTCACGCTCACGCTCCAACGCTTCCTGCTCGCTAATCTCAGGCTCAAGGGCAGCGAGTGAGGCGCGTGCTTGCCGTGCGCGCTCGACATCTTCGGAGAGCCGCAGCACATGAGCCTTCGCGGAGACGAGCAAGCCTTCGATGCTTGAGGCTTCGGCGCGCAGGCGATCACGAGCGATGCGCTCGGTGTCCAACTCGCGCAAAAGATTGTTTGCGGCGAGGTGAGTTTTGTAATCGGCCTCGGTCGCACGCTTTCGCTCCATCGCACTCCCGGCAGCGTCACGCTCGGCGCGCAGCGCGGGCAGACGATTCATCGCCCCTTCATGTTCGACCTCGCGCCGATCTTTCAACGTGCGTGTTTCCTCGACACGCCGCAAGCTCGCGTCCATCGCACGGACTTTTTCATCACGCAATACAATCTCTTGCTGCAACGCATCAAACGCGGTGGTCAATTCATTCACGCGAGCTTCGACGGTCTTGTGTTCTTCGACAAGTTCGTCGTAGCGCGCAAGCTGGCTCTCGGCTCCGGCGATGCGTCCCTTAGTCTCAGCCGTACGCTCGTTAATCAAGTTAACCGTGTCGCGCAGCCGCTCTGCTCCGTCGCGGTATTCTTCAACCTTGAGCAGCTTGTCGAAAGATGCCTTGCGCTGTGTGGCGGGGCGCAAAAAGTCTGCTGTGAATGTGCCCTGCGGAACGCCTATGGCCGAGCGAAACAGCGCCTCCATATCAGTGCCCGGCTCAATCCCCAGCAGCTTGCGAAGTGTTGCGGCAACGTCCGTCTTCTTTTCGGCGAGCTTGATGCTGAGGCCGTTATCGTAAACGTAGTAGCCCTGGCCCGTGTCGCGGTAGACGGTATAAAGCCGCTCATCCAGGTCGCTCTGGAAGGTGACGCGAACAGAGCCTTTCTTCGCGCCGCGACGAAGGAAATCCTCTTTCTTATAGTCGAGCATATCAAAGAGCGACCACGCGATGGCTTCCAAGATAGTGGTTTTGCCAGCGCCGTTCTCGCCCGTGATAGCAGTAATGCCGCGCTCGAAATTGAACTCGGCGCGCTCGTAAGATTTGATGTTGTCTAGCTCAACCCGTGTAACGTGCATTATCTTTCAGCTAACGATTGCTGCTCGAAAAGGCTAAAGCATTAGAGCCTTTCTTGTATCTTCCTCAGTAGTCCACGCGGGGCTGTGATGTTTGCGGAGCCTTGCGCGAGTTGAACTGAAATCTTCTCTGCCAGCAAACCGCCCATCACCGGGGGCTTGAAGATAAGCAGGTTCTCAGTCTGCGTCAGGGGACGATAGCGCAGGCCGGTTATCGCAGAGTTGACTCGCTGAAGGAAAACTTCTCTGTCATAAACAGGAACGGCAATTGTCTTCTTCATTCCAGTCAGAGCGAGCAAGACGCTGAGAAAAATTATAAACCCAACCCATGCTCCGATGCCTTTATAGATGGTTGAGAGATATTCGCTCTGGCTGATGTCCGATCTCAAACTCTTGCCCGACATCACCGTCCAGTAAAACACCAAAGCGCCAAGCGCCGAGAACAAAAGCGCGATGATAAAAACCTTCAGGAATCTGGATAGAAAATTCATAACAACAGTGATAAGTGATAAGTGATAAGTGATAAGAAAGAGCTTTTATCTCATCACTCATCACTTATCACTTATCACTCCCTCATAGTTCTCCCAGGTCAAGTTTGACATCTGCGTTCTTCCAGGCGCTTTCATATTCTTTACGAATGAGCGCAGCCGCCTGCTGTTTGTGCTGCGCCTTGAGACTTTCCATCAGACCGAAGAGCGAGCGTCCGCTATGAAGATTCTTTTCCAGATCGGCGCGGAAGACTTTTTCGGCCTCCATATAATCGCCATTCAACATGAGCGTGCCGCCCAGGGATTCGCGCACGGGCAGAAACCAGGCGGGCGGCTCATCGTAAGCCAACGAATCTTCTGTCTCGACGGCTTTCCGCAAAAGTACGATAGCCGCGTTGTTGTCGTGTTTAGCCGTAGCGATTCTCGCGCCCAATACATTTTCCGCAATTTGCAGGATGCTGCTGGCGGGATTGAGTCCGAAGGAGGCTTCCGCCGGAATCGCCTTCCTCGTCTCATTGAAAGCCTTGAGTTCATTCGACGCATCCTCAACCTTGCCTGTTGCGGCATAGGCCATCCCGCGCGCGAAGTGTTGGACTGCGCTGGTCGCGGGTCTTGACGGGTCCGCCTGCGGCAACTTCAGGATGTCGTCGAAACGGCGAAAGCGCACGAGCATCAGCGTCGAAGTCGTCATAAAGCCTTCGAGCATCGGAATCTCTTTGACGTGTGGGCCGACGTTGCTCTCAAGCTGGTTGGCTGCACGCATCGCATCATTAAATCGCCCTTCCATGCTGTAAGCAATCGCCAGAAAGTGCAGGTTGTGATTGTAGTACATCACAGGATACATGCCCGCCGTGCCCGTGAGTTTGAAAAACGCTTCGTCTGCTTTAGCCGCGACCTCGTTGCTGCGAGCCGCGTTGTCGTAATCGCCTGTCCGCATGTAGATGTGCGCGGGCATGTGTACGAGATGACCTGCCGCCGGGACGTTGGCCGGAAGTTTCGCAACATACGCGAGCGCCCGCTCAGGATGCGGCGAGGCTTCGACAGCGTGTATATAGTAGTGAATCGCGCCGATGTGATTGGGATTCCGGCGCAGGACCGCTTCAAGCACAGCGACAATCTCTTCGGTGCCTTCAGCGGGCTTGCCATCTTTCATCCAGAGTTGCCAGGGTCTCAAATCCATGCCGCTTTCGGCGTAGAGCGTCGCGGCGTCCAGGTCATCAGGAAACTGCTTGACCAACTCACCCATCGCATTCTTGTAATCAACCGCGAGTTTTCTCAGGTCTGCCTTCGGGTCAGTTGAATATCTCTTCGCCAGCGCGTTGATGTAAGCGCGCTCGTTCTCCGGCGCTTTCGCGGCCAATGCCAGAGCTTTTTGCACGGCATCGTAAGCAGCCTTCTCGCGTTCAGGGTCAACATCGAGATTGATGTTCGGGCCGAGAGCAAGGGCGATGCCCCAGTAGGCCATAGCCATCTGCGGGTCCAGCTCGGCGGCTCGCTTGAAGGAACGCACAGCCGCTTCGTGGTTGAAGGCGTAGACTAACGTGAATCCCTGATCGAAGAAGCGTTGCGCCTCCTTGTTCGTCGTCGAGACCGCGTGATGAAAGGAGCCAAGCCCGCTCATCAACGTCGCGGGCTGATCTTCGCCAGCCATGTTCATGCTGCCTGAATTGTTCTGGGCGAAGATTGTTGGAATGGTTGCTAGAAAAAAAGCGAGGGTTAATGTAATGTGCTTCATTTTGCTTCTCCTCTCTATATTGTTATTCATTCACTTTCAAGACAGCTAGGAAAGCTTCCTGCGGAATCTCTACGCGACCGACTTTCTTCATGCGCTTCTTGCCCTCTTTCTGTTTTTCGAGGAGCTTGCGTTTGCGCGAGATGTCGCCGCCGTAGCATTTGGCGATGACGTTTTTGCCGAGGGCTTTGACGGTTTCGCGTGCGACGACCTTGTTGCCGATGGCCGCCTGGATGGGAACTTCAAAAAGCTGGCGCGGAATCAGTTGCTTCATCTTCTCGGCGAGCGCGCGTCCTTTAGCCATCGCTGTGTCGCGGTGAAGGACGAGCGAGAGCGCGTCAACGGGTTCGCCCGCGACGAGCACGTCGAGCTTGACGAGGTCCGATTCCCAGTGTCCGGCGAAATGATAGTCGAGCGAAGCGTAGCCGCGCGAGACGGATTTCAGGCGGTCATAGAAATCAAGCACGATCTCGTTCAGCGGCAACTCATACGTGAGCATCACGCGGTTGGCTGCGATGTACTCAAACTTTTTCTGGACGCCGCGCTTTTCTTCCAAGAGCGGAAGGATGCCGCCAAGATATTCGTCCGAACTGAGAATCGTCGCCAGGATGACGGGTTCCTCGATCTTCACAATCCTTCCGGGGTCGGGCATCTTCGCGGGCGAATCAATCTCCACAGTCTCGCCATCGGTCGTCGTCACACGATAGCGCACGCCGGGCGCAGTCGTAATCAAGTCCAGATTAAACTCGCGCTCAAGCCGCTCCTGAACGATCTCCATGTGAAGCAGCCCTAGAAAGCCGCAACGAAAACCGAAGCCGAGCGCCGTCGAAGATTCCGGCTCATAGAAGAACGACGCATCGTTTAGGCGCAGCTTGTCGAGCGCGTCGCGCAACTCTTCATACTGATTCGTGTCCACAGGATAAAGCCCCGCGAAGACCATCGGCTTGATCTCCTGGAAGCCCGGAAAAGGTTCTTTTGTCGGGCGCGCGGCTTCAGTGATCGTGTCGCCAATCTGAACGTCCGCGACCTCTTTGATTGAAGCGGTGAGAAAGCCTACCTCGCCGACGCTCAGTTTATCTATCGGCGTCGGGCGCGGGCGATTCACTCCGATGGTCTCAACCTGGTAGTCGCGTCCCGTGTTGAAGAAACGAATCTTCATGCCGGGCTTAATCGCGCCGTCAATCACACGGAAGAGGACGATCACGCCCCTGTAGGAGTCGTACCAGGAATCGAAGATGAGCGCCATGAGCGGAGCATCTGCGTCGCCTTTTGGCGGCGGCACATCCCTCACGATGGCTTCTAGCACTTCGTCCACGCCCATGCCTGTCTTCGCGCTCGTGAAGACAGCGTTGTGCGTTTCAAGGCCAATAACATTCTCAATCTGCTCGATGGCTTTGTCAGGCTCTGCGCCCGGCAAGTCTATCTTGTTGATGACAGGTATGAGTTCGAGATTGTTTTCTATCGCCAGATACGTGTTGGCGAGCGTCTGCGCTTCCACGCCCTGCGAAGCGTCAACGACGAGCAGCGCGCCCTCGCATGCAGAGAGCGAGCGCGAGACTTCATAAGAGAAATCAACGTGGCCGGGCGTGTCAATCAGGTTGAGAACATAAGCCTCGCCGTCGCGCGCCGTGTAATCGAGGCGGACGGCGTGCGACTTAATCGTGATGCCGCGCTCGCGCTCCAAATCCATGTTGTCCAAGACCTGCGCGGACATCTCGCGCCCGGTGACAGCGCCCGTCTGTTCAAGCAAGCGGTCGGCGAGCGTGGACTTGCCGTGATCTATGTGAGCGATGATGGAGAAATTTCGGATGCGTTGGGGATTCATAAAAACAGTGACAAGTGACAAGTGACGAGTGATAAGTTAAAAACAGATTCTAACTTGTCACTCGTCACTTGTCACTTGTCGCTGTCTTTGGAGTTACTTCGGAGTGGGCTTTGCTGCGGGCTTAGTTTCTTCAACATGCAGGCTGGTGCGAATCGTGTCCCATGCGGGCGCGGCTTCCTTGAGCGCTTTGTCAGGGCCGAAGAAGGTCAGCATGACGGCGCGCTGGCCGACGACCGCCCAGTAAATAGTGGCCTCGCCCGCCCCATCATCCAGCACGGCGCGAATACGCACGCCGTCGGCTTTAGCCCCGGCTATTTCTGTGCTGGCGTCCGAGCGCACCGGCTTCGCACCCATCTGCTCGAAGGACTTGAAGGTCGAGTCGAGGTAAGGATCAATAAAAGCTTTCCTGGCGTCTGGAAGCTTTTCAGCCGTCATGTGACCACGATGAACGAAAAGACTGATCTGTGCGCCGTTATCAGGACGCGCAAACGTCAGTAGCTGCGCGTCCGCATTGCTCTTATCTTCAAGCGTCCAACTGTCCGGGTAATCGAACACAAGCCCATCTTTGGCGAAGTGTTTTGTGTTGCCCGGAGTCTGTGCGAGCGCGGACAGACCGCCAATGAGCATGATGACGAAAAGCTTGATGATGGTGCGTGAAAGATTCATTCTCTTCTCCTACTTCGCTCGTCGCATGACGAGATGGTTAAGAATTGTTTTAGGCTGAACTCCTCAGATTATGCGAACGATACCATGATGGCACAACTTATTCCCGCAGCCAAAGCGCGCTCAGGTCTATCGCAGAACATTGGTCTAACTAATAACAAAAGACGGGCGCTGAATAGCACGCCCGCCCGTCTTTTGACTTAAATCTTCCCGTAGAGTTTTATCTCTTCGCTAAATTAGTGGGCGGGGCCATCAGCGTGGCAATCTCGCGCAGGGATTCGAGGTGATTGTTGGTTAGCTCAAACTCTGTTGCGCCGAGACGCGCTGTCACTCGCCTGGCTTTGATGAGATTAAGGAGGCTGGCGTAGGTCAGCGTAATCTTGATCTTTTCGACGGTCAGCCCATGCGCGGCGCTCTCCGTGTAGTATTGCACCGCTCCGAGGGGCGATGTGGGAGTGTTGTCGGCGAAGAGGCTGAGATCGTGCGAGTCTCTGTACTTCGGCTTTTTGGAAGGGGCGACGAAGTAAATATCTATTGTCGGCAGCGAGCGCAAGCGCCGATCCTGATAGAAGAAGGAGGCGTAGAGATAAACTCCATCGCCGAGAGCGCGCGGGTGTTCGAGAGTGGTCTTCATTCTGCCAGCCTGCGGGTCATAGCTCGTCACGATCAGCGCGCTGTGCTTGAAGGGCGAGGGCGGCGGAACTGTGCAGAATTTCTGTGCGAATCCGGTGGCTGTGAAAGTCAGAAGAATAGCGAGCAGCAGGGGGATGCGTTTCAGGGGGATCATCTTATTTGGTTTGGTCGCTCCAGTCGGGGGTTTTTCCGGCAGGCAAAAGCTGCCGGAAGATAATTACCCGAAAATGAGTTTTGAGTAAAGGGAAAAAGTGAGCGGCGGCTCAGGGGAGCGAAATTAACCGCAGATGAACGCAGATAGACACAGATATTAAAACCACGAAGGGGCAAAGGCAGTAAGAAATTTTAGCTTCTTCCCACATTTCGTGTCTTCATACCTTCGTGGTTATTTTCTTTCTCCTATCGGCGTCTATCTGCGTTCATCTGCGGTTACGGTGTAGCTTTCATCCATTCAATGCAGCGGCGCAAGTGAGAGCGCATTCCTGCGCGCGTGTCTTGATGGATGCGACCGTGACCGGGCAGAACCCATTCAAAGTCGTAAGCCAGCAGTTTCTCCATTGAGCGTGTTTGCTCAGGCCATGAGTACCAGGCGACGCTGCGAAAGGCTGTCAGCGTCTCTTTTGTGGGCGACCATGCCAGGTGATCGCCCGTGAAGAGAAACCTGTTCTTGTAGAGCAAGACCATGTGGCCGCGCGTGTGGCCGGGCACGGGAACAACGGTCAACTCATCATCGAGCCGCACTTCCTCCTCACCTTCGATGACGCGCTCAATCCCGAGTCGGGCTGCGCCATCCGCCGCGTGCATGACGCGAGTGGCTCCAAATTTTTCGGCGAAAGCCACGTGATCGGCGATGTCGTCGCGGTGCGTGAGAAAGATTGTTCTGACGCCGCCCATCGCATCTATCTTTTTTACGAGCGGTCGGCTAAAGCGCGGCGAATCAACGAGCACATTGCCGCCCTCCGATGGCGGGCGTTTGATGAGATAACTCCACGCGCCGAAACTTGCTTCCGCAGTGAAGCCGCAGAAGAAAACGTTCTCGGTGACGAGAGCAGGGAAGGCATCAATGCCGATTCGCGCGTTGTGCTTGCGAGTTGTGCCGATTGAGCCGGTCGGACATGCGACGAGAGCCTTGAGCGCCAGTCTCGTTTCCTCTTCCGTTTCCGGTTGGCGATAGACGCTCGACTGGTTGCCATGATCGTGGAAGACCCCCGGCGCAATCTGGCGACAGGCATCGCAATCTATACAAGTGTCGTCAACGTAAAAGTCGCTACCAATGTTCTCCGGCAACCGCCGCGCGATGTTAGCCATGAACTGCTTCCTGCTCTATGGATTTTACCTTCGCTTCTCTTTGAAGCAAATCTCCATGTCAACCTCTTTTATCGACCTGTCCAGATTGATGATTACATTGCTCAGCTTGACAGGATAGATTGTTTTTAGTCGGCTCGCGCTCGCAAGGCTTCTAATCAACTTTTCGCGCGTGAACGCTTCACCTTCCTGAACAAACTCTAATCTCCGGCGCAACGTATTATCTCGTATGTATCTATTACCGAGAAGTTCTACTCGCCGGACAGTGTATTGATTCTCCTCTGCCAAGCGTATCAGCGTGCCTTGCTCTGCTGCGGATTGTGAGCATTTAAGGGGAGCGTTGTCAGAGTCGTGCGCGACGGACTCCTTGATTGTCTGCGGAGAATTTACCTCTCGACCCGATAGATAAGTGAGAAGCGAAATTAGAAGGATAAAAATCACCATACGGTTTCTCCTACTTTAGCTTTCATTTAACAGTTCTTGTGACCAGAGTGGAAGCCAGCGACTAATTTTATACTTTTAGACTTAAGGCTAAGGCTTTTTCGGTGGCTCGTCGTCATCTCCTATGTCTTCGATGATCTTCACCTCTGCGCCGAACTTCTGATAGTTGCGAAAGCGAATCTCATTGCGTGTCTGGATTGCTTGATTGCCGACTGCGGCGGTCAGCTTGATCTCCGCGTTGGAGGGCAACAGGTATTCATGCTCATTGATTGTTACCCAGTCGTAGTCAATGCGGCTGCTGGCGGCTGTGACGGGAAAGCCAGCCGGGATAGTCGTCGCAATGTCTTCAAGGCGCAGCACTCTATACTTTTCACGGTCAACCCAGATTCTTCCGCGATAGCCCGTGATGATTGCCTGGTCGCCTGCGCTCGAAGCCTTGATGCTCTGCTTGGAAAACTCTTGCTTGACTTCAAACTCATAAACGATTGTCCGGCGACCCTGCAACAGGTCAGTGTCCACAGGCTTAAATTCTGCGTGCGTCGTTTCGCTAAAGAGCGCGGCCAGCATCGAGACGTATTCTCCGGTAGAACTCGTCCCGCCGATCTGCTCGTAGCTGCTCCCTTCTTTGACATCCGTGCCGGGCGGCAGCCCGTTAATCGCCAGCAGCTTATACTCTTCGCCTGCGCTTGCGCGATAGCTGACGGCGATAGTCAGACGATCAAGCGTTGTCCAGTTGTTAGTATTGCCGTAGGCGCGCGAGCGTGTGATCTGCTGCTTGACGATGAAGTCCGGCATGGCTTCGCTGGCGGCGAGCGTGACGACGCGCGTTTTGGCGAGAAGGTCTCTGGCCTCCTCCTCTGGAGGCAAGGTTGAAGCGACCGGGTTGAGGCGGCGGCGTTCGGCTTCCTCCAGGGTGCGGCGCAGGAGGACATCGTTGCCGCTCTTGCTGGCGACGACTGAGCGCAAGCCCTCAGTCAACGCGAAACCGATGCCGCGCTTGCGAATCTCCTCGATCACCTCATCTCGCCTCTCAGGATGCGTTGGAAGTTGATAGACGAGGCGCACGAGTTCCTGGCTCGAAAGCGGCGTGTTGGGAGATTGCGCGCGGGCACTGGAGAAACAGTTGACGAGCAAAAGCGATGCGAAGAGCAAGGCGAGGGAGCGAGAAAGCGAATTACGATAGATCATATATAAGCCAGCTTCTAAAAGATTCAGAGCGAGAGAATGCAAGATGCGTCTCGTGCGGCGAGCGGTTGTCCGGTCACATGCAAAAATGCTCGATAGCGCGCGATAGAATCAATACACATTCGTGCAACTCTTCCACTGGGACAAACTCATCCGTCCGGTGCGCAGCGCGTATGTTGCCGGGGCCGAGGACGACCGCTTCGGCTCCGAGTTCAATCATCTGCGGCGCTTCGGTCCCGAAGGCGATTGTGCCAGCTTCGCGCCCACACGCCTCTTCGAGCATGCGTACTAGCCTCGAATCGGCTCGCGTCTCCATGCCTTCGTCGAGGCGTATGACATTGAGCGAGCAATCGAAATCCTCATCACGCGACCTTTCATCTTCAATGCAAGCGCGGATGAGATTCACTAAATGCTCTGAGCTTTGTCCGGGCACTGGACGCCATTCGAGCGTGAAGCGGCATTCTCCGGCAATGATGTTCTTCGCAGTCCCGCCGTTGATGAGTCCGACGTTGAGCGTCGTGTATGGCGGCTCAAACGCCGCGCGCACATCACTCTTTAATTCTTCGGCAATTCGTTCGATGCGCGTGACGAGACGCGCCGCACGAAAGATCGCAGAAGCTCCGAGCGCAGGGTAAGCACTATGGCCTTCGCGCCCTCGCATGGTGATCTCTGCGAGACAGTAGCCCTTACCAGCGCGCATTGGTTGCAGTGAGGTCGGCTCGCCGACGATGGTGTAGCGCGCAGAAAGTACACGCGCGTCCGCCAGTCGCTTCGCGCCCAGGCAACCGACCTCTTCGTCGGCAGTGAAGACGAGAGCGAGCGGGCGCGCGAGGCGTTTTAAGTCCATACGCTCAACTGCCGCGAGCGCGGCTGCGATAAAACCCTTGGTGTCGCACGCGCCGCGTCCGTAAAGTTTGCGGTCACGCTCAGTCAACTTCAACGCCTCCGCCCAGGCTGGAGCGTAGGGCACGGTGTCCGTGTGCCCGACGAGCGCAAGCTCCACCTCTATATCTGCTGAATCAGTTCCCGCCACCGCAATCATGTTCACTTTCTCCACCTGGCTCTCGTCCATGTAAGGCAGAAGGTGAACATGCAAACCCAGAGACTCTGTGCGTCTAGCGAGATGCTTAATTATTTCTACGTTTGAGTTGCTTGAGACGGACTTGATGCCGACTAACTCAGCCAATATTTCTTCAACAGACATGAGGTTACTTTAGCTCATCAAGCGCAAACTCTGAAGGGAAGATACCAAGCTTATTTGCGCGTTGGGCGGCGTGAGTTGTCACAACCCTGTTTGAAAAGTCGAAGCTTGAGCTAGATACTTCCTTGTGAGCAGTGCGCCCAAAAGAATCGGGGCGAATATTATCAACTCAATCAAGCTCGCCTTCACAAGCTCTATCAAATTGATGCCGTGCGAAAACTCTGATATGCCGACGATCCCCAATTTTAGCCTCTCATCTGAAAAAGGCCATAGTAGTTCCACGCCCATGCCTTGTCTGGTGCTCAAGAAATCAAGTATGCCGTGCGACAGAAAAGCCGCCCCGCAAGCTAGAACAATTCTGGTACGCGAAAGCCCGGCCACTAAGAGCGTCACGCCTGTTAGCATGAGAGCGAAGAAAATCGAGTGTGAAACGCCTCGATGCCACTCTCTGCTCAGATGCAAGCCCCAGATCAAAAAGAAATCAAAGTCAGGGATGACGGCAAGAAACGCACCAAATAAGAAGAGACGCCAATCATCCTTTAAGGGGCTTCGTGGGCGGCAGAGAGTAACAACACTTACGCCGATCAAGCTGTGTGCTATAGGTAATGGCATAGTCCCTTTCTCAGAACCTATCTTTGGGAGAATGTTATCTGGAAGTCACTCGCACCGCGTTTTCCATTATTACTTGTCGTGCGCCCCACAGTAATGATAATTTATCTTCACACAAGGAGTAAGTAAGATGAAACATCTAGCCATCCGTCTCGTTGTCTCCCTTTTTACCTTCGCCATCGGGATTGCCTTAGCCGCTCTCCTACCTGCAACTCATTCTCATCATGTTTCAAACAGCCAGGATGAGCAAGCGATCCTGCAAATAGAGCGTCAGTACATTCAAGCTCATTTGAATGGCGATGCCGAAACTCTGGACAGCATTCTGGCCGATGATTTTACCGTCAGAAGCCGCTGGCGAGTTTCGACCAAAGCTCAAAGATTAGCTTTGCTGGCGGACCCTGATTTTGCCTTTGAAGCCTTTCACACGGATAACGTTGTGGTAGAAACGGGCGGTGATAGTGCGGTGGTGACAGGAGAGGCTTATATCCAGAGTCGCTACGGTGATGAGGAGTCTGTCAGCCCTGTCTACAGATTCACACGCAACTACGAGAAGAGAGATGGACGCTGGCAAATAGTTTCTGTCCAGGTCAGGCGTTAATCACGACGAAAAAAAATAAGAGGCACGGAGAGATCAGAACAACTCTCCGTGCCTCGATTCTTTCATTAAAGCTATAAACAAAAACGGCGATGCCTGATGGCTATCGCCTGCGCCCGCCGCTCTCACCACTCACCCTTTTGTGATAAGCGGGTAAATGCCTAATACGACCCTCATTCCCAAAAAAAATATCTTAGTGGCACAGGGAGTGCTTATCTATGCAGCGGCAAGCACGGAATAAGAAGTAAACCCCGTGACCCCGCCGCCCACACACCTCTGAGCGAAAGCCTGCCGCTCTCGCCAGCCGCCCGCCGAGCAGCCCAACCTAATCATCATATCTAACGAGACCCGCGTAAAATGCGGGTCTCTTGCCTTTTTAGATGCCTTCACATCAAAGCATAGGGTGAATAACCTCTCCCGGCTCTTCCCCGTCATAGAGGAAGCGATTGCTTGATCCAGCGGTTGAGTAAGACAAATCTTGTCATCCGAGGGGTGACAATTATTGATGGAATAGCGCCGCGAAGTTTTCGTTGACGACGCGAAATGGTTCGGACTACTCTCTTGCTTGAATTTAATTTGTTAAGACAGGAGCAGGAGCGGATTATGAATCGTAGACAGTTTATCGGCGCTCTCGGCACGGGCGTTCTGGCCCTGGGTCTGGATAAGTCGCGTCTATTCTCTGCCACTAAGGAGTCGCCGCAGGTAGCGATTACGTTGGACGACTTCAACTGGTTCGACGCTCCGAGAATGACTGCTGAAGCGCGCAATCGCGGCCTGCTCGATGCTTTAGACGCGCATTCAATGCAGGCCGCGATGTTCGTGTGCGGCAAGTATGTGGACAATGAAACGGGGCAGAAGCTGCTCAGCGCATGGGATAAAGAAGGCCACATTATCGGCAATCATTCTTATTCGCACCTGTACTACCCAAAAGTTAGTTTCGAGCGATTCTCGGAGGATTTACTAAAGGGCGAATCAATCATCAATCAGCACCCTCGATTCAGGAAGCTTTTCCGTTTCCCATTTTTGAAAGAGGGTGAGACGAAAGAGAAGAGAGACGGGATGCGTGCGTTTCTCAAAGCGCATGGCTATCGAACCGGACACGTAACTATTGACGCTTCGGATTGGTACGTAGACGAACGCCTGCGCGCGAGATTAGCTAAGAACCCGGATGCTGATATCACGCCGTACAGGGATTATTACTTGAGCCACATCTGGGAGCGAAGTCTCTTCTATGAAGACCTCTCAAGGAAAGTCCTGGGCCGGGGCGTCAAGCATACGCTGTTGCTTCATCATAATGTTTTGAACGGATTCTTCCTCGGCGATTTGATGAGCATGTTTAAGGAGAAGGGCTGGAAGCTTATCAAGGCAGAGGAAGCTTTCCATGACCCGATTTTCTCTTCCGCTCCTGACATTCTGCCCGCCGGTGAAAGCCTGGTCTGGGCGCTGGCGAAAGAGACAGGGAAGTTTGAAAAACTTCTTCGTTATCCAGGCGAAGACGGCGACTATGAGAAGGAGCGAATGGACAAGCTCGGTCTATAAAGCAATCTTTCGGACAAGAGCAATTCCGAAAAATCGCTTGGAGCGCCTAACGAAACTATTAAAGAAGATGACAGGATTAACAGGATTGATGGGAAGGGAGAGAAAGAGAAGGCAAAGGGTTCATCCTCATTTTCCATCCTGTCTATCCTGTTAATCCTGTCTATACTCTCTCTCAATTCCACAATTTACGTTGAAGCGCCGCGAAACTCTCAACCGTTTCGCGCTGCGCTTCGTGCCGCCCGTCACTAACAATCTGCTTGCCGCCGACGAAAACATCTCTGATAGCAGTTCGCGCCAACCCGAAGACGATAGAGGAGAGCAGGTCGTCGGGCGCTGCTCCGGCAATTGATGGATCATCCAGGTTGACTGTGAAAAAGTCTGCCGGGAATCCCGGCTCAAGTTTCCCGCTCGGAGCATTGATACTTCTCGCACCGTTCAGGCTCGCGCAGTCGAAGAGTCGTGTGGCGAGAGAGGACTGCGCCGCATCGTCAGCGGGCGCGAGTACGGCGCGCTCAAGTTTTTGTAGTCGCAAGTGATACTCAAGCTCGCGCGCGTCTTCCAGGAGATCTATCTGCGTGTGGCTGTCCGTGCCGAGCGCGACGCGCACGCCTTCCGTAAAAAGCATCTCGGCGGGGACGATTCCGTCGCCCAGATTGCGCTCGGTCGTCGGGCAGGCGCAAACGGTTGCGCGAGCCTGTGCGAGCAGGCGCGCTTCTTCAGGCGCGATGTGGATGGCATGAACGCCCGTGAAGTTTTGAGTCAAAAGACCCTCGCTGTAGAGAAACTCGACGGGCGTGCGCCCGTACTCTTCAATGCAGGCGCGAACTTCCGCAGGCTGTTCGGCGACGTGCATGTGAAAGGGCACAGCTTCCTTGCTCGCGGCGTAGCTAATAATTGCGCGCAGGTAATCGAGCGGCACGGCGCGGACGCTGTGCGGCGCAACGCCAATCCAGGCAACCCCGGAATCATGCCGCGCAAGCTCAGCATGCAACGACTCCGTGTTGCGTAGATAAGTCTCCGGCTCGGCTTCGATGAAACGCTTCTGCCTCGCGTTCGGCTCCGTCAGGTAGCCGGAGCGCGCATAGGCCACGCGCAGCAAAGCTATTCTGATGCCCGCATCGCGTGCAGCCTCTAACACCGCTTTCGCCGTCAGGTTCGGATCGTCGTAGGGAACGCCATCCGGCGCGTGATGAAGATAGTGAAACTCTCCGACGGCACAGATGCCGCCGAGCGCCATTTCCAGGAAAGCCATGCGCGAAGCCACGCGTATGTCTTCAGGCGTGAGCCGCGTCGCGGCGCTGTACATCATCTCGCGCCACGTCCAGAAAGAATCATGGTCGCTCGTCCGGCGTTCGGTGCGCCCGCGAATCACGCGCTGGAAGGCATGCGAGTGTGCGTTGACGAGACCGGGCAGCATAGCGCAACCACTTAGCCGGACAACCTCGCTCGCTCCTTCCGTTTCGCGTGCGAGCTTAATGATGCGCCCACCGGGGTCGCACACGAGCGCAACTCCGCTCTCGAAGGTTGCGCCCGTGTAGATCAAATCGGGAAGATAAGCAACAGACGTTGCGCAGCTAATGGTGGAATCCGGCATGAAGAGAATGTACCATGACACCATCAACGCCCACGCTGCGCATGAATGGCAGCGCACGCATCAATGCTCTCGCTCAAAAATTTGTCTGTGAATCTCAGGCAAATATGGTTATATTGTGCCGTCGCTCTAACACCGGGCCTCTTGCACCATGAGGAGGCACTTTGCGTTCCCACAAGCTTTTGAATAGCAGTCACGCAGCGCAAAATCATGCCTCCTGCCCTGACTTTTCTCAGCTCGACTTTTATCAGCACAACAATCTTTCTGACAGCCATAAGCGCAAGCGCGCCAACTAATGGCTGGAAGTGGTCGCAAACTCTCTTATCTTCCCACGCGCTTTCTTCTTCATCGAAGCCGCAAAATAAACGCATCGTCGCAGCAAGACGCAGCGACACGCCCGACGGCTCGCGCTTGACGTTGACCTCTGATTCTCCACTCGACGACTATAGCTCTTACGTTGAGGGAGAACGCTTCTTCGTTCATCTCCCGGAAGCCACCTTTATCGGCGAGCAGAGCGAACTGAACGGGAACGGCTTCGCAGGTTTGCGGATTGAGCAGCGCAACGATGATGTGGTCATCTCGTTTCGTTTGCAGCAGGGCGCGACCGTCAACATCAGCCGGAACTTTAACCGGCTGGAGATACTCTTTCTCACAAACGAGCAGGCAAACAAAACCTCATCCAAGACAGTTGCGAAAGTAAGTTGAGTAATAAATTTCGTCCTTGAAATGTTCTTCAAATCTTCTTGACCCCATCACCGACCCGAATTACTCCTGGCTGAACGACCCTCGCATTGATGCCCCGCAGGTGATGCTGTTTCCCAACGGGTGAGTTAACAAATTTCATCGCATCCAGCCCAAAACGCCCCACGAATTTTTTGCAGCCGTTATGAGGTTGGGCTGTGACTTCAATCACAGCCGAGCCGAGCGCGAGCTTTGTTCCGGCGGGCAAGTTTTCGTCGCTCAAATCCATGTCTATAAAAAGTTGGTCTCCGGCCAGCGGCCAGCGATCTTTCGCCTGCGCTACGAGGGTAATCACGCGGGAATTCATGATGTTGAGTTGCATCTCAGGATGCGACGACCCGTCTGGTGTGTGAGAGCTACCGCGACTTCTCCAACTGTCGCCGACGAGACCTTCCACCGGATGAAGCTCACCTTCTTCCAGGACTTCCCGCTCATCCGTAGCGGGCCGCCGCACAATCAATTCCAACACGCCTTCATCTTTGGGCGAGCGCCGGACTTCATCTAACCCGGCTTCAAGCTCTTCCATCGTTAAATGTCTTACAGAGACCACCGGCAATCTCCTTCGTCTTCCGTTGCTAATGCAGCCTTGATGCTTTGTTTGAGCCTACATGCCCAGATCGCGCTTAATGGTGTTAACGATCTCGGCAGGACTCAGGGAAACATCAACTTGCCAACCGCTCTCCGGCTCCTCCAGCGTTTCAAACTGGCTGTCCAGCAACGTGGGGTTCATGTAATGTCCGCGCCGCGCATTCAGCCTCTTCTGTATCAGCGCATAGTCGCCCTTGAGGTAAACCAATTTGACGCTTTCATCTATCAAAAGAAATTCTCGATAGCTCTCTTTCAGCGCAGAGCAGGCGAGGACTGCGTTCTCGCCCCGCTCAAGACAGTTGCGTACAAGTTTGCCCAGACTCTCCAGCCAGGGCCTCCGGTCGTCTTCATTCAAGGGAATACCGTTCTTCATCTTTTCGACATTGGCTTGCGAGTGAAAATCATCTGCGTCGTAATATTTCCAACCGAGTTCTTTGGAAAGCAGTTGCCCGATAGTTGTTTTGCCGGAGCCGGTCACTCCCATCAGGACTACGACCATACGTTCTCCTTTATGACTCTCGTTGTGTTGTTATTACGGTTTACAGTTATATGCGACCACTAACAAAGCGTGCCAGTCAGTACCGCCTGCGGTAGCGGGCGGGTAATGTTGATGTTAATACCCGCCCGCTACCGCAGGCGGTACTGACTTGAGTCGCACTTAAGCCTGTGAATGATTAGGCTTCAAGTGATAATTGTCGGCTCGTCCAGGCCACACCACTCACGCAGCTTGAGCAGTTGCCTGGCGAATTGAATCAACGGCTGGAGCACTTCATCAACAGGTTTGACGCCTTCGTCCTTAAGATAGCGCTCCACGTAGAGGCGCAGCGTTGCGCCTTCAGTGCCTGTGCCGGAGAGACGGCAGATGATGCGCGAGCCGTCGTCCAGAAGAATGCGTATGCCTTGATGCGCGCTCACGCTTTTGTCAACAGGGTCTGTGTAGCTGAAGTCGTCAGCCAGCGCGATGTAGCTGCCAGCTACAGAGAGTCCCGGTAAGCCTGGAAGTTTAGAACGCAGCGCATCAACCATCCGGGTCGCTGCCGCCGCGTCCAATCCTTCATAGTCATGGCGCTGATAGTAGCTGCGACCGAAGCGTTGCCAGTGAGCACGAACCACCTCTGCAACAGATTTACGTGTCGAGGCAAGGATAGAGAGCCAGCACAGGACGGCCCACAGCCCGTCCTTCTCGCGCAGATGGTTTGAGCCTGTGCCGAAACTCTCTTCACCGCAGATGGTACATAGCCCTGCGTCCATCAGGTTGCCGAAAAACTTCCAGCCGGTCGGCGTTTCATAACATCGAACTCCCAAAGCTTCGGCCACGCGGTCAACCGCCGCGCTCGTCGGCATTGAGCGAGCGAGACCGGCAAGTCCCTGACTGTAACCTGGAATCGAGCGCGCGGCGTGTTCGGCAATGATAGCCAGTGAATCGCCCGGAGTGACAAAGAAGTCTCGCCCAAGTATCAGGTTGCGATCCCCGTCGCCATCACAGGCTGCGCCGAAGTCCGGCGCGCCTTCCCCCTTGAGGTGCGTAACCAAATCCGCAGCGTAAACTAGATTGGGGTCTGGATGATGCCCGCCAAAATCTTCGAGCGGTGTGCCGTTGATGACTGTGCCTGCCTGCGCGCCGAGTCGCTGCTCAAGAATGTAGTGAGCATACGGGCCTGTGACTGCGTTCATCGCATCGAACTGCATCCGAAATCCGCTACTGAAGAGAGCGCGCAAAGCCTCGAAGTCAAACAACTCCTCCATGACCGCCGTATAGTCTGCGAGAGAATCAATGATGACAATCTCGGTCTTGCCCAACTGTAAGCTGCCTTCATTTTCGAGGTCTATGTCAGAGGTGTCGAGCGTGAGATACTCGATGAGCGAGAGCGTCTCTTGATAGATGCGTGCAGTGATGGCTTCAGGCGCAGGGCCGCCGTTGCGTATGTTGTACTTGATGCCGAAATCCGCATCGAGGCCGCCGGGGTTATGACTGGCGGAAAGCACGAGTCCGCCGAGAGCGCGCCGCCGCCGAATGGTTGCAGATACGGCTGGCGTTGAGAGTATTCCACCGCGACCCACCAGCACACGCCCCACTCCGTTTGCCGCTGCCATGCGCAAGATGGTCTGGATGGCTGTGCGGTTGTGGAAGCGTCCGTCTCCTCCCACCACCAGCGTCTCGTCCTTGAACGCGGACGAGGCCGCCGCCACTTCTGCACGAACCGTATTGAACACGGCTTGCACAAAGTTCTCCAGGTAGTTTGGCTGCATGAAGACGCGCGTCTTCTTCCGCAGGCCGGAGGTTCCAAGACGCTGATCCTGGAAAGCAGTAGTACGAATGGTTTTTATGTCGGTGTTCTGCATCAAAAATCGCCTTTGGCTATAATGATAACAGAAAAGAGTTGTCTCTAGGGACAGGCATGTGGAGTTTGTTATATTCGACAGCGCGGGAGAAAGCAGGTGCAGAAGTGTCGGCAGAGCCTTTGTGGAAAGTGAGCGATCAGGCGGCGCGGCTCGTTGAATTAACAAGCGATGACGCGGAGGCGAAGGAAGCGCCGCTTCGCCGTGATGTGCGCTCGCTCGGATACTTGCTTGGTAGAACGCTCAAGCAACAGGCCGGAGAGGAGCTATTCGAGAAGGTCGAGAGCCTGCGCCGCTTAACGACCGAGCAGCGTGAGGCAAGCATCCATCCAGGCGCATCTGCGGAGCAGAGAGCCGCAGGCGAGCCAGATTTGATAACGCAGATCGAGGAGTTGATTAGCCGTCTCACGCTGGCAGAGGTTTATCAAATCACGAAAGCCTTTGCCGTCTATTTTGAACTCATCAATCTGGCCGAGACCAACCACCGCAAGCGCCGTCGCCGCGCACGCACGCTCACAACTGATTTGCCCGCGCTGCCGGGAACATTTCGCGGCACACTGGAACGTCTCAAGCGCGACGGCGGACTCAGCCCCGGCGAGGTGCTTGAGATGTTGCGGCGGGTCGAAGTCACGCCCGTCTTCACTGCCCACCCGACTGAAGTCGCACGCCGCACGGTGCTTTTCAAACGGCATAGAATCGCCGTTCAACTCGAACGCCTGGATCGTCTGCCGCTCTCTGATGATGAGGCGCTGGCTGCTGAAGAGCGCATGGCGCGAGAGATTACAGCGCTATGGCAGACGGATGAGATTCGTCGTCGCCAGCCGACCGTGACGGACGAGATCAAGATGGGCCTCGACTATTATCCAAATGTCCTGATAGACACGCTGCCGGAAGTTTATGCGGAGATGGTGAGCGCGTTTAATGAAACGTACAAACTAGACTGGCAGGCGCAGCAACTGCCTAATGTCATCAGCATGGGATCGTGGATCGGCGGCGACCGCGACGGCAACCCTTACGTTACACCTCAGACAACGCACGAGGCGCTCTCGATGGCGCGCGAGACGATTCTCAACCATTACCTCAAAGCAACGGATAATTTGCAGGAGCGCACCAGCCTTTCAGCTCATCAGGTGAACGTCTCCGCGCGGCTGCGCTCAAGTCTTGAGACATACAAGGCGAGTCTAACTTCCGCGCTCGACGAAGTAGAAAAGCATCCAGAGGCTGAAATCTACCGGCGCTTTCTGGCCTTCGTGCTTTATCGCCTGCGAGCATCGCTCGATGTCTCGAACGTGCGTGCAGGAGAGGCTTACGCGGACGCGGCCTCGTTCATAGCGGATTTATGCATCGTTCGTGAAAGCCTCGTGGAGAACAACGGCCAGGAACTGGCTGAAGGGTTGCTCGATCCTCTCCTGCGTCAGGCGGAGACGTTCGGCTTTCACCTGCACACGCTCGATATTCGACAGCACGCGCGCATTCACCGGAAGGCTTTGCGAGAGCTTGCGCGCGGGCGGCAATTCGTCGCCCCCGATGATGCGGACGACGACGCTGACGACCCCTGCGAGTTACCGGCAACTTCCGTAGAGACCAGCGCGCTTCTCGAAACCTTACGCACGGTGGCGAAACTCAAGCGCATCTTTCCGCCGCAGGCGATGCGCGCTTACGTCATCAGCGGCGCGCAGACCGAAACAGACATCTTCGCGCTCGTCTGGCTGATGGAAGTTTGCGGCGTGAGCGCGGCAGCCGTGAGCGAGTCTGCTGATCCGGGGCTGATGCCCGTGCCCCTCTTTGAATCAATCGAAGACTTGCGCCGCGCGCCCGAAGTCTGCCGGACGCTTTGGACTTCGCCGCGCTACGCGCGACTGCTCGATTCCTGGAACCGCGCGCAGGAGATCATGCTTGGCTACTCTGACTCGAACAAAGACGGAGGGATGCTGACCAGCGCCTGGGAGATTTACAAAGCGCACCAGTCGCTTCACCGTGTTGCTGACGAGTGTCATGTGCGTTTGCGTCTCTTTCACGGGCGAGGCGGAACCGTAGGACGCGGCGGCGGGCCGACGCACCGCGCAATCCTCGCGCAACCAACAGGAGCTTTCACGGGCAAGTTGAGAATCACTGAACAGGGTGAGGTCTTGAATTTCAAGTACGCGGATTCGGTGCTCGCCGAGCGCAGCTTCGAGTTGATGGTCGCGGCTTCGCTCGACGCGCTGGCGCGTGCAGGCAAGTTGGACGTGAAAGCGCAGTGGGAACAGGCGATGGAAGAAATGTCGGGCGTAGCCTTTGAGTTCTACCGCGCTCTGATAGTCGAGAATGAGGACACGGTTGAATACTTTCACCAGGCCACACCTGTGCGCGAATTCGATCTTGCCAAAACAGGGTCGAGACCGAGCAGGCGAGGCAAAGAGGAAGAGGGAATTGACAGCAAGCGCACGATTGATGATCTGCGCGCGATCCCGTGGGTCTTCGGGTGGATGCAGAGTCGCCACGTCCTGCCCGCCTGGTTTGGCGTCGGGCACGCGCTCAAGACTTACTGCGAGAAGCACACGGGCGGCGAAGCGTTGCTGCGAGAGATGATGACCGGGTTTCCCTTCTTTAATGATCTCATCAGCAACGTCGAGCAGGGGCTGGCGAAAGCCGATCTTTGGATAGCGCGACAGTATGCGGCGCTCGTCGAGGATGCGCCCTTGCGCGAGCGTGTCTGGAAGATAATCGTAGATGAGTTCAAGCAGACACACGCAATGATCCTGCGCGTCAGCGGTCAAAGAGAGTTATTGGAGAACAATCCTGTGCTTGCTCGCTCGATACGTTTACGCAACCCGTATGTTGATCCGATGAGCTTGATACAGATTGAGCTGCTGCGGCGCAAACGCAGCGGCGAGGAGAACGAAAGCTTGAATTACTCGCTGGCCGCTACCATCAACGGCATCTCGGCGGGGTTGCGTAATACAGGTTAATCCTATACATAAAAACTCACTCGTTCAGAGTTCAGCCTTGAGGCTATCTTCACAAAGCGCGCTGAAAGCGTGAACTCTAAACCCGCCTCACTCATTAACACAGGGATAGCCTCGCGCCCTTTGGAATCAATGAACCCGACTTTCCCGTCCTTCACAAATGGATACCGATCCCCGGCAGATTGAGCCGCAACGCTGGCGGTTGCCAGGATCAAAAAGGCGATGAGCGCAGTTAGTCTGAGGTTGAGCATGTCACCATTCTAAAAGTTGCTGCGCGGTTTTAGTAGACGCTGAAATTGTACTCAACGTGGATGTTTTGCGAGACAAACTTCCCGTCTTTTATTGCCGGGATAAATATTATCTGGCGAGTTGCCTCAATCGCCTTTTCAGTCAAACCATGCGATAGCGGTTTAGTGGCCTCAATATTCGTGACTTCTCCCGAAGCTGAGAGCACAGCTTTGATTACCACAGTGCCTGATACTCTTGCCTCGCGAGCTTCCTCCGTGTACTGCGCCTCTCGCCTGAGAACAATAACTGCCCTGCGGGTGACTTCCTTTTGAGTAAAGACCGGGCCGGAGTCTTGCGCGCTATTCGCCTGTGAAGACTTATTCGATTCAGGTTTGATTTCGATAGCTGCGGAGTCGCTCGTTTTATCAGTTCCGGCAGCCTTTCCAAGAGTAAATGACTCGAGAAATCGCCGGACTGAAGGATTACTTTCGTCTCCTCCTACTACTTGAAGAATGTATGCGCGATTATCTGTCACGTAGAAGTCCAACACTCCGTCCACATCGCTAAACTTGATGAGATAACGCTCACCTGCAAAGCCGCCGGTTGTCATGTCTCGCGAGGAGACCACGTTAATTGCAGTTGAGTAACGGTCTAAAAAATCATCTGCCAATTGTCTTAGTGACTCTGAGTGACGAGGAAAGGAATAGATTAAGTAAGCTACCCCATCGCTGTATGCGTTATAGAGAGTTCCTCGATAGTTCTCACCTTTGCGAAAATCAAGGAAGCGGGCGGGCCTGTACATGATAGCCGCGACGGGGCGCTCTGGAAATGAAATACTGAAACTCTCGCCCTTACCCGTATATCTCTCCCACTTCTGTTGAGAGGGATAGCTGACCTTCGCAAGCCCAAGGAGTGAGAGAATTAAAACTGAGAGGTAAATAGTGAGACGTTGCATATAGACCTCACGGAGATTGATAGTTAATGCATGTTCATGAATTGCAGCGTAAAAACACCTTGAGAGATTTGAGATGCCGGAGGTCGGACTCGAACCGACATGAGTGTGACCTCGCCAGATTTTGAGTCTGCGCTAACGCTAATTGCTTATCAAAATCTAAAGAAAATTTAAACTGAATCTGTCCTTCTGAACTGAATTAACCTTGAATGTGTTAGCGAATGTGTTAATGCATTTCAAGGTTGCCAGCAAAGGAGGCAGCTAATGAAATCGCGCACAGGTTATATTTTCCAAAACGAAAAAACAGGAAAATGGTTCGCTCGTGTTACCTATACTGACCGTAATGGTAAACGCAAAAATATTCAACGTAAAGTTGAGAATAAATCAAAGGGCGATGAGTTGCTAAAAAAGCTCATTCATTCAATAGAAAATGATGGGGCTTCATCAATCGAAACAGAAAAACTAACCTTAAATGACCTTGCTGACCATTATGAAAAGCATTATCTAAAAGAAGCACAATATGTAAATGGCAGGAAAGTTTCTGGCTTGCGTTCTGTAGTCACGGTAAGAGGATATATAAAAATCTTAAGGGATTATTTTGGCAAGCAGAAACTCAGAACAATTATATATGAGGATTTACTTAGCTTTCGTAATGAACGTCTAAACACATCAACTCACCAAAGTAATCAACGAAGCATAACTACAGTAAATCGAGAAATGGCCTACTTGCGCCGACTGCTTAATATTGCAGAACGTAATAGCTGGATAAATAAAAATCCATTCAAGTGTGGGGATGCACTAATCAACATAGCAGATGAAAAGAAAAGAGAAAGAATCCTAAGCAGAGAAGAAGAATTACGTTTATTAGCTACTTGCAAAGATAAACGTAAACATTTACGGCCTTTAATTATTGCTGGACTTGATACAGGTTGCCGTTTAGGAGAACTTCTCACACTTCATTTTAGAGATGTGGATTTTAAATCTGACCTGATAACCATTCAGGCATTCAATACTAAAACGATGCGTGAAAGGCAAGTCAGCATGACAATTAGGCTAAAGCAAGAATTAGAAGAATTATTCATGGCTAATCCTGATTCTGACGCGCTTGTATTCGGAATAAAATGTGAAATTAGAACAGGGTTTAAAAATGCGTGTCGAGATGCGAAGTTACAAGGGGTAACTTTTTATACTCTACGGCATACAGCAGCAACAAGACTTGTTTCTTTACATATTCCTCTTGCTGAAGTTGGCAAAGTTTTAGGCCATAGCACGCCGAACACAACTTACCGTTATTATTTAAATCCAAATATAGAAACGGTAAAGCGAGCAGCTTCAGCGCTAGATTTATTTAATGCTGAACAGCAAACAAAACAGGCAGAGTCAGAAATGATTAACTAACTTTCATCTTTAGTTAGTTAATTCTGATAAACTTGGCTCGCTTTTGTATTAAGCATTAGCGAGCCTTTTTATTTTAGAAGTGGCTTTCAAGGAGGCAATTTGGCTGATAATAAAAGTATGCAAGATGAAACTTTTAGTGGAACAGATTTCACTGAAGCCATCAATCAGCTTTTAGTAGCTGTAAATTGTCCGAACAAACATCGTAATTTCATAGACACTTTGATTGGATATGCTGAAAGGAAACTTAGATTTAATGTTTTTGATTTAGATTTAGGCCGGAGAGCGGATAATCAAAATAATTACCGAAGCGACAATTCAGCACGAAAATGGGTTCAAAGAAATCGTAAAAATTTACAAGACTGGCAGGAACAAAATAAAGTTTTCTTAGTTGAATTTAGTCCTGGATTTCGTACAGGTGATAAGCCTCCTTACAATTATGTGCCATCAAGTTATTATCTGCATATTATAGAATATGCTATTCAAGTCCTAGCTGTAGCCCGTAAAGATGAGATTTGGGAGAAACATCCAAGAAGAGCGATTCAAAAAGCAGCAGTAAAAAAAGCTGGAAACATAATTACAACTCCAATTGTTTTTAAGCAAAGAGTGCCTAAGGATAAAGACGTAGAAAAACAAATAGGGACAAAACTTCAGACCGCTCTCACTAATATAGAAAAGGCTATAGAGTTGATTGAGGAAGATAATTTAATAATAGAGGGCGAAAATTTAGACCGTGTGCTGGCATTAAGGCTAGCAATGTCAGATTTAGAAACTCATGTTCCAGATGATTAAATATATACCCTTGGAGGGTGGTGGACATGTATGTCCACTATACAAACCATAGGGGACACCTGTGTCCACCAGCCCTAAGCTTATGACCTCCGTTGAGAGAGCCTTTGTATCAAAATCAACATGTATCTTGGTAAAGCAAATAAGGCGAAGATTTGCTTATTTTGGATTAAAAACTCGCTTTCAGAATCGGTTAGCCAAGTTCCGGGGCAAGAGCCTAGATGCACAGGCTTAATAGGTTATCCTATAAAAAAATTAAAAATATTTTCACAGAAACCAAAATGTCATTATCATTCAAAATTGAAAGATGCCCTTCAGACAACTAAGCAAATTTAAAACTAAAACAATTATTTCTTATCTTCTTTCTTAGGTCTTCCGTGTTTTCTATTCTCTACTAACTTCAAATCAATTTCTCTAATTTGATAATCCCTTCCAAATTTTTGTGCAGGGAGTCTTTTAGCCTCAATAAGAGCCTGGACTCGTCGGGGAGTAATTCCTAATCTTTCAGCAGCTTGTTTTGTTGTTAAGTAGTTCATAAGTAAATTTATAAGTGCTTATGAAATATTCGTCAAGAAGTAGAATTATATTGAATAATATTCTTTTAGGAGTATAATTCAGTGTGTTAACTAATGTGTTAACACTTAAATCTTGAAAATTAGACTACCAAGAAGGACAGAGAAAGATTTGATTTTTCTTAGGTAAAGATGGATGCCGGAGGTCGGACTCGAACCGACATGAGTGTGACCTCGCCAGATTTTGAGTCTGGTGCGTATACCAATTTCGCCACTCCGGCCTGGTAGGTCAGGCAATCATAATTGCCCGCCGCACGATGCGTCAACCGCTACATCGTGAATCGTGAATCGTGAATCGTAAATGGATAGAACGTCGGTTCATCTATTCACGATTCACGATTTACGATTCACGATTTACGATTCACGAACAGACGATTTACTGTTTAGCGATATAGCCGCGACGCGAGCGCAGGAGCAGCCCGGTCCGGCGGGGCGCGACTTCTATCTTGCGATACTCCCCGGTTTTGGCTGAAGCAAGCGGGCGCGTCGGCCTGTAGGTGACGACGTATTGAGCGCCTATGTCGCGGGAGACTTTATCGGCTTGAGCCAGGAGATCGTCCGTCATGGTCGGCAAGAGCATCTGGCCTCCTGTCTCTTCTACGAGCGAGGTGAGACGCTGCTCGTTGGTTTTAGTGGAGTCAGAATATCGCTTGTACCAGCGTCGCATGGCGCGGTCAGTATCAATCGTCAGGATGGTAAAGGAAGGGGAGCGATTGATCTGCGTCGGCATTGAAGGGTTAGCCTCGCCGATAGCCGGATCATTCTGTTTGCCGTTGCCTCCTGAGATGGGGCCTGGTTTCTTCCGCTCCGCGATAGCCTGGCGAACGAGAGCCGTGTAGCTGATGACGTGAACCGTAGCTTGCGAGGCAACCAACTGTTTGACTGCATCAGCGTAAGGGACTTTACCTCCCGGCGTCTCTATCCCATCGGTGATAAAAACGACGTGACGGCTGCCAGCGGGCTTGTCCTTCAACATCGCTGCCGAAGCGACAATAGCTTCGGAGAGTCGGCCACGCTTGCCGCCGTAAATTTTAGTCTTGAGAATCTGGGGGATGCCCGTGGTGTCCGTTGTCCAGTTTTGTAGAACGTTCACGCCGTTGCCGAACTGAAGCAGGGCCACCTCGTCGCCCCGGCGTAGGTGCGAGATCAGACGCAGGGCAATCTCGCGCGTCGTCTTGGTGTCCTTTGCCACAGTTATCTGGTTATCAACATCGAGCACGAGCAGAACGCTTGAGGGGATGTGGCGGATACTCCTGATCTGCTGCTGCTCGCCGTCTTCGAGCACTAGAATGTCGTTTAGCTCAAGCGTCGGGTCGAAGTTGCCGTAGTCGTCGAAAGCGACGAGCGGCAGTCGCACCTCTTCTGTGAAGACTTTGACAGGCTCCTGGTCTTCGCGTTGCGCGGGAGACTCTTCTTGCGGCGTGGGCGTCGGCTTCGCTTTCTGTGCTTGCAGGTGCGCGGTAGTTGCCGTGCAGATTAGTGCGAAGGCAATCAGGAATTGTAATAAACGGCGAGATGACATGGCTATTGTGAACCTCCACAGAGGGGCTTAAACGATTATGATTGGCTCACGTTTGATGCCTTTGGAGTGTTCGGTGAGTTGCCCGCCAGCGGAGTTTAATTATCTGCTCTGTTTGCGCGCCTGCGCCTGCACTGCTGTAATCGCAACGGCATCAACGATGTCTTCGGCTTTGCAGCCGCGCGAAAGATCGTTGGCAGGTTTATCCAAGCCTTGCAGGATGGGGCCGATGGCGGTTGCGCCCGCCAGCCGCTCTGTCAGTTTGTAAGCGATGTTGCCCGATTGCAGGTCTGGAAAGATGAGCACGTTGGCGCGCCCGGCAACCGTTGAGCCGGGAGCTTTCGATTCGGCAACAGATGGAAGCAACGCAGCGTCTGCCTGAAGCTCGCCGTCAATTTCCAACTCAGGAGCGCGTGCGCGCACAGTCCTGGTCGCTTCGACAACTTTGTCAACCAGCTTATGCTTGGCGCTGCCTTTGGTCGAGAATGAGAGCATGGCAACGCGCGGCTCTACTTCAAGAAGCGCGTGGCACGATTCAGCGGAAGCGATAGCAATCTCCGCTAACTCTGTGGCCGAAGGCTCGATCACGACGCCGCAGTCCGCATAGATCAACGCGCCTGCGTGTCCGAACCTCTCATCTGGAAGCGACATCACGAAGAAGCTTGAGACCAGGTTGAATCCCTCGCGCACGCCTATGCAGTGAAGCGCGGCACGAACGGTGTGCGCGGTCGTATTGGTAGCGCCTGCGACGGAGCCGTCAGCGCGCCCCATGCGGACCATCAAGTTGCCGTAGTAGAGCGGGTCTTTGATGGCGATGCGAGCTTCGTCCGGCATCATTCCTTTGGCGCGTCTGAGGTCATAGTAGACGGCTGCCATCTTGTCGAAGTCTGCCGCGCGTGCGTGGTCTATCACCTCGACGCCGCCGAGGTCTGCGCCTGAAGCTACGGCAGCCGCGCGTATCTTCTCTTCATTGCCGAGCAGTGTGATGCGAGCTATCCCAGCCCGCGCGCAGATGGAAGCGGCAAGAACTGTGCGCGCATCGTTACCTTCAGGCAGAACGATGTGCTGTGGATGGGCGGCGGCGCGCTGGCGTAAGCGTTCGAGAATGTTCATGACGGCAGTTGTCGGTTTTCAGTTTTGAGATGTTTGCTTGCGGAGTCTAACTGACGCGAGACGGGAGAACAAGTTGTTGACGACTGCCAGCCTCATGCTAAATACTGACCGCTGACTACTGAAAACTAAGGGGTGAAATGATGGCACGGCTCAAGGTAAAACGGCGGATGAAGAACCTGCTGATGTTTCTGCCGAATATGATCTCGCTCTGCGGGCGGTTGATGATGGATGCGCGTGTGCCTTTCACGGAGAAAGCTCTCTTCGCGGGAGCGATTGTCTATGCCGTGATGCCGCTGGATTTCATCCCGGACTTCATCCCGTTTGTCGGGCAGATTGACGATGCCTACTTGATTGCGCTGACGCTGCTCAGGTTGATTGGCAAGACGAACGACCGCGTTGTCCGCGAACACTGGAAAGGCGGCGGCGATGTGGTACACCTATCGGAAGCCATAGCGGGTCTTGCGCCGAAGCTTCTGCCCGCTGGAATTCGCCGTGTGCTTTCGGCGAGAGTTGAGACGGTACACGGAGGATTGGAAGGAGCGGTGCAGGCGGCTAAAAGGTCGAAACCCGTGCTCATAGAATTACCGGAGGAAGAAGGGAAGTAAGCGTCAGCCGCGAAGTAAGGTGAGTTCGATGTAAGGAGGGTTGCGCTTTCAGCCCCGGCAGGGGCGGCATAGATTATGCCGCTGATATGCTGCCTATGGTTCAATGTGGTCTTGCTTGATCTATCTTTTGAGTACCTTTTCGTACAGACAGACCAACCATGAAGCTCTACTCTGGCTAGCAATTCACAGGACAAGCAGGGTGGCCGGCGGGGGCGATCTTTCTCGTGAATTGTTAGATAGCTTCCGCCGGTCTTATCTTCACCACGATTCTCAAAGCTGAAAGATAACAACTGGCGGAGGATGCCGCTCAGCCCTTCTCATGATTAGTCGGCAACTACTCTGAGAGGTAAATCAAATGAATTTTTCCTTGCACTCAAGGCTTCCATTCGGGCTGCTCGAACTGGATACGAGCGGAGCAGTGATTCGCTACAGCCCTGCGTCGGAGCAGAACTCGGACGTGAAAGCCCAGGATGTTCTCGGACGCCACTTCTTCACAGAGGTTGTTTCTAACGATCAGCTCAAAGACTTTCAGGCGCGCTTTCAACTCTTCATGGCGCACGGGCAGACCGTGGATAGATTCAGCACTGTCTTCGATTCTGAAGAAGGGCAAATCAAGGTGCAGATTCTGCTGGCAAGGATTAGTGAGAAGACGACGCAGGGAAGCGAGCAGCTTGCTCTTGTTCGCATCATGCCGGAGTAAGGAAACAGAGAATCAAACTCTGCCTTCCGAAAGCCTTGAGCTATGTGGTGAGCAAGCGAGCAAACTCTTTCCTGACCACTTCGTAGCACTCGCAGGAGAAGCCTTCCAAACCTTTTCGATCAAGAATGCGAATGTTGCCGCGCGTGTAATTAATAAACCCTTCGGCTTGCAGTTTGTTGGCCGCTACGCTGACGCCAGCGCGCCTGACTCCGAGCATCGTTGCGATGAACTCATGCGTCAGTTGCAGGTCGTCAACCCTGGCTCTGTCCTGGCACATCAGTAGCCAGCGAGCGAGTCTCCCATCCAGATGATGCACGCGGTTGCAGGCAGCAGTGACGGCAGTCTGGATGAAGAAGGCTTGCGCATAGCGCAGCAGCGTTTGTTGTAGCTGCCCACGACTTTTAACTTCACCCCTGAGCACATCCGCTTTCAGTCTGAGCGCCTGGCCTGGAATCTGCACCATAGATTGAAGCGGCGCAGAGCTTGTACCTAAGACGATGGGCAGGCCGAACATGCCTTCATTACCGACGATCCCTACTTCCGCCTGTGAGCCATCTTCCATTAGAACGGTGACAGAGATCGTGCCGCGTTGCGGAAAATAGGCGTATTCGATGGGTTCGTTAGGTTGAGAAACGATTTTCCCAAGATGAAGCTCAACTTGTTCCAGATGTGGACGCAGATGCTCATATTCTTCTGCTGATAGAGAGGCGAGAATATGATTACGAAGCGTGCTTTGATTGTCTGTTGGTATTGTCATCAGGATTTTTCTTCGTGTCGTGTTTTGTTAATAAACAGGCGACAAAAGGTGAAGCATATCTTGACCTGATGACGAGAGGTAAGTTTCTCTACGGGAGAGAATTCAGCAGTAGCTTACACGACGGAGTGTAGCACCTATGTAGCCAACCGTACAGTACGCTGCCGCACTCAGCGATACAATTGAATTAAAGCGTACAGACACTTAAATTTTTCCCCTCTAATATGATAATCTTGGCTGCAAATTAACCATTTCAGAGCAAACAAGGGGGAGAAGATTATGGAGAGCAATGACCGACCCACCATCTTCTTAATTGAAGAAGATGATGATACACGCCCACTAATGAAGCAGAATCTAGAGCGCCTGGGTTATCAGGTGCTGCTTGCTTTGGATGAAGAAGATGCGATGCAGAGAGTCGGGGGCGGGCAGATAGACGTAGACCTGGTTTTAATTAATCTCGTTGGCAAGACAGCGAACGAGGTCTTGGAGATTGGTAAACGTATCTGCAAGCACGCTAAGTTTGATGGTCACACACCGCTCGTTATTGTGGCCGAGAAATATGGCAAGGATGTAGAAGGCACAAACGTTAATGTCGGCGAGAATGATTGGATTACTTACCTGGAAGACCCCGACCAATTACAGAATCTCCTGGCTCGTCTCCTGCCGCGCTCATAGGTTTAAGAAATCAGGTAAGCTCTTTCTCACGGAGCGCCTGAAGCAGCTTGTCGTGGATTCCCCCAAAACCACCGTTAGACATGATGGCAACGACATCGCCTGTTCGTAGCTCCGGCGCGAGATGGTTAACGATGTCGTCCGCGCCCGCGATGCCGAAAGCGGGTTTGTCTTGCGCGCAGATGTCCTCAATCAACTTGTTGGTGTCGAGCACGCGCCCTTTCTCTGTCGCTTTGCCGCTGTCGAAGACGCTGGCGATGACAACATAGTCGGCGGGCTTGAAAGCGTGCGCGTAGTCGTCCTGAAAGACGGCGAGGCGCGAAGACCATGAGCGCGGCTCGAAGACGGCGAAGAGGCGGCGGTCTTTATACTTGGTGCGAAGCGCCTGCAAGGTTTCGCGCACGGCTGTCGGGTGATGCGCGAAGTCGTCAATCACAGTGACGCCGCGCTCCTCACCTCGTATCTGCATCCGCCTGCGCACGCTCTTGAAGGTGGCGAGAGCATCGCGGATCGCTCTGCGCTCGATGCCCCATGCATCCGCCGCGATGACGACCGCCAGGCAGTTGCGTATGTTGAAGTCGCCGATGAGCGGCGTTTCAAACTCCGCCCACTCGCGGCCTTCACGAAAGACACGAAAGCTCGCCATCTCTCCCGCGTAGTCAATATCTCGCGCCTGCCACTTTGCATCGTCCGACGTTCCGAAAGTTTCAAGTTGCGTGTAGAGTTTCTTGCCCATCTCGCTGACAACCTCACGGACGTGCGGGCTGTCCCACCCTACAATCAGGCGACCGTTGCCGGGAACCAGATTCATCAAGCGGCGGAAGGCGAGTTTTACTGCGTCGAGGTCTTTGTAGATGTCCGCGTGATCGAACTCTATGTTGCCGACAATCGCCAACTCCGGCAGGTAGTGCATAAACTTCGGGCCTTTGTCGAAGTAGGCCGTGTCGTACTCGTCGCCTTCGATGATGAAGTAGTCGCTCTTGGTGACGCGAAAGCTGACATCGAAATTCTGCACGACGCCGCCGACCAGAAACGTCGGGTCAAGTCCGCCCTGAGCAATCACCCATGCGGCGATGCTCGTCGTCGTCGTCTTGCCGTGCGTCCCTGCGACGACGAGCGAGCGGCGACCACGTATGAACTCTTCCTTGACCGTCTCTGCCTGCGAGCGATAGAGCAGCCTGCGATTCAGGGTCTCTTCAACTTCTGCGTTGCCGCGCGGGATAGCGTTGCCGACGATGACACAATCAGGCGCTGGATTCAGATGCGCGGCGTCGTAGCCTTGCATGACGGGAATGCCGAGGGCCTCAAGCATCGTGGACATCGGCGGATAGACATTCTCATCCGAGCCTGTGACCAGATGCCCGCGCGCCTGAAGCATTCCGGCAAGCGAGGCCATAGCTGTTCCGCAGATTCCGATTAAATGATAGTGCATAAAAAGTCTGGAGTCTGGAGTCTGGAGTCTGGAGTCCGCTGGGCCAAAGAGCTTTTTCTTTGACTCGTGACTCCAGACTCCAGACTCTAGACTTTAATGGGTAGTGTGAAAGAGAAGGTCGAGCCTTTGCCCACTTCCGATTCTACTTTGATTTGGCTTCCGTGAAGCTCTAAGAGTTGCCGTGTGATGTAGAGACCCAGGCCCGTGCCTTTTTCGCCGCGTGTGGCGCGGCTGCGCGCCTGCTCGTATTTATCGAAGAGGCGAGCAACGTCTTCGGGAGCGATGCCGACGCCCGTGTCGGAGACAGAGACACGGACCTGGCTCTCTTGGCGCTCGACGCGGACTTCGACGCGCCCTCCTTTGCGCGTGAACTTCAGAGCGTTGGAGAGCAGGTTGAGAATGATGCGGCGGAGCTTGGCGCGGTCTGCTTCGACGGGCGGCAAATCCTCCGGCAAGGTTTCTACCAACTCAATCTCTTTCTCTTTCGCCAGCGGCTCCATAGTCTCGCGCAACTCGTCCAGCACACCGCGCAGATCAATCGAAGCGACCTCCAGACGGATCGTGCCGGATTCGAGCTTGGAAGCGTCCAGCAGATCGTTGACCAGCTCGATCAAGCTCTGCGTGTTGCGCTCCATCATCGAAACCATGTTCTTCTGTTCGGGTGAAAGCTCGCCGAGGCGGCCTGACGTGAAGAAGCTGATGACGCCGCTGATAACTGTCAGGGGCGAGCGCAAGTCGTGTGTGGTCAGCGCGAGAAACTCTTCTTTCATTTCGGACAACTCGCGCAGCTTCGCGTTGGCTTCGTTTAGCTCGCGGTTGGTTTCGTTAAGCTGCTGGTTGACCTTCTCCAACTCTTCGCGCTTTTCTTCAAGCTCGCCGAGAATATTGACGAAATCACGGTTCTGTTGTTGAAGCTCCTCGACCGCAGAGTCTTCTACGTCATCGCCGATGTGTGCCCGCAACTCTTCGAGACGATCCTTAACATCTTGGGCTGCCTCGCGCGGCATCCACTTAACGATTGTGACGCGCGTGCCTTCGCCCTTCCGGGTCTGAATGTCGAACTCGTCCATTAATTTCCGCGTGCCGGAGAGTCCGACGCCGAGGCCCGAAGATGATTGATAATTGCCGCGCATAATCGAGTGCAACATCTTTTCGTCAATTCCAGGCCCGTCGTCGCGCGCCGTCACCTGCAAGCCGAAAGACTCACCGCGCTCGCAGAGCGCCAGCGAGATCGCCCCGGACCTGGCATACTCGTAGATATTGCGAGTCACTTCCGAAACAGCCGTCGTGATCTTAATCTGCGTGGTCGAATCGAAACCCATCTCGCGCGCTAGCCTTCTCACACGCTCGCGCACCTTCACAATGTCGCTCTCGCGGCGAACATAGACATCTCCGAGACGGGTCGAAACAATATCCTTCATAAAAGTCTGGAGTCTGGAGTCTGGAGTCTGGAGTCCGAGGTCAAAAGCATTTCTCTTTCTTTTGACTCAAGACTTCAGACTCCAGACTCCAGACTCATCTTGCCACAAGCACGGTCGCGTCGTCAGCATGGCGACCGTAGTCGCGCATCAGGATACCGGCTATTAGTTGCGGAGTGCGACGAAGGAGTCCGGGGTAAGACTCTATATCCCACGACGCGCTCACTCCGTCGCTCGCCATAATGATGGTCGCTCCCTCAGCCCAGGGGTACGTCCAGACGCGCAAGTTGCCGAGGCGCGCGCCGAGCGTGCCATTAGTCGAGATAGGGGAGATGTGTTCGGGCGCATTGTAGACGCGCACCATGATGTTGCCGACGCCCGCATAATGGAAGCGTTTGTTTGCCTCGTCAATTACCGCCGCGCCTAGAACAACGCCGCGCGTCGAGCGCAGAGCGTTGTGCGCCGACTGTAAAACTTTGTCGAGCGGCTCGCCCATCCATTCATCCAGCAAATCAATCGCAACGTCCGTAGCTTCTTTCGCGCCGTCCCCGTGCCCAAGCCCATCTATCACCGCGAGCAGCGTCGAAGAGCCGCGCCTGGCGATATAGTAAGCATCGCCGTTGAGCGTTTCGCCCGGATGCGAGCGACTCCAGACGCCGAAGCGTCGAGCCTCATCATCGCTCTCCTGTGTTTCGACTTGCCTTGTGCCGACCCATTTGCGCGCCAGCATCATTGTTCCATGAGAAGTACGACGCTGCGAAAATGAGAGACGCGAAGTTGAGGGCAGCGTGGAGTAAACGTCGAACTCGTCCATCAAACGGCGAATCGCGCCAAGCCCCGCGCCAAGACTCCCGCTCGTGGAAACGCCATCGCGGATAGCGCGGTCGAGGTCGTAAATACCCGGCCCCGAATCCCAGTAAGTAAGCTCAAGGCCGGGCGCGTTGCCGAGCGTCGTCGTGTAATGAAGCCAGCCGCCTGCGGTCGCGTAGCGCGCGGCGTTCATTCCGATCTCCTGGACAACGATGTCTATCTGCGCCAACTCGGTCTCATCAAACCCAAGCTCACCCGCAAACCTGTGCGCAGCCCGCCGCGCCGTCCCGACGTGTGCCTCGTCCTTGATTTCGATGGAATGAATGTCTCTCATAAAGAGTCTGGAGTCTGGAGTCTGGAGTCTGGAGTCCGGGGTCAAAAGCATTCTTCTTTCTTTTGACTCTTAGACTCCAGACTCCAGACTCCAGACTTCTTTAGGCTTTCCACCTCAAGACAGTCACCCGCGTGCCGCGCCCGACTTCGGATTCAATCTTGAACTCGTCAACGAGACGCTTTGAGCCGGGCAAGCCATAGCCCAATCCGCGACCTGTTGAAAAGCCGTTGCTCATGGCATCCTCTATGTTGGGAATTCCGGGGCCTTGATCCTCGAAGATCAGGCGCAGGGCTTGACGCCCGTTCGGGTCTTCGGTCGGCTGCACAATCAAGCGCCCGCCCTCGCCATACTTGACTATGTTGCGCGCTAACTCGGAGGCCACTGTTGCGAGCCGTGTCTGATCCAGGGGGCGGAATCCGAGCGCGGCAGCGACAAGCCGCACCTGAGTGCGCGCGACCGCAATGTCCTGATCGTTTTCAAGAGCGATGGTCTTGCTTTCCAACCGCGCTCAACCCCCTGTAAGCCTGCTCTTCATCTTCATCCCCATTGTCAAACTCGCTACGCAGCAGCCGAAAACCTTCGTCCGCGTTGAGCACCGTGTCAACGCCTTTGAGTTCGAGGCCGAGTTCGACGAGCGTGATGGCAACCGCCGGTTGCATCCCGACGACGACCGTGCGCGCGTCCATGATGCGCGCCATCGCTGCGATGTCAGAAAGCATTCGCCCGATGAAAGAATCAACCATCTCCAGCATCGAGATGTCTATCAACACACCACGCGCGCCCGTGCGTTCAATCTCCGCGAGAATGCGCTCTTGCAGATGCATAACCGTATGATCGTCCATATCAACTTGAATCGGGACGATCAACACACTGCCAACTTTTAAGATAGGGATGCGCGCACCATTCATTGGTTTTTTACTCCGTTGCAAAGTGGTCAACTGACCACTTCTTTTAGCCATCTTCACGCCGCTGGTTATCGTTTGCGATGCTGGCTCCGTGAGCGGCGAGACTGGCGGTAGTCTGCGCGGCGGCTTCCGTACCGTTGGACATCTGGGCCAGAGCTTTAGCGGGGATGACCGTGCGCCCGATCATTTCGAGCGCGAGCTTGATGCCGTCTGACATCTGCGCGCGCGTGGTGATCTGCGTCAGGTCAATGCCGAGCTGCACCATCGTCTGCGCGATTGCAGGGGAGACGCCCGTCAGGATGCAGCGCGCTCCCATCAGGCGCGCCGCCGTCACGGTCTTGATGAGATGATTGGCGACGAGCGTGTCCATCGTTTTGACGCCCGTGATGTCAAGGATGGCGATGGTTGAGCTTGTCTCGACGATCTTTTGCAGCAGGGCTTCCATCATCAACTGCGCGCGGCGCGAATCCAAAGTGCCGATGATGGGAAGGGTCAGAATCTTGTCCCAGACTTTGATGACGGGCGTGGAAAGCTCCATCATGTCCTCGCGCTGCTGGCGAATAATCTCCTCGCGCGAGCGGATGTAGTTTTCAACCATCACCAGGCCCATCTTGTCGAGCAAGGCCGTGAAGTATTGCATCTCACGCACCAGATCATCGGCGTTGCCTTCCAACTCTTCGGCGAGAAGCGGCAGGAGCGTGTTGCGTAAGGAGAGGATGTAGGTTGCGTTCTCCAGCGGCGTGTAGCCTTTGACGGCGCGCGCGCGGGAAATCTCGTTGAGAAAGACGCGCATCTCGTCGAAGGCCGGAGTTTCAAACTCGCCGCCCTCGGAATCCTTGATCGAACGCGCCAGCATGTCCACGATCTGCTGCGACTGCCGCCGCAGCTCTTTTTTCGGAATCAACTCATCACGAAACTCGCCCGAATCCAGGCGATCCTTAATCCAGAGATTGATAATCTCGTCGTGTCGCTTGGTGAGCAGGTTGACGACAGATGATGCGTCGTGCGTCTGCGCCGGGTTTTCAGCAGCCATCTTTAATCCTCAAGAGAGAGATGCGTGCGCCGATGGAATAGTCGGGCACGCTCGATCATCCGAACAAAAGGGGGATGATTATCGCTGCCATCACTGGCAATCGTTTTGTGAGTGGAACAAGACAAGTATCTTAACATCGCAAGATGGAAAATCAACTACGCATGTGCGGGTTCGTGAAGCATCCTCGGTCAGTGCGGCCTGCGGTACTGACACGTTTATCAAGCGGCGGCGGAACGCTTCAGAAGCTTGTTGCGGACGAGGGAGTTGAACTTTTCGGGCTGCTCTTCCTGCGGCATCATCCGGCAGCGGTCGAAGATTTCCAGACCGGCGCGCGGGTTGATGCTGAGGAGTTCGGCGGCGTGTTCTATTGGGTTGGTCTCGTCCTGCTTGCCCCAGACGAGCGTCACGGGCTGGGTTAAGCGCGCGAAGCTCTCGCGCGTGTCCGTGTTGAGATAGCCGGAGAGAAAGGCTGCGATGGCGTGCTGCGCGCCCGGCTGGTGACTGGTCGCGTAGTATTGCGCGACGAGGCGAGGGGTCGCGCGCCGCCGCTCATAGAAGAGTTCTTTGCGCACGTAATCGCGTATGCTGCGCTCGCTCGCAATCACGTTATAAAAGGATGTGCCGAGAACGGGCGATTGCAGCAGGCCGTAGAAGGCTGCGCCGGTCATGCCTGGACGCTCGCGCAAGTTGCCCGCGCCTGTCGGGGCGATGAGCACGAGCGAATGAACAAGCTCTGGTTGTTCATCTGCGACCACCACGCTGTAAGCCGCGCCGAGAGAGCTGGCGACGATGTGTGCGGGCGCGCCCGCGACTTCGCGTATGAAGTCTGCGATGAGTTCATTGTAAAGGTCTGCGGAGTAGGAGGCATTGGCGGGCTTGTCCGAGAAGCCGAATCCGAGCAGGTCGAGCGCATAGACGGGGAAGTCGCGCGCAAGCTCGTCGAAGTTGCGCCGCCACATAAAGCTTGACGCGCCCGCGCCGATGCCGTGTATGAAAAGAAGCGGCGGCCCGGCATTCTCCACGCCCGCCGCTTTGTAAAAAATATTGCCGTGCTGCCAGGCGAAGAAGCGCGCCTCGCCGCCGAACGCCGCATCGTCAGGCTCAACCGCGTTGCGACGAATACGCGCGTTGATGGCCGCGAGCGTCGCCACGCCCGCGCTCGCCGCGCCTATGGTCTTCCAGAATTTTCCGAGCTTACTCATCTTTAAGTGTGTGAATGCGACAGTGCAATTTAACCGCAGAGGACGCAGAGGATCGCAGAGGAAGAGAGAAAAGAAAAAGCAATCTTAAATAAAATCCGCTCTTTCCAATTCCTTTCTTTCCTCTGCGATCCTCTGCGTCCTCTGCGTTGAAAACTTACTGCGCTCAAAAACCGCTTTCAGATGAACGCGAAATCAAACTGCTCCTGGTGAATTTGCTGGTCGCTGGTGATGTCAACTGTGCCGAGGTAGTCTTCGATCTCTGTCAGCACATCGCGTTCTGTTGTGCGCATGGCGCGTGCGACTTCAGGGTTGATCCTGAGCGTTGTTTGCTTGACGCCTGCGTCGCTCAGTCCTTTGCCGAGACGACGCGCTTCGTCGAGTATCTCGTAGCAAATCGTTTGCGGCGACTTAATCAGCCCCGCGCCCTGACAGTAGGAGCACGGCGCGCAGAGCGTGCGTTCGAGCGATTGCTTGACGCGCTTGCGTGTCATAATCACCAGGCCGAAATCGTTGAACGAGAGAACCTTCGTCGGCGACTTGTCGCCCTGCAAGGCTTCCTGCAAACCCTGCATCACGCGATTGCGATTGCGCCGGTCTTCCATGTCAATCAGGTCGAGCACGATGATGCCGCCCAGATCGCGCAGGCGAATTTGACGGACAATCTCGTCCACAGCTTCAAGGTTGGTGCGCGTGATCGTGTCTTCGAGACGTGTACCGCCGCGCCCCACAAACTTGCCCGTGTTGACATCAATGGCGACGAGAGCTTCCGTCTGGTTGATGACTAGATAGCCGCCGGATTTGAGCCAGACGCGCGGCTTGATGGCTTTATCAATCTCGGCTTGCACGCCGAAGGCTTCGAGGATTGGCGCGTCGCGCGTGTAGAGCTTGACGCGCTTGACCATGCGCGGCTGGATGCGATTGATGAACTCGACAATCCGCAGGTACTCATCTTCCGAGTCAACACGAATGGCCGTGAACTCGTCCGACAACTGATCGCGCAAGAGTCGCTGCACGAGGTCCAGATCGCGGTGAGCCATCGCCGGAGCTTTCATCTTCTCGGCGGAGCGACGAATGTCCAGCCACGTCCTCACCAGGTAGCGCGCGTCGTCGCGCAAATCTTCTTCACTGATGCCGACGCCCGCCGTGCGAACGATGAAGCCGCCCGAAGGCACGTCCTCTTCGGTGCGAATTATTTGAATCAGTTTACGCAGCCGCGCGCGCTCGCTGTCAGATTCAATCTTGCGCGAGACGCCGACATGCTCGACCGTCGGCATGTAAACCAGAAAGCGTCCGGGCAGGGCTATGTGCGAGGTGATGCGCGCCCCCTTCTTGGCGATGGGTTCCTTGGCGATTTGAACCAGAACTTCCTGGCCCTCGCGCAAGAGGTCTGTGATAGTCGGCTGATGACGATCACGCCGCCCGCCGCCACTGCCGCCACTGCCGCTGCCGCCGCTGCTACGCTCGCGCTGATTGCGCCCGCCGTTGCCGCTTGGACGATCATCACGCGCGTTGCGTTCGGGACGAGCTTGAGATGGGCGCTCAGTACGAGGAGCCTGTGGTGCGCGCTCAGGCCGGTCGCGGCGTGAGCTATCGCGCGGTGGTGGCGGTGGTGGTGTCTCCGCTGGCTTGCTAACTACTTTCTCTTCGACCTCCGCTACAGCCTCGCTCTCTTCATCCTTACCGTTGGTGCGCTCTTCGCCCTCACCCTCCTGCGGCTTGCCCACGGGACGACGACGGCGACGACCGCCGCGCCGCGTGGCGAGTTCTGAGCGCGAGCGGCCAGACGAAATGCTCGCTTCCGCATCCTCATAATCGCCGCCTTCGCTGCTACCAGCCTCGAAGTGTTCTCCATCTGCTGCTTCTGTAGCGACGAGGTCTGTGCTTTGAGCGCGCTCTGCTTCCGATTCCAGGACGGCGATGTCTGTTTCGCCCTCCTCGGATTCACTCGTAGCTTTACGCCGCGTGCTGCCGCCTTTCTTGCTCGCAGACTTTTTGCTGGCGGTTGATTTCTTCGCAGAGCTTTTCGTCGCAGCCTTACTTCCGGCGCGCTTCGCTTTCGGAGCTTCTTCGACGGTTGCGTCCTTTTTAGCGCCGCGTTTTGTCGCCATCGTCGTCGCCGCTCGCTTGCCGCGTTTGCCTTTAGCCTCTTCTTCAACGCCGCCTTCATCATCGTTGACGCGCTCGAAGGTTTGCGCGCCGACGGTCTCTTCCTTGATCTCGTCAATGAACGCGCCGACGTGAGCGGCAACAGTCTCTTGAACGAAAGCAGGCTCGCGGCTTTCATTCGCGGAAGTAATATCGCTGTCGTCAACGCGCTGGAACGAACCCTGCATAGAAGATTCAGCGCCCAGAAGAGAGCCGACTTCGGTTGCCGGAACATCTTCCATGTCAAACTCGACCGCGTGAATTTGATCGAAGATGCGTTCCTGAAGCCGTGCATCCTTAAACATCGCACCGTTTTCGGCAGCCGACTCGTCTTCATCAACGACGCGCTGGAAAGATGCGCTGTCGGCGACGAAAGGAGTCTCTACATCCTCGACCGTATATGAAGAAGCAGCCGCCCCGGTTGCGCTCTGTTCAGCAGACGCTTCCCCTGCTTGTCCTTCAGCGCCTTTGCCGCGCCTGCGCCCGCGACGCCCGCGCTTGCGCCCCGCCCCGCCTTCGCTCTCTCTCGCTTCCAGGCTTTGGGCTGGAGTCTCCGGGCTTGTGACGACTCCCGGCGCTTCATCCGCCTCTTCTTCAGCGACGGCGCTCGCAATCTCCGCTGGCTCGGCGTCGAGCAAAGGCTCTGCGCGCTCCTGCGTCACCTCCATGTGGCGCTCGCGCTCAAGGCGCGACATCTCTATGTGCTCCTGCGCGGCGCGCGTGGCCTCGTCCACATCCGTCTTCTTCGACTTGTCTATCACGATGCGCTCGAACTCTTCCTCTTCGTCGAAAAAGTCCGAGACGTAGAGGAAGGCGTCGCGCTCAAGCCCTATGTCAACGAAGGCCGATTGCATGCCGGGCAGAACGCGCATCACGCGCCCTTTGTAAATGTTGCCGACGATGCCCTGATTCTCTTCGCCACGCTCGATGTAGAACTCTGTCACTCGTTCATTTTCGATGATGGCGATCTTCTTTTCGCGTCCATTGACGCTGACGATTAACTCTTTAGACATTTTTGCTGAAATCTCTCCTCAGAAAGACGGCCAGAAAAAAGTTGAGCGGAGAATGGAAAGCGCGCACCTGGTCGGTGCATGCGCCTCACCGAAGCTCTGGCTCAAGCGTGATTTGCCGGCGGTCGTGTGGATGATGGTGTGAAGTGGTGGGCGCGTAATCAAAAGCCTCTCGATGAGGCGCGTGGCGTCCAGTCCACTTTGGGCGAAAATAGGCTGCTCGCCCGGAATTGGTGAAATGATTTGGCCGTGCCTTTCGGTCGGCGTGTGTTGCGCGTTTGAAGCGGGGGTTGTCCCCGTAGTCGAGCGCGAGTCACGCTGGCGTGAGTGGAAGTTGGTACTAAACCCTTCCTCCGTCGCAGCGCGCGAGAAGTCTGGCTTGTTCAAAGGAATCCCCACAAGCCGCAAGGAGCGCTTGCTGCCTGGGATGTCAACCGTTTGAAACAGGGAGCACGCATTTTCCTAACTTCGCGCGTGCTCAAAAACCTGTTTCTGCGGTCTGAATGCTCCAGGGATGCAAAGCGCCGCTTCATTGGTCAACCTACGTGGCCGCGCGCGTGGATTGCGATAATCACTAACGGCGCGGTCACTTGACCCGGACGGCTGTTGTTCAAAAGTCAATGCACGGTCGGTGAATTCACGCGACCCGAAAAATCCGTGTCTCGCCCGGTTCTGGGCGCACCGGAAAATTTCTTTGTTTGCCTGTGCTACGGTTGTCCAAACGCTTCAGCGCATACATACGCCGCGCCGAAGTGAATGGAACGGGGCAGGACGAGCGATTCAGAGTATAACCGAGAGAAGCTATAAACAGGAAGCGCGGGAAGGAATTTGCGAATCGAAAAATTGCTTACAGACATCCGGCACGATGAATGTTACAATCGAGCCGGAATAAGCCCTGCGGCGCATTCTCGCGCCTGAGTAGGGTGGTTTGCCCGTCCGTTCTGGCCTGCTTGCGGGAGTTTCGACCCGACCCGCTACCTCTCAGAAATGTCCAGCAGGCTACAAAACGAACCGAATTCTCAAACTTAAATTCTGCAAGGCTTCGTGGATTGCTTTCCACACCCTTGTTTCCAATCCTCAGTCTGTTTCGATTAAAGGAAATATCTAGAGATGAGCATGCTACTGGCAGATTCTGAAGTGGCAGAGAAGAACGGCAGTATCTTCGAGAACGCTGTCGAGGGTCTCTACCAATCCACAGCCGATGGAAGAATCATCGCCGCGAATTCGGCGCTGGCGCGCCTTTTAGGTTACGAGTCGCCCGAAGAGTTCAGGGCCGGCATGCTGAACATGGAGCGGCAATATTATGTTGATCCAGACATACGCACCATGTTCAAGCGGCTCCTTGAAGAACGCGAGATAGTTTACGGCCTGGAGTATCAAGCTTACCGGCGAGACGGCAGTCGAATCTGGGTGTCGGAAAACGCGCGAGCCGTTCGTGATGAGAGCGGCGCTCTGCGCTACTACGAAGGCTCGATTGAGGAGATCACAGAGCGCAAGCGCGCGGAAGCCGAGCGTGAAGTAATCTTCGAGATTGTTCAGGGCGTCAACACGACAACCAACCTGGACGAGCTTCTGCGGCTCATTCATCAATCTCTCAAAAAAATCCTCTCCGCCGAAAACTGCGGCGTCGCACTTTATGAACCGGAGACGGGCTATTTCAACCACCCGTTTCACGCAGACCAGTTCGACACGGCTGCGCCGCCCTGGAAGATGGGCAAGAGTTGCACCGCGTATGTCTTTCGCACGGGTCGCCCGCTGTTGATCTCTCCAGAGCTGTACGAGCGGCTGATCGAGCAGGGAGAGGTCGAGGCGATTGGAACGCCTGCACCGTCGTGGCTTGGAGTTCCGCTCAAGACGCCGACTGAGACCATCGGTGTGCTGGTCGTGCAAAATTTTGAAGAGGAGAATGCTTATAGCCAGCGCGACGTTGAGTTTCTCTCATCCGTCGCGGGCCAGATTTCTCTGGTCATTGAGCGTAAGCGTTCTGAAGAGGCGCTGCGAGAAGCTCATAACGAGTTGGAGAGAAGAGTTGAGGAGCGCACCCTGGAGTTATCGAGAGCCGAGGCCGAGCGCCAGATGCTCTTCGAGATCATGGAGGGCGTCAGCATCACGTCCAATCTGGACGAGCTGCTGGTGCTCATCTATCAATCGCTCGGAAAGATTCTCTACGCCGAAAACTGTTTCGTCTCACTTCACGATAAAGCGACCGGCCTCTTTCACAAACGATTCTACGTTGACCAGTTCAATCCGAACTCTTCTCCGCAAATGATGGCGAAGAGTTGCAGCGCCTACGTCTTTCGCACGGGCCGCCCGTTGCTGCTGACGCCGCAGATGCTGGACGAATTGCTGGAGCGCGGCGATATAGAGTTGATTGGAGAGCGCGCATCGTCATGGCTGGGCGTGCCTCTCAAGACGGCTACGGAGACAATCGGCGTGCTGGTCGTGCAGCACTACTCCGATCCTCATGCCTACTCGCAGCGCGACCTGGAATTTCTCTCTTCAGTCGGCAGCCAGATCGCTCTGGCTATTGAGCGTAAGCGCACCGAAGAGGCGCTCCAGGAAGCGAACCAGCGCGCAATCATCGAGTACGAGCGCTTGCTGGAAAGAATTTCTCAGTTGGGACAGGCTCTTGGCACGGCGCGTGACGTGCAAACAGTCTTTCGTGCCTTGCGCGACTTTGCGATCATCTCAGCTCCCTGCGACTCAATCGTCATCTCGCTTTACGATGCCAATCACAACGCACGCATTACCTCTTACGCCTGGACGGATGGGCAGGAGATAGAAGTAGCCGAGCCAATGCCGGTCAACATAGATACCGGGCGAGTGGGCCGGGCGATAGCGACCCAGCAGGTCGTCATCACGCACGACTATCTCAAGTATTTGCAAAGTGTGCCTCGCATGTTTTTCGATCCGACGCAAAACAACCTGATGCCGGACTCCGCCCTTGTTGCTCCGATGTCTGTCATGGGCAAGCCCGTCGGCGTTCTGGAAATTCAAAGCTACGAATCCCACGCTTACACAAACGAGCATTCCGTAGCTATGAACATGGCGGCGAATCTGGCGGCCATCACCATTGAGAATGTGCGTCTGCTCGAAGGCGAGCGCGAGAAAGAGGAGCAGCTACGACAGTCGCAGAAGATGGAAGCAATCGGAAAGCTGGCGGGCGGGGTGGCGCACGACTTCAACAATCTGCTAACAGCGATTACAGGCTACTCCGATCTCTCTTTGCGCCGACTTGAAGCGGGACATCCTTTGCGCCGCAACCTCGAAGAGATTAAGAAGGCAGGTGAGCGAGCGGCCACGCTCACCCGGCAGCTCCTGGCCTTCAGCCGCAAGCAGATGCTCCAGCCAAAAGTCTTAGACTTGAACGCCGTCATTGTTGATATGTTCAAGATGCTGCAACGCCTGATTGGTGAGGACATTGATCTACTGTCTTCCCTTAACTCGTCTCTGGGACAGGTCAAAGCAGACCCAGGGCAACTACAGCAAGTTTTGATGAACCTGTGTGTCAATGCCAGAGATGCCATGCCGCAGGGAGGTAAGCTCACCATCAAGACCTCCAACATCTTCATAGATGAAGAGTACGCGCAGCGTCATATCGCAGTGCAGCCGGGAGAATATGTCTTATTGTCTGTCTCAGACACCGGCTGTGGGATGGATGCGCGAACCGAGGAGCGCGTCTTCGAGCCGTTCTTTACGACTAAAGAGCAGGGCAAGGGGACGGGTCTCGGACTCTCGACCGTTTACGGAATCGTCAAACAATCGGGCGGTAATATCTGGGTCTATAGTGAGGTCGGTTACGGCACGACTTTTAAGATTTACCTGCCGCGTTTCGATAAAGCTGTTGAGACCGTAGTGGAGAAGAGAACAGAAAGGGTCTCGTCGGCAGGCAGCGAGACCGTGTTGCTGGTGGAAGATGAAGAGGTGGTACGCAACATGGCATCCGAGGTTTTAAGGGAGAGCGGCTATCAGGTCCTGGAGGCCAGAGACACCAGCCATGCCGTCAATTTGTGCCGGCAGTTTGAGGGCGAGATTCATTTGATGCTCAGCGATGTCGTGATGCCGCAGATGAGCGGGCGCGTGCTGGCTGAAGTGGTCGCCCCAGTGAGACCGGGGATGCGAGTGCTCTACATGTCAGGCTACACGGACGATCACATCGTTCATCACGGGGTGTTGGAAGAAGGCATGAACTTTATTGAAAAGCCTTTTACGGCTGACGTGCTTGCCAGGAAAATCAGAGATGTCTTAGACGCGCCCGTAGAGAGACAGTCACCTTCAGCTTGAGGCGCGCAGAGACCCTCCCCTTTCGTGAGTTCGCCATCTACGCATCTCTTTACCGATGCCTGCGAAGGTTTGATGGTTAAGCGGAAATTCGAGCAGGACGTGCAGGATACTCAGAAAATAAAGAGCCGTCATGCCCGCCACATAATCGTAAGCATAGAGGGTGAGCGAACCCAGCCACAGGGCGACGATGAAGATGCTCCTGCGCTTTGAGACCTCGTGCCACTTGATGATCGAGGTCTTGGAGAACCAGTTGAGGTAGTGATACGTGTAGGCAAAGGCAATCAGGCGCATGACCATCAGTCCGGCGCGCGACTCGTAAATGTCGCTCAAAGATGCTCCCGTGCCGAGATGAAAGAGTCGCAGTAGCTGGGTGTTGAGAGATTGAAAAGAGCTATAACTGTTCCTGACGTAATCGCCGACCGTGTGCCCCATCGCTTCCGGCACATAGAGGAAGAAACAGGCAGCGCAGATGATGAACACGGCCAGAGACAGCACACCCGAAGCGCTCTTGCTTTTGAGCGCGCCGTAGAGAATGAACGCGCCTGTGAAAATAAAGACGTGAATGATCGTGATTAAGAAGTAGGCCAGGATAAAGTAGGGTGCTGAACTGCTGAAAAGAGTCAACGCGATCAGGGATAAGCCGATCAGTATAACTTTAGCGATCTGGCTATCAACCAGCGTCGTTGTCAGTGCCGTGACAAAAACAAGATAGACCAGCGCTATCTCCCACTTGGGGCCAATCGCCATGCCCTGTATTTCGGAGGTCACAAACCCATACATGAGAACTGCCATCGTCACGCCGAGCAGAATCAACCATGAGCGTCTGGCGCGTCTGGCCCTGGTGAAATAGTTTCTATCGTGCAGCCATGAAATCTCGGTGAAGTAGTGTAGAGGACCTAGAATCGCATAAGAAAAGAGGAATAGCTCGAATGGAAAAACGAAGGCTCCCAGGCAAGAGACGGCCATCAGGCCGATATTGAGATAGTTTATCTGGTCGGTGGTTAGCATCACTGCGAGTGAAAGTTGACGCCGGTGATGACGCCTCAAAGAGGTGGCGCTTGGGCCTGATAGAAAGTGGCCTGTTCCGCGATCAAACGGCTGCCATTATCGGCTCAGAGGCTTGAAGAAAGCAAACAATACGAGCCGCCTTATTCTTATAGCGGTTCTCGATTGGGTGCGACCGAGTTTAGAGTTCAGCCTTGAGGCTGTTTGCGCTCAACACGCTGAAAGCGTGAACTCTGAACAAGTCGCTTCCAATTGAGAGCTGCTATAGTACGCGCAGTTTGTTTAGCGATAAAATAATGAAGGCCGGATTCAACATCCGGCCTTCATTATTTCTGGGAGACTAGGAGTCGAACCTAGATAGCCAGATTCAGAGTCTGGAGTCCTACCATTGGACGATCTCCCAACAAGTATGAACTTAAATTTACGGATGGACGCGATGGTTGTCAACCGCTGCCTCGTCTGGAATGGATGAAGCGAAAATTTGCTTGCTACGTCTCCCACATCGGACGCACAATGGGTGCGTTGAACTATCAAAGCCCCTCGCGTATCAATGGTGGAAGATGTCCGCCAGGTGGACAGTTAATCACCAGAGCCTTTCTCCGAAGGGGACGAGAAATCGAATGAGCGCCGACAAGTCCGGCAATGAGAAGGCAGAGTCTGCGGAGCAACGCTTGCGCTCTCTCATTGCCGAGCACGAAGCCAAGCTGACAGAGATTGCGGATTTGATAGCGCATGTGCGCCATGAGATCAATAATCCGTTGACGGGCGTGCTCGGTCAAGCGCAGTTGCTTCTACGCGAGGAGTTGAGTCCGAGAGCGCGACAACGCATCGAAACCATCGAACAGCTTGCCACACGTATCAAAGACATCGTCGCCCAACTGCGCGATGTGCAACGACCACGTAAGAAGGGATGAGGGCGGAGGGATGAGGGATGAATGAAAAGAAAGACCGGAGACCAACAAGGTTCTTCTTCTTTACATCCCTCATCCCTCCGCCCTCATCCCTTAGAAGGCGTCTTCAGGGTTGGCGTTGGAGAGGGGGCGCGGCAGAATCTGCGCGGGCTGCTGCTGTGGTATTGGCATTGACCTCTTGGGAGCAAACTTCGCTTTGACGGCTTCTTTGAGCATCAACCTGCGATTGCTCAATGTTGCCATGTGGAAGGGAACCACGCAGCCGCAGCGATCACAGTCTGCTTTGTCACCCATCATGCACTTGCCCTTATGCTCGCCGGTCGGCCCCAGTGTGAAAGCTTTCAAACGAAACTCGCAGTTGTCCGTCACCTTTTTGGCGTTCTTCGATCTCATCAACTCAAGAGTCGAATCGAGCATGTTGATGACGCCGGGATATTTCTTCTTGAGCGCGAGTATCTGATCGATCATCGCATCGCGCGCCTCCCAGTCGAGCCAGAGAGCTTCGTCCAGATTCGTCACGGGCGTGAAGAAATCGAAGATGATGCCGCCGCGCGCGAGCGGCCCCCACTCTTTTATCAAGTCCTCTATACAATCTTTGGTGAGACTGGTAATCACGCAGGAGATTTGAATCTTCAGCTCCGGGTGGTTGATAACGTTCTGCTTGATCTTCTGGTAGATGCCGGGGGCACGCATCCGCGCGAACGCTTCTTCAGTCCCGTCTATCGAGATGACGTAGTTGCAGTCTTCCCAGTCGGGCAATTCCATCGTGCCGTTGGTGACGATGGTGTTGTGCTGGAAATATTTTCGCCCGACTTCGATGAGCTGTTTGCGTACCATTGGCTCGCCGCCAACCCACGTGCAAAGCATCATCGGATGCCCGGCAGCCTTCATCTCTTCCAGCTTCTCAACCCACTTCTCAATGGAAAGCTCTTTTTCGCCCTTGTGATCTTCGGCGAAGAAATAGCAGTGCTCGCAACGCAGGTTGCAGCGGTTCGTGACATCAATCGAGCCGATGGCGTTCTTCGGCAATCCGAAGATGAAAAGGCGTGCGGTGTCCGTGAGGCGGTGAAACTTTTTCTTGAAGGTCATTGCTGAATCTAAAATAGTCTCTGACTTCGGCTAAACCGCGACCTCTTCTTTTTCTTCGATGAGATAGGGCGTCACCGACTGCGTTGGCTCGTCCGCATCGTCTGCGAGAATCGCGTTGATGATGGGCAGGCTGAGCGAGTGCTTCCTGGTGATTCCGGGCACGCTCTTGCCTTTGGCGTAGACGGCGTGGCGTCCGTGTTCTTCATACCATTCGGAAAGGCTCGCGGTCTTGTGCATGTTCTCGATGATCTGCCGCCAGCCGACGCCCGTGTTATAGGCGCAGAAGGAGATTTCGCCTTCCTGCGTGCCGTAGGGAATCACGCACATCTCTGTGCGGCGGAAGTCGTAGTTGAACAAATCCTGGAACCACATGCCTTCGACACACAGCACGCGCCAGTTGTCGCTTCCTTCTTCCGAAGCATGTTGCGCCTTCATGCGGTCGTTGCGATCCGAGCTTGAGCTGGTCGAAGACGGCTTGAAGAGATTGATGATCTGCGAAATCGGAAATCCTTCGGGCGCGCGAGCGGCGTCGAAGTTTCTCAGAATCGCCATCCCAAGCTGCGCGTAAGAGAGTTTCTTTCCGCGCGCCGTGTCTGTGATGACCGCCACGTCCTTCATGAACTGCTCGTAGTTGAAGAACTCGAAGAGCGATGTCATCTCGTTGGTTCGACGATTGACGACGATCAGCGTGAAGATGCCACAGTTCGGATGGCAATTGCAGCTTGACCAGCCCCAGGGCGCGTCTGCTCCCTGCAACATGTCCATCACGCTCGTGAAGGCGGAATAGCTTGAGAGCGGATACCAATCGCGCAGGGGTTGAAGCCTCCCGCCCAGTTGGTCCTTGAGGTCGTGCGTCATCCCTGCCAGCGTGTAGCGTTGCTTGATGCGTATCTCGTCGGATACATCTTCATCGCGCCCTGTGAAGGAGACCGGCTGGAAGGCTATGGTCTGAACCTTGTCTATGTTCTGCGCCGCGAACTCTACGATCTGGCCGATGGCATCATTATTGATCGTGTTGACGATGGTCGTCACCAGCGTCACCTTGATGCCGACGCTCGCCAGATTTTCAATCGCGCGCAATTTCACGTCGAAGAGATTGCCCACACCGCGATGCTTGTTCTTCTCTTCGGAAACGCCGTCGAATTGCAGATAGACGCCGTGCTGCCCTGCGGCCTTCGCAGCCTTGCAGAACTCTATATCTTCGGCATAGCGGATACCGTTGGTCGCGGCAAGGATTCTGTAGAAGCCGACTTTCTTTGCATAAGCGACAGCTTCCAGATAGTAAGGCGAAAGCGTCGGCTCGCCGCCGGAGAAGAGAATGATAACCTGACGACGCGGCTTGAAACTGACGGCGCGGTCTAAGATTGCTTTCGTGTCTTCAAATGTCGGCTCGTGAACGTAGCCAACCTGATTAGCGTCCATGAAGCATGGATTGCACATCATGTTGCAGCGGTTGGTCAGGTCAACCGTGAGAACTGCGCCCCGCCCGAACTTGATGTTCGATGTTCCGTGCTTGTGAACGCCTGAATCTTCGGCGGCTCGAAAGTCGCGCCCGAAAAACAGCGACTCGATGCGCTCCAAAAAAGCTGGGTCGGTCGCCATCACATCCGTAAACTCCCCGTGCTTCGGGCAAGTCTTACGCATGATGACCTGGCCGTTCTCTTCCAGAATCTGCGCTGTGATTTCGCCCGGATGCTGGTGCATCAAGGTTTCGAGCGTGGTCTCGCCGGTGATAACGGCTGTGCGAACCTCCTTGACGCAGGTCGGGCAAAGGCTGTCTGTCTCTCGCGGGAACCCTAGCGGTGGTGAAGTGCGCTCGTAAGATTTCAGGAGCGGCCCAGGTGCCCATGTCGGGCGAATCGCCTCGCCTTCAGGCACTCGACGGTTTACAGACTGAAAGACTTTCCACGCGACATCCGAAAGGTTAGAGATCAACTTGGAGCTTTTTACTCCGCTGAACCTGCCCTTTTCCGATTCGCCCCTGCGAAATTGGTCACTAAACAAGAATCGTTCTCCTCAATTGGACGCTTGCGATAATGAAGTAGGACGCGCCCGCATGAATAAAAGTTTAAGAAATTGCCTTGAAAAACGGCCATTTTGCGCGCTTATCCACACAAAACCGCGCAGCGTGACATGATAGTGGCTCAACTAGGCAAAGGCAAGCTAAAAGGAGTGATGAGTGATAAGTGATGAGTGATGAGGTTCGGACTTTCTTATCACTCATCACTTATCACTTATCACTCCTTTATTGTAGTATCGCCCCGTAAATTATGAGTATTCACCCGACAGCCATCATCAGCAAGAGTGCCGAGATTGCCTCAGATGCGCTCATCGGCCCTTACGTTGTCATTGAGGATGATGTCGTCATCGGCGAAGGATGCGAGATTGCTTCTCACGCCGTCGTCAAACAGTTCACAACGCTTGGGCGCGGCAATCGTATTTTCGAGCATGCTGTCCTGGGAGGCTTGCCGCAGGACGTAAAGTTCAAAGGCGAAACGAGCCGTCTCATCATCGGCGACGATAACTTGATACGTGAAGGTGCGACGCTGCATCGCGCCAGCAGCGAAAATGAAGAGACGCGCATCGGCTCGCGCAACTTCCTGATGATCGGCGTTCACATAGCGCACAACTGCATCGTCGGCGACGACAACATTTTTGCCAACGAGGTGGCTCTCGCCGGACACATCCGGGTTGAAGATCACGTTTTCCTCTCCAACAATGTCGGCGCGCACCAGTTTGTAAGGATGGGGCGCTTCGCTATGGTCGGCGGCAAGTCTAAGATTGTGCAGGACGTGCTCCCGTTTTTTACGACGGACGGCAACCCGCCGCGCGTGCGTGGGTTGAATACTGTGGGACTGAGGCGCGCGGGATTTTCAACTGAAGAGAGGCGGGCATTGAAGAACGCCTACAGGATTCTCTTTCACAGCCGCCTTGCGCTCGAAGATGCTCTGGGCGAAATGGCTGAACTTGGTGATGGTAACGTAGATCACCTCATCAACTTCATACGCGGCTCCGAGCGCGGCTTCTCGCGCGCTCGAAAGCCGGGGCGCACGGTTGATGAGGAATCGTTCACGGTCTGAAACTCATGAGCAAAGAGATTAGAGAAATGACTGTTGCTGAAATCAGCGCGCATGTTGACGGGCGCGTCCTCGGCGACGGCAGCATTTTGATTAAAGGGATCGCAAGTATTGAGAGTGCGAGCGCGGGCGAGATTGCTTTTGTAGAAGAGAGTAAACTGCTGGAAAGCGCTGTTGAGACTCTGGCGTCGTGCCTGATTGTGCCGGAAGGCGCGCAGGTTCAAGCGGCGTGCAAGATTGAAGTGAAGCGCCCGAAGCTTGCCTTCGCGTTGATTGCGGAGCTGCTGCATCCGCCGAAGCGTCTGGAACCCTCGATTCATCCGACGGCTAATGTGGCCCGGAGCGCGAGCGTGGATGAGAGCGCTTTTATCGGAGCGCAGGTCGAAATCGGCGAGCGCGCCTTTGTTGGCGCGGGAACGCAGATTCATTCAGGCGCAGTCATCGGCGATGACGTGAAGCTAGGCCGCGACTGCGTGATTCATCCTAACGTCGTGCTCTACGACAACGTGACTTTAGGGGAGCGCGTGATTCTTCATGCGGGCGTGGTCATCGGCGCGGACGGCTTCGGCTACGTGCCGGACGAGAAAAACTTTCGTCACAAGTTTCCACAGATAGGGACAGTGTTAATCGAAGATGACGTTGAGATAGGGGCTTGCACGTGCATTGATCGAGGCGCGCTGGGGCGGACGCGCATCGGGCGCGCGACGAAGATAGATAATCTTGTGCAGATCGCGCACAACGTGGAGATTGGCGAGCGTGTCGTCATCGCCGCGCAGACCGGAATATCCGGCAGCACCGTGATTGAAGACGATGCGGTGATTGGAGGCCAGGTCGGGATGGGCGATCATGCGAGAGTTGAGAGCGGTGCGATCATCGGCTCGAAGGCCGGAATCCTGCCCGGCAAGATCGTGCGCGCAGGCGTCTGGTGGGGCATTCCAGTGCAGCCGCTCGACCAGTACAAACGCCTCAACGCGCACATCAACCGTCTGCCGCAAATGCGCGAAGAGCTTAAAGAGTTGCGCCAGCAGTTGAAAGAACTGAAAGAGAGAATGAAGGACAAAGAGTGAAAGTGGACGACGGAGAGACCAGTCTCTCGCCACTTGAGCGCATGCGTAGATCAATCAGTCGGCTATACTTTCTTCGCTTCATTTCAAACAGCTTCTGAGGAAAAATATGCGAGACATCAAAGCATTGCGGAAAGCATCTTTGCGCATCATCGCTCTGTTCAGTCTGCTCGCGCTGCCGATTGGTGCTGAGCAGCGTCTTGCCGCGCACACAGTAGATGCAAAGACTGAGCAGGCACGCAGCGCAACCAGAGCATTTACGTTGTTGGTTGATGCCGCAGATGCTCCGCGCGGCGTCTTTCACGCGCGCCTGTCAATACCTGTTAGCCCTGGGCCGCTCACGCTCGTCTATCCGAAATGGATTCCGGGTGAGCATGGGCCGACAGGGCCTATCTTGCAGTTGATGGGATTGAAGCTCACGGCGCAGGGAAAGCCTGTCAGTTGGCAGCGCGACTCCGTAGAGATGTACGCCTTTCATTGCGTTGTGCCGCCGCGCGCCACCACGCTCGATGTCTCGCTCGATTACCTGTCGCCGGTGACGAGCGCAGGCAACGGCTATGGCAACGGAGCAAACGCGACCGCGCAGCTTGCCGTTGTGCTCTGGAACCACTTTGTGCTTTACCCGCAGGGTCACGCAACAGACAACCTGATTTATCGCGCGAGCCTGCGCCTGCCTATGGGGTGGAAGTACGGCACGGCGTTGCCTGTCTCGAAGGAGACTTCGCAGAGCATCAACTTCGAGCCGGTTTCTCTAACCAGGCTGATTGATTCGCCGCTGATTGCCGGAGCTTTCTTTCGCTCGGTTCCGCTCGCTTCAGACAAAGACTCTTCGGCGCAGATAGACATCGTGGCCGACAGCGAAGCGGCGCTAGCGATGAGTCCTGATCTCATCGCGCATTACAAGCAGGTGGTCGCAGAGGCAGGCGCGCTCTTCGGCGCTCGTCATTATCTGCATTATCACTGGCTGCTCACCTTAAGCGATGCGATGGACTTCAACGGCCTTGAGCATCACGAGTCGAGCGATAATCGCGCGCCTGAGCGTATCCTGCTCGACGAGGCTGCACGCCTGCGTTTCGTCACCTTGCTGCCGCACGAGTATGTGCATTCATGGAACGGGAAATATCGTCGCCCCGTAGGTCTTGCGACGAGCGATTACCAGCAGCCGATGCAGGGAAACTTGCTGTGGGTCTACGAAGGGTTGACGCGCTACCTGGGCGACTTTGTGCTGACGAGTCGCGCTCGCCTTCGCACGGCAGAAGAGACACACGAATATGTCGCGTGGGTTGCGGCCAACTTAGATAACAATCGTCCGGGTCGCGCGTGGCGTCCTCTCGCGGACACGGCCATCGCCGCGCAGTTGCTCTACGGCGCGCCCGGCGAATGGGCTGCCTTCAGGCGCGCCGCAGACTTTTACGATGAAGGACTGCTCATCTGGCTTGAGGCCGACGCGATCATACGGGAGCGCAGCAGGGGCGGTCGCTCGCTCGACGATTTCTGCCGCAGCTTTCACGGCGGGCAGGTTGGCCCGTACATCGTTAAGCCGTACACCTTTGAAGATGTCGTAGCCACACTCAACACGGTCGCGCCTTACGACTGGCGCGGCTTCTTCAACGTGCGCCTGAACAGCACAGGACTTCACGCTCCGCTCGGCGGCATAGAAGCGAGCGGCTGGAGAGTGGTCTATACGGACTCGCCGAATTTGTATCTGACGGCGCGCGAGCACACCAGCCGCGCAACAGACTTGAGCTTCAGCCTGGGCCTCTGGCTGCGCGAGGACGGCACTGTGAGCGATGTCGTGCAGGGGCTGCCTGCATACAATGAAGGCATTAGCCCTGGGATGAAAGTCATCACGGTGAATGGTCGCAAGTGGTCGCCCGAAGTTATGCACGAAGAGTTGAAGGCGGCGAAAACTTCTACGCGCCCGCTCGAATTGTTAGTGGAAAAGGGAGCGTACCAGAAGACCGTTCGGATTAACTATAAGGGTGGCGAGCGTTACCCGCACCTTGAACGAAACTCTGCGCGCCCGGACTTGATCGAGCAGATAATCAAGCCGCTGGCGTAAGAAGCTGTTTGAAAAAGCAATTCATCGCTGTCCCGTTAGGGACATTCGACAATAGCCCAGCGATTTATCGCTGGGAACTGGCAAGGATAATTATCGAGTCCCGTAGGGACGATTGGATAAAGCGGGAAAGGCTCAGTCGTCCCTACGGGACTCAACTGATTATTCTGCTCCTTACCCAGCGATAAATCGCTGGGCTATTTGTCATCAAGTCCCTACGGGACTTTTCCAACTTTTTGAAGTCTCAGGTTGACGCACCCCTCTTCATCTATCGCCATCTCTTGACTGTTTGCAGGATTTCCTGAGCGGCGCGTGTGGATGCGCCGCCTGTGCCGAGGCGTGCGGCTGCTTGCTTGAGACGCGCTCGCGCTGTTTCGTTTCGTTCGCGGTCAAGCAGTGTGGTGAGTTCTTCAGCCAGGCGCTCTCCGGTTAGCTCATTCTGCATCAACTCCGTGACGAGGCGTTCGCCCGCGATCAAATTTATCAGGCCGAAATGTTCGGCGCTGATGAGGCGTCCGAGGGTATGCCAGTTGATGAAGGATTCTTTGTAGACGATAACGAAGGGCGTATCTATTAGCGCGGCTTCGAGCGTGGCCGTGCCGCTGGCGACGGCTGCCGCGTCCGACGCAGAGAGCGCCTCGCGCGTTTCGTGTTGCGTGATATGCAGATTATTTGCGGCGTGCGAATTCTTTTGAGCGGCGGCTTCGATGAGCGCGGTTGCTTCCGCGCGCGAGCGATTGGCGGCAAGCGCGACCAGGAACTGTATGTCTGGACGCTCGCGCGCGAGATGCCCCGCTGCGTCGAGCATCGGAGGCAGGATGCGTTCGAGTTCTTTGTGACGGCTGCCGGGCAGGAGCGCGATGATGGGGCGCTTCGGGTCGAGATGGTTGCGGCGGCAAAACTCTTCGCGCCCGTAGCGCGCTTTGACTTCGCCCGCGAGTGGATGGCCGATGAATCGGACGTGCTCGACGCCGCGCGCTTTGTACCACTCAGGCTCGAAGGGAAGAATAGAGAGCAGTAGGTCAACGTCGCGTCGAATGCTGCGGACACGATACGCGCGCCAGGCCCAGAGTTGCGGGCTGATGTAGTAGATGACGCGCAAGCCCTGCCGATGAAGAGCGCGCGCCAGGCGCATGTTGAAGTCGGGCCAGTCAACGAGGATGACGGCATGGGGACGACGCTCAACGCCCGCGCGCTTCAAAGCTTTGAAGGCGCGCCAGAATTTAGGCAGCACGCGCGCAACTTCGACCAGACCCATAATCGCCAGATCGTCCGAGCGCACAACAGACTCGACGCCAGCCGCGCGCATCAACGCGCCCGTCGCACCGAAAAACTCAAACTCCACTCCGGGCGCTTCTTCGCGCAAAGCACCGACGAGCGCAGCAGCATGCGCGTCGCCCGAAGGCTCGCCCGCAACGATCATCAAACTTAAGGGGTCGCTCATCACGCTCATCATAGCAGTGGTCAGTAGTCGGTGGTCAGAAGGTTGAAGATAGCAAGAAAGAGTTGTCATCTGCGAGGGCACTCACCTGCATCCTGTTTTCTCTTCACTGACCACTGACCACTGCTTTCTGCTTTTCGCCTTTCCGTGTTAGCATCGCTCTCGATCTTCAAACAGGATGGCGCGGCCTCATCCGGGCCTGAGAAAGATGTAGATGCGCGCCGAGTTTGGGCCTCTGGAGGTCTTCAGTTTAGTCCTTGGGCAATGATCTTCCCGTGAAAAAAAATCGCGCCCTGTTCGCTTCAGCGTTCATCCTGTTACTGTGCCTCTCAGCAAGCTCACTCGTGCTGGCGCAGCAGTCGAATCCTGTTGAGCGTCAGATCGAGAATCCAATCACAGACACGCCGAACGTCAACCCGCTCGTGCAGGAGCAGCCCGTTAGAGCCAAGTTGCCTGCTGAAAAAAAGGACGGGGTGCAGGGCACGGAAGAGTTGAAGGTCGAGGCCGGGAAGCAGACGGTTTCGGGGCCGAAAGAGGCGCTCGTCTTCGTCTATGAAGGCAACGTTGACGCGCGCATCGGCGCGTTTCGCCTTCAGGCTGACAAGGTGACTGTTTACGAAGCGACGAACCGCATCGTCGCAGAGGGCAGCGTCGTCTTCGATCAGGGCGACCAGCAGCGCATCACAGGCTCTCGCGCCGAATGGAACTACCGCACCAAGACAGGCTTCTTCGTTAATTCGACGGGCTTCACCAATCAGACGCAGGACGGCACAGTCATCTATTTCACAGCCGACAGCGTGGAGAAAGTGAATTACGACACGGTCGTCGTCATCAACGCGGAGATTACGGCTTGCGAAGACAACGTTCCGAAGTGGAGTTTCAAATCACGCCGCGCTGAAATCAAGGCTGGCGACCGCGTGCGTATCAAGTCTCCATCTTTTCGCGTCAAGGGCGTGCCGGTTCTCCTGCTGCCTTATGCTTCGATCTCGATTAAGAAGCGCGACCGCGCATCCGGTTTTCTGACGCCGACCTTCGGCGGCTCTGGTGAAAAAGGCTTTCGTCTCTCGACCGCTTACTATCAAACTCTGGGCCGCTCGGTTGACGCCACAATTCGCAGCGACATCTACTCAAGGCGGGGTCTCGGCTTCGGGATAGACGTGCGGACGCGCGCCAACTCGCGTTCCTACCTCAACTTCGGTTTCTACGCCGTCAAGGATCGCATCTTCGGAGCGAAAGCCAGCCCGCAGAATGCGGATCAGGGCGGGTCGAGCCTTTACGTGAAGGGCGTGCATTACTTCCCGAATGGCTTTCTGGCGGCAGCCGATGTCAACATCACGTCGAACCTGACGTTTCGCCAGGTCTTCTCGGACAACATTCAACAGGCCATCTCGCCCGACGAGCGCTCGCAAATTTTTATCAACAAAAACTTCGGCGACTACAGTTTCAACTTCCTCGCGCGCTCGCAGGTCACAAGCCTCCCGAACGTGCGCATACGCACGCGCGAGCTTCCCAGCATCACGCTCGACAAGCGTCCTTCGGCCCTGCACTACTTCAAGCAGCTTCCGGTCTACTTCTCATTCGAGGGCGGACTCGAAGGCGTCTCTCGCAAGGAGACCGTTGACGACCTGGCGCTTTTTCGTAGCCAGGTCAATGGCGAACCCATCTTCTCGCCGTCAATCGTGCAGCGCCTAGACGTGCATCCGCGCTTTTCCGTGCCCGTTAATTATAGCGGCTGGTCTGTGACGGCGATGGTGGGACTTCGCGCAACCTACTACTCAAACTCGATTGACCCTGCGACGCGACTAATCTTGAGCCGCGATGTCGTGCGCGGCTATGGAGAGTTTGAGCTGGACGTGCGGCCCCCTGCCCTGGCGCGCAACTTTTATCACAAAGACGGCTCCTTCTTCTTCCGCCACGTCATAGAGCCTTACGTCGTCTATCGCAAGATCGGAGGCATCTCAAGCTTCGAGCGCATCATTCGCTTCGACTACAATGATACTGTCGCCGACACAAACGAGATAGAGTTCGGCATCATCAACCGCTTCTTCACGCGCCGCTCGACGGAGAACGTCAACGCGAAGGCCGCGCGCGAGAATAATCGCCCGCGCATTCCGCTCTCCAGCCAGCCCTACGAGGCTCTGACCGTAACCGTCAGAGGCAAATACTTCTTCGATCCATATTTCGGCGGCGCGCTCATTCCAGGCCAGCGCAACCAGTTTTACCCGATCAATACTTTCTCAGGCTTCTCTTACGGCGGCGTTCCTCGTCGCTTCTCGCCTCTGAATATAGAGGGGCGGTATCGTCCGAGTCGCAGCCTGTTTGCGGACGTGCGTTCGGATTACGACGTGCAGAGCAAAGGCATTCGCGCCATGTCAATCACCTTCGGCTTAACGCGCCCGCTCGTGCAGGCTTTTCAGACCTTCTATTACACGCGCGCCATAGAATTAGCGCCCTCTCTCTTGCAGTTTGCGGACGCGCGCGGCAAAGAGCCGGGCACGGTGCGCGGCTCGCAGTGGAGTCCCTCGATTTTCCTGGGCAAGCGCACGCACGGAGTATTTGGCGGCGTCTCGTTCTTCTTCGACTTTCAACACCAGCCCGGACAGCAGAAGTCCTCGCTCGTCAGTTCCGTCCTGACGCTCGGTTACAGCTTCGATTGCTGCGCCGTCGTTATCCAGAACCGCACCTACAATGTGGGCCTGCGCAACGAGAACCATCTTGTCTTCAGTTTCCGGCTCAACGGCATCGGCACGTTCGGCACGGAGCAGATAGGCCAGGCTTTCTGATAAAGGCTTGGACGCCTCCCCACATGAGAAGGTATAATAACTAGCCGGTTCGACCCGTGCGGCAGACGGTCTTGAGCGACGGGTCATGGTGGGGATTTCGGAAAGTTTTTCCTTGCAAAAAAGACTTTAAGCAAACCCTAAAAAAAGCTGCGTTTCGCGTGCATCCATCTGACATATAATGAGCATCAGAAGTGATGGTTTCTGCTAGCCCCCAAACTGCATCGCGCAACACAGTAATAACACTCAGAAGTTTCCAAGAATCACAAAACCGAAGAGGAGAACGTTGTGAGAAAACGTCTGAAAATATCAGGGAACTCAGCCAAGAGATTCCTGCGCTTACCCCTGACTACCATCGTCATAGCGACAGCCATTCTTGCTATCGGGGCGATAACAGTCATTTCAAGACAAAAGGCCGCCAGGGTGAAGGAAGAATCAAACAACCAGGAGAGCAGGTCTCTAGTGTCCAATTCTGCGAACAAAAATTACGTGACTGTAAAGGTGGCCGGGCAAGACGTTCAGGTTGATAGCCAGACCGGACAGCTAAAAGAACTCACGCCTGAAGAGACCAAGAAACTCGCGGCAGGACTCAAGCAGGTGATTAACCAATCTAATGATGGGCTTGTCGAAGTCCAGCATGCCGATGGCTCGGTGTCGGTAGACCTTGATGGCCGTTTTCAAAATGTAACGGTCGCCAGGATAAACGAGGATGGCAGTCTTTCCGAGTCATGCGTTGATAACGCGCAGGCGGCGGGAGAGTTCTTCGGAATTGATCCTCAACTCATTGAAAACCCCTCAAGCGAAAGCAAGGCTGTCAAGCAGCCTGTTAGAAATATGCCTGCGCGCAACCTGGATAAATAATGAAAAAGATTTTCGCCAAGTTCCCCGCTCTTTTGCTCACCATGATTATGGGCATTATCGCTTCTCCTTCAGCTTTCGGGGCCGTCACAATAGTTATTCGGAACGGCGACTCGGCAGGAGTTGGTTTTAATGATCCAACAACAGTGGCTCCAGTTGGCGGCAACAGTGGCACCACACTAGGGCAGCAACGGCTCAATGCTTTTCAACTTGCTGCTGACCTGTGGGGCGCTACGCTCCCAAACGGTCCCACCATTACCGTTCAGGCTAGTTGGTCGTCTACTATGCCTTGCACATCAAGCACTGCGGTGCTTGGCTCAGCGGGGGCATCTAGCCGTTTGCGTGATTTTCCGGGTGCTCCCTTTGCCGGTACCTGGTATAGCGTTGCTCTCGCCAATGCCATCTCCGGTGTTTATTTGAATGGGACAAGCCCGGAGATAACCGCGCAATTCAATATCAATATCGGTAACTCGGGTTGCTTGTCAGGCACACACTGGTATCTTGGATTAGACGGCAGTCACGGCAGTGATATTGATTTAGTCACCGTGCTCATACACGAGTTCGCACATGGGCTTGGATTCCAGACGTTCAGCAATGCCAACACCGGTGTACAGGCATCAGGATTCCCCAGTATTTACGACAGATTTCTTTTCGATAACACCACCAACAAGACCTGGGTACAAATGACTGACGCCGAACGCGCAGCTTCAGCCCTCAACACAGGCCACCTGGTGTGGAACGGCGCGCAGGTAACAAGCGACGCTCACACTGTGCTGTCGTCTCCGCGCCTCAAGGTAAACCCGCCGTCTTCGATTGCAGGAAGCTACCAGGTGGGTACGGCTGACTTCGGCCCAGCGCTTACTTCCTCCGGCGTCACGGCTAACGTGGGTCAAGCCAGTCCGACTGATGGCTGCACGGCGATCACCAGTGCATCCGTCTCTGGAAAGATTGCGCTCATTGATCGAGGCAATTGCAATTTCGTATCAAAAGTTAAGAATGCGCAGAACGCCGGCGCTGTCGGTGTGATTATTGCCGATAACACAACCGGCAATCCGCCACCAGGGATGACAGGGACAGATTCGACGATAATCATTCCTACTGTGAGTATCACTCAGGCCGATGGGAACACGATTAAAGCTCAATTATCGTCTGGTGTGAACGCGGCCCTATTACTTGACAGCTCTCCGCTATTATTCACGCCCAATCCTTTCCAGTCAGGCTCTTCGGTTTCACACTGGGACACCAGCGCCTTCCCGAATCAGTTGATGGAACCAAACATAAGTAGCGATCTAAGTCACAGCGTCACGCTCCCCCAAGATTTGACGTTCTCGTTGTTGAAAGACATTGGATGGTCGGCGGCTAGCACGGCTCCACCACCGCCTCCCCCTCCTCCGCCCGCGAATGATAACTTCGCCAGCGCGGTAGCTATCGCTGGCTGCACGGGCAGCGTAAGCGGCACAAACATAGGAGCCACGCATGAAGCTGGCGAACCGAGCCACGATGATGCCGTTCCTCCCGATGCAGGCGCTGGGTCGGTCTGGTATCAATGGCAAGCTCCCAGCAGCGGCAGCACTACGATCACCACCGCAGGCAGCAGCTATGACACGATGCTGGGAGTTTATACTGGAAACAGCGTGAATGCTCTGACGCTGATTGGTCACAACGATGACGTAGACCCAGGCAAGATTATCACCAGCACCGTGACGTTCACTGCTACGGCAGGCACGGTCTATAAAATCGCGGTTGACGGCTGGGGCGGCGAAACAGGCAGCATTGTCCTTAACTGGACTGAAGCTAACTGTACGCAGGCGACGACTGTGCAGTTGAGCCAGAACAGTTACGCGGTGAACGAAGGCGCAGGCAGCGCATCGGTCGCGGTGACGCGCACCGATACAACCACAGCGGCAACAGTCAACTATGCGACCTCAGACACGGCTGCGCTGACCAACTGCAACGTGACAGGGACAGGCATCGCTTCCTCGCGTTGCGACTATGCCACCAGCATCGGCACGCTGCGCTTTGCCGCAGGAGAAAGCTCAAAGACCATCTCGATTCCCATCGTAGATGATAACTTCACTGAAGGAGCAGAGAGCTTCACCGTCACCTTGAGCAGTCCCGTCGGGGCAAGCCTCGGCAGCATCCAGGCGGCGACAGTGACGATTACCGACAACGCCAACACCGCTGGCAATCCGGCAGACCAGTCAGCATTCTTCGTCCGCCAACACTACATAGACTTCCTCGGACGTGAGCCAGACCCGGCAGGCTTCCAGGGCTGGCAAAATAGCTTGAATAACTGCAAGGCTGGTGACACTACGTGCGACCGCATCGAAGTCTCATCAGGCTTCTTCCGTTCAACGGAGTTTCAGGAAAGAGGCTACTTTGTCTACAGGTTTTACTCGGTCAGTCTGGGCAGGAAGCCAGACTATGCGGAGTTCATGCCTGACCTGGCGAAGGTCAGCGGATTTCTGACGGATGCGGAGAAGGAAGCTAACAAGGTAGCATTCGTTGACGAGTTCATGACAAGAACTGCCTTCAGGAACAAGTATGATGCTTTGACTGCGCCCACAGCTTACGTTGACGCATTGTTGAATACAGCAGGGTTGCCTAATCATCCATCACGTGCAGGATGGATTGCAGGCTTGCAGAATAACTCTCTGACGAGAGCACAGGTCTTGCGCCAGTTAGCAGAGAGTGCGGAGGCTTACA
>JAVHWL010000050.1:0-95629 GCA_032159825.1 Acidobacteriota bacterium
AAAGGCATGGCTTTCGCCTGCACGATAGCCTTTCTCTAATGCAGCGCGTTGTGCTCTGCTCAGTTCGACAGTTTTGATTTTGCCCATAGTGGAGCATAGTTTAATCTATTTCTGTCTGAGTACTTATCTCCTTATAGTAGAACGGAAAGCCGCTCTACTATGTTAAACCTGTAACGCACTATAAGGCCACTCAGCACATAGTATCCTGACTTAACAACACAATCCAGACTTTTGGTTTAGGCAAAGAGCCAATTCTTACTAGACCTGAAATTTGCCCAACGAATTATCCCCGCTCCGTAAGTGTTGGTAATAGTGGAGTTGCAGGCCGATAGCTTACGGTGGTTAAGTTTTAAAGGTGTTCTCTAAGTAGCTGATAATAAACAACATACAGCAGCATTTATTTGCGTCGCCCTTGATTCCAGTAGAAGTGTATCTCATTTTGTCGGCCTAACTGCTTTGTACTCAACAATTTGAAGGCACAAAAAAAGCGTTGACGTGCCTACGTTCCTGTTGCTAACATTAATAGTGTACGAGTTCCATGCAAGGCTTTAAGCCTAACTCGTGCGGTGCGTCGGGTAGAGCTTACCGACATACGAAGCTGACAATGAGCGAATAAGCGAGACTCGCAGGCGATGGCTTAAGGCCGCCGGTGATAGAACGCTGATTCACTAAGATAGCGGGAGAGAAAACCTGCTCTGCTCGTCAGCCCTGCTTCTCGCAGGCGCACCTAAAATATGGGGACTCGGCCAGATATGGAAAATGGCTAATACCGTTGCGAGGATACTCGGTTAGTAATCGAAAACGACGCTGCGCTGTACCCCATTAATGGGACGCAATTTCTTGGAGAGACACTATTGAGCTAAGGGTAGCTCTTAGTGTCTCTACTCAACCGGCTACCCCCAATAATTAAGCCCTCGAATCCGAAAGAACTTCACGATATGAGCGACAGTGAAAGTCGTGAGGATGATGAAACCGAATATACCCAAAGGTATAGTACCTCAATAAAAAATTACCCCAAACTGAGAATACACATCCCCAAAAAAATTAACCAAGCCTCAATGGTAAATTCTATTTTACCGGCAGAAGCCTTTCACCGCGTTAGGAATGGCTCTGAAATAGCATTACTTTGGCCGATTTTTACGTCGGAAATTTCATAACATTAGACATAACTATTTTCCAGCCATCATAGCCTCGAATTTTGGGGTTGGAGATTTTCGGCCATATTTTATGGGGCAATAGCGAAAACAGTCCGTAGTTGATGCATCCGGCGTTACCTCTTCTTTGCGGTCAGCCTTACTGTGTAATACGGCTCGGTTTAGGGGCGGAAAATTGCTCTGGCGGGCTGTAATGGCTTGAAATTGGCTGTGGGGACACCCCATACCCTCTTATTCAGAAAGTACCGTCTGCAACCCCATGTGAGACTCTCCTTTCGGGCGTACAATATACGCTGAATTAGATAGGGATAGAAGAAATTTTTGAAAGCTTTTATGGATTCGGGTAAAAAAATTGAAAGAGCTTTACAATTCCCCAAACGATTCCTGCCGAGATAGTTGATGCAATAACGCCGCTAATAAAACCGATGATTCTTTCTCTTCTAATTGTAGCTTGAGAAGGAACACCCGCTATTTTCCTAAATGCATCAACATCTGATTGAACTACACTTTTGATTGCTTCTAGTTCTTTCTGAAGACCGGCTTTATTTTCTTCCAAGGTTGCTATTTGCTTTAAAGCAATTTCTGCCTCTTTTTTGTTGGATTCAGCCGCCGCCTTAAGCTCATCAATAGCTTTGAGTCCTTCTAAAAGGTTTGCCTTAGCTGCGTCAATCTTTGCAATACGCTCATCTATACTTCCCTTGTAAATCTTCTCTTCTGGCTCAATTCTAAATTCGATTCCGCCACTAGGGTTAACATCTATGCGTAGCCTCTTTAGGATTTTGTATATGAATTCGATGAATGATTCTATAGCAGATAACCCAGACCAGTGGATTGACATAGTTACCTCATAACAAGTCGCTACAATTTTCGCTACATACTAGCGAGGAAAAGAAGGGTAGATTGCGTGTAAGTATTGCGTGAGAAGAGCTTGTAAGTTTGGTGGCGCGAACGATATAAAGGTTTTGCAGACCTCTGCCTTACCACTTGGCTACGCCGCCCTTGAAGAGAAGGAAAAGTCGAAAGGCGAAGGGCGAAAGTTAAGAGAGGCTTTCTCCTTTCGCCCTTCGCCTTTCGACTTGATCTTTGGAGCGGGAGACGAGATTTGAACTCGCGACTTCGACCTTGGCAAGGTCGCACTCTACCACTGAGTTACTCCCGCTTGCGGAAAGACAGATTCTACAGATTCATGGCCTCTTGTCAAGCGAGCCTTACTGACGGTTTTGCCGCTCAATAATCATACGGTGCATCAGCCCAGCGACGCTTGCGAAACTTCTCGTCCGTCCAGAAGTTTCGTAGAACTTCCAGGCGCGCTCTTGATGCCACACCCTGTTCAGCATCTGTTGGTGGCAAGACAACACTGACAACATCGTAACGATATGGCGCGTCCTTCAAACCGAACATTCGCCGGTATGCACGCGCGGCGCGGGAGACCTGTCGTTGTTTACGCAGGTCAACATTGGCTTCAGGCGCAGCGAACCAGTCGGAAGAGCGCGTTTTGACTTCGACGAAGCAGAGAGTTGAGCCGTCGTATGCGACCAGGTCAATCTCAGCATGAACGAGCGCGCCGCGTAGGGAGCGTCCGACGGGAAGAGTGAAGTTGGAAGCGACGAGCGTGTAGCCGAGTTGTTCGAGGCGCTCTGCTGCGAGACGCTCACCGCGCGCTCCGAGCAAGAGATGCGGAGCGAGCTTGGCAGGCACGCTGTCAGACACGGCTTTCGCTGTCTCGTCAAGCGCTGCCTTCGTCTTAGTTGCCCTCCATGTTCGAGGATTGAGGCTCGACCACTGCATGAGGCCGGTTCCTTTCAAGTTCTAAACATCCGAGCATGGAATGCTGGCTCAGACGTGAAGACGAAATCTAAATGGACGCTCATAGCCTACTCGTTTGAGACTACCGGCTGCAAGCCTCTTGATTCACGGAGTCCTTGCGAGCCAATCATCGCGCGCGTTACACTTTGAAGTGCGCCCCTAAGAAATTCTATTCGTTCCCTCTTCTCTAGGTCGGTCGTCTGAAAGCGCGGGCTGTTGTTATGAGTTCAGAAAGTGTCAAGCAAGTCGAAGATTCTTCCAACGCTGAAATAAGCGAAGCGACGGCGGCGCTTGAGCGTCCCGTTGAAACGCGCGCAAGCTTACCGCTTGTGGCAGTCGTCGGACGCCCTAACGTCGGCAAGTCAACGCTCTTTAATCGCATCATGGGTGAGCGGCGCGCGATCACCGGAGATGAGCCTGGTATCACACGCGACCGCATCTACGGCGAAGCTGAATGGAACGGTCGCCCGTTCTCGATTGTGGACACGGGCGGAATCGTGCCGGACGACGATGCTTTGATTCCGGCAAACATCTTGAAGCAGGCTGCGTTTGCGATTGAAGAGGCGCAGGCGATTGTCTGGGTCGTGGACGTGCGTAAAGGTATCACGCCGCTCGATGAGGAGTTGGCGCGGCTCTTGCGCTCGACGGGCAAGCGCGTGCTGGTCGCTGCGAACAAGGCGGATGCTGTCCGGCTTGAGTCGGAGGCGGGCGAGTTTTTTCGCTTCGGGTTCGATGAAGTTATTCCGGTCGCGGCTGAGCAGGGTAACGGCGTGGCCGATCTGCTCGACTCGTTGGTCGCAAATTTTCAGCCGGTTGATGCGAGCGAGACGGAAGAGAAAGCCGGGCTGCGCGAGTTGCGTTTGGCGATTGTCGGGCGACCGAACGTTGGTAAGTCGTCGCTCTTGAACCGGCTGATTGGCGAGGAGCGCGTCATCGTCTCGCCTGTCGCGGGCACGACGCGCGATGCTGTTGACACTCTGCTCGAAGCGGACGGCCAACAGTTTCGCGTTATTGATACGGCTGGCATTCGTCGCAAGGGTAAGACGGAAGAGATGACCGAGAAGCTGTCTGTGATGATGGCGCGCAGAAGTTTGGAGCGCGCAGATGTTGCTATCGTCGTCGTTGATGCTGCGGATGGTGTCGCGGCGTTGGACGCAAACATCGCCGGATACGCGCACGACGCAGGCTGCTCAATCATCATCGCCGTCAACAAGTGGGATGCCGTGCCGGACAAGGAGACCGGAACTGTTTCAGCCTTTGAGCGCAGTTTGCGCGACAAGATGAAGTTTCTGGATTGGGCACCGGTCGTGACCATGTCTGCACTCACGGGACAGCGCGTCGAGAGAATCCTGCCGCTCGCTTTACACGCAAACGAGGCGCGCAATCGCCGCATCCCGACCTCGCAGTTGAACGCATTTTTCGAGCGCGCCGTCTCACAGCCTCGCGGCGGCAGCGCACCCGCTCCGGTTAAAGGCGGGGTCTCGCGCCTGCAAGTTAAATACATGACGCAGGTCGGCGTGCGCCCGCCAGCCTTCGTTATCTTCACGGCGGGGGGCAAACCGGGCATACACTTCTCATACGAGCGTTACTTGCAGAACCGCCTGCGCGAAGAGTTCGATTTCTTCGCCACTCCCCTGCGAATTATTGAAAGACATCGAAAGGCAAAGCGCAGTAGTTAGTAGTCAGTGGTCAGTGGTCAGTTAAAAGAATCAGCAAACTGTTTTCGCTTTTAACTGACCACTGACCACCGACCACTGACCACTTTCTCATGGACAAAGAGTTCGCAGAACTTTTTGGGCACATCAGCGACCCGGCGATTGTAATAGACGAGGGTGGCGCGCGTGTTCATGCTTGCAACGAGGCGTTTGCTGCATTGGCCGTGCGTTCGTGTACTTCGATGATGGGGATGAGCGTTGCCGAGCTTTTGAATTTCGAGGAAGGCGATAGAAGTGAGACGGATAAACATGAGCGGGCGACCGTTTTTGTGAACGGCGAGCATCCGTTGCACGTTAGTGTCGAGCGCATCAGTTGCCACTGGCAGGAGCAGCCCGCGACGCTCTGTCTTTTCAAGCTGCCGGAGCACGCATCGCAAGAAGCGGACTCGATGGTGACGAGCGACGAGATGAGCGCGCTCTTCGATTACCTGCGCGAAGCCACAGAGCAACTCGAAGTTATCAACCGCGTTGTCGCCGCAGTCAATTCCAGTCACACGATTGAAGAGGTCTTTAGCCTGGCGAGCGAGCAGATGCGCGCGATGATCCCGTTTGACCGCGCTTCAATCGCGCTCTGCGACACGGACGGCGAAACGTTGCGCGTCTTCGCAATGGCGGGTGAACACGCTGGCTCGCTTGCAGTCGGCGCGACAGCGCCGGTGCGCGGCTCGGTCACAGAGCGCGCTCTAGAGCAACATGAGATGGTTGTGATTCCTGAGTTGAGCGCGGAGAAACGTTTCAACGTCTATGAGGATTTGCGACAGGAAGGATTTCACTCCGCAATCTGCTGCCCGCTCTTCTCCACGCGGCGCGCCATCGGTAGTCTCAACCTGACATCGCGCCTGCCGGACGCTTACGGTCGAAAACACCTGCTCGCTCTCGAACGTCTAGCGCCGCCGCTCGCCATCGCAATCGAAAAAGTGCTGCTGCTCGAAGAGGCCGAGAAGCGCTCGCAGGAGTTGGAAACGACAGCCAGGCGCGAAGAATTGGCTGCGCGCATCGGTCGAAAACTATCAGGCTCGCTAGACCCTTCGTTGGTCTTGCAAGAGACTGTGGATGCGCTCGGCGCGGCGCTCGAAGCGGATCGCTGCCACGTCACACTGCTCGACGGAGAGGAAGATTATGCGCTCGTCGGCTATGAATACCTGGCGCGGCGCGAGATCAGTTCCCTGCGTGGGCATCGCATCCCCCTGCGCTCAAGCCCGTTTGCGCGGCGCGTGATTGAATCGGACGCTCCCATAGCTCACAACGACATCAGAGAAATAGAGCAGGATGAGCTTATCAAGTTGTATGTCCGGCTGGACGTGTGCGCGGTCCTGGCTGCGCCCGTCCTGGTGCATGGCATGAACAGGGGCTTGCTTGAGCTACACATGAACTGCGACCCGCGCGAGTGGACTGAGGATGATGCGAAGCTTCTGGGAACTGTGGCGGCGCAGGTCTCGGTTGCTCTGACGAACGCGCGTCTGTATGAAGCGAGCCGCCGCCGCAGCCAGGAACTCGAAGGGCTTTACAAAATCTCGCGCGCCTTCTCGACCCTGACCGACACGTCTGAGATTTACGGGCGACTGACGAGCGCGATTGCCGAACTGGTCGGTGGAGAGAAATGCTTGCTTGCCACTTACGACCGCAGGCAGGCAGTCGTGCGCGCCGAAGCTCCCGGCTACAACACGCCGCCGGAAATGATCCATGACTTTCAATTCAACCTGAACCCTGAAAGCGCGAGCGAGTATGTCTATCGCACGGGCGAAAGCGACTTCGTTTATCGCACGGGCGAGCCGTTCTTCTCAAACGATCCCACGTCAGATGAGCGCTTCAATCAAGAGTTCGTCGCGCTTTACCGGATACGCTCTGCCCTGATAGTGCCGCTGCTTATCAAGCGCGATTTGATCGGCTTCGTTTATGTGGCGAATCGCCCCGGCGGATTTCGCCAGCGCGATATGCAGCTACTGGAAATCTTCGCGGCGCAGGCCGCCGAGACGATTGCCAACGCGCGACTCTTCACGACAATTCAGGCGCAGGCCGAACGCGAAGCTGTCGTTAACCGCCTCGTGCTTGCTCTACAGCAGGCGGCAGACCCCAGGCGCGGCGTCGAGATGGTTGTCGAGCGTGTCGGGCAGGTGCTCGGCCTCGACCGCTGCATCGCCGTCATGTTTGCGGAAGACGAGAAGTCGGATATTTATGGCGAGTGGTGCGTGGGCGGCGTCACGCGCATCGGCAACGACCCGGAGATAGTTGAGCGTTCGCCTGTCGCGCAGTGGGTTAAAGAACACAGGCAACCGCTGGTTGTCTCTCATGTGCGCGAGCACAGGCTGGCCTCTGGAGTTGAAGATGTAATCGAAAAGATTGGACTGCAAAGTCTCGCCGTCGTACCCATCATGCACCAGGGGCGCGTCATCGGCTCCTTGAGCGGGCATCAAACCAGGCAACTGCGCCGCTGGGCTGAAGACGACGTTGATTTGCTGACGGCTGTTGCCACGCAGATCGGCTCGACCCTTGAGAACGCACGGTTGATCTCCGAGTTGCGCGAGGCCAATCACCTGAAGGATGAATTTCTCGCTACGCTCTCGCATGAGTTGCGAACGCCTTTGACAGCCATTAAAGGTTGGGTTGATCTGTTGAGCGAGAACGATGCGCTTGAGTTTGACGAAGAACTCGCGGACGGCATAGAGGTCATCAGAAATTCCGCCTCGTCTCTCACGCAGTTGATCTCCGACCTCTTAGACCTGTCGCGCATACAGCGTCGCGTTCTGCGGCTTGAGCGTAAGCCTTCGGACATCAATCTGGCGGTCCTGGATGCGGTGCAGGTGGTGCGCCCGCCTGCCGTTGCGCGCCGCCTGGATTTGCGTCTTGAGTTGGACAACAATCTGCCGCCCATTAACGTTGACCCGCATCGCATTCAACAGGTCGTCTGGAATCTGCTCAACAACGCCGTTAAGTTCACACCCGAAGGAGGGCACATCACCGTGCGCTCACGCCTGATAGACAGCGCGGGCATTATTCTCTCGGATGATGGAACTGAGCCGCTGCGCTGGATCGTCATCGAGGTTGAAGACACCGGCGAAGGAATCCCGCCGGAATTTCTGCCTTTCGTCTGGGATCGTTTTCGCCAGGCGGACGGCTCTTCAACCAGGCGGCACGGCGGACTCGGCATCGGCCTCGCACTCGTCAAAGAACTGGTCGAAGCGCACGGTGGACAGGTCTCCGCAAAGAGCGAAGGCGGCGCGATTTTCACTGTGCGTCTGCCTTTGATGAAAATGGGAGACGAGTCTTCGGCTGTTGCCTGATAGCATGGCAAATTATTTTCTAGCTGAGTAGCGGTGGGAGATTTCGATTAAACGCAGAGGACACAGAGGGTCGCAGAGGAAAGAAAAGGATTGAATTAGAAAACAACAGATTTTGAGATTTCAAATTTCAGATTTTTATTCTATCTCTTCCTCTGCGACCCTCTGTGTCCTCTGCGTTTCAATTCCGGCATTCAAACAAAAAGCCTTTTAAAACCCTATAGCCTGATGAGCTTTGCGCGACTTTGCGGCGAGCGTTTCAATCCACGCGGCGTTTGCTTCCGTCATCGGCAGGAAGGCTTCGCGCGGGGCGCGATTCTCGACGCGCATGTTGTCGTCCGTGTTGATGACAGCAGACTCAACCGCCGGGCCGAGTTGTGTCTCGTCGCAGATGAACCACGCTTCTAGATCATGCGGCGAGTTAATCTTGATGCGTGAGAGTTCCTTCGCCACGCGCTCTCCTTGCATCCGCTCGCCGACGCTTTCAAGGTTAAGCGGCTGGCGGCTACCGGCGAGGATCAAGTCTTTTCCTTGCGTTGCGCCTTCGACGCGAAACATCATCACGTGCGGGAAGACACTCTTGAACGTGGCGAGCACAGAGCGCAGACTCTCGGTCGAGAGTTGATAAATCTGCACCCACTGGACAAAGACGCCGTCGTCTTTCAAGCGGCTCCGGCCAAGCTCGAAAAATTCCTGCGTGAAAAGGTTGGCGACGCCCGGAACCCAGGGGTGACTCGGCTCGCTGACGATCATGTCGTAAGCAGTCGGGTTGACTCTCAGGTACGTGCGCGCATCGTCAATGATGACGCGCAGGCGCGGGTCTGTGAGCGGCTGGTTGTTGACGTGATTGAAAAAGCTGCCCGCCTCAATCGCTTCCGGCTCAAGCTCTACGCATTCGAGCGATTTGATCTCCGATTGAAGCATTGAGCCGATGCTGACGCCTGAGCCGTAGCCGACGATCAGCCCCGTCTCCGTGTGAGGAGCAAGCAGGATTGGAAGCTGGCCCAACATTACCTGCGTCGGCATGTCTGCGCCGTCAGAGGCGTTGGTGCGACCGTTAATCGCCATCGAGCGAACACCCCAGTCTTCGCGCACGGAGACGGTAGCCGTCGGCCCTTCCCTGTACCAGAGCAACCGGTTGGTCTCCGGGCTGACCTTTTTGCCTTCGGATGCGGCCTCAATAAGTTGCGGATTCGCACGTATGCGAACCAACAAATCATAAGCGCCTTTAGATAGATCATCCAATCTCAGGCGCGGCGCGACGGCAAACAGAACCAGGGCTAACACCGCGCTCAAGCCAATAGCGAGGCTGCGGTGTAGGTCAACGTCCACATCTTTGCGCGCAGGTCTATAAGCAAACCCGGCAAGGATGCTGCACATCATCGCGGCGAAGATAATTGTAAACCGCGTGCTCATTTTCGGGATGAGGATGAAGCCAGTCAAAAACGCTCCCGCGATTGCGCCGAGAGTGTTGACAGCGTAACTGCGCCCGACAAGGCGCACGGAAGCGCGGCCAGCGTTGCTTGCCCAGACGAGCACGAGCGGCATTATCATCCCCATTAAAATTGCCGGGACCAAAATCAGCAGGGCCGCGATCATTATCTGCAACGCCAGCAGTCCGAGCCACGAGTTGGGTTCCAGGCGTGTCCCCAAATCAATCAAGAGACTGGGCGTGTAGTTAGTTATCCAGAGGCTGAGAAAAAGTATGATGGCAGTCGCCACCTCGACGTTCATGATCGAGCGGCGCAGATTAGTCGCCATCTTTTTGCCCGCGACCAGCGATGCGCCCGTCGCAAGTCCCAGCAGGAACAACGCCACGACGATGCTGAAAGCATAAGTGCTCGAACCGATAATCATGGTCAGCACGCGCGTCCATGCTACCTGCGTGCTGATCGTGACGAAGCCCGACACGGCTGCGCACGTCAACCAGAATCTCCTGCTCCCTTCCAGTTTCCACAACTTGGAACCAGACGACTCTTCAATCTCACTTCCCTGTTCTGCTCTGACTCCATCGCCTTGTTCTTCCAATGCCGCTTTCTGTTCGGTAGCTTCCGGCTCTATCGAACCATGCTCATCTCTACGGTCAATGATGACTGCTGCGACGCCGATGATGAAGTTGATGGTGGCGGCTGTAAATATCGTCAGGCGAATGCCGAGGGATGGAAGCAGCAGGAAACCTGCGGCGACCGTGCCGATGATCGCGCCGACCAGATTGCACGTATAGAGTCGCGTGACGGCAGTTGGCTTGTGATCGGAGGAGCGCAGGAGCGCGGCGGAGAGCACCGGCAGCGTTGCTCCCATCAACGTCGTCGGCACGAGCAGCACCGCGCATGAGAGAACGAAGCGCCAAAGGTTGAAAGCATAGAAGCCCGGATGAATCTGTTCCCAGATGAAAGCGTAGAGATAGTCAACAAGTCGGAACAGGAGCGGCACGGCCAGAGCGTAGAGCGCAATCCCGATTTCGATCAACCCGTAAGCGCGCAGCGGTCGCTTGATTCGCGCGGCGAGGTTGGCGGCCCACGCGCTTCCCAGGGCAAGGCCGCCCATGAAAGCCGCGAGCACAGCGCTGATGGCAAACGTCGTCGCGCCAAAGACCAGGCCGAGCATGCGCGCCCAGAGAACTTCGTAAATAAGTCCGGTCGCGCCCGAGAGCACGAAGCACAGGGCGACCAGCCAGAGGCTCGACTTTGAGTAAGCCTGTAAGGGGGCGCGCACTTCCTGCGCCTGAGCGGAAATGGCAACCATTGATTAAGTGTGTCTCCTCATTGAGAACGGAATCTGATGAGGCGGGGCGTGAGGCTTCCAATATAACATTCAATGGCGGACTTTCAATGGTTTTCTGGATTTGGTAGTGGGTTAGTTTGGTCTTGAGTGAATAAGGCAGTGTGATTCACCACAGAGACACAGAGGACGCAGAGGTTGCACAGAGTCTTACACTTCTCTGTGCTCCCTCTGTGCTCTCTGTGTCTCTGTGGTGAATTCTGCTTTCATATTCGCCCAACTTAAATTGACCCACTACTCTGGATTTGAACGAAGTTACCATCTGCTCTTAAGCGCGCCTGCTCAGTCCTTTCACTGCCGGATAGCCTCTAGAGCAGCGCGCAACTCTTCAGCCAGAATGTGAGCATGAGGCTCTTCGTACATGTTGCGGTGATTGCCGGAAACAAACCTGATCTCGACGCCTTGAGCAGCAAGCTTACCCCAGCCTTTGTCTTTTCCGTGTGAAGCTAAAAGCGACTGCGCGCTCGTGCGAAAGAGCGTAATCCCGCCCGGATAGACTCGCGGACTGTAGCTCATTAAAGCTTGGTAAAGCGCCTCCATGATTCTGCGACGAGTCTTAGGTAATTGGGACATATCCATTTCCTCTGCGACAGTCGCTTGATATGGTTTGACGCCGAAAGGACTAAAGATGCGACGCGCACTCTTCTTAGTAAGGCTTCCAAGTCGCCTTCTGACATCAGCAAAGACATCAACCGCAGATCGTCGCCAAATATAATCGCGTAGCCAATGAGGGAAATTCCTTGCGACGTTCCCGATTGCGCCAGGACTGACTTTGCGCCGACCGTTTGAGATCGGGGCCGGTTCATCCAGGATTGCTAAAAAAGCTACTCGATGACCTTGCTCGTGGAGTTGCTGGGCCATTTCAAAAGCTATCACGCCGCCCAGAGAATAACCGCCCAGCAGGTAAGGCCCTTCCGGTTGCAGCTTGCATATCTCTTCCACGTAATAGGCGGCCATCGCTTCCATTTGAGTAAACGGCTCAGAAATCCCATCCAGTCCACGCGCTTGCAATCCATAAAACGGTTGGTCAGGTCCGATTAAGCGTGCCAGCAGCCCGAAGCCGAAAATATCACCGCCGATGTCGTGGACAAGGAAGAAAGGAGTTTGCGTTTCCTCTCCTGCCTGAATCTCGACCACCGTTGACCAAAACTCTATCTCAGAGGAAGAAGCAATCACACCCGCCAGGTATTCGATAGTCGCTTCACGAATCAGAATTGACGCCGAAAGATTCTTTCCAAAGTCCTCATGGATTTTGACGAGCAGATTCACAGCCAGTAGTGAGTCGCCGCCCAACTCGAAGAAGTTATCGCTAACGCCTACTTGCTTCACTCTCAGTATGTCGGACCAAATCTCCGCCAGCCTCTGCTCGATCACAGTTCGCGGCGCTACATACTCCTGCTCAAGCTCGTCTCGCACAAACAACGGCGTGGGCAACGCGCGCTCGTCAACCTTGCCGTTAAGCGTCAGCGGCAGCTTGTTCATCAACACGAACGTTGCCGGTATCATGTACTGCGGCAACCTCTCTTCCAGGTAGTGCCGCAGTTCCCTGTGAGATGGCTTCGCCTGTTCACTCAACACCACGTAGGCCACCAGTTGCTTCTCACCGGAGACGCCCTCTCTTGCCACAACGGTCGCTTCACGAACCGCTGCATGTGAAAGCAGTCGTGCCTCGACCTCTCCCAATTCGATTCGATAGCCATGAATCTTCACCTGCCGGTCAATGCGACCCATAAATTCCAGATTGCCGTCCGGCAAGCGGCGCGCATTATCTCCTGTTCGATACAGGCGCGCGCCCGGCTCCGTGCTGAACGGATGCGGGATGAAGCGCGTGGCCGTCAGGTCAGGCCGATGCAGATAACCTCGCGCCAATCCTTTGCCGCCAATATAGATTTCTCCGGGTGTGTTGAGGGAAACAGGTTGCAACTTTTCGTCGAGCAGGTAGATTTCCGAACCGGGAATAGAGCGACCAATGGGAACTGTTTCACCAACCGGCGTCTCACGCTTCAACTCGTACACGGAGCAGCCAACGACAGTCTCCGTCGGCCCATATTCATTAAAGAGCTTTACTTCAGGTGCGTGTGTGCGCCAGAAAGCGAGCGTCTCAGCGCGCAGTGCCTCGCCGCCGATGACAAATGCCTTTGTCCCACCGCTTGCTTCTTCAGGCTTCAACATCTGACCTAAAAGCTCCAGGTGCGAAGGCGTAAGTTTGACGACACTGAAGTCCTGATTGTTGCGTAGAGAGTCGGCGAGCGCCGTCACGCCCTTCTCTTCAGGAAGAAGGAGAACGCATTTGCCTGCGACGAGCGGCGCAAGCAAGCTTGTGATTGTGAGATCAAAGCCCAGGGGCGTATGAACGGGAGCGCCGCAGCCACCGGCCAGAGAGTAAGCATTCACGCACCAGCCAAGATAATTAAAGAGGCTGCGATGCTCAATCATTACCCCCTTCGGTCTTCCGGTCGAGCCGGATGTGTAAATCAGGTAAGCTAGATTCTGGCCGTCAGTGATACTGTTTGGATTCTCCTCGTTCTCACCGGAGATGATCTCCCACCCGGTATCCAGGCAAACTGTCTGTGTCGAGTGCCCGTCAATTCTCTCTACCAACCGCTGTCTGGTCAGCAAGACTTTTGGTCGGCTATCTTCCAGCATGAAAGATAAACGCTCCTGTGGATACTCCGGGTCAAGCGGCACGTAAGCTCCGCCAGCTTTGAGAATCCCCAACACCCCGACCAACATCTCAAGCGACCGCTCCACGTAAATTCCACAGAGCGCGTCCGGGCCAACCCCAAGGCGTCGAAGGTAATGCGCCAGTTGATTCGCGCGCTGATTCAACTCGCCATAGGTTAATTGCCTGTCTTCAAATTCAGCCGCAACAGCTTCAGGAGTTAGCGCCGCCTGCGCTTCAAATAGATGATGAGCGCACAGGCTGGCCGAATCCTCGGATTGAGTAATCACACGGCTCAGAATGATTTCCTGCGCTTCTGTAATCATAAAATCTAACTCGGTGAAGGGATTTGCGAGGCGAATGAATATTTAATAGCAGTTCACGTTTGGCCCGACCAGCCTTTAGTATGAGGCTGATGCCTGACGCGCGTCAAGATATTTGGCTGACCAGGCTATCCCTGATGCAATGCTCCGGCTCTCGGTCTCAACGAGAACTGGCAATCGCTCCCAGAATCAGAAAAATGACGACAATTACCAGGTAGATGCCGTTGAGGACAAGCGCGACGACGGCCATCACTTTCGAGTTCTGCGGATTCGTGTCCTTGCCTGTCTTGACCGCCGCCACGATTCCGAGCACTGCGCCGAGCAGACCGATAACTGCGCTGAAGATAAAGATTCCGCCAATCAGACTTGCATCAGCCCCACTCGCGCCGCTGATGATACAAAGCGCGAGCAGGAGAAACGCGGAGATAGCACAGATCAGCGAGGTGATAGCTGCCCCTCTTCTCTGCCGTGCCGTAGAAGTGGGATGCGCTTGCGGAATCAGGGGTGGAGGCCAGTTGGGCGGCGGCGCGGTGTATTGTTGGGGCGGATGAGCCTGTGTCGGCGTCGGGTTGGGCCGGAAAGTTTCAGGGCGCGCAGGGTTCGTCATGCGCGGGTCAGTGATAATCACAGTGGCCGGAAGATCGGATGCGTCCGCGCTCTCGCTCAGTAGAGCCGAGCCGTCTTCCAAACAAAAAGCCAGCGAGTCGTCTGTATATGTGCGCTGACACGAGGGGCAACGTTTCATCTTAGTTTCTGATTCCTTCTACTCAAAATGATTCGAGACTAATTCCCAGGTCATAGATATATCACATGAGAAGTTCGCCAGACATTCGCAGGGATAGAGCCGGGCGCGGCAGTTGTTAACAGAATAACGTAGTTTCCATTGCTGGCCGGAGATGAAGAATCAACTTCGCCCCAGGCTTCCTGTGATTGAGCATCGGCCACGTCACTACTGGGCACGGCCAGCGCGAGGCGTTTGAGGCAATTGTGTAGATGCTCAAGCCCGACTCCGTAGCGTCCTCCTTCTTCTCCGATCACAAGACGAACCTCTGCGCGCTCGTCTATGAAATGCGCGACGAGAGATGCGGTGAGCGTCACGCCGCGCTCAAAACGCTCGCCCAACTTTTTCTCATCCACGCCGCCGTGCGCGCTCGCCTCAAGCGCGATGGTCACGCGCCGCTCGTCCTCCGCCGCAAACTGTCGCACGATAAGGCGACGAGAGCGCGCCGTCGCTTTCCAGTCAATGTGTCGTAGATCGTCCTGCGGCTGGTAGTCGCGCAAGGAGAGCAGGTCATGGCCTGCGCCGCGCCGCGTGGAGATGAGACGCCCGGCATTCATCGGCAGCAGGTGTAGATCATCGCCGAGCGGTTCGGGTTTCGGATAGACGATGATGTCAACGTCTCGCGCGCGAAGTCTACGGCGGCGGCGAAAGAAGCCGAACGGGAAGCGCGTCGAAAGCTCGAAGCCTGTGATTAACTCATGCCCCCGTTTCTCGAAAAGCTGTTCGACGCGCTGTTCGGCTGCGGCGCGATGCGGCACATACATAAAATAGGCGAGTATGCGCCTGGCATAACGCACACGCTTGCGACGCCGACGCCGCCTCTTCTCTTTTTTCTCCTTCTTGTCCAGAGGCCCGCGCGCTTCGACCAGCACGGAGAAGGAGGGAAAGAATCTTTTGGTGTTGCGCAAGGTCACGATGACGGGAGCAGGCTCGCCAGCGTAGATGTGGTCAGGAAATCGCGCCGAGACAACCAGGTCGCGCAAGCTTACGCGCGCTGCGATCCATGCGACGAAGAGAGTCGAGGTCAGGACCGAGAAAACCAGGAAGAGAAGATTGTTGCCCGTGTTCCATGCGGCGAAGCCGACAACCGCAAGGATGCACAGAAAAATAACCCCGCCTTTTGTTATCTGAACCGGAAGATCGAAGCGTGAGACTTCAGAGCGAGCCGAACGAACAAGCGGCGGCACAACCAGGACGATGATGAGTAGAACAATGACGAGTGAGGCAATAGCGGCGATATTAGCAAGCTGCCAATTGCCATCGCGCCGCGCAATCAGGACGACGAGCGTCGCGCCCAGGCCCAGCAGCACTAACAAGACACTCAGGATCGCGTTGCGCCACTTACGGAGACGTTTCATAGGAAGTTTGGAGTCTGGAGTCTGGAGTCTGGAGTCAAATGCAGGACTTCAGACTCCAGACTTCAGACTCCAGACTTACAACGGCACACTGACCGTCTTCATAATCTCCTTGAGTACGGCTTCGGCTTCTTCGCTTCGGCGCAGAGATGAGGAGAAGCGTGAGCTGACCAGGATGCGGTGCGCGAAGACCGGAATGACCAGACGCTTGATGTCGTCGGGGACGCAATAGGCGCGCTCCTCCGTCAAGGCCAACGCTTGCGCCGCACGAAAAAGCGCGAGCGTTCCGCGCGGGCTAACGCCCAGATCAAGCATCTCACTTTCGCGTGTCGCGTTGACGATTCGCATCAAGTAGTCCACGAGCGCATCATCAACCGAGACCTCGCTGACCTGTCGTTGCAGCTCGACAATATCTTCGCCCGTCATCACGGCGCGCAAAGTGTCTAGTGGCTCTGCGCGTTCGCGGTCGCGCAGGATTTGTCGCTCATCCTCCGTGCTTGGATAGCCTATGCGGAGGCGCAGCATGAAGCGGTCGAGTTGCGATTCCGGCAAAGGATATGTGCCGTGATGCTCAATCGGATTCTGCGTTGCGATGACGATGAAAGGCGCGGGCAAAAGATGTGTCGTGCCTTCAACCGTGACGTGGCCTTCGGCCATCGCTTCAAGCAGCGCGGACTGCGTCTTCGGCGTGGTGCGGTTGATCTCGTCCGCGAGCACGACGTTGGCGAAGACAGGCCCCGGCTTCCAATCGAAAACTCCTGCGTGCTGGTTGTAAACCGAGAGGCCGATCACGTCTGACGGCAGCAGGTCTGAGGTGAACTGTATGCGCTGGAAGACGCAATCGAGTGAGCGCGCCAGCGCATGCGCGAGCGTGGTCTTCCCGACGCCCGGCACATCTTCGACCAGGAGATGTCCGCCCGCAATCAACGTCACGATGGCGAGGCGCACCGCTTCCGCCTTCCCCTTGATGACGCTCTCTATCGCCGCTTGCAGCTCGTCTATCTTCTCGACCGCAGCGGTAGCCACTCTTTCCGATTCCCTGTTTGCTGTCTGGAATCTACGCATAAACTTTTCCTGCTCCGTTCGGGCCAGCCTCGCGCTTTCCATTCTACATGCTCGGCGACACTGCCGCACGTCTAAATACCTGAGAAACTCTAAAATCCGCCGGGGCGTGAGCGATCTAATGCGATTTTCCTGTGCCTGTAGGCAAGTGGCGCAGATAACTCCGGTGTAGTAAAATCTACGGCGCTGCCGGGAAAGGAATCGTCCTCGCAATTATCTTGAATTTGCGGAACTCTGAGCAGATTAACTCGTGAAATATTCTTGAGGTGGATTACTTATGAAACAGAATCATAAACGTCATTTAAGCCAGCGTGGTTTCTCGCTCATCGAATTGATGATCGTGATCGCCATCATCGGCATTCTGGTCGGCATAGGCATCCCTGCTTACCAGGCTATTCAACGCTCCACTAACGAGGCTGCCGCGATTAAAACGCTTCAGAACATCGCCGTCAGCCAGAGGCTTTATTACAAACAGCATCAAGGCAACGCCTTTGGCACGTTCGATCAATTGATCACAGATGTCAATATGGACAAAAGATTCGCTGGCGATGCTCCGGTTGTGAGCGGATATATCTTCACAGTTAAAATCACGCCGAAGGCCAGCGGGCAGCCAGCCTATTACAGCGTCAATGCCGACCCACAAAAACCTGACGGGTTGGGCGCAACAGGGAAAAATCATTTTTACCTGGACGCGAATGCGGATACCGTCAAGGTCAACGATACACAACCTGCCGGCCCGGAAGATTCACCTGTCAACCAGTGATAAGTTGAAAGGCTCTTCTCTGATCAATAATTTCTTGACGGCGGAAGCTGAAAATCGCCCGGCTTGACGCTGGCGAAGCGGCTTTGCTAGCATGCGGCATCCCTCCAAAAAAGAGGAAGCCCGCTTAGCTCAGTTGGTAGAGCGCTCGCTTCACACGCGAGAGGTTTCGTAGGTTCGAGTCCTACAGCGGGCACCAAGTCATTAAGCAAGAACGGCCACCGGGAGAGCGGTGGCCGTTTTCATTCTCAAATCTTGATCTCAAATTATTGAAGGATCGGATGGCCGCCGCCACGACTGTGATCGGCGGTCTTTTCGTAGAGCGCGCGGTCGTTGTAATAGAGGATGAGGTGCTCGCCTTCGTAGCGCACGACGTTTGAGATGCGCTGCAAGTCTCTCTCATGCTCCGCGATGATGAAGGCGCAAGGATTGAAAGCCAGCACCATTCCGGCGGCATAGATGTAGCCGCCCTGATCGTAGCCGCTTCCGGCATACTGTCCGGCGGGTACAGCGATGTCAGGCGAGTAAGCGCCCTGACTATCTTTCGTCCGGTCGGCGCGCGCAATGAAGATTGTGTAGTAAGAATAATCAAGACGCGCGGTGTACCCGTGACGACGCGCGACTCTGAAAAGCTCTGTCAGACCATCGTCAATCGAGCGCAAAACTTCCGGGCGCGGAGATATACGCGCAAACACGCGCGCACCGTTCGGGGTTCTGGTGAAAACCGGGAAATCATCTCCCGTGATCTGCCGCGCACGCGCGGTGAGTTGCCGGTCATAATTGCCCTGCACATGAGCAGTTGAGACGTGATTGTCGAACGGCGATACGCTGCCAGCTAAGAGCAGCGTGAGAACCAGAAAAGCTTTTACCAATCGAGAACGCATAAAACGTTTTACCACCCTACTTGTTAAAGTAATGAAACCCGCCTCAGCTATTAACGGGGGCGGGTTTCATCTGTATCGTCGTCGCTTTCAATAAAGTTGACGGAGAATGCTCGTAACAGTTGCCTCAAGGCTTTTTTTTATCATCGCCTTTGGGTCGGTCAGGCGGCGGATTCTTATCCGTCTCAACCTTAACCTTGGGCGGGTCTTCCTTCGGTGGCGGCTTAGGGTCTTGCTTTTGCGCGAATGCGCTGGCAGAAACAACGCAGCACATCAACGCCGCCATCAAAATTCGCTTCAACTTGTCCATAATTACGTGTGGCCTCCTCATGTCTCGTTCACATGAGCGCGCATGGGAGGGAGAAGAGACGCGCCGACAGGAAGTACAGCAAGATGGGTGCCACGCACTGCCTTCGCTTGCCGTCGCGCCAGGCAATCAACAGTTTAGCAATTATCGTAATCTAACGCACGCTTTCGCACGGGTCTCGCACGATACCGTGCAAAGGAATGCAAAATGAAAAATGTAAAATGCAAAAGGAAGGCGGAAGCCATTATTAAATCAAATGGGCTTCCCCGCACTTTTGCATTTTTAATTTTTCATTTTGCATTCCTTACGGTGATTCTGATGCTGCCGACGTTTCCGCTCATATCGAAGGCGCGCAGTGAGATTGTGTGTTCGCCCGCGCCCGCAACCGGGAGATCGAGCGTGTAGCGCTCGCGCTGGCTATCGGCGATGCCATCGTCAGGGAAGGTCGAGCGCCAGGCTGCCCCGTCAACGCTGACATCTGCGCGCTTCACCATTCCGGTCGCATCTTCAACCTCGAAGACAACGCGAACACGCTCGCCTGTGATCTGCGCTTCTCCTACGGCGTGAACGACTGGCGGCGTATTGTCTATGTCAACAGGCTCGCTCAAGCGCTCGCCCGTGAGCGCCTGCCCGCCCGGATTATCAGGCGCGTCCGTGACTACGACTTTGAAAATATAACGACCATCGGCGAGCGCCGCACCATCCACCGTGTAGAAATTGTCGCGCAGCTTATCCTTCAACAATCGGAACGAGCTTTCGTTCAGCGAGCGATAATAGACCGCGTATTCAAGCGTGTCGCCGTTGCGATCTTCGGCCTGCCATTGGAGCGAGCGAGCGCCGCGCTGGTAGATACGTCTGGGCGGAACCTGCGCGCTCGCGCCAAAGAGGCTAGGGTCAAGACCTGATGATTCAATGTTCGGGTCAGACTGCATCTGCACAATCGGCTGCAAGCCGACGCCCACGGGCAAGGTCGTGATGTTGAGAACTTCCGGCGCAACATTGCGAGGTAGATACGCAAGACTGACATCTTCCATTCTCGTTTCAGCGCCGCCCGCTCCTCCTGTGCCTGTCGGCTCTCTAAGGACAGCGCGCCACTGTATGAAGCGTGCGCGCGGGCTGACAATCTGCGCTCCGGCAGGATCACGATACGGCGCGCTCCATTCGCTCCACGTCGCGTCTGGACGCTCGCTGTTGCCTGTGCGCGTCTGCAATTCAACACTACCGCGCCCGCGCCACCAGATGCGTCCCCACGAAGCAACGAGCTTGGCATCTCGCACAGGCGACTCATAGCTTCCCTCGTTAACCAACTCCGAGCCGAAGCGAAAAAGTTTCCCCTGATTGGAGGATGCGGCGAATACTTCCCGCCCGCGCACTACGAAATTAGAAATCTGCCCCTCGGTTGATTGCAGAAGCAGCGTGTCGCGCCCGTCGTCTGTTACCGAGTAGATGCGACCTTTGTCCGCTGTTCCAATGAGTACGCTGCCACCCTGCGGAGCGGGTGCGACAGCGAAAGCTGTAATTGAAGTGCTACTCCAGAGCACGTCCGTTCCACCATCGGGCAGAATGCGAAAGACTGCGCTGCGAGCGTTAGTGAGTTCGTTGCGACTGCGACCACCGGACGGCTGAGATTGCAGCGGCGCGCCGCTCTCATCAATCGCAGTGATGGTGACGGTCGCGCTCCCCTGCCCGCCGGAAGAATCCGAAGACTGCGGGGCTGAACTCGTAGTGCCGCCGACGCGCGTGCCCGAAGCCGCGTCGCTCAAAGCGAGCGCATAGATTGAGCCGTCAGCGCCGGGCGCGAGCGCATGAATCTCTCTGAGCGGCGCATCAAAGAGCGCGAACGCTTTGCCGTCCGGCGAGATTCTCAAAACGAGTCCGCCCGGATCAGTTCCTGCGATCAACTGCCCCTTCGCATCAACCGCGAGCGAGATCACATGCGTTTCATTTGTATCAACGAGCAAAGACGTTTCCGGCTTCGCGCCAGCCGCGCCGACGCGGTAGAGCTTGCCGTTGTCGCCCGTTCCGACCGCGAGTTGTCCATCGGGTAAAACTGCCAGCGACCAGATGTATTTGTCAGGCGGATCGAAATAGACTTCCGCTTTGCCGTCCGCACTGATGCGATAAACTTTGCCGTCTGGAGATGTCCCGGCATAAAGCGCACCGTCGCGGCTCACGGCCAACGCCGTGACATCAAGCTCTGCTGCATCGTAAAGGAGCGCGCCGCGTCCGTCCGCGCCGACGCGATAGAGTCGCCCATCGTGTCCTGTTCCAAGATAGATGTTGCCCGCGCTGTCTGACACGCTTGCCCAGATATAAGGCTGGTCTGTATTGAAGAGTTGTGTGAATCGCGGCGAGAGCATGAGGACTCCCGTATCCGTAATGGAGACCCCGTGCGCTTCGCCGCGCAGGAGTTCCGATCTGGAGCTTGTCTCCCAGATGATCGGCTCGCCCGCCAGCAGCGGAATGGCGAAAGCTGTCAGAACGATGAAAAGAAAGAGAGAGTTAAGGATGCGTTTGATTAAAGTTTGATTTGTCATCAGGAGATTGTTTGTCGGATTGCAGTCAAGCGTGTTTGCGACATTGAAGAAATTAATCTGAGAGACACTTGCGAATCATAACCTGAAAAGCTTTGCGATAGAAACGGGCTGCGCTCTCCGGTGTTGCTACCTGAGAGCGATTTAGTGACGCAGATAAGAACTGAATATTCACCACAGAGACACAGAGAGCGCAGAGGGGGCACAGAGAAGTGTAAGACTCTGTGCTATCTCTGTGTCCTCTGTGTCTCTGTGGTGAATCGCCCCGCGTTTTCCGCTCAAGTTAATTCCACCTAGTTCCCAATATACTTTGCATACAAAGAACGCGCAGTCGCCACGTCATCCGTCCCGCGAATAATCGCCCGCGCGTCCTGAAAAACAGTCAACTCATACTCGCCTGCCCGCAGCCGCAGCAGGTAAGGGTTAATCTGAACCTCGCCCGCCGCGCGCAATCGTTCGGCCAGCGCAGGCAGATCAACACGGGTCGAGCGTCGCGGGCTGACCTGTACCGCATCGCGTCCGCAAAGAGTCGTTGCGAAATCCCCCGCGTCGGCTTCGAGCGTCTCGTAGCGACCAAGCCCGCACGTCGGACATTCAGGCGTTGGATTGTTCAGCTTAATTCGTCTCCACTCATTGTTCCACACATCAAACTGCATCAGAGAGCGATGCAGCTTCTCAACCTGCCCTGTCAGCAACTTCAAAGCCTCGCTCGTCTGCACGGCGGCCACTACGGAGATGATCGGCATGATGACGCCCGCCGTATCGCACGTCGGCGCGCTCGCAGCCGGGGGCGCTTCTTCAAAGATGCAGCGCAGGCATGGAGTCTCGTGTGGGCGCACAGTCATCGTCACACCGTAAGAGCCGACCGCCGCGCCATAGACCCAGTTAATTTTATGTTTGACGCAGGCATCGTTGATGAGGTAGCGCGTCGCAAAATTGTCCGTGCCGTCGAGCACTACGTCGCAGCCCTTGATGAGCCTTTCGACGTTGGAATGGTTAACATCTGCGATCTCGGCTTCAGCACGAACCTCGGAGTTAATCAACGCCAGGTGATTCACGCAGGCGACGGCTTTCGGCAGACGCTCGCGCGCGTCCTCTTCGGTGAACATCGTCTGTCGTTGCAGGTTTGAGGCTTCGACGAAATCGCGGTCAACGATGCGAAGCTGGCCGACACCCGCACGCGCCAAGCTTTCGGCCTGCGCCGTCCCGAGCGCGCCACACCCAATGATGACGGCACGCGCATCGAGAAGGCGACGCTGTCCAGCCTCGCCAATGCCATCGAAAAGTATCTGCCTGCTATAACGCTCTAACATAAATATCGGATGTGAGATGTCGAATTTCAAATAAAAGATGTGTTCGCGTCTTACAGCCCGCTGAGCGCGGCTTCCTTCATTACGTCTAACGGCGCGTCTCGTCCTGTCCAGAGCTTGAACTGCTCGGAGGCTTGCGCTATGAGCATGGCGAGGCCGCCGGTAGTTTCGCAACCGGCGGCGCGGGCTTCACGCAGAAAGCGCGTGTCGCCTGGATTGTAAACGAGGTCGTAAGCCATGCGTGCGCCACGAAGTTGATCGGCGAGAGCGGGCGTTTCGTCTTCTCTTTCGCCGCGTGTTCCGAGCGGCGTGGCGTTGATGACAAGATCGAAGTCGTCGAAAGACGCGCCATCGAGTTCCCTGCAATCCGCTCCGAACTTTTCGGCGGTCGCCGTTGCTTTCAGGGCATCGCGCGCGAACACCCGCACACGCGCTCCCTGCTGCCGCAAGCCCCAGAGCGCGCAACGCGCAGCCCCGCCTGCTCCGATGACGGCGCAACGCACGCCGCCCAAGCTCAGACCTTTTTCGAGCAACGGCACGAGCAGAGCTGCTGCGTCTGTGTTGTAGCCGCGCATCGCGCCATCTTCAATAACGATTGTGTTGACTGCGCCAATCTCTTCAGCATCGGGCGCGATCCAATCCAGATGCTCCATCACAGCCGACTTATGCGGCGCGGTGATGCTCAGTCCGCGCAATCGCCAATTAATCTCGCGCGTGCGTGGATGCGCCATGCGGCGGAAGAATTCGCCCGCGTCCTGAACTTCAAAGGGGATGTAAACGGCGTTCACGTTGAGCGCATCGAAAGCCGCGTTGTGGATTCGAGGCGAAAGCGAATGCGAGACCGGAGAACCGACGAGTCCCATGACTTCCGTTTCATGGTTCAGCTTATGAACGCGATAAATGTCGCGCAAACTAGCCGCGCTGACCTGGCCGGGTGCGCTCTGGCGATCTTCGTCCGATGAGCCGTAAGTTAGAAACGCGCCGCGAGAAGGAGCGAGAATGCGCGTCGCAAGTCCGGCTTCGCCCATCGCAACGGCGATCATCTCGCGCCCTTCCCGTTGAGCGTGTTCAAGCAGGCGAAAGATTGCGATGCAATCTGTGATGTCGTTGGCCTGCACTGCCACCTTCAAAATACGCGCAGGTGTCGTCAGCATTTCACTGAAAATTTTCCAGAGGTCATCGGGGGGGCCAGCGAAGTAGTGCTGCGAGCAGATGACGCGCTCCCAGTTGAGAAGCTCTTTGCCTTCGTCCTTTTCTCTCCGTTGAAAAAGCTGTGCGAGGTCCAGCTCTATATCTGCGAAGTCAACGTGCGGTTTGCCGTAGAGAAAATGTTCAACCCAGAAGATGATGCGGGTCAGGTTGTTCATCTCACGCTGCCCGCCCTGCTCGATTGGGCGGAGGGTGACGATGACGGGTCGCGTGCTTGCGCTAATCAAGGCTGGCAGGCCGCGCAGGGCTTTGAACAACTCATCGCCCTGCAAGTAGTCGAGCCGGAGTTCGATGATATCCGCAACTTCACTGGCGCGCGTCACAGCCTGGCGCAAATCTATCGCGCGTCTCTCGCAAACGGGAACGCAGATACAAGTGGTGGAACGCAAATCGGAAGGCTTAGAGAAAATGATGAACGATGAATGATGAATGATGAACTGAAAAGCAATCACCTTTCATTCATTCATCATTCATCGTTTCTTTTCATTGTCCTGGTGTTTCAAATAGTTCGTGCGACAGGTAGCGCTCGCCGAAGTCGCAGATGATGGAGACGACGCGCCTGCCCTCTCCCAACTCCTTTGCGACCTCGCGCGCGGCCCACGTAATCGCGCCCGAAGAGATGCCGCAGAAGATTCCCTCTTCGCGCGCCAGCCGACGGGCCATCGCCAGCGCATCGTTGTAATCGGATTGAATCACTCGATCAACCACTGAAGCGTCGTAGTTGCCGGGAACGAAGCCCGCGCCGATGCCCTGAATCTTGTTTGGGCCGGGCGCGCCACCCGAAAGCACGGGCGACGAAGTAGGCTCTACGGCAATCACCTGAACGTGCTTCCCGACGCGCTCTTTCAAAACCTTCCCAACGCCGGCAATCGTTCCGCCAGTGCCGACGCCTGCGACGAATGCGTCAATCTTCCCGTCTGTGTCTTCAAGAATCTCTTCGGCAGTCGTGCGACGATGCACTTCCGGGTTTGAAGGATTATCGAACTGGCTGGGTATCCAGCTATTCGGCGTCGTCTTGCTGATGTCCTCAGACTTCTTGATAGCGCCCTTCATGCCTTCCGCGCCCGGCGTCAGTATAACTTCCGCACCGAGCGAGGCGAGCACGCGGCGACGTTCCATCGTCACTGTCTCCGGCATCGTGACGATCAGCTTGTACCCAAGCACGGCGGCAGCGAAGGCGAGCGCGATTCCAGTGTTGCCGGATGTCGGCTCGACCAGAACAGTCTCGCCGGATTTGATGAGACCGTCGCGCTCGGCTGCTTTAATCATCGCTGCGCCGATGCGATCTTTAACGGAGTCCATCGGATTTTGCGATTCGAGCTTGGCGATTAACTCGGCAGAGTTCGGATAGGGGATGCGATTCAGGCGAACGAGCGGCGTGTAGCCGATCAACTCCAGCATGTCGTTCGCAATCTTGGGTCGTTGCGGCATAACTAAAACTTTCCTCCAAGTTATCGAATTAACAGATTGTGCGGGCTAATTTTTGAAGACTATACAGCGGCGCTCTGACCAGGCGCAAGGAGCGTTTGAAACGATGAACGATGAATGGTGAATGATGAATTAAAGAAGGGTAATTGCTTTTCAGTTCATCATTCATCGTTTCTGCTGATGTTTCGCGTCGGCGCTTCCGTGCTGAGGTCAAGGTGTCTCGTCGTGCTTTCTGTGACGCTCGGCGGCTGCGGCACGAGTTCAGAAGTATTACGCGGCGGCAATGCGCTCATGCGTTCAGGAGCTGGAGGCATAGAGGCGCTGGATTTAATATCAGGCAGTCTCTTTTCCGTTCCCCTTCCTTGCTTCACTCGCACGTACTCGGCAACACCGCCGCCGAGCATTGTGAAAGCAGGGATCAGCAGCCAGTACCAGTATTCGTGTCGTCTATCGCCGGTGAACCCAAGAATGATAGCGATAATCAGAAACGCCAGTCCCATGAAGCCGCTCTTAATCGCTTTGTCGAGTCTGGGCGTGTCTTTCGCCCGGCGAAAGCGTCGCGCGATCTCGTCGTAAGGATGGTCCTCCGCGTCGTGTCCGACGGCGCGCTTTTCCGGCAGTTGTCCTGTCATAGCCTGCGACACAAGGCTGATATTCTCGCCGCAACCGCGACAGAACTGGGCATCCTCAATATTTTGCGCTGCGCACTTCGGACAGTACATTTTCCGACTCCAGTCTCGTCTGAAAATTTAAGCCACAGAGTCACAGAGACACAGAGAGTAAGAGACATAGATAGCGAAGACGAATAAACCTCTAAATTCATCTCTGCGTCTCTGTGTCTCTGTGGCTAAGTCTCTCATGCTCTCTTACGTTGCAATCTTCGCTAAGGTTCGCTGGCGGATGGCTTCGTATAGCACAATGCCTCCCGCGACCGAAACATTCAATGATTCAATGCGGCCACGCACCGGGATGCTGACGAGCGTATCGCAACGCTCGCGCACCAGGCGATGCAAGCCCGTCCCTTCGCCGCCGAGAAAGAGCGCCGAAGGTTGCGTCCAGTCCCACTCTGTATAAGACGATGAAGCGTCCGCGCTTGTTCCGACTGTCCAGATGTTACGCTGCTTCAACTGTTCTATCAATCGCGTCAGGTTTGCTGCACGAGCCACCGCGACGTGCTCCAAAGCTCCGGCGGCGGCCTTCGCCACAGTTTCCGTGAGACCAACGGCTCGACGCTCCGGGACGAAAACACCGTGCGCGCCAGCGCATTCCACCGTTCGCAAAATCGCCCCCAGGTTGCGCGGGTCTTCAACCCCGTCGAGCACAACCACGAGCGGCGGATCATCCGTGCCCACGCGCGATGCGAGCGCGTCTAGAAGATCGTCCGCATCCGTGTAGCGCGCCGCAGCCACGCTCGCAACCACGCCTTGATGATTCGCATCCGCGCCGACGAAGCGCGCAAGCTCGACGCGCGAAGCGAAATGCACAGGCACGTTTGCGCTGCGTGCTAACTCGATCAACTCGCGCAGGCGATTGTGCCGCGCGCCTTCCGCAATCGTGACGCGCTCGATTGCCCGTTGTCCCGCGCGCAATGCTTCGAGCACCGGCGCAACACCATAAAGATGCGCGTTGTCAGTGCGCGAGGTCAGCGTCTTAGGTTGCGACTCTTCCGTAAGAGGTGCTTTCTGCTGCAACACGCGCTCGCTATGCGTTGTCGTTTGATTACGAAATCGTCTTTGTTCGCCGCGCCGTTTCATCTATTCAATCCCGGATGATTCACGCTGAGATAATGGCGCAGACGGGAGTAGCGCGTGAACTGCATTTCATTATCGCTTCTGGTGATGGCTTCTGTATGAACCCGTCCGGGCCGCTCACGACGCCAGCCCCGCGCCTCTGTCTGCTGTTCGAGCGGCCACACGACTCCGAGAGCATGACGCACACGATGATATGAATCGTCGTAAAGGGCTTCGCTCGCGCGCTCGCGTAGAACCGTAACCAGCGTCGAAAAATTCTGAGAGGCGACCAGACCTTTCTGCGCTCCCAGACAAGAGAAATCGAAGTTGCCCGCCGCGATGCGCCATCCGCCATCGCGCTCGGAGGTGTAGATGTCCAGCACAACCTCGTCTGCGCTCATCTCGCGCGCATCCACGATCTCGCTCTCCGCCCTGCGACCCTTTCGTTCTTCAACTTCAAGCTGTCGCACGAAGAGACGCCCCGCAACCAGCAGCCCGATCTCCGCCCACGCCACACGCCAGTCTTCACCGCTACCAGCGGCAGGGTGTGCCACGAGCGCGCGCTCCATCAACTCAAACGCACGCGCACGCTTCTGTAGCGAATCCTCCGCAATCAAATCACTATCGGCGACGACCATCGTGCCCACACCCATCTCGGCGAGCTTGCCTTCGATGAGCGAGGCTTCATCGCTACTGGCGGCATGTGCCAGCGGCAGAGGCACACCAGTCTCAACGATGCGTTTCAGGTCTTCTGTCTTGAGTCGCACCAACTCTGCCACTGCTGCCAGCGATTCTTCCGTCAACTGCGCCGATTTATCCGGCAAGAAGATCGTATTGAACCCTTGCTCCCATTTCTCCAGCTTGCGAAGCGTCGGCTTTTGCAGGGCAGCGCTGGCTGCGGTCGCGCGCAGTTGCGCAGCGCAGTAGAGACAGCTTGTGCGCGTCGGCGGGTTGGCGCGCAAACAGGCTTCGCACGTCACCATCTGCTCAGGCGTGAAACCGCGCGGCTCAGAACGCAGTGGCTCTGCATCGCCTATTAAGGGAATATCTTTCTCATCGAACGGCAAAGGTTAGTCTCCAATTTCGATTATAGCCATTTTCATTCAAGCGCGAGCAGAAACTTTCCGGCAGCACCAGGGTCAATTCATTTTCAGGAATTAACCACAAAGACACGAAGACACAGAGAAGAATATTTCAAATGAAGGATATTTCTAATTCAGGATTTGAGATTTCATCTTTTTGCTTTCTCCGTGTCTTTGTGTCTAGTAGATTGACATTGAGACCCAAGAGAGCGCTTTCTTGTGTCTCAACGAAGCGGCAGACTGGTCGTGTCTTGGTTCGCACAAACCGTTGCAGGGTTTTGCTGAAACCGCCACAGAGTATAGTCCCGCTTCAACCTGGGGGCATATCCCGAACAGTCACTAAGGCCACTGAGCCTGTCTTTGGCTAGGCTGGGAACGCCCCCGTTAACCTTGACAATTAACACAGTCACTCTGTGGTTAACTTGTCTTCCCTGAGAATGATTTGACCCTGCCAGCAGCGCGCATCATCCTTTCATCTCGGCCTCGATTGAGTATAATCGGCCTCGCGGCAATAATGCGCGCAGCTTCTGTTCTGGTAGTGGGTCAGTTCAGAGTTCAAGCTTGAGCTTGCTCTTTAGCATCGGCAACCTGAACGGTTGAACTCTGAACTCGTTCCTTCAAACTGACCCACTACTTCTGCTCTTCAATAATTTCGGGGCATTATGAAATGTCTTGCTAAACAGAGAACGCGGCTCACAGGGCAATTGCGCGTCGCGTTTCTTATCGCGCTCTCCATCTGCGTGAACGCCTGCGCAGACAGGCCCGCGCCTAATGCCACAGGCCCGCGACCAAACGATGTTCCGTATCCCGTCCTGATGACCGACACAGCCGACCGGCGCGAGGCCGCACTCGCTGCCTGGACGAAATTCACGAACGATCAAGGCATTACTAATGCTCCCGCGCCGGAGCTTCAGCCCGTTACTGCGACCATTCGTAGTCTGCCAACTTTCACTGGCACTCCCTTGTACTTGCCGAAGGTCGGCGAGGGCGCAACCATGTCGGAAGAAGAGACGCGCGAATCCCTGCGACGTTTCATCACGAGCGCCAGCGCCTTGCTCGGCGCAGAACCGCAACAACTCTCGCTCACCCAACGAACTGATCTGGCAGACGGAACGAAGAAGGCGCGCTACGAGCAGCGTCCCTTTCGCTATCCTTTGCGCGGCGATTACGGCGTGCTGGAAATAACATCTGCTCCTGATCGCCGGATTATTCAGATCAGCAGCACCTGCATCCCTGAGATAGAACAACTGCAACGCGCAGGCACAGGGATTCGTCCACGCTGGACTGCCGATAAAGTGCCGGAGCAGATCATCGGCCACACATTCACTTACACGGACGCGACCGCAGGCCATCAACAAACTCTCACCGTTCCTAAAGGCGAAGAGATTAATGTGCGCGAACTCGTGGTTTACCCGGTTCCCCGCGTGAGTGACCCAATGGTGCTCGAATTCCATCTTGCCTGGGAAATCACAATCGGACACGAGACCAATCCCGTCACCATCTACCTGGATGCAGTGACGGATGAAATCATCACCGTCAAACAAATTTCCAAGTAAGACGAGCGGGCGCTCTCGCTCTCGGCTTGACCTTAATGCATCTGAGGCGGCATTCTATCCGCAGATATTTACACTTTTATGGAGTAACCTTTTGCATGAACTTTGATCCAACGAACAATATTTCGTGGCAGTTCGGGCATCGTGGCAGGGTGGCAGTTTTTATTGACGGCAACAATCTTTTTCACGCAGCGCGTTTTCACAATATAGACATTGACTACAACAAGCTTCTGCGTGTCCTGCTGGGCGATGGCCGATTGCTAAGAGCTTTTTTCTACACAGGCGTGGATGTGGGGGCAGAACGTCAGCAAGGTTTCCTGCTCTGGATGAGACGCAACGGTTTCCGCGTTATCCAGAAAGAGCTGAAAACTTTTTATGACGGCACGCGCAAAGCGAATCTTGATGTCGAGATCGCCGTTGACATGCTCTCTCTGGCCGGACGCTACGACACAGCCGTGCTTGTTTCAGGCGACGAAGATTTCGTCTACGCCGTCAATGCGGTGGCCTACAAAGGCTGCCGCGTCGAAGTCGCGGGCTTTCGTTCCAACACTGCGCCGAAGTTGATTGACGTTGCGGACTATTTTATAGACCTCGGCGAGATTGCCGACAAGGTTCGTAAAGAGATACCGCACGGCTCACACTATCAGGAACGAGAACTGCACGACGATCCGGGCGTTTCGGCTTTCCTACATCATCACCACGCAGAATCAAACAACAACGGGCATCGGGATGGATTTGATCCTCCGCCTTCTCGCATCACAATCGAACCCCAGGTTGATGACGAGATGGAACAGTTTGAGCCGCCCGCCGAATTCATACGAGTTACGGACGAGCACTAGGCGAGAGATGGAAGCCGGAAGAAAAGAAAATCTGTTAATGTGATTTTCACCTTATCATTCTGGCTTCTGGCTCCTAAATTCTGCTTTTAATTTTGGCTCCTGCTTTTATGAAGGTTTTTAGCGTCGAGGAAGCAAACGCTCTGATTCCGACGGTGCGAAGTATTCTCTTACGCATCCAGCGCCTACATCGCCGCGTGCTCTCTTACCAGGAGGACGCCAAGCACGCAGCCGAAGGCGCAGAGCAAGGCGGCGGTGGGATGGCAGACGGCCCGCAATATGTCTCGCTCCTTATCGAACTCTTCTCAAGTGCGGGCGAGCTTGAAACACTCGGCGTCCAACTCAAGGATCAAGCACGCGGCCTGATAGATTTCCCTTCTCTGCGCGACGGGCAAGTAGTCCTACTCTGCTGGCATCTGGGCGAAGGCGACCAGATCGAATGGTGGCACGATGTCGAGTCTGGCTTTGCCGGAAGACAGCCACTGTGAGAATGCAAAGTGAAAAATTAAAAATGCAAAATGGAAGATGAGAGGTTCGCTCTTTCTCTTCCATTTTGCATTTTTAATTTTTCACTTTGCATTCCTCCATCTTGTGTCTCTCCTGATACTCAAACACAGTCGCTAGTATATTTTCTGGTTGACCCCTTAAAGTAGAATCTGATAGTATCCGCCGCGACTCCGCAACGGGTTTGGGTTTATCCATTTCGACCCACCGCCCAATTTATTTAACTTAATGGTCCGACGGAGGCTCTTTTGCTATGCAGTGTCACTCATGCCGTGCTGTTTACTCCAACGGCTTAGAACTTTGCCCGCGATGCAAAACACCGGCATCAAAACTTTCCCCCGACACAGAAACAAAGACAGTTGTAAGTACAGGGGAAAGCGCTCCGGCTGCCCAGAGTGTGACATCTAACGTGACAACCAACGACAACTCTTCTCCGGCAGTAACCGCTCCAAAAAGCTCTTCGTTGATAGAATTTCCAGGCGCAGGGCGCGCTCCGCGCCCACAATGGCGCAAGGATTTGAGCGCGCGTGTGCGTGAGATTCAGGAACGGCGCGCCCGCGAGTCGGAAGAAGTTCCGCACAGACGAGTTGAGCAAGCGGCAGTTCAAGCGGAAATGGCTGCGCCGCAGTTAGGACTTGTGCCGACGCCGGACGTGCCGGAGGTTAACCCGATTGTCGTGGCTGCTCTCAAACGCCTGGAGCGCGCTCGCCAGTCCCCGCCAAGGTCACGCCAACGCGCTTCTATGGGCGGCGCAGCGGCAACGGCTACGGCGCGTGTAGCCGAAGAGCAGTATGAAACGGAGACCAGGCCAGCTCTGGCTCAAGCGTCCATGCCCGCTCCTGTGGCTCTACCTTCACAGCCGCCACAAGCAGAAGTTTCGCAACAGCCTAAACTTTCCGAGCCTGTGCGAGAGCATCAGCTTGCTGTTGTTCCGGCGCTGCCCGCTCCGAAGGTTGCTGCTCCGGCGAGCAGACCGCAGCCCAAGCGAGCGGCGGTGGAAGTGGCCGCTGAAGCGCCACCCCTGGTTTCCGAGCCGGAGACCTCAGAGGCAATCCCGGTCGAAGAGTTTTATGACGACCGCGCGCCGTTTATGAAACGCATCGCTGGCGGTTTGATAGACCTGGTGGTCGTAGCTTTCGCTTCATCTCCTTTCGCGGCGATCATTGAATTGACGAACGGCAACTGGGCAGACTGGCGCGTCATCGCTTCGATGAGCGGCATCGTCCTTGCTGTGATGTTTCTTTATTTGACTGCTTCAACCGCTCTTGCGGGGCGCACCTGGGGAATGTCGCTCGTCTCACTGCGCGCAGTTGATGCGGAAACGGGCTTGCCGCCGACCACGAAACAATCTGTCGGTCGCGCCCTTCTTTATGTCGTTTCGCTCATCACCCTGGGACTCGGACTTCTCTACGCACTGTTCGATGCCGAAGGCCGCGCCGTCCACGATCATCTTTCCGGCACTGCCGTCGTGCTTGAGTGAGAATGCAAAATTAAAAAGGTAAAATGCAAAAGTGAGGAGAAGCCCATTTGATTTAATAATGGTTTCCGCCTTCCTTTTGCATTTTTAATTTTGCATTTTTCATTCAACCGTGAAAGATCAAACTATCAAAGCGATTGTCGAGGAGATTGCGCCCGTGCTGTCGGGCCGCATGATGGGCAAGATATTTCAGTTGTCGCGCGTTGCGCTGGCAATTGATTTTCGTCCCGGCGATGGTCTCTATCTATTCATCAGCGTCGAGCCGTCCCGTCCCGGAATCTACATGATCGAGCGGCGCGTGCGTGATCTTGAAAAGCAGTCACTCCCACTGTCTTCTTTCGTTCAAGTGCTACGCAAACACCTCGGCGGCGCGACACTTATTTCGCTAAAGAAAGATGACACTGACCGCATCGTTCGCTTCTCTTTTAATGCGCACGACGAGGTTGGAAACCGCTCTGCGCGCACCCTCGTCGCTCAATTGACAGGGAAGGCTGCGAATCTGCTGCTGCTCGATGAGCGTGGGTTTATCATAGACACTCTGCGACCGCCTCGCGGCGACGGCCAGGAAACAGGCGAACGCTACCAGCCTCCTCCTCCGCACATCAATAACCGCCCGACGACCGCGCCCTTCGAGCGCGGACAATTCAGCACACTTTCAGAAGCTGCGGACAATTACTATTGCCAGCTCGAAACGGAGCGCGCCTTTGAGCAGCGTGCCGCAACTGCTCGCGCGCGCCTACGCAAAGAGATCGTGCAGCGCGAAAAGCTTCAACGTCATCTCACCGACGACCTCAGAGCGCACGGCGAGGCCGAAGAGCATAAGCGGATCGGAGACCTGTTAATCACCAACATCGGAACAGCCGAGCGTCACGGCAAGATAGTTAAACTGACAGACTACTACGCCGACGGCACGCCCTTCATCGAGCTTGAATTAGACGAGCACTCGACCTTGCAGGAAGAGGCCGCGCGTCGCTTCTCACGTTACACGAAAGCCAAGCGCGCCTCGCGGGAGATCGCGTTGCGCCTGAATTTAATCGGGAAGGAACTAGAGACTCTGCGCGCATCCCAGAGGGAACTCGAAGGAATCATCGAGTCAGGAGATGAGGGCGCGCTCGAAAGTTTGACGGGCGAATCCAAATCAGAAGCGGGTCGAAAAGGAGCTAAGAAGAAGGCGGCAGCGGAGGTGCCAGGCGCGCGTCGCTACCGTTCTTCAGACAGCTACGAGATTCTCGTCGGTCGAGCCGCGCGCGACAACGATCATCTCACCTTCCGTGTTGCTCGCCCATACGACCTATGGCTTCACGCTGCTGATTATCCAGGCTCGCACGTCATCGTGCGCAACCCCACACGCGCGGAGATTCCGCATCGCACGATTATCGAAGCCGCGCAGTTGGCCGCCGCCTTCAGCCAGGCAAAGCGCGATGCCAAAGTTGATGTGCATTACACGCAGCGCAAGTTTCTCTCAAAACCGAAAGGCGCTGCGCCGGGACTGGTGCGTATGTCCAGCTTTCGCTCAATCACGGTTGAGCCGCGCGAGAGCGTGGAGCGAATCTGAACCGGCACGTGAGCCTCCGCTCGCACGCGACCGGGTTTGCAGGTAGCAATCTTTTCAGTCATAATCATCCTCGTTCCATTAACAGAATGCCCCCGCAATTCTCTCGGACCCGGTTGTGAAGACCGGAATGTTTAAATTTTAGTAGGAGGAATCAACGATGGGAATTTTCGATCAAATGTTCGGCACCGGCGCTGCTGCAGCGAAAACCAATGAAGACCAGTTCGAGCCACTCAAGAAGAAATATGAGTCGGCACTCAACACACTCGACCAAGCGGGCGGACGTGTACAGAATCTTCATGTGGAGGATGGCAAGCTGGTGGTTATAGCTGTCGTTCCGTCTGAAGATGCTAAAAACAAAGTCTGGGATGCGATCAAGGCTGCCGATGCGAATTACGGCGACCTGTCAGCAGACATTACCGTTGACGATAGCCAGGGACACGGCAGCACAGAAACCTACAAGGTCCAGCCGGGCGATTCACTATGGAAGATCGCGCAACATAAACTCGGCGATGGCAATCGCTACATGGACATTTTCTACGCCAACCGCGACAAGATGGATTCGCCGCAATCGGTGATTCATCCCGGCGACGAGTTGAACGTCCCGCAAAGCTAATCGTCTCGATTAAGTAAGATCAACGCTTTCGGAATCGAAGCGGCTGCCACAAGGAATTTAAGAGTGGCAGCCGCTTCTTGCTTTCCCCCTCGTAATGAAGTGAGAATACCTCTCATGAGTTCACCACAGAGAAATGAGCAGACGCGCTCGGCTGAATTGTTCGAGCGCGCCGTCGAGCTGATTCCCGGCGGAGTCAATTCACCGGTGCGCGCCTTTCGCGGCGTCGGCGGAACGCCACGTTTCATCAAGAGCGCAAAGGGCGCGACGATGACGGACGTTGACGGTCGCACATACATTGATTACGTCGGCTCGTGGGGGCCTATGATTCTTGGTCACGCCAACGAAGAAGTCCTGGGCGCATTACATGAAGCTCTCGCGCGCGGGACGAGCTACGGCGCGCCAACTGAGCTTGAACTCGAAGTAGCCGAAGAGGTCATTGATGCCGTTCCATCCGTCGAGATGGTGCGGATGGTCAACAGCGGCACGGAAGCAACGATGTCCGCGATTCGTCTGGCGCGAGGCGTGACGGGGCGCAACAAGCTCGTCAAGTTTGAAGGCTGCTATCACGGGCACGGCGACAGTTTGCTGGTTAAGGCCGGGTCGGGAGTCGCCACGCTCGGACTTCCAGACAGCCCCGGCGTCACGGCCTCCGTCGCGCAGAACACCATCACAGTTCCTTTCAACGACCCCGCTGCTCTCGAACAGGCTTTCGATGAACACGGCGCAGACATCGCCGCTGTTATCATCGAGCCGGTCGTCGGCAACATGGGTTGCGTCCCGCCTAGTGAAGGCTATTTACAAAAAGTTCGTGAGATAACAACGAAGCACAGCGCGCTTCTCATCTTCGATGAGGTGATGACAGGCTTCCGGCTCGCGCGTGGCGGGGCGCAGGAGCTTTACGGTGTCCGGCCTGACATCACGACGCTCGGCAAGATCATCGGCGGCGGCCTTCCCGTCGGCGCTTACGGTGCAAGCCGCGAGATTATGAACAACATCGCGCCCGCCGGAAACATTTATCAAGCGGGCACGCTCTCAGGCAATCCTCTGGCGATGACAGCCGGACTCGTAACGTTGAAACGTCTGCGCGACCCATCCGTTTACGAACAACTGGAACGCGCCGGGCAACGCCTCTGCGATGGCTTGTCGGAAGTTGCGAGAGAAGCAGGAATTGAAACTGTCACCAACCGCGTCGGCTCAATGTGGACTAGCTTCTTCACAAACGAGCCTGTCACGGATTGGACATCCGCCGACAAAAGCAATCGCGCTCTCTACGGCAAGTTCTTCCACGCGATGCTCAATGAAGGCGTCTATCTCGCGCCCTCACAATTCGAGGCCGCATTCATCGGTCTGGCGCACGCGGATGAATTGCTTGATAGGACTATCGAGGCTGCGAGCAATGCCTTTAGAACAATTCTCAAATAAGTGTACGGGCTAGCTCCCGATTCGTTCTTTCTATTGAAATTGACTTGTTACCCGTCACTCGTCCCTGATTTTATCGGCAGATCAACGGTGAACCGTGTTCCCTTGCCCGGAGAACTTTCGACGCTGATTGTGCCGCTGTGTTGCTCGACTATCTGTTTGACGATTGCCAGGCCCAAGCCTGTGCCACGTTTCTTGGTCGTGAAGAACGGCTCGAAGATGCGTGTGCGCGTTTGCTCATCCATGCCGACGCCCTGATCTTCGATGGTGATGCGTGCGAGCATTTGAGGGCCTCCGCTCATACGGCTACCGTTTCCATCACCGGCTACCTGCTTCCCTGCCGCAACGCGCTCTGTCGAGATGATGACGGGCGACTTCTCTTTGCTGGCATCAATGGCATTGGCGATGAGATTGACGAAGACCTGCCTCAATTGGTCTACGTCCCAATCGCCTTGTAGCGGCTCGCTCGTGAAGCGTTTTTCGATGGGTGTGTTTTTCTCTCGAACCAGATCGGAGATGAGTTCGAGGCTCGAATCAATCAGCAGGTGCAACTCTACACTTGAAATGTCCAGCGGTCTCTGACGCGAAAACTGCGTCACGTCCACCACCAACTTGTTCAAATGACTGATGCCGCGCTCAACCAGGTCAATCGTGTTCTGCGATTCCGCATCCGTGCTCGTGTCGCGCAACATCGAGACGCCGAGGCGTATGCTGCCCAGAGGATTCTTAATCTCGTGAGCTACCTGGGCTACGGCCTGCCCCATTGCCGTCAAAGATTCCGTGCGCCTGACGACGCTTTCAGCTTCAGCCGCCTCTGTCACGTCAACCAGGGTGACGATCTGACCCTCGTCGCCGTCAATCGTGAGCGGCGAAGAGTAAACGTCAAAAGTCTTGTTCTCGCAGTTAGGCGTGTCCTCGTCGCAGACCCAGCGACCGCGATACGTCGAATGTTCTACACGCGAGGAAGTCGCGGATTCCAGCATCTTCATCGCGGCAGGCGAAGAGAATTTATCGTGAACGGAAGAGCCGATGCGGGCTGCCGGAAAGATTTTGAAGAAAGCTCCGTTGGCGCTTCGGATGTGGTCGTGCGCGTCAATGGCTGCGATGGCGCTGACCATGCCTTCGAGCATCTGCGTGCTGAACTCACGCTCGCGCCGCGCTTCCACTATGCTCTCACGCACCTGCCGGAAGCGTCGCTGCATTTCCCAGATCGTGTAAGCGGCGACGAGCGCGCCTATCAAAAGAGCAAACGCAGTCAAAAAATAGATCCTGCGCGCCGCAGCACTCTCTAATTGCTCGCTCCCGTAAAATATCTCATCCTGCTCGCGCCTAGTCTCTTCCAGCAGATTATCCAACTCTTTGTCCGCGTCGCGGAACTTGACGTAGCCCTCACGCAAATACGTGTCTAGATCACTCGCCGCCTGAACGAAGACAATCAGGTGGTTGCGTAAGCTGCGCCACTTTTCGCTCTCCGAGTAGGGCGGCATTTCGAGTCGCCTTAGTTTGTCCACGACTTCATCGCGTGCCTTCTTCATACGCGCATCGAAGAGAGGTCGGGTCTCCTCCGTTTCCCCGTCGAGCTTGCGCCCGCGAGAGCGCGCTTCATAATCCAGTTTAGTCGTGGCGATGCGCAACTCAAGCGTGAAATCGCGTATGGCCGCATGTCGCCTCTCATCGTCGAGAATCTTCGTGCCGACTTCATCCATCTTCCTCACGCTCAGATAACCGAGCAACACGACGAGCGCGAGCAACAGCACGAAGCCGACGATCACAGTCCTCAACGTCGGAGCAAGGTGGCTCGTCGAAGGTGGCCTGCGCCGCTTGCTCCCGTCAGCATTCTGCGCCTCTCCCTCACCCGCACCCGGACTGATACGACGATAGACAACCTCGCCTTCTTCGTTCGCAGTTTCAGGCATAAAAATAGTGATGAGTGATGAGTGATGAGTGATGAGTGAAAAGATAGGTTTTTATCTCATCACTCATCACTCATCACTCATCACTACCCTTTCGTCTCCAGCCAGTTGTCGCCGATGCCGACTTCGACTTTGAGTGGAACGTCCAGTTCGACGGCCCCTTCCATCTCGCGGCGCAGGAGTTCGGCGACGCGCTCGGCCTCCTCTTTTGGAGCTTCGACCAGCAATTCATCATGTACCTGCATTATCATGCGTGCCTTGAGTCCTTCACGCTTGATGGCGTCGTCAACGTGAAGCATGGCGAGTTTGACTATATCGCTCGCTGTTCCCTGAATCGGCATGTTGATGGCTTCGCGTTCGGCGCGGTTGCGTATGTTGCCGTTGCGGTCGTTGACGCCGGGGACGGGGCGGATGCGCCCGTAGATGGAGCGCACGTATCCAAGCTCGCGCGCTTTTTCCGGCACTTCTTCCATGAAGCGGCGCACGCCCTTGTAAGTTTCGTAATAGTCGTCAATCACCTTCTTCGCTTCCTTGCGCGAGATGCCGACGCGCTGCGACAGCCCGAAAGGTTCGATGGCGTAAGCGATGGCGAAGTTGACGATCTTGGCGAAGCGGCGCGCCTCTTTCAGTTCCTCTTTCGTCTTAGCGCCAAAGACGAGCCGCGCCGTCCGCTCGTGTATGTCGTCGTCCTTTTGAAACGCATCGAGCATCACGGGATCGTGCGTGACATGAGCAAGCAAGCGTAGCTCAAGTTGCGAGTAATCGGCGGAGACGAGCTTGTTGCCTTTCTCTGCGATGAAGGCGCGGCGGATGCGACGCCCAAGCTCCGTGCGAATCGGAACGTTCTGGAGGTTCGGCTCTGACGAAGATAATCTTCCCGTCGCAGTCACCGTCTGATTGAGTTGGCCGTGAATGCGCCCGTCTTCGGCGATCTGAGCAGGCAAAGAATCTGTGTAAACGGTCTTCAGCTTATCAAGCTCGCGGTATTCGATGATGAGACGCGGCAACTCGAAAGTTTGCGCCAACTCTTCGAGCACAGCCTTGCTGGTCGAGACGCGCCCCGTAGAAGTCTTGCGGCCTGAGCTGATGTTGAGTTCTTCCAGGACATCGCCGACCTGCTTGGGCGAATTAATCTTGAACTCGCGCCCGGCGACTTCGTAGATTTTCTTCGTCAGTTTCTCCAACTCCGTGCCGAGATACGCTGAAAGCTCTGACAGAACTTTCGTATCCACGCGCAAGCCCGCGCGCTCCATGCGATAGAGGAGCGGCGCGAGCGGCAACTCCATCTCGTTATAGATGGCTTCCAGGCCCTGTTCTAGCAAGCGTCCGTGAAGCACATGCGCGGTTTGCGCCGTCAGGTCTGCGGCTTCCGCCGCGCGCCATTGGCTCTCTGTCCAGCCATCGGGAGGATCGCCCGCCCCTTCCGTTCCGAGAGCCTCGCGCGCAAGATCGCTCAACTCATACTTGCTGCGAATGGGGTCAAGCAGATAAGCCGCAAGCAGCGTGTCGTCAGTCACGCCCTCAGGCTCAATGCCGAGCTGCGTCAGCAGAACGACTGCGCGTTTGAGATCATGCACGGATTTCGAGAGCAGACCGTTCGAGAGCACATCACGAAGCGGACTGGAGGCGGCTTCAATCCCATCCTCGAAGTTTTCCAGGTCAACGTAAGCCGAGACTCCCGGCGCGGTTGAGATAGCAACGCCTGTCGGCTGCTTCGTGTCGCGCGAGTTGCCTTGCTGTCCGCCGCCGACGGGCGAGGTATCTGCGACGGCAAAGCCCCAGTGCTCCGCCTCCCACAGGCCGCGCACTAAGCTATCAAGCTCCGCGCGCTTGCGTATGATGCGATAGCGGCGAGGCGCGCTTGCGTCTCCACTCAAGGCGGTGGCGGCGTCGGAGAACTCGCGCGTCAGTGCCTGGAATTCCAACTCGCGGAAAAGTTGATAGGCTGCGGCACGGTCAGGCGGACGCGAGCGCAGTTTTTCAAGATCGAGTTCGATGTTGACATCCGTGCGGATGGTCGCCAGGTCGAGCGACTGACGAATCAGGTCTGCGTTGTCGCGTAAGGATTCACGATAAGATTTATGCTTGACCTCTTCCCAATGTTCGAGCGCGTTTTCAATCGAGCCGAACTGTTTGACAATCTGCACCGCGCCCTTCGCGCCGATTCCAGGCGCGCCCGGAATGTTGTCAACCGAATCACCCATCAAGCCGAGCAAATCTATAATCTGGTTGGGCAGCACGCCGAACTTATTTTCAACCCATGCCTCGTCGCACCATTCAATCGGCGGCACAGGCTCCTTTCGCTTCACGTTCTGCGAGTTTTGCCGCATACAGATAATCAAGGGGTCGCGCACAAGCTGGCACATGTCTTTGTCGTTGGAAACGATGACGGCCTGCAAGCCGCGTTCAGCCGCTTGAATGGCGAGCGTGCCAATTACATCGTCAGCTTCAAAGCCGGGCGCATTGAGGATTGGAATGTTATAGGCTTCGCAGACACGTATGATGTAGGGCAACTGTGAGGTGAGGTCTTCAGGCATCTCTGCGCGATGAGCTTTGTAATCGGTAAACGTCTCGTGGCGGAAAGTCTTTTCGCCCGACTCGAAGACGGCGGCGATGTGCTGCGGCTTTTCATCATTGAGCAGTTTTCGCAGCATGTTGGTGAAGACGAAGACGGCCTGCGTGACCTGCCCCTGCGAGTTCATCAAGGGGTCTGTGCGCCCCGCCATCGGCGCGAAGAAGGCGCGGAAGATGTGCGACATAGAGTCTATCAGATAGACACGCTCGGTCGGCGCTACGGGCGTCGTAGAATTTTTGCTTGCCATTTGAAATTGATGATAGATAAACGAGTGACAAGTGACAAGTGGTGAAGCAGTGATAAGTGATGAGCGATGAGTGATGAGATAAAAGCTTTTTCTTATCACTTATCACTTATCACTCATCACTGCTTTTAAGTGTTGCTTACGCGCCGCACTGTTTCTGCCTGTGCGTTGCTCTGGCACGACAGCAATGCAGAAGTAGAGGCAATAACGTTAAGAGAAATGGCTTGGTCGTCGGGGCACGGATCTTGCCATGTATTTATCGCTTCATTGAGCTAGGTAGAGATTGTTTCACTCACGCGGGATGAAAGGTTCAGACCAACTTTTGATCAAACAGACAACACTCGCCGCGCCGGTCGAGACGAGCGGGGTAGGGCTTCACACTGCGGTTCCGGTTCACGTTCGCCTCGTGCCTGCGCCACCCGATACGGGCTACGTCTTCATTCGCACAGACCTCGGCGGCTTCGAGATACCCGCCAGCGTCGAATGGGTCGCGCATTGCTCTTACGCGACGACGCTGATGAGAACGGGCGTGATGCTCTCGACGGTCGAGCATCTGCTGGCAGCTTTGCGCGGGGGAGGTGTGGATAACGTTTACATCGAAGTTGACAATCTGGAAATCCCGATCATGGACGGCTCGGCTGAAGCGTTCACGGAAATGATCGAGCGCGCAGGCGTCGTCGAGCAGCCGGTTGCGCGCCGTAGCTTGCTCGTCCGCGAGAAAGTCTCAATCGAGCAGGGCGACCGCCGCATCCAGATAGAGCCAGCCGATTCTTACGAGATAGATTGCCTGATTGACTTTCCACATCCTTTGATCGGCGTGCAGCATTTTCGTGTTGATGTCACCAACGGAACTTTCGGGCGTGAGATTGCGGCGGCGCGCACGTTCGGTTTTACGGAAGAGATTGAGGCACTGCGTCGCGCCAACCTGATTCGCGGCGGCTCGCTCGATAATGCCATCGTCCTCACTGAGGATGGAATGCTCAACGAGACCAGCCTGCGCTTCATAGACGAGTTTGTGCGCCACAAAATCTTAGACATCATCGGCGATCTGGCGCTGCTCGGGATGCCGATTCTGGGACGAGTGACGGCTCACAAGAGCGGCCACATCTTACATGCCGCGCTGATGACCAAGCTTCTCAGACAGCGGACAGCATGGGAGATTGTGGACATGAATTCCGAATTCAGAACTGAGGCGTCGGAAGAAAAGCAGGTTCTTTGTAATTAACCTGAGTTCGATATAAGGCATGTCTCGTTCTCAGCCCCGTGAGGGGCGATATATCAATAGCCCACGGCGCAAGCCGTGGGGACAACGCACGCAAAAAGGGTAAAGCCCCGGAGGGGCGGCATATGTATGTCGCCCCTGCCGGGGCTTGAATAATTTCTTCGATACCTGTTCCCATGACTCACGTCATGGGCTACTGATATATCGCCTCTCCGAGGCTAAGAACGCAGGCGGTACTGACTTGAACTCTCTGCCGGATTTTATTCCACAGGCGAGAACTCATAAAAGATGTGTAGGCTCAATGCTCCTGGGACAACTTCGGGGCGTATCTCTGTGGCGCGCATCCGCAAGGCTCCGCCTGAGCCGGTGATGGGAAGCCGTGTGGAAATTTGTGCGGCCTGTAAGATTTCGATGGGGTTGATACGGCGGTCAATCGAGTCCTGCACGAGCTTGATGACGACGCCGCTCGCCAGCGATGGAATGTTGCTCAACTCAATATTAGTGACAGTCACGCGAGCGCTCAGGACTTGCCGCTGCCTGTCAAAGTCCAGATTAATGATCGTGTCGGCCCAGCCCTGAAAATTTATACACCCGATGAGCGCAACGCTGTAGCTGCCTTTGAAGGCGAGCGGCGCAGTCACTTTTCCATTCTCGAAGCGCACGGCTGTCTTCACGTTGCCCATCTCGCGCTCCAGCGTAACCACGCTCTCGCATCTATCCGGTTTCAAGCTCCCGTGCGAAAGACTGAAGGCCGGCGCTTCCCCTTCAGACGGGGCGAGTCCATTCTTTTCAGGCCCAACCCGCCTTAGCGAGAGCGGAAACGAGGGCGCTTTGAGGCGTGTGAAGATCACATCGAGCAGGGCGTTGAAGAACTGCTCGTTGAGCGTGACGGTGACTTCCGCCGCCGGAGCAGTCTTTACTTCCCGCGCACGCCGCGCATTCTGCTCTTGAGCGAAAGCCTCTCCGCTGAAACCGTGCCCGGCAACGCAAGCCCAGATAATAAGATTAAGGATGACTGCAAGCGACCGCTTGAGCATTACTTTCCACTTCCCTTCTTTACAGACCGCTGCGAACAATATCGTGCAGGCGAATCAACCCGACGCAAACTCTTTCCCCGTCCACCACAGGCAAGACAGAGATTTGCCTGGGACGATCTTCCATCAATCGCAGAGCTTCATAGGCAAGCATCTCCGGTGAAGAGACTACCGGGTTGCGCGTCATGATTGCGGAACAGCCCAGGTGCTCAAGCTCTGTAAGCTTTATCTTCTGGAGCGCGCGCCGCAAATCTCCATCCGTGATGATGCCCAGAAGATGCCCTTGCTCGTCCACGACGTTGACCGCACCGAGTCCGCCGCGACTGATGGCGGCGATTACTTCCAGCCACTCGGCATTCTCTACGATAATCGGATTCTCTGTTCCGCTACGCATTAAATCTGCGACCTTCAGGGTCAAACGCTTCCCGATGCGTCCGGCAGGATGATTGAGCGCGAAATCGTCAGGAGTCAGTTCCTTGACCTGCATCAAGGTCATCGCCAGCGCATCGCCAATAGCGAGCGCAACGGTCGTGCTCGTCGTCGGCGCAAGATTGAGCGGGCAAGCTTCCTGATCCACAGAGGCGTCCAGGACAACATCTGCGCTGCGCGATAGAGTCGAGTTAGTGTTGCCGACTATGGCGATGATCGGCACTCGGCGATGCTTCAGGTAAGGCAGCATCGTGACAATCTCGTCCGTCTCGCCGCTATTGCTTAAAGCGACGACCACATCATCCGAGGTCACGATACCGAGTCCGCCGTGCAGCGCATCCGACGGGTGCAGATAGACCGCGACCGTCCCTGTGCTGGTCACAGTCGCCGCGATCTTCTCTGCGATGTTGCCGGACTTGCCTACGCCGACCAGCACGACTTTGCCCCGGCAACTTTTCAAAAACCCTATGGCCTGCTCGACCTCGGCAGGACTGAGCCGCGTGGTTGTCACGCGGATCGCGTCAGCTTCCATCAGGAGCAGGTCAACAACCTGCGAAAAGTGGTTTTTATTCGTCATCAGATACTTGAATTCGCCGCTAGCGCCCGCCGGGCGTCTTCCTCGTCAGTGTCGTCTTGGAGCATACGACGAAGCCGCGAGCGACGACAAGACGCCGAAGACCGACGGGCCGTATTTTCAATGGCGATTCAGCTTTGATTGCGGTTTCAGTATAGACAAGCGCGCGACTGTTCGACTATATTGCCTACTCTCTTACAGCTCAATCCGCTCTGGAGTCGAAACGTCCGATGGGATTCAGTTTACTCCCTAAAGAGGAGCAATACTTCGCTTTCTTTTCGCAGATGACTTCGTACATCTACGACGCGGCGCGCGCCCTCGTCGAGATGCTCAACGACAAGGACGGCAACCATGTCGAGCATCTCAAGCGCATCAAGGCCATCGAGCACGAATGCGATGATCTGACTCACTCTATTTCGACTCGTCTGAACAAATCTTTCATCACGCCTTTCGACCGTGAGGACATCTACCTGCTGTCGGGCGCGCTCGATGACATCGTAGATTTAATTGACGATGCGGCCCGCGCGATGGTGATGTACGACGTTAATGAGAGCACTCCTGAAGCGCGCCGCTTCGCCGATGTGATTCAAAGCATGGCCGTGCAGCTACACGAGGTCGTTTCCATGCTTGCCAAGCCAAACGGGATCAGCCCGCGCCTCGTCGAGCTACACCGCCTGGAGAATGAAGGCGACGAGATTTATCACAAGGCCATTGCCGAGCTATTCCACAACGCGACCGATCCCTTGACCGTCATCAAGTGGAAAGACATTTACGAAAAACTCGAAGCCGCAGTTGACCGCTGCGAAAACGTCGCCAATATCATCGAGAGCGTGATTATCAAGCACACGTAAAAAGTCTGGAGTCTGGAGTCTGGAGTCGAGAGTCAAAAGCTGAAAACAGATCGCTTTCGACCTCGGACTCCAGACTCCGAGACTCCAGACTCCAGACTATATATGAGTGTCACATTAGGCTTCGTCATCCTTATCATCTTTGTCGCGCTCGTCTTCGACTACATCAATGGTTTTCACGATGCGGCTAATTCCATTGCGACAGTCGTCTCGACTCGTGTGCTCTCGCCGGGCGTGGCTGTCATCTGGGCAGCTTTTTTTAATTTCGCCGCTTTCGCCATCCTCGGAACGCGCGTTGCCAAAACCATTGGCGGCGATCTGGTCAACATCAATCTCGTTGCCGCAGACATGCGCCTCTATGTTTTGCTGGCCGCCTTGCTCGGCGCAATCATCTGGAACCTGATTACGTGGTGGCTGGGATTGCCCACCTCCAGCTCGCACGCTCTGGTCGGAGGCTACGCGGGCGCGGCCATCGCTTCATACAAAGGCATCAGCGGTCTTTTGATACCGGCGGGCTGGATCAAGACGATAATCTTCATCGTTGCTTCTCCGCTACTGGGCATGCTGCTTGGATACACCTTTATGGTGATCGTGTACTGGATTTTTCGCCGGTGGTCGGCCAGCAACGTTGACAAGTTTTTCAGGCGCGGCCAGCTTTTCTCGGCAGCCGCTTTCTCACTCGGTCACGGCGGCAACGACGCGCAGAAAACGATGGGCATCATCACCGTAGCTCTCGTCGCGGGCAACATCATGGCTGCCGGGCCGGGCGGCAAGCTTCCTGACATACCTCTCTGGGTCGTGCTGATAGCTCACGCGGCCATCGCACTCGGCACACTTTCGGGCGGCTGGCGCATTGTGCATACGATGGGGTCGAAGATTACGAAACTAAAACCGGTCGGCGGTTTTTGCGCGGAGACAGCCGGTGCGTTGACCCTCTTCGGCGCAACGCTGACGGGCATTCCCGTTTCAACCACTCACACCATCACGGGCGCAATCGTCGGCGTCGGAGCAACCCGCAGGCTTTCAGCCGTCAAGTGGGGCGTGGCGGGTCGAATCGTCTGGGCATGGGTTCTGACAATTCCCATCGCGGCCATCATCGCCGCCATCTCCTATTTCGTCATCGAACTCATACGCAATCTAACTTCACGCTAAAAAGCTTCCAGAAACTCCGAGCTACCAACCTGGCCCTCAGAACCTCTATAGGGATTCTCAGTCGAGTGCGACTAATGTTCAGAGTTCACGCTTTCAGCGTGTTTGCGAAAACAGCCTTAAGGCTGAACTCTCAACAGGTCCCACCCAATCGAGAACCGCTATAGCCTATTCAGATTCAGACTCCCGGCAATCTGACTGACACGTATCACTCACTCTGACCGAAGCAGTCAATCCTGCTCCCGATATTCCACCGGAGAAATAGTTAAAGCCCAATAAAAACGGCTCTTCGCGCTCAAACTGCGTGCGGCATAGTCCTTGCCAAACCATTGGCGCTGGCGAAGGCTTTTATGCCTGGCGAGGCTTGAAAACAACCGATAACCCGACATCATTCCCTCGAGGTTGAGATGAAGAAGATCAAAGGTTTTCCCATTGTAGCGACCACCATTCTTTTCTCGTTATTGCTCTCTCTGTCAGCCAGCCCCTTAATCATTAACAACGCTAGCGCAAAGACGAAGAGTTCTGCGCTGGCGCGTTATACCGTTGACCTGACGACACTGGCTCGCCAGGGCAAACTTGAAGCAGCCCAGGGCCACGTGGCGGAGATACAGCGCACCATACAGGTTCTCTCAAACAGCCGACAGAACAATCCCGTGCTGGTAGGCGAATCCGGTTCTGATGCTACAGCCGTTGTCGAAGGTCTGGCCGAGCGGATCGTCGCCGGAGAAGTGCCTGAGAATTTGCGTCATGCGCAACTCTATAGTCTGAATCTCAACGCTCTGCTCGCAGGCGTGAAGACCTCGGCTCAGATCGAGAGTCGTTTGAAGGCTGTCCTGTCTGAGGCGTCTAATGCTAACGGGAATTTGATCCTCTTCGTTGATGAGCTTCACCAGTTTGTCGGCACGCGCGCGGCTCAAGCTGTTTCAGAGCTACTCTCCACCGCTGCGGCTCGCGGCGAATTGCGCTTGATGGGCGCAACCTCGCGAGGCGCTTACAGGGATTACATCGCGTCAGATGCGATGCTCGACGGTCTCTTCCAACAGGTTCGCCTTGATGAAGGCTTCAACTCCTCAGAGATGAGTAAGAATGAAGAGAGCAACAAGGGAGTGGAGAATTTCGAGGGTGATAAAGTCTCTGCTGATTTACGTGAGTTGATGCAGAGCGCCAACTCCGCCACAGATCGCGTTAACGTCATCCTGCAAGCTAGCGACGTAGGAAGCAGTCAGCTCAACGCGCTGCTTAAGCGCTACGGTGTTGAAGTCAACGAGCAGATGCCGCAACTCGGCGCGCTCAAAGTTGAAGTGCCGGTCAAGGCCATTGAAGAACTGGCGGCCAATGGTTTGACGAATCATCTTTCGCCTGACAGGAAGCTTGAATCCTTCGGTCACGTCACGGCTACGACCGGCGCAGACCTCGTGCGGGCGCAGCCGAGCGGCTCCATCATCGGCGGCCTTCCAACCACCACTAGCACTACGCTCGACGGCACAGGCATCGGCATCGCCATCATTGATTCCGGTCTGGACACAGGGCATAAAGCTTTTGCAGCGAAAGCCGATCTATCCGGCAGCCGCGTCAAATTCAAGAAAGACTTTACGACCGAGAACAAACCCGACAAGGACTACTACGGTCACGGCACGCACGTGGCTTCGACAGCCGCCGGATTGAGCACGTCATCGGTAGGCACATATTCCGGCATTGCTCCCAATGCGAACATCATCAACTTAAGAGTTCTCAATGCTCAGGGGACCGGGAAAACGTCCGATCTGCTCAATGCTTTGAACTGGATTCTCAGCCCCGCTGACCCGACCAAGCCTGTCAGTTCCGGCAACCCGCTCAATAAGGACAAGTACAACATACGTGTTGTCAACCTCAGTCTGGGCACGCCTGCGGTTGATTCTTACAAGAACGATCCGGTTTGCAGGGCGACACGCAAGCTTGTGGATGCCGGAATCGTGGTCGTGGCCGCTGCCGGAAATAATGGCAAGAATGCGTCGGGGCAGAAACTTTACGGGCAGATTCACTCGCCCGGCAATGAGCCTTCGGTCATTACCGTCGGCGCAGTTAATACCTTCGGCACGGATGCGCGCAGCGACGATGGCATTGCTTCGTTCAGTTCACGCGGTCCCACACGCAGCTACTGGACAGATTCGAGCGGCGTCAAGCACTACGATAATTTGATGAAGCCTGAGTTGGTCGCGCCCGGCAATAAGTTGATCTATGCAGAGGCAGATGACGGCGCAGATCATCCGAATCTTCTCGTCACACAACACCCTGAGTTGGATTCGGGCATCACCGACGATGATAACAAGAAGATGATGTACCTGAGCGGCACTTCAATGGCGACCCCCGTAGTCTCAGGAACAGCCGCTCTCTTGCTGCAAGCCAACCCGAAGCTCACGCCGAACATGGTCAAGGCTCTGCTGATGTACACGGCGCAGCCGCTTAAAGGCTACAACATGTTCGAGCAGGGCACGGGTGAAGTCAACATCGAAGGCGCTGTGCGGCTGGCTAAACTTGTCCGCACTGACCTGACGGCGACTACGGTACAGGGCGATGCCTTACTGACAACCGGTACGGCTCCGACTCCGCAAACAACCATTGCCGGACAAACCTTCACCTGGTCGCAGGGCATTATGCTCAACCACTCTTACGCGACCGGCGTCAATCTCATCACCAGGTATCAGAACATCTATAGTCTCGGCGTGGTCATAGGCGATGGTGTTGTCATCGGTGATGGTGTGGTCATCGGCGACGGCGTTGTCATTGGAGACGGGGTTGTGATTGGCGACGGTGTGGTCATCGGCGACAACATCATGACCAGCGACGGCGTGGTCATCGGCGACGGAACCGTCTTTTGTAGCACAAGCATCTTGCGCGGCGACGGCATCATGCTTGGCGATGGTGTCGTCATCGGCGATGGCGTGGTTATCGGCGATGGAGTTGTCATCGGCGATGGCGTTGTGATTGGCGATAGCGCAGTCCAGGCGATGTCCGCAATGTTTAGTGGGGATGCCGGTCCTGCAATGAAATAACCGGCCCGAAGGATATTAGATTTGTAACTCCCCTCACGACCTAAACGGTCATCAACCTCGTAGCGACCCAGGAGCGGTGTTATGTCCACAAATCTTGCAGAACCCGGAGAGGCAGTAGCCGCTGCCTCATCCCAACTGCACTCGATGGCGGTTCCCTTAACAACCCAGCTATTAGTCAGTGGAGACGAAGCGGAGACGCTTGCCTTCCTCGCCAGGCGCTCCATTCATACCGTCTGCATGATGGATATGATCCTGAAAAACGGTCTGGTCAGCCCCATGAATCGCGGCGCTTTCTATGCCTATCGTGATCCGGCGGGACAACTGGAAGGCGTCGCTTTAATTGGTCACGCAACCCTCATCGAAGCGCACTCTGACACTGCCATTGAAGCTTTCGCCCAGCTTGCTCAGGACAACGCGCGCGCCCACCTTATCAGGGGCGAGAAAGAGATAATCGAGCGTTTTTGGAAACAGTATACGCCGGTCGGATGTGCGCCCCGTTTAGTCTGCCGGGAAATACTACTTGAGCAAAGGGAGCCTGTCCCGGTGCGGGAGCCTGTGAATAATTTGCGCCCGGCGACACTTGCTGATCTAGAGCCGGTGCTGGCCGTTAACGCCGAGATGATTTACGAAGAATGCGGCGTCAACCCGCTCCAGACCGACATGGCGGGGTTTCGTCAACGAACCGCCCGTCGCATCAACCAGGGGCGGGTCTGGGTGTGGGTGCAGAACGGGCGGCTGATCTTCAAGACCGAGGTCATGTCCACGACGCCCGAAGTTATCTACCTCGAAGGTGTCTACGTCAACCCGGAGGAACGCGGCAAAGGCTACGGCTTCCGCTGTTTCTCTCAACTGTGTCAACACCTGCTGCAAAGCGTCAAGTGTCTTTGCCTGCTCGTCAACGAAAATAATCAGGCGGCAATAAATTTCTACAACAAAGCAGGCTACAGCTTACAGGGCTGCTACGACACTATCTACCTCACACGTCGAAGCTCATAAGGCTCAAATACAATCCGAAAATTTATTAGGTGCGGCTATGGGTAAGCAGAGATACGAACCATATAGATGGATAATCACCGGGGTCGGCGCGGTTCTCTGCGTCTACTCCGCGTCTCGCCTGCCCCTTGAGCGAATTGACATACGCTTTCTGCTGCTGACCATCATGACGGTCATCGTCAGCTCGCGCATTTCAGTTCAGATTCCCCGCTTCGACACCAACATCACCGTTTCCGACACGTTCATTTTCCTCGCCATTATGCTGTATGGCGGCGAGGCAGGCATCTTGCTCGCTGCCGCCGAGGGTCTCTGTTCGGGCGTCCGTATCAGCAAGAGCAAGAAGCCTGTGACGATTCTCTTTAGCGGAGCAGTGATGGTCTGTTCAACCTTCATCACTGTCTGGGTCACGCGCCTGGTCTTCGGGCCGAATGAAGACCTCTATCGCCATACCTCTTCGCTGCTGCTGCCAGCTCTTTGCACGATGGCGATGGTGCAATACATCAGCAACACCGGCATGGTTGCCATCGTCCTGGCCTCTAAGACCAATCAACCAATCTGGGCTACCTGGAACAAGCATTACCTCTGGACTTCGATTACCTACATCGTCGGCGCAGCGGCTGCCGGTGTGACGGTGCTGTTCGTCAACACTATCGGCTTTTACGCCTTGATGGTGACGCTTCCGATTATTTCGATCATCTATTTCACCTACCACAAATATCTCGAAGACATCAAAGCGACATCAGAACAGGCCGAGCAGGCCGAACGCGAGCGCGCAGAGGAAGCCGAGCGTCACATCGCAGAGTTGTCGAAGCACATAGCGGAACAGGAACGCATCAGCCGCGCTCTACAGGAGAGCAAAGAACATTTCCGCCACGCAGCTTTTCATGATGCCCTGACGGGTCTGCCGAACCGGGCATTGTTGACAGATCATCTGAGGCTCGCTATCGAGCGCGCAAGGCGTCGTGCGGATCATCTCTTCGCAGTTCTCTTCCTCGACCTTGATCGCTTCAAAAACATCAACGATAGTCTCGGCCATACCATCGGCGACCAATTGCTCATCGCCATTGCGCGCCGGGTCGAGGGCTGCCTGCGTCCGATGGATACGGTGGCCCGCCTCGGAGGAGACGAGTTCGCTATCCTGCTCGATGGCCTGGAAGACTTCAACATTGCCATTCACGTCGCCGGGCGAGTGCAGGATGAATTGATGCAGCCTTTCAATCTTAACGGGCACGAAGTCTACACGACGGCGAGCATCGGAATCGCGCTCAGCACCACCGGCTACGACCATCCAGACAACATCCTGCGCGATGCGGACATTGCTATGTATCGCGCCAAAGATAACGGCAAAGCGCGCTATGAGTTGTTCGACACGCTGATGCACACGCGCGCCGTCGCGCTCCTGAAACTGGAGAACGACTTGCGACGTGCTATCGAGCGCCAGGAGTTTCGCGTCTTCTACCAGCCAATCATTTCTCTGGAGACGGATCAGATCGCAGGCTTCGAGGCGCTCGTGCGCTGGGAGCATCCTGAGCGCGGCCTTGTATCTCCGGCTGAGTTCATCCCACTTTCGGAAGAGACCGGGTTGATTACAGAGATCGGGCAATGGGTCTTACACGAAGCTTGCCGCCAGACGCGCCAATGGCAGAAAGCGCTTCAACGCCCCCTCATGGTGAGCGTCAATCTTTCAGGCAAGCAGTTTGTCCAGCCCAACTTGATCGAGCAGATCAAACACATTCTGCAAGAGACTGACTTTGATCCTCGCTGGCTGAGGCTTGAGATTACAGAGAGCGTGGTCATGGAAAACGCGGAAGCTGCGGCCTCGATGCTGCTCCAACTGCGCGACCTGGGCGTCCACTTGAGCATAGATGATTTCGGCACGGGCTATTCATCTCTCAGCTACCTGCATCGCTTCCCTGTCACCACCTTGAAGATTGATCGTTCTTTCATTGGCCGGATGGGTGAGGGCGATGAGAACTCTGAAATCGTTCGCACGATTATGACGCTGGCGAGTAACCTGGGGATGGAGGTCGTGGCGGAAGGTATCGAAACCGAAGAGCAACTGGCACAGCTCCGGGCGCTCAAGTGCGAGTATGGTCAGGGCTATCTATTCTCTCACCCCGTCAATGCCGAACTAGCCGAAGCGATGGTCATGGAGAAAACTTCCGGGCAGGTCATTCCATTTAGAGCAGACAGAACTATCCTCAACGCTATTCCCGACACGCCATACATAAATTAAAAATTAAAAATGTAAAATGCAAAAGGAAGGAGAAGCCGATTTAATCAATCATGGCTTCCGCCTCACTTTTGCATTTTACATTTTTAATTTTTCATTCTTTCGCGTGGTGGTCTTCGTAGCTGTAGGCAGGCCCGCAGACGAGCAGGATTGTCATCGGCGTTTTTCCGGTGTTCTCAAGAGTGTGCGTTTCCCTGCGCGGGATAAAAACAGCATCACCGGCGGCGACTTCACGAACTTCACTCCCAACCGTCATTCGTCCCGTTCCCTCTAAGATGTAGTAAATCTCTTCCGTCTCGACGTGATGATGTCGCCCCACAGCCGCGCCGACCGGCAGCACCTCTTCCGCCAGGCTGCACCGTTCGATGCCGGATGTTGTGCGATCAATGAGCGGGCGAATCTCCGAGCCGTGAGGCGTGTTGATGATGGCGGCGCGTTGACGATTGACGATAATCATGTGATAAGGAATGCGCCTGGCAAGACTTGAACTTGCGGCCCCCTGCTTCGGAGGCAGGTGCTCTATCCGCTGAGCTACAGGCGCGTGATGGGGATTCTCGCATAGATTATTGATGATTCGCAAAACGGTAAATGCTCTGTCGAAGAACCTCACCCGTGCAGGGAGAAGTATGATCCTCAAAAAGCTTGCCTTCATTTTCATACTAATGCTTACCTGTACAGTCGCAGCTTCTGCGCAGGAATCCAAATGCTCTCTGAAACTCGCCGAGTTGCCTTCAGTCCCTGAGTTGCGCGGCTTTCATTTGGGCATGACCGTTGAGCAAGTCAAAGCGCGTTTGCCGAAAGCGCAGATCAGGCCCGCTGGTGAATTCGGCTTCACATCGCTCAACATCTTCCCGGATTACGAGCCAGGGATTGATAAGACTACTTTCGAGGGCGTGCGGACTATCTCGCTTGAGTTTCTTGACGGTCGCGTCACCTCGCTCTGGATTGGCTACGACAAATCTTTCAAGTGGCAGACGCTCGATGAGTTCACGTCCATGATGACAACCGCGCTCAAGCTTCCCAACGCCTGGCGCACGAAGTTTCGCACCCGTTTGCTTGATTGCCCAGACTTCACTGTGTCCGTTATTCCCGTCGGCGAGAGTCCAAGCATTAAGATCAACGACGAGACCGCCAGAGAGCTACTGGAAAAGCGCAAAACCGCGAAGGAAGAGGCGCAACCTTGAGAAGGAATGATGAACGATGAATGATGAATAAAAGACCCTTGCTTTTCAGTTCATCATTCATCATTTAATTTAACTATTTTCCCAAAGGAGGAATGAGGATGTTCAAAGAGTTCAGAGAGTTTATTAAACGCGGAAACGTGATAGACCTCGCTGTCGCTGTTATTATCGCCGCAGCGTTTGGCAAGCTTATTACTTCGCTCGTCGAGGGCGTCATCATGCCGCCTATCGGGTTGCTGCTCGGCAAAGTTGATTTCACCGGCCTCTTCTACGTGCTCGACACCTCGAAAGGCATTCCCGCTTCCCTGGCCGAAGCCAAGGCGAAGGGCATCCCCGTGATCGCTTACGGCGCGTTCATCAATGACATAATCATTTTCGTCATCGTCGCCTTCGTGATCTTCCTGATCGTGCGATATGTCAACAGACTAAAGAGCAAGCAGGAAAAGGGCCTGCCGACGACGAAAGATTGCCCGCGCTGCTTCTCGACAATTCCGATTAAAGCAACCCGCTGCGCCGAGTGCTGCGTGGACTTGCAGGCAGCGTAGAAAGACAACGATGAATGATGAACGGTGAACTGGAAAGCTTTTTACTTCCGCGTTCATCGTTCATCATTCATCGTTGTCTTTCTACGGCATTAGATTTGCCGAGTTGTCTGTGAACGTTGATGCGCGTATCAATAGCGTGCATCGAGGGTACTTTATGACGATCAGACGTAGGGGAAGGAGAACGTTTCATGGACGCATTTGAACTTCTGAAGAAGGATCACGAAAAAGTTTCCGGCATCTTTGAAAAACTTGAGCCGACCACTGAGCGCGGCGTCAGGACACGCGAAGAGTTGTTCACACAGCTCAAACAGGAACTGGACATACACTCGCAAATCGAAGAGCAGATTCTCTATCCGGTGCTCAAGGAGGCCGAGGAGACACACGACATCACGCTTGAGGCTTACGAGGAGCACAACGTCGTCAAGACGCTTCTGGCCGAGTTGGAAGCGCTGCCGAAGGACGACGAGACCTGGGAAGCAAAGCTCACCGTGCTGAAAGAGAACGTCGAGCATCACGTCGAGGAAGAAGAGGGCGAGATGTTCAAGAAAGCGCGAAAAGTTTTAAGCACAGAGCAGATTGAGGCCCTGGGCGCGCGCTTGGAAGCGGCCAAGAAGGAACAGAAGAAAACTATGGCAGCAAGCTAACCCAGCTTTATCCGGCCTGAGCCATAAAAGGCGTTGCACGAGTCTCTATTCAATTGACGCAGACTCGTGCGACGCCTTATTCTTTAGAGAAGAAGCGCGGCGGTGATGAGCGATGAATGATGAACTGAAAAGTCTTTGTCTTTCATTCATCATTCATCATTCCGCGTTCATCGTTTGTAGCTGGAGACCCCCAAGCCTATGCGCGAATGCCCTCGTTGCGAGCGTTGTTACGAAGACGAGGTGCTCGTCTGCCTGGAGGAAGGCGCGAACACGAAAGTGACGCTGCCGGGCAGCCCCTTGATGGCCGGGCGCTATCTGCTCGAAAAACGTCTGGGTCGCGGTGCGATGGGCCAGGTCTATCTGGCGCGCGACCAGAATCTCATCACACGCCGGGTCGCAGTCAAGACCGTCCGCCCGGACATCCTTTCAGATGAAGATATGCAGGAGGGCGAGGCCATCGCGCGTTTTGAGCGTGAGGCGCGCACGGCTGCATCCATCCGACATCCGAACGTCGTTGACGTGACGGACTTCGGCAAAAGCCCCGACGGTGTTTTCTATCTCGTGATGGAATACGTGCAGGGCGAAACCCTTCATCATCTGTTGCGTCGTGAAGGAACGCTGAGTGTGCATCGCACGCTGGCGCTGATGCGGCAGGTGGCGGCGGGAGTTGAAGCGGCGCACGACGAAGGTATCCTGCATCGTGATTTGAAGCCCGCCAACATCTTCATCATGCAGCCGCGCAAGAAGGGCGCAACGGTGTCCGGCGATGGCGTCGTCAAGGTCGGCGACTTCGGTTTAGCGAAAATTCTGGATCAGACTATTTCCGATTTGGGTGAAATCAGCGGCAGCGGCCCCGCCTCGCGCGGTATCATCGGCACGCTTGCCTACATGGCCCCGGAGCAGATGCAGATGGAGACGAAGCTCGACGCGCGTGCGGACGTTTACGCGCTCGGCGTTATCGCCTATCACATGCTGGGGGGGCGTCCGCCCTTCTCAGGCGATCAGACGCAGCTTGTCATGCAGAAGATCATGAACGAGCCACCGCCTTTGAGCAGCCTGCGCTCGGACATTCCAGAGGATGTTGAGCGCGCAGTGATGCACGCGCTGGAGAAGGAGGCTGCGAAACGTCCGGCGACCGCTGTCGAGTGGATCGAAGAGTTTGATCGTGCGGTCGGCAGTGAGGATGAAGAGGACGAGAAGGACGGCGACTCGCGTGTGGTAGTCATGGCTCCTGTGGGTGCGGAAGTTTATGTTGATGATGAAAGGCATGGAAGCGTCGGTCGCTCAGGCCGCATCATCTTGAAGTCTATTGCGCCGGGTCGCCACGTCTTGCGTGTCGCGCGCGCAGGCGAGACGGACGACGAGCGCGTGATAGAGATTCGTCCAGACTCAAGCGAGCAGATCATTCAAGCTGTGTTGCGCTCTCAAATGTCCGGCGGCCAAAGCAGCCTGACTCCTTCGCGCGGCGGCAGTATCGGTGGCAGCATGAGCGGGCCGGGCGCGAGTCTGCCGGGCGTCGTGATGTGCGCGCAATGCGGGTCGCGCTTTGCGGCGGGCGTCAAATTCTGCGGGCGTTGCGGCGGCAAAGTTTTTCTTCCCGTCGCAGAGCCGCACGCAAACCAGGGTGGTCAAACTGTGGGTGCGCCGGGTAGCAGCGGCAGTGGCGGCTCTGTTGCCGCGTATGGCTCAACGGGTGTAAGGTGCGCTCGATGCGGCACAAATTATTCAGCCGGGACGAAGTTTTGCGGACGCTGCGGCATTTCCATCGGGCAGAGCGCGTCTCCCGTTCACGTCGCGCCGCGTCCCGGCCAGGTAGTCTGTCAAACCTGTCACACACCTTATCCCGCGGGAACCAAGTTCTGCGGACGCTGCGGAACTATTATCAGGACTTGAGCGAGTCGGCGCATCCCGTATAATGCCTGCTGAGGCCGACAACTAATGTCCGGGCAGAACGAAAATGCCTGCCCTACAAGAGACTACAGATGAAACAATGCCCTGCCTGTAAACGCATCTACACGGACGATGCATTGAGCTTTTGCCTTGAAGATGGCACGCCGCTTCAGAGCATCGGGACGAGCGAAAGCGGGCCACCATCTTCCGATCAAAACTATGATCCGAACAAAACGCTCGCTTACAGCCAGCCGCGTGAGACCAGCCCGCCGCCAACAAATGTTCATCCCGCTGCTCCCATGAATCAAGCTCCGATGGCGCAAGGGTCATGGAGTCCGACGCCGTCCTATAGCCCGATGCCTGTCGCTCAACCCGCACGCAAGTCCGGCAAGGGATGGATTATCGGCGCAATCGCCGGAGTCCTCGTGCTCGGCATCGGGATCGTCGTGCTTCTAATGGTCATCGGCAAGGACAGCTCGACCGCAAACAAAAATGCGAACTCGAACCGCGCAGTCGTCGTCAACAAGAATTCCAACTCTGTCGTCAATGCGAATAATACGAACCGGGGCACGACCACTACTCCCGCGAATTTCCTGAAAGACGATTTCTCCACAGAGAATTGGCCGACCGGCGAGAGCGCCTATGGCAGCTTCTATGAAGACGGCGAATATCACATGAAGGGCAAGCCCAGCCTCTACATCTTTATGTTCCCGCGCAACAGCGCCAACTATTCGACGGAAGATGCGGATGTGAAGGTGACTACGCGCAACGTTGACGGCAAGTCGCCGGAGTACGGCTACGGCTTGATCGTGCATGGGAAAGTGGATCAGAAAACCCAACTCGAAGGCTATGGCTTCTTGATCTACACAGGCTCACCGGCTAAGTATGAGATCGTCCGCTTTGTTGCCGGAGAAGCGACGCCGCTGGTGAAATGGGACTCGTCCTCTGCGATTCGCAGCGGCACCAATTCAAATCAGATCGAGGTTCGGACTCAAGGCTCACAGCTCTCCCTCTACATCAACGGGCAGTTCGTCAAGAGCGTTACCGACACGGCAGGTATGACGGAAGGTTTCGTCGGGCTTTATACCAGCGAAACAAACGAAGTCGCTTTTGATGACATGGAGATTGATCGAACCGCGAATGATGAGCGCGGAAGTAAAGACAAGCGCCCTTGAATTCATCATTCAGCATTCAGCATTCATCGTTTAATAAGATGCAAGTTACTTTACGAGTTCTGTCAGGCCCGCATGCCGGGCGTAGCTTCATCTTCGATCAGCACGATACGTTTCTCATCGGGCGGAGCGATACGGCTCACTTGTGCCTGCCCGAAGATAGGTTCTTCTCGCGCAACCACTGTCTGCTTGAGATTGCCCCGCCGCGCTGCTTCCTGCGCGACCTCGGCTCAACCAACGGTACATACGTCAACGGGCAAAAGGTTCAGGAAGCATATTTGCGCAACGGGGACAGGATTCAGGGCGGGCAGACCGTGCTCGCCGTCGAAGTCAGCGCCGATCAACCGACTCAGCATGCGGGGCACGTCGAGTTGCCGCCGACCCAGCCGTCAATCGTCATCGTCGAGTGTCTCAACTGCGGCGCACGCGATCAGGCCGAAGCCGCAACGCCCGACGAGCATCTGACCTTTCTCTGTGAAGACTGCCGCACGGAGTTGCGTCGAAGGCCGCAGCCCATTCCCGGCTATGACATGGTGAGAGTCCTGGGACGCGGCGGCATGGGCTGCGTGATGCTTGCGCGCCACCAGCAGACGGGCGAAACAGTCGCCATCAAAACGCTCCTGCCGGAAGTCGCCGTCTCAGATCAGGCGCTGCGCCGCTTCATGCGCGAGATAGATGTCGCGGCAGCCTTGCAGCATCCTCACATCGTTCGTTTCATTGATCGCGGTACAAACAAGGGCGTCGTTTATCTCGTCACCGAGTTTATCGAAGGCCCTGATGCGGCCAAGCTCGCGGATGCGCGCGGCGGGCGACTTCCCTACCAGGAAGCCGTCAAAATCATCTCACAATCTCTGGCCGCGCTCGAATACGCTCACTCGCAAGGCTACATTCACCGCGACATCAAGGATCAAAATATCCTTGTCAGCGGCACATGGCCTGACTACCAGAGCAAGCTGACGGACTTCGGCCTTGCCAAGAGCTTTACGCAAACAGGCATGAGCGGTGTGACGATGGCGGGCGATGTGGCAGGCACGTTCGCCTACATGCCGCCCGAACAGATCAGAGATTTTCGCAACGTCCGCCCGACCTCAGACATCTACGCGATGGGCATGACCGCCTACAGCCTGCTCACCGGCGCAATCGCCCTGGACATCTCACCCCGCGCCAACGTCGCCGAAACCGTCAAAGCCATCTTTGAGAAACCGATCATCCCCATCCGCCACCGCGTCCCTGAAATTCCAGATTCAGTCGCGCAAGTCATCGAGCGCGCAGTTGCCAAAGACCCTCAGCAGCGTTGGTCTTCCGCTGAAGCCATGCGCGTCGCGTTGATGCAGACCATCTAATCATCAAACGCATCCTGACCTCCGCTTGACACTCCACTCAGGCCACGTATAATTCTCCTCCGCTATCACGGGCCGGTAGCTCAGTTGGTAGAGCAGCTGACTCTTAATCGGGAGCCTCGTCTGGAAACGGGCGGGTGAACAGGCATCAAAATCGGGGAACCCTTCCGCCGTCTTCGGGCGATGGTAATCCCGAGCCAAGCCCTGGAATATCAGGGAAGGTGTAGAGACTAGACGGTGCCCACCTAAATTCCACAGGGGACATGGTGAAGGGATAGTCCAGACCACGAACCCAACAGGGGCGGCGAAAGTCGTGGTGGTAGGTAATCAGCGGGTCACTGGTTCGAGCCCAGTCCGGCTCACTTTTAATTTTTACGAGGGGCGTCTACGGAGATGCCCCTTTTTTATTTGGTAGATAACACTATGGAACGAACCAAACGATGTCCTACATGTTCAACTGAAAAAGGTATCAGCGAGTTTGGGTCTCACAAAGCGCCTTATGATAGTTTACAAGCACTATGAGAAAGGTTTTAGTTATTGGCTCAGGCGGGGCGGGTAAATCTACTTTTGCAAAGCGGCTGGGCGAATGCCTCAAGATAAATGTTGTTCACCTTGATTCGATCTACTGGAGTCCCGGATGGGTGGAGACGCCGAAAGCTGAATGGCTGAAGACAGTCGAAGAGTTGCTGAAGCGAGAGTCATGGATCATAGATGGGAATTATTCGAGCACGCTTGAGCTGAGGCTACAGTCCTGTGACACAGTTATCTTCTTAGACCGACCGCGCTCCGTTTGCCTGTGGCGCGTGCTGAAGCGGGTGCTTCGATACTGGAACAGAAGCAGGCCGGATATGGCGGATGATTGCAGAGAGAAGTTCGATCTGGAGTTCATACGCTGGGTCTGGATGTTTCCTAAAAAAGAGAGGCCAAAAGTGATGAAGATGTTAAAGGAAAATTCACAAAGTAAGAAGATCATCTTATTGCGGTCTCAAACCGAAGTGGAAAAGTTTCTGGCCTCTCTGCTTTAGCTCCATCATCCAGATGATGCCGGTTATTTCATCGGCCAATCAAACTTTCTCGCTTCCCCATACGGCTTCAGTGGACTTTTTGAATCGAACGCGGCACACCATCTCACCGAGGCGCAGGTTCGGTTCACCTTCTGAGAAAAACTCTACGGCTCTCAACTTGTTTTGAAGCGAAAAGAATTTAATAATAGGGGCAGCTTTCAGCAAATCAAATTTTAGAGACTTGAAGGTCAGTTCTTAAACTGTCCTTTGAAGGAGGATTGCATGCCAGAACAGGATGAACTCAGACAGAGCGAAGGGACAGAAACACAGTCATCAGGACTCTTACTCTCCGTCGAACCTTTAGGTGAGACACCGTCTTACAATCTCAGCGATGATAAATCTGATGCAGCCGACAGCGATGGGACTGATGCTGGTGAGTCCGGTTCAGACGACGCTTCGGACGCGGACGGCACGGACGCCTCGGATGCCGATGGAACAGACACAGGCGTGGATGCGGACGGCACAGACCCGTTGGGCACTTCCGGCGGAGACACTGGCAGCGATGCCAGCGATGCGGACGGAACTGACGCGGGGTGATTTCACGGCCTGGTATGAAAGACGGGTCAGCCCATAGCCTGTTGAAACTTTTAGAGCCATGTCCTCCCGACGAATTTTTGCGTTCTACGTGGGGGAAGACGTACAGCTATATACAGGGTTGGCGGGGGAAGTTTACGCACCTGTTGCCGTGGGATCGGTTGAATGAGATTCTCGCGCAACATCGCCTGGACTTCCCTCGCCTTCGCCTTGCGCTCGACGGCAAAAGTCTTCCAGCCTCCTCTTATCTCAAGCACACGCGCAACGCACGGCAGAGAACCTCCATCCCGCGCCTCCTTTCCGGCGAATTAACGAAACAACTCCGTGAGGGCGCAACACTCGTGCTCGACGCCGTTGATGAACTCTCCAGCCCCTTGCGAGAGTTGGCCGAAGGTTTGGAGTTTTTCTTTCACGAGCACGTGCAAATCAACCTTTACGCCGGATGGCAAACGTCGCGCGGCTTCGATCTACACTTTGACGATCACGATGTTTTTATTCTTCAAGTCGCGGGGCGCAAACGCTGGAAGGTCTACGGCATGACAGAGCCGCACCCGCTCGCCCAAGATCGCAACTCGATTAAGAAGCCGGAAGATAAGCCTCTCTGGGAAGAGACGCTTCAGGACGGAGACCTGCTCTATCTGCCGCGCGGGTGGTGGCACCTGGCAGAGCCGTTGGCAGAGCCGACGCTTCATCTGACGGTGGGCGTGCATAACCGGACAGGCATTGATCTCCTGCGCTTTGTGGCAGAGAGCATGAGCAAGAGCGCCGCCTTCCGGCAAGACTTGCCGCGCTTCTCTTCCATCTCCGATCAGCAGGCTCACATGAATCAGTTAAGAACTGAATTGCTGGAGAAGTGGGACGAGCATCTTCTGAAACGTTACCTTGATAACTATGATGCGCTGGCAGAGCCGCGTCCCCGTGTTGATTTACCCTGGAGCGTGATGGATAAAAGTCTTATTCCATCCGATGACGCGCTCGTCCGGTTGACCGCGCCGCGCCCCATTAACTTCATCCTGGAAGATGGAGTTCTCAAATTCTCCTGCAACAAAAAACTGTGGCGGGTCTCCTCCGAAACCTTTGCCATCTTTCGCAGACTTGAAGATAAACGCGCTTGCTCCGTTGCGGAGTTGTGCGCGAGCGTAGAAGATAAGATTGACGCACAATCCGTCAAAGCCTTCCTCGGCGAGATGATCTTCCACAATCTGATAGCAGTCATCGAATCCCATTCTTAAACATGGACCCAAACTCTTTTTATTGCTCGGAGCTGTCCCGTGCGGTTGCCGAGAAAACTTTCGGGACGGCTTCCGCCGGGGCATTCTGGCTGCTGCTCGAATACCCTTTTGCGTGGGATTCTAACGCGCTAGAAGAGAGCAACCTCTCGGCGAGCGTTAAAGCTCATCTCAAGAAAGTCGTCAAAGGGGTTCCGCACGGCAGGCTGCTCTTTATCAAAAAGGAGCGAAGCCGACTGCGCCGTATCGCGCTCTTTATCGCCCGTTGCCAGGAAAGAGAGCCTTACATTGTCAAATTAGAGTTGGAAGATTACCAACAGTTGCTGGACATTGATCCAAGCTCTTACACCAGAGAGAACCTGCCTTCAGGCGGGAGCATTTTGCATGAGCGGTTGTTTCTGGTCTGCACGCATGGACGCCGTGATAAGTGCTGCGCCAAGTTCGGGTATCCGCTCTTTAAGTCGCTCAATGAAGGCGCGGGTCAATCTGTCTGGCAGTCGTCCCACGTCGGCGGAGACAGATTTGCCGCTAATCTGCTTTGCTTCCCTCACGGACTCTTCTACGCTCATGTGACGCTAGAGACGGGGAAAGCGATCATCAAGGATTACCAGGAAAGCCGTCTTGCTTTACAGAACTATCGTGGGCGCGCCTGTTACTCGTACCCTGTCCAGGCTGCCGAATTTTTCATTCGCTCAGAATCCGGTCTCAGCGACCTTGATGATTTACGCTACCTGGAGCATGCTCGCCTGGGCACAGAGAAATGGCAAGTCAGATTTTTAGAGAGGGATCGGGGGCTGGTTCACGTAGTAAAGGTCAGCCGTTTTATGTCTGAGTTTCAGAACTATGTGACGTGCCACGCCGCGCATCAGCGGCCCTTGCCACAATTTCGGTTAGATGATTATGAGATAGTCAAGCGATAGTTTTTGTTGCTTGATTTCATGGCCGGCACGTAGGTAGCAGATCACTTTGGGGTGAAAGGGCGGAGGGCGAGTGAGTGTTCGCCCTGAATCTTTTTGTCTCTCTGGTATCAACGCAACAGGGTGCGAACGCCGACAAGCGCCAGGTAAACGACTGCGAGCACGACGGCCAGCTTGATGAGACCGACGGCCAGGATAGTGACGACCCCCAGGATGCTCAACGTTACCCCGGCGGCGGCCAGCAGGAGCCGTCCTCCGACAATCAGCACGAACAGGCCAAGCAGAACGATTCCAACCACTCTCATCGTGTCTTTACTGTTTTTCATTTCCCACCTCTCAATGTTCCCGAACTTTATAGAGCGCGCTGGTCGTTTATCCTTCGGCTCGCCGCGCCTGTCTCACTATACGAAGAACCTTTGACGTGCGTTCCATCCAAGATTCTCCGTCATTATATCACGCGCCGGGCGTCCCTTATCGCAACAAGTTTGTGATAAGCTTTACGTCTGAACTCCCTTAAAGTCTTCCCTGCCGGATTGGATGAATGCTTATCTTACGGCGAGGGAGTTTGTTCGAGCCAAAGGATTTTGAGATTATATAGCCATGCCGCGCCATGCAACCAGAAATCTTTTCGCAGAGCCGGAAGAAGCGTTTGAGGCTGACACTCTCGCCGCGCCTCTTGCCGAGAGGATGCGACCGCGCACACTCGCGGAGTTTGTAGGGCAGAGCCACCTGGTCGGTGATGGTCGCGTGCTGCGTCGCCTGATCGAAGGCGCAGGCTCCTTGCCCTCTCTCATTCTGTGGGGCGCGCCCGGCACAGGCAAGACCACTCTCGCGCGCCTTCTCGCGGAAAAGAGCGGCGCGCAATTTGTTGCGCTCTCCGCAGTCTTCTCCGGCGTCAAGGAAGCTCGCGCCGCGATTGCGGAAGCGCGCGATAACAGGAAGCAGGGAGAGCGAACTGTCCTCTTCATAGACGAGATTCATCGCTTCAACAAAGCGCAGCAGGATGCGCTTCTGCCAGCCGTCGAAGATGGAACCGTGACGCTCATCGGGGCGACCACCGAAAACCCTTCCTTTGAAGTGACCGGCGCATTGCTCTCTCGCACCCGCGTGCTCACGCTCAATCCCTTGACCGATGCGGACGTGGAAACTATCTTGCGCCGCGCGCTCTTAGATGAGACGCGCGGGATGGCTGCTCTGCGCCCTGAAGTTTCAGACGAAGCGATAGGTCGTCTCGCACATTCCGCTCATGGAGACGCGCGGGTCGCGCTCGCCGCGCTCGAAGCCGCTATTGAATCAACCGAGCCGGACAAGGAAGGCACGAGGCGCGTCACTCTTGAGATTGTCATAGAAGCTATGGGTCGCGCACGCTATGCTTATGACAAGGGCGGCGAGGAGCATTACAATCTCGCTTCGGCGCTGATTAAAAGTTTGCGTAACTCCGATGTCAACGCGGCGCTCTACTGGCTGGCGCGGCTGATCGAAGGCGGGGCTGATCCTGTCTTTATCGCGCGGCGTCTCTGCATACTGGCCTCCGAAGACATCGGCATGGCTGACCCGCAGGCAATAGTTCAAGCAGCGGCGGCAGCAGACATCACCAGGCTCATAGGTCTGCCCGAAGCCCTGTACCCGCTCTCGCAGGCGACTATCTACCTGGCACATGCGCCGAAATCAAACGCCGTCAAACGCGCTTACATGGCTGCGGTCGAGGACGCGACGGAGACTGCGCGCGAGCCTGTCCCGCTTCACTTGCGCAACGCCATCACGCCGCTGATGAAGCGCGCAGGCTACGGCAGCGGCTATCGCTACGTGCATCAAGACCCGCGCGCGAAAGAAGAGATGGCTTGCCTGCCTGAGTCTTTGCGCGGCAAAATATATTATGATGAAGAGCAATCAACTGATAGCGAAAAGCAAGAGGACGAGCATTGCTGACTGCTAAGAGATTGTTTCAAAACACAAGCTGCTTTAAGAGACAGTTCTTTGCGCCTTCATTCTCTTTGCGCCTTTGCGTGAAACGTCAGCTTTTCACGCAAAGACGCAAAGAGGAAAACTCAAGGCGCTAAGAATGATTTAGGTTTTGAAATAAGTGCTAAGGGGAATTAGAGAGTGAGTGCGAATAAATCAGACAGAGAGCTAGCTTTCCTGCACGACTTGTATGTGGCAACGGATTGGGGCGAGAGGTTCGCCCGGCTGGTTGATGAGCACGTGGAGCTTCCCAAAAGGGGAAGCATGCTCTACGTCGTCTCAGGCACGGGCGGGCACGCGCTGGCAATGCAGGAGCGAACGGGCGATAAGGTTAGCCTTACCTGTGTTGACGAGAACGAAGAGTCGCTTGAGTTGGCGCGAGCCAAAGCTATGGCTGTGAGGGCTGACCCTGAGTTTCATCGCGCGCAGTTAGAGGCGCTCTCTTTTGAAGACGATCAGTTTAATCTGGTCGTGGGCGATGCCTCGCTCGTCGCGGTCGAGCGTCTGCCCGAAATGTTGGCCGAGATGGTGCGCGTGGCCGCGCCCGGCGGCACCGTGGCTGCTAGTCTCCCGACCTATTCGAGCTTCGGCGAGTTTTTCTCTGTCTATTGGGAGGCGCTCCGAAATTTAAGCATTGAAGACCATGAGCATGACGTTGAATCGTTGATAACGGAGTTGCCGACCATTGCGGCGATTGAGACTATGCTCACGCGGGAAGGGATGGACGACGTTGCATCGTGGATGCAGATTGAAGAGTTTGATTACGAATCGGGCGAAGAGTTTTTGAATGCGCCGCTGATTACGGATTTCCTGCTCAAGCGTTGGCTCGAAACGCTGCCGGAAGAGATAGGTCTGGAGAGCGTCTTAAAAGAGATCAGGCGAATCATTGATGCGGAGCGCCAGGATATGAATTTCTCGCTCTCGGTCAAAGCAACGGTTGTCGTGGGACGCAAAGCTAGTTAAGGCTGGAATGTAACAGGCGGAAGCGGTCAGGACTTACCCTTACCACTTCCGCCTGTTTTAGCTTAGGGTCGAAGGAAAGAATTCAATCCTTTCCTTGATTGCTCGTTTCAGCGGCGCGTAAGCGTGATGCTCGACGGCGCGCCTCTTCAAATAACTGCTCATCGTCAACATCTGAAAGCTGGGATTGCGGCGGCGGCGGAGCATTCATCTGACGCGCCTTATCTTGTTTCAACTTTTCGAGCCGCGCCTCTTCATCCGCTTCATCCTGTCCTTCTTTGAAAGCTCGCTTGCTCTGACCGAGCGCCTTCGCCAGTTGAGGCAGGCGGCTCGCGCCGAAGAGCACGACGACGATAGCCAGGATGATTAGAAGCTCCTGATAGCCCAGTGCCATTTGATTCATTACGAAAATCCTCTGCGGCCTGTTGTCTGCTCATCAGTCAGGGCCGCGAAAAGAAACCCACAAAGCGCCGCTACTCGCGTGCGTCCGATTCATAAAAGAGATACTTGCGCCACGTCTCGTCAGCCCGGCCCAGATAGCGCATGATCTGGCGATTGACGTGGAGCGAAAATCCGCGCGGGCGACGCAAGAGATGCATCCCGGCCTCTTCCGGTGTCCGGCTGCCCTTGCGATGATTGCAGCGTTTGCAGCACGCCACCAGATTGTCCCACGTCGAGTCGCCGCCGCGCGAGCGCGGGTGAACGTGATCGAGCGTCAGTTCCGACGGCGCGTATTGCTTGCCGCAATACTGGCAGGTCGAATGATCGCGCAGCAGTATGTTTTTACGCGACAGCGACCGGCGCTCAAACGGAATGTGTATGTACTCGGTCAGGCGTATGACGGAGGGCGCATGAAGAGAGAGCTTCGCCGAATGGAGCATATGCCCGTTGTGCTCCTCCATGCGCGCGACACCTTTGAAAATCATTACCACCGCGCGCCGCTCGGTGCACACGTTAATAGGCTCGAAAGAAGCGTTCAGGACTAGGACTCGTCCATTCATACTGCCTTCTGATATTACGCGAGGCTAAAGATAGTGACAAGTGACAAGTGACGAGTGACAAGCAGGAACGAGTCTTTAACTCGTCACTTGTCACTCGTCACTCTTCTAAATCGGTCGGTGGCGTCAACAAGCGCGCTGATGGTTCCCGGCTCCGTCGCCGAATGTCCGGCGTCAGGGATAATCTGAAGCTCGCTTTCCGGCCACGCGCGGTGCAACTCCCACGCGCTCATCATCGGGCAGACGACATCGTAGCGTCCCTGCACGATCACAGCCGGGATGTGTCGAATCTTCCCGACGTTTTCGATCAGGTAATTGTTTGTCTCGAAGAAAGCGTTGTTCATAAAATAGTGGCACTCGATGCGCGCAAAGGCGAGCGCGAATTCCGGCTCGGCAAACTTCTCGATCATGTTGTAATCGAAGAAGAGCTTCGATGTGCTTCCCTCCCAGATGCTCCAAGCGCGTGCTGCTTCGAGCTTCACCTGCTCATCATCGCTCGTCAGGCGACGATAATAGGCGCTCACCATGTCTGCGCGCTCCGCTTCAGGAATGACCTTCAGATACTCTTCCCACACATCGGCGAAGATCGCGCTTGCGCCCTCCTGGTAGAACCAGCGAATCTCCTTCGGGCGGCAGAGAAAGATTCCGCGCAGGACGAGCTGGCGCACACGCTCTGGATGCATCTCGGCATAAGCCAGAGAGAGCGTGCTGCCCCACGAGCCGCCAAAGACCTGCCAGCTTTCTATCCCTAAATGCTCACGCAGGGCTTCGATGTCAGAGACGAGATGCCAGGTCGTGTTATCTTCAAGACTAGCGTGCGGCATGCTCTTGCCTGAGCCGCGTTGATCGAAGAGGACGATGCGATATGCGTTTGGATCGAAGTACCGCCTGTAATCTTCGACGATTCCGCCGCCGGGGCCTCCATGCAGAAAGACGACAGGCTGCCCTTGCGGGTTGCCGCATTGCTCGTAGTAAATAGTGTGAACGGGCGAGACCTTGAGCATGCCTTGATCGAAAGGCTCAACGGGGTCGTATAGATTTTTCATGTGAACATCATACTTGAGGTCGGAGGTCGGAGGCTAGAGGTCGAACTGCTGCAAACGGCCTCCAAATATTTTTCAAAAAATGCTTGCGTCTGACGTTACGTCAGACTTTAGGATACTTATGAAAGGAGGTAGGCCCTTGAAAAACGCGACCGAGCATTTGTATCAGGCGCGCGAATTCGCCGAACGCGCGGGCGTGACCGTCCGCACGCTTCATCACTACGACCGTCTCGGCCTGCTCAAGCCGAGCCGCTACACTGTGGCTGGCTATCGTCTCTACGCAGACCCAGACCTGGCGCGTCTTCAGCAGATCGTGACGTTGAAATTCATCGGCTTTCCGTTGAAACAAATCAAGGAGATTCTTGTGCCCAACGCACTCGATTTAGCCACGACGCTTCGTCTTCAACGCAAGGTCATAGAGAAGCAGCGCAGTCATCTGGACCTGGCGATTCAGGCGATTGAGAAAGCTGAACGGGTGATCCTGTCGGGAGATGAGCCTGACTGGGAAGTGTTCAAAAAAATAATTGAGGTGATCAATATGCAAAAAGATATGGAATGGACGAAAAAGTATTACACGGACGAGGCGCAACAGAAACTCGCAGCACGCGCTACGCCCGAAGTGCTTGAGCAGGGGCAGCGCGACTGGGCGACGCTGATACGCGAAGTAGAAGCAGCGGTCAGCGCAGGCGTTGACCCGGCAAGCGAGAAAGCGCAGGCGCTCGCAGCCCGCTGGTCGAAACTGATAGAGGCGTTTACGGGCGGCGACCCTGAAGTCAGCGAAGGTCTCAAGAAGCTTTACTCAGACAAGGGAAACTGGCCTTCAACGTTTCAGAAGCCGTACAGCGATGAGGTGGGAACTTTCATCTGCAACGCGATGGCTGCGCGTAAAGAATGATTTAGAGCAATTTCCAGTTGCGTGTATGGAAAGTAAGAATTCACCACAGAGACACAGAGAGCGCAGAGGGGGCACAGAGTTAAGCAATTCTCTGTGCATCCTCAGCGTCCTCTGTGTCTCTGTGGTGAAGTATCATTAACCATTCCTTACGTTCAATTGAAATCTGCTCTAGAGGTTTGCAGCCAGCGGGCTGTACTGACTTCACAACAAACTTCCTACCGGGCGCGCAACCGTCAACACAAACACGTCTTGCGCGCCTGCATCCTTCAATGCTCTCGCGCACGCCGAAACGGTTGCGCCCGTAGTAAACACATCATCAACAAGCAGGATGCGCTCCTGTTCGATGAGACGCGGGCGTGATACTTGAAAAGCTGCCTCCACACTCTCGCGCCGCCCGCGCGCATCCATCCCTGCGCGGTGGCTCTCTGTATGAATCGTGCGGGTGAGACTAAATTCATCAAGCGGCAACTCCGTCAATCGCGCCAGCGCGTGTCCAAGCATTGCCGCTTGATTAAACCCACGTTCGCGCAAACGTTCTGGATGAAGCGGCACGGGCACGATGCGCGTTGCGCTCGTGAGTGGCTCGCGCCGCCCGGTCTCAAACAAGAGGCGCGCGAGTCGCCTTGCGACGTATGGCTCGCGTTTCAACGCCAGCACTGACGCGCGCAACGCGCCCTCGTATGCGCCACAAGCTCGCGCCGCTCGGAAAGGCTCCGCGTCGCAGCGACGGCAGTACACATCTTGACGCTTCTCTTCAGGCACACTTCCCTGCGCCGGCACACCGCACTTCCAGCAGATCAAATCCTCTTCCCCGAAAATCCGCGTCTTCTGCCAGCACATCGCGCAGGCTACTCCATCGGCACGCGACTCCACGCTTGAGCCGCACACCGCACATTCCTGCGGGTAAGCTAACGACAACGCCGCGTCGTAAAGAGCATTGGCTTTGTCCTGGAAGCTCATCTTCAGTCCACGCCTCACTGCAAAAGCAAAAGAGCCTGACGGCTTGCTTCACAGTGCAAGCCGTCAGGCTCCAGATTATGTCATGCTTGAGCGAGTTTCTTCTATTCTTCGTCTTCGTTCAAAAGTCCGCGCTCCTGCAAATCCTGGCAACGCAGGCAGTGCCGCGCCCAGGGCACAGCTTCCAGTCTCTTCTCCAGCACAGGCTCGCCACAGTGGATACACTCGCCGTATCCGCCCGCTTCAATCCGCACCAGCGCTTCGTCAATCAATTCAAGAAGTCGGCGGTCGTTTGCCGACATGGAAAATAGTAGCTCCTTGGTATAAGCGTTGGCCGCCATGTCCGCAGGGTCCTGCGTGGCTTCGGAATCACGCTCGCGGCTGTACGCCTCCGCTTCCATGACCTGCCCGACCAACCCTTCACGCCTACCCAGCAGCTTGTCTCTGTAACCTCTAACTTTTCTTTTATCCATCGTCTTCTATTATCCCTTCGGCTCTATTTCTGATACGGCAAACCATGAATGATCGTGTATGCCCTGTATAACTGTTCCGCCAGAACGACGCGCGCCATCTCGTGCGTGAGCGTCAGGCGCGACAACGACCAACGAAGGTCAGCGCGCGATATTACTTCTTTCGAGACGCCGTTGTGACCGCCGATGACGAACGCTATCTCTCGTCTGCCGCCCGTTTGCCATTTCTCAATCTCACCGGCCAGCCCCGGCGAACTCCACTCACGCCCCTCAACATCAAGCAGGACGACGTAAGCGTCTGAACGGAGCGCGCCTATGATGCGCCTACCCTCGTCTTCGATGCCTATCCCCGCAACGCGCTCCGCGCTCTCGCGTAGCTCCGTAATCTCACAACGAACGAACCGCCTGAGCCTTTCCAGATAATCCTCAACGAGCGCCCGCAGATGCTCGTTCTTCGTCTTCCCGACCCAGACCAGACGTAAACGCATAAGAGCAGTGGTCAGTGGCCGGTGGTCAGTGGTCAGTATCAGGCTTCTTGCCGACCACTGACCACCGGCCACTGACCACTATTGCGTACCGTTTAAGCTTCTCATAAAGATTCTTGCGGCTGATACCGAGCAGGCGCGCTGCCTCGGATTTGTTGCCACCGACAGCTTCCAACGTCTCGGTAATGTAATCGGCTTCAACCTCGGCAAGGGAACGTCGCTTACTGGCTCGCTCCCGCATCAAGACCGAGACGCGCAGGGCTTCGGGCAAGTCCGCCGCTTGAAGCTTCGAGTCGCTTGCGACAATAACTGCGCGCTCAATTGTGTTCGACAATTCACGCACGTTGCCGGGAAACTCATACGCTTTCAGAATCTTTAATGTTTCCGGCGTAATCCCCGTGACGGAACGCCCGTGCTTCGTCGCATAAGTTTTCAAAAAACCGCGCGCAAGTTTCTCTATGTCTTCGCGCCGCTCGCGCAACGGCGGTACGTGAAGCCGCATGACGTTCAACCGATAAAAGAGGTCTTCACGAAAGGAGCGCCTTTTAACCGCGTCGTCCAGATCAACATTCGTGAGCGCGACGAGCCGCGCATCAACCTTGATGGTTCGTCGCCCGCCGAGCCTCTCGAACTCGCGCTCCTCTATGACGCGCAAAAGTTTTGCCTGAGCATCCACCGAAAGATGCGCGACTTCGTCCAGGACAACTGTTCCCTTGTGCGCCGCTTCGAGGCGTCCGGGACGGGCTTCCGTCGCGCCCGTAAACGCCCCGCGCTCGTAGCCGAAAAGCTCTGCCTCCAGCAACTCGCTCGGCAACGCGGCGCAATCTATCTTTACCAGCGCGGCATCGCGGCGCGGCGAGCGCGAATGAATAAATGACGCGAGAGCATCTTTGCCTGAGCCGGATTCTCCGGTCACGAGTACGTTGGCGTCCGTTGAGGCGACGCGCAACGCGAGGCGTATGACCTCGCGCATCGCATCCGAGAGCGCCACGATCTCGATCACGATTCGCTTCTCAAAGAGCCTTCAGTGCCCGTTAAATCCGCAGGCAGGGCAACGCGCAGGGCATCGCGCCACAACCTTTCAAGGTCGTAAAAATGGCGAGCCTTGTCTTCAAACACATGGACGATGAAATCACCGTAATCAACCAGCACCCATTCCCCTGTCTTGTAGCCCTCGACGCGAGCCGCGCGCGTGCCCTGCTTTTTCAACTGCTCGACAACCGCGTCGGCAATCGCCTGCACCTGCCTCACGTTCGTCCCGCTCGTAATTAAAAAGTAGTCCGTGAAGCTGGCTATCTCGCGCAGGTCAAGCACGACCATCTCCACAGCCTTCTTATCGCTCGCCGCGCGCAGGGCCGTACAGATTCGCTCGTCCAACTCATCCGTACACTTTTCAGAAGCGTCTGCTGCTGCCGCTGCCGCCGCATCGTCGCGCGCTTTCACGGGCACAGCCTTCGCGACCTGCTCCGGGTGTAAGACCTGTTCCTTGATTGAAATATTTTGTTTCATACCTCTCTGTAAAGTCCGTACTTTCTGATGTAATTCGCAACCGCTGGCGTGACCACCCCAAGCCAGTCAGCATCCCTTCCCTCACGTATCGCCTGGCGAATCGCCGTCGCCGAAACGTCCATGTGTACCGCGTCCGTCACGTAAATCTTCGCTTCGTTGCTTTGGTCAACGCCTCGCGCGAGTCGTTCAGCGTCCGCGCCGCCCCGTAGGTCAACAATTCTTTCACGGATTGCAGGCGTGACGTGCAACGCATTCCACTCGTAACCCGGACGCGCGACGACTATGTGATTCGTGAGCGTGAGTACCCGCTCCCATTCGCGCCACGTCGTGATCTCCATCCACGAATCCGCGCCCATCACGAAAAAGAGTTGCGCCTCGCTTCCCCTGCTCTCCTGCATCAGCGCGAGCGTCTCAAACGTGTAAGGTCTCTCCGGCGCGTTCAACTCAACCGTCGAGATGGGCATGAGCGGCTCATCCTGCGTTGCCAGCGCGAGCATCGCGTAACGATGAAGCGCCGCTGTCACCTTCGACTCTCGCTTATGCGGCGCGAGCGCAGCCGGGATGAAAAGAATTTCGTCGAGCGCGAAAAGTTTTGAAAGACCTTGCGCCACAGCGATGTGGCCGACGTGAACCGGATCAAACGTGCCGCCGTAAAGAGCTATGCGCTTCTTGCGTCCGTCCATCTTTTGAATCAGGAAGCCGCGCGCAACTCGTCCGCCGGGGCTTGCGACAAATCTTTAAGCTCATCCAATGCGCGCGAGACAGCATTGACCAACTCGCGCACACCCTGATTCGTCGCCGAAGAGATCGCATAGAAAGGTCTGCGGTCGGCGGCGGCGCGCTGCTTCAGACTTTCCAACCGCTCCGGCTCGTCAAGCGCGTCTATCTTCGTTGCGACGACAATCTGCGGGCGAGTAGCGAGGCGCGCATCATAGGCCAGTAGCTCACGATTGATCGTCTCATAATCGCTGACAGCATCGCGCCCGGAGAGCGAGGATACATCAACGAGATGAAGCAGGAGTTTCGTTCGCTCGACGTGGCGAAGAAAACGGTCGCCCAAGCCCGCGCCCTTGTGCGCGCCTTCAATCAATCCGGGAATGTCGGCCACGACGAAGGTACGATACTCGCCCAAATCAACGACGCCGAGATGCGGCTCCAAAGTGGTGAAAGGATAATCCGCGATCTTCGGCTTGGCGGCTGAAATGGTCGAGATGAGCGTGGACTTCCCGGCATTGGGAAAACCAACGAGGCCAACATCCGCCAGCAGTTTCAACTCAAGCTGAAGCTCATGCTCTTCGCCCGGACTTCCCTCTTGATGATAACGCGGCGCGCGATTGGTCGAAGACTTGAAGTGCGTGTTGCCGAAGCCGCCGCGCCCGCCTTTCGCGGCGAGCCAGCGTTCACCGCTCTCGGTGAAATCCTTGAGTAACTCCCCGCTCTCGGCATCATAGACCTGTGTGCCTACCGGGACGCGCACAACCCAATCCTCGCCCTCGCGCCCGGAACAGTTCGAGCCTTCACCATGACGACCACGCTCGGCGATGTGCTCCGGGTTATAGCGCAGATGAAGCAGCGTATTTAAGGATTCGTCGGCTTCGAGCCACACATCGCCGCCGCGCCCGCCATCTCCGCCCGAAGGCCCGCCGCGCGGCACAAATTTTTCACGACGAAAGGCCATCACGCCGTTTCCGCCGTGTCCACCCTGAATACGAATTTTGGTACGATCTATAAACAAAGCCGATTTTAGATTTGCGATTTTTGATTTTTGATTGGAAGAGGACTAAAGATTCAAGAGTTTTAATCCTTATCCAGTCGCAAATCAAAAATCTAAAATCAAAAATTGAAAGCGACGCCTGCGCTTTTGAAGAGTGAAAGCACTCGGCGCGGGCGTCGCACAAGGAGCGTGGGCTAGAGATTTAAGCTGCTGCCCTATGCGGCAACCGCCGTCGCTTCTTCAGTCGCGGCGGCTTCTGGATAGACGCTGATGAATTTTCCCGAACGGCCTTTGTCTTCAAACTTGACGAGACCATCAATCAACGCAAACAGCGTATCATCTTTGCCGCGCCCAACGTTCTTGCCGGGCTTCCACTTCGTCCCGCGCTGTCGCGCCAGAATGTTTCCGCCAAGGACGCGCTCGCCGCCAAATTTCTTCAGCCCCAGTCGCTGCGAGTTTGAATCCCGACCATTACGCGACGAGCCGACCCCTTTTTTGTGTGCCATAAAAACTCCTAGTGATGAGTGATAAGTGATAGGTGATGAGATGAAAGCTTTCACTTATCACCTATCACTCATCACTTATCACTATCCGATTGAATCTATCTTCAAAGTCGTGTAACCCTGACGGTGGCCCTGTTTGCGCTTGTATTGCTTGCGGCGCTTCTTTTTGAAGACGATGATCTTGTCATCGCGTCCATGATCCACGACGGTCGCCGCCACACGCACGCCATCATCGAGCGTTGAGCCGACCTTCGTCCCGCCATCGCTGCCCCCAAGCATCAGCACATCCAGCTCGACCGACTCGCCCGCAGGCTTGTCAATTGAGGGCACGCGCAAAGTCTTGCCTTCTTCGATGCGGAACTGTTTGCCGCCGGTTTTAATTATTGCGTAAGCCATTTCTTTTGATCTCCTACTCAGTGAGAAAAACTCACTATAGAAAAGTCGCTTATTATAAAGGCGCTTGCGCCTCGCGTCAACGTGAGGCGGCAGAGGTTTCAACCTGCTTCTTCGCCCCGTTTTTTTTAAGGAATCGCTCCATAAAGTTCGTCGAAAACTGACCCGCGCGAAAGTCCGGGTCGTCCATAATCTTCAGGTGCAGCGGGATCGTCGTCTTGATTCCTTCAACCACCATCGCTTCAAGAGCGCGTCGCATACGCGCAATCGCCAACTCTCGCGTGCCCGCGTGGACGATCACCTTGGCGATCATCGAATCATAAAAAGGCGGCACGAAATAGCCCGGATAGGCAGCCGTGTCCACGCGCACGCCAGGGCCTCCCGGCAGATTGAAAGCAGTAATCAGGCCGGGCGAAGGCGTGAACGTCTCAGGGTCTTCGGCGTTGATGCGGCATTCGATAGCGTGCCCGCGAATCACAACATCGTCCTGCGTGTAGCCTAACGGCTCGCCTTCAGCAATCTTGATTTGATTGCGCACGATGTCGGCCAGCGTCACCATCTCAGTGACGGGATGCTCGACCTGAATGCGCGTGTTCATCTCCATGAAATAGAACTTGTCATCTTCATCAAGAAGAAACTCGAAAGTGCCCGCACTCGAATAGCCGAGCTTCTTGCAGGCTGCGACTGCCGCCGCGCCCATCTGCTCGCGCAATTCGGGAGAGAGCACAGGCGAGGGCGCTTCCTCCAACAACTTTTGATGCCGACGCTGAATCGTGCATTCGCGCTCGCCAAGATGTACGCAGTTGCCGTGTTCGTCCGCCATCACCTGAATTTCGATGTGGCGCGGACGCTCTATGTAGCGTTCGATATAAACGTCGCCGTTCTTGAAGGCAGCCTCTGCCTCGTTCGACGCCGTTTCGAGCGCAGTCCCCAACTCCTCTTCCGTGCGCACTATCCGCATTCCGCGCCCGCCGCCGCCAGCCGCAGCTTTGACGATGACGGGGAAACCAATTTCACGCGCAAGCCTCAATGCTTCTTCTTCGGTCTCCAGAGGCTCAGGACTGCCCGGTAAGATCGGCACCCCCGCTTCCCGCATCGCGCGTCGCGCCTCGACCTTATCACCCATCATCTGAATGACACTCGCACGCGGCCCGATAAACTTGATGTTGCAAGCCTCGCAGATTTCCGCGAAGTAAGCAGACTCTGCCAGAAAGCCGTAGCCCGGATGAATCGCGTCAACGTTGTAGATTTCGGCGGCGCTGATGATGGCAGGAATGTTGAGGTAACTCTGTGCCGAAGGCGCTGGGCCGATGCAGATGTGCTCGTCTGCGAAGAGCACGTGCAGCGAGTCGCGGTCGGCCACGCTATGGACAGCCACCGTCTTGATGCCCATCTCCTTGCACGTCCAGATAATTCGACACGCAATCTCACCGCGATTGGCGATTAGAATTTTTCTGAATTGGCGTGTCGTCATACCTTGAGTTCCAAGTTTCAAGCTCCAAGTTTCAAGTCGCAAAAAGTCTTGGAACTTGAAACTTGGAGCTTGAAACTATTTTTTAACTCCAAACAGCGGCTGGCCGAATTCGACCGGCTGGCCGTTCTCGACGTAAATCTTCGCTATCTCACCGTTGGTCTCGGCTTGAATCTCGTTCATCAACTTCATGGCTTCGATGATGCAGACGACCGTGTCTGAATTAACCGGACTGCCGAGCCGAACGAAAGGCTCTGATGTTGGCGACGGAGTGCGATAGAAAGTGCCGACAATCGGCGAAGTGATGATGTGCAGGCTTTCTTCTGCCGGAGGCTGCTCTGCGCCTAGCGCGCCGGAAGTTTCGGCGGCAGTCGGGGCTGTCTGTTCGCCTGAGCCAACCGGCGGCGCTGCTGCTGTTGGGGCGGCTGCCGTTTGCGTGTGAATTGTCGCCGGAGGCGCGTTGATGATTTGCGGAGCAAGGTTGCGACCGAGATGAACGCGGAAGCCGTCGCGTTCGATTTCAAATTCCGTCAGGCCATGCTCTGTAAAGAGCGCGAAGAGATCGCGCAACTCGTCCATCGGAAGCTGCTGATCGGGTCTGCGCGGCTGGTTCTGCTGGTGGCGTCGTCGCCCTCCGCGCTCACGGTCACGCGCCGCGCCGCCTGTGCGCTCAGGCTGTTTGGATGGTTGCTGTGGTTGCTCGTCGTGTGCGGGTTGTGTTGCGCCTTCTTCGTTCATTCTCTTTTCGACTCCAAGCAGTCCCCTGAGTTATTTTGCGCCCGTTTCTGTTCGCGCCTGAACAAAGCGAAGAGCCTCAACCGTCCCGTGGGGTTTCGCCGACGGTCAATTGAGGCTCGCGGCTGGCGACCCATGCGCGCCTTCTCGTTTGAAAGATACGCGCCCCGGATGAATCCTTACACTCTTAGCTCTCTGTGTCCTTCTCGGCAGCCGTTGACTCGGTTTTCTTCGCGCGGCGTCCGCCCTTTGGCTTCTGATCTTCGAGCTTATCGTCGCTCGGCTCCTTGCCGCTCCCGCGCGCCTTCGTCGTCTCTTCCTTCTCGTAGGTCTTATCGGCTTTCCTGCCACCGCGCCGACTACCGGTCTCCTCGACCTCTTTGCTCGCTTTGGCCGTCTTCTTCTTACCAGAAGTTGTAGTCTTCGCGCGCTTGTCGGCAGCTTCAACAGCCTCAAGCTCACGCCGATTGCCAACCAGCTCGATGATTGCTAACTCGGCGTTGTCTCCATCGCGGCGGCCCAACTTGATGATGCGCGTGTATCCGCCCGGACGTTCTTTGAAACGCTCGCCAAGCTCATCGAAGAGGCGACGCAGCGCAGCCACGCCTGCCGTGCGCGGTGCTCTCTCAGGCCCGCGCTTTCCGGTTGAAACCTTCTGCTGGCGATTGCCCGAATGAAAGAAGGCTGCGGCCTGGCGGCGCAGGTGAACGGCCTGCACGTCTTTGTTATCGCCATCGAGGTTAGTCGCATGGCGCGAAAGCGTGATGGCGCGCTCGACGAACGGGCGCAACTCTTTAGCTTTCGGCAAGGTTGTGATGATGCGCTCGTCCTGCGCGTTAATGAGCGAGGTCGCAAGGTTGCGCAGCATGGACATGCGGTGCGCCGTCGTGCGGCCAAGTTTCCGGTGTGCCTTTAGGTGTCGCATAACTTTGTGATGGGTGATGGGTGATGGGTGATGGGTGAAACCATTTTCTTATCACCTATCATCTATCACTTATCACTGCTTTTACTCTTCTTCGTTATCTTCGTAATCGTCTATGTCGCCATCGCGTCCGCCCGTGCCTGGAATCGGATTGCCCTGCGCGTCGAACTCCATGCCGAAATCGAGTCCCATGCCGTGCAGGATGTCTCTGATCTCGTTCAGGGATTTCTTGCCGAAGTTTTTCGTCGCCAGCATCTCGCGCTCGGAGCGCTGCACGAGGTCGCGGATGGTGCGAATGTCGGCGTTCTTCAGGCAATTGTATGAGCGAACCGATAGCTCAAGCTCGTCCACCGAGCGATCAAGCTGATCGTTGCGCGGCAAGGGTGGTCGCTCCATGTTGGCGTAAGCGAAATCGTCCGTGTCTTCCTCAAAGTTGATGAAGATGGACATGTGGTCTTTGATGAGCTTCGCCGCCAGACCGATAGCGTCGTCAGGCTTGACAGAGCCGTCCGTCCAAACCTCGATGGTCAGCTTGTCAAACTCAGTGTTCTGTCCAAGACGCGCAGCTTCAACCGTGTAGTTGACCTTCTTGACCGGCGTGTGAACCGAATCAATCGGGATATAGCCCAGTGAGAGGTCTTCATCGAAGTTACGGTCGGCAGAGACATAGCCGCGACCGCGCTTCAAGCGCATCTCGATTCGGAGGCTTCCGCCTTCGCCGACCGTCGCAATGTGAACGTTCGGGTCGAGCACCTCTACATCTGCGTCAGCCTCTATGTCTGCGCTTGTGACCTCGCCTGCACCCTCTTTGTTGATGGTCAGGGTCTTTGCCTCGCCACTGTGCAGCTTGAACGGGACCTGCTTCAAATTCAGGATCACGTCCGTCGCATCTTCAACGACGCCGTTGATGCTTGAGAACTCATGCTCGACACCTTCGATCTTAACGGCAGTGATGGCCGAGCCTTCAATGGAAGAGAGCAGAGCGCGGCGCAAGCTATTGCCGACGGTTGTGCCAAAGCCGCGCTCAAAGGGCTGCGCGGAAAAGCGACCGTAGCGCTCAGTCATCGTATCCGCGTCTGCCGCCAGGCGGCGCGGCATCTGAAAACCTGTCCAGAGATTATTTTGATCCATAGCCATATATTTTTTTGAGTCTAGAGTCTGGAGTCTGAAGTCTGAAGTCCGAGTTCTTTGACTCTCGACTCCAGACTTCAGACTCCAGACTTTGCTAATTACTTGCTATAAAGCTCGACGATCAGTTGCTCGTTGATCGAACGGTCAACATCCGCGCGCGTCGGCAAACTCATGATGCGCGCGCTCATGTCAGCGCCTTCCGCTGGAGCAATCCATGAAGGGCGACCGCGACCGGCAGCCGTCTGCCACGCGCCCTCAATGTGCGGATTCCGGCGAGACGCTTCCTTGACGCTCACGACATCGCCCGCTTTGATCTGGAAAGAAGGAATATCTACTTTGCGCCCGTTGACTTCGATATGACCGTGGTTGACGAGTTGGCGCGCCTGACGACGCGAGGTCGAAAAGCCAGCGCGATAGATCGCATTGTCCAGACGGCGTTCGAGCAGGAACAAGAGGTTCTCGCCCGTGATCCCCTTTTGCCGCGCAGCCTTCTCAAAGTAGTTGCGAAACTGACCTTCAAGAATAAAGTAAATGCGCTTGACCTTCTGCTTCTCGCGCAACTGCTGGCCGTAGCCTACAAGGGCCTTGCCGCGACGCATCGAATTGCCGTGCTGTCCGGGCGGCTGCGTGCCGCGCTTTTCAATCGGACACGAGGGCTTGTAACAACGGTCGCCCTTCAGGAAAAGTTTTGCGCCTTCGCGGCGGCACAAACGGCACACCGCATCTCTATACCTAGCCACTCTATTTTCGCCTCCAGTCTATTTTATATAGACGGAAAAGTTTACAGACGCGCAAATCGCGCCCTTCATCCTTTAGGTTACAAAAACAGTGACAAGTGACGAGTGACAAGTGACGAGTTAAAGCAGTTTTGCTTGTCACTCGTCACTTGTCACTTGTCACTGCACTACTACACTCGTCGTCGCTTCGGCGGACGACAGCCGTTGTGCGGAATCGGTGTCGTGTCACGAATCATCGTGACACGTATGCCCGCGTTATTGATCGCACGAATCGCGGACTCACGACCACCGCCAGGGCCTTTGACGCGCACTTCGCACTGCGTCATGCCAGCCTCTTGCGCTTTCTTCGCAGCTTCCCACGCCGCCTGTTGAGCGGCAAACGGAGTGCCCTTGCGAGAACCTCTGAAGCCCCGCGCGCCCGAAGAAGACTGAGCAATCAAATTACCCTCAAGATCGGTGATCGAGATCATCGTGTTATTAAACGACGCCGCGATATACGCGATCCCGTTCGGGATATTCTTCTTCTCTTTCTTCCGAAAGACCTTCTTTTTTCCGCCTGTTGCTTTTGCCATAATCAGTTTTCAGTTTTGAGTTTTCAGTTTTCAGAACCTAAGTCTCAGCATTTCACTGAAAACTCAAAACTGAAAACTGAAAACTGCGTTACTTCTTACCCGGTGCCTTCTTCTTCGCGATAGTCGCGCGGCGCGGCCCCTTGCGTGTGCGCGCGTTGGTGTGCGTGCGTTGCCCACGAACGGGGAGGCCACGACGATGACGCAATCCTCTATACGCGCCGATGTCCATCAAGCGCTTGATGTCCATCTGCACGCGCTTACGCAAGTCGCCTTCCACTTCGCCCTGCCCTTCGATGACAGAGCGGATGCGACCGAGTTCATCCTCGTTCAAATCCCTGATGCGCGAATCAACGCTCACCTGCGCCTCTTTCAAGATCGAGGTCGCGCGCGAACGTCCGATACCGTAAATGTATGTGAGGCCAATCTGCGCGCGCTTATTCGGCGGAAGATCAACACCAGCTACACGAGCCATTCTCTTTACTCCATTTTAGATTTTAGATTTTAGATTTGCGATTGGATAAGAAGAAAGGCTCTCCAAATCTAACAATCGTAAATCTAAAATCTAAAATTCCTTTTATCCTTGCCGTTGCTTATGCTTCGGGTTGGTGCAGATCACTCTCACCACGCCTTTGCGGTGAATGACCTTGCAGTTATCACACATTTTTTTGACTGAAGCCCTTACCTTCATCTTGCCCCTCGCATCTTTTTCCGGCGTTTATTTATAGCGGTAAGTGATCCGGCCACGATTGAGGTCATACGGCGAAAGCTCTACCAACACGCGGTCGCCGGGAAGAATGCGTATGAAGTGCTTGCGCATTTTGCCGGAAATGTGCGCCAGCACCTGATGTTGGTTATCTTCCAACTCCACGCGAAACATCGCGTTCGGCAAGGTCTCAAGGACCTTCGCCATTACCTCAATCGCCTCTTCCTTCGCCATACACCTTTACAGCTAAAATTTGATTCCACTCGCAAACTGCAAATATTACCACAGCTTAACAACTATTTCCAAGCCGTGCGGAAGGCAAGGCTTACACGCCCACTGCTTCCAACTGTTTCGCGCCAACCACCCGCGTAAACACTTCCGGGCCATTTTCCGTGATGGCAATCGTATGCTCGCAGTGTGCGCTGGGCAGCCCATCGAGCGTCACAACCGTCCATCCGTCTTTCAGTACCTTTGTCTGAGGCGTGCCGATGTTAATCATCGGCTCAACCGCGAAAACATAGCCTTTTTTGATCTTCGTGCCCTTGCCAGGCGATCCGTAGTTGGGAATCTGCGGGTCTTCATGCATCCGCCGCCCGATGCCGTGACCGACATATTCACGCACAACCGAGTATCCTTGAGCTTCTGCGTGGCTCTGGACAGCCCAGCCGATGTCTCCCAGATGCTTCCCCTCACGGCATTGCTCAATCGCTCGCTCAAGACACTCTTCCGTCACGCGGATGAGTCTCAACAAATCTTCATGGACGCGGCCCACAGGCACAGTCGTCGCCGTATCACCGACGAAGCCTTCGAGCGTCGCGCCGATATCAATCGAGAAGATGTCGCCTTCCTTCAACTCGTAATCGGATGGGAAGCCATGCACAACCTGTTCGTTGACAGACGCGCAGATCGAGAACGGGAAGCCATGATAACCCTTAAACGTCGGCAGTGCCCCGCCGTCACGGATCATCTTTTCAGCCGCCATGTCAACTTCGAGCGTAGTTACGCCCGGCTCTACCATCCGGCGCAACTCTTGAAGCACACCCCCGACCAACTGACCGGCGGCGCGCATCTTCTCCAACTCTTTTCTGGACTTCCCGATAATCATAAGCAAGTGATAGGTGATAGGTGATAGGTGATAAGAGAAAGGGCTGCTTCTTATCACTTATCACCTATCACCTATCACTATCCTTTCAATGTCCGCGTAAATGGCTTCCGGCTCGCGTGTGCCGTCAACGCGGTGCAGGCGATTCGACGCTGCGTAGTAGTCGAGCAGCGGGCGCGTCTGTTGTTCGTAGGTTGAAAGCCGGACTTTAATCTTCTCCGCTGTATCGTCAGCGCGGTGCGTCAACTCTGTTTCCGGGTGCAGGTCGCAGACGTTGTCCGATTTCGGCGGCTTAGAGTAGATGTTGTAAATCTCGCCGCAGATGGGACAGGTTCGGCGTCCCGTTGCGCGTTTTTCCAGTTCGTCGAACGGTACGTCAACAAAGATTGCCAGAATCTTCTTGCCCTGCTCGACCGCTAAGTTTTCAAGCATCGCAGCCTGCGCGGTCGTGCGTGGGAAACCATCCAGTATATAACCGTGCTTGCAGTCTTCACGGTTTGTCCGCTCGTGTACGATACGTATAACCATCTCATCCGAGATAAGCTTGCCCGCAGCCTGCACCGCGCGAACTTCCTCTGCCAGCGCCGTTTCAGCTTTCGCCAATTCGCGGAACATATCGCCCGTCGAAATCTGAGGAAGATTATGCCGCTCCTGAAGCAGACGCGCCTGAGTGCCCTTCCCAGCCCCCGGCGCACCCATCAAGACGATAATCTTTGACATACTGAAGTAATGAGTGATGGGTGATGAGTGATGAGTAAGAAGAGTTTTTAACTCATCACTCATCACTTGTCACTTATCACTTTTTAGGCTCTTCGTCCGCGCAAACGTCCGCCGCCGCCGAGGAAACCTTCGTAGTTGCGCATCACGAGTTGCGCTTCAATCTGCGCTACCGTATCCATTGCTACGCCGACAAGAATCAGCAAACTAGTGCCGCCAAAATAAAATTGGTAGCCCATACCCGTCGGAATCCAAGCCAGACCTGGCGTACCGGTGACAAAGTTTTCCAGCCACGCGCCGATGAACGGTAAGCGCCCAACCTTGAAACCGCTCAACATAAACTGCGGGACAAAGGCGATGAAGGCCAGATAAACAGCGCCGACAATCGTCAGCCTGGTCAGGATTGTGCGCAGGTATTCAGCCGTCGCGCGGCCCGGTCGAATGCCCGGCATGAAGCCACCATGCTTGCGTAGATTATCTGCGACTTCTTCGACGTTGAAGACGATGGAAACGTAAAAGAACGTGAAGAAGATAATCAGCGTGATGAAGACCAGCTCATAGTACGGGTCGCCGCCGTGAAACTGCTGGAAGAAGCTGTAGACTTTGCCCCACGTCGAATTCGGATTACTCGGATCGGGCGGAAACGCAGAGAACAAACTCTGCGGCATAGACAGCACGGATGAAGCGAAGATGACAGGAATCACACCGGCCATGTTCACCTTGAGCGGCATGGTTGTCTGCTGTCCGCCGACCATCTGACGCCCGACATGTCGCTTCGCATAACTGACTGCGATTTTGCGTCGCCCCGACTCGATGAAGACGATAAACGCGATGAGCGCGACAAGCGCGACAACCAAAGCGATGACGCCGAGGGTTTCAAGCGCATCGCCGCCGCTCAAGCGCCCGACGACCTGCTGCACGCCGCGCGGCAGACCGATAACGATGCCCGCGAAGATGAGCAGGGAGATGCCGTTGCCGACGCCGCGTTCCGTAATCTGCTCGCCGAGCCACATGACGAAGATCGTGCCTGTCGTCAAAGTCAGCGCGGTCATCAGCAGAAACCTTGTTCCGGGGACTGTGGCGACGCCGTTGTACTGCAACCAGTTGGCGACAAAGAAAGTTTGAATCGAGGCCAGGCCGACCGTCAGGTAGCGCGTCCACTGGTTAATCTTCGCCCGCCCCATCTCGCCCTCTTCCTGTAGTTTTTTCAACTGCGGAGAGACGACGGTCATCAACTGCAAAATGATCGAGGCCGTGATGTAGGGTGTAACGCCGAGCGCGAAGACGGAGATCGTGCGAAAGTTTCCGCCGGAGAAGAGGTCCAGGACGCCGAGCAGAGTGTTGCCGACATCATGCCAGACCTGTTCGAGCTTAACCTTGTTGATGCCGGGCGCAGTGACGTGCGCGCCCAGGCGATAGACCGCCAGCAAGCCCAGCGTAAAGAAGATGCGCTTGCGTAGGTCTTGGACCTGAAACATATTGCGAACAGCGGCGAAAAACTTTTCCATAGATTGCCTCTGACTAGGTTTTCAGTGCCACTAACGATTCGGCTGCAATTATCGCCTTCGACTCGCAAGCCGCGCAAGCGCCGGTTGGTGCAAAACCACCGAAGCATCCAGTTGCGCGGCTAATTAATCCTCGCATTGATACGCTTCAGTGGTCTCCGGTACTCGCTTTTCGTTTTTCCTTTACTGCTCCGGGTTGGCTGGCTGCTCGGCAGCCGGCTGGCGCGTAATCAAATTGGCCGCGCCGCCTGCTTTCTCAATCTTCTCGCGCGCGCTCTTCGTAAAGCGGTGCGCCGAGATGCGAAGCGCTTTTGAAATCTCGCCCGTGCCGAGTACGACTACATCACGCTTGGCTTTCTTAATCAGCCCACGCTCGTGCAGCAGTTCGGGCGTCACTTCGTCATTGGCCGCGAAGTGCTGATCGAGCGATGAAAGGTTGACCTCAATCCATTCTTTCTTGAAGATGTTGGTGAAGCCGCGCTTCGGAAGCCTTCGATGCAAAGGCATCTGGCCGCCCTCGAAACCAATTTTCGATGAATAGCCCGAACGGGACTTCTGCCCCTTCTCACCGCGTCCGGCGGTTTTACCTAGACCAGAGCCAGGCCCGCGTCCAACGCGCTTCTTTTTATGCGTCGAGCCTTTCGGGGAGCGCAGATTATTAAGACCGATAGTCATGAATTTACTCCGATTTTGATTTTTGATTTGCGATTTTTGATTGCATAAGGCTAAAACCTTTTCAATCAAAAATCGCAAATCAAAAATCGCAAATTCTTTTACTCAATGATCCTTAGCAGGTGCGGAACTTTTTCGACAAAGCCGCGCATCGCGGGCGTGTCCGGGCGCTCGACAATCTGGTTCAGCTTCGTCAGCCCGAGACTCTTGACGATCTGCTTGTGCGTCTTCGGCGCAGCGATAAAGCTCCGGTAATATTGAATGCGAATCGTGCCACCGCTGCCAGCCTGCTCTTTTTTCTCGTCTGCCATAACTAAACCTCGTGATAAGTGATGGGTGATGGGTGATGAGTAAAAGCTTTGTCTTATCACCCATCACCCATCACTTATCACTGCTTTATAATTCTTCCACCTGTTTGCCGCGCAAGCGCGCCAGTTCCATCGGGTCTTTCATCTTCAGCAGACCATCGAAGGTTGCGCGCACGACGTTGTGCGGGTTGGCCGAGCCGAGAATTTTGGTGCGAACGTCGTGGACGCCCACAGCCTGCATGACTGCGCGCACTGCGCCACCAGCAATCACGCCCGTTCCTTCCGAAGCTGGCTTCATCATCACGCGCCCCGCGCCAAACTTTCCGATCAACTGGTGCGGCAGCGTGTTGTTGATGAGAGGCACGCGAATCAGATTCTTCTTGGCCGACTCGATACCCTTCTTAATCGCCAGGGGTACCTCGCGCGCCTTGCCCGTGCCGAAGCCGACGTGCCCTGCTTCGTCGCCAACGACGACGAGCGCCGCGAAGCTCATGTTCTTTCCGCCCTTAACCACTTTGGTCACGCGGTTGATGGAGATGACCTGATCTTTGAGGTCGAGTCCCTGTGCCGGAATACGCTGTCTAGGTTGTCTCATTACTGCTCCCCGTTATTTTCGCCGTCTTCAGCCTGGGCAGATTCATTTTTATTCAACCCGGCTTCGCGCGCCGCATCCGTCAACGCCTTGACGCGCCCGTGATACAGGTAGCCGCCGCGATCAAAAACAACCTGGCTGATTCCTGCGGCCTGCGCCCGCTCCGCAATAGTGCGTCCGATGCGCTGCGCTGCTTCGATGTTTCCGCCCGTCCCGCCGCGCAGGTCTTTCTCGGTGGTCGAAGCGGAAGCGAGAGTCTGCCCGCGCTCATCATCAATCACCTGAGCGTAGATATGATTCAGACTACGATAGACTGCCAGGCGCGGACGCTCCGTCGAGCCTCGCACCTTGCGGCGAATGCGCTTATGAACCGCGCTGCGAACTGCTGCTCTGTCTCTCTGTGCCATAACTTTTACCAGTTTTAAGTTTTCAGTTTTAAGTTTTCAGTTCCTGTTTCAGCACGCGCTGAAAACTCAAAACTGAAAACTGTAAACTATTTCCCAGTCTTGCCCGGTTTCAGCTTCAATGGGACGCCTGCGTAGCGCACGCCTTTGCCCTTGTAGGCATCCGGCTTGCGCAGCTTGTGCATCTCTGCGGCTACCTGGCCGAGCTTCTGCTTGTCTATCCCGGTGAGCGTCAGCGTCGTTTGATACTGCTGAATGCTCGATTTGGCCGCGACGCGCTCGGCTTTGGCTTCGACGCCTTCGGGCAGCGGAAACTCAATCGGGTGCGAGTAGCCGAGCGCGAAGACAATCTTTTTGCTCTGCACATCTGCCTTGTAGCCAACCCCGACCACATCCATCTGCCTCGTAAAACCTTCGGTCACGCCGACAATCGCGTTGTTGGCAAGCGCACGCGCTAAACCGTGCTTTGCGGCCAGATCATCGGACGCACGCTCGGCCATCAACTGACCCTCTTCCTGCTTAAAGCTGATGCCTTCGGGAATCGGCGTCCTCAACGTGCCCTTCGTGCCCTTAACTTCCAACTCACGCTCACCAATCGTGACCGTGACGCCCTTCGGAATACTGATAGCTTTCTTTCCAATGCGAGACATAATAACCTCAGTGATAAGTGATGAGTGATAAGTGATGAGCAAGAGCGTGCGTCTTATCACTCACCACTTATCACTTATCACTAATAAATTTGTGCCAGCACTTCGCCGCCGATGTTCTCGCGGCGGGCGGATTTGCCGCTCATCAAGCCGCGCGAGGTGGAGACGATGTTGACGCCGTAGCCGCCAAGCACTTTCGGAATCTCGGTTGCGCCCATGTAAACACGTCTTCCGGGACGCGACACTCTTTCGAGATGCGTGATCGAGCTTGTGCCGCGCGCATCGTAGCGCAGGAAGATGCGTATGGTGCGCTTGACGCCCTCGCCCTTGACGACGAAGTTATTGATGTAGCCTTCTTCTTTCAAGATTCGGGCAATCTCAAGTTTCAATTTCGAGGCCGGAATATCAACGCGCGAGTGCTTCGCACTGATGGCGTTGCGGATGCGCGTCAGCATATCGGCGATAGGATCAGTCATTACTTAACTCCAGTGATAAGTGATAAGTGATGAGTGATGAGTGAAATGCTTGTTCTTGCTTATCACTCATCACTTATCACTTATCACCGCTTTTGTTACCAACTCGATTTCACGACGCCGGGGATTTGCCCTTGCAGCGCCAACTCGCGGAAGCAGATGCGGCACAGATTAAACTTGCGTAGATAACCGCGCGGGCGTCCGCAACGCTTGCAGCGCGTGTAAGCGCGCGAGGAGAATTTCGGTTTCCGGTTCGCTTTCGCGATCAGTGATTTCTTTGCCATATAACCTCAGTGATGAGTGATGAGTGATGAGTGATGAGAAAAAGCTTTTCTCTTATCACTTATCACTTATCACCGCTTTACTGTCTAAAGGGCATCCCCAAAGCCTTGAGGAGCGCTCGCGCCTGTTCGTCGTTGCGTGCGGTTGTGACAATCGAGATGTTCATGCCGCGCGTCTTGTCCACTTTATTGAAATCAATTTCGGGGAAAATCAGTTGCTCGCGGATGCCGAGCGTGTAGTTGCCCCGCCCGTCAAAGGCTTTTGGGCTAACGCCGCGAAAGTCTCTCACGCGCGGCAGAGCCACCGAGACGAGGCGATCAAGAAACTCGTACATCCGGTCGCCGCGCAAAGTCACCATCGTTCCGATGGGCATCCCCTGGCGCAGCTTGAACGAGGCGATAGACTTTTTCGCTTTCGTGATGACAGGCTTCTGGCCTGTGATTGAGCGTATCTCGTCCGCCGCCGTGTCGAGAATCTTGGAGTTGGCGATGGCCTCGCCCATGCCCATGTTGATGACGATCTTCTCCAGACGCGGCACTGCCATCGGGTTCTTGATCTCAAACTCTTTAGAGATCGCAGGCGCAATCTCTTTCGCATATCGCTCTTTTAATCTTGCTGCCATGTTCTAACCTCGTAAACCGTGAATCGTAAATCGTGCTTTCGTCTATTCACGATTTACCATTTACGAATCTCACTTCTCCAGGCCCTGGCCGCTGCGCGCGGCAACGCGGGTCTTCGTTCCATCGCCCTGCACTTCATACCTGACGCGCGTCGGCTTCCCTGAATCCGGGTCAATCAATTGCACGTTCGAGATATCTATATAAGCTTCCTTATCAATGATGCCGCCGCCGCGATTGTTCTGCTGGTTTGCGCGCTGGTGCTTCTTAATCATGCCAGCGCCTTCGACTTTCACCTTGCCTTTGCTTGGCAAAACTTCGAGCACACGACCGCGTTTCCCTTTATCGCGTCCGGCGATGACGACCACCTGGTCGTTCTTTCTGACCTTCGCGCGTTTTGTTCCTTGAGTCACTTTTATATCACCTCCGGCGCGAGCGAAACGATTTTCATATAGTTCTTGTCACGAAGCTCGCGCGCAACGGGTCCGAAGACGCGCGTGCCGATGGGCGTGCCGTCGTCCTTGATGAGCACCGCCGCATTCTGGTCGAAGCGGATGTACGTTCCATCCTTGCGTCTGACTTCCTTGCGCGTGCGAACGATGACGGCGTTCTGTACCGTGCCCTTCTTGATAGTTCCATCCGGCGAGGCTTCCTTGACCGTCACCTTGATGCGGTCGCCCAGGGATGCGATCTTCCCCGTTGACCCGCCAATCGGCATGATCATCTCCACACGCCGCGCCCCCGAATTGTCAGCCACCTCCAAAGAGGTCTGCATCTGAATCATGACTGCTCACTCCGTTCGAGTGATAAGTAATAGGTGATAAGTGATAAGAAAAAGCTTTCTACTCATCACTCATCACTCATCACTCATCACTATTTTTCCGCCTTCTGTACGATCTCAACAACGCGCCAGCGTTTTCTGGCCGAGAGCGGTCTGGTCTCGACGATACGCACCTTGTCGCCGACCGCCGCGCCCGTCTCATCATGCGCCATGAACTTAGACGTGCGGCGCACGTAGCGACGATACTTAGGATGTTTCACCTGACGATCAACGCGCACGACGACCGTCTTCTGCATCTTATCCGAAGCGACGATGCCGACCTTCTGCGAGCGCTTTCCACGCTTGCCCGCCTCAGACCCTGTTGCATCGCCTGCTTGCGAATCAACGTTCGGCGCAACCGCGTGCGCCAGAGTCTCGCCAGCCGTCGTCTCCTCGGCAACGACCGCATCATCGGTCGTCGGCTTCACATCTTCCTGATTTTCTTCTGCCATTCCCTACCTCGTGAATCGTGAATCGTCAATCGTAAATCGTCAGAACTGCTTTTCTCTATTCACAATTTACCATTGACGATTTACGCGCTTTTCATCGCGCGCTCGCGCATAATGGTTTGAATCCGTGCCAGCGATCTTTTCTCCTGCCGGATATTCTTGACCGCATCAACTTCGCCGAGCGCCAGCTTGAAGTTCAGACGAAAGAGCGACTCTTTCAAGCGCGCCGCCTCGGTTTGCAAATCTTCATCTGACGTATCGTGCAGACGTTCTATTTCTTCGCGTCTCTTTACCATAAAACTATATCGCGCCTCCTTCTTGATCCGCGCGCGTCACAAACTTCGTCTTGATCGGAAGCTTCTGCGCTGCCAGGCGCATAGCCTCGCGTGCCGTTGTCTCGTCCACGCCTTCAATCTCGTAGAGGATGCGGCCAGGCTTAACGACGGCCACCCAGTATTCAGGCGCGCCTTTGCCTTTGCCCATGCGCGTTTCAGCGGGCTTCTTCGTGACGGGCTTATCGGGGAACATGCGTATCCAGATTTTGCCGCCGCGCTTGATGTGGCGCGTCATAGCAATACGCGCAGCCTCTATCTGGCGATCCGTAATCCACGCAGGCTCCAGGGATTTCAACCCGTACTCACCGAAGCTGATCGAGCCGCCGCGATGCGCCACGCCCGTCCTGCGCCCCCGCATCTGCTTCCGGTGCTTAACTTTTTTCGGCATCAACATGATTGCTCACTCCGTTCGAGTGATAAGTGATAAGTGATAAGTGATGGGAAAAAGCATTTCTCTTATCACCTATCACTCATCACCTATCACTACCTTATGATCTATCTCCACCGCGTGGGCGGCCCGCTCCGCGTTCGCCTCTTTCACCGTCACGACCGCCGCCTTCGCGCTCGCGCCTGGTGCGCGGACGGCGCTCGCGTCCGTCGCCGCGCGGCTCGTTGATCGGGTCAGTGCCCGTCCCGCGCGCCATCGCCGCTTTCGGGTCGAGAATCTCGCCCCTGTAAATCCAGACCTTGACGCCGATGACGCCAAACGTCGTGTGCGCTTCGGCCAATCCGTAGTCAACGTCCGCGCGCAAAGTGTGCAGCGGGAGTTGTCCTTGCAGATGCCACTCGCTGCGCGCGATCTCGGCTCCGTTTAAGCGACCCGAAATCTTGACCTTGATGCCCTGCGCGCCGAAGCGTATGGATTCCTCAACGGTCTTACGCATAGCGCGGCGAAATGCGATGCGCTTCTCCAACTGCACTGCAATCTTCTCGGCTTGAAGCTGCGCGTTAAGTTCCGGCTTGTGTATCTCCTGAATCGAGACCAGAACTTCGCGTCCGGTTCGAGCGGAGAGGTCGCCTTTGAGCTTGTCTATCTCCGCCCCTTTTCGTCCGATGATGATGCCGGGACGCGACGTGTAGATGATGATCTTCAGGCGATTGGCCGCGCGCTCGACATCAATGTGCGAGACGCCTGCGCCCGTGAATTTCTTCTTCAGCTCGCTCTTCAGCTTCAAATCTTCCAGCAGGTACTCGCCGAACTGCTTCTTGGCATACCAGTGCGAGTGCCAGTCTTTGTTATAGCCGAGGCGGAAGCCGTATGGATGAACTTTCTGACCCATTCTTTCTCCAATTTTAGATTTGCGATTTTTGATTTTTGATTGGATAGGGATGGAAGATTCTTAAATTCTCTTCCAATCGCAAATCAAAAATCTAAAATCAAAAATTATTCTTCGGTCTCTTTCGTTTCGCCGTCAGCCTTCGGCGCTGCGGTGCGCTTGGCTCTGGGCGCGGCGACCGCACCGCCGCGTTTGCGGTTCTTGCTCTCTTCGAGCTTCGCCGGTTTAGCTTCAGCAGTAGCCTTGCCGCCCTTCTTCGCGGCATCGGCAGCAACCAGCTTCTCATCGTTTGAGAGAAGAATCGTCACGTTGCAGAAATGGCGACGCTCACGATAGGCGCGACCCTGCGGCGCAGGACGCATGCGGCGACGATTCTTCGTCGGCCCACGATCCACGAACGCAGCCTTGACCCACAGATCATCAGGGTCAACAGCAACGTTGGCCTTCTCCGCTGCTTCAGACGCATTGGCAATCGCCGAACGCACACACTTCTCGATGCCGTCAGCCGCGCGCTTATTCGTGAACTGCAAAATCGCCAAAGCCTGGTTGACGTTCTTGCCGCGAATCATATCTATCACGAGCCGCGCCTTCTGCGCCGACCCACGTAGATACTTTGCACTCGCTCTTGCTTCCATTAGCTCACTCCGTGATGAGTGATGAGTGATGAGTGATGAGTGATGAGAAAAAACGTTTCTCTTATCACTTATCACTCATCACCTATCACTTATTTCTTAGCTACCTTTGAACTCTTCTCGGCCTTCGTTCCCGAATGGCCTTTGAACGTGCGCGTCGGCGCAAACTCGCCGAGCTTGTGGCCGACCATGTTCTCCGTCACGTAGATCGGCAGATGACGCCTGCCGTTGTGAACGCCGAATGTCAGTCCGACCATATCGGGCGTGATCGTCGAACGACGCGACCAGGTCTTGATTGCCGGAGGCCGCGCGCCGCCCGCGCGTATGCGCTCCACGACCTTCATAATGCTCTTGTCAATAAACGCGCCTTTTTTAACTGAACGTGCCATAAATCTCCTGATTTTAGATTTGCGATTTTTGATTTTAGATTGGACAAGGAATGAGAATCGATAATCCTTCTTCCAATCGCAAATCAAAAATCTAAAATCAAAAATTACTTCACTCGTCTATCGCGCACGATCATCTTCTGCGTGCGTTTGTTGCTGCGCGTCTTGTAGCCGCGCGTCGGTTGTCCCCAGGGCGTGACGGGATTGCGTCCGCCCGAAGTCTTACCTTCACCGCCGCCGTGCGGGTGATCCACAGGATTCATCGCCACGCCGCGCACATGCGGGCGGATGCCCTTCCAACGCGAGCGCCCGGCTTTACCAAAAGAAACATTCTCGTGCTCGACGTTGCCGACCTGTCCCACAGTCGCCATACAGACGACAGGCACGCGGCGAATCTCACCCGAAGGCATACGAAGCTGCGCGTGGTCGCCTTCCTTAGCGACTAACTGCGCGAAGGCTCCGGCGGAGCGCGCCATCTGCCCGCCCTTGCCCGGACGCAGCTCGATGTTGTGAATCTGCGTGCCCAGCGGAATGTTGCGAATCGGCAGAGCGTTGCCCGGCAGAATGTCAGCCTCTGGCCCGCTCATCACAGTCTTGCCGACTTCGAGGCCGGTCGGAGCGATGATGTAACGCTTCTCGCCATCCAGGTAGGTGACGAGCGCAATGTGCGCCGAGCGGTTCGGGTCATACTCGATCTGCGTAACGCTGCCGGGAATCCCCGCCTTATCGCGCTTGAAATCAATGATCCGGTAGTGACGCTTGTGACCGCCGCCGCGACGCCTTACGGTAATGCGCCCGTCGTTGTTGCGACCCGAAATGCGCTTCTTCGGCTCCAGCAAAGACTTCTCTGGCTCCGCGCCAACGGTCAGCTCATCGCGCGTCAAATAAGTCTGGTAACGACGCGCAGGCGATGTCGGTGTAAGTTTCTTGATGCCCATAATCTAAACTCAGTGACGAGTGACGAGTGACGAGTGACGAGTTAAAGCGTTCTTGCTTGTCACTCGTCACTCGTCACTCGTCACTGTTCTTAAATCGCTTCGCCGTAATCGAGCGGCTTCTCGCCCTGTTTCAACGTGACGTAGGCTTTCTTCCAGGAAGGACGGCGTCCTTCGTGGCGTCCGCGCCGCTTGATCTTGCCCATGTAGTTGACCGTTCGCACTGCATCAACCTGAACCTGGAAGATCGTTTCGACTGCCGACTTGATCTCAGGCTTCGTCGCGTGGCGATCAACGCGAAAGGTCAGCAACTGCTTTGCGTCCTGCGTCTCTTCCTTCGCAACCAGCGCCTTTTCCGTAATCACAGGCGACTTGATGATATCCCAAACTGTTCTCATCTTTTATGCCGCCTCCTCTGTCGCTTCTTCACTCTGCGCTGTAATCTTCTCTACGTCTTCGTTCTCTCCCGCACCCTCTTCATCGCTCGCGCCCTCTTTCTTTGAACGCGCGCCAAGAAGCTCTTCAAGCTCCTGTGCGGCAGCGCGCGAGAGCACTAGCTTTTCGTGATAGAGCAGGTCGTAAATGTTCAGGCCGTAGCTATTGACGATCTTGGCGCGCTTCACGTTACGCGACGAGCGCAGCAGGTTAACGTTGTCGAGTGAATCAACAATCAGCGTCTTACCTGCAAGCTCAAGCGTACCGAGCAACTGCACAAAATCCTTCGTCTTCGCCTGCTCCAACGCGAGGCCATCGAGCACGATCACGTTTCCCTCGCGCACACGCTCCGACAAAGCTGAACGCAACGCACCGCGCCTCATCTTCTTCGGCAGGTTGTAAGACCAGTCGCGCGCCTGCGGGCCGTGCGTGTTGCCGCCGCCTTTCCACAATGGGCTTCGGATTGAAGCGATACGCGCGCGGCCTGTGCCCTTCTGCTTCCACAGCTTGCGGCCTGAGCCGGAAACGTCGCCGCGCGTCTTCGTGCCGACTGTGCCCGCGCGCGCGCTCGCCATGAAACTCCTCACGGCGGCATGGATCAACGCTTCATTCAACTCCGCGCCGAACACCGCGTCCGACAACTCAAGGTCGCCGACCTCTTCGTTCTTCAGATTGCGCACCTTAACGGTAGGCATAGCTCTCAACTCCAGTGATGAGTGATAAGCGATAGGTGATGGGAAAGAGCTTTTCTCTTATCACCCATCACCTATCACCCATCACTTCTTTTTCTGCCTTACAGACTTCTTGATAATCACCACGCTGCCGGTTGCGCCGGGAACTGCGCCGCGCACCATCAGCAGATTATTCTCAATATCCACACGCGCTACGGTCAGCCCTCTCACCGTCACACGCTCATCGCCCATGTGGCCGGAAGAGCGCGTGCCCTTGATGACGCGCGACGGGTAGGCCGACTGGCCGATTGAACCGGGAGCGCGAACGTTCATCGAGCCGTGCGATTCAGGGCCGCGACTAAAATTATGACGCTTGACCGTGCCCGCGAAGCCGCGCCCCTTTGAACGCCCGACGACTTCAATCTGGTCGCCGTCCGCAAACTGGTCAACGAGAACTTTGTCGCCCACGTTCGTCGGGTCCGGCGAATCTTCCAGGCGAAACTCTTTGAGAACGCGCGTCGGAGGAACACCGCCGCCCGTCTTTTCAAAGTGCCCGCGCATGGGCTTGTTCACGTTCTTGAGCTTAACCGGTTTATCTTCAACCAGCCCTAGCTGCACCGCGTTGTAGCCATCGCGTCCCGCCGCAGACTTTTTCTGCACAACGACACACGGCCCGGCCTTAATCACAGTCACCGGAGTGACCGTGCCATCCGCAGCGAAAATCTGCGTCATCCCGACTTTTTTACCGATGATTCCGTTAATCATCCCTTACCTCAGTCTAGAGTCTGGAGTCTGGAGTCTGGAGTCAGATGGACTGGCTTTGGACTCCAGACTCCAGACTCCAGACTCTAGACTGTTATTGCCTGCCGAACGCCTTGATCTCAACGTCAACGCCCGCCGGAAGGTCTAGCTTCATCAGCGCATCAACCGTCTGCGGCGTCGGGTCAAGAATATCCATCAGACGCTTGTGCGTTCTGATTTCAAACTGCTCGCGCGATTTTTTATCAACGTGCGGCGAGCGCAGCACCGTCCACTTGTTTTTCAAAGTGGGAAGCGGGATTGGCCCTGCCACACGCGCGCCCGTGCGCTTCGCCGTCTCGACGATCTCGGAGGTGCTCTGGTCGAGCACGCGATGATCGTAAGCCTTGAGTCTGATCCTGATCTTTTCGTTCAGCATAGTTTCTTCAACTCAACTTAAATGGTCGGAGTTATTCGACGACATCGGAGACGGTGCCAGCGCCGACAGTCCTGCCACCCTCACGAATGGCGAACCTTAAGCCCTTCTCCATCGCAATCGGAGCAATGAGTTCAATCTCCATCGCCACGTTATCGC
>JAVHWL010000051.1:0-23825 GCA_032159825.1 Acidobacteriota bacterium
GCGATAACGTGGCGATGGAGATTGAACTCATTGCTCCGATTGCGATGGAGAAGGGCTTAAGGTTCGCCATTCGTGAGGGTGGCAGGACTGTCGGCGCTGGCACCGTCTCCGATGTCGTCGAATAACTATGCCTCGGACGACGGAAGTGTCGGGCCTCGGGGTTCAATGTTGATGTTTTAGTTTTTGAAGGGTGACTTATGGCGCGCGATAACATTGTGCTTCAATGCACGGATTGCAAAAGTCGTAATTACGTGACGACGAAGAATAAGAAGACGACCCCGGAGCGTCTCGAATTCAGTAAGTTCTGCCGCCGTTGCCGCAAGCACACGGGGCACAAAGAGACGAAGTAAGGGATGAGGGCGGAGGGATGAGGGATGAATGCGAAGAAAGGCTTGAGACCGACGAGCTTTTCTTCATCTCTCACGCTGCCGCCCTTCTTGGAGGGGTATAGTGTCAATGGTTAGCACGTCGGTCTCCAAAACCGAAAGTCCGGGTTCAACTCCTGGTACCCCTGAATCCTACAAAAGGCGTTCTGGAGAAGGAATAGTTGGTGTCAAAGGAAACCGAGAAAGCCGACAAGATCATGGCTGATAAAGATGACTCGGATGAACTGCCGCTTGAGCCGGAGCCGCCGCCGGGACGTTTAAGTTCTGACGATGTGCCGCCGGGTGTGCCTGCGCCGCGCGCCGCGCGTTTTGGCGAAGGCGTTGAAGGCAGAGGCGTGCGACGTGAGCGCGGATTGACCGGCCCGCGTGCCGGATTCTTCACGCGCACAGGGCAGTTCCTGCGCGATGTGCGCGCCGAGATGAAGCGCGTTTCATGGCCGAGCGCGAGAGAAGTTAAGAACACAACGATCATCACGCTGGTCGCTGTTATCTTCTTCGCCGTTTACCTGTGGGGGATTGACCAGGTAATTGTGCAGTTGGGACATTTCGGCGGTTGGTTGCTGTCGTTGATCGGGTTGGGCTGAGAGACCAGAAGAGGTTTTTGATGCAGCAGTGGTACATACTTCATACTTACTCCGGGCACGAGAAGAAGGTACGCGACAGCCTGAAAGCGCGTATCCGCGACACGGACTTGCAGAACGAGATTATCGAAGTTCTCGTTCCGACGGAGACTGTTGTCGAGATGCGCGGCAACAAGCGTGTCGAGTCCTCGCGCATGTTCTATCCGGGCTATGTTCTGGTGCAGATTGAGTGCGACGAGCGCGGGCATATCCCCGACAACGTTTTTCACGCGATCAAGTCAACGCCGAAGGTGACAGGCTTCGTCGGCGGACAGAACCCGACGCCTTTGACCGAGAAGGAAGTTGACCAGATTGTGCATAACGTGACGGAGGCTGCGGAGAAGCCGAAGCCGAAGTTCTCTTATGCGTCTGGCGAGACCGTCAGGATCAAGTCCGGGCCGTTTGCGAGTTTTACAGGCAAGGTGGAAGAGGTTAACGAGGACAAATCAACCTTGAAGGTGACAGTCACGATCTTCGGTCGTTCAACACCCGTCGAGTTGAATTTCCTGGACGTTGAGAAGGTCACGTTTGCAGAAGAGGAGTGAAGGTGATGAGTGATAAGTGATAAGTGATGAGTAGCTGCCTTCAACTCATCACTTATCACTTATCACTCATCACTCAAAGAAAATGGCAAAGAAGATTACAGGTTATATCAAGTTGCAAGTTCCGGCGGGCAAGGCTAACCCTGCGCCGCCGATTGGCCCGGCTCTGGGTCAGCACGGCGTCAACATCATGGAGTTCTGCAAGGCTTTCAATGCGAAGACCGCGCAGATGGACCCTGATTTGAAGATTCCGGTCGTGATTACGGTTTACGCCGACCGCTCCTTTACCTTTGAGACGAAGACGCCGCCTGCGGCTGATCTCTTGAAGAAGGCAGCGGGCGTCCCCAAAGGATCGGGCAAGCCAAACCGCGAAAAAGTCGGCACGATCTCGCGCGCCCAAATCCAGGAGATTGCTAAGACCAAAATGCCCGACCTGAACACGACGAGTTTGGAGAGCGCCGTCAAAACCATCGAAGGCACGGCGCGCAACATGGGACTGACGATAGAGTAAATTTTTGATTTTAGATTTGCGATTTTTGATTTGAAATCATAGGTTGAAAGTCTGAAGTCAGTAAAGAGGGAGGGATTGTTGAGGCGTGGTGTCTGGTTTGCTAAATCGCAAATCAAAAACGCAAATCTAAAATCTCGCTTGAACCTCCGAGGATAAGAAATTGAGGAAAAACGGGAAGAAATACCGCGCGGCTGCGGAGAAGATCGAAGCCGGGCGAAAGTACACTCTGGATGAAGGCATCGCCAAGGTGAAAGAGATTGCCTTCGCGAAGTTTGATGAGACAGTCGAGTTGACGATGTGGCTCGGCGTTGACCCGCGCAAGGCCGATCAGCTTGTGCGTGGAACGGTTGTCTTGCCGCATGGCCTGGGCAAATCGAAGACGGTGCTGGTTATCACGCAGGGCGATAAAGTGCGCGAGGCTGAAGAGGCGGGCGCTGATTTCGTCGGCGGCGAAGACATGGTTGACAAGATCAAGGGTGGGTGGCTGGAGTTTGATGCCCTCATCGCCACGCCGGACATGATGCGCGCGGTCGGGCAGTTGGGAAAAATCCTCGGCCCGCGTGGTCTGATGCCAAATCCGAAAACCGGCACGGTCACACCCGATGTGGCGACGGCTGTGCGCGAAACGAAGGCCGGTAAGATCGAGTATCGCGTTGATAAAACGGGCGTGATTCACGTGCCCGTCGGCAAGGTTTCGTTTGACCCGCAGAAGATTCAGGAGAATGCGCGCATGCTCCTCGATGCGGTTGTCAAAGCCAAGCCCTCGACGGCCAAAGGCAAGTATGTCAAGAAAGTGAATCTCGCGCCGACGATGGGACCGGGCGTGTTGCTGGATGAAACGGCTTACGTCAAATAAGTGAGGAGCGAGGCTGAAAGATGAAAACAAGAGAACAGAAACAGAAAGATTTGACCGCCCTCACGGAGCAGTTTCAAAAGGCGCAGGCAGCAATGATCGTCGGCTTCAACAAGCTGACGGTCCCGAAAGACCAGGAGTTGCGCAACCAACTGCGAGAAGCGGGCATTAAGTATGAGGTCGTCAAGAACACCCTGGCGCGCAAGGCCGCCGAAGGGACGCCGTTTGAGCAGGCCGCCGAACACTTCAAAGGTGTGACGGCGATTGCCCTGAGCGAAGGCGATCCGGTGAATTTGTCGAAGGCGATTTCCAAGTTTACGAAAGCCAACCCGGACGTGTTTACGTTCAAGGTCGGCATAGTCGAAGGCAGGGTCATGGCGCTCAAAGATGTCGAAGCCATCGCCAGCCTGCCGTCGAAGGAAGAGTTGATCTCGAAGATCATGTTCCTGATTAACTGCCAGGCACAGCGACTCGTCACGGTGCTTTCAGCCGTGCCGCGCAATCTGGCAATAGTGATCAAGCAGATCGGCGAGAAAAGCGGTGGCGAAGCCGCCTAAAGGAATTTTTGATTTGGGTTTTAGGTTTGCGATTGGAAGCGGATGAAATAAATTTTTATTCCTTATCCAATCAAAGATCGCAAATCTAAAATCAAACATACAGTAGGGCCGGACGCGGAAAACGAGCGGGATGATTTGTCAGATCATCTCTTACGGCTCGGACGCTTTTCCCAGTTTGCGATGCAGCAAGCGCGAGAAGTGTCCCGTGGGTTCTCCTGCTGCGAACCATTAACTAACAGCACACTAGAACCCTTTTGAGGAGGATGGAAAATAATCATGGCAGCTACACGTGAAGATGCACTGGAATACATTAAGAACATGACTCTGTTGGAAGCTTCAGAGTTCGTCAAAGAATTAGAGACGACGTTTGGCGTTTCGGCGGCGGCAGCGGCAGTTGCGGCAGCCCCGGCGGCAGGCGCTGGCGGCGGCGAAGCGGCTGCTCCGGCTGAAGAGCAGACCGAGTTTGACGTAATCTTGCAAGCCGCTGGCGGCAACAAGATCAACGTCATTAAGGTCGTCCGTGAAGTCACGGCTCTGGGCCTGAAGGAAGCCAAGGACCTGGTCGAAGCCGCTCCGAAGGCCGTTAAAGAGGGCGTGACGAAGGATGAGGCCGAGACGATTCGTCAGAAGCTCGCCGATGCGGGCGCGACCGTCGAAGTGAAGTAAAAGGGTGATAAGTGATGGGTGATGGGTGATAAGAGAAATGCTTTTTCTCATCACTTATCACCTATCACTTATCACTGTTCTCTTGACAGTTTAACCGTTCGCGTTTAAGGTGAGGGAGTATTGAGGCGCTGCGTTACTCCCGGAAAATTTGAGGAAGAAACTTAATCGCTCTCGCTTTGAAGCGGTCGGGGCATTGTGCGCCCCGACCGCGCTTTGGCGTCTCTAATAATGGACGAACCGGTGATTAGTGATAAGTGATAAGAAAGAACCTACCTTCTCTTATCACCTATCACTCATCACTTATCACTAAGGACTAAAAGATGTCTGCAAATCCGCTTCAAATCATAGCTAGTGGGACGGGAAGGCGCACGAGTCAAGCGCCGGAACGTCAGGACTTCTCCAAGATCGCTACGGCTGTGCGCATCCCCAATCTGATCGAGATTCAGAGGGAATCGTACAATCGTTTTCTACAGATGGACTTGCTGCCTGAAGAGCGCGAGAACACGGGCTTGCAGGCAGTCTTCCGCTCCGTCTTTCCGATTGAAGATTTTCGCAAGACGGCGATGCTCGATTTCGTCGAGTTTCAAATCGGCAACTGGCAGTGCAAGTGTGGCCGCCTCGAAGGTCTCAACTACCTGCGCGCCAACTGCAAAAACTGCGGCTCGACCGTCAAGGTTGATCCACTGACTCCGGGCGAAACGCTCTGCCATCATTGCGGCACGTTCAATAACGTTCGCCCGCAACTATGCGACAACTGCGGCGAGCCTGTGGGCCTCAAGCACAAGCACGACCAGCAGGAGTGCCAGGAGCGCGGCATGTCTTACAGCGTGCCCCTCAAGGTCAAGATTCGCCTGACGGTTTTCGATAAAGACCCTGAGACCGAGACGCTCTCGATCCGCGACATCAAAGAGGAAGAGGTCTTCTTCGGCGAAATCCCTTTGATGACCGACAACGGAACTTTCATCATCAACGGCACGGAGCGCGTCATCGTCTCGCAGCTACATCGCTCGCCCGGCGTCTTCTTCAAGCGCGGGCCGCTCTTCGTCGCCAAAGTGATTCCGTATCGCGGCTCATGGGTCGAGTTTGAATACGATCAGAAGAATCTGCTGTACGTCAGAGTCGGCAAGCGCAAGTTTCTGGCAAGCATTTTCCTGCGCGCCCTCGGCATCTGGCTCAATCCCGGCTTTAATCCGAAAGGATTTCACTCGGATGGGCAACTCGAAGAGGCCGTCAAGAACTCTTCCTTCTCGGACGAAGACCTCCTGCGCTCTTTCTATGTCGCGGACGAAGTTCGTGTGGATCAGGGACGCCTCTTCATACAGGTTCCTGAGTCAGCATCAAGCAGCCTTGTCGGGATGAAGGTGGACGCGGACATCAAGGGACGCGGCGAGCCGATAGTGCGCGCCGGTAAGAAGGTGACAAACTCTGCGCTCGATGCGATGCGCAAAGCGCACGTCCGCGAAGTCGAGATTGATACGGCGCAGTTTGAAGGCGCGTACTCTCTGGCCGATGTCGTCAATACAGAGACGGGCGAGGTGATTCTCGAAGCCAACAACGAGATTACGCCCGCCAAGTTGCAGGAGATTACGGAAGCCGGAATCCAGCGTTTCTCCATCTTCTTCCCTGAGCGCGACGATCTAGGGCCGGTGCTCTCACAGACCTTGAAGAAGGATGTCATCACGAAGCCGGTTGATGCGCTGCTGGAAATTTATCGCAAGATGCGTCCCGGCGACCCGCCGACCGTGCAGACCGCTTATCGCCTGCTCGAAGGGATGTTCTTCGACCCGCGCAAGTTTGATTTCTCGCGCGTCGGGCGCTTGAAGTTCAACATCAAGATGGGCAAGCCCGAGCGCAACCGGATTGAAGACCCGCTGCTTTCGGCGCACGACTTCGTTGAGGTCGTCGGCTACGTCCTGAAGATGCGCAAGAACCCTGCGGAGTATCAGTCGGACGACATTGACCACCTGGGCAATCGTCGCGTCCGCGCTGTCGGTGAGTTGCTGGAAAACCAGTTCCGCATCGGCCTGGAGCGGATGGAGCGCGCCATCAAAGAGAAGATGTCAATTCATCAAGAGATGCAGACGACGATGCCGCGCGATCTCATCAACGCCAAGCCTGTCACGGCTGCCGTGAGAGAGTTCTTCGGCTCAAGTCAGTTGTCTCAGTTCATGGATCAGACCAACCCGCTCTCGGAGATTACGCACAAGCGTCGTCTCTCTGCACTCGGACCGGGCGGACTCTCGCGTGAGCGCGCAGGGTTTGAGGTGCGCGACGTTCACCCGACGCACTATGGTCGCATCTGCCCGATTGAGACGCCTGAAGGTCCGAACATCGGACTCATCTCCAGCCTCTCTTGCTTTGCGCGGATCAACGAGTTCGGCTTTATCGAGTCGCCGTACCGCAAGGTGATTGATGGTCGTGTGGTCGAGTACGTGCGCATCATCAACGGCGGCGACACGAAACTCAAGCCGGGCGAGCACGTCGCGCTCGAAGAGGTGGAAAAGGCCAACAAGCGTGTTGGCGCGGATGGACGCAAGGCCGAAAGCGAGCCGTGGCCGTTTTACCAGACAGCCTGGGAGGAAGACAAGCACGTCATCGGTCAGGCCAACATCGAGCTTGATGAAACCGGCTACATCATCAACGAGCGCAACGCGGCGCGCAAAGCAGGTGAGTTCATCCTCTCTCTGAGGAAAGACATCGGCTATGTTGATGTAAGCCCAAAGCAACTCGTCTCTGTCGCGGCGTCCTTAATCCCGTTCCTTGAGAACGACGACGCGAACCGCGCTCTGATGGGATCGAACATGCAGAGACAGTCCGTTCCGCTTCTTCGCGCCGAAGCCCCTTACATCGGGACAGGCATGGAGAAAACAACCGCGCAGGATTCAGGCGCGGTCGTGGTCGCACGCCGAGACGGTGTTGTGGACTACGTTGACTCGGAACGCATCATCATCAAAGCCGACCACAACGTTGACGGCACGATCTCGCGCGAGGTGACTGCTGACATCTACACGCTGATTAAGTTCAAGCGGTCGAACCAGAACACCTGCATCAACCAGCGCCCCATCGTTCACGTCGGCGAGCGCGTGGCTAAGGGCCAGGTGGTAGCGGATGGGCCATGTACGGACAGGGGCGAACTCGCTCTTGGACGCAACGTGCTCGTCGCCTTCATGCCCTGGCGCGGCTACAACTTCGAGGACGCAATTCTAGTCTCAGAGCGTCTCGTCAAAGACGATTTCTACACTTCGATTCACATTGAAGAGTTGGAGATCGAAGCGCGCGACACCAAGCTCGGCCCCGAAGAGATCACGCGCGACATCCCGAACGTCGGCGAGAACATGCTACGGGACTTGGACGAGAGCGGCATCATACGCATCGGCGCGCAGGTCAAGCCCGGCTCAATCCTCGTCGGTAAGGTGACGCCGAAAGGCGAGACCCAGTTGACAGCGGAAGAGAAACTCTTACGCGCAATCTTCGGCGAGAAGGCCGGAGACGTGAAGGACGCATCTTTGGTTAGCCCTCCGGGTATTGACGGCACTGTCGTTGACGTGCAGGTCTTCACGCGCAAGGGGCAGGAGAAGGATCAACGCTCACAGACCATCGAGCAGGAAGAGGAAGATCGTCTGCGGCGCGACCTTGAAGACGAAATCCGCATCCTGCGCGAGCAGCGAGATGCGCGTATCTATGAACTGCTGGAAGGCCGCAAGCTCGCTAAGGACTTAACGGTCAATCGTGAGGTCATCATCCCGAAAGGTGAGACCATCACGCGCGAGATGCTCGAAGGTATAGAGCCGAAGGCGCTCAGGAAAGTTGAATTGACTTCGACGCGCGTTGACATCGCGACGGAGATCAAAGAGTACGAAGACCGCACCGAGCGGCAAATCAAGATTCTCTCGGACATTTACGAAGAGAAGATTGCGAAGCTCAGACAGGGCGACGAGCTTGCACCGGGCGTTATCAAAATGGTCAAGGTCTTCATCGCCATGAAGCGCAAGCTTTCGGTGGGTGACAAGATGGCTGGACGCCACGGCAACAAGGGTGTGATCGCGCGCATTCTTCCTGAAGAGGATATGCCTTACCTGCCGGATGGAACGCCCGTTGAAATCGTGCTTAACCCGTTGGGCGTGCCCTCGCGTATGAACGTCGGGCAGATTTTGGAGACGCACCTTGGCTGGGCAGCGCGCGTGCTTGGTCTACACTTTGCCACGCCGGTTTTTGACGGCGCGACCGAGAAAGAGATCAAGATAAAGCTCAAAGAAGCTGCAACCCGCCTGAGCGAGCTGGGCCTGCCCGAAATCGTCAACGAGTCGGGCAAGACGGTGCTCTACGATGGACTGACGGGCGATGCTTTCGAGCAGAAGGTGACTGTGGGCTACATCTACATGCTGAAGCTCTCGCACCTGGTGGACGACAAGATTCACGCACGCTCGATTGGGCCGTACAGCCTGATTACGCAGCAGCCCCTGGGCGGCAAGGCGCAGTTCGGCGGACAGCGTTTCGGAGAGATGGAGGTGTGGGCTTTGGAAGCCTACGGCGCAGCGCACATCCTTCAAGAACTCCTGACGGCGAAGTCCGACGACGTAGCCGGACGCTCGAAGATTTACGAGGCCATCGTTAAGGGTGAAGCGGATTTCGATCCGGGTCTGCCCGAATCCTTCAACGTGCTCGTGCGCGAATTGCAGTCGCTCTGCCTCGATGTTGAGTTAATCAACAAGGACGGCAGCAACGGCAACGGCGATGGAGCAGGCACGGGCGAGGCGATTCTCGCAGGCGGCAGCACGGAATAATGAAAAGTCTCCAGTCTGGAGTCTGGAGTCTGGAGTCAAAGGCTAATTCATGCTTTTGACTCCAGACTCCAGACTCCAGACTCCAGACTCCTTTATTGGAGAAAAAGATGTTTCGATTCCAAGAACAAAAAACGCAACTCGCACCAGATTTTGAAGCGATTCGGATTTCTCTTGCCTCGCCTGAAAAGATTCGCCAGTGGTCGCACGGCGAGGTGACGAAGCCGGAGACGATCAACTACAGGACGTTCAAGCCTGAGCGCGACGGTCTGTTCTGCGCGCGCATCTTCGGCCCTGTGGCCGATTGGGAGTGCCTCTGCGGAAAATACAAACGCATGAAGCACAGGGGCGTGATCTGCGACAAGTGCGGTGTGGAAGTCACGCAGGCCAAGGTGCGTCGTGAGCGTCTGGGCCACATTGACCTTGCATCCCCTTGCTCGCACGTCTGGTTCTTCAAAGGCTTGCCCTCTAGAATCGGCCACCTGCTCGACATTCCTTTGCGCGAATTAGAGAAGGTTCTCTACTTCGAGTCTTACATCACGATTGATCCGGGCGACGCGCCGATTAAAGAGCGTGAGCTTTTGACCGACGAGCGTTACAGGGAACTCATGCGCGACTTTCCTGGAATGTTCGTGGCGAAGATGGGCGCGGAGGCGATCAAGGAACTCTTGACGATGGTCAACGTCGAAGAGTTGGCCGGAGAGCTTCGCATCCGCATGAAGGAAGAGACCTCGCAGCAGAAGAAGCTCAAGTTCTCCAAGCGTCTCAAGGTTGCGACGAGCTTCCTCAAGAGCGGCAATCGTCCCGAGTGGATGATTCTAGACGTAATCCCCGTGATTCCGCCTGAGCTTCGCCCGCTTGTGCCGCTTGATGGCGGACGCTTTGCGACTTCGGATTTGAATGACCTCTATCGTCGCGTCATCAACCGCAACAATCGTCTCAAGAAGCTGATGGAGCTACGCGCGCCGGAAGTCATCGTGCGCAACGAAAAGCGTATGCTTCAGGAAGCGGTTGACGCTCTGTTTGATAACGGTCGGCGCGGTCGCGTGCTACGTGGTGTCAACAACCGCCCGCTGAAATCTTTGTCGGGCACGCTCAAGGGTAAGCAGGGACGTTTTCGTCAGAACCTGCTCGGCAAGCGCGTTGATTATTCTGGACGTTCGGTAATCGTCGTCGGGCCAGAACTCAAGCTTCACCAGTGCGGACTGCCGAAGAAGATGGCGCTCGAATTATTCAAGCCGTTCATCTACAACCAGCTTGAGAAGCAGCAGCACGCTGCGACCATCAAGCAGGCGCGTGAGATGGTCGAGCGCCAGGAGCCTGTCGTCTGGGATATTCTCGAAGAAGTGATTCGTGAGCACCCGGTTCTACTGAACCGCGCGCCGACGCTTCACCGTCTCGGCATACAGGCGTTCGAGCCTGTGCTGGTCGAGGGCAAGGCAATCAAGATTCACCCGCTCGTCTGCACAGCCTTCAACGCAGACTTTGACGGCGACCAGATGGCCGTCCACATCCCGCTCTCGCCTGAAGCGCAGATCGAAGCGGCAGTCTTGATGCTCTCAAGCAACAACATCCTCAGTCCGGCCAACGGCCAGCCCATCGCTGTGCCTTCGCAGGACATCGTTTTAGGTTGCTACTACCTGACGCGCGACAAGAAAGGCTCTAAGGGCGAGGGGCGCGTCTTCGCCTCCCTCGATGAAGTCTTGCTCGCGCTCGACGCTAAAGAGGTGACGACGCAGACGCCCATCAAGCTACGCATCACGGGCGACCTGATTGACCTGACGCAGGAACACGACACGCAGGATGTGATGAACGCTGCCGTGCAGGAGAACGTTAAGCGGGTCATCAACACGACGGTCGGGCGCGTGATCTTCAACGACTCTATCCCGGTCGGCCTGCCCTTCATCAACGGCACGCTCAAGAAGAAAGGCTTAACGTCAATCGTCAGCTACTGCCACATACGCTTAGGCCACGAGATGACCGTCAAGATGCTCGACGATCTGAAAACTCTCGGCTTCCTCTACGCGACTAAGGCGGGTATCTCCATCGGCATTGACGATCTGGTCACACCGGACGCGAAGAAGCCGCTTGTGGAGAAGGCTGACAGAGACGTGATTGATGTCGAACAGCAATACCTGGACGGCGTTATCACAAACGGCGAACGCTACAACAAGGTCGTCGCCATCTGGTCTGAGGTAACGGACAAGGTCGCTAAGGAGATGTTCCTGGCGATGGATAAACGCGAGAAGGATTTGGACGAGTTGAATCCGATTCTCGTTATGTCTGATTCCGGCGCGCGTGGTTCGGCGCAGCAGATTCGGCAACTCGCCGGTATGCGCGGCTTGATGGCTAAGCCTTCCGGCGAAATCATCGAGACGCCTATTCGCGCCAACTTCCGTGAAGGCTTGAACGTTCTTCAATACTTCATCTCGACGCACGGCGCGCGTAAAGGTCTTGCCGATACCGCGCTCAAGACCGCAGACTCAGGCTACCTGACCAGACGTTTGGTTGACGTGGCGCAGGACGTGATTATCTCCGAGCCTGATTGCGGCACGCTCAGAGGCATTAGCTCGACGGCGATTGTCGAAGGCGGCGAAGAGATCGAGTCCTTACGTGATCGCATCGTTGGCCGCACAAGTTTAGACGACGTGATTGACCCGGTTGAAGGGCGCGTGATTGTCGAACTCGGCGAGGAGATTGACGAAGACATCGCGGCTGAGATTCAACGCTCCGGCGTGCAGAGAGTGCGTATTCGTTCGGTCTTAACGTGCGAGTCGCGTCGCGGTTGCTGCATCAAGTGCTACGGGCGCAACCTGGCTACGGGTCGTCCGGTTGACATCGGCGAAGCGGTCGGCGTCATCGCCGCGCAATCAATCGGCGAGCCTGGAACACAGCTCACGATGCGTACCTTCCACATCGGCGGAACTGCGCGTCTCGAAGAATCATCGAAGCACGAGGCGCGTGTTGACGGCACGATTCGCTACGTTGAACTGACAACCGTCAAGAACCGCAAGGGCGAGATCATCGCCATGAATCGCAACGGCGCTCTAACGATTATTGACGAGCGCGGGCGCGAAGTGGCGCGTTACCAGATTGTCTACGGCGCGCACCTGCACATCGCAGACGGCGCTCGTGTCAGCCAGGATCAAATGCTGGCGACGTGGGACCCGTTCACCTTCGCCATTCTGACGGAAGTAGCCGGTCACATTAAGTTCCAGGACTTGAAGGAAGGTGTGACGGTTGACGAAGAGGTTGACGAAGTGACGGGGCAATCCCGCATGGTCGTCAAAGACTCGCCCGACGAGAAGAAGCAGCCGCGCCTTGAAATCCGCAACGCCTCGAACAAGGTGTTGAAGACTTACCAGATGCCTGTCCGCGCTAATTTGATGGTCGGAGATGGCGACAACGTGGAGCCTGGCGACATCATCGCCAAGATTCCGCGTGAGACCACGAAGACGAAAGACATCACGGGCGGTCTGCCGCGCGTCGTCGAACTCTTCGAGGCACGCAGGCCAGCCGAGACAGCCATCATGTCTGAGATTGACGGCACGGTGCGCTTAGGACCAATCGCAAAGGGTAAGCGCAAGCTCATCATCACGGGCACAGACGGCGAGGAGCGCGAGTACGACATCCCGCGCGGCACGCACATCAACGTGCAGGAAGGCGACCGCGTGCGCGCTGGCGAAGCCCTGATGGACGGGCCACTCAATCCGCACGACATCCTGCGTGTGATGGGAATGAATCGCTTGCAGGAATACATCGTCAACGAGATTCAAGAGGTCTATCGCTTGCAGGGCGTGAACATCAACGACAAGCACATCGAGGTGATTGTTCGCCAGATGCTCCGCTGGGTGAAGATCAAGGAAGTGGGCGACACTGAATTCCTGCTCGATGAGCAGGTGGATCGTTTCCGCTTCACTGACGAAAACGAGCGCGTTTCGGGTGAAGACGGCGAACCGGCGCAGGCCGAACCGTTGCTCTTAGGCATCACCAAAGCCTCGCTCTCGACAGACTCGTTCATCTCCGCAGCCTCGTTCCAGGAGACGACGCGCGTGTTGACGGAAGCGGCAATCTCAGGACGCATAGATTATCTGCGCGGTCTGAAAGAGAACGTCATCATGGGCCGACTGATTCCAGCCGGAACAGGTATGGAATACTATCGCAACGTCAAGGTTGATCGCGACGAAACGATGGATCAGGCAGGCCGCGAGCGCGACTTGGAAGATTTCCCGGAGATAGTCGGCGGCCTCGAAGTGGTAGCGCCGGCAACGCGCACGCCTGTTACGGCAGGCGGCGATGGAGAAGCGGGGAGCGAAGAGTAGTAATCCCCGCAAAGCAAACTCAAAAGCGTGCCTGAGGTTGAGAAACATCCTGACGCGCACAGGAGCAAGACCGGCGAGGCTTTCAAAGCTCGCCGGTCTTTTTTCGTTCCAAATATCCCCTTCAGGGGATTATTAGTGCTCATTTCAAAACCTGAGATAATTCTTCGCGCCTTCGTCCCTTCCTTGCGCCTCCAGCGAGAAACATCAACTTTTCTCGCTGGAGGCGCAAAGAGAAAACTTAAGGCGCAAAGAACTGACTCTTAAAATTATCTTTTTTTGGAACGGCCTCTTTGGTGTGAATGCTTATACGGGTGGCGGCAAAATTCCGACGTTCCTCTGTCTAATAGCGTGCGGTGATGGTATTCTGGTTGGAGAGGCCAGTTAAGATTCCCCAGTCGAGGAGAGGTTTTATATGAAAAAGAGTTTGCAGGTTGTAATCGTTCTCGTCGCGCTCGGCGTTGCGTTTGGTTGTACGATTGTCGGCTTAGGACAAGGGCGGCCTATTGTGGGCGGCTATAAAGTAGTAGCTACGGATGACCCGGACGTTCAGGCAGCGGCGGAGTTCGCTGTCAGTGAGCAGAAGAAAAAGCAAGGTGAGGAGCAGGTGTCGCTCGTTTCCATCGAGCATGCCGAGAGGCAGGTAGTGGCGGGAATGAACTTCAGGCTGTGCCTGAAGGTCTCCAAGGCTGCCGATGAGGATGACGCAGGTGAGGAACCTCAGGGTGTCAAAGTGGTGGTTTTTAGAAGCCTCAAAAATGAGTATTCGCTCAAGAGTTGGGAAGAAGAGGATTGTGGTGAAAATAAATCAGACCAGTAACGCTGGTTGATTCTAAAGTTCACAAAGCCACGCACCCCTTTGGGCGAACGCTTCGTTAAGCAGTTCCTCAAAGAGAGCGTGACGCGCCGCAGTCGTTATCTAAAAGCTCGCGGCCTCCACTATCAAAGGAAAGGTAGTGGAGGCCGCGAGCTTTTCACTTCCAGGGAGTTGTTAGATTAAGGTTGCGGACTAGCGGTATAGTCTTCAAGAAGCTTTTGCGCTCTTGAGCCTGGGCTAATCAGCGCAAGTTTTTTCGACCAATCATAGCCGCTGAACACTCCGATCAGCTCGGCCCTATTGTTGTAGACGGGGCTACCGGAATAACCGTCATGCACATCAATTTTTGCCGCCCAGTATTGTAGTCCACGCGACATATACGGCCCGTAATAGACTCCTCGCTTGACCAGCTTATCGCCGTGCGGTCGAGCAATCAGCAGCAGTTTCTCGTCTTTGTCCATGCTCGCTTGAAAGGCGGGCGCTCTAGTGTTCTTCTGTGATTGACAGACACGCAGGAGAGCCAGGTCCGCATCCACATCCACCTTGAGCACAGTAGCTTCACAACCGTTGACGTATGCTTTGACCTTAAGCTGATCGTTGACCGAGAAACCTAACTGCGCTTTCTTGGAAACGCTCAGGTCTCCTGAAACAACGTGATAGGCCGTCATTACCAGGCCGTTACCAACAGCAAATCCGGTAGCGTACCCATTAGGCCCCCAGTCGAGAAAAGCAAGAGCGTGTTCAAGCGAATTCTGACTCTTCTTGGTGAACTTCAGAGACAGCGACACGGTGTAGCCATCTTGTTTGAGCATCAAGGCTGACGGGTCGTCTGCGGCGCATGTGGGCGCAAGCAGAGAAACCGCTAATAGAGCGATTGCGAAGCTGCAAATGATCCTCTTCATCGGGGGTTCTCCTTCGGGTAAATGAGCGAACTACGGTTGCGAGCGAGGACGAAAACAGGTTTGCTGCTTAAGAACGGGTACAAAAATATTCAATCAAGACGAGGAAAGTCTGAAGGAAATACGGCTTAAACTGTAATTCAAGTCAGACGGCAAACATGAGCGTGTAATGGACCCGGTTAAAGTGTCTGAAAGATATGCCTCTCATCCCACGAGTGTCAAGACATTTTCTGACCACAGCTATTGACAGCCACAGCAGACAGGAATAACTTGACCCTGTTCTAGCTGTTCCTGCTGACGATCACTTCGTTAGCCTCACGTCAATCTGGCGGGCGTCTAATCTGGAAGTAGTAAAGTCGCCTAATCTTGTAACATGCACGAACATGCTAAGTATTTTGAGAGTGAAGGAAGATTAGACGCCTCTTTAGGCGTAATTCGTGACGCCTGTTCGGGCGTCTAATATGAGTTAGGTTTCCTACAGTTGAGTAATCATTGATACACTTAAAGTGAAAGAAACATAATTTCGGGGGGCGAAATGCACAACAACGTACTTTCTCCAATTACAATGCTATTTGAAGCTACTCGTACTAGAAAGGGCTTGGTCTTGAGCGCGTCAGACTTAAGGATTCCTTTGGAACTATTACCTGAAAAGAGCGAAAAATCTGAGCCTCACGCTGAGCATAGCGCAAAGACTAACTCTCCTAATCGAGCCATAATCAGTCTAGAGATGCATCTCAGAAGAATGCTTTCACGTTGTGCGCTGAGAGTTAACATTCCATACAGCTCGAATCCTGACTGGCCGAAATCAAGTGAAATAAGGTCGTCTCTTGCGCCTACAACAAAGAAATTAATCCGATTCGTGGATAGATCAGATAATTATTGGGAGGCAGTGGTAGCCTACCTAAAGCCGATTTCTATTTCTTTAGGTGAAGATCACAGGCTCTCAAGTTTGGCTTGGGATCTCTATCTATTAATTCTTGCATCGAAGTATAAATCTGAAGTGACACTTCCACCAGGAAGAACCTTAGCATTGATACATAATATTGAATCATCTACAAAATTAAATTCTGAGGCTAAGGCCCGTCTATCAGTTGTCGCAGGACTCTTTCGATTTTTTACCGTCCCAGTTGAAGGGCCATGCCTCCGATTTCTTCCTAATATACCTTCACTTGCAGTTTCAGAACGGGTGGATGAAATCATGGAAGATGCTTACTTGATTGAAGCTTCACGTCTTCGCAGGTTATTTGGGATAAAACAGAACATTGCCTCAATCAAGCGCGATTTAAGGCTACTATTATCATTTATTCGGAAAGAACGTCCTTGGGCGAAAGGGCTAGTAACTACTGGCTCGAACTTTATTGCTGGTGGTAATGCTCCTTTGGCAGTTCTAGAAAAGCTAATTGAACTTGTGCCAGCACTAAATAAGGAGGCGCATTATCCGGTTCTTGCTATGAATGATGAAAACATTGTAATTAAACGTGAATCTTGCTTTCAATTTATTAAGGGCATATCAAGTAAGTTACTTATATCAATGGATGCAGTAGGCTCACCAAAGAGGAAACCTAACAACATCATCTGAGGATAACGAGTCAAGCATAACATCTTCCTCATTCAACCAGACTCACCACAACTCGTTTCTCAAGATAGTTGTCGCTCATATCTGGCGGAGAACTGAATTAGGGCGCGGGATTGCTGTATACTGTAGCCCTGGTGTTAAGAAGCGTGTGAATTGGAGGGATGACGATGCGACATGAGCGACTTTCTTTAGCGGTCTCGGAAGAGAAGCGCATGCGCCTTCTGATCGTTTGTGTTTTATCTATTCTTTGTCTCTCTCAAGCGGCGCACGCGCAGTCGGGTCGTCGCCAGAGTAAGAATATTTCTCCATCGCCACCCGTCATTGTCGAACCTAAAACCGAAACAGAGGCTAAACCGCCAGCAGCCAAACCCGCTCCGGTCGCGTCTCTCATCGTTGGTGGAGATAAAGACCGCTCTTCCTTTGATATTCCAAGCGGCTACCTGGATGTAGTGGTAGATGCTTGCATCGAGAGATTGGGGAAGGCTGCGAGCTTAAGTGTCGTCGGCGGGGGCAGCATGAACAGAAAAGAAGCTATAGATAAGGCTAAGAGACAGGAGAACGCCTATGTGGTGTTGCTCGAAATGAGTGTGGAGAACGTCAACTCTGCTTCGGCTGGAATCATTCTTAGCTATACGGTCTTGACGCCGCAAACCGCGAAGGTCAAAAAATTTGGTCATGTTTACCTGGACCGCGCCCAACTCGGAACGGGCAACGTCGGAGTGGGCCTGCCTCCTTCAACCAGCAGGCGATTGCCCCCGGAGTATTTGTTGAAACAGGGTGGGCGAGATGTCGCGGATCGTGTGATGGATATATTTCACGTCACCGCGCGGAATTAATAACCAATGCGCTCCGGTCTAACAGGGCGCATTAGAAACCTGTTTAGCCAAACTCAGCCATCAACCTCGATTCAATCAGTTGTAAGCTCTGACTCAGAACTGTTTTCGCTGAGCTTCGAGTCGGTACTCTGATAGAGCTATTACCTCCCCGCATCAATTGACTCGCCGCCGGATTTATCGTAGAAGATACCTCCTGCCGAAACAAATTAACTTGAGACAGGCTAGAGCCATGAAATCCACCCTTATTATTGTCGCGGTTGTCTTGCTCGCGCTGAGCCAGACGAATTGCGGGTCGAAGAACACACAGTCTGCTGTGAATGCAAGCTCTGCGAATGCTTCTTCATCGGGCGAAGTGGTCGTTGATGCGAACGCGCAATCGGAGGCGCAGAAACTTTTAGAGCAGGGCAACGAGCTTGCCCGCCAGGATCAAGATAAAGAGGCAGCGGAGGTTTATCAGAAGGCCATCAACCTCTACCCGGACTTTGCCGAAGCGCATCTCAAGCTGGCGATGAGCTATGACGTTCTGGAACAGAAGAAGGAGGCGGAAGAGGAATATAAGAAAGCCGCCGAAGCGTATCAGAAGTTCGTGAGAGTGAATTCCAAAGATGCCAGAGCGTATTTCAACATGGGCCTGGCCTATAACAAGTTCGGCAAGCCTGATGAAGCGGTCAAGGCATTTCGTCAAGCGGTTAAGCTCGACGAGGAGAATAGCGATTACCAGTATGAGTTAGGATTGGCTTATAGCCATACGGCGCAGTATCAGGAATCGGTTAACGCGCTCCAGAAGGCGACAGAGATTGACCCTGACAACTACCGCGCACAGGATGCTCTGGAAAAAGCCAAAATAGATTTGCAGCGATGGCAGTCAATGGTGAAGCAGCAGGAGGCCATAGCGAAGCGACAAACTGGTAAGAAGAACGAGAACACAAACGCCAACCTCAACTCAAACGTAGCTGCAACTCCGACCCCTGAAATTCATTAGGTTCGCTTGGAGCGACGAACGGTGGTGGCTGGGTGAACTCTTACATGGTAAGACCGGGAGAGGTTTCAAAAAGCCTCGCCGGTCTTTTGCTCATTTACGCTTTCCACTTCAACCGTGCGGCTGTGTTCGGGCAAAACAAAGCGTCCGGCATCGTCTGGCGGAAGGTGATGCGCTCTCCCTTCTGAAAATTTGATTGAGACTGAAAGGATGACAGGCTTCTGTCAGGTTAAGGTGAATAGATGCGAAAACTGATCTTGCGAATTACTCTCCCGGTGCTTCTGCTGGCATTCTTTGTTCCCGCTGCTTACGCGCAAGATGTTGAGAGGCCGGAGTTCAAGATGTCCTGCCGGGAAGTGTTGAAGCTCGGGCTGGAAAAGTTCACAGAGGTTTATGGGGAGAAGATGCAGGACTATTCAAACGCCGGGCAGAAGGCCGCGTTTGAATACTACGTTAAGTGCAAACGCCCGGCTAACGATGAGCTTGCTGCTAAGAGTCTTTCAGCCATATACAGGATCGGGGTTTACGAGGCGAAGCGTCTACAGATAGACGACACCCGCGATGAGTTGAATAAATTCGGCGCGGCGCTCTGGACATTGCGCTACGCCGAAGAAGGCGGCGGAACCATGTGGGGCCTGATCGCTGCGAACGCTTACGCCGACCGCGAAGATTTTATGGAAACGTTCATCAAAACCCTCGCCGCGTCTGAAAGAAATGCGCCACGCGCCAGACGGCTGGTCAACGCGAGCCTGGCAAGAATTCAGAGATGGCTCTCCAGTCCTAAGCGCAAGCCATTTACAGAGAACAGTGATCCGAATGATGTTGTGGAGAGTAAAAAGCTCTACCTTGAAACCATGAAAGAGGCTCAAGACGCTCTGGCGCAACTTCGCACTATGCTTCACGATTTGCCTGACCTGGCCGCCGAACGCCTCGCAGCACGCATGGCGAGCGAAACGAAGAATGCGCTTGCGGATTCACCCTAGAATGGAGAAGGGCTGTAGCATGGCATGTCCGGGCGCTCAAAGACCTTCTAGCTTAAAGGAGAATCATCATGCAGAAGTGGGAGTATAAAAATATAAGCGACCCATCGGAAAAACTTTTGAACATGCTCGGTGCTGAAGGCTGGGAGTTGGTTGCGGTAATCATAAACCCCAACAACGCTTGGATTAGTTTTTACTTCAAACGCCCGAAATAGATTCTTTGCCTATTTTAAGCGTCCATTATCTTAGCATCGCACTAATACCCCACCACCGAAAAGAATACTGTAAGAAAGGAGAAGAGATGGAATATAAAGTAGTTAAAGGTAATGAGCCAGATGAACTTAGTAAGGCCGTCAATAAGCATATCGCAGAGGGTTGGGAATTGTACGGTAATCTTTGCGTCGCGTTGGGGCAAGGCGTTATCTACGCTCAAGCGATGATAAAGGGCGATGAGCCTATAGGCAGTCTCGGTTTGGGGATAGCATCACCGCGAAGGTAGCCACTCAGGGCGGCGAGTCTTGCCAATGGCTCGCCGCCTTTCTTTTTCAGCAACACAGTCTTAGGACACTACCCCGTTCCCCCCCGCTTGACAGATAATGCCTCATTCCGTATAGTCTCTCGTTTCGGACTAACAGTCTGAGTCTGACAGTGCAACGCTTGGTAGGTTTTGGTCGGTGTGGAGGCGTTGCCCGGCTGATGCGTGTTAAGAGAACAGCCGTTTGACAAATATTGTGGCGTAAAAACGCTCGTGAGCGGCGAACCGAGAAACTGATAAAGTCCGGTTTGCTACAGCCTCGTAGAGCGCGCGATTGGTTGAATAAACCCGCTCATCTAACAGGATGCGACGCCACAGAAAAGTTTCGGCTTCGGGGGAAGCCATTATCCACGCCCTTTTTGTAACCCAGAACATCCCTCAACTCAAAATTTTGTAACAGGGCAGCCCATCTGCGCTGACTGCCGAACAAGTTTCGGAAAGAGGCAGGTTGAGCACCTTTTTGCGCTTTAGACAAAGGAAGCGCACGTCCGACCGAAATGAGGATAACGAGCAGTGCCGACAATTAATCAGCTTGTTCGCAAAGGCCGCCAGGCAGTGAAGTACAAGACGGCCAGCCCGGCGCTTCAGGAATCGCCGCAACGTCGCGGCGTCTGCACGCGCGTCTACACGCAAACGCCGAAGAAACCTAACTCGGCTCTGCGTAAAGTCGCCCGCGTGCGCCTGACCAACGGGATAGAGGTCACGACCTACATTCCGGGCGTTGGACACAACTTGCAGGAGCACTCGATTGTGCTCATTCGCGGCGGGCGCGTGAAGGATTTACCGGGCGTGCGCTACCACGTCATTCGTGGAACGCTCGATTCGGTTGGCGTCGCCGACCGCAAACAGGGACGCTCCAAATACGGCGCGAAACGTCCGAAGGCAGGCGCGGCGGGCGCAGCCAAAGGCGGGAAGAAGTAACTAAATCAGTGATGGGTGATAGGTGATAAGTAATAGGTAAAAGCCTTCCTCTTATCACCCATCACTCATCAACTATCACTTTAAAAGATTATGCCAAGACGAAGAGTTGCTGAAAGACGCGAGGTGCTGCCCGATCCGGTTTACAACAACCCGTTGGTGACCAAGTTCATCAATGGCGTGATGTGGGGCGGAAAGAAATCAACGGCAGAGAGAATTTTCTACAACGCCTTGAGACAGGTTGGAGAGAAGGCTAACGAAGAGCCGCTCAAGGTTTTCAAGAAGGCGATTGAAAACGTGCGGCCTACGGTCGAAGTCAAATCTCGGCGCGTCGGCGGCTCGACCTATCAAGTGCCGATTGAAGTTCACCAGGAGCGCAGGGGCGCGCTGGCGATTCGCTGGATTGTTCAGTACGCGCGTAGTCGCGGCGAAAAGACCATGATTGACCGCCTCGCCGGAGAGCTGCTCGATGCGGCGAACAATCGCGGAAATGCGGTCAAGAAAAAAGAGGACACGCATCGCATGGCGGAAGCGAACAAGGCTTTCGCCCATTACAAGTTTTAAGAGCTTAGCAGTCAGAGTGGTCTGGCAAGAGCTTTTCGGCTCGCCCTGTTGGAAGGGGGGCTTCCAAGCTGGGCTTTGAGCCTGAAGAGTCTCAGACGCGGGTCACTCGCTGCTAACGGATTCGGTAAAAGCAATGGCTAAGCACGATCTCAACAAGTTCCGCAACATTGGCATCATGGCGCACATTGATGCCGGAAAGACGACCACCACCGAGCGCGTCCTCTATTACACGGGCGTTTCGCACAAGATTGGCGAAGTGCATGAGGGCACGGCGACGATGGACTGGATGGAGCAGGAACAGGAGCGCGGCATCACGATCACATCTGCTGCGACGACCTGCTTCTGGAAACGCAGCGGAACCGAATATCGCATCAACATCATTGACACGCCCGGCCACGTGGATTTCACGATGGAAGTTGAGCGTAGTCTTCGTGTGCTCGACGGCGCAGTCGCCGTGTTCGACGGTGTCGCAGGCGTTGAGCCGCAAAGCGAGACTGTCTGGCGTCAGGCTGACAAGTACGGTGTGCCGCGCATCTGCTTCATCAACAAGCTGGATCGCGCAGGCGCATCCTTTGAGCGTTCTTTCCAGTCCATCATTGATCGCCTCGGCGCAAATCCGGTTGCCCTTCAAATTCCCATCGGCCTCGAAGATCAGTTCAAGGGCGTTGTTGATTTGATTCAGATGAAAGGTCTCATCTGGAACGACGAGTCGAAAGGCTCTGAATACGAGGTTGTTGATGTTCCGGCGGAGCTTCTTGAAGAGGCGAAGGCCGCGCGTCACAAACTGATTGAGGCGGTCGCGGATGTGGAAGAAGAGTTGATGATGAAGTACCTCGAAGACGAGGGCGAAAGCATCACCGAAGCGGAAATCCGCGCTGCGCTGCGCAAAGGAGCTATCGCCTTGAAACTCGTGCCCGTAGTTACCGGCTCGGCTTTCAAGAACAAAGGCGTGCAGACCCTGCTCGATGCGGTGGTTGATTATCTGCCAAGCCCGCTCGACATTCCGCCGATTGAGGGAATCAATCCTAGAACCGGCGAGACCGATTCGCGCCCCCCTGACGCGAGTGTGCCTTTCAGCGGCCTGGTCTTCAAGATTATGGCCGACAAGCATCTCGGCCAGCTTTCGTTCGTTCGCATCTACTCGGGAACGATCAGGGCCGGTTCCTATGCTTACAACCCGGTCAAAGACACCAGAGAGCGTGTTGGTCGCTTGATGCAGATGCACGCCAACAAGCGCGAGGATATTGAAGAAGCGTCTGCTGGCGAGATTGTCGCCATCGGCGGCATGAAGCAGGTCACAACCGGCGATACGGTTTGCGACGAGAACAAGCCAATCATTTTGGAAGCGATGGAATTCCCCGCGCCTGTCATCCGCGTCGCCGTCGAGCCGAAGACGCGCGCAGACCAGGACAAGCTGGGCATCGCCCTGAATCGTCTCGCGCAGGAAGACCCCAGTTTCAACGTCTCGACCGATCAGGAGACGGGACAGACGATCATCGCGGGCATGGGCGAGCTTCACCTTGAGATTATCGTTGACCGCATGAAGCGCGAGTTCGGCGTTGAAGCCAACGTCGGCAAGCCGCAGGTCGCGTATCGTGAGACGATCACGCAGCCTGCTGCTGGTAAAGAAATATTCAAGAAGCAGACGGGCGGTCGCGGTCAGTTCGGCCACGTTGAGTTGGAGATCGAGCCAGCGCCGGGTGAAGGTTTCGTGTTTGAAAACGCGATTACCGGCGGCGCGATTCCGCGCGAGTTTATCAAGCCGACCGAGCAGGGTATCAAGGACGCTTTGGAACGCGGTTATCTCGCAGGCTACGAGTTGGTGGACATCAAAGTGCGCCTCGTCTACGGTGCGTATCACGAAGTAGATTCCGACGAGCGTTCATTCCACATTGCAGGCTCGCTCGCGTTCCAGGATGCTGTCAAGAAAGCCAAGCCTGTGCTGCTTGAGCCGATCATGCGCGTTGAAGTTGTGACGCCGGATGACTACATGGGCGCGGTCAACGGAGACTTACGTCGTCGTCGCGGACAGATTGATAAGATGGAGCCGCGCACGGGTGGCGTGCAGGTCATCACGGCCTTTGTGCCGCTCTCCGATATGTTCGGCTACACGACCGACCTGCGCTCTGCGACACAGGGACGCGCGACTTCGACCATGCACTTTGAACGCTACGATCAAGCGCCGAAGAGCATCGCCGAGGAAGTGATCGCGAAGGTGCAGGGAGTCGCAAAATAGTTATAAGTAATAGGTGATAGGTGATAAGGAAAAGCTCTTACTCATCACTCATCACCCATCACTCATCACCTTTTACATAGGAGCGAGGGATAAGAGATGAGCAAGGAAAAGTTTGATAGATCGAAGCCGCACGTGAATATTGGGACTATTGGGCATGTGGATCACGGGAAGACGACGCTGACAGCGGCGATCACGAAGGTCTTAGCCAAGCATAACCCGAAGATACAGGTGCGAGCCTTTGATTCCATAG
>JAVHWL010000045.1:0-68338 GCA_032159825.1 Acidobacteriota bacterium
TGCGATCTCATGCGCAGTAGATCAATAACTTTGAGAAGTGGCAGAATCATGCCGTGAGAGGTGAGGTGTGCTTGAAATAGTGCTTGACACAGCCGCCTGCTTCATAGATGTTGCGAAAATTATTTTGGAGTGTGAATGTCATTGATAACTTTACGCTATGCTGCGTGCTGGAAAAGGCTCAAGACGAATTTTGCCTGACCCTGCGCATCACTTCTGTTTAATCTTTCGACCTGACCTTTTCTTGTCATGTTTACCGCCTCAATCCCCTCAAGCGTGCGCTCAACAGTATGAAACCTCTTAAAGCATTGTGATGCTCTCATCATTTTTATCTACGGCGTGATAAAGGTATTTGCAAGACTTTCCGACTTTGATGTAGGGTTCATCAACACGATAAGAAGCGCCGCTCATCTTTAGATATGGGCGCATTCGTTTGTTGGCCGCAGGAGCATATTTCTGGACCCATCTCCAGACGGCTGAGTTGACCGAGGCGGCGCGCATTCTCAAACAGCGCCTCCGGTTCGCGCTCTGATTGGATCAAAGTGCGGGTCGCTTCAGGATTTCAGCCAGGGCTAGCAATCGGGCTGAGTCTGCTGCACTCTTCGCAAGGCCAGCGCTCTTTTCCAACGACGGCGCTAGGCTTTGGAGTTTTCCAAGCTCTTTTCGATTACCCTCTGCTCTTTGAATCGCCTGCCGCAGGACTGCGATTCGGTCAGAAGGCAGAGCTTGCGAACGCTCCAACTGATCTACGTACGCCTTCGCCACGACTAACTGTCGGGGCCACTCAATTTTCTCCTGGTTCTGCACATTCAATTCAGCCACCCGAACCGCTTTCGCGGCGTCAATCTCGTTCTGCGTCAGGTTCTGCGTCGGCGTCAGCTCAAAGATGTCCAGGCCGCGCGCGATCTCTGACGCATAAATGTGACCGTTGTACCAGTAAGCGGACCAGTCGCCGCCGAGCACGAGCATCTTTGGATCAATCGGTCCACGATCAAAATAGGCAATCTCCATTGGATGGTCCGCGTCAGTGAAGTCCATGATGGAGATGCCGCCCTGGTACCAGGCTTGTACCTCTATGTCCCGACCGGGAACCGGAATGAGCGAGCCGTTGTGCGCAACACAGTTCTCGCTGTCACCCTGCGCAGCAGGCAGTTTGTAGTAGCTTGCGAAACTCAGCTTGTTATCCGTCAAGCGGAAAATCGCATCGGCACCCCATTTGTTCGGATCGTTCGCGCGGCAGCGCGCACCCAGTCCGCCGCCCCACTCATCTGTAAACACGACTTTTTTCCCGTCATTCGAAAACGAGGCCGAATGCCAATACGAATAGTTCGGATCGTTTACAGCGTCAACGCGCTTTGGATGGACTGGGTCTTTGATGTCCAGCAGAATTCCATTTCCAGAGCAAGCGCCTGCCGCGAGTCCGATGGCTGAGTACACGGTAATATCGTGGCACTGGTTGGTGTCGGACGGCTTGTCCAATCCGTCCTTGCCGTGTGTGCCGCCGTTATTCAGGCCGTTCAGAGCACCCGTCCTTGGATCCATAAACACTCGCGGACTCGACACTATTTGAGCATCTTGCGGCGCAGCCAACGGCACCTTAATCACATCAATGCGAAAGAGCGCAGTATTGGGGTCCTTGTCCGGGGTCTCACCAGAGCACCCGGCAAGCTCTTCGCTTTGACGGACAAAAGAGGTTCCAGAGACGTAGATATAGACGTTGTTCTTATCATTCGGATCGACTACCAGAGTATGCGTGTGCGAGCCGCGGCAGGTTTGCACTGCTGCCACCTGCTTCGGATTCCTAATGTCGGTGATGTCGAAAATCCTTACTCCGCGGAAGCGATCTTTTTGCGCTGCCGGCAGATGCGGCTTGTTCTCTTGTCCCGCGGCGGGCGGAGGCGCGGGCGCAAATCCCTGTGGGCTGCAATCCAGTCTGCCGTTCGGCTGCTCCACCGACATAAAGAGCAGGTTCTTGTAAACTGACACGTCGCCCTGCCCGCCCGGACACACCAACGAAGTCAACAATCTGGTCTTCGCCGGATCGGAGATGTCGTAGATGTTGACGCCATAAAAGTTTCCCTGAAACAGGTGGTTGCCCTGGAACGCAACGTCCGAGTTGGCAAAAGCGAGTTGAGCAATAACCAGTTGGAGAGGCTTTGGCATTTTCGAGGAGTCGCCGACGCCGAGGAGACCCAGCGTCTTCTGCACCTTCGGATTATCAGGATCGTCGGAGCCGAGTTGAAATGCGTCCGGCTTTTTGAGCAGCATGAGGTGCCTCATGCCCATCGCTGCTTCACCCGCCTCGTACAGTCCCGGCGACAGTTTGGCGCGCGGGTCGCCTGTATCTGAACCCGTCATCCCCGCTGGCAGCGGCGGAGCCGGTTGAGGAGCAAACGGATTCCCGCCTTCTGGATTGGCGGGTTTGGATTCGGGCGTCTTCATTGGCGAAGGCTGCGGCGACGGCGAGGTCGTTTGTGCCTGCGTCCCGGCTGCAAAACACGCGCACAAAATAAGGGAAGCTATTAGTAAACGGAACGCGATAGTGTGTACTCGACTCATCGTTTCTCCTCTACAGGTTTTTCACCCAGAAGGGTTTGCATAATCCTAATCTCAGCGCGTTGGCCGCTGTCCACATCCGTTGTGAAATTGAACAGTTCAGCATCCTGTCCAGCGCCTGCCGTATCGAACAAATCTTTTACCATAATCAACGCACCCGTGTGATGCTGAATCATTCCGGTTAAAAACAGATGATCGAACTTCGCGCCCCTTGCTTTTCTTAAGGCGTCCATCTGCTTTGCGGTCAGCATCCCCGGCATGAGCATCTGATGGCTCGACATGTCCATGCCCGGCATATCCATGCCTTGCATTCCCGGCATCGGAGGCTGTTCCGGCTCTCCTCTGGCTTCGAGCCACCGTTTCATAAACTTTATTTCGTCTGACTGTGATTTGCTGATGCGCGCTCCGAGAAGGCGTAGGTCCTTGTTCGCCGTATGCGACTCGATGAGCGCCGTCATCTCGACAGCCTGCCCGTGGTGCATGATCATCCCCTGCATGAACTCTACATCCTTCGGCGAACGGGGCGGAAGTCGGGCCCTCGTTGATGACGGCAGTGTTCGGGTTGGCTGGCCTGGCGCACCGGGCTGCACCACAACCGGCGGCGCAGGAGCCTCAGCCTGCTGTGCGCAGACTGGCAGCGATAAGAAACATGTGAGAGCACCAGCGGCCAGAAGCCCGCTTCGCGGCGCTGCAACACTGATGACTGACCGCAGCTTAAGCCTGGCACTGAAAGTAAACGACTGCATCGGCGCTGATTGATCAAGCATTGAGCGGTTACTTTATCACAAATAAGACAGGCGCTGCCCCATCGGAGCAGCGTCCGCTGGAGTAGCACTATCTTCTGCGGTCAAAGCAACTCGCGTAATGCAATTCATAACTGATACTCCTATTTGCGCCAGTCACGAAACCAGGTTGCTTCACTCATCACTTGCTCATCTTGTTTCAAGCCGATTCCAAAATTATTGCGGCTTCTTTTGCGGTCAACTCTTTGTTGTAAACTGCCGTCCCCGGTTGTTGAAGCTTACCACCTTCATGCAGAAACCCTGTGTCCACCGCAGCGAATCCAATCTCTTCGATTAACCTGGCGACCGTTTCTTTAGCCTGCGAATCGTCACCGGCGATGAAAATCACTCGCCGGTCTTCGAGAGGTAAGCCAACGTCGCCTTGCGTCGCCAGATGTTGGAAATAGATCGTGTTGAAGCCTTTGACGAGCCGCGCCCCACGCAGGTGCGTTTCAAGTAGCTCGCTCGAAGTGGTGTTCCCGGCATCGAGTTCTGCAAACTGCCCGTCTCGCTGCGGGTAGTAGTTTCCGGCATCAATCACAACCTTGCCGTAGAAAGGTTCGACAGGCAGCATTTTGTACTTGCCGAAAGGAATGGCAACAAGCACGACTTCACCAAATTTTGCGGCGTCTTCAACCGTCAACGCTTGAGCTTTTTCACCAAGCTCTCCGACCAGTTCTTGCAGACTTTCAACCCCGCGAGAATTACTCACGGCAACTTCGTGTCCCGCTTTGATGAATAAACGCGCGGCGGTTGCCCCGATATTTCCTGAGCCAACAATTCCGATTTTCATTTGTCCTTCTCCCTTACAAAATCGCACAGTAAACGCCGATGACTCAAACGCGCAAGGTATCGGCTCGCCAGTCTCTGACCGCGCGCTTGATTTCGTCGCCTTTAGTCAGCTTACCGTCTAAGACTTGCTGAACAAGCGCAGGCAGTTCTTCATCCGAAGCAAAACGTAGAGCCACAATCTGTCCCAGCGGCAAAGCTCCGGCACTTTGGGCAAGGGGCTGTGGAAGAACCTGCCCGTAGCGCATTCGCTCTTCGAGCCTGATGAGCCGGTCCTGCACCCGCAGCGCGTTCATGCGCGCCAATGCAGTCAGGGCAAACAACCCGACCGCGAGCACCAGCAACCATGCGTGATCTAGATCGCGGAACCGATATAACTGCACAGCGGCGAAGATAAAATTCAGCAGGAAGAGCGGCATCAGAAAGAAATGAAACGGCGGATGCCAGCGAGTATGGTTCTCGTAATTTTGTATAGTCTCTGCCACAGTTATTTCCCTCCAGTTGAAAGGTGACGCCATCGCTCCAGACGACAGCTATTTCTGACTAAAGCCCGGTGTGAGACCACGCGCAGCGGCTCACTTACTTCCTGCTATAAAGCGGAGACGCGGTTCGGCGCGGTCAACGGCTGCGTTGGCTCGGGCGTGAAATCTTCGCCGGGGTTGATGAACTGGTCGCGCTCGAATTTGTACTGCTTGTCATATAGCTGTTTGTACCGACCCTCAGCCGCAAGCAGTTCCTCGTGCGTGCCCCGTTCGACGATCTCTCCGCCTTCCAACACCAGAATCTGATCGGCGCTGCGAATCGTCGAGAGCCTGTGCGCGATGACGAAGGTTGTGCGCCCGCGTCTCAATGAGCGCAGGCCGTCCTGAATCAAAGCCTCGCTCTCGCTGTCGAGGCTGGAGGTGGCTTCGTCTAGGATCAGCAGTTTCGGATCGGCGAGGATGGCGCGCGCGATGGCGATACGTTGGCGTTGCCCGCCTGACAATTTCACTCCGCGCTCGCCAACCACCGTATCGTATTTCTGCTCGAAGCCTTCGATAAACTCTTCGCAGTGCGCGATGCGACTGACCGCCTGAATCTCTTCGCGCGTGGCGTGCGGGTTGGAGAAGGCTATGTTTTCGGCAATCGTCCCGTCGAACAGGAAATTGTCCTGCATGACGACGCCGAGGTATGAACGAAAATCTCTCAGCCTTAAGGTCTGTAAATCCTGGCCGTCAACTTTGATCGTCCCCGAAAGCGGCTGGTTGAAGTTCATCACGAGGCTGATGAGCGTGCTCTTACCGGAGCCGCTGGAGCCAACGAGCGCGGTCGTCGAACCCGCCTGCGCTTTGAAAGAGACGTTCTTGAGAACCGGCACGCCTTCGTTGTACTCGAAAGAGACATTCTCGAACTCGATCTCGCCTCGCACGTTCGGGAGCGGTGCGCGCTGCTCGTCTTCTTCATCTTCGGTCGCCATGTTCATCACCTCGCGGATGCGTTCGAGGCCAGCGAAGGCTTCCGTTATCTGCGTCCCAATGGCAGCGAACTGGATGACCGGCGTCGCCATCAATCCCGTGAAGACGACATACATGAAGAGATCGCCCAGACTCATCGTGCCTGCCACAACCGAATGCCCACCGACTTGAATAATCACCACGCCGACCGCGCCGATGACCAGAGAAGAGAAGGCAGTTGTAGCAGACACTCCGGTCATTGACCTGGCGATGTTGCGGAAAAGCTTGTGCGCGCCGCGAGCGAAGGTCAGTTCCTCGCGTTTCTCGGCGGTGTAAGCTTTGACGATGCGGATGCCGCCGAGCGATTCGGCCAGACGCCCGGTCAAAGTGGCGGTTATTTCGCCGCGCTCACGAAACAGTGGTCGCAGGCGCTTGAAGGCGAAGGTCAGCGCACTGCCAAAGACGGCGAGCACCAGAATTGTGATCGAAGTCAAACGCCAGTTAAGCCAGAATAGAACGCAAAGCGCGACGATAGCCGTGATGAAGCTTCCGACTAATTGCACGAGGCCCGTGCCGACTAAATTACGTATGCCCTCGGCATCGTTCATGATCCGGGAGATGAGTTTGCCGGTTTGCGTCGAATCGAAATAGCTGACGGGCAGCCGCGCGATTTGCGCCTGCACTTTTTTGCGCATCTCGGTGATAGCGCGCTGCGCCGCCACGCCCAAAACCTGCGACAAACTGAAAGAGGTGACGGCTTGCACAAGCGTCGCCACTCCCGCCGCCAGCGCGATCTGCCAGAGCAAGTCCGTGCGCTGCTTGCCGATTACCTGATCTATCAGGAACTTGGTCGAGGCCGGTAAGACAAGCCCCATTGCCTGATTGATAATCATCAGGACTGCGCCTATTGCGAGACGGCGACGATGCGTCCACACCAACTCGCGGGCGTCGCTCCATGCTGTTGACCAGCGTACCTTTTTCTTTTGTCGTTCAGCCATCATTTTTCTTTCGCGCGCGCCTCGAATCGGGAGCATTCCGCGCACAGCCCTGTCTCTTTATGCGTCGCACCACTTTGCCGATCACATCGGAGAGCGTGATAGCTTGTAACTCGGCCAGTAAGCCCTTTTCGGCTCTCAGCAGGATGCTTGTCAGGACGGGGCCGACGCTTCGCCCGACCGCGCATTCGTGCGTCTCGCCGAGCAGTGGGACTTGAAAGAGCGGCCCCTCGCCAAGCGCCAGGTAGATGTCGGAGAGCGTGATTTGCTCCGGCGAGCGCGTCAGACGCGCCCCGCCACCCGCGCCCAGTTTTACTGCCACCAACCCCTGTCGAGTAAGTTGTGCCAGCAAGCGCCGCACTACTACCGGATTGGTACGGATGCTCTTTGCGATGTCGTCTGAGGTGACGTTTAGTTCATCGCCGAACGCCAACATTCCCATCGCGTGAATCGCCACCGCAAAACGTGTATTAGCCGCCATAATCTGTTCGTCGAAGTAGAACTACTTTAGTTACACTTAAGTGTAACTAAAGTAGTTCTACTTCTTATTCTTTGTCAAGCGGCGGTTTGATTTTCTTCGCGCAAAGAAAAGTGCCTCATAGTTGCCCTGTAACCGATTTGCCCATGCTGCGGCCTCGCCCTCTCCTGATGCAAAGCCGTTGACACGCCCTAGTCTGTAAGCGTAAAAGTATTGTCCTCCTTTTTTTTACTCCATCCGTCACGGCTGAGAGCTTTGACTGATATTGTACAGGGGCGCAACGGCTCACACTGACTGAAGCGGAACAGACCACTCTCAAGAATTCACCATAAACACAGGAGACAAGCAAAATGAAGACCCGAAAGATACCACTGTTCGTCATCGCGTTGGCGATGCTGGCACTGATGGCGACAGCCTGTAACAAGACTGATTCTTCAGCGAATGCCAACGTTAATTCTGCGCCGGGGAAAAATAGTAGTTCCTCGTCCGGCACGTCCTCAACTGTTTCTAAACGCTTTGTCGGGACATGGGTTGAAGAAGGCGAGAAGAGCGATCAAGGCTCTAAGTTCACAGAGGATGGGAAAATCATAGAGTTGAGTAGTAATAAGACAGTAGGAACTTACACCACCTCTGGAGATGATAAGGCAACGATCAATATTGCGGAAGGAGGGTCTGGAACCGCGACACTCGAAAGCGATACTCGAATGAAGATGGTGGTTGGTGGAGAAACGGCCTATTTAACGAAAAAATAAGGCTTCTGAACCACGACGCCGAATAAATCAGTCGGTCCGGTGAAGAATTCTGACCGCGCCCATGAGTCGGAGAAATAAAAAGAGGGCAGGGAGCGAGCTTTGAGACTCATACCCTGCTCTCTTCTGTTTCAAGCGGCGCGCTTCATCGCTGACTTCTCTTTCAGGTCCAGATAGACCAATAGCGCATACTTGGTCGCTGAAGAAAAGAGAAAGAAGCGCTTCAGATCTGTTCGCATGATCGTCACTTTTCGGTAACCCAGAATCCTGCTCGCTGCTGCGTTGATCTGGAACGACTAAAAATGATGGCTCACACTGAGAGCCATGTTCAGCGTGAGAACCCGAAATCAGCAGAATAGTTCTACCTGTTCTACCTCAAGGGAGGTTTCTTAATGCAGACACTATCAGTCTGAATTTCACAAACGAGTCGTTATAGAGAATAGCGAAAGGTGGATATAGTGCTGCGCTTCAGCGTCGAGTTGGTAATGTAGAGTTTTAGGTCTGTCTTTTCTACTACTGATTCGCATTAGTATTTAGGTTAGCGCTAGCAAGTAATCAAGTGCAGTCTCAGACGCTGCGAATTAACATGTAAATGAGCCATTCGAGTAAAAAATTGCCGGCAATTCTTCACCCGAAACGAAGAAGGAATTTTATATTGACGAACATAGGCATAAAAGCTGCTTCTGTCGGGGAAGGGGCAGGAGTTGAATAGAAGCACTGTCTGCAAAATGTCTCGCAGAGGCCGTCAAGAGGTACTTGTGCCCGTCAACCTTTTTATGATATTAGCCCCCACGCGTGCTCTACATAAGATAACTTCAGATCGTTTGGCATCTTCCTTCGGACACTGGAAAGGATAAGTTAATGACAAGATCGAATGGCCCCCGACGCGGCGTAAGCTGCGCTCTGCGAGTAAAATTTCTGATGATGCTCGCGCTTCTAGCCGCCGCTCTTTTAATAGCCGGTTGCAAGAAGAATGCAGGCGACACTGTCTTTACGGGTAATGAAAATACGAGCAATACGAATCAGTCGAACACTACGGTTAAGGATAGCGCCGAAGTCACCAGGGATAAGGCCGACCGGCAGGGGCAGGCCACGCAGCCGGATAAAGGCAACTTCTCTGTTCAATACTCAACCGTCCGAAATCCGAAATATGTCCAGATCAATGAGAACTTTCGCCAGAGGAAGCTGCTTGAATCAATTGCAAACGACTTGAATGCCAGCATCGCTATCCCGGAAAACGTCATGATTACGTTCAAAGAGTGCGGGCAGCCCAATGCTTTCTGGGACCCGAAGACTCGCTCGATCAATATGTGCTACGAGTTAATGGAGCAGATGACCGAAGACTTCAGATCGGTCGCAAAGAATGATGAAGACCTCGGCCAAAAAGTAAACGGCGCTCTGACGTTCGCCTTCATACACGAGCTAGGTCATTGCCTGATTGATGTTCTGCATCTTCCGGCAACCGGCAGGGAAGAGGATGCTGTAGACCAACTTTCCACCTTCGTCCTTCTCGCTCTGGAGGGCGACGAGGGAGAGCAGATGGCGATTAGCGGCGCGCTCTCGTGGGCCATACAGTACGACAAGCTGGCAAAGTCAGGGAAGACCGCAGGTGAGTTGAACATGCTCTGGGCCGACGAGCACTCGATGGATGCCCAACGGTTCTACAACGTCTTCTGCTGGGTCTTCGGCCATAACCCGGAAAAATGGAAGAACATGGTCCCTGATCCGTTGCCTGAGCAGAGAGCTGTCAGGTGTCCGATGGAGTATTCCAAGCTTGCCACCGCCTGGCTGACCCTGCTCAAACCCTACCTCAAAGACGGCGGAGCGAAGGCCGCAGCGCACACCGGCCCGATGATGGGAGGTACGCAAACGCCATCCCCCGCAGGAGACGAGCACAGCGGACATTAGCCGAAGGGATGAGGGCGGAGGGATGAATGAAAAGAAAGAACCGCAGACAAGGTTCTTGTTCTTCTTCATTCCTCATCCCTTATACGTCATCCCTGCCTTTCGAGCTAACAACACTGACGATGCGTTCCATCTCTTCTTTCGCGCGCTCGGTGCTCGACTGAATCCCGGAAGCGCGCATGAGGAATTCGTCCGCGTTGCTGGCGTTGCGCAGCGCCTCTTCGAGTGAGATCAGTCCTGACTGGTGTAGATGAAAGAGCGACTGATCGAATGTTTGCATCCCGTATTGAGATGTTCCGGCGGCGATGGCTTCACGAATCAGGTAGGTCTTCTCTTCGTTGATAATGTAATCGCGTATCAAGCCCGTCGGGATCATAATTTCGATGGCGGGCACGCGACCCCTGCCTTTAGCGGCGCGCACCAGCCGCATAGAGATAACTGCTTTGAGAATGCCAGCGAGTTGCAGGCGCACGCTCTTTTGTTGATGAGACGGAAAGGAAGAGACGACGCGCGTGATCGTCTCCGTAGCGTCGAGCGTGTGGAGCGTAGAGAGCACTAGGTGTCCGGTCTCGGCTGCCGTCAGCGCAGTCTCAATCGTCTCAAGGTCGCGCATCTCGCCGACGAGAATCACGTCAGGGTCCTGTCTTAAAGCTCCCCTCAAGGCTTCGGCAAACGAGCGCGTGTCAACGTCAACCTCGCGCTGCGTAACGAATGAACGCTTGTCGCGGTGAAGGAACTCAATCGGGTCTTCGATGGTGACGATGTGGCCGCTGCGCGTGGCGTTGATGCGATCAATCATCGCGGCGAGCGTCGTTGATTTACCGGAGCCGGTCGCGCCCGTCACCAGAATCAGTCCGCGCTGCTCGTCCGCGATTTTGTCTATGACGGGAGGAAGTCCGAGCGCACTCGTCGAGCGCGTATTGTCAGGGATGACGCGCAAAACAATTCCCACCGTGCCGCGCTGCTGGAAGATGTTGGCGCGGAAACGGCCCACCCCTGAGACGCCGTAAGCTATATCAACTTCAGAGACCTCCTTGAAGCGTTGCTTCTGGCGGTTCGACATCATCGAGAAGGCCATGTCGAGCGTGTCTTCCTGCGAAAGCGTCTGCGCGTCAACAACCGGGCGCAACTCGCCGCCGATACGCATGTAGGGAAACGATCCCGCTTTGAGGTGCAGGTCAGAAGCGCCGTGCGCGGTCGCGATGCGCAGAAGATCATCTATCTTGACGGACATAAATTGGATTACCCGGAAACCTTTCGGAAAAAATCAGGAGAAAACGAGGGCGGGGCGCGGTTTTGTTTTGGGATTATCTTCCGCTCTTTCAAGCGGCAAGGCGAAGGTCTTGAGGACTCGCGGGCTTTTTGCAGCGCCGCCGGAAAATTAAAGCCCGGAAACGCTCTCACATGCATGATAGCCTGCGCGACTAAGAAGCGTCAACGATTAACTTGAAACTTAATGGCTCGCGTGGCGATGTATGTTGGTGTGTGCCTGGGTTACAGTATTCACGAATATCCATCCAGCTCTCTTGCCTTCTTGAGACCTGAACACTCTCAGCCCTGAAACAAGAAGCGCATCGTAACTTTGCTCACGATGCGCTTGCTGGTTGATGAACTGCTTTTGGGGATCAGTTACTGCTTATTCCGTCATCACCGCTTCATAATCAACAAACGTTTCGTTGACGCTAGAAGAAGCGCTGGAGGCTTTGACCTGCGCAGCGTTATGCCCGTTGTTGTTGTTGACGGGTTGTATCGCTTGACGCTCGTTGACGTATGTGAGCCACGGCCCCGGAGCTTCGCGCTCGCCGGAGGTAATCTGGAAGAAGACTTCCTGTATGCGGCGCGTGATCTCGCCTCGACGACCCGTGCCGACGGTGATTTTATCAACAGAGCGAATCGGTGTGACTTCGGCGGCTGTGCCTGAGAAGAAAAGCTCGTCTGCGATGTAGAGCGCGGCGCGCTGAATGTTGCTCTCCTGAATCGGAATCCCCAGCTCGCGGCAAATCTGTATCACGCTGTCGCGCGTGATGCCCGGCAAAATTGAGCTTGAGAGTTGCGGCGTGACCACGCGACCCTCTTGCACCAGGAAGATGTTTTCGCCGGAGCCTTCGGAGACCAGCCCGCGATCATCGAGCGCGATGCCTTCGGCGTAGCCGTTCAGCAGAGCCTCCATCTTGATGAGTTGCGAGTTCATGTAGTTTGCGCCGGACTTCGCCATCGCGGGCATGGAGTTAGGCGTCAGGCGATTCCAGGTCGAGACGCAAACATCAACTCCCTGCTCAAGCGCTTCCTCACCGAGATACTTTCCCCAGTCCCACGCGCCGATGTAGCAGGCCAGAGGATTCGGAAAAGGATTGACGCCGAACGCAGGGTGCTCTTCATCGAGACTGCGGAAGATAATCGGGCGGATGTAACACTGTTCGAGTCCGCCGCGACTGACAAGCTCGACGGCTGCCTCGCACAATACGTCGCGCGTCCACTCGTGTTCCATCCGATAAATCTTGGCCGAGTTCAAAAGACGCTGCATGTGTTCCGTCAGGCGAAAGATGGCCGGGCCTCGCCTGGTCTTATAACAACGTATGCCCTCGAAGACGCTTGAGCCGTAATGAAGGACGTGCGACATGACGTGTACGCGCGCATCATTCCACTTGATCCACTCGCCGTTGTGCCAGATGTCCTGCACGATGCGAGGGGTCTTAACGTCTTTCGCCTTGCCATCTTTCGAGAACATGTTGTTTGTGCTCCTTCGGGGATAAATTTGAGAGAGGCGCTACAAAGTGACTGATGTTTCCTCACACATAATTACACGGAAACAATTTATGAAGACGGCAGCCTCCGTCCTGCGTGAACCAACCTTGTTAAGATAAGGCACAATAGCGCAAAGGCGCGCTCCTTTGCAAGGACGCTTGATTCTTCCGAGTAAGGCGACGTAACATCAAAAGCGCTGTTGCAATCAACGAAAAATCGCCCCAGCTTAGTTTCAACCATTTGGATGACGCATCGCGCACAGAAGACGGTCTCGATCTTGTTTCTTTGCGTCGTGATTCTTCTCTCTCTAATCTCCAATAACTGTCGTATGTCTGAACAAACTCAAAACACAAACGCTACCTCTTCGTCCGCCAACGCAACACCAAACAACGCCAACGATGCGCTCAGCATTCATCGCCGCGCAATCAGTATAGACATGCACGCCGATACGACGCAGCGCATGGTTGACGAGCATCTGGACATCAATCAGAGACTCACGGATGGGCAATTAGACGCCGTGCGGATGAAGGAAGGCGGACTCGACGCGCAGTTCTTCTCCATCTGGGTCGAGCCGCAGCTTTACGGCGGCTCAGGCGAGAGCGCCATGCGTCGCGCGGATGAGCAGATCAATGCGGTGCGCGAGATGGTCGAAAAACACGCGGACGCATGGGAGCTTGCGACAACCGCCGCAGACGTGCGCCGCATTGCAGGAGAAGGAAAGCTCGCTGCGCTGATGGGACTCGAAGGCGGCTACGCTATAGACGAGCGACTAGAAAATGTGGAGCGTTATTACAAGATGGGCGTGCGCTACATGTCGGGCGCATGGAGCGTCTCGACAAGTTGGGCCGGGTCGAGCGGTGATGAAACGGGTCGCACGCGCGGCCTTAACGATTTCGGAAAACAGGTCATCCGCGAGATGAATCGTCTGGGCATGATGGTTGACGTGTCGCACGTCTCCGACCCGACCTTCTGGGACATCATCAACACTTCGACGAAGCCCGTCATCGCCACACATTCGGGCTGCCGTGCGATTGCGAATGTGCCGCGCAATCTGACAGACGAGATGATTCGCGCGCTCGCAAAGACGGGCGGTGTAGCCTGCGTTCTCTTCTACCCGGAATTTCTGGAACCCGGATGGAGCGAGAAGAAGAAGCAGGTGGACGCGCAGATCGCCGCGATGGTGCAGAAGGCTTCGGACGAAGAGCCGGGCGGAATCGCCTTGAAGAAGATGGCGCGCGACCGTGTGCGCCTGCGGGAATACGCGCGGCGTCTGCCGCCCGTCACGGTTGCGCGCCTCGTTGACCACATTGACCACATCGTCCAACTCGTCGGCATAGATCACGTCGGGATAGGCTCAGACTTCGACGGCATTCAGGCGACGCCGGCAGACCTCAGTACCGTTGCTGACCTGCCGAACCTGACAGCAGAGCTTTTGCGGCGCGGCTATTCCGAAGAGGGCATAGACAAAATTCTCGGCGGAAACATTCTTCGTGTGATGGAAGAAGTAGAAAAGAAGTGATGAGTAATGAGCAGAAGAATGGAGCGCCGCGCATAGGTTTTCATGCTCCCATCGCAGGCGGGTTGCAGAACGCGCTTCTGAAGGCGCACGCACTCGACTGCGATGCAGTGCAAATATTTTCGCGCAACCCGCGCAGTTGGATGGCGCGGCCTCTGACGGATGAAGAGGTGATGCGCTTTCGCGCCGTTCGCGCCGAGACAGGCATCTCGCCCGTCGTCATTCACTGCAACTATCTGGTCAACCTGGCCGCAGCCAATCCGTTGATACTTGAAAAGTCGCGTGCCTCTTTTCGTGAAGAGATGATGCGCGGGATTCAACTGGGCGCGGACTACCTGGTTGTTCATCCGGGTAGTGCGAAAGGCGCTTGCGAGGCGGACGGAATCAGAACCTGCGCGGAGAGCTTACGCGCAGCATGCGATGGCATCAAACTCGACTCGTTTCGCATCCTGCTGGAAAACACAGCAGGGCAGGGCGAGTGCATCGGGCATCGCTTCGAGCATCTGGGCGAGATTATAGAAGCCTGCCCTGAACTCAATCTTGGTGTCTGTCTAGACACTGCTCACGCTTTCACTGCCGGGTATGACGTGCGCGAGCAGGACGGACTCCTTGCCGCCATCGAATCGCTTGAGAGAAACGTCGGGACGAAAAACGTTCGCGCAGTTCACTTCAATGATTCAAAGGCCGAATATAATTCGAGAGTTGATCGCCACTGGCACATCGGTCTCGGACACCTTGGCGGCGAAGCCCTGAGCCGCATCGCGCGGCATCCCGCTCTCTCACACGCAGCCTTCCTGCTTGAAACTCCGCAGGACGAACTCGGAGACGACGCACGTAATCTTGATGTGCTGCGTTCGATCGTCCGAGGCGGGCAATAAATATTAACGAGAGCGTCTCCGGCTGAAAGAATGGTAGTCTTGATAATCGCAGAGTTGAATCGTGGCGGAAATCCCTTCAGTAAAGGTAGAAGCATGTCGAAACTTCAGAACATTATCTTGACGGCCCTGCTTGTTTTGTTAAGCAGTTGGGCTTATCCAACCGCTGTCTCGGCGCAGAACGTTCATCCGGCTGTGGATGCTGATAAGGCTTGTATGCTCGGCGGGGTTGCCGATGGCAAGTGGCTCGAAGCTGAAAAAATTGCGCCGATGGTTAAAGGTGGCGAGCGGTATCGTGTTTATAAATTGACTGGCCCGGTAGGTGAAGCGGTCGGAGCAAAACCGAAGCCGGGTGATCCTTGCACCGATTGCCGGGAAGTGGATTTTTCGCCGAAGATAACAGAGGGAATTGCCGTCGCCGGAAACTGGAATGCCATGCCGCGAATCCCGCAGGCGTTAAGCGCAAGCGATCCGGCGTATCGTCAGGTGGTCGCGCGCCTCTTACGCAAACAGGGCATCGCCAGGCCGCAAATAAATATCACTCGCATCTTGCGCGTTGATTTAGAGGGCGACGGCGTGGACGAGGTTCTCATCAGCGCAACCTACCTGGCCGGAGGACTCAACAGGCCGGATGGGCAAATGGCCATCAGGGTGAAGCCCGGTGATTATTCATTTGTAGTTTTGAGAAAGATAGTCGGAGGGAAAGCGAGGGACATCGTTCTCGCCGGAGAATACTATCCGAAGGTTAGCGATGCGACCGCCAATCAATACGAAGTGGTCGGGGTGCTGGACCTCAACGGTGATGGGAAGATGGAGGTCGTCGTCAGCGTTGATTACTACGAAGGCTCGTCGAGCACCGTCTTTCGCATTAACGGAACCCGCGTTGATAATGTGTTCGGCTGTGGCTGGGGCGCTTGATTTGGAGTAGTCTGGAGCAACATTTAATTCGACAACCACGCGTGGCCTGCGCTAAGATGACGAAACCTTTTCAAGGTGGAGAGCGTAAAGTTTCCCGTGATGAGACGTTTTCATAAATCTACCAAGCTCCTCCTTACGACGCCGCTTGCAGCGCCGCGTGCCTTAAATGTGCGCGCAGCCTGAAGCGGCGACCCACATCCGAAGTTCCCTAAAAATTCAGACCATAGGCGCGCTCCAGAAAGCTCCCTTGAGGCTTTGTGCGTCCGGTCAGTTCGTGATTAAGTGTCAGGATTCAAAAAGTAGAGGCTGAGAGAGCAATGGACGAAAAATATTTCCCTGAAAAGATTGAAGAGAAGTGGCAGAGTCGTTGGGCTGAGACGGGCGCGTTCGAGGTTGAGCTGTCGGATGAGCGGCCCGCTTTCTACTGTCTGGAGATGCTGCCCTACCCGTCAGGCTTCCTGCACATGGGGCACGTGCGTAACTACTCAATCGGCGACGCGCTCTCCTGGTACAAGCGGCTGCAAGGCTTCAACGTGCTTCATCCGATTGGCTGGGACAGCTTCGGCCAGCCAGCCGAGCAAGCTGCAATCAAGCGCGGCATCATCCCGCGCGACTGGACTGAAGACAACATCGCGCACATGCGCGGGCAACTCAAGCGCATGGGCATCAGCTACGACTGGCGGCGCGAGATAGCCGCGCACACGCCTGAGTATTACAAGTGGGATCAATGGTTCTTCCTGAAGATGTACGAGCGCGGGTTGGCCTACAGGCGCATGTCGCAGGTCAACTGGTGTCCGAAGGAAGAGACTGTGCTCTCGAACGAGCAGTCGTCGGGCGGAGTCTGCTGGCGTTGCGGCGCGGACGTTGAGAAGAAAGACATAGAGCAGTGGTTCTTGCGTATCACAGATTATGCGGAACGCCTGCTTGACGACATGAAGGAGATAGAGGGCGGCTGGCCGGAGCGTGTGCTGACGATGCAGCGCAACTGGATTGGCAGAAGTCGCGGCGCGTATGTGGACTTCGCAATCAAGGACACGGACGCGAAGGTGAGAGTCTTCACCACGCGCATTGACACCATCTACGGCGCGACGGCAATCGTGGTAGCCGCCGAGCATCCTTTGCTGGCCGAGTTGCCGGAAGATTCTGCTTTGAAAGCGGACGTGATGCAGTTTGTCGAGCGTGTCAAAGCTTCAGCGCGCAATCGCACGAACGCCAGCGAAGAAGAGTTGGAGAAAGAGGGCGTCAATACAGGGCTGCTCGCCGTTAATCCGTTCAGCGGCGAAACAATGCCTGTCTGGGTTGCCAACTACGTGTTGATGGATTACGGCACGGGCGCAGTCATGTCTGTTCCGGCGCACGACGAGCGCGATTTCGAGTTCGCGCAGAAATACTCTTTGCCGATTCGTCGTGTCATCGAGCGCATCTCGCATGAGCAGGAGTCAATCGAGCACGACCCTGTGCGCGAGGATCAGTCGGCTGCGATGCAACACGCTTTTACCGACTACGGCATCCTGGTCAACTCAGGCGACTGGAGCGGGAAACTTTCGGAAGAGGCCGCGAGCGTGATGGCGCGCATAGCATCGGAGAAGGGCTTCGGCGAAGAGGCTGTCACCTATCGCTTGCGCGATTGGGGCGTCTCGCGCCAGCGTTTCTGGGGCGCGCCCGTTCCCATCATCTACTGCGATAGTTGCGGCATCGTGCCCGTGCCTGAAAAAGATTTGCCCGTCAGGTTGCCGGATCGCGCGGACTTTACGGGCGCGGGCGAGTCTCCGCTGGCTGGCGTGGCGGAGTTTGTCAACACGACTTGCCCGAAGTGCGAAGGCAGTGCAAGACGCGAGACAGACACGATGGACACCTTCGTTGATTCGTCGTGGTACTTCTTCCGCTACTGCGATCCGCACAACGCCGAAAAACCGTTCGATCAGGAAAAGGTCGCTTACTGGACGCCCGTCTCGCAGTACATCGGCGGCATAGACCATGCCGTGATGCACCTGCTCTACACGCGCTTCTGGACGAAGTTCATGCACGACATCGGCCTGGTTTCTTTCAACGAGCCTGTTGAGAGATTGATGACGCAGGGCATGGTCACGAATCAGGTCGAAGGGACGAACGAGTGGAAGAGGATGTCCAAATCTTTGAGCAATGGCGTTGACCCTGACGACATGATCGTGGCTTACGGCGCTGACGCCGTGCGTCTGTTCGTGCTCTTTGCCGCGCCGCCGGAGAACGAGTTGCGCTGGCAGGAGACAGGTATAGAGGGAGCAGTGCGCTTCCTGCGGCGCGTCTATGGAATGGTCTGGCGCTGGCACGAGCGTCTTTCGGATGCGCTGCAAAAGCAGAGCGAGCCGGGTGTGGAAGAGTTCTCGACAGAGGCGCGTGCGCTGCGCCGCAAGACACATCAGACGATTGCGCGAATCACAGAGGATTTCGAGGAGTTGCACTTCAACACGAGCGTCGCGGCGTTGATGGAACTCTCGAATGCTCTGGGCGATTTCAAAGTCGAGCCGCAGAGCGCTTCCACAGCCGACGTGTACGCAGTGCGCGAGGCTCTGGAATCTTTGGTCCTGATGATTACGCCGTTCACGCCGCACGCGGCGGAAGAGATATGGGAAGCACTGGGGCATGCGGGCGGAATCCTGAGCAGCGAGGCGCGTTGGCCGAAGGCTAATGAGGAACTCGCGCGCAAGGAAGAGTTAGAAATCCCCGTGCAGATCAACGGCAAACTGCGCTCACGCATAAATGCGACGCCGGACACGCCCGAAGAGGAGTTGCGCGCTTCCGCGTTGGCCGATGAAAAGGTGCAGGGCTTTATAGGCGGGCGCGAGGTCGTCAAAGTCATCATCGTCCCGCAACGCCTTGTTAATATCGTCGTGCGATAAAGCAAGAGGTGCATCGCAGAGAGATAGAGGGGGCGCAGAGTTAAGCTCTGCGCCCCCTCTATCTCTCTCTGTTAGTCCATAACTTCCGGCTCGAGATAAGGTCTGGATACGGTTTTGATTTTCAGCTTCTCGTCAGGAACGAATTGAAGGTCCTTTTTTGTAGATGAAGGTTTACCTTCCAAATCAACGGTTGGACTCGCCATCTCAAAACGTAAATCTTCAGGGATTATTGTGTTCTTAGTCTCATTAGGAATATCGAACTTAATGTCCACCTTTATCATGGTGCAGCTTTTTAGCACGTATCGCTCAGGCAACATTAATTGTAGCCCGCCGTCCATTTCAAATAGTTTCAAGAGATCAGCCCGTGACATTCCTTCTTTGATCGAAACAGCTTCTAAATATCTGTCTTGAAGCCACTGCCTGTGCGATTGCTCGGATTGAGCAGGGTGAAGTGAATTGAAGAGACTGATGGTGAAGATTGAACAGATAATCAATAAGACTGATTTGGACACAATCAATTCTCCTTTTCCCGGCTTTACATCCCGAAAGCTGGCGAACATCTATTTTTCATTGCTCTTACCGCTGACTACGGACCAGAAACGTGCGACGAGTCGCTCGCGCTCCTGTTCGGTGCGAGGGGAGCGAAAGCTGCGGCGTATTTTGATTTCCAGTCCGGTGGCAAGCTCTATCCATTCGGCGGAGGCTCGTTCGGCGCGTTTGGCTGACTCGACTGCGAGTGAGGCGAGCGGCGGAGCGGTTGCCAGAGACATAGAGTGTGAGGACGACTCCAGGACGGGTGCGTCCGGCGCGAGTCGCTGCGTGACCCTGAAGGCTTGCGCGCTTGCGCTCTCCCGCTCGGTCTCCGATTTTTTCTGCGGCGGGCGGTTGGGCGAAGAGAGCGCAGTCGTGACGAGTTGTTCGAGCGCGGTGATGTCCAGGGCCGCCATGAACTCTCTGATCTTGACGACAGACCAGTGGTCTGCCAGAAGCTTTTTGACGGCGAGCAGGCGCAGCAGATTCCCGTAGTTGAAAAGAATCGCGGGGCCGGAGTGTCCCGTCGGCGGGCCGAGCAAGCCCTCGCTCAGGTAGTGGCGCACGATGCGCTGCGTGAGACCTAGCCGAACGTTGCCGCGCGCAGGCTCATTCGTGTACTGCTCGACGAGCTTGGCAGCCGCCGCCGTCAACTCTTCAACGCCTCTGAACTCTTTACCTCGGAACTTCTCTAGCTGGTTCATGGCCGCACTATATTCTTCACAATACCTGTTGTCAAAAAGCAGAAGCCAGAATGAAAGGGCTGAGACCGCCTCAACGGATTTTCTTTTCTTCTGGCTCCCGGATTCTGGATTCTGGATTCTGTTTTTAGTCCTTGCTTGGCAGGCAGGGAGTCGTTAGAATCTTCGATGCGCGGTTGAAGTTAACTTCTCAACTTGTTGCCCGGCAGCTTTTCAACTTCAATGCTGCCGGAAGCGCGCCGCGTTAGATGAGTCTCCCCGAAGACAGACGGGAGCAGACTCTCTTATCCATCGTAGATAAATTAAGAGGCTAACTCCCCGACGCGCGAGCCGCCTGCGTCCGAAGGAATAGCGGGCTGCCTCCGGTATCGAGCCAACAGATGAAAGAATGCCCAGTTTGTCGGCGCTGTTTCCCTGACCAGGTTAATCACTGTCCAGACGACGGTGACGCAACGACTCAATCCATCGCGGGTGAGCCGATCCTAGACGGTCGCTATCAACTGGATAGACGCATCGGACACGGCGGCATGGGCGTCGTCTATCAGGCTCGCCACATCTTTCTCAAAACCGCGCACGCTATCAAAGTCATTCTCCCCGATCTGGTCGGCAACGACCCGATGCTCGTCACACGCTTTCGCCAGGAAGCTCTCGCCGCGGCAGCTATCCGCCATCAAAACATTATCGCCGTGACGGACTTCGGCATCCTGCGCGGCACGATGCCTTTCCTCGTGATGGAGTATGTCAGCGGAAAATCGCTGCACGACCTGTTGCTGGAAGAGGGAGCGTTGCCGCCTTCGAGGGCCTTGGAAATTTTCTCCGCTGTTGGCGCTGGCGTGGCCGCTGCGCACCGGCAGGGAATTGTTCACCGCGATCTGAAGCCTTTGAACATCATGTTTCAGGAAGGCTTGCCCGTCGCGGAAGCCGTCAAGGTGCTCGACTTCGGTCTGGCGAAAATCAAGTCGGGCGAGTTGCTGGGGTCGTTCGTGCAGGCGAAGACGAGCGGGTTGATGGGGTCGCCTTTCTACATGGCTCCTGAGCAGTGGGGCGACGAAGAGCCGGACGCTCGCGCAGACATCTACTCTCTGGGCGTTATCCTTTATCAAATGCTCGGCGGCGACGTGCCCTTCAAAGGCACGAGCATTCCTTCGATCATGAAGAAGCATTTGACAACCGCGCCTCCGTCCTTTGCCTCGCTCGGCGTTACAGTGCCGCCGGAGATCGAGGCAGTCGTGCGCCACGCGCTTGAAAAGGAGGCGGAGAATCGCCCGGCGTCGGTCGAGGACTTCATACGCGAATTGCGCGAAGCAGTTGACTCCCTCTCAGCCTCTTTGAAGCGCACTTCGCTCGGAACGTTCAACTCGCAGTCGCAAACGATTATCGAGCCGCACGGTTTGACCTCGATTCCGCCGGATGCCACAACTTTAAGGATTCACACCAACCCGCCACGCTCGCGCGTCTACATCAACAACGTCTCGGTCGGGATAACGGATAACGCGGGCGAGCTGGTTGTGCCGGACATGCTGCGCGGGGCGCACCGCGTACAAGTCCTGCACGACGGTTATGCAGAGTGGAGCCGGCAGGTGGAATGCAGTGGCGGGGTGTGCGATGTTGAAGCGAAGTTGCAGAGTTTGACGGAGACGAGCGGAGCGCAGCCTTCCGTCTTCGGACATCATAGCCTGGGCGACCCGTATGCGGGCACAATCAGCGGCCCTTTGAACAGTGACTTCGTGCCGCAGCAGAGTCAGGCTTCGATGGAAGCGCAACGCCTGCGTCAACAGGCTGAAGTGCTTGAAGAGCAGGCGCGACAGGAAGAAGCATCTCGGCAGGAAGAGCTTGCGCGGCAGCGTGAGCAGGCGAGACTCGAAGAAGAAGAGCGCAAAGGCATCGCGCTCTTGCAGCAGGCAAGAGAAGAGGCGGCACGCGAGAAGGCAGAGAAAGAAGCGCGCCTGGAGGCGGAAGCGGAAGCAAGGCGCAAGGCGGAGGAAGAGGCTGAAAGAGTTCGCGTTGAAGAAGAGGCGCGCTTGAAGGCTGAAGAGGAAGAGCGTCTACGCGCGGCTGCCGAAGAAGAAGAGAAGCGCAGAGCGGAAGAGAAAGCAGCGCAGCAAAGAGAAGAAGAAACGGCGCGGGCTAAAGAGGAAGAGCGTGCGCGCGTCTTAGCTGAGGCGCAAGAGCGGGCGGAAGAGGAAGCGAAGCTCAAAGCTGAAGCTGAAGCCGCGAGGCTGCGTGCCGAAGAAGAGGCACGACAACGCGCGGAAGCGGAAGCTGAACAAAAGCGTGCGGAAGAAGATGCGGCACGCCGTCGCGCCGAGGAGGAACAGAGGCAGCGCGTTGAACGCGAGCGCGTTGAAGCCCTGGAGCGTGAGCGCGTCGAGCGTGAGCAGAAAGAGCGCGATGAGCAGGCTGCGCATAGTAGTGTTGCCGCGATAGCGCCGCCGGTTAATCTTGAGGCAACGCAGTCGCAACGTCAGGGTATCATCACGCAGCCGGTTGATGAAGATGGCTTATCCGAAGATGAGCAGCCGACAGTAGAAGGGGGAGGACAACACACTCCGCAGGAGAGTCAGGCAGCCTGGCGTTCACGCCAGCCGACTTTCGATAGCTCCTTGCATAATGTTGCTGGTGTTGTCCCGAAGAGACAAGGAGTCTCGAAGGCGTTGATCGCAGCCATCATCGGCATCGCTATCATCGCCGGCGGCATCGGCGCGTGGCTCATGCTGGGAATGCGTTCCGGTAGAGGGGCGCGCAATCGTAATAACGTGCAGAATCAGAACGGGGTTGAGCAGCAAACACCCACGCCGACACCAACTCAGACGCAAACTCCGCCGCCGCCGCCCGTCAACTTCAAACCCGAATTCGTCTCAATCCCCAGCGGGACGATGGAGATGGGAAGCGATAATGGAACTGTGGCGGAAAGTCCGGCGCACCTTGTCGTCGTCAAGCCCTTCTCGATTGACAAGACGGAAGTGACCAATGCCGAGTATGCTGACTTCGTGCGCGAGACCAGGCACGAAGCTCCGAGCAACTGGGCGAACGGCCAGCCGATTGCCGGAACCGAAATGGCTCCTGTCGTCAACGTCTCTTACGAAGACGCCGTAGAGTTTGCCAAGTGGCGCTCGAAGCGCGATAAAGTGACATACCGTTTGCCGACCGAAGAGGAGTGGGAGTATGCGGCCAGGGGCGGCGATCAAGGGAATCTATATCCCTGGGGCAACACCTGGGATAAGGACGGCGCTGGCGTCATGGACCCCCGCGTGATCGTGCCGAAGCCGGTTGGCTCTTACCCGAAGGACAAAACGCGCTGGGGCGTGCTCGATATGGAAGGCAACGTTTACGAGTGGACTTCCTCAAAGGCATCTTATTATAAGGGCAATCAGCAGCAAGTCAGGCCGGAGAACAAAAACTGGATTGTCAGACGTGGGGCCTCCTTCTCTGCGGATTCCGAACTGAAATTGCCCCTAACCTTCCGCAATTGGAATGATCCGAAGTTAAAGAACAATCTGGTGGGCTTCCGTCTCGTGCGTCCAGGCTCCTGATTCCAGCACTCGCGCTCGCAAACATTCATGTGCCAGCCGTCATTAGAAATCTGAGCGGCTCATGTTTTAGTGAAAGGAAGTAATGATGAAAGGCTACGGCAATTTACGTTCGGCTTTCAAGCTGGCAGCGATCCTCTTGTGTGCTGCGCTCTTTTCGACGGGAGCGGTGCGCGCGCAGGAATCCGGCGGCGACCTGGGCGGCGGCGCGGGCATCTTCAGGCCGAAGAATCCTGAGACGAATCGCCGGCGCACCACGACCGGCATCAAGCCGCCGACAGGCCGTGTCACGGCGGGACGCACGGGCGGAAGCGGAAATACAGGCGGAGCAAGACCTGCGGCTGCGCTCTCACCAGAAGTTATTGAGGAGCGTTTTGAAGACGCGCTCGATGAAGGCAACACCGCGCGCGACGCACGCAAATATGCGGAGGCTGAGAAAGCTTATCGAGACGCAGGACAATTGAAGCCGAAGGATTGGCGCGGGTGGTACGGCCTGGGCAACGTCTATACAGACCAGCAGCGTTGGGATGATGCCGAGAAAGCTTACAGGCAGGCATCCGCCTTCGCATCGGAAAACGCAGACGTTTTCATCGCCTTCAGCTACGTTCTTATACAGCCGCACGCGGGAGGCAGCAACGCCAGGCGATTGGCCGACGCAGAACTTGCGGCGCGCCGCGCCATCCAGATTCAAGCGACAAGCGCCGTCGCTTACGACCGCCTCGGCGCGGCGCTCGAAGCAAGAGGGCTTGCCACCGCAGACATTGAGCAGGCATACCGGCGCGCCGTCGAGCTTGACTCGCAATTCGCCGTCGCGTATGCCCACCTGGCGCGACTGCTCAGAAAGACCGGGCGCGAAAAGGAAGCAGAGCCGCTTTACGGTCGCGCCGTCGAGCTTGCGAAAGACGCGCCGACGCTTGTTTTAATCGCCGACGCTTTGCAGTCGGAGCAGCGTTGGGACGATTCCGAGCCTGTGCTCAAGCACGCACTCGAAATAGATGCGCGCAATCCGAGCGCCCTCTTCCTGCTGGGCAAGATGCTTGTCGTCAAGAAGCGTTATGACGAGGCAGAGCAAAGGTTGAAGCAGACAATCGAGATTAGCCCGCGCTCGTTTTCGCCCTACTACATTCTCGGCTCGGCCTACTTGCGCATGGATCGCTATGAGGATGCTGAGAAGATTTACAATCGCGCGGCGGATGTGGCGAATCCAGGAGAGCGCAAACAACTCGCGGGCGCATTCGGACTCGAAGGCGTCGGTGATGGCTACATGAAGATGGGTCGCGGCGCAGATGCGTTGCGTGTCTATCAGCGTGCCCTTACCTACGACCCAAACAACACCGGACTTCAAACCAAAATCGCGGAAGCACAAAAGAAACGATGAACGACGAATTGAATGCTTTTAATTCCTCTTCAATCGTTCTTGCTTCATCGTTCATCATTACATTCAATGAGGTTCACGATAGATGCAAATATGTCCCAAGTGCGGTCGCACTTATGAGAATGACACGCAGAAGTTTTGCACTCACGACGGTGGGCGTCTTGAAGTTGATGTTCCGTCGGCGGGCGTGCAAGCTCCGACCACCTATGATCTGAATCAGGCCGCGCTCACCGATCCTTATGATCCAGAGGCGACCGTTACGCGGCTGCCCGATCTGAATAAGACGGTCATCTCTGCTCCGACCTCAGAGATACGCAGCAAAGATACGGGGCCAGCCGTAGCGCCCCCTGCGTCTCCCTATCAGCCGCCGCCATCACCACCACTGCCGCCGCCCTCGTCGTCGCAGCAGCAACCGACGATAGCGTTCAACCAATCGCAGCCGCCTCCTCCGCAGCAGCAGCAACAGCAGCCACAATCGCAGCAATATTATCCACAGCCGCCAGCACAGCAGCAGCAGCCTGCGCCCGCGCCGCCGCAATCGCATCACCAACAGCAGCAGCAATACGCGCCCGCGCCGCAGCAACAGCATGTGGCGCAGCCTCCGGCGACGGCTGCGCGCCGTAAGTCGAGTCGCTTGCCTTTAATCATCGGCCTCGTCGTGATCCTGCTCGCGGGCGGAGCAGCCGCCTGGTATTTCCTGATCTACAAGAAGGGCAACGCGGGCGCAAACGCCAATTCAAACGTCGCCAACTCGAACGCCAACTCGAACGCAAACACAAACGCGAATGTGAGCGCGAACACAAACGACAACTCGAACACAACTGCAAACGCGAATACGGCTTCAACGCCAACGCCCCAGCCGCCGCCACCGAACGCCACTGAGTTCGCCAACTCCCGCGCGAATCTGGACGGCAAGCTCGCTGAGAAATATTCCGACTTTTCTTTCTACTACCCGAACTCATGGGAGCGCGACCCGAAGAGCGGCGTGGCAGGGGCCAGCAATTTCATCAGGGTCGAGCGCAGGCTGCCGCCGGACTTCACGCAGGAGAACTTCGCTGTCAGTTGGTATGACAGCCAGGGAACGTTAGAGGCGGATCAGGAAAAGGTTTTCCCGAAACTCGTCGAATCCATGAAAGCCAAGCTCTCCAAAGCCTACCCGGAGTTTAAGGTCTTATCGGAAGGCGGGACGACGATCAATGCGCTTAACGGCTACGAGCTTCGTTTTCAGAGTGTGTCGAGAGGAACTGAAAAAGGCGACATCACGCTCTGGGGTTGGGTTGTCTTCCTGCCTCCCGGCAAAGAAGGCGAGACGAACGGCCTACAGCTTTTGATGCTCACGACTTCGCTCGCGCCTGAATTGCAGAGCGCGTCTGATGTCGGCGTGAAGGGCGAACTGCCCACGATTCTCAACTCGTTTAAGATGGGAAGCAGCAAGTAACGCGATGCTCAAGTAATGTCCCGTAGGGACAACCGAGAATAGCCCAGCATTTTAATGCTGAGAACAAGGCGAAAAGATTGCGAAGTCCCGCAGGGACGGCTGAAAGATTCAATCGTCCCTACGGGACTCAATTAAACCTAGGCGCGTCTTTTCCCAGCAATAAATTGCTGGGCTATTGTCAGTCGCTCCTGTCGGAGCTTGAAAGCTTGCGCAGCGCGCCAGTAAATTTGATAACTCAAATCTCAAGACCATAATTTCAGGTAGCCATCATGAAAATCGTTCTGATAGAAGAGCGCGCCGGGCAGCAGCGTCAAGAGCGCGTTTACGATAATCCAAACGTCAAGATCGGGCGCGACCCGTCGGAGTGTCACATCGTTTTCAACCAGGCCGAATGGCCGATGGTGTCGCGTCGTCACGCAGAGTTTCGGTTCAAGAACGGGCGCTGCCTGCTCGTTGATACCAATTCGAGCTTCGGCACTTTCTTAAATGGCCGTCGCATCACAGACCCTGTTGAGGTTCAGCCGGGCGCGCGGGCGCAATTCGGAGCGGGCGGCCCTGTCATGCTCGTGGCGCACATTGAACTAAACGCGCCAACGCCAACGCCCAATCTAGCCGAGATGGAGACGCGGCGCGACATCGCGGGCGCTGGGCCGGACGATCAGACTGCTCCGCGCCCTCCCGTGCAAACACCTCCAACAGTCCCGCAGCCGCCACAGGGACAGCCGCCACTTGCGCCGCACATGCAGCCGCCACCACAACCCATGCCGCCGCAGCAACAACCCTATGGTCAGCCGCCTTACGGTCAACCGCCCCTTGCTCCGCCGCAACGCGGGCAGCAGCCCTTTCCACCTCAACAACCCGCGCCGCAACCTTTCGCGCAACAGCCCTCGGCAATGCCTCCTCCTCCGGCGCGACCGCCCGCGCCACCTGCTCAGGCGACACCAACTCCGGCTGCGAAGCCTCCCGCTCCATCACAGCCCGCGACCGTCGAGCTTGTTCGTAGCTCAACAGGTAAGCTCGAACGCATACAGTTAACGAAAGATGTGACGCGGCTGGGACGAGAACCCGGAATTGAAGTGGAGATCGAGGCGGCGGCAGCAGTCGTCTCGCGCCGCCACGCGGAGATTCAACGCCGCGACGGTCAGTATATGCTTGTTGACCTCGGCAGCTTCAACGGAACATTGATTAACGAGCAGCGCATCACCAGCCCGACGCCGCTCTATGATAGCGACCGCATTCAACTAGGCATGGGCGGCCCTGTCCTGCGCTTCATTGATCCGGCGCACCCAGCGCCATCTGGAGCGCAGAACACAGGCCAACGCTCCGTTGCCATCTCATCCGGCTCGTCGCCTCAAGCTCCGATTCCGATTCCCGTTCCTCCAACCTCCGGCCCGCTCGCCGAACCCGCGCGAGCGCAAACGATGGTCTTCAAAGCTGGCTCAGGCTCGCTCAATCAACCAGCGGCCTCCCCCGGCGGCGCGCAGCCGCAGCTTCTCATGCAGGTCATGTTCGACGGCAAGCCCCAACTCTCCATCGGTCGCGCGCCCGACAATGACATCCGGCTCGACGGCCTGCAAATCTCCAATCATCACGCACGCCTTTCAAACCAGCAGGGAAGCGTCTTCGTCGAAGATGTCGGCTCGACCAACGGCGTCTACGTCAACGGCGCGCGCATCACTGGTCGTCGCCCCGTGCAGGGGCGCGACATAGTGCAGGTTGGCCCCTTCGTTCTGCAAGCAGACTCGCAGCGCGGCGTCGCCGTTTTCGACACGCGCTCGAAGACGCGCATAGACGTGATTGACATCACGAAGGTCGTCCCGAATCGTTCGGGCGGCGGGATGATTAAGCTGCTCGACGACGTTGATTTGACGGTTCAGCCCAACGAGTTCGTCGGACTCCTTGGGCCATCGGGCGCGGGCAAGTCAACGCTGATGGATTCGATGAACGGGATGCGCCCCGCCACGAGCGGTCGCGTGCTCATCAACAATCTGGACCTCTATCAGCATCTGGATTCCATCAAGCAATCCATCGGCTACGTTCCGCAGGACGACATCATTCACCGCGAGCTGACGGTCTACCGCACGCTCTACTACGTCGCGCGCCTGCGCCTCTCGCGCGACATCTCGACCGCTGAGATTGACCAGATCATCAACGAGGTGATGGATGTCACGGGTCTATCGGAACGCCGCGACGTTCCTGTCGCGCAGCTTTCCGGCGGACAGCGCAAGCGCGTCTCCATCGCCGTCGAGTTAATCACGAAGCCTTCCGTCATCTTCCTGGACGAGCCGACATCGGGTCTTGATCCGGCGACGGAAGAGAAAATCATGAAGCTCTTCCGGCAGATTGCCGAGAGCGGGCGCACCGTTATCCTGACGACGCACGCGATGGAGAACGTGCGTCTCTTCGACAAGATCGTCGTCATGATGCGCGGCAAGCTCGTCTGGTACGGCGAGCCTAAGCTGGCCCTGGAACACGTCGGGGCGAGCAGCTTCAAAGACCTCTACGACAAGCTCGAAGCTCCGATTGACGAGCGCATCAGTAAATTGCAGCCCCTGCCACAGGGGGCCTCTAAAGAGCAGAAGCTCGCTTTCAAGCTTGAGAAGGAGCGAATCGCCGAAGAGGTCGCCGAAGGATGGAAGAAACGTTTCCAACAGACCCCGCAGTATCAACAACACATCGTCCAGCCTCTGGTCGGACTTAAAGGCCAGCAGCAGACTGCTCCAATCGTTGCGCGCCGGCCCACAGTGACAGACTCCCTGCGCCAGTGGATGACGCTCGCGCGCCGCTACATGGAAGTCCTGGGGCGCGACAAGTTCAACCTGCTGATTCTCTTCGGCCAGGCTCCGATCATCGGACTCTTGACTTACCTCGTCGTCGGTGACAAGCAACCGCGCGACTTTCCGTTCTTCATGCTTGCGCTCGTCGCCATCTGGTTCGGGGCATCCATCTCGGCGCGCGAGATCATACGCGAGCGCGCCGTCTATAACCGCGAGCGCATGGTCAATCTGGGTCTCTTGCCTTACGTTGGTTCAAAGCTGCTGGTGCTCACGCTGATCGTCGGCGTCCAGTGTGTCCTGCTCTTCGGGACCATGAAGGCTCTGCACTACGCAGGATGGATGAATCTGCCGCCCGATAGTGTCTCCGACAGCGTGGCGCAGCTTTTGACGATGATCCTGACAGGCATGGTTGGAATCGCGCTCGGACTCTTCGTTTCGGCCATCGTCAAGACCTCTGAGATGGCGACGAGTCTCGTGCCGCTCATCCTGATTCCGCAAATACTCTTCTCAGGTTTGGTCGGCGTTCCGCAGGGTGTCTCGAAGACTATCGGCACGGTGATGCCCGCGACGTGGGCTTTCGATCAACTCAAGCGTCTGTCGAATCTGGATACGGTCAGCGAAGAAGGCTCAGACCCGGAGGGGCCGAATAAGGGGAAGGGACTGAAAAAAAATATAGAATCCCTCAACGACCAGAACATCGCACAGGCTAAAGAGGACATCAGAAACTATAAGAAAGAAGCCGAGGATAATTCGGAGCAATTCCGCAAAGACATGGACACGTACCAGGAAGACTTACAAGCCGCCGCACAGGGCAGAGGCTCAAAGCCTACGAAGCCTGAGATGCCCAAGCTCAAAGCTGCGCCGGAGCCGAAAGACGCTGTTCCACAACCGGCTGATTTGAGTAACTACGTGGACTTCCTGCACCCCTGGGGAAGTCGGCTAATAAACGCGCTGATCCTTCTGGGCATGTTCTTCGGGCTGCTCGGCGCAACCCTGTTCGCGCTCCGCTCGCAAGACATAGGATAATTAAAAATGCAAAATTAAAAATGCAAAAGGAAGGCGGAGAACCACTTTTAATTAATCGTTGGCTTCCGCCACACTTTTGCATTTTTAATTTTGCATTCATTAGAAGGAGTTTCAATCATGCTCGCGCCCAACACGCTTTTGCAGAATCGTTATTTGATTGTGCGCTCCATCGGACATGGCGGCATGGGCGCGGTTTATCTGGCGCGAGATGAGCGGCTCGGCAACACGGTCGCGCTCAAGGAGACTTTCTTCACCGACGAGAGGTTGCGTAAAGCGTTCGAGCGCGAGGCGCGTCTGCTTGCTCACTTGCGTCACCCTGCGCTGCCGAAAGTCACAGACCACTTCGACGAAGACGGCGGGCAGTTCATCGTCATGGAATTCATCTCAGGCGACGATCTGGAAATACTCCTCGCGCAACGCGGGCAAGCCTTCCCGGTCGAGCAAGTGCTCGCGTGGGGCGACGAACTCCTCAAGGCTCTCGATTATCTACACAAGCAAGACCCCCCTATCCTGCACCGCGACATCAAGCCTGCGAATCTGAAGCTGACGCCGGAAGGCGAAATCATCCTGCTCGACTTCGGCCTCGCCAAAGGCACAGCCGGGCAGACTTCATCTGTCATGACGAGCAAGAGTATCTTCGGCTTCACGCCAAACTTCGCTCCGCTCGAACAGATTCAGGGCACAGGCACAGGCCCGCGCAGCGATCTCTACTCTCTTGCTGCCACACTCTACTACCTGATGACCCGTGTGATTCCGCCCGACGCCTTAACACGCATCACGGAAGTTGCGAACGGGCAACCAGACCCCTTGCGCCGTCCTGATGAAGTGAACCCGCAGATACCGCAGGCAGTCGCTAACCTCCTGATGAAGACGATGGCACACAACCGCGACCATCGCCCCGCGAGCGCAGGGGAGATGCGCCGGATGCTGCGCGAAGTCAGCCCGCCGCTCGCATCATTCGTCGCATTTGAAGAGAAGGCAGACAGCAACCATGCTGGGAGCGGCCTCGAAGACAAACAAACTATTCTGCCCTCAACTCTCATCGAGCCTTTGTCCACACAGGAAACGCCCGCCGCTGTTGAAACTTCGCCTTCCGCTCTTTCGCCAACAGCCGGGTCGCCCGTCTCTAAATTGGAGACAGCGCCCATACAGGAAACAAATCCTGTGTCGAGCGTCGAGCGAAAATCGTTGCGCCTGCCCTGGGCCATAGCCGGATTCGTCGTGCTCCTGCTGATCGGCGTCACCATCGGCTTAGTCTCAAATTACAACTCAGACAAAGCAGCAGCCGATCAAGCTTCAAAAGTCGCAGCGAAAGATGCTAGCTCGACGGGCGTGCCCACAGACGTTACAACTGAACAAGCGCCTGTTGGCTCGGAGAAGGGTGAGAACCCTAAGTCAGTGCAGGTAACTGAGCAGAAGGCTCTACCGCCTGTAAAAGCGCCCGTGAAAGTTCCTAGCCGGAGAACCAGCACCGGCAGCAGGCCAGCCGGCTCGAAAACATCCCCTCTGAATCCAGTCACCCCGAATCAAAGCGGAGCATTAAACGTTACCCAGCAGAACAAGGATACTCAACAAACGATTAATAACGTGAAGAAGGGTAGAACAGATCAACCGAGAGCCGTTAACAAGGTGCCGTAGAAAGATAGGATATGAGGTCGTGCAGCCAGTAGTGTCTGCGCTACTGACACGGAGACAGACAGAGTGGCTGCATCTGTTTGCAAATCGCTATCACCTTTCCCAGTTTATGCAGAACAAGTCCCGCTGCTTGACCATTCACCCGATGTCACGTTATTAACTTAAAAAGTAAATCAACTGTCCAGAAGCGTCCCTTTCGACGCTCTCTTTATTAAAGGCGTATTGTTTTGACGAAGCATCGAAAAACCGGATTGAGAATCGCGCTCATTTTATCTGCAATCTGCATGACGATGGCAGGCGGCCTTGTGGTGTCGCGCGCCTACGGCCTTCACGCGCTCGTCACACAAGATTCTTTCCCCGCGCCCCCGGCAGACCGCACGCTCATCTACATCGCTGACGAAAAGAACGCGCTCACGCCGCTCGCGTTCGAGACGGGCACAACGCCTTTGCGTGTTGACGCGGCGGCGAAAAGCGATAAGCGCAGCTACGTGGAGCTGAAGGGTGAGCGCGCGGCGTTGCTCATCACAAATGATGAGCCGCGCTTTTATCTGTTCCTGCCGGATGAAGCAAGCGCGAAGCCGCCGTTTATTGTGCGCCTGGCTGAGAAGGGTGGCGCGCGGCGCGTGACGGCGATGGCGCAGAAAGGTTACAAAGGCTTTGCCATCGTCTCCGACGAGATTATCAAGCCGCATTATCGTGTGCTGTCGCGTGAAGGCGGAATGATCTTCATGGAAATTCGCATGCGCGAGCCGCTCATGCTCGGCGAGTATGCGATCATCGGCACTGACCTGCAACGCATCGCAACTTTTCGCGTTGCCGCTCAGTCGAACCCGTAGAAATTTATTGAGATAAAGGAATAATTATATGAACTCCTCCGAACAGCCCGGCAACCGCGCACAAAAATTCTGGACCCCTTTACGCACCGCTCTGACTCTGACTGTCTTTGCGCTGCTCTCAACCTTCAGCGTCTCAAGCTGCAACAGCACGAGCAACACGCCAGCGACCAATGCCAACGGGCCGAAAGCGAGCGTGACGGTTAAAACCCCCGGCTCGTCCGTTGAGAACAAGATTGAGCCGGTGATGTTGCCTGCGAGCGCGCTTGATGCGCCGTTGAAAACTATTGACGGCAAGCCGTTCAAGTTGTCGGACCTGAAGGACAAAGTGTTAGTGATAGACTTATGGGCGACGTGGTGCGGGCCATGTCGGAGTGAAGTTCCAGAGCTTGTTCAGATACAGGATGAATACGGGCCGAAGGGCGTGGAGGTGATTGGCCTGGACATTGACCCGGATAATCCGAGTGAGACGCCACAGGCGGTGAAAGCTTTCGCCAAGGAGTTCAAGATTAATTATAAAGTCGCTTTCGCCGATGCTGAGTTAGCCAAGTCTCTCATGCGCGGCGGAAACATCCCGCAAAGTCTCGTCGTCGGGCGCGACGGGAAAGTCATCGTGCAATTCACGGGCTTCAATGCCCAGAGCACACCGAAGAGGATGCGCGCGGCGATAGACGAAGCGTTGCAGTAATGCAAAATTAAAAATTAAAAATGTAAAATGGAAGACGAAGAGCTAGGTTCTCATCTTCCATTTTGCATTTTACATTTTTAATTTTTACTTGCCTCGTCCATTTCGCGTTTGCCCTCGTCCTTGAGCTTGCGCGCTTCGCGTTCGAGTTCCTCATCCTGCAAGCCCTGAGCGACGCGCTCCTTGGCGCGCCCTTCAATCTGCTTCATCTCGGCTTCGACGCGATCTTCGACCTGGTCAATCAGAGCAGGCTCAGCCTCGTCTTCCTGTGTTCTGACTTTGTCCTTGTCAATCTCCACTGATTATTTCCTCCGGCTAGGGATTTATAAATGCTTCTTTGGCTCGCGCTCATGGTCTCATTATTTGCGACGGGTGGTCAAACTACGGGTCGCAACGGTGAGTGTGGCTGAGAAGGGGAATTTTCAACGCAGAGGACGCGGAGGGACGCAGAGGAAGAGAGAAAAGGAATCTGAAACTCTCAATCCCAAATCTTCAATCTGAGATTTGTTCTTTCAATTTTGCCCTTTCAATCTTGCTCTTACCTCTGCGACCCTCTGCGTCCTCTGCGTTTAAGTCTTAGTCGCACTCAATCGCAATCCGTTAAGCAGGAAGTGAGTCTCAGAGATTTTATTTCCGTTCGCAAAAAGCTGAAAAGCGTTCGTAGGTTATAATGTCGCCGGGACATTACTCGTGAAAACTCTCGAAGAGGACAAAACCCCCCAATGCCGACAGCCTTTAATTGCTCAATGTGTTCTGCGCCGCTGGATTTGGCGAATGCCAGCGGCGCGACGATGCGCTGCACTTATTGCGGAAATACTATGATCCTGCCGGAAGAACTGCGCGGCGGCGTGAGCCAACACGTGCACGATTTGACAGGGATTCCGTTTGCTCCGATGGTAGGTCAGGCTTTGAAGTTAGCGGAAGTGGCGCGTCTTGTTCAAGCGGGTAAGAAAATCGCAGCAATCAAATTATACCGGGAAATTTTCGGCGTCGGATTGAAAGAGGCCAAGGATGCTGTCGAACGGATGGAGACGGGCCAGCCCGTCGTTTTCACTGAGACGAATTATCAAACCGGAAACGCCGCTGCTCAACCATTCCCGTCCCCTGAGTTAGCCGGACAAGTAGTCAAACAGACGAAGAGAGTGGGTCTCTGGATTGCTTTCATAGTCCTCGCGTTCGTTGTCGGCATCGGCTGGATCATCTCGCACGCAATCTCTACCGCCTTCAATTCTATCCCCAAAGACTTGCCGGGCGTGCCGAGAGCGAAGGCTGATTCGACTTCAGCGCCGGGCTTTGCGACCCCTGCCTTCGAGTTCGGGAGCGAAGGCATCGGGGCAGGGCAGTTTAAGGACACGCGGAGCATAGGGATTGACGGCGAGGGACGCATCTACGTGGGCGAGTACACGGGCGGGCGCGTGCAGGTCTTCGACCATGACGGCAAGTTCATCACGCAGTGGATGGTTGATCCGAAGAAGGCTCTGCTCAATCTCGCGGTTGACCGCAAGGGAACGGTGTACGTCGTTCATCCGAGCCAGATTCTTCGCTACGACGGCGCAACGGGAAATCTCCTCGGTGAAGTGATAAAGCCCGCCTCCAATCGCAACGAGTTCTATTCGGATGTCTTCATCGCATTAGACGGCAGCCTCTATGCCATCGGCAGCAACTCCAACATCATTCATCTCAGTCCTGAAGGCGAGGTCAAGGGCATCATCAAGGTCGCTGAAAAGGTCGGCGAGGATGTCTCTTTCGATAAAGTGGCGGTGGATGGCAGCGGCAACATCTACGCGTTGGAAAATCATGCTGAGAGTATCTTCAAGTTTGCGCCGGACGGAAAATTTATCAACAGGTTCGGGGGCAAGGGCAAAGGCGCAGGACAATTAACTTCACCACACAACGTCGCCGTTGACGGGCAGGGGCGCGTCTACGTCAGCGACCTGGGGCGCGGCGTGCAGGTCTTCGACGGCAGCGGTCGTTACCTGGATTCTTTCGGCGGACACGAAGTCATCTTCGGCCTTGCCATCAACGACCAGAATGAAATCTTCGCCACCGAGCGCAATCGCTACAAGATCGTTAAGTACACGTTGAGCAAGTAAGGATCGGTCGAGCGATTACTGTTGTTTGCCGGTAGCAGTGCCTCTAACGGGAAGCTTTCCGAATCAACTGCTGCGTACTCTCTCCTCTCGCTCATCAAGCGTGGCTACCGCTTCTTCCGTAGTCTGTATTTGGTTCAAATCCAGTAACTCTCCGGCATGTTGTGCCAGGTGTCGTGCTGCTGCGGCGAGCAAGTGGCGATGGCCTGTCGAGAGTGGCTGAACGCCGCAACCATTAAATGGGGGCGGCGGGTTTCGCCCGATAGCAGGGTTATCGGTGCGAGGCTCGGAGAGGGTCAGCGCCTCGCTTAAGTCTGCGGCTGCCCTATCGCGCTCTGTCAGATTTTGCCCGCCCAACCAGCGATTCGACACAGTCTTGATAATCGAGGTGTGGTCGAACTGAGTATTACAAACTGTGCCTTGCTTAATCAGCGGCGAGACCAGCACGGCGGGCACGCGCGCACCGAAGCGATGGAAGGTAAACCCGCTTCCTCCGGGTTGATCCGGCGGAATTATCTTATCGTCGGGCGGAACGGCAAGCGGCTCCGGCGCTACGTGGTCGTAGCAGCCTCCGTGCTCGTCGAAGGTGATAACCAGCAAGGTGCTATTCCAGTCTGGACTCTCTCTCAAAGCATTATAGACCGTGTAAATGAGTTCATCTCCGTAGAGCACATTTGTCGGCGCGCCTGTGTTAGTGATGGCGTAGGCTGGATGCATGTCATTTTCCGGGCCGTATTTTTGGCTGCACATCATGTTGGGTTCGATGAAGGTGTAGCTTGGCAGGCCATTGGGTCTCTTCGCGTCTTTCAGAAATTGCGCCATCGGGAAGAAATGCTGGCCCAACAAGGTGAACTTCCTCAGTTGCTCTTCTATCAAAAGCGCGTTGCAAAGCAGAAAGGGGCCCCCGTGATAGATTTTCCAACTAACGCCTGCCTCTTCCAGCAGGTTGTAAATGGTCGGTGTTTTATTGACTAAGACGCCTACGTCCCAGAGATGCCTTCCGGTCTTCCAACTATTATAGACATAACCCGACGAGGTGGCTGCGTGGACGAAGGAGCGATTGGGAAACGTTTGTGTAGGGACTGAGCTGAACCAATGGTCACAAACAGCGTAGGCATTTGCCAGGCCGTTGATGACGGGCAGGCTTTCAGGCGTAAAGCCGTTCATGATAATTCCAGGGTCGGGCGGGTTTGGAACTCCAACTTTGGCAGTCGTAGCTTGATTGATAGCATCGGCGTAATTAATAACGAAGCCCTGCATGTTAGGTAGTGCGGTTGTATCGGGGATGGGCGTTGGAGGCGGGTTCTGATTGTACATCTGCGCGTAAACCTGATCGTAGGGTTCATGCGGGTCTGGAAAGGGATCGGTCATCACCGCTCCTTTACCGAAGCGAGCGACTCCGCCGCCGGGCCGAGGATTGGACAAGTCCTTTCCTGAAACTCCGTCGAAACTTTGGCCGGGAGGAACTTTGTCGAACGGCGGTTTATTGTCCGGGTCATACAACCAGCCGAGAATATTGTCGAAAGATCGGTTTTCGAGCATCAGCACCACGATGTGGTTGATTTGATTTAGCTGGTTGGCGGGCATTGTCTTCTCCTTCTTGGATTGAGAGGTGAACGGACTGTCGCATGATAAAGCGATCAGACAAAGGTCAGGCAACAGCGCGAGAACTACTGCTTTCGACTTCAACTGCGCGCGATGGATTAAGCAACATCAGGAGTCGGGTTGTAAAGCTCGAACCGCATCCGAAATTTGAACTACGTCGTTGAGCTACGGCTGCCTTCCACCAGATTTTGAGTCTCTCGATGCGACCTCAAAACGCCCGGCCCGTTGTAAACATGAAGTGTAAACGCCTATCGTTTCGTCTTCGCCCTATCTTTGATGCTCAGGGCAGCCATAATCCAGTTACGCGCGATGTCATGTTGCGTAGCGTAGGCTGCCCAGACGCTCCCCGCCCACTCACGCACTAGCTTTGCGTGCTCTTCTGCGTTACGGGCTGCCGTCAAGTCTGCCACCGTCATCTTTCCTCGAAAGCCTGGCACTTCCGGTTTCTCTACCGCAGGCGCGCCATTCAACCATTTCTGTATCGCCTCATAAACCTTGTGGTCGCAGCCATGCTCCAGCCCGCAACAAAGGCGCATGAGATGCGCGGCGTAAGATTTCGCGGAATGGCCGTAGCTCTCCGGGTGCTGCATGCAATAGGCGTCCAGAGCTAAGGAGTAGGTCGCAGCATACAGGGCATCGCTATAGGATTGTGCCGTTAATGCGTCAAACAGAGCCTGGCATCCGGCGCGTCCTCCGCTTACCGATGCGCCACACGCCGGGCATCGCTCTTCGTTCATTGCTTGTGGAGAGCTAAGATCGTTTTGAGACATGTTGGTTTCTCACAATCAAATATTCATTCATGGCGAATGGGTTTGTGCTGACAGCCCTATACTGGAACTGAGCGCCGAGCGAGAAGCATATAGCCTAACCTGAGAAGACAACAATGAAAGAGATGCTATCGAGGCGTCGGGTTGGAGAAGTTGTGAGGCGCGGCGTTAAAGAATAAACTAAAGTCTTGAAGAGCCAACCATGAAAGACACCCTCAAAGTAATAAACCGGATGGTTAAGGATGGGGTGATTGAAGAATACGCCATCGGAGGAGCGGTTGCCGCAATCTATTATCTTGAGCCATTCGACACGGCAGATATTGATATATTCGTTCAGGTCAATGCTACCGACAACGACTTGACGATCCTCACTCCCATTTACGAATACATGATTAAGCGGGGCTACGAAGCAAAAAGTGAGTTCCTCTATGTAGAGGGTTTCCCTGTACAATTCTTACCCGTTTTTAACCCTCTCACAGAGGAAGCGGTGAGAAAGGCTCAGACAATAAAATATGCGCGGGTAACGACACGCATCATGCGCCCGGAACATTTAGTGGCTATCATGCTGGACACAGGACGCCCCAAAGACTACTTGCGGATCAGCATGTTTTTAGAGCAGGGCGCAGTCAACATGCGCTCGCTGAATGCTGTGTTGAGGCGGCACGGTCTAATGATAAAGTGGGAGGGTAACGAGTATAGATTCAAGCCATGAAAAAATACCCGAACATTGACGAGATCATTAAGAAAAAAGAGAAGCACAGGCGACAGCTAGCTGCGCTTCCATTTGAGGAAAAGATCGAGATGGTTTTCAAACTTCGAGAGCGGCAGAAGTTTATTAAATCAGGCCGAGCGGTAAGTGATTCACGGAAGCTCAAAGCGAAAAACGTCTAATGCCCGAATTTGCATAAAACTATAGCGGTACTCAAATGAGTGCGACTGAGTTTAGAGTTCAGCCTTGAGGCTGTCTTCATAGCGTCGCTTGTAAGCATACGACGCATAGCCTGGTAAGCATGCGGATAGCAGAATTATTCCGATCCTCTCATTAGCTTAACTTTCCTGTGGCAACTCAACGGGCGAGCGTCCGCGTGCGGGAACTTCTCCGGCGATGACGCGCACCGCCGCTTCCTCAGATTCGACCGCCGATTCAAAGGTCAGCAGCGTCGTTGCGCGCCCCGGCATTCGAGGTAGGACGTAAGGATTACCGAAGACTGTGGCGATGATGGGAAGATTCGCCTCGTCGAGCGCGCGTAAGACTTCCGCATGAGCCTGGCCGAGCGCGACGCTGCCTTTGTATGCAGCCACGCGAGCGCAGACCGCCACCAGCACGACATCACAATCAGCCACGCCCGCAAGCACCTGCTCGATGTCTGCCGAGTCCGCGCTCGATTCGACGAGATGCGCGCCGTAACGCGCCTGCACCTCTTTCGAGAAGCGCGACCCGGCAGGCTCACGTAGCGCATGCGCCCAGACGGGCACGGCGTCTTTCAAGATTACTGCGCCGATGCGCTCATGTTTGCGCTCAAGCGGAAGAAGCCCCAAAGGATCGCGTATGAGCGTGACGCCGCGCTCGAATAGCTCACGCGAGGTTGCAGTGTGAGCGGGACTGGCGACCACGTTCCAGACGTTATCGAGTGAGACCATGCGCTCCTGTTGAAGCCCGCACCATGCTTTCGCCTGAAGAACGCGCCGCACCGATTCGTCTATGCGCTGGCGCGTGATGCGCCCCCTTGAGACCGCATCGCACAGCGCGGCGTGCGCCTGCTCCACGTCCGCCATGTAGAGCGCAATATCGCAACCAGCCTCGATTGCGCGCACGGTTGCTTCACCGGATTCGTAGCGGCTGGCGATTGCTCCCATGTTGAGAGCGTCGGAGAAGATCAGGCCGTCGAAGCCGAAACTCTTACGCAGGATTCCGTCAACGATGGCGCTTGAGAACGTCGCGGGTCGCGCCCGGTTTGAATCGTCTTCAAGCGCAGGCACTGCGATGTGCGCCGTCATGATTGCGCGCACGCCTCTGAGGACGGCTGAACGAAACGGCGGCAACTCGATCTGTTCGAGCCTCTCGCGCGAAGCATCCAGGATGGGAAGCAGGATGTGGGAATCGAGCGCGGTGTCGCCGTGTCCCGGAAAATGTTTGGCTGTCGCAATCTGTCCCTGATCCTGCGCGGCGCGAATGAAGGCCATACCCCAGTTGGCGACTGTTTCGGGATTGTCGCTGAAGGCGCGTGTGTTGATGATTGGGTTCGCGGGATTGTTGTTGACATCCAGAACAGGATAGAAGTTGACGTGGACGCCGATGGCGCGTCCCTCGCGTGCGGTGATCCGCGCGGCCTCGGCTGCGGATTCGGTATCGCCTGTGGCGGCGAGAGCCATCGCGCGCGGCAGCCGCGTTCCGCCGCGCAGTTGCATCCCGACCCCGCCTTCAAAATCGGAAGCGAAGAGGAGGGGAACGCGAGCGCGAGCCTGCAAGCGGTTCGTCAACGCGGCGGTCGTCAACGCATCGCCGTTGAAGATGATGAAGCCTCCGACCGCTAGCTTTTCAATCGCATGAACGAGCCGCGCGAACTGTTCGCTCTCCTCGTGTACGAGCACGCCCGTGGTGTCCGGCATCAAAAGCTGCCCTGCGCGCTCTTCCAGGGCCATCTCTTTTAAGGTCGCTTCAACCCACTCATTGCGCTCCGCCTCATCTTGTTGCTGCAAACGGCTTGTCCCCTTTTCAATCGAGTCTTGATTCATCGTAAATCGTAAATCGTGAATCGTAAATCGTAAACCGTGAAATCCGGGTCTCTTCTATTTACGATTTACGATTCACGAAACACAGGTATAATCAAGAGCGGGGAAGGTAACATTTAATGAAGACGAAAATAATCTTGATGGCTTTGGTGGCGGTCAGCACGTTGTTCGCGGCATGTGGAGAGCAAACGCCGACTAAGACCTCGCAGCGTACATCCGATTCACGAGCATCACAGTCAATGCCGGCGCAGTCGCAGGCTCGCGTGCCCGCTCACTACGAGAATGCTAGTAGCATCGGAACTCTCTTGCCGACTCTGCCGCCGGAGCGATTCATAGGGCCGACGCAGCAGGCTTACAGGGTCGCACAGGAGATTCCCGAAACGCTCGCGCAGCTTCCGTGCTATTGCCACTGCGATATGAGCATGGGCCACAAGAGCCTGCATAGCTGCTATGAGGACATGCACGCTTCGCAGTGCGCCGTCTGCGTCAGCGAAGCTCTGATGGCCTACGACCTGCAAAAGAACGGCATGACTCCGGCGCAGATACGTGATCGTATCATCACGATCTACTCTCGACAGTAGTTGAAGAGACTCTGATCGTTGAATGAGGATTTGCCAGGCGATGTATGCTAAACACGCACGCTGCATCGCCTGAGAACGCTCGTCATCCGTCTCATTCCTTAACTCCTCTACAAAACTTCTTCGATTCCCGCTTCAAAGGTGCAGAATCCGCTTATTCAAAGGACATGGTACAGTCGTTGCTTCAAAGGCTCGCATAGAAGTGTGAACGTGTACTCTCCCTGTCCATTATTATTGACCAGAAAAATTCAGTTGTAGGAAATCGTTGAGGAGGAGAAGAATGAAGTATTCGTTTCAGAAGAAATTGGGTTGTGTGCTCGGCTTACTGCTGATGCTGTGCCTGTCTGCGACGTTCGTGTCGGCGCAGAAGAAGAGGATGAACGATGCCGCACGCCATGCGAGCGCCGCCGCGAAGGTGTTTGACCAGATCATGGCTGTTAAAGAGAGGGGCATCCCGAGGGAACTGCTCGACAAGGCTGAAGCCATCGCGGTCTTCCCAGGAGTTGTCAAAGCCGCTTTCATCATTGGCGGTCATGGCGGCCAGGGCGTCATCAGTCGCCGCGTGAAAGGTGGATGGAGCGCGCCCGCCTTCTTCAATCTGGGCGGCGGCAGCTTCGGCGCGCAGATCGGCGCGCAGAAGACTGACTACGTGTTGCTGATAATGAATGAAGAGGGATTGAAGGGATTATTGGAAGACAAGTTTGAGATGGGCGGCGAAGTGAGCGTAGCGGCAGGCCCTGTCGGGCGCACCGCTTCCGCCACGACCAACGCCACACTCGACGCAGGCATTCTCTCCTACTCACGCAGCAAGGGCGCATTCATCGGGGCTTCGCTCAAAGGCGGCACTATCACTCCCGACAACGATCTCAATGAGGCTGTTTACGAAGGCAAGAAGGGCAGAGACGTGTTGGAGAGAGCGAGCACAGAAATGCCCGACGCCGTGCGTATCTTTCCGACGACGCTCAGCCGGTATTCGCGTAAGTGATGAGCAATTCGATAATCGAAAGCGCACGAATGATGAAGGGATGATTCAACCGCAGAGGACGCAGAGGAAAGAAATTAATTGAAAGAACAGAATTGAGAAAACAGATTTGAGATTACAGGATTTAGAATTCCACATTTCTTTTCTCTCTGCCTCTGCGACCCTCTGCGTCCTCTGTGGTTAAACTTTACGCGCAATCGAAATGCTCCATAAGAGATGAAAAATTCTGTTGAGGGATAAAAAGATGAAGTATCTGTTTCGACAAGTTATCAACATAACGCTCTGCATGGGGCTGCTCGTCGGGTTGGCGGGTGTGGCTTCGGCGCAGAGTAAGACTGTGAAGAAGGTGAATGAAGCGACCGAGCGTTCGCGTAAGGCCGCTAAAGTTTTTACAGAGATCATGGCCGCGCCGGACAAAGCTATTCCGCACGACCTGCTCGACAAGGCGGAGGCTGTTGCAGTCTTCCCGAACGTTATCAAAGCCGGGTTCATCCTCGGCGGGCGAGGCGGCAGCGGCGTCATCAGTCGTCGCGTGAAAGGTGGATGGAGCGCGCCCGCCTTCTTCAATCTGGGCGGCGCGAGCATCGGCTTACAGATCGGCGCGTCCTCGACAGACTTCGTTCTGCTGTTTATGAACCAGGATGCGTTGAAGGGACTGTTGGAAGATAAGTTGGAGATCGGCGGCGAGGGAAGCGTCGCGGCTGGGCCGGTCGGTCGCGCGGCAGCAGCCTCAACCGATCTCACGCTTGGCGCGCAGATTCTCTCCTACTCGCGCAGCAAAGGCTTGTTCGCCGGGCTTGAGCTAAAAGGCGTCGTCATCAATCCTGACAACGACGACAATCGAGCCGTTTACAACATGACGGCCAAAGACATTCTGACGGGCAGCAACAAGATAAGTCTTAACCGGATGCCCGCCGGAGTCCGCATCTTCCCACGCACGTTGTCACGCTATTCCGTAAGACGATAGTTATGAAATGAAACCGCAGATGAACACAGATACACGCAGATAATTTTAATTTCATCCGCGCTCATCCGCGTGCATCTGCGGTTTCATTTTCCTCTCGCTAAAGGATCGTTGCGAAAAACATGCTTGACGCTTCCGCCGCTCGCCTTTATATTCACTTCGCGCCATTGCCCACTCAGAAACGCGCCACCCCTCACGGTAGGAGAAAAGTTTCAATGCAGCCACGCACGCAACGTCAGAAGGAAATACTCGACTACATCACGCACTTCATAGAGCGTCATGGGTACGAGCCTTCCTACGCGCAGATCGCGCGACACTTCGGCGTCTCCTCGAAAGCGACCATCGCCAAACACATTGCCGCGCTCGAAAGTCGCGGTCTGCTCTCGCGGCGCAGCGAAGATGGCAGCTTCAATCTCGAAGTGAAAGTCGAGGACATGCTGTCAGGAGCCGTTTGCGAGCTTCCTCTGCTCGGCCACGTTGCCGCCGGAGCGCCGATTGAAGCCATAACGGATGCCGAGCCGATCATCGTCCCGCGTTTTCTCCTGGGGCGTGTCCGTCCTGAGCGCGTTTATGCTCTGCGTGTCAAGGGCGATTCGATGATAGACGAGCACATCTGCGACGGCGACATCGCGCTGATTGAGAACCGCACCGAAGCACGCGACGGAGAGATCGTCGTTGCGCTCATCGAAGGCACACGCGCCACGCTCAAACGTCTCTTCCGCTTTGGAGCAGAGGTCGAGCTGCGCCCGGCCAATTCAACTCTCGAACCGATTAGATTGCCGGCCTCACAAGTCACCGTGCAGGGCATCTTTCGCGGCCTGCTCCGCCCGACAACGTAAAAACAGTGATGAGTGACAAGTGACGAGTGACGAGCAAGAAGGAGCCTTCAACTCGTCACCTGTCACTCGTCACTGCCTTCAAGAAAGAACCGGAAGCCGTCGAGCCAACGACCGGCATTGCTGTCAGCGCGTGAGAGAAAACAATGAATGCGGCAGTGATGATGAAATGAAAAGCTTTTGTCAGCATTTCATCATCCATCACTGCCGCGTTCGTCCTTCATGTAGGCGTGGTTGCTGCTAGATGAACGATCTCAAGCCGTCTCGCGCTTATCGCTGATTAGTCTCACAAAGTCTTCGACCATGCAGGGGTCTAGTTCGCGCCCGGCCATCTCTTGCAGGGTTTCCAGGGCTTCAGGTTTTGTTAGCGTCGGCTTGTAAGAGCGTCGTGCGCGCAGAGCGGTATAGACATCCACTATAGAAATGATGCGTGCAGCCAGTGGAATATCAATTCCCCGAAGTCCTTCTGGATAGCCGCTTCCGTCCCAGTGTTCATGATGGTACAGGACTATCTGACGAATAGTCCGCGTCGTGCCCGGAATCTTGGAAATAATTATCTCTCCGCAGGCAGGATGCAGGCGCATGACTGCCTCTTCATCTTCATCTAGTGCGCCCGGTTTTAAGAGCACCGAAGGTTCAACGAAGTATTTACCTATGTCGTGCGCGTAAGCGCCATATTCAATCTCGGCAAGCGTCGGTCCGGTAGTTCTCGAACCGCACCGATAGGCGAGAGCAAAGAGGCGGGCTAATCTGGCAGTAGCATGTGCATGGGGATAAACATGCGCAAAAGTTTCAGGCTGATCTTCTCGTTCAGCGTGAGTGACAATGCGCAAGAATGCTTGAAACGCCCTCTCATCAAGGTTGCGAAGAGTCGAGCGAGCAGCATCAGCAGGGGAACGCTTCATGGATCACCATCCTTCCAAGGGTCGAGCGGGGACTTACTTTTCTGGCCCTATCTGTTGGCGACTCTCAGGAAAGCCAGGGGCAATCTGGCTATTTCAAATGAGGTGAATGGAGCACGAGAAGAATACTTTAGTAGTTCAAATATCATTGCAGCGTTCTGATGATGATTGTTTTGCGTTTAGGTTGTGTACAGTAGCGCACCGAGCCTGGTCTGCTCATCTGTCATCTGAATCAAAAGCAAGTAGTGTCCTAATAGCGCGGTGCTAGAAATTCTTGACCAACGTTTATGCAGTAGCTGGAAATCAACACCGCACTATTAGGACACTAGGCAAAAGCAGTATGGATTGACTCGAAAGGTTGAAAATGAGTGGCCGAGGATTGAAAGCTTAAAGAGGATTGCCGTATAACTGTTCTTCAGCTATACGGCAATTACAATTTCTGGAGCCACCTGTCAGAGTTGAACTGACGACCCCCTAATTACGAATCAGGTGCTCTACCAACTGAGCTAAGGTGGCCTTCCATGAAGGCTTTCAATATACGAATGGGCCGCTGGCAGTGTCAAGCGCGTCAAACCGAGAGGGAGGATAAGGGATGGCTAAGGATAAGAATCTGGGAAAGCTCAAGAGTCGCTTTGAGGTTCGCGGCGGAGTAATCAATGAGTTCGATTTTCAACAGAACCAGGGGGCGCTCGTTGAGGAGGAACGCGACCGTTTTGCGCGGCAGGAAGATGAGCGCGAATTGCGCGAAGGCGAGGCGGAACAACAGTCGCCGCAGTCGGAGGCAGAGAGAATCGAGCGGATGATGGCTGAGGCGCATGGGAAGGCCGGGAAGAACCTGAGACGAAAAGAGAAAGAGTCAAAGAGCGCTGCAACGCCACAGGCGCGCAAGAGCGGCGCGAAGAAAGGGGCTGCGAAAAAAGCTTCTGGAAAGAAGTCGGCTTCAAAAACGCAGGCAAGTAAACACTCGGCGAAAAAGTACGGCGGGAGTAAGGCCGCCGGTAAGAAGAGTGTGGCACGGAAGAGCAAAGCGCGCGGCAGGTAAACTTGAAAGCGAGCACGCGAAGTGAATCGAATAATCCAATAGGAGCAAATGCAATGTCAGAGCCGTTGAGACGCGAAGACGAAACGCAGCCCGAAGGTAAAGAAGGCGAGGGCGAGGGCAAGGATAATCAGGAGAATGAGCTTGAGGCTGAACAGGAGTCGGCTGCGGCGATGGACGCCGACGTGCCCCAACCACCTGATGCAGACAAGACGACTGAAGGGCAGCCATCGTAAAGAAGTTGGCAGTAGGCAGTGGGCAGTGAAAAGAAAAAACAGAGCGCTTATTATCGTTCGTTCTTACTGCCCACTGCCCACTGCCTACTCTCTTTCGCTGTGTGCGCGAAATAGGTTAGGATATGTGCGTTGTTAGTTAAGAGTGCGCTCTCCCCGGCGACCCTTTCTTTTGTCTGCTACTACCATGAAAACAAATTCCCCCTCTCGTCATCAGGAATCTTCTGTCCTTACCCTCTTCATGCGGAGCCGTCGGCTGGCGGTGTTTGCTTCGGTTCTTCTGCTCGCAGCATTTGTCGTGAGCGCGCAGCTCTACGCGCAGAAGAAGGGCGCGAGCGCGCGTCCTCAGAAGCTTCCATCGCCGGACAAGATTATTGGCGACTATCAAAAGGCTATTGGCGGCAAGAAGCGTCTGGTCGGAATCAAAGATGCGACGTATGAGTGGAAGGTTCAACTGAAAGACCAGGAGATGGGGAGCGCTCTCGTGCGGCAGAAAGCTCCCGCCTCGACGCGCAACACCATGACGTTTGGCAACGGCGAAATCAACAGCGCCGTCAGCACACGCTCGGCCTGGACGCGCGGCCTCGACGGAAATTTGCGGACGCTGACCGACTCGGAAGCCGGGTCTGCCAAGTTGCAGGCTGCGCTCGACGCCAGCCGCTTCGTTGATTACAAGAAGTTGAGCGTGCTGGCGCGCACAGTTGCCTTTGATGAAACATTGTCTGAGCCTGCCTACGTCGTGGAGTTTTCGACGCGCGCGGGCGCACGGCTGCGCTACTGGTTCGGCATAAACAGCAAGCTGCTTTTGAAGACGGTTGATGAAACGCGCGGGAGTATCCAGAGCTTCACGGATTATCGCGCGGAGAACGGTGTGCTTGAGCCGCATCGTGTGGAGATTGCGACTAATGGTAAGGAACCGCTGACGCTGCTCTTGCAGGCGGCGCGTTATAACACGGGCTTGAGCGAGCCTCTCTTCGATGCTCCGGCGGCGGAGACTCCAGACATCGCCAAGCTCCTGCGCGAGGTCGCGGATAATCAGGAGAAGCTGGACGAGCAAGTCGCTAATTATGCGTTCACAGAGAAGAGAACCGAGCGCAAGATTAACGACAAGGGCGAGGTGAAGGAGGAGAAAGTCACCGTCTATGAAATCTATCCTCTGCCGGGCGGCGGGGCTTTCTACAAGGTGATTAGCGAGAACGGCGTGCCGATTTCGGCAGAGCGCGCCGCTAAACAGGATAAGAAGATCGCGGAGGACGTAGCCAAATACGAAGCCGAGCGCGAGAAGAAGGAGCAAAAGAAGAAAGAGGAAGCTGAGAAGAACAACGGGCAGGTGAAAAAGAAGGAAGCGGATGATGAGGTTTCTATCGGGGTGTTCCTGCGCGCCTGTGAGTTTGTCTCGCCGCGCCGCGAACGCTTGCGGGATCGTGAGGCTATCGTCTTCGAGTTTCGACCGCGACCGGGGTTCAAGTCGAAGACGATGGCCGAAGACATCGTGACGAAGTTGGTCGGCGTCATCTGGATTGACCCGGTTGACAAGGAAGTGATCCGGCTGGAAGCGAAGCTCGCGCAGGGCTACAAGGTCGGCGGCGGGTTGCTGGCCTCAATTCGCTCAGGCTCGGCGTTCACGTTTGAGCAGACTCGGATGGCCGAGGGCGTGTGGCTGCCGCGCTTCGCACAGGTCAACGTCGCGGTCAAAGTGCTTCTCTTCAAAAACATCGAAGCCAACGAGACGAGCGAGTTCACCGATTACCGCCGCTTCAACACCGAAGCCAGCGATTACAAACTCGGCACGCCCGCAGCGACGACTCCTGCGCCGCCGAAACCGTAGCGAGACGAATGAAACCCTCACCTTCGCAACTTCGCGTTGAAGCCTATGTCACTTCGACACTCGCGCGAGGAGCTTTTCTACCTCATCTGGAAAGCTAACTAGCAGGAAATAGTCAGCAGGATAAACTGCTGACTCATCAGCCTCGTCAATAACCTTCAGTAAGTCGTTCTCAAGTAATGCCACCTGGTAAATCTTGTTCGGAATCAAAAGTTCCCGGTCATCGGTTCTTACACAGATAGCAAAAGATTTCTCTGTGTTGCGGCGCTTCCCGGGTACAGAAGGATAGTGAAAAGCACGAGACGGCTCGACTTCACCGCGAAGGAGCGCGCCGCCTTCACGCACACTTTCAAGAAGCTGCTCGAATCTATCTTTTCTCATGGATATTCCTCTTCAACGATTCGGCGGAGCCTTTTAATCTCATCCTTTGTTAGATCTGCTTTGACGTTCTTTGGATAAGCATCGAGCAGCAGAATCGTTTCCGCCGAAACAGCCCAGTAATAGATAACACGCGCTCCACCGCTCTTACCATGTCCCTTTGCTGCCCACCGCAGTTTTCTAATACCACCGCTGCCGGGTATTATATCTCCAAGCGCAGGGTTTAGTAATAAGGCACGTTGTAAAACTGTATAATCTGTATCGTCCAGCAGGTCAACGATGTGGCGGGTGAACACGCTGGTTTCTATAAAATTCATCGTTCGATTATAACAACGCCCGGAGCCATCATAGACAATCCAGTAAAACATTGCAGCCAACCGTCATTGGCTTATCTCTCATCAACCATGTGTAATCTCTTCAGGCAACGGCTCAGTTCTCGTGCTATCTATCAGACTATATGAATGAAGTAACGGTCATCGGTGGCGGGTTCGCGGGCGTGGAGGCTGCCTGGCAGGCTGCGCGTGCGGGAGCGCATGTGCGGCTCTACGAGATGCGCCCCGTTCAGCAGACGCCAGCGCACCGCACCGACAAGCTTGGCGAGATTGTTTGCTCTAACTCGCTCAAGTCGGATGAGCCGGGAACAGCGCCGTACCTGCTGAAAGAAGAGTTGCGGCGCGGGGCGTCAATCGTGATGGAGGCGGCGGCGGAGACGCGCGTCCCGGCGGGTGCGGCTCTCGCGGTTGATCGTCACAAGTTCGCGGCTTTGATTACCGAGCGCATCGAAGCGCACCCGAACATCGAGGTCGTCCGCGAAGAGGTTACAAAAATCCGGGACGATGCCATCACCATCATCGCCACAGGACCGCTCACCTCCGATGCTCTCACAAGGGAGATCATGCGTTTGACCGGCGACGATCAGCTCTACTTTTATGACGCCATCGCGCCGATAGTCTCCGCCGACACGATCAACCAGGAGATTGCCTTTCGCGCCGCGCGTTATGATAAGGGCGGCGACGATTATTTGAATTGCCCTTTTGACGAAGAGCAGTACGCCCGCTTTTATGGTGGATTGATAGAGGCCAAGAGCGTCCCGCTCCAACGCTTCGAGGAGACTAGATGGTTCGAGGCTTGTCTGCCGATTGAAGAGCTGGCGCGGCGCGGCGTTGACACGCTGCGCTTCGGGCCTATGAAGCCCGTCGGGCTGCGCGATCCGCGCAACGGGCAACAGCCTTACGCCGCCGTGCAACTTAGACAGGAGAATGTTTTGGCCGACGCCTACAGCCTTGTGGGGTTTCAGAATCATCTAAGGTTTGGCGAGCAGGCGCGCGTGCTCCGGCTGATTCCCGGTCTCGAAGATGCGGAGTTCTTGCAGTACGGGCAGATTCATCGTAATACTTACATCTCAGCGCCGCGCTTGCTCCGCCCGACACTTCAGATGCGCGAGCGTCAAACGATCTTTTTCGCAGGGCAGATAACGGGCGTCGAAGGCTACGTTGAATCGGTCGCTTCAGGCTGGCTGGCTGGCTTAAATGCTGCCAGACTCGCAAGCGGGCTTCCTTTGATAACCGCTCCCACGAAAAGTGCGACCGCCGCGCTCGCGCGTTACGTTTCAAGCGCCGACGCGAAGAATTATCAGCCCGCCAATATCACCTTTGCGCTCCTTGAGCCTCTGGCGGAAGAACACCGTCGCCGCGTGCGGCGTAAAATGGATCGTCGCCGGTTGCAGGTCGAACTAGCATTGAAAGAATGGGACACTTGGCTTCATACAATTTACGACAAAGCCCCCGCGCCTCTCGTTGCCATCGGTTGATACGACGCACTCCTGCGCTCGGCGCACAATGCGCGCGCGCGTCTCTCTGCGCGTTGCTCTCGCTCGCGCTGCTGTTTGCCGCGTCGAGCCTGTACGCGCAATCGGGGCGCAACAAGCAACCAGCCAAACCTTCGACCGGAACCACTAGACCCAAGCGCGCCACCACGAGCAGCGATTCACAGAATCAAACGCCTCAGCCAACTTCTACGCCTCCGGTACGCCTTCCGGGCGGGACTGTCGTGATGGATGAAGCCCCGCCTCCGCCGCGCCCGACTCCGACGCCCGCCGCAGATACTTCCGGCGGTGAAGAGGTCGGCGTGGAGGACGTTGTTCGCATCACCTCGAATCTAGTCACCGTGCCCGCTTCGGTCGTTGACGCTCAAGGGAGAGCGGTCATAGACCTCAAGCTCGAAGATTTCGAGTTGCGGATTGACGGCCAGCCCAGGCCCATCAGCGACCTCAACCGCTCGGAAGTGCCTGTGACGCTGGCGTTGCTCTTCGATAACAGTAGCAGCCTGACGAGCGCGCGTGAGTTTGAGAAGCAAGCTGCCGTCAAATTCTTTCGCAGCGTCATCCGTCCCATAGATCGCGCGGCAGTCTATAGCGTTGCGACCGAGGTTAATCTTGTTCAGCCTCTCACCAACAGCGTTTCTGCGCTCGTCCAAACCGTCGAACATTTCGGCAAGCCCGAAGGCGCGACCAAACTTCTGGACGCCATCGCAGATGCAGCCAACTATCTGCGCCCGTATCCGGGACGCAAAGTGATCGTCATCGTCTCCGATGGTGAAGACACTTTGAGCGATCTCGATTTCGATACCACGCTCAGGCGCGTACTCGCCGCCGACTGCCAGGTCTATGCCGTGCAGACCAAGCAGATCGAATATGCGATGCTGACAGGAACGGCTGGGAACGCGAACATACGCGCATTAGCCGCCGAGCGTCGTTTGCAGGACTTGACCGCTCATACGGGCGGGGCAATCTACACTCCCATACAAACTGCCGACCTCGATGCTGCGTTCACGCAAATCTCCGCAGACCTGGCGCAGCAGTATATCTTGAGCTACTACCCGACGGACGATAATTCAGACGGGCGGTTTCGCATCATCTCCGTGCGGATCAGTACACGCCAGAACATGCGCGTGCGCGCTCGACGCGGCTACTATCCGCGCCGCCCAAACGAGAGATTCAGCTCCAACACGCAGCTACCTGCCGCGAGCGAGCCTGTCATCAGCAGCAATCAACTAAACGCCGCATCCAAACCCGACTCATCTCAATCTGAGCAATCTCGGACTGACAGCCTTCCGTCTATCGCTTCCAACAGCGCCGCGCAGAAGATTTCTGGAAGCGTCCCTGCGCGCAGCAGGCGCGTCGGCCCTTCCGAGACAAATGATGAGCCGGACACGACGAGCAGCAGCGTCGCGGCGACTACCATCCCTGAAGAACCAATCGTCAGGGTAGACAAGGCGACTACGAAAGCGAGCGAGCCGACACCATCGCCGCCGCCGAAACCCACTCCTGACCCGACGCCGCCTGCTACCAATGCAAGGCCGCCTGTTTCAAACTCCTCGCCGACAGTTTCCAATCCGACGCCACCCGCCGCCGCAGCAAAGCCCGTCTCCGGCGGTGTGCTTAACGGTAAAGCCATCAGCCTGCCGAAGCCCTTGTATCCGCAGGGCGCGAAGAGTATGCATGTATCTGGAATGGTGACGGTGGAGGTTCTATTGAACGAAGAGGGTAAAGTGATTTCAGCACGCGCTGTTGACGGCATCATCTCGCTGCGACAGGCAGCCGTGGACGCCGCTCGCCTGGCGCGCTTTTCACCGACCATGCTTTCCGGCCAGCCCGTGAAAGTTGTAGGCTTTATTAATTACAAATTCAGTCTTGCGGACTAAGATCAGGATTCAACCAACACGCCTATGATCGAACAACTACTTTCACAGTTCTTCGAGCACCTGCGCTATGAGCGCAACGTCAGCGAGCACACCCTGCGCAACTACGCCAGCGACCTGGGGCAATTCTACGATTACCTTGCGCCCGCAGACCCGCAGACAGGGACGCGCCGCGAAGTGGATATCAAGCAGATAGACCACATCACAATCCGCGAATGGCTCTCAAGCTTGCACACCGCGCAGAAGAAGAAGACTTCAGTCGCCCGAAAGCTCGCAGCGCTCCGCACCTTCTTCCAGTTTCTCGTTCGTGAGGGCGTTATAGAGATGAACCCTGCGAAGCTCGTCGCCACGCCGCGACTCGAAAAGAAACTGCCGGTGCATCTCTCGGTCGAAGACGCCATTCGCTTCATTGAGACGCCGGACACGGAGACAGACCTCGGCAAACGTGACCGCGCCATCCTTGAGCTTCTCTATGGAACGGGCGTGCGCGTCTCCGAGCTAACGAAACTCGATCTGCCGGACGTGGATTTTAGAGATAAGCTCATCCGTGTGACCGGCAAACGGCGCAAGCAGCGCATTGTCCCGTTTGGCGACCCGGCGCTTCACGCTCTGATGGGCTACCTCACGGTTCGCAACGCTTTTCTACAGCATGCGCCGCAGGAAGACCGAGATTCGCAGGCAGTCTTTCTGAATTACCAGGGCACGCGCATCACCACGCGCTCGGTTGGCAGGATGGTGGACAAGTACATCGCTATCTGCGCCGGGATTCACAACATCAGCCCGCACGCCCTGCGCCACTCCTTCGCCACGCACTTGCTTGATAGCGGCGCAGACCTCCGCGACATTCAGGAACTCTTAGGCCACGCGCGCCTCTCGACTACCCAAATCTACACTCACGTCTCTATGGAAAAATTGATTGAGGTTTACGACAAGACACACCCGAAGGCGTGAAAATAGTGACGAGTGACGAGTTAAAAACCTTCTTTGCTCGTCACTCGTCACTCGTCACTCGTCACTGTTCTTATAACGTTGGAGCGTCGTCTATCCCGTTGCTTGCTTCGATCTCGGTCTGGCAGGCGGCATCGTAGCGCGCGGTCGGCACGGCTTCGAGGCGGCGCTCGTCAATCGGTTTTCCGCAGCGCGCACACTGCCCGTAAGCGCCTTCGTCAATTCGCATCAATGCCTGGTCTATATCCGCGACGGCCTGCGACTCGCGCTCGCCGAGCCTGAGCGCCAGTTCCTGGCTCACATCCTGCACCGACATATCAACGCTGTCTTTAACACCATCATCCATTGATTCGAGCGCGGCGGCCTGTCCCCCGCTCACGTTCCCCGCATGTCGCCTGAGTTCTTCAAGAAGTAATTTACGAAAATGCTCAATTCTGTCAGCGTCCATTAATCCCTTGTTCCCTTCTTATTGCTTTGCGAAATTCAAAATAAAGAATGAGCGCGGATTATAACCCATGAAGTTGAAAAGCACGCAATGATGAGCAAACAGGAAGAAGAAGGTGGAAAGGGAAGTGAGGCAAATGCGATTAGCAACTGTCGCGCGATTAACGTCAGGACCCGCGATGCCCGAACGCTCACGCGTACATCCGAAGCCTTCACGCGCACAGGAAAGGCATTCTTGCGTACAGGAAAGCCACTCACGGGCACAGGAAGAGCTTACACACACGGAGGAAGAGCTTACACGCGCGGAGGAAGAGCTTACACGTGCGGAGGAGGAGCTTACACGCGCGCAGGAGTGCCACTCCTGCGCGCGTGTAAGCTCCTCCTCCGCGTCCCTGAAGCCATGTTGCGCGTCATGAAAGCTGGAAATCACGCTTTTCAGGCCGAAGATCAAGGATTTGTGGTTATCACCGACCGCTTTGCCAGTGAAATGTCAATCTTGAGGCCGGAGATAGCAAACTCGCCCTCCTGGTTTGTTTCAACCTCGCGCCTGACGTGAAACTTCTCGCTTGTCACACGACGCGAGTGCCTGGAAGACGCTCGCCGGAAGTTTTAGTTACGACAGCGTCACGCAAGCCAGCAGTCAATTCCGTTTGAGCTGAAGTCAGCCGGGAGATTAGAAGAAGCGCAGCGAAGGAAAGAATGAGAGCGCTGTAGAGTAAAGTGATGCCCCTGCCTGAGCGGGCCGGTCATGATTTGAATGCCTCTATTTATCTGCGGATTGAAAAGGCTAGCCCGGTTGTTTGGTTGATGGGCCAGAGCTATACAAAGCTGCTCTAATAATTGTAGAGTGTGCGCGAATCGAGCTTAGCTCACTCCCTTCTCAGCTTCTCTGGAATTACCCAGACCCTCTGAATTCATACAGCCCACCTGCCAAGACACAGGAGAATTGCTTAAGATGAACTTTCAATCAATCGTAGATACCCGGCTGAGGGCTATAACATTGAGCGCTGCTTTATTACTGGCGGTAGGTCTCAGCGCGTGCGGGGGCAATAAAATAGCATCGAAGGGTGGCAGCAGTGATAGTCAGGCGGACGCCGCAGGTTCGAGTAACCCTATTGGCTCATCTCATCAGCCTTGTCAATATATGGCGCGGTCAGATGCGGAAGCAGCCGTCGGGCAACCGTTGCCGCAAACTACGGAGAATATTCCCCTGGGGATGTGCGATTACAACGCAGAGGGCTTTGCGGCGGGTGTCTCTTTGACTGTCAGCGACTGGGAAGGAATCAAAGGTGCAGCGACCAGCGGTCGTGTTGTTCCTACGCCGATACCGGGCGTGGGCGATGAGGCACTGAACCTGAATGGGTCGAATGGTTCTAATCTTTATGTGCGCAAGGGCAGCCAGGGATTTCTGCTCGTCTTAAATGGTCCGAACATTGATGGTTTGACAGATCACGGGCTTTCACAAGAAAAGGCCCTCGCTGTAAAGATTCTAGCCAACTTCTAGCTTCCCTCGCAGCAGCCTTTAATGGCTGCCAAGTTGATAGCGATGTCAGCGAGTAAAGCAGAGGGCCAGCGCGAATCTGTTGCGACGACAGGGGCTGTTCATCTGGTTTTGAGCATTTCTCTGGCGTGGCGGCGCGCGGTCTCTGTGATGTTTGCGCCGGTGAGCATTCGCGCTATCTCTTCGACGCGGGCGCGCCGTTCTAGTTTCTCGACGCTGACTTCCGTTTGATCCCGGACGACTCCCTTTTGCACGAGCAGGTGACAATCGGCGAAGCGGGCGATCTGTGGCTGATGTGTGACGCAGAGAACCTGGTTCGTCTCCGAAAGTTTTTTGAGCTTGATTCCGACTGCTTCCGAGACGCGGCCACCGATGCCTGCGTCAATCTCGTCAAAGACAATCGTGCGCGGGAATTTTGACGGGTTGGCGATGGTCTTGAGCACGAGCATCAAACGCGAAGCCTCTCCACCGGAAGCGACACGCGCAAGCGGGCGCACGGGTTCTCCGACGTTGGCAGAGAAATAGAACTCCACGCGATCAATCCCGCGCCCTGTAAAACTCTCAGACCCTCCACGCTCCATTATCTCTACGTCCGCAGGCGCAAGGATTCGCGCTTCAAAGCGAGCATTTTCCATTGCCACTTCAGCCAGATCGTGTTCAATGCGCTGCTCGAATTTCTTTGCCGCGCGCACGCGCTCTTTATGAATCCGCCGCGCAGCTTTGAGATACTCTGCGCGTGCCATCTCAAGCTCGGCTTGCAACTCTTCCTCGCGCTCGTCGGCGCGCTCAATGAGGCTCAACCTGTCCTCAGAACGCGCCAGATGCTCAAGCGCGCTCTCGATTGATCCGCCGTACTTGCGCGTCAGTCGAGTGATCTCTGCTAAACGGTTCTCGACTTCTTCGAGGCGGTTCGGTGAAAACTCAAGCTTCAACGAGAATTCACGCAGCTTGAAAGCGAGGTCTTCGAGTAAAGCCTGCGCTGTCTCTAAACCCTCCATGTAATCGCGGAAGGTGGATTCATATTCGGCCAACTCTTGCGCGCGTCGTATCACCTGACCCATGCGTGCCACAGCCGAGTTGCTCTCATCATAAGTCTGGTCGAACGCTTCCGCACACAGTGTGGACAGCTTCTCGACATTATTAAGCCGCCGCCGCTCCTCCTCCAGACGCTCGTCTTCGCCAAGGGCGAGCCGCGCTCGCTCCAATTCATCAACCTGGAACTGAAGAATATCCAGAAGCTGAAGCTTCTCGGCTTTGTCCTTCCCCAATGCTTCAAGCTCGCGGTTAAGCGCGGCCCAACGCTTGTAGCTCGCGGCAACCTCTTGACGCAGATCGGCAAGCCCCGCGTAGGCGTCAAGAATCTCCATGTGAGTTTCCGGGTTGAAAAGCGTCTGCTGGTCGCCCTGCCCGTGTATGTCTACGAGGAGCGGGCGGACTTCGCGTAAGAGCGAGAGCGTGGCGAGTTGATGATTGATGAAGATTCTAGTCCGGCTGGTTGAAAGCTCGCGCCTGATTAAAAGCTCGCCCTCTTCATGGTTGTTCATCTCGATGCCTGCCGTTTGAAGCAGTCGCTCAAGCTCTGGGTTTTGTCCGACCGAAAATAAGCCTTCGATAAACGCGCTCTTCTCCTGGGCCTTAATCATCTCGGAGGTGAAGCGACCGCCGATGAGCACGCCGAGGGCATCCACGATAATTGACTTGCCTGATCCGGTCTCACCCGTCAGCAAGTTCAGCCCGCGTTCAAGCTCGACCCGCAGCTCGTCAATCAAAGCGATGTTGGAGATGTTGAGTAACGTGAGCATTCTTTCGACTATAGTTTAGATTCTAGTTGGCTGAAGGTCGAGAGCGCGATGTGACTTCTCATCTATGAATGACTGTCGCCGCACAGAAGCTCGGCGGCGAGCAGCGGGATGGTCAACTCGTGATGGCCTGTAATCGAATAACCGCGACCCGCGCCGTCGGCTACGGGGCGGCGGACGACGTTTGTCAGGGGGCGATAGGATTGAATGAAGTCGAAGTTGGCGGTCGTGATGTCTGACAGATTGTGTCCTAGATTGCGAACGAGCGTGACGGCTTTCAGGAAAATTTCGGGAAGAACAACAGCCGAGCCGATGTTTAGATAAACTCCGCCGCCGTCCATTCTTCTGACCATCTCCGCGAGCAGGCGAAAGTCCGTGTGCGAGGTCTCGCCCAAAGCCGCGCCGTCGGCTGAAGGATGAAAATGCGCTACGTCTGCGCCGATGGTGACGTGCGCCGTGAAAGGCACGCGCTGGTCGTAAGCCGCGCAGAGCAGAGAGAAATCTTTGTACGGCGGGTTGCCGGCAACTAACGCGCGGCCTAATGCTTCGCCAAGCCCTGTGTGATCCTTCGCGCCCGCGCGAGCCGACGCATTCAGTAGCTTCCCGGTCTCATCAGCCGCGCCGAACGCGCCTGCGCCCAGGGTGGAGTCAACGTCTTCCGAAGTCGAGCCGACCATCGCTATCTCCGCATCGTGAACAAGCACGGAGCCATTCGCGGCAATCGCAGACACAAACCCGCGCCGCATCAGGTCAATGATGACAGGAGACATTCCTGTTTTGACGACGTGGCCGCCGATGCCCCAGATAACCGGCTTATGAATTTCACGCGCATGCCTGATTCGTGCGGCGAGTTCGCGCAAGCTGCGGACGGCAAGAATGTCTGGAAGGGAATTGAGAAAGCCGGAAAGCGTCGAATCTTCGCTGATAGGTCTGGCAAAATCTTTGGTCGTGACTTTGCTCGGACGTGTGGCGAGCGGGTAGGTGTTGACTCCATCGAGGTCGAGCGGGCGCACATCGTCTTCGTAGATTGACACGACTCGGCTATCGCTCCTTTTTCGTCTCGGCTAGCGGGAAGAGAAGCGATTCGACCAACTCGCAGATGATGTGGCCGATCAGGTTGTGCGTCTCCTGTATGCGCTGCGTATCCTCGCTCGGCACGACGAGCGCAAGGTCGCAAATGGAAGCGCAACGCCCGCCGTCGCGCCCCAGAAGACCAATGACCTTCATCTCTTTGACGCGCGCCTGTTCGATAGCTGCAATGATGTTCGAGGAATTGCCGGAAGTCGTAATCGCAAGGCAAACATCTCCGCGCGTGCCGAGGGCTTCGATCTGTCGCGCGAAGACGTTTTCAAATCCAGTATCGTTAGCGATGCAGGTGAGCACACCGCCATCGGTTGAAAGCGCGATGGCCGGAAGCGCACGCCGCTCCTGTGGGAGAAAGCGATTGACGAACTCGCCCGCGATGTGTTGCGCGTCCGCTGATGAGCCGCCGTTGCCGCAGAGCAGGAGCTTTCCGCCGGCACTGAAGCAGTCTGCGACCATCCGGGCCGCTTGATGAACAGCGGACGCATGCTCGGCAAAGTAGCTACGCTTTACTTCCAGGCTGGCAGCGACGATTGATTCGATGCGTTCGTTCATTGAGTGCTTACCCGCGCCGCCGCTCCAAAAGAACCATCTGCATTAATCCGAGGAGCAGGCGCAGCTCCGATGTCTCATCCAGTTCCGCGAGTTTGTCTACACCGAACTTTCGCCCGACAAACGAGGCATGTTTTTTGAGACGCATAAGAGGCATCCCATCAAGACGAGAGAGCAGGTAGGAAGGATGAAACATGTAGCCTGTGAAGATTCCGAGCACGGGTATTTCTGTAAACAAGGCGTCGAAAACTTTAGACCAGGGATTCTCTTCTTTAATAATCGCCACCGGATGAGGTTGAACGCCATCGAAAATTTCGTAGCTGGCCCTCCAGATTGACTTCTTTCCCAGCCGCCTGATTGAGCCGACGGGTCTCCCGGTATAGTCTGTGAACGTGTAGTTGGCGCTGAAATTTATGGCCCTGTCGGCGTTGATATAGAACCAGGGGCGTGTCTGTGCTTCATCAGCAAAGACTATGACGGCTTCCTTCCACTTGAAAGCCTTTTGTTTGACGTAAAAGATCAGGTTGTTGGTCGCATCCGTCAGCGACAGTTGCTGCGCGATTGCCATCACTTTGAAGTTTATTTGAAGCGGATAGTTCAAGAGAGTCTCCGATTGTTAGACATTAAAGTTGGTCGAGCGTTAATCACTTAGTAACGAAGCATGACGAAAGCTTCCGGCGCGCTTTAGTAATCAGCGGTAGGGAGCGAGCTTTGGTTGAGCGACTGGCGAACTTCAGGTAATTGCCGGAAAGAAGAGCGCAGATTCCAGAATAGATTGAAGCGAATAATAAACCAAATCGCCGCAATCCCATCTTTCAGCCCGATCTTTTTACCCTGCTCATAGGTTCTTCCATAATAGCTGATTGGAACTTCAAAAATAGCGCACCTGAGTTTAGCAATTTTTGCCGTAACTTCAATTTCAAAACCGAAGCCGCGAGATACTATGACCATGTTACGGATGATGTCGCCTCTGAATGCCTTATACCCTGTTTCAACGTCCGTCATATTAAGGTTCGTCAGCAGGTTGGACATAAACGTCAGAAATTTATTTCCGAGATAGTGATAAAAATATAGAACGCGCGTTGCTTTGCGAACCAGAAATCGTGAGCCGTAAGCCACGTCTGCCACGCCGTCCTTAATTGGTTGAATCACACTTTGAATTTCAGATGGATCATATTCAAGGTCTGCATCCTGAACGATGACAATCTCCCCTGTTGTCAGCGCGAATCCGGTCTTGAGAGCTTCAGTCTTTCCTTGATTCTTGGGATGGCGAGTGAAACGCAACTGTGTGTAAGACTCCGCCAGCCTGCGCCCGATTTCTTCTGTTCGATCATTAGAGCAATCGTCAACGAGTATGATTTCCAGGAGGTTTGGAATAGTTGACACTTTTTTTACTATGGTCGCCAGGGTCGCCTCTTCGTTATAGGCAGGTATCACAACAGACAGGCAAGCCAGATTGTTTTGATTATGTTCCTGCATGCGGCCTAATCTTTAACACTCTCGCCTTGGTTAAGACAACTCTTTAGGTATAAAAGATGATGAAGCATCAATTATCAAATGCAACCGATGAGTCATCGGTATGCCGTTCTTGTTAAGGCTGCCGGGCTTCATTTTTGTACACTGAAAAATTGTATTCGCCGTTTACATACCACCTGGGCGTGACCAGCCGTAGCGGAACCCCGTACTGAACAAGATAAGGCGCAGGAGCCTCCGGGCCACCGAGCGAAGGGGGGCGATGTTCGACGATAACCTGGTCAGCCAGCTTCAGAGACTCGACTGCCCAGGGCATTCTAAGCGTTTCTCCTTCATAAGGGACAGGAACGATAGAACCATTCGGATCGAGAGCCGCGAAAACGTATGTTTCCCAATATCCGCCAAGCAAGACACTGCCCGAAGCCTTTTGAGAGAGGTTCGATGCTGTCTCCGTAAGATTAGTATAAAAGGGGTCAATCACAGCCGTAGGAAATTTGAACAACAAAAAGGCTAAACCGGCAACGGCTAGCGCTGATTGCAAAGAGCGGCTGTGTCTCTTCGTCCTGCCTGCCAACAGCAGCAAGGTGAGCAGCCCGCTGAAAGAGACAAAAAGGTACGACAATGTTAGGTATCTCTCGCTGTAGTCGTTAATGCGAATGTGAGATACCAGTACCGTGATGAGGAAATTGATTAACCCTATTCCGAAAGTTCCGATCACAAGAACAGCATTATCTTCCAGGAAAAGAGTTCTTAGACTGCTTCGCAACTTCTGCCTGTTATCTTTGAGCAAGTAAATGTAGCGAGCGCCTAATACCACGAGCAAGAGAAGAGGCAACAGCGACAATAGCCACCAGGGAGAGTTGCTGAAGCGAGTCCACTGGTTGATTAAATTCTCAATCAAATGTCCCCGGTCCAAATGCATGGCTGTTTTGTTATCGCTGCCGAAATGTTTCAGGCTATAGTGGTGGTAGTTCACCCTTAGAAGAAATTCAACCGCCACCGCCGACGCAACAGGAAGAGCAACCTGAAGAAATCGTTTGCCAAGCTCCTTATAATCCTGCTCGCCGCCGACTTTATAAATTGAGCGCATTACTTCCAGGACAAGCAGGAAAAACAGAATCACGCTGCTGACAGTGGAGGACAAGACTGCGAGCAGAGCGAACCAGAAAGTAAGTCCTCCCCACGCAATCCGCTTAACCTTCTGCCGATTGTTTTCCAACAGGCCAAAGTAATACTCACAAAAACGCCTCAGACTCCACCAACTGAAAATAAGCGCAGTGGTCTGCCAAGCATACGGCTGGCTGAGATCAAAAAGGTTCTGCCTGGCGGTGAGATGTAAACAGAGAGGCAACAGGAAAAGTAAGCCAACCGGCACATCAACACGACGGCTCATTGTCGAGAATAATAATGCGCCGATAAAGAGCCAGATGGTTTGAACGATGAAGAGCGCGCGATTCGTCCAATGATAATTGGTCGCGCGATGAATAAGCTGGGCAATCAGAAACGGCCACGCGCCGAAGCGATCCTGACCGTAATAATATGTGTTATAGGCAGTGGCAGGCCGATCCTCGTTTGCCATCAAGACAACTATCGCGCTATCGGAATTGAACATCGTCACGTGGCGGCTACCAATCGTGAAGACCTGCGTGGCGCGAAGCAGCAAGAGCAGCCAGATCAAAAACACACAGGCGAAAAGCAGATTTTTTCTGGTCAACAAGGCGCGGCGTTCGCGTGCAGGAGAATCAGTGCTCATTAGTTTGACTAGCGAGAAAGATAATTTAGAAGCTGCTAGTTGGCCTAACAATCCGAACAGAATTAACTGGCGAGCATTAGAAGTCTATCACATGGCTTGCTTAGGTTAGGGGCGTGATCTTTGAGCAATTGATGGATGGTGTGACCCGTGTGAGAGCGGCGTGCGCGGGCGGCTTCTTCGTGTGTACCGGAGGCGACGAGGCGTCCGCTGTGTTTTTCAAGGCAAGTTTTCCAAATCATTTAAGTCTTTGAACCTACCACTAGCTTTCTTGTTAATCTTCAAATGGCGCAGGCTAATCAGGCTTGCTTCGACACCGCCAACCATGACAGGTACGCGCTCAGCATAGCATTCTTCAAAGCGCACACCGGAGATCGAAGTTATCACTTCAAGCCGTAATGGTGGGACGCCCATGCGAATCATTCTGTCTTCTTCGAGGAAGAGTTCAGGTGAAAGTTCCGGCAGGTCGAAGCCATATTCGCGCAGGACTGCGACCACTTTCTCTGCGTTATGGCGATTTATGGCAATCCAGATGTCCATATCCGCGGTGGCGCGCGGATAGCCATAATACCCGACGGCGTAGCCGCCAATCAGCAGGTACTCAACTTGTCTCGCGTTGAGTAATCTCAAGAACTCTTTGAAGTCTGGCGGTAGTGGGATCATAGCCGTAAACAACTTGTCGCATCAGTTCAAGAGCTTGCAGCCGTTCCTCCGGCGTTTTTGAGAGCCAGTATTCCTTTTCATCCGATTCGTGGAGTGAGGTGACAACGAAAGCGGTTCGATCAACCTTCAGCAACTCTTCTTCAGTCTTCATTGGAACCTCCGCCATCGCCTTCGGACAGGCCGTTAGCACGAGTATATCACGCGATCTTCTTCGAGGTAGCGCGGCGGGTTGAGCCGTTACCATTGCGCGCGGCGGCGTGGCCGTTGAGAAGCGGCTTGAGCGCGTGGCCTGTGTGCGAGCGGCGGGTGCGGGCGACTTCTTCGGGTGTGCCGCTAGCGACGAGGCGTCCGCCGTGCGAGCCGCCTTCGGGGCCGAGGTCTATCAGGTAGTCGGCGCTTTTGATGACATCGAGGTTGTGTTCGATGACGATGACGGTGTTGCCTAGAGAGACCAGGCGTTGGAGCACATCCAGAAGTTTGTGAACGTCCGCAAAGTGCAAGCCTGTTGTCGGTTCATCCAGAATATAGATGGTGCGGCCTGTCGCGCGCTTGGAGAGTTCTTTAGCGAGCTTGATGCGCTGGGCTTCGCCGCCCGAAAGCGTGGTGGCGGATTGGCCGAGCTTGATGTAGCCAAGGCCCACGTCGAGCAGCGTCTGAAGCTTCTGCTTGATCTGCGGAATATTCTCAAGCAGCGGCAAAGCCTCTTCGACCGTCGTGTCCAGAAGTTCCGCAATGGATTTGCCTTTGTACTTGACGGAGAGCGTCTCGCGGTTGTAGCGCGCACCGCGACAAACATCGCAGAGGACGTAAACGTCCGGCAGGAAGTTCATCTCGATGCGCTTCATGCCATCGCCCTCGCAGGCTTCGCAGCGTCCGCCCTTGACGTTGAATGAGAAGCGTCCGGGTTTATAACCACGCTCGCGCGATTCCGGGAGCATCGCGTAAAGCTCACGAATCGGCGTGAACAGCCCCGTGTAGGTCGCAGGATTTGAGCGGGGGGTTCGTCCGATGGGCGATTGATCTATCTCGATCACTTTATCAATGTGTTCGAGACCTTCGATTGAAGCATACTCGCCAGGCTCCGCGAGCGAGCCGTAGAGATGACGCGCCAGAGCGCGATAGAGTATGTCGTCAACGAGCGTTGACTTACCTGAGCCTGAAACACCCGTCACGACCGTCAAGAGTCCAATCGGGAACGTGACATTAATCTCTTTCAGATTATTGTGATGCGCGCCGCGCACCGTGATAGCTTTGCCGTTTGGCGAGCGTCGCTCTTTGGGAACGGCTATCGAGCGCGCGCCGCAGATGTAGAGACCTGTGATTGATTCGGGATTGCAGGCGACTTCTTCGGGCGTGCCTGCCGCTACCATCTCACCGCCATGCGCGCCCGCGCCCGGCCCAAGGTCAACCACATAATCGGCACGTCGAATTGTCTCTTCGTCATGCTCGACGACTAGGACAGTGTTGCCCAGGTCGCGCAACGCGCAGAGCGTTTCGAGCAGACGTTGATTGTCGCGCGGATGAAGACCGATGGAAGGCTCGTCTAAAACATAGAGCACGCCGCGCAGTTGCGAGCCGATCTGTGTGGCGAGGCGTATGCGCTGGCCCTCTCCGCCGGAGAGCGTGGCCGAAGGACGGTCGAGCGTGATATAGCCAAGCCCGACGCTTTCGAGAAAGCGCAGGCGATCCTTGATCTCGCGCAAGACGAGTCCCGCAATCTGTCCTTCGCGCTCGTTGAGCTTGATACGATCAAAAGCGGCGATGGCATCTTCAATCGGAAGCGCAGTGTAGTCAGCTATGCCGCGTCCGCCGAGTTTTACCGCGAGTGATTCGGGTTGCAGCCGCTTCCCCTTACAATCAGGACAGGTCACAGGCGACACGAGTTCTTCGAGCGCAAGCCTGACCTTTTCAGACGGCGCTTCGTTCATGCGCTCGCGCAGCCAGCGGACTGCGCCTTTCCATTCGCTTTGATAAGTGTATGAGCCTTGACGAAAAGTAAGCTGCCCATTCGTGCCGTAGAAAAATGCGTCGCGGGCTTCTTTGGGAAGCTCGTTGAAGGGAGCGTGCGGGTCAGCCTTGAAATGTTTGACGGCGGCCACGAGCGCGCTGCGTAAGTATGCGGAGCCTTGCTTGTCAGCCGCGCCCATGAGTTCCTGCTTGTCGGATGCAACGGTTGCGTCCGCGATAATCTTGGCCGGATCAACTTCCAGAACGGTGCCGAGACCATGACAGCGTTTGCACGCGCCGTAGGCCGAGTTGAAGGAGAACGAGCGCGGCTCAAGCGGTGGAACGTTGATGCCACAGTTCACACAGGCCATGCGTTCCGAGTAGAGCTTTTCTTCACCGTCAACGACGGAGACGAGCACCGCGCCATTCGTCAGCTTCAAAGCCGTGCGGACGGATTCGGAGAGACGCTCATTGATGCCGGGCTTGATGAGTAGACGATCAACGACGGCTTCGATGGTGTGGTTGCGTCGTTTATCCAGCTTGATGTCTTCGTCTAGCGAAAGCAGCTCGCCATCAACACGCGCACGCAGGAAACCATCTTTAGCGAGCTTTTCAAGCTCCTTCTTGAATTCGCCCTTTCGTCCGCGCACAATCGGCGCAAGGATCATCACACGCTCGCCTTCAGGCAGCGCGAGCACGTTCTGCACAATCTGCTCCACGCTCTGGCGTGTGATGGGCGCGCCGCAAATCTGACAGTGGGGCTGACCGATGGAAGAGAATAACAGGCGCAGGTAATCGTAAACTTCCGTCACAGTGCCGACTGTCGAGCGCGGGCTGCGCGAAGTTGTCTTCTGTTCGATAGAGATGGCTGGCGAGAGACCGTCAACCGAATCAACATCGGGCTTTTCGAGTTGGTCAAGGAACTGGCGCGCGTAGGCTGAAAGCGATTCGACATAGCGACGCTGCCCTTCGGCATAGATTGTGTCGAAAGCAAGCGACGATTTGCCTGAGCCGGAAAGTCCCGTGATGACGGTCAAACGGTCACGCGGAATCTCTACGTTGATGTTCTTGAGATTGTGTTGGCGCGCCCCGCGCACAGTGATGCGATCAATAGCCATAGTGCTTGAATATAGAGTGCGCCCGACATAGACGGGAGAATCGGGTCGCGCAGAATCCCTGATTGTAGCTGAGCAGCGAGCGACGGGCAAGCAGGGAACAGTAGGCAGCAGGCAGTTGGCAGTTGACAGTAAAAGCGATGGCGTAACGTCTCTCTTTACTGCCAACTGCCAACTGCCTGCTGCCCACTAATCTTGACAGCATTCGCAAGCGAGTCCTACACTTCGGTTTCGCAGGGTATAAGAACTTATTGGTTGAATAGAGAATAGAGCCACCTTGAGTGGAGAGCCTGGAGCGGGTGTGAATCTTCCCAACTCACTGACGTTATCGCGCATCTTTATTGTTCCGCTTCTGGTCGTCGTTCTGCTCACACCATTTTCCGAAAACTGGTTCGGCGTTCCCCGCCACATCCTGGGCGTCTCTATCTTTCTCGCCGCCGCATTCACGGATTACCTGGACGGCCACTTCGCCAGGCGGCGTCATCAAGTCTCACGCCTGGGCAAACTCCTGGACCCGATTGCAGACAAGCTGCTCATCTCTGCGGCCTTAATCTCGCTCGTTGAAAATCGTCTGGCCCCGGCGTGGGCCGTAGTGATTATCGTCGGGCGCGAGTTTGCTGTTTCAGGATTACGTTCGATTGCTGCGACGGAAGGTGTGGTGATTGCCGCGTCGAAGATGGGCAAATTCAAGATGCTTTCGCAGGTAGTAGCGGTGTCGCTCTTGATCGTTTCAAGCGTTTCGGGCCAGCCGCCCGTAGGGAATTTCGGACATGCCTTTCCAGCTATTCAATTCTGGACTGTGCCGGAATTGCGCGTCGCTCTGCATCACCTGTTCGGACAGGGCAGCGCAACTGTGACGGACTGGCAGGTGCTGCTCTATTCTGCTGGCCGCGCAATGCTCTGGATCGTCGTCCTCTCTGCTTGCTATTCGATGTATGACTACTTCCGCGCGTTCTATCAGACAGTGGTCGAGCGCAGGGCGTTAGAAGAGAAGGCCAAGCGTGGCAGAGTAGTGGCAGCGGCTCTTAACTCAAGCCGCCCGGCGCAGAGCGATAAAGTCCCAATCAATTAAAACAGTCTGGAGTCTGGAGTCGAGAGTCAAAGGCTAAAATATAAATTGCTTTTGACCTCGGACTCCAGACTTCAGACTCCAGACTCCAGACTTTTACTGAATCTCTACAAAGTCGCCCGTATGTATTTCCTGGGCGACGCGAGTGATGATGGCTGTGGCGGTGCGTGTCTGCACATTTAAGATCACCATCTCGCCGACCACTTTGCGCGGGACGGGCGGACGATGACGTTTGATCTCATGCGTCGTTACCGGCTCTTCTTTATAGAAGATGCCAGGCGCGCCTGAGTAATCCTTGGTGCGCTGCGATTGATTGGAGAACCGACCGCCGCGATAGCGCTCACTCTCGTAACCGCCGCTCCGCGAGAGTGCGATCTCTTCATTCTCGAAGCGCGTAACATTGCCTGTGCCGGCAGGACGATAGATAGTTAAGTAATCGCCAGCCTTAACGTTGTCTTCCGCGCCAAGATCAATGTAAACAATGTGGTTTCTGGTAACCATCTCACGCTGGTCGTGACCCATCACAATGCGTCCTCTTTGTTTCCCGCTTGGATCGGCGAAACGATCAAGAGCAACGTCTGGGCGTTCGACCGGCGCAACGCGATTGTTAATTTGCCTGAGCAGGTCTCCCAGCAGAACTGTATCGCACGAGTCGGTAATGAGAGCAACCGAGACGCGGTCTTTGACATTAACTACGCGCAGTCGGCCTAGCTCCTGCATATAAACGCCGAGCCAGCCTTTCTTCGTCGTGAATTTGGAAGTCATCTGCCCGCGCGGGCGAACGATAGCAAACTCTTGTCCAACGTGGATGCCTTGCTGCGAACCGGCATTGATAAATACGTAGTCGCCTTCAACATGTGTGCGCTGCTCTTGCTCCTGCTCGCCGCCGACGATCTCCGGGTTGATGGGAGCAGGGGCATATTGGATAAAGCCAGCGCAGTAAAGGTCTGTGTGGCCCGCGACTGCGATGGCGCTTTTCTCCTGGGGCAGTATGACCGTGTTCGTCGGCTGCGGTGCAGGAGTTGAAGACTGATTTTCAGTCGTTTGCGCGCTGGCAGCGTTTGTTAGCGCGAACGCACAAAGCAGAAGTAGAGCCGCGAGGCTTCTAGAGAGAACATGACTGATACGCACGACGGGTGTCTCCTTATAGCTGTGTCAGGAATCAGATGAACTTGTCTGTTGATCGAGCGCAAAGGCTTCTTGGCTGGCCTCAAATCAGCAGCGGATGTGAGCGTGGAAGTTCAAAACAAGCGCACAAACAAACGTGCTTGCGCCGCTTGTGGTCAACTCAATCCTAGCGTGCCGGACGCCGGAAGGTCAATATATTTCTTTGGCCGTTGTTGAACACGAGGCGTTTTAGTCGCGAAAGTCCGTCTGGACTTGCGTTTTAGCAGGGCTGTTGGTAGTATCCGAGTTTTGCCGGATACGGCTGAAGACTGTCTATAGCAGGCCGGTGTAGCTCAGGGGTAGAGCGGCAGTTTTGTAAACTGCGGGTCGGGGGTTCAAATCCCTCCACCGGCTTCAGCGACCATTTGACAAAACATGCAGGGGTGGTCGAGTGGTTAATGGCACCGGGCTGTAAACCCGGCAGGCTAACGCCTTACGTAGGTTCGAATCCTACCCCCTGCACCACAGCGAAACGATGAACGCGGAATGCTGAATGATGAATTGAAAAGCTTTTGTCTTTACATTCATCGTTCATCATTCATACTTCATCGTTTCTTTGGGCGGGAGTAGCTCAGTTGGTAGAGCATCAGCCTTCCAAGCTGAGGGTCGCGAGTTCGAGCCTCGTCTCCCGCTCCAGTTTCTTGGGTAAGAAGTTTGTAAGTTCTCGCGCCCGGATGTTTGTTAGATGAGCGATGCGGCTCAGGGTAGAGCGCTTCTTGATAATAGTGCTTCCGTAGCTCAGTGGTAGAGCGCATCCTTGGTAAGGATGAGGTCAAGAGTTCAATCCTCTTCGGAAGCTCCATTATTTCCCCTGGGTCTAACTACCATCCAGGGCATCATTGATATGGTTCGCAGATAGAAATTTTAGATTTCAACTAAAGAGGGCATCTCAGAATGTCGAAAGAGAAATTTGATCGCAGCAAGCCGCACGTGAATATTGGGACTATTGGGCATGTGGATCACGGGAAGACGACGCTGACAGCGGCGATCACGAAGGTCTTAGCCAAGCATAACCCGAAGATACAGGTGCGAGCCTTTGATTCCATAG
>JAVHWL010000035.1:0-28631 GCA_032159825.1 Acidobacteriota bacterium
ATGTCCATGCCGAAGACCGTCTTGGGCGTGAGCGCGTCCGCGCCCGCACGACGCGCCGTCTCTTTGTGGTCGTCCGCCGAGACCATGATGAGCGGCAGACGTTGACGGTGTGGCAACTGCCGCGCCCGCTCGACGAGTATCAGCCCGTGAATGAACGGCAGGTCATGGTCAATGATGAGCAGGTCGTAATGTCGCTCGCTTTCAATCTCCCTCAGCCCCGCCAAACCGTCAGCACACACTTCGACCCGCCAACCCTCGCAGGCGAGCAGATCGCGAACGACGCCCGCGACCATCTGATTATCTTCGATGTAAAGAATCGTGAGGCTCATCGAGGTTTAGTGGCGGGGGCGGCTCGCCCCTGTCCTCACCAAGACGGGCAAGCCCTCATCCGCCCCCGCCCGCGCCCGCCGACCCCACGCCCAAGTTGAAGGGCGGCGGCGCAATCGAATGTGTGCTATCTTGTGCGCCGCGTTCTTTCCACATTGACGACGGCACATGCGCTGCTCAACCTCACGGACTGATGAGTGATGAGCGTCGCCGTTGAGCATGAAAGGTTCATACTCACGGCGACTCAGTTACGCAACCACATTCTATCTATATCTATAGATGGATGCAAGCCATGCCACGGAATTTATGTCCTGTCAGGAGGTCGCTCCTGATGGGCTACCTGCGTCCGAGACCAGAGCGCCTTGCCGAGAAGCTGCTACAGATTCGGAATGCTCTTGGGCTTTCTCAGTCGGAGATGCACAGGCGTTTGGGTGTTGAAGATGCTGTCCCGTACACCAGAATTTCAAAATATGAGCTTGGAGATAACGAGCCGCCGCTAATGATTCTCCTGCAATATGCACGAGTAGCGGGTGTACACATGGAAGACATTGTTGACGACGAACTGGACTTACCCGACCGCTTACCCGGCCCCGTGAGGTATAAAGGAATCAAGCGGGCATCGGCTGCTCGCAGCAAAAAGCGTTAGCTGATGTAATAAAACTTGATTGTTTGAGAGCCTTATCCTCAAACATCCAAATAATCATTTGACCCTCAGATTGACATAACATATATTCTCCGCGTTCCTACCACTCAAGGAACTCAATTACGGGTCGTTCTCCCGACCTCCCGCTTGCTCTTTCGGACGCGCTGCTTTCATTCACATTACAGGGCGTCTAGCTACGCATTGCTCAAGATCAAAGGAGTAATAACTCATGCTTGAGACGCTTCTACATATTGGAAAAATCTTACGTGATGCGGGGCGCATGAGGCATCACCGCTATATCAAGCCTGCGCCTTTGTCAGAACCGAAATCGCCAGTTGTTTATTTATCGCTTCCGGTGAAAGACGATTACGAGTTTGATTTTGAGAATATGAGTGAAATTACGGATGAAAATGTGCAGCGGAATAAGTTGTTCTACCTAACGTTCAAATCCAGTGAAACTGATAACGCAGTCAAATACCTTTTTGGTGACATTCTTTATGGAACAGATAGCAAAGGAAAAGTTCTTGGCTATTACAAAATGAAGAGTGAGAAGGCAGGATTCTACGGGCAAAGTTCATTTACTCGCGGTCAGGAGGACGTTAAAAATTTCAGTGGAACAATAATTGAGGGTTTCAGTAAGTCTTTCGAGAAGCACCTTGATGAAATCGAATCTCTTTTGCAGGAACACGGTCAAGGGCAACAAGTTTTCCTGCATTTCGATTTTAGCGGAAAACACTGGTATGAATTTAAGCCAGAACTGCAATTAATCAATCAAGTCTTGCTCGGTTATTTCGTAGAAGAGCAAAATGGCTTCTGTATTTTGCGTAACTTCCTTTACAAAACTTTGATTGCTGGAACTTCCCATACGCCTGGATTCAGTCATAACAACGCATTCAAAACAAAACTATTTGGAAGTCAAGACGAAATCATGGACTTGATATATGCCATTGATTATTCAAAGTCAGCTTTAATTTCAGAGAGAGATATAAAAATCGTCGTCTTACCAAAGGGTGACGAGATTACTGATAAAAATATTGAGAGCTTTTTTGAGCGTTCTTCTGCACTTGAAAATTATGGGGCAGCAGAAAGGAATATCAACGAAGCTAATAGGCAAGTGGAAACAAGCAGTCTGCTCGATAGCTTATTCGAGCCAGTTTTAACTAACGTTGCTGGCAATATTACGCAATTCGATTTTGTGTTTAGTCAAAGGGGCGAGAGAGGGTTAGACACAGACATGCTTGAACTGTCAGGCGTTGAGCGCAGTTTTCTTACTGAATTGAGTGAGCGTGTAAAAGAGATACGCGAACCGTTGCGTGAGGAACGAGACAGACTTTATCCCAAGCGTCCAAAACAATTTGTGTTTCTAGACATCCGTAAAGCGTTTCTCAATATACTGGGCGACGTAACCACTGATAAGAAGAAATATCAAAGCCATCTCTTCAAAGTTCTGCCGCAAATCTATTCGGGCACTTACTACCGTGATGCTGTGCTATTACCCGCATTCATTGAGAAGACGGAATACAATATTCGCAACGGCACACCCGATTACAACCTGCTGAAATACGATTACTACTTTCTCGTAGGCTTACGAAACACGAACGGAGATAACGCTATGGATGAAATGAAACACTCGAAAAGCTATCAAGCCGGACTGCTCTTAGGCAAAATGGCGCAGCCGCTTGACCGCAAGATTGCCTCTTTTGAAAAGAATTATGTCGGGTTGCTCTCACGCCGCATCTCCGACAAACAAGGCTTGGTCAAATTCGCTAACTTCGTCAATGAAAAGCTGGCGATTCACGATGTCGCTTACCCAAACCTTAAACAAGCATCGGTAGAACTGGCCGAACTTGTTGCCGGTATAAGCGACCGGGATTATCGCAAGAACTACTGTGCTTTCGGATTCTTTGAAGGCTACTTCGGCAGAAATCAGGATGCCGCAAAACCCGACACACAAGCAGGCGTGACAGAAGCAACCGTTAACAATTAATAGCCAAAGGAGAAAACTACAATGGAAACCAATGGACTTCTAGTTGATAAATCAGAGATTCTTTTTCTCTATGAGAGTAGTTATTCCGTGCCGAATGGTGACCCGTTCACGTCAGAACAGCGCTACGACGAAGAAACAAAAAAAGTGCTTGTCAGCGATGTTCGCATCAAGAGGTTCATCCGCGATCATTTCGATGAGCGAGGTCGGGATGTTTATGTGATTGATAAGCGGCGAGGCATTGAAGGCGAAAAAGGTGCAGGAGCAGCATTGAGAATGCTCGCGCTCAAAGATCAATTCAAAGACGATGAAAGTGTGATGTCTGAAGTCAAGGGTAAGAAAAAGCCTGATGCGATAAAGATTTTGCAGAAGTGCATTGACGTTCGTTTGTTTGGCGGCATCTCTACTGAAGAGAAAGATGCTGTGAATCTGACGGGTGCAGTGCAATTTGCGTTGCTTAACCCTTCCCTTAATAAAGTTGATTTGCGAATGCATCAGAACACATCTGTTTTCGTGTCAAGCGAAGAAAAGACACGCGGCGCAATCGGCACAACAACGGTTGTTCCTTATTCGCTCAATCAGATTCACGGTTGGATTAACCCCTATTCAGCCAAACACACAGGATTAAAGCAAGATGACATTACAGAAATGTTCAAAGCTCTATGGGCGAGCATCAACAATGCTAACACGCGCTCGAAATCAAATCAGAACTCGTTGCTGTTACTGCAAATCGTTTACGCCGATGCGAATAAAAAGCTGTATGGCATTGATCGCCTAATCAAGCTCACGGCAGAGAAGCAGGAAGAGCAAATTCGCAGCAGCGAAGATTACACACTTGATTTCAGTAAGCTCAAAGAGACGGTTGCTCAATCCAGCGCGGTGAAGCAAGTCAACTTCTACACGGAAAGCCCCGATGTTCGTCAAGAACTCGAAGGCGCTGACAAGTTCAATCCGATGGAGTTGTTATGAAAGGCGCTTTGATAAGTATCGAAGGCAATTGGGGACACTTCAAGAAGCCAGAGACAAACAATAACCCGTTGACGCACGACTTTATTACGAAAACTGCGCTCATCGGCATGTTTGGCGCGGTTCTCGGTATTGAACGCCCCGAAATGAAGAAGGTTTTTCCACGACTTTCAGAAGCCCTATGCTATGGAGTGCAGATTCATAGTGCGGTCAAGAAAGAATCTTGGTCATTCAAACTGCGCTACGCTTCAGACCTCTTTGCAAAACGCCCTGTGCAAATGGAGTTCTTAAAGAATCCACGCTACACCATAGCCATTGGTTTACGAGATGAAAATTCGGCAGATCAATTCAATCAGTTCATAGCCGCGCTTGAGGAAAGCGAAGCGCGATTCACACCCGTTCTAGGCTTACATAATTGTCCGGCAAATCTCGACCTCATCGCTTGCGGCGAGTTCAAAGCGGATAATGGAGATTTCAAGACGAAAAGTTTCATCACCGAACAGCATAAGATCATCAAGGTTACGGTAACGGATAATTTCCGCATTGGCGTTGATCGCTTGCCGACTTACCAGAATGATGATTTCTGGAATCTGCCGGACAAGTATGTGCGTGTGTTCTACCCGTCAGAGGGCAGAGAGATTTCGGCTTCCGGCGCACACCATGTGTTTTCCGATGACAGTAAATGGGTGCTGATATGAGGACATACAATTCGCACCCTGACAAACTTCTCGGCGACCATTTGCGCGGCGTCGTAGATGGCACGCGGCGACGGACTATTTCAAAGGCGGCAGAAATCGCCGCGCTCTTTCACGACCTCGGCAAAATCAATCCGAACTTTCAACTCAAGCTGCAAGGTGAAAAGAATGTCGGATATTCAAGCCACGCATATCTTTCTGCTCTCGCCTGGTTGTGCTATTGCCAGACGAATAAAGAGAACTTAAAAGACTTGCTCGGCATTGATGTATCGAGCGACCCGTCGCTTATCTTCAGTATTGCTGCCATGATTGCGCGGCATCATGGCAACCTGCCTAATCTCGAAAAAGATGGATTCTTCAAAGAGCGGGAGCAAAAAAATCTTAGGGAGTTCCTTGAGCAGACTTCATCCGAAGATTTACCTATTTCTGAATTTCTTCAATCGCTTTTTGAGCATCACTCATTCGACATTAAGCCCCCCAGAGAAGTGTTAGATCAATTGATATTCAAGTTTCAGGATGGTTTCCAGCGTGTGTTGCCTCGCATAGCTGACCCGCTTGATTTCTTTATGAATACGCAATTCGGCTTCGCGTGCATGATTGAGTCGGACAAACGTGATGCCGGAAGTAACGCGCAGTTTAATAAAGAGGCTTATGGCAATTACATCAAGCAAAATTTCACCGAACGCCTTGAAAAATATGTGCAGGAACTTCCGAGAAAAAGCGACTTTGATTCACTCCGCACTGAGATGCGTATGCAGGCGGTCGAAAGCATCCGGCCACAGCTTGCGGAAGGTAAGCGAGTCTTTACGCTATCCGCCCCAACAGGCGCAGGCAAAACGCTCATGCTCTTGAATCTCGCTGGTGAAATCCTGAAGCATGATGGCGATCTCGGCATTATCTATGCGCTTCCGTTTCTCTCTATCACAGAGCAAACGGAAACAATCTGCAAGAACATTTATTATGACGAAGCGCATGCAGTTCAACGTATTGATTCAAAATCAGAAAATAAGCGAATTGAGGAAATTCAGCGAAGCCTTGATGCTAATCCGAGCGGCGATAACTTGCACAAGTTAATGCGAGAGATATTTTCAGAAGCGACTTTCGACCATCCGTTTATCATCACGACCTTTGTGCAACTCTTCGAGGCACTGGTTAGCAATCGTAATTCGACGCTGCTGCGTCTCCCGAATTTCGCCTGCTCCATCTTTCTTCTTGACGAGATACAAGCTCTGCCGCCGCGCCTCTATACCTTCTTCACGGCGTATCTTGACGAATTCTGCCGCAAGTTCAACAGCTACGCAGTCATTTCAACGGCTACCATGCCCTATGTCGAAATGCCTGATAAAGATATTGAAGACGACGAAAACCCACGCAAGCTCTTCAAACGTTATATGAAGCCGTGCGAGTTGCTTGATAAAAGATTTTATGAACGCGATGAATTTAACCGCTATCGCATCAAGCTAGTGGAAGGCGACAATCTTCATGTCGAAGAATTGTTAAGTCTCATAAATCAACAATCTAAGTCTTGTCTTGTCATTCTGAATACTATCGAAGATACAAAGCAGCTTCATACTGCTCTAAATGATGACGATTTGTCTAAAGACGAGTATGTATTGCTCAATACACACTTCACGCCGAATGATCGGCAACGAAAGATTGAGCTTTGCAAAGAGAGGCTGGCAAACAAGAAACGAGTCATACTCATTTCTACACAGCTTATAGAGGCTGGCGTTGATATTGACTTCCCTGTGCTTTACCGCGACGTGTGCCCGCTGCCTAATCTGATTCAATCAGCAGGCAGATGCAACCGCAACGGTAAAGAAACCTTCGGAGAGGTCTATCTTTTTGAACTCAAGAAAGCTAATGGTAAGCCGTCATCTTCATTAATCTACGGGCGCGATCTTGGGTGGTTCTTAGGTTTCACGAAGCAGCATATCAAGGGCACGATTACAGAAAAGGAAATGTTTGCTGTGCAGCTAAAGTTCTTCCAAAAGGTGGGGCATGATCTACAAGTCGGATTGCACATTCAAGCAGGGCAAGAAATCAAAATGGTGAAGTGCATTAATCACATGGCATTCGATGATCTCGGAAAGTTCAAATTGATTGATGATGAAACATTCGGCGTAGAATTACGCTACTACGTTAAGGAAGATGGCGGGTTTGAGGAACTGCAACATCGAGTAGAACAACTCGATTACCGCGTCAAGGATTTCAATGTGATTATGCATCTGAAATCAAGAGTCGAGGAACAACTGCGGCGTATGGCCGGAGACATCGTTGCCCTTCGCGTTAATCCAAATAAGCAAGATCAAGCTCCTCCATCAGGCGGCGAAGTCGTTGGAATTCGCAAACTTGCCAACCAAGAAGATTACTCATCAATTAACGGCATCGCCTTAACCGGAGCGTGTGGAGTTATCATTTAATATACGAAAGTCTTGACAATGAACAGTCTTCCAACATTCACTGGCACGGAGGTTGGCTACTACTTCATCTGCCCGAAGAAGTTGTGGTGGTTTGCGCATGGCGTGCAGATGGAGCAGGAGAGTGACCGCGTGCGGATGGGGCGGCTCGTGCATGAGGAGAGTTACGAGCGTAGGAAGAAAGAGTTGAATATTGATAACCGGATCGTGCTGGACTGGCGCGAGGACGGCATTATCCATGAGGTCAAGCTGACGGACTCGATGGAGCAGGCGCACGAGATACAGCTCCTCTATTATCTCTACTACCTGAAGATGAAAGGTGTCGAAGGTTTGCGGGGGCAGATTGATTACCCGAAGCTGCGTGAGACGAAGGGGGTGGAGTTGACTGCTGAAAGAGAGCTTGAGATAGAGCAAGCGATAGAGGAGATGAAGCGGATCACCAATTCCGAACAAGCTCCGCAGGTCGAATGGATGAAGATTTGCGGAAAGTGCGCTTACGCGGAGTTATGTTGGGGGTAAAGATTGTATGGCGAGGCATTATTACTTGACGCGCTCCGGGCGCTTGCGGCGCAAAGATAACACGCTCTGCTTCGAGCCGTCGGCTGATGATAAAGGGCAGGACGACACGCTCTCTGAGAATAATGATGCCGCTGTCAGCACTGAGCAGATGGCCGCATCTATGTCCAGCGGTATCGGCGTTGCGGAAGACGGCATGGGCGACCTCGCGCTCGACCCCTTGATGGCGGAAGACAAGGCGGAACCACTCACACTCGAAGAGGCCGAAAGCTCTGAAGAGATGGCAAAGCCTGTGAGGGTAGGCGAGCGGCGAGTGATCCCGGTCGAAGACGTTGATGCGATCTGGGCTTTCAGCGAGCTTGATTTGAATGCGCGCGTGCTGGTCTTCCTCGCTCAACATAAAGTGCCCGTCCATTTCTTCAACTATTATGGTTTCTACGCAGGCTCTTTTTACCCGCGCGAATACCTGCACGCTGGCTATCTGGTAGTACGTCAGGTGCGCCATTACTCGAACCGCCGCCTGCGGCTGAAGATCGCAAGAGAGTTCATTCGTGCGGCGATGCATAACATCCTGCGCAACCTGCGCTATTACGGCACGCGCGGCGTTGAATTGCAGGAACAGACGGAAGGCGTGCAGGCCGAGATGCTGCGGCTCGAAAGCGTCAATACGGTCAACGAGCTGATGGCTTGCGAGGGCCGAGCGCGTGCGGCCTATTATCAAGGCTTCGCGGGCATCCTGCGGAACGATGTAGAGTTCACGAAGCGTGTCCGGCGTCCACCGGATAACATCGTCAACGCGCTCGTCTCGTTTACAAATGGATTGGTTTATAGCGCCGCGTTGACGCAGATTTACCGAACGCAACTTGATCCGACGATCAGCTTTCTGCATGAGCCTGGAGCGCGCCGTTTCTCGCTCGCGCTGGATTTGGCAGAAGTCTTCAAGCCGTTGCTCGCCGACCGGATGATCTTCAAGTTGCTGAACAATCGGCAACTGGGAGAGAGGGATTTCGCACAGGACTTGAACTGCTGCTACTTAAATGAGCGAGGACGTAAGACGGTCTTGAAAGAGTGGGACGCGCGTTTGCAGACCACTATCGAACATCGTCGGCTCAAGCGCAAAGTAAGCTACGAAAGATTGATGAGGCTGGAATGCTATAAGCTGGTTAAGCATCTGACTAACGTTGAGCCATATACGGGTTTCCGGGCATGGTGGTAGAAATTTCAGAGGGAAGTTCAAAGGTTGGAGAGAGTCAGAAAGTGTTAAAGTATTATGTATGTCCTGCTGGTCTATGATGTGGAAGTCGCTAGAGTCGTGAAGGTACACAAGTTTCTCAAGCGGCACATGCACTGGGTGCAAAACTCTGTCTTTGAGGGAGAGTTGACCGAAGCTCAGATGGAGACGGTCAAAGCTGGACTGCGACGGCTGATAGATGAGGAGGGGGATTCGGTCCTAATGTACACGGCGCGCGATCAACGTTGGCTCGCCAGAGAGACTTTAGGAAAGGAGAGAAGCGAGATTAGTAATGTAGTGTGAACGACTTAGTGAGATAAGAGTGCTGAGATTCGTCGTCAGCCTCCGAGATAATTGAGCGGGCAAGCAGATTAATTCGATGAATATCAACAGAGAGTTCGGATAAGCTAAGCAGACAGGCAAGATAAGGGCAGTCGTCAACCCCCCGCATTTTAAGCACTATTTCCACCCGACGACTCTAAGCAATAAAATCCTTGTTACAAAGTGATGATTTGCTAAGGAAATCAAGCAAATTTAGACCTTTCTAACAGCCTTTGAATCGAACCACTATGGAATTGAAACCCGTTTTACGAGGGCGATGTCTCTAAGATATAAACCCTTTGAATCGAACCACTATGGAATTGAAACTCTGTAGAAGCTGAGAGGGTCTCTGACCGAACCTCTCTTTGAATCGAACCACTATGGAATTGAAACGGTCTATAACGACATCACCATCACGCGAAACTTCCGCCTTTGAATCGAACCACTATGGAATTGAAACTTCATAGTTTCATACGGAGCTATGCGCTGAAATCGGCTTTGAATCGAACCACTATGGAATTGAAACCAGACTCCCATCGCTTAGGGAATCTAACGCTTGAATTCTTTGAATCGAACCACTATGGAATTGAAACTCCGAGTGAATAACCGATTCAGGAGCCACGCGACCGCGAATAATGGCCTGAAGCGTGGCTTTCTTACAGTCCGGCACGATCTCTGTATAGACCTTGCCGTCTCGCTTCAAGAGGCCGAAGACGATTGTTTTGCCAGACGCACCGCGCCCCTTCTTGCTACGCACACGACGCGCGCCGAAGTAAGATTCGTCTACTTCGACTTCGCCTGCTGAGAGCGGTGAGCGACGCTGGCAATCTTGAGCCATGCGTTGGCGGATTTTGAGAAAGATCGTGTTGACTGTTTTATGTGTTAGACCGGTCAACTCGGCAACATCAAACGATGGTAAATCGAGTGCAAAGTAGCGAACGAGAAGACGAAATTTCCATTCTGCAATTCTCGAACGCCGGTAATAGCGGTTTAGCTTTTCCACTTCAGTAGTTTAGCACCCGTAGAAATGTGCTTAACTACCAGAGACCCAGTGATCTACTGTCGGCACGAGAAATGCCTAAGAGTAGGTAAGGGCTGCTTCAAATGTCTCTTTCCATGTGTTGGGGGCACTAGTTAAGCCATATACACCAGCTTAATGCCCGACTGTGTTCCATCTCTCCGCATTCTGCGCCCGGTAAATTCCCCTTTGCGAGCAAGTTTCTAGGTCTGTCGACACACACTTTCCTTTCAAAAGGATGTTTGGTTTCTGCCGCTCGAACGGCAGGTATTTAATTCAACGTGAGAAGCCCCAGGGAGATTCATTGAAAACACGAGACATTATTGGTGTCATAGCTTTATTCATCTTCACTGCCGGATTCACACTGCCTGCCGAAGCTCAAACACCCACACAGGTACAGGGAGAGGCGCAGAAAAAGACAGAACCAAAGACGAAAAAAAAGACCGATGAGAAAGCGCCAGCGCAGCCAGTGGAACCGCCACAGCCACAGCCTGACAGCAAGGCGCAAAAGAAATGGTCTTTCACTTACAATGGTGAGATCACGAACTATGTGATCTCCGAATCAAGCGCATTTTTCGGTGATAGAGCGCGCCACTGGCTGGAGACGAGTCTCCGTCTGAACGGGACGGTGAGGTATAAAAACTTCACCGCCGGCATCAGCGGTCTCGGCATCAAGACCACCGGGCAGGACGCTTTCGGGACGGGTACGCTGTCCCCCGACACGCCTGCGGGCACAAACCGGCCCAGCGCATGGCCCAGTTTCTACCTCGACAAGGCCTACGTTCAGCTCGACCGCATCGGGGGCTTACCGCTCAAGGCCACGCTCGGCAGACAGCACATCACTATCGGCTCGCAGTTTCTCATCGGCGACGGAGTCTATGACGGCTTTTCGACGAAGTCGAGGCAAGGCGTCTTTCACAACCCTCGCAAAGGCTTCGACGCGTTCAGGGTCGAGTGGGATGTGAAGAAGACGCATTTCGATTCGTTCATCTATCGCGTTGACCCAACGTGGGACGGCGGGGGCGGGCGCGACGGACTCCTCGGCGGCCTCGATGTCTCGCACACCTTCGAGCAGACCAAAGGGACTTACGCCGCCGGACTCTTTTATCGCTCGTCGCGCTCCAATCTGGATAACGACATGGCGATTTTAAACGTGCGCGGCGAACAGTCGCTCAAGCCAGTCAATGGTCTGACAGTGAGCGGCGAGTTGGCTTTGGAGTTTGCGGGCAGATGCCGGAACGCCGCTTACTGCACGACCACGGGGCAGAAGATGAACGAGCAATCATGGCATGCCGAAGTTGCTTATGAAGCGAAGACGCTGCGCTTACGCCCTTTCGCGGAAGCGGGCTACGTTTACTACTCGAAGGATTTCACGCCGATTGCGACAGGCTTCTCCGACTGGGGCAAGTGGTATCTCGGAAATCAGATCGACTGGATCATCTTCGGGACGAACACGAAGATCATCCGCGCGCAGGCTGGTCTCTGGCCCACTTCGACGATCAAGCTCCGCGCGCTCTTTCACAACACGCGACAGGTCAAGCCGACGGGCACGAGCACGGGCGGCAGTCTCGCCAACGAAGTGAGTTTCATCGGCGAGTGGTATCCGAGCGACAACCTCTGGTTCAACGTCAGCTTAGGCAATTCCAGACCGGGAGCAGCGCTTGCGGCGTCAGGTCGCACCAACCCGTTCGCGTTTCTCAATGCGGGAGCCGCGCCGGTAGGAACGAGAAATTCATTTGACTGGGTGTTCGCGACGGGTTGGCGTTTCTAACATTGTCTTGAGATAGGAAGTCTGTGTATGAGAAAGAAAATACTAATTGCAGTAGGTTTGGCATTGCTTAGCTTCACGGCTGTCTGGCAGTTTACGTTAGCTCCACGCTGGACGCAGCGCCTTCCCTCAGGCTGGAGCTGGAAGACAGACTATATCGGCTTTCAAACTTTTCCCGATCCTCAAACCGGACAGATACCGGAGAAAGATGTCTCAACCACTTACAGTCAATCCATCAGTATTGTTCCCAACTCAGCGCAGCCCGGCTCGGTGGAACTTGACAGCGAATACGCAATATATGACATCACTAGCGGGCAGGTAAGTTGGGAGTATAAATATCTTGCTCCGGTTGATCCTCAAACCGGGGAGCATCTCAAGCCAGAGTATCGCGGCGACTATTTTGTGTTTCCGCGCAATGTTGAAAAGAAAACTTACAGCCTGCGTTTTTCTTATCTCAAAGGCGTTCCCGTTGCCTTTCAAAAAGAGGTTGACGTTGAAGGTCTCAACACTTATCTCTTCGCCTATCGCGGACGCGGCGAATACACAGAGTCTTACGCAGGAACAGAGAAGTATGAGGGAGTAAAAGTAAAACCGGGACAGGAAATCAAATGTGCCGACGACCAATATTTCTTTAAGATTTGGGTTGAGCCGTTGACGGGCGCGACAATCAAAATCGAAGAGGGCTGCCACTCGGGAGATTACGTTTATGACGTTGCCACCGGCGCACAGCATGAGGCGGTTTCCCGTTGGGACGGAGGCACTGCTGGTGATGATGTCATTAATCAGGTGAGGAGTGCCGGGATGGAACGCACAAGGCTGCTCTGGATTAATCGTTACCTCCCGTTAATGTTCTTGCTGACGGGACTTTTGTGTTTCGTCTGTGCCTGGGTCCCGGTGAATTTTACAAAAATCAAGATGCCTCAGCTGCGCTCTTCTCTCGCAGCGAAGTGGATCATCCTTCAAGTTGTCGGACTTGGGATCGTTTTGTGTCTCGTCGGCTTTTATCAATATCGAACCATGCGCGACACAGCGCACAGAAATATTAAGGACTCGGGGTATGCCGTCAGTCAAGCGATCAAAGAGATGCAGGCTGAAAACCCAGAGTTCTTCAACTCTCAGACGCTCTCATCCTCGATGCTCCGCTTGACGGGGAAGATTGCCAATATCAAGCACGTGACCCTGACAGAAAAGTCGGGCCGGGACATCGTCAATATAGACAGCGATACAAGTACGGTGGAGGAGCCGGTAGACACTAACACTCTCAACGAATTGTTTCAGGAGGGCGGCGATAGAAGCTCCATCTATACAAACAGCGAAGGGAATTTCCTGCGGGCGAGCTACGCGATTGATGGACGCTATGACGCGACGCGCAAGAGCAACATCGCTGGCGTGTTGACGATGGATTTTGATCTCTCGAACGTGGATCAAAACGTCGGCGCGGCTTTCATCCGAACAATGCAGGTCTTAGCTGGCTTTCTCTTCCTGTTCTGGCTTCTTCAGTATGTCTTCGTGCGGCGCGGTTTTCTGCGTTGGCTGCGACATTTGATCATCGTCGCCGAGCGTTTCGGCAAGGGCGATTTCTCCGTCCGCGCGCAGGTCAAAGCCAGCGATGAACTGGGTCAACTGGCAGCGGCTTTCAATCAGATGGCGACTGATGTCGAATTGGCCGACAAAACATTGAAGACCGAAATCGTCGAGCGCAAGCGAATAGAGGAAGAGCTTAAGACGAATGAAATGCGGATGTCTGAAGCACAGCGAATCGCTCATCTTGGAAGTTGGGAATTTGACGCCATGACGGGCAAGGTAACGTGGTCAGACGAACTGTGGCGCATCTTTGGTCTCAAGCCGCGAGCATGCGGATTATCTTTTGAAGAATACCTAGCGATGGTGTATCCAGACGACCACGACCTCGTGAAAAGCATTAATGAACTGTCCCAGCAAGCCAATAAGGACTTCGGCTATGACTATCGCATCATTCTCCCTGACGGGTCGGAGCGGGTACTCCGCGCCAATGGCCGGGTTATTTGTGATACACATGGGCAAATGGTGAAGGTCATGGGCACCGATCAGGACATCACTGAGCAGCGGCGAATCGAAGATGATTTGGAGCAGGCGCGCGACGCGGCGCTGGAATCAACGCGGCTCAAGTCCGAATTCCTCGCTAATATGTCGCACGAGATTCGCACGCCCATGAACGGCGTCATCGGCATGACCGGGCTGCTGCTCGACACGGACTTGACCGCCGAGCAGCGGGACTTCACCCAGACCATCAACGCCAGCGCCGAATCGCTGATGACCGTCATCAATGACATCCTCGATTTCTCCAAGATCGAAGCGGGCAAACTCAATTTCGAGAAGGTTGACTTTGATTTACTCCCGGTCGTCGAAGGCCCCATCGAACTGCTCGCCGAACGCGCGCAGGCCAAAGGCATCGAAATCGCCTCCTTCGTCGAGAGCGACGTGCCGGTTAACTTGCGCGGTGACGCGGGGCGGCTCAGGCAGGTGCTCACCAACCTGATCGGCAACGCAGTCAAGTTCACCAACGCGGGCGAAGTCGTTCTCCGCGTGACTAGAGAGAGCGAGACGGAGAACTACGCGACCTTGCATTTCGCCATCACCGACACTGGCATTGGCATCGGCGCAGAAGCGCAGCGCAAACTCTTTCAAGCTTTCGTGCAGGCCGATGGCTCGACGACGCGTAAGTACGGCGGGACCGGTTTAGGCTTAGCCATCTCGAAGCAACTCGTCGAATTGATGGGCGGCGAGATTGGCGTCGAAAGCACGGCGGGCGCAGGCTCGACCTTCCGGTTCACGGCGCGCTTTGAGAAACAGGCTGCCGGGAAAGTTATCGTCCCGCGCGTGCAAGCGAATCTGGAAGATATGCGCGTACTCGTCGTGGATGATAACGAGACCAACCGCCGGATCGTGGAGCACCAGCTCGCGTCTTGGGGGATGCAGTCAACGAGTGTGCCGGGCGGGGTAGAGGCTTTAAAGACCCTGCGCTGCGCAGCTAACACCGGCACGCCTTATGCTCTGGCGATTCTCGACATGCAGATGCCGGAGATGGACGGCCTTATGCTGGCCCACATGATCAAGAGTGATCCGGCCATCAGTGGCGCGCGCCTGCTGATGCTGACCTCGCTCGGCCAGCGCGATGATTGCGAAAGATTACGCCGCGCCGGAATCGCCAGATGCCTCACCAAGCCCATCAAACAGTCCCAGCTTTTCGACTCGCTGGCGATCATCATGGCCGAAGAAACTGAGTTCTCGCAAGAAGTCGCGACGGCAGCGCATTCAAGTCTTACAAAGGAACAAACTATGCTCTCCAATCAACCGCTCCACGAGAGCGGACGCAAACAGTTGCGCATACTTTTAGCTGAAGACAATGCTGTGAATCAGAAAGTCGCGCTCAGTCAACTGCACAAACTTGGCTACACCGCCGATGCCGTCGTCAATAGTCTCGAAGCACTCGACGCTCTCACAATTATGCCCTACCCCATCGTGTTGATGGACTGCCAGATGCCTGTGATGGATGGCTATGAAGCAACCGCTGAGTTGCGCCGCCGCGAAGCGGGTTCGCCCCAACGCACCGTTATCATCGCCATGACGGCGCACGCCCTGCAAGGCGAGCGCGAGAAGTGCCTGGCTGCGGGGATGGACGATTATCTCAGCAAGCCCGTCAAGGCGCATGAGCTAGCAGAAATTCTGGAGCGATGGAGCGCATCCGCCATCCAAACGATGCAGGCAGAACCGCCGGACACATCATCGTCGGCAGTGGCGGGAGAGGGCATTGATTTGACGATGCTGGAAAGTTATCGGGAACTGCAACAGAAGGGCGAGCCAGACCTCGTCAGCGAACTAATCGATTTGTATATCAACGACACGCGGGTGCGGCTGTCTGAGTTGCACGCGGCGCTGAAGCGAAAGGACGCACAGGCGTTACAGAGTGTGGCGCACAGCCTCAAGGGCAGCAGCGGCAATCTCGGCGTCCGGGGGATGGCGGCGTTGTGCTCTGAGTTAGAGGAGAAGTTCGACGAGGGCACGTTGGTTGAGAGCGGGGCACTGCTGAGTCTGCTTGAAGAAGAGTTCGCGCGCGTCGTGATAGCATTCGCGGGTGAACAAGGAATGGTGTATCAATGAGAGTCTTAATTGCAGAAGATGATATGGTCTCTCGCCGCGTGCTCGAAGCCACGCTCGTCAAATGGGGACATGAAGTGGTCGTTGCAAGCGACGGTGATGCAGCATTGGTTGTGCTTGAGAGCGCGGACGCGCCCACGCTAGCCATTCTCGATTGGATGATGCCCGGCATGGACGGCGTTGAAGTGTGCCGGAGAGCACGCCAGTCGTCGAACGCTACCCCGACATACATCATCCTGTTGACGGCCAAGACGGAGAAAGAAGATGTCGTGGTCGGGCTGGAGGCGGGGGCAGACGATTATCTGACTAAGCCTTTCTCGCGCGTCGAATTGCGCGCCCGCATAGAGGTCGGGGCGCGCGTCATCAAATTACAAAAGGGATTGGCGGGTCGCGTTGAAGAACTAAATCTGGCTCTCACCGAGCGCGAGCGGGCAGCCGAGTCTTTACGGGCGAGTGAAAGCCGTTATCGCCATCTGGTGGAACATAGTCAGGGACTCATCTGCACGCAAGACCTCGCGGGCATGCTGCTCTCGGTCAACCCGGCGGCGGCACGCCTCCTGGGCTATCAGCCAGACGAAATGGTGGGCCGCAACTTGAGCGAATTCGTCGCGCCATCTCACCAGCACCTGTTCAATCTGTATCTGGAACGAATCAGGCAGCAGGCAACCGACAGCGGCCTGTTACATATCGTCACGAAATCTGGCGTTCAGCGCATCTGGCAATACGATAACTTGCGGTACGAAGAGGCAGGCCGAGAGCCTTATGTGCTCGGCCACGCACAGGACGTGACCGAACTCAAGGAAGCCGAAGCGACGATGCGTAATCTCTCACTGACGGACGAACTGACGGGACTGTATAACCAACGCGGTTTCCTCGCTTTGGCCGAACAGCAATTGCGGGCAGCACGACGAACAGGGCAAAGCTTCTCGCTCCTCTATGCGGATATGGACGGTCTGAAACAAATCAACGACACTTACGGCCATCAGGAAGGGTCGCAGGCCCTCGAACAGCTCGCGGAGATTCTCAGAAAGAGTTTTCGCGGAGCCGACACCATCGCCCGCCTTGGCGGTGATGAATTCGCAATCCTCGTGGCTGATACAACTCCCAGTAGTATTGAGATTCCTCTCGCTCGTCTAGATGAACTTCTGCTGTATTACAATCTGCGAGAGTTTCACGATTACCAACTCTCATTGAGCGTCGGCGCGGTCCGCATCAATTCCATGGATGAGTCTTCCGTTGCAGACCTGCTGATGAAAGCAGATCAGGCAATGTACAAGAATAAAAAGCGCAAGCGGCAGGCCGCTCTATTGACCGGCGCGCGCCGCGAAGAGCATTTTGTGCTGGCCGGGCAAGTGCTGGAACCTGCATTGCGAAGGGCGTGACAAATGAAAGTCTTGATTGCCGAAGATGATCCCGTCTCGCGCCGTGTACTCGTAGCGACGCTCGACAAGTTTGGTTATGAAGTTGTGGTCGCTGCCGATGGCGCGCAAGCGTGGGCCGCACTCCAGAGTGCGGACGCTCCACACTTAGCCATCCTCGATTGGATGATGCCTGAGATAGACGGCGTCGAGCTTTGTCGCCGCGTCCGTGCCCTCTCCACTGCGACCCCGCCTTATCTCATTCTCCTGACCGCTAAGAGCGGCAAAGAGGATGTGGTCAAAGGGCTTGACGCCGGTGCCAACGATTACCTGACGAAGCCCTTCGACCGGGCGGAACTACGCGCCCGCGTGCAGGTCGGCGCGCATGTCCTTGAGTTACAGGGAAATCTCGCCGCACGTGTGCGCGAACTCGAAGCCGCTCTCGCTCAGGTCAAGCAGCTTCAGGGTCTGCTCCCCATTTGCTCGTACTGTAAGAAAATTCGTGATGAGCAGAACTACTGGCACCGGGTTGAGAGCTACATCAGCGAGCACGCGGAAGTTGAATTTAGCCACGGCATTTGCCCGGCTTGCTATACGAATGTTGTTCAACCGCAGCTTGACCAGATAGGGTTTCAGGGGGACCACCGAACAAGAAAGACATAGTCAGATGAGAGATATAATAATAACTACTCCAGCCTCAGATCGTATATTGGTCGCAGAAGACGATGTGGTGATCATGCGTATGGTGACGGCCATCTTAGAGAATGAAGGCTATACGGTAGTAACTGCCCGTGATGGTCGTGAAGCCTACAGAATTCTTCACACTGACGCCGATTTTGCAGCGGCAATATTCGACATGAATATGCCGCATCTCAAGGGTCTTGACGTAATCAGCCATATGCAGACAGAGAGACGGCTGAGACGAATTCCCGTCATGATAATGACCGCCGAACGAGATTTGACACTTTGCTCCGAGTTCTTCGGCGCTGGCGTTGCTCTCTTTCTCCACAAGCCTTTCACCCCCGCTCAGATGCAAACTATGCTGAACCTGCTAGTCAGCAAAGCTGCTGTCTCAGGCAACAAGAAAACTAATTCTCAAAATGCTCTGGCGTTGATGGCAGAGCGCGCGCACTAGATGCACACCGCTGATGATCAGCCAGCCTTCTGAGATTGAAATCTCTAGTTTTGTTGACGTAATGGTTGGCATGGAGGTGGTGAATTAGATCAGATTAAATTTTTACTTCGATGACGAAGTCAGGTGCTTGAACATTTTTGAGAGTTTCTTCGATGATGAATATTGTAGTGTCGCAGGAATTACTCCAGTTTCAAGCTCGAACGGGAATCATCTGCCGACGCGATTGCTCTCTGGAGAACCTTGATTTGGGCCGGGAGCGATCAACAGCCGTCTTTCGCATCCTTCAGGAAGCTCTCACCAATATCCTGCGTCATGCGCAAGCGACGAGTGTGGACATTACGGTGAAGGTGGAGGCAGACGAATTCGTCTTGACGGTCATGGACAACGGGAGAGGAATTACAGAGAATAAGAGATCAGGAGCACAATGATAGGGTTTTGAAGGCGACGCTCTAGTTAGACCGGATAGTCCAAGAAAGCTCTTCGCTAAATTCAGTCTAAGCAACTGTGTCTGGCTGACTACTGGGAGATGCGCGCGATGGCTGTGGAGTTGAGAAAAACTGGAATCAGCGTTGTGGGCGACATGCCCTGGGGTACGCACTTCTGTCACTTCTATGAGACGAAACAGGATCTGCTCGATACTCTCGTTCCATATTTCAAGACCGGGTTGGAAAGCAAAGAGTACTGCCTGTGGGTGGTATCGGATTCCGACCTAATCACAGTGGAAGAGGCCAAAGGAGCGTTGGCACAAGCTGTTCCCGACCTGGAGCGGCACATCTCCGATGAGAACATTGAAATCCTCAACAGTCATGACTGGTATTTCGGACAACATGCGTTGAATTTAGAGAGAGCAAAGCACGGGTGGGACGCAAAACTCAAACGAGCATTGGCGCGAGGGTACGAGGGACTGCGAGCTTCTGCGGATACGTTCTGGCTGGCTGAGAAGGATTGGAAAGATTTTTTTGCTTACGAGAAACAGGTTAACGATTGGATTACCAATCAGTCTATGACCGTGTTGTGCACCTATCCGCTGGCGAAGAGCGGAGCTGCTGAGGTCCTTGATGTTGTGCAGGCGCACCAGTATGCAATAGCAAGACGGCAAGGGGAATGGGAGGTCATTGAAACTCCGCAGCTAAGACAAGCCAAGGCCGAAATAAAGAAACTAAATGAACAGCTGGAGCAACGAGTCGTTGAGCGAACAAACGAACTTAGTGTGGCGAATGAGGAGCTAAGGAAGGAGATCGCCGACCGCAAGCAGGCTGAGGGTTTGCTCCATGCTAAGGAGCAGGAGTTTCGAGCCATCGTCGAGAACGCGCCCGATCATATTGCCAGATACGATAGGTCGTTTCGGCGAACTTACGTCAATCCCGCATTTGCCAAGGCATTGGATATGCCAGCTGAAGCCTTGATCGGCAAGCCTATATTCTCGAGCCTCCGGGATGCCGGGGCGGACGTCAAAGAGGACAAACTGGCGCAGGTCCGCCAACGGTGCGAGGACGTCTTCGACACCGGTAAATCCTGTGAGTTTGAAGTCACCGTGCCAATGCCTACGGGGCGGAGGTACTACAGTGTTCGTTTCTTCCCTGAACTTGATCTTAACGGTTCGGTAATCAACGTCCTGGGGATTGCGCGAGACATGACCGAGCGCAAGCAGGCGGAGGAAGCCCTGAAAGAAAGCCGGCGCAGATTGGAGGAAGCACAGCGCATCGCTCACGTCGGGCACTGGGAGCGGGAAATTAAAACGGGCCTCATCACTTGGTCGGATGAAATCTACCGCATTCTCGGCCTGTCTCCACAAGAGAATGATTCGCCTCCTACGGAGTGGCGGCATATGATCCACCCTGAAGACCGGGAAAGAGTATCCCTTGTTATTGAAGAGGCGCAGCGCGGCGTCCGGCGCTACGATGTGGAATACCGCATCGTGCGCCCCGACGGGGAGGTGCGTTTCCTCCACAGCCAAGGTGACATCATCCGCGATGAACAGGGCCGGCCAGTACGCGCGTTCGGCATCGCGCAAGACATCACCGAGCGCAAGCGGGCAGAGGAGAAATTCAAGCAGAGCGAGCATCAGTTGGCTGAAGCTCAGCACATCGCCCGCGTCGGCAGTTGGAACTGGGACTTACAAACTAACGCCTTGAATTGGTCTGACGAGCTTTATCGCATCTTCGGGGTTGACCCGCAGGCATTTAATCCTGCCTTTAAGGATGTGGTGACGGAATTTATTCGCGCAGAGGATCGCGCTTTGGTCAGAGGCATCATCGAAAGCTCTCTCAAGACTCAGGAGCCATTCAATTTTTACTACCGTATACTGCGGCCTGATGGGGAAGAGCGGGTGATACATGCTCGGGGGGATGTTGTCAGCGATGAGCATGGGAAGCCAATCAGGATCTTCGGCACGGCGCAGGATGTGACGGAACGCAGGCGGGTGGAAGAAGCGTTGCGCGAAGCCGAACAGAAATACCGTGACATTTTCGAGAACGCGGGCGAAGGGATTTTTCAATCGACGCCTGATGGCAGATACATTGCCGCTAATCCAGCCCTGGCACGCATGTATGGGTTTGCATCTCCAGAAGAGTTGATTCATAGCCGTCAGGATATTTCGCTGCAACTTTACGTCGACCCAACCCGCCGTGAAGATTTTAAGCGTTTGCTCGAAGAGCAGGGTGCAGTACGCGGGTTTGAGCACGAGGTCTTTCGTAAAGATGGCAGCAAGCTTTGGATTTCAGTGAACGCACGCGCCGTGCAAGATGAGCAAGGCGCGATTCAATACTACGAAGGCACTGCCCAGGACATTACTGAACGCAAGGCTGCCGAAGAGAAACTCAAAGCGAGCAGCGAGCAGTTGCGCGCTCTGTCCGCGCGGATTCACTCGGCGAAAGAAGAGGAAGGGACTCGCATCGCGCGTGAGATTCATGACGAACTAGGCACGGCGCTCACCAGCTTGAGATGGGACCTCGAGAGCGTTGATAAAGTTATCTCGGAATCCGGAGACCTCTCAGAACTCCACCTCTTGCGCGAGAGAATAGAGGCCATGTTGCGGCTGACTGAGACTACGATCAGCAGCGTCAGAAGAATCTCTTCAGAACTGCGACCGAGCGTCCTGGATGATCTCGGGCTGGTCGAAGCAATCGAATGGCAGGCCGAGCAGTTTCAAGCCCGAACGGGAATCATCTGCCGATGTGATTACTCTCTGGAGAATCTTGATTTGGGCCGGGAGCGATCAACAGCCGTCTTTCGCATCCTTCAGGAAGCTCTCACCAATATCCTGCGTCATGCGCAAGCGACGAGCATTGACATTACGATGGAGGTGGAGGCAGACGAATTCGTCTTGACGGTCATGGACAACGGGAGAGGAATTACAGAGAATGAGAAATCAGGATTGCAATCGCTTGGTCTGCTGGGGATGCGGGAGCGTGCTCATCTCATTGGGGGGAAGATGGACATCACCGGAGTTGAAGGCAAAGGGACTGTGGTGACTGTGCGAGTCCCAAGCTCCGGTTAGTCGAGTGGTTGGAAGCAATCCTTTAATTAGAGTATTATGCTCATCCTTGCAGTATCCTCACCAGATATATGGGCAGGAGTAAATGAAAAGAATCCTCATAGTAGACGACCATGAAGTCGTCCGCGAAGGCGTCAAGAAGATACTCGATGAACAACCCGGCGCAATAACCTTCGGTGAAGCGAGCACCGTCCCCGAAGCGCTCAGATTTGTGCGCGAACAGGACTGGGATGTCGTGGTGCTCGATCTTTCTCTAGGCGATAGAAGTGGGCTGGAGGTCTTGAAAGAGTTGAAGCAGATTCGGCATCGACTTCCCGTGCTGATTCTCAGTATGCATTCAGAAGAACAATATGCGCGGCGCGCTTTCAAAGCAGGAGCTACCGGATATATCACAAAAGACAGCCCGCGCGCAGAACTGGTCAAAGCTATTAATAAAGTCATCAAAGGAGAAGTGTATATCAGCCCCGCCCTCGCTGAGCGACTGGTCATTGACCTCGGCAGTGGCACAGACCGCGCTCCACATGAGACTCTATCGGATCGTGAGTTCGAGGTCATGCGCCTGATCGCTTCTGGAAAAACGGTCGGTAAAATTGCCGAATTGCTCTCACTTAGCGACAAGACCGTTAGCACTTACCGGACACGCATTTTAGAGAAGATGGGAATGAAGACCAGCGCGGAACTCACCCACTACGCTATCCAGAACAAATTGGTAGATTAAGATGGAGGAACTGCAAACTCTGCTTATGGAAAGTCTGACCGCAACCTCTGCCCGGAAATTGCTGTGAGCGATGATATGCAGCCACGATTTGAAAAGTTTAAGCACCTGAAGTAGGATAAATTTTCTTGATCTAGAACACGTTTGAATCTCATAGTAATCTCTACGTAATAAGCGATGGATAGCATCTCGGTGCTCCATAGTGCCTCATAGCTCTCCCTCACAAAACATCTGTCGGAGTAATGACAAGTTGATGTCTCGCTGTTTTTGGTCATGCGAGGGCTTGCCTTTACTCAGGGAATTCCATAAGACTCCTGATTATCCCCTATAGACCGACTCCTCTGTGCGTGCGATAAATTTGATAGTGGCTCAATTTGATGAGACAAGGCTGAGATTCTAACAGGGCAGGAAAAACCGCTGACAAATCTCGTGCATCGTCTCTGTTTTCGATAACGACAGCATCCTACAAACGAACCGCGCGAGGCACTGGCGCAAGGTGTTGTTCCACCGCTCGACGCGGGCGGTGAAGGCGTTCTCTTTACCCGCCTCCGTGTACTGTCCGGCGGGGATGACCCAGCCACTACCCCAAAGCTAATGTTTGTAGGACAAACAACGACAAGCTCGTAAGTCAATATCTGACAAAAGAATCAGAAAAATCCCGATATTCATCGGCGGCCTCCGACCTGTATCTTCATACTTAAGATGTGTCGAGGGAATGCGTAACTTTAGTAACTGAAATTTTGAGGTGAACAGGTTAGGGTCAAACTACCGCGCTGCCTTGCGTCTGGTGAAGACACATCAACCCGGTTTCGTGCTGATGGATATTGCGATACCGGGGCTGAACGAATTGGAAGCAACCGTGCGTATGGTCAAGTAGCAAGCAAAGGAGCAAGGCCAGATTTGAAGATGACCGGGAAAGTCGAAAATCGGCTTCTCGCCGCCCTTCCCGTCGAGGAATATGAATACCTGCGTCCACATATGGAGCGGGTTTCCTTTGCTCTTGGCGAAGTTATATATGAATCCGGTGGTCGTCTGGATCATGTCTTTTTCCCCACTACTGCCATCATCTCTCTGCTTTACATAATGGAAGACGGCGCAACAGCCGAGATGGGGCTGGCGGGTAATGATGGCGTCGTGGGCATCGCCCTCTTCATGGGAGGCGGCACAATGCCCAACCGCGCCATCGTCCAGAGTGCCGGAACCGGCATCAGGATGAATGCAAAGGTGCTACAAGATGAGTTTAAGCGTGGTGGCAAGTTTCAACGCTTGCTGTTGCGTTATACACAAGCGCTCATCACACAGATTTCACAAACAGCCGTTTGCAATCGTCTCCACACAGTGGAACAGCAACTTTGCCGCTGGATTTTGTTAAGCCATGACCGTGTGCAGGCAGACGAATTGATTATGACGCAGGCATTGATTGCAGACATGTTGGGGGTACAGCGTAGAGGCGTGACCGTAGCTGCCGGTCGGCTGCAAGATGTCGGAGCGATCAGCTACGTGCGCGGCCATATCAAGATTCTTGACCGCCAGAAATTGGAAGCAACCGTCTGCGAGTGTTATAGAGTAGTCAAAGACGAGTTTGATCGCTTGCTCGGATAGTAGACCTCTTCATTCCTTCTTTACCTTCTGTATGTGTATTAGAACACCGACACTCACACTTTTGAGTGATATACCTATCTTTATTATTCTTCGGAGCATTCATTTTTCGACATGCTTATGAGTAAAAGAAATTGACGTGAGCCTGACTATCCTGATTGTGGAGGACATTGAGGAAACTCGTGATGGCATAGAGAAATTGCTGAAAGTAGATGGCTACCACGTGAAGGCCACCAGAGATGAACATGACGCAGTGGAGAGCGCCCTTCGAAACCGGCCCGACCTGATTCTGGTAAGTCTGGGTGGCTTACCTCGTGAGGTAATTATGATCGCACGACTTATCCGTGAACGTGCAAAACTGGGAATGAATATGCCGGTGGTGATCTTTTGCATAGAAGAGGTCGGAGAAGGTAACGAAGTCGCCATCGGACATAATGTATATGCCACACACCCTGACAACTTCAACCAGTTGAGAAACCTTATCGCTCGTCTTCTGCGCAAGGTTCCAAGCTACTCGTTGATTTAACTTGATACAACTGGCAGGGGTAACACACGAGCTATATCAAGAAGAGCCAGACAAAATTTTGTGGCGGCGGTTGTTCCAATGTTTGTGATGGCAATCGCCGCTAGCCGACGGTTTTATTTGCTCGTTGTGTTCAGAAATCAGCAAGACCTCTTAGACCCACAAAGAGGAAGAATCTATTTATGGACGCTTTTGTAGATGAAGCTGGTTATGCCGTCAGGATGTTCGGCACTGGACAGGACATCACAGAGCGCAAGCCGACCGGTACAGTGCTGAGAAAAGCGAATTGAACCTCTCTGCTAACAAGGGAACACAAGCCCTTTGTTAGTCCCCGCCCGACCAAGAGAGAGATGGAGTTCTAATCTCTCAGATCCAATATTGATGAGAAGTAGGAGGGCCCAGAGCGTGTCTCTTAAGAAGCGAGCCGAAGAATTACAATGGACTCACTCACAGGATGTCATTCTTGGCGCTATGAGATTGGATAAGCCTTATTACCGTAACTCAATGATAACTGCGTAAATAAATCAGAGAGAGACGCACTCGACAAAGTTTTGACGGACCGGCGAGTGCGCCCCTCTCCACCACGAAAGGATGAACAATCATGGTACTTGACTAGATATAGCACGGGTCTGCATCTGCATGGCAACCCTTCTGGTCGCAATTACAGTCCATGCCCAGACCTTTACGCCCGAACAGCAGCGGTTCGTCCAACCCGCTACTCTCAAAATTGATAAGAGAGATGAATTCTTCAAACCGTCCGGCAAATTCTTCATCATCTCTAGTGCTGCATATTGGTCAGGTGCAAGTGCAGACCTTATTTCGTCCAGAGGCCTGTATGAACTGAATGGGTTGCAGCGAGGAAGAGGTGGAAGACTGGATTATCGGAAAGGCATCTTAATTGATGCGACGATCTATGGGGTTACGCTGGCGTTTGAGAAGCGGCATCCGAAGATTGCAAGTTTTCTAAGGTTTGCGTTCGGAGGGGCGCACGTCGTTGCGGCTGTTCACAATTTGAGGCAGTGAGGACGAGTGTCGCGGTTGATCAAACTGCGCGGCTTAGCGAAGACCATCTTAAACGGTAAAGGTATAGCAATGATGTCTAGTAATCCTTACAGCGCCAAAGCACCCGAACAGGATGATGATCAAAAGTCCCGTCGGCGATCTAAGACTGGCAAACCATTGGTGCTGGTGGTGGAAGATCATGAGGATACGCGCTTCATACTTCGAACGATTCTGGAAAGGAGCGGTTGTCGTGTGGTGGAAGCTGCGAACGGATTTGAGGCGGTCGAGATCGCCGGGCGTGAGCAGCCTGATCTTATTTTAATGGATGGCAGTCTACCGCTGCTGGGCGGCCTGGCGGCAACGCGCCTCATTCGTCAGGACACGCTGTTGCAAGAAGTGTTGATCGTCGCTCTTTCCGGCTGGGCGACGCCGAGTTTTCACGCTGCCGCACTTGCTGCGGGGTGCAATGAATGCTTCGACAAGCCGATTGATTTTAAGCGATTGAAGAATCTCGTAACTGATCTCGCGGGCGCGTCTTTCGCTGCGGGCTAATCGCACCGAGAGCAGCAACGCAGGGTAGAGCTAGGAACAAGCAGGTATGCCTAAAATATTAATCGTTGATGATCGTCTCCTCAATCGCCAGTTGCTGGTAAAACTCCTGAGTTCCCATCACCATCTCGCGCAGGAGGCTTCCGATGGCGCAGAGGCGTTGCAGTTGGCGCGCCTTGAGCGACCAGACCTCATCATCAGTGACGTGCTCATGCCAACGATGGATGGCTACGAGTTCGTCCGCCAGTTGCGTGCTGACCCGATTATCGGCCAAACCCCTGTCATTTTTATTACCGGCCAGTATCTGAGCCGTGAGGCACGCGCCCTCGCCGAGTCCTGCGGAGTTTCCTCTATCATTTACAGACCATGCGGTCAGGAAGAGCTTCTTCGCAGCATAGACACTGCGCTCGAAAGCGCCGAACATCCAGAGACGATTCTCCCACTCAAGCGCGAAGAGTTTGACCGTGAACACCTGCAACTGCTCACCCGTACACTCTCGGAAAAGTCGAATCAACTGAGTGCAGTGAACCTGAAGTTGACCGCGCTGATCGAGCTGAGCCAGCAATTGGCTTTGGAACGTGATCCGCTGAAACTGATGAATGAATACGCACGCGTGGCGAGGGATATCATCGGCGCGAAATGGAATGCCTTAGGCGTGCTCAGTGAAGATAGCCAGACGCTACGACACTTCCACACCATCGGACTGGATGATGAGATTGGCAAGCTCCTCAGTCCCCCGTCGCTTGAGGGGATGTTCGGCAATGTGCTCAAGGATGGTCGCCCTTATCGCATCCGTATTCTCGATGGTGACCCACAGGCCGAAGGCTGGCCGTCAGACTTCCCACCCATATCATCATGCCTCAGCTTGCCGATTATCTTTAAGGAACGGGTCTACGGATGGATTTGTCTGGCTAACAAGCTCGGCGCTGAAGAGTTCAGCGATGAAGATGAGCAGTTGGCCGTGACGCTCGTCGCACAGATGGCTGCCGCTTATGAGAACGCGACCCTTTACAGCAAAGCCCGGCACCGTACTGTCGAGCTGGAGCGGGAGATAGCCGAGCGTGAGAAGGCGGAGGAAGCGCTGCGTGAGTCGGAAGTCCGTTACCGTCGGCTCTTCGAGGCCGCGCGAGACGGGATACTCATGCTTGATGTCGGCACTCTAAAAATCACGGACGTGAATCCGTTTATGACGGAGCTTTTAGGCTACTCACGCGACGAGTTTATGGGCAAGGAGCTTTGGGAAATCGGCTTCTTTGCTGATAAGGACGCGAGTCAGACTACGTTTCGAGAATTGCAGAAGGTGGGCTATGTTCGGTATGCAGATTTGCCGCTCCAAACCAAAGAGGGAAAGCCCTGGGAAGTGGAGTTTGTCAGCAACGTCTATGAACAAGACAGCCATCAAGTTATTCAATGTAACATCCGCGATATCACAGAGCGCAAGCTGACCGAGGATACGCGCGACCGCCTGGCGGCCATCGTCGAGTCGTCCGACGACGCTATCTTCTCGAAGACCTTCGAGGGGATAGTCACGAGTTGGAACGCGAGTGCAGAGAGGATGTACGGCTACACGGCTGCGGAGGCCATCGGGCAACATCTCTCGTTCATCATACCGCCGGAGTGCGCCGAAGAGCTGGCGAGCATTCTCCATAATCTAGAGTGCGGCGCACGGATCAAGCACCTGGAGGCCGTGCGGGTCAGAAAAGACGGGTCGAAAATTGATGTCTCAATCAGCGTCTCCCCCATCATAGGTATCGGAGGGCGAATCCTCGGCGCTTCGACCATCGCCCGTGACATCACCGAGCGCAAGCGGGCGGAGGCAGCGATGCGAGCAAAGCAAGCAGAGTTGTTAGCGATGACGCAGCAATTATGGCAGTCATCCAAGCTGGCGACGATGGGCGAACTGGCGGCGGGCATCGCGCACGAATTGAACAACCCGCTGGCGACCGTGTCCCTGCGAGCGGAATCTCTGCTCGGACAATGTGCCGACGGCGACCCGAAGCGGGGCGCGTTGAAGATCATCGAGCAAGAGGTTGAGCGCATGGCGAAGCTCGTCGGCAATCTTCTGCAATTCAGTCGCCGCAACCACCAGCAGATTTCTACCATAGATGTGTATCAAGAGATCGAGAATACGCTCGACTTCATCGAACACCACCAGCGCAGCCACCAGGTCAACGTGGTGCGCGAGTTTGCAGATGCTATTCCGCTCCTTCACGCAGACAACCAACAAT
>JAVHWL010000025.1:0-136851 GCA_032159825.1 Acidobacteriota bacterium
TACTACTGGCAGAAGATGTCCAAGCAACTCAGGCTCACAACTCGATTTGTGCGAGAACATCTGCCGCCGCCGCGCCTGAGAGTCTTCAAGTGGCTGATCGCTCCTCAAAAGTGATAAGCGGTCAGAAGCAGACTACTGTGAGTTGAGATGGGTTTTCGTGACTGGCTAAAAGGTCGGGAAGATATCGGGTCGGGCAATAAGCGCGACCACGCAACGAAATCTCTCGATGAAGAGGAAGAAGAGGTTGACCCCTTCAATCCATTTCCTGAGCCGATCAGAATAGAGATTGGCGATGTCTTCGACCTGCACACTATCGCGCCGCGCGAGGTGAGGCGCGTGGTCGAAGAATATTTGGCTGAAGCTTATCGCGCGGGCTTTCTGAGTGTGCGGATTATTCACGGCAAGGGCAGAGGCGTGCAGCGTGAGATGGTGCGAAGCATCTTAGCGCGCACGCCTTTCGTTGCAGACTGGACGGACGCTCCACCTCAAGCCGGAGGCTTAGGCGCAACGATTGTCCACTTCTCTACTAAAACTGGTTAAAGCACAAGCCTGCTGCCGGTTCCTTCCTAAAGTCTCCTAAACGGAGAGCGAGCCGTTGAGCTTTAGTGGCTTCTCCGCATATAGCTCATCCAGCTAATACCGGTATCTACCGCTATAACTCAACAAGCTAATCACCCAGATAATTATCGGGATAATACCCAGGCACAACCCGACGATGCCCTTGGTTTTATTGATAGCGGGATTTTTGTTTGCCATCGAGATGGAGATTATCCCAAGTACGATAGCTGTCAGTCCTGCCAGAAGTGCCAGGAGACTGAAGATTCCCGAAATCGCTAAAATGTCTCGGCTGCGATTACTGTAGGCCAGTATCCCAAGGAGAATGGCGAGCACAATTGTGGAGATGGCCGCGATGCCTGTGATTAACGCAGCCTTCGAGATTCCCGCGCCGCCTCCTGAAGGTGGCGCATAGCCATAGGGCGGTGGCGGATATTGACCTGGCGGCGGATACTGCCCCTGCGGTTGATAGCCGTAGCCCGTAGGCTGTGGCGGCTGCCAGCCTGTAGGAGGCTGCTGCCACTGACCGCCCGGCGACTGTCCGGGATTATATTCTGAAGGAGAACGCACCAGGCGGGTTCCGTCATTCGTGCAGAAATCCGGGCCATCGTCTGGGTAAACCTGCTGGCATGAGGGGCAACTTTTCATCTTTGACTCCTGACTTTCCGCGACCTTTGGCCGCAATAGTTTTATTGAGCGAGAACAACGCACGAACGGCTCTATGCCTTTCGCATGGTATAAATCAACGTAGTAACAGAGGGTAGATCAAGCAAGAAACCGGGCGCATTTGAAAGTAGATAAAAACAGCCGGGCTTATTCGCGCAAGGGATAAGACGGATGCGCTCGACTTAAACAATCTACTATCAGCTATCGCACGAAATAGTAGACAAGTGCAGCAACGCCCGTTGACAACCCCGCGATTGCCAGAGGTAAGCCACCGAAACGCGAAGGTTTCTGCAACGAAGAAACCAGCGCAGCTACTCCAAGCCCGATTCCGAGGATTGATAGAATCAGCATGGTGTAGCGTGCGAAGTAGAGTGATCTCGTCACCAGCATAGCCATGATCGTAAGCGCGCTTGTCCCAAACACCAGCGCGGCTATCGCAAACGCCCTGCTTCTTCCCGCTGGCGCGGGCGCATAAGGCGCTGCGTAAGGAGCATTCGCCTGTGGCGGTTGAATCGTACTTCCCCAGGCTGGCGGCGTAGCTTGTGGTTGCGGCGCAGGCTGTGGCGGCGGAGGCCATCCCTGCTGCGGGTACTGAGCGCCACCTGTGGGTTGCCACTGTTGCGGCGGCTGACCGCCTTGCGGTTGCGATGGCGGCGTAGGCGGTGGCGGTGGCGAGTCAGGCTGCACAGCATGATACTGCGGCTCAGGCGCTGCTGATGTAGGCGGAGCTTGCGGAGGAACTTGCGGCGGCGCAGGTTCATTGGCACGCGGCTCTGAAGCCATCATGGTCTTCTCCGGGTCATACGCGGCAGCCTCTTCACTCACGAGGCGCATGCCATCGTTGGAGCAGTAATCCGGCGCGTCATCTTGATAAGTTTTCTGGCACGATGGACATCGTTTCATCTATCTTCACCTTCCCTAATGGACTGTTTCGCGTTTACCGCTTAACCCGACATGAGACGACACCTTGAGACGAATCAAATTGTCGAATCTCGCCATGCCGCCTCACGGTTAAAAGAGACCGGAGCAACTCTCACCTGAAAAAGATGCCATGCTCAACTTCAAGGTAAATCCAGAAGCCGATGCTGAATGCGCCTAGAATCATTCCAACGGCTGCCATCCCTTTGCCGCGCTGACGTGAAGAGAACAGCGTGATGAGTCCAAGCACCAGGGCTATGATGCCTGTGGCGATAGCGGCTATCAACATTGGTATCGCCGTATCCCTGGTCAGCATCCGAATAACATGAAGATAGTCGAGCAGCAAGAACGCTCCCAGCAAGCCGCTGATACAGCCGATAATTAAAGTCGCCAGAGCTAGACTCTTGCTCTTTGGTGGCGCATAGCCCTGACCTTGAGGGTAGTAGCCGCCGCCCCAGTTCTGACCCTGTTGCTGCGGTGGCGGCGGGGGCCAGGCCGCTTGCTGCTGCGTTGGTGGAGAAGGGGGATTATTTGGCAGGGGCGACGGATTAGAGTATGGCTGAGGGGGAGGCGCGGACGCCATAATGGTTTTCTGCGGATCGTATGCTGGCGCAGACGGCTCATCAATGAGGCGTGTACCATCACTGACGCAGAAAGCCGGGGCATCATCCGGGTAAGTTCGCTGGCACGAAGGGCAACGTTTCATTTTCTCTCCTTTGGAAAGGGCTACGGCGCAAACGGTCAATCGCGCTTCCCATTTAGAACTGTCCTCTTCTATGCCAAATCGAGCGGCGAGTCAATATTCATTCTGCGCCCTCGCCATATTTGACCCGTTTTGCAGACCTCACAGCGGCGCACCCCTTCCGCCTCACAGAAGCATCCTTTCATCAAGTGTCTTCCATCTCAAAAGCGATTCTGCGATACTAAAAGCAAAAGAGGCGCAACGAAAGCGTCCGTCGAGATGAAGAGCTAAATGACATCAGAGAAAAGTGGCGCTAACTAACGAGATGCTTTCCCTTCCCTTTGTTTTTCATCGCGGCAACTATTCTTCTACTTTCGCTCTTCGGAACGATCTCGATTTGAATTAACATTCGGCATGTGGAGTTTAAGATGACGCTCAACCCAACACTCTTACGCAGACTGAAACCATCGCCTGCTTTGCGCGCAATAGCTCTTGCCCTTCTGGTTTTTCTACAGAGTTCAGCCCCTCTGCTCGCGCAAGACATTTCCGGCGGGGCAGACCTCTCTAAAGATATAACGGGCGGCGCAGTTGGTGTGCTGAAGATTCCGCGCGCCAACAAGCCTCATAAACAGACGACGACGCTGCCTGCTAGTGTTTCGCAATTTCAGTCGAGCGCCCGCCAGGTTAAAGGCTCATCGCGCAGCGGCGGAGGTCACAAGGAGCCAACCGCCACGCCTACGCCCACGCCCAGACCCGTAGCCACAGCCGAGTCCTACAACGCTCAAGGCGACAAGTTTTTTGATGACCAGCAATATGATAAAGCCATCGTGTCATACAAACAGGCGATTCGTCTCAAGCCCACATACGCACAGGCGCACAACAATCTGGGTGATGCTTATTTCAACCTGAACAAATATGCGGAGGCAGCGGATGCTTATAAACAGGCCGTTCGCTACAAACCCGACTGGGCTGAAGCATACAATGGCCTCGGCGACGCGCTTTTTAATCTGCACCGCGATGCTGATGCTATTCCTGCCTATCAGCAGACAATTCGTCTCAAACCCGATACAGCCTTAGCTCACTACAATCTCGGATACATCTATTTCGGCATGAGCAAGTTTGCTGAAGCGGTCGCCTCTCTCAAAGAGGCCGTCCGTCTTCAGCCGCAGGATTGGGAAGCTTACAACTATCTAGGCAAAGCTTACGACCATCTCGGACAATATGAGTCTGCCATCGCCGCCTATCGTCAAGTTGAACGCTACAACCCGGGTAACACTGAAGCTCGTGCCAGCGAAGCAGCGGCGCTCTACAATTCAGGCGCCGCGTTATTTAACTCTGGACGCTACGAAGAAGCCATCACGGTTTACAAGCAGGCTATCGAGAAGAAGCCCGATCTCCCGGATGTCTATAACAACATCGGCGACGCCTATCGTCGTCAAAATAAGTTCTCCGAAGCTGCCGACGCATACAAGCAGGCAATCCTACTTAAGCAGGCAGATGCCGATACCTACAACAATCTTGGGTACGTCAGCACCAAACTGACTCGTTATAGCGATGCTATCGAAGCCTATCAAAAGGCATTGAGCATGAAGCCTGATCTGAACGAGGCATACGACAACATGGGCTATGCGCTCGGCAAAATGCGCCCGGCCCGTTGGCCTGAAGCGATTGAGGCTTTCAAGCATGCTATTCAACTCAAGTCTGACGACGCGGAGGCTTATACCAATCTAGGCTGGGCATACAACAATACAGGCCGTTTCAATGAAGCCGTTGACGCCCTCAAGCAGGCAGTCCGCCTCAATCCAGAATCGCCAGCCGCACAGTTCAATCTCGGAATCGCCTACAGTAAGCTAAACAGGTTCGCTGAGGGCGCTGATGCTTTCAAAGAGGCCACACGCCTCAAGCCGGAATGGGCCGAAGCGCACAATGATCTTGGATTCGCTTACGGTGGTCAGAGTCGCTGGAAAGAAGCGATTGAGGCTCACAAGCAAGCAATCCGGCTGAAGCAGGATTATGCCGGAGCCTACTACAACCTGGGCGTCGCATACTTCAAAAGCGGAAACAAGAAAGACGCGACAGAGCAGTATAAGGTTCTACAAACCATGAACCCGAATCTGGCAAGGAACCTCTACATCATGATTAATAATCGTAATCCTCCTGCGGGCGGGTACAATCATTGAACATCATAGTGATTGAGTTTGACGAAACTTGACCGGCTGCGAGCGGGCATCCTGACAGTAGAGTAGAGCGGGTTCGATCTCCTACCAATCAACGACTCACCTTTAGCGGGGCAATCCTTGACCCGGTTTGCCCCGCCTGTGTGTCCGCTCACTCCACAAATTAAATCGTTACTCTTCAAAGAGTAATTCGATTCAGCTTTCCTTTCGCTCACGTTCCCGGACGCTCGTGTCGGCTTGGGTGTTCTGCGGAATCGTTGATTCCGATTTCGCGTGGCACATGGATTGAAGTTGCGAGTGCGAGCGTCTATCGCTCTGTCTCGGTAGAAGCAGACTTTTTAATCAGGAGACCAACAAATCCGCGCTTGTGATTCTGGCGCGTCGTAGAACATTTCCACCGCAATCTTACTTGCCGGACGAGACTGTTAAGCTCTCTTTCGGCTTGAAGCCGGAAGACCACTCATCTGTCAGATTGAGAGTCCAGCCGTTTCAGCTTGACCGGTTCAGTCATTCTGAAACCTGTGGAGAAGTCTGCTTCAAAACCTAATTGTAGAAATAGTGTAAGTTAACTTCCCGCCGCATCACGGCACAATGCTTGCTGTCTCACGATGGCAGGGCAGCGATGCTTTCATGCCCTGCCAGCAAATCCAGAGCTTTCCACCAAAGACTTTCTGAGAACCTAACCGGCAATTTACGGGGAATGTAGCCTTGAGCAAACAAGAGTACGCTAAACCCTATATGTGGGCGGTCATCGCTCTCGGTCTGGTTGTGTTTCTCTACTCCGCGATCAATTTTCCTCTTTCTCAGGTTGATATACGCTTCTTCTTCCTGGCCCTCATCACAATCTGCATCGGCTCTCGCATCACGATCAAGATTCCTCGCGTCAGGGGACACATTTCCGTCTCCGACACTTTTATCTTTCTCTCAATTTTGCTCTTCGGCGGTGAGACAGCAATCCTGCTTTCGGCAGCGGAAGCTCTTTGCTCCTCTGTGCGCTTCAGCAAGCTGCGGCTGACTATCACCTTCAACGCAGCCACTGCCGCTTGCTCAACCTTCATCACAGTTTGGGCATTGCGGATCAGCTTCGGAACAATTGTTGGCTTGCGCGGAGGCTACTCCGCCCCTTTCATCGTCGGCATCTGCTTGATGGCGCTTGTGCAGTACATCAGTAATTCCGGGATGGTTGCCACAGCCGCCGCGTTGAAAACAGGCCAGCCTCTCTGGACGACCTGGCGCAAAGGTTTCCTCTGGACTTCAATCACATATTTTGCGGGCGCTTCGGCTGCGGGCATTATCGCCAAGCTGATTGATTCAGTCGGATTCTACGCTTTCCTGGCAACGACCCCGATCATCGCTATCGTCTATTTCACTTACTGCACCTATCTCAAAAATGTTGAAGCATCCGTGACACAGGCCGAGCAAGCCCAACGCCACGTCGCCGCCCTGCGTGAGAGTGAGGAACGATTTCGCAGCGCATTCGATCACGCCGCAGGAATGGCGTTGGTCGCAACCGACGGGAGCTGGATTCAGGTCAATCGCTCTTTATGTGAGATGGTCGGCTATTCCGAAGCGGAATTGCTCGCAACCAACTTTCAAGCCATCACCCACGAAGACGATTTGACCAACATGACGCTGCATGTAAGTAAAATGCTGGAAGGTAAGCTTGCTACTTACCAGATGGAGTTGCGCTACAAGCACAAGCGTGGGCAAATTATCTGGATACTGTTGAGCGTCACCCTGATTCGTGATTCCCTCACGAATTCCGTCAACCTTATTTTCCAGATTCAAGACATCACCGACCGGAAACGCGCTGAGGAGCGCCTGCTCCATGAGGCTTTTCATGATGTGTTGACGGGACTCCCCAATCGCGCGCTCTTCATGGATCACCTGAAACTCTCGGTTGAGCGCGGCAAGCGGCGCGAAGATAGACTGTTCGCTGTTCTCTTCCTGGACCTGGATCGTTTCAAGATCATCAACGACAGTTTGGGTCACATGGTTGGGGATCAATTGCTCGTCGGAATCGCCAGGCGTCTGGAAATCTGCCTGCGTCCGGGCGACACGGTTGCGCGCCTGGGCGGAGATGAGTTTACAATCCTGCTTGAAGACCTGGCGAGCGTGCCGGAAGTAATTGACGTTGCCGAACGACTGCAAAAGGCTCTGGCTCTGCCCTTCAATCTTAACGGGCACGAAGTTTTCACCACTGTCAGCATAGGCATTGCTCTTAGCTCAAGCGGCTACGACCGCCCCGAAGAGGTCTTGCGAGACGCGGACACGGCAATGTATCGCGCCAAGATGCTGGGTAAAGCCCGCCATGAGGTCTTCGACAAGACCATGCATGCCTATGCTATGAACCTCCTTCAAATGGAATCCGACCTCCGACGCGCTATTGAGCGGAAAGAATTCATTCTTCATTATCAGCCGATTGTCGCGCTTGAAACGGGAAAGATAGACGGATTTGAAGCTCTGATTCGCTGGCAACATCCTGAGCGCGGTTTCGTTTCGCCTGACGAGTTCATCTCAATTGCTGAAGAGACCGGGTTGATTATCCCCATCGGTCAATGGGTGCTTGAGCAAGCCTGTCGCCAGATACGCATCTGGCAGGAGCAGTTTCCGCAGTATCCGCCGCTTCAAATCAGCGTCAACCTGTCGAGCAAACAATTCATCAATTCAAAATTGATCGAGCAAATCCGCCAGGTGATGCAAGAGACGCGCGTTGATCCGCGCAGCCTCAAACTCGAAATGACGGAGAGCATGGTGATGGAAAACTTCGACACGGCCATCGAGATGCTTCAGCAGCTACGCCAGCTCGGAATTGAATTAAGCATTGACGATTTCGGCACAGGCTATTCCTCTCTCAGCTATCTACACCGCTTCCCGATCTCCACGCTGAAGATTGATCGTTCCTTCGTTAGCTCGATGAACGATCAGAATGAGAATGCTGAGATTGTCCGCACTATCTTGATGCTGGCGCGTAGCCTGAAGATGAATGTCGTGGCCGAAGGCGTCGAAACCGAAGAGCAACTGGCGCAGCTTGCCCTGCTCGAATGCGAATACGGGCAGGGATACTATTTCTCCAAGCCGCTCGATGTTGAAGCCGCCTCGAAATTGCTGACCGAACGTCGAGCCTATCCCATCCCGCTATCTAATGTGGACACCTTGATCCGTAAGGAGAGCATCCTGGCTGCCTAAAACGCACAGGATTCGTTAGCAGCTTGATTCGTGTAGTTACCCACTTTGTTCTATAGTGCCCCCGGCAAGACTTGAACTTGCGACCCCCTGCTTAGGAGGCAGGTGCTCTATCCACTGAGCTACGGGAGCATGAGATGAAGTTAGCAGATGCGGGAATGTCAGTCCAGCGCGCTTACGATTGATACTTAATGAGCGAGCGCACGTCGTAGCCTTCGAGCCGCTTGCGACCGGGCAGGAATTCTAATTCGACGACGAAGACGAGACCAACAACCTCGCCGCCCAGCCCCTCGACCAGATCAATCACAGCCTTCGCCGTGCCGCCCGTTGCCAGTAGATCATCCGCAATGATGACGCGATGCCCCTCTCCCACAGCGTCGCGGTGAATCTCCAATGTATCCTGACCGTATTCCAGATCGTAAGAGATTGACGCGCATTCGGCGGGCAGCTTGCGCGGCTTACGCACAGGCACGAAGCCTGCCTCCATGTGATAAGCGAGCGCAGGCGCGAAGATGAAGCCGCGCGCTTCGATCCCGATAACCGTGTCCACCTTTTCGCCTTCAAACTGCGCGGCCAGTGCGTCAACCGTGCGGCGCAAGCCCGTCGGATGTTTGAGCAGCGTGGTGATGTCGTAAAAATTGATGCCCGGCTTTGGGAAATCCGGCACTTCGCGTATCAGAGCTTTGAGATCATCCATGAGAACAGTTTTCAGTTTTCAGTTTTCAGTTGTTAGATTTCTATAAAGAGGCGGCTTCTTCACTTGCTACTGAAAAGAAGATGGGTCAATACGAGTGACCACGCCCTTCTGAAAACTAATAACTGAAAACTGAAAACTGCTTTTCACCTTTCTATTCTAAAAAAAGCATAGTTGCCGGTCGGTTCGACGTTTATCTCTTCGATATTCTCTACGAGGGCGAAGGCGGGGCCGGTTGCCAGGTCGTGCTTGAACGCTTCGACGCTCTCCGGCGTGCCTTCTGCCAACGCTTCGACGCGCCCGTCCGCGAGGTTACATACGTATCCTAAAACCTGATGGCGGGCTGCGGCGCGCTGTGCGAAGAAGCGGTAGCCGACGCCCTGCACTTCTCCGCGAATCAAAAATTTTCGTGCAACCTTCATCCTCACCCCTTGATCGAGAGAAATACCAGATTCATTGTCGAAAGCGCGCCGCAGAATAGCACAGTAATAGACGAGTCACACTCTCAACCTTTAAGGAAATTTGCATGACACTCCTGCGGCACAGCCTCTATCAATGCTTCAAGGCTTCTCAATCAATTCAACAATGCTAACGCCGCCCGGCGGGATGTTGAGCTTAACGCTGCTCTGGCCGTTCTCGCGCGAGACCTCAAGCTGCTTTTCGCCAATCCACTCGCTTGCTCGCTCAATCCCTTTACCTTTCAAGCTGAGCCTCACTTCAACGCTTGCGCTGCGATCAACTTGCGCCAGACCTTGCTGAGGCTTGAGGACCCCTTTGTTGTTGATGAGCGTCACAACCCAGCCGCGCGCGTTGCGATTGATTAAGTATTCAACCTCTCCCTGGACGCTGACGGGCGTGGCATCAGCACAGAGATGCGTGAGCAAGTGCGCAACGAACGGTGTCAGGCGCTCATCCTCGCCCAGCATGTCTGGCAGTGCGCTGAAGACGACCAGCCCGCGCCCGACTTTGTTTGTAGTGACAAGCGGATCGCCCGTTGGCGTTTGCATCATCACCTCTGCGCCTTTGCGTAATTCCACGCGCTCATAGCGAAACATTTGCCCGTGCAAATCTGTGCTCGGCTCGTTCGGCAGAAGGCAGCGCGCATCGTCCGCTTCAGCCGATGCGCCAAGAAGACGAACGCCTAGCAGCTCATCAGCAAGCCCTTTGACCTGCGCCGCGTTGATGACGAGCACGCCACCCTTTCGCACATAATCTTCCAGCTTCAAGGCCCAGGCGCGGCTCCATTCGACGCGCCCTCCGGCGACGATTGCGCGATAGCTATCAACTGCTTCTTTGTGTGTTTCGGAAGCAACAAGCACGTCGAAGATATCGCCGAAGATGGAAGCGACGTATGCCTGGCGGTCTGCCGTTGCAGGCTCACCCTCTGTGACCGGCGCAGGATAATAGGCTGCGCCGAAGAGTTCTCTGAGCGCACGATCAGACTTATTGATCTGTGAAACGCCGAAGGGCCACTGCGGGTAATCTGTCATCTCCCAGCCGTGCGCAGGGTCAAGCAGGAAGGCAATGGGCGTATAAGGCGTGCCGCGCTCCCAGTGCTTTTCGGCGAAGCGCATGAACTCGTCTGTGATGTGCCCCAGCGGGTTCAACTGAAAAGGATGCTCGCCTGGGCCAGGTTTGAAAAACTGATCGTGGCCTTGCTCCAGGTAGATTGCGGATGCCCCGGCCATGTAATAAAGATAATAGCTCTTGCGATACCATGAGAGCGACGGCCCCATTGTCGCGCCGTAGCGTGTGTGAAAGAAATTATCCGGCCCTGCGAAGTTCTGCGCTTTGGTGAAGGTCGTCGCGGTATCGCCGAAGTTCGGCGCGTGGTAGTAAAGAAAGTTGCCGCCGTACTGTCTGGCCGCGCCGCGCGTGAAGGCAACGCGCATCCCTGTGATGGGTTGCACTGCGGCGGTCTCTATGCCGATTAGCCTGCTTCCCCATTCTCCGAGCGCATGAGCAAAAGATGTGCTCGATGTTGATTGCGCCGGGATGAGCTTATCCCACATCGCGCCCGTCTGCGGCGTGTGGAAGATGTCGCTCCACTTACGTTCGAGCGCGCGTGTGTAGAAGACGCGATGAGCTTCGAGCAACTCTCTGCGCGACATCTGCGGCGTCAGCTTCAACTCGGTCGCCGAATCTCCCCAGACAAATCCTATGCTTTCGCCTGAAATCCAGCCCATGAACTGCTCGCGCAATTCCCCCGTTAAAAGTTTCAGAGCGGCCTGCGCCTCAACGTCCGACCACTGGGGCGAGCCATAGTTAATCAAGACGGCGAATGGCGCATGCGTCTCGCGCAGGTAACGTAGAAAAGAGCTTCCCTCTTTCAGGTATTGCGGTAGATCGTTGATGTAGATGACGGGCACGACGAGTTTCGAGTTGAAGATGGGAACGTCGCGCGTGCCCTTGTATTTTTTGACGAATTCTTCAACAGGCTCGGCATTGAAAGGATAGAGAGGGCGCTCTTCCGGCGGCGTCTTATCGTAAAGCTTCCAGAAATCTTGGGAGATGTTCCAGGGCATCAGGAAGTCGCGGCCAGCTAGAGGCTGGCGACGCCAACTCGCGGGCACATCTTCCTTCGTCGTCGGCTCAATGAGCGGAGACAGCGGTGTGCGTTGCGCTGACCATCCTCGCAAGTATCGCATCGCAGCAAAGTCTGGCTTGCTACGGCCTAAGGGGATGAAGCCCGGATCGTTAGTGACCAGCACGCAATCAACATGACGACGGGCTTCAGCAGTTTTTTCAATCTCGATTGAGATTCGCGCTGCGCCTTTCGTGAGAGTCCCGGTCGCGCTGTCCCAGGTAAAGGCCCAGCCCCAGTACATGCTGATTTCATCGTGCGGGTCTATTACATCGCGCACGCCAAACTCATGGCGGAAGACCTCGCGCCCTTCCTGCGTGATGCGAACAGTGAAATTCTCTGTGCGGCTCGCCCAGTCCGCATACCGCACCCAGATTCTGTACTCACCGGCGCGCGGCACTTCAACGTCCTGGTAGATTGCAGCGCGTGCCTCATCCGCGCTCGCGGCGGCAGAATTCCACTCGCTCTCGCCACCCTGTGACCATTCGGCTGAGACACCCGGCCCGTTCATCCCCCAGCCCGGAGTCTCAACACGCAAAGGATTCATCCATGAGGGATTCAACACAGGCTCGTGTCGCGCGCTCGTCGCAAAGCCCTGCATGTTTTCCGCTTCGTACCACAGATATTCAAAGCGAGATTGCGGCGCAGGAACAGATTGACGCGAAGAGGAAGAGTTTTGCGCGACAAGCGGCAAACATAAAAGTATCAGAGCCAAAAATGTGTTTAGATAAACTGGCGCGGAGAAACAGCGATAGAGATTCCTACTCTTTATCTCTACTGCTGCGCTTCCGTTTATAGGTAGAATTGAGCGGCGACGACTGAAGGCGTTTATCATCTGGTTCGATAAAGTTTATTAAGTAGGAGGCTGGCAGGCAGTCCGTTTGATTATGCAGCTAAGTGAAATGGCGACGAATAAGATATAAAAATGCCTGCTCTCCATGTCCGCCTCCTTTCAGACCTGCGCCTTACTTTGGTTTTAGCGATCCCCCGCTTCTACACATCAACCGATTGCATCGAGACACTCTGCCAGCGTTCGTTGGCGGCAGGTGAACATGGGTGTATCGCGTAAGGTAAAAGAGCTTGCTTTTGTCTCGCGCAGTTCCTGCACCAGGTCTAGAAAATCCGATGGCTCGTCTGTCTCGAATGCGACGACGAACTCCTGGTCGTCCAGGCCGAAAGAGTACGTGGTGTGCAATTTCACCGAGCGATATTTCGAGCCGATGCGGATATGCTCGTCCATCATCTCCTGCCGCTGTTCGGGCGGGCGCGAATACCACTCGCGCGTTTTGACAAACGGATAGACGAACAGGTACTTGGACTTTCCGGGGATGATGTGCAGGCGGTCTTCGACGTGTTCGGGGTTGTCCTTGTCTATGTACATCGAACGCTTCGTCATCGAAAGAAACGATTGCGTCGCTTCCAGGTATTTTCCCATGCCCGTCCGGTTGAGCCGCGATGTCATCTCCTGAAGCGGATCAAGTTCATATCCGATGCGCCAGATCATTAACTCGGCGTTGGTTCTGAGTCCGACCAGCGAATATGTGTGAATCAAAAGCTCTCGCTGAAACTCCTCGACCCCTTTAATGAACTCCAGCTTGCCCTGCTCTCTCACATCTTCATCGAGCATGCGCCATTCCGGGCGAGCGCGGTAGAACGTGAAGCTCACGAATTGTCGTGGGAGCAGCGGTTTTGGTCGAATCGTTTCGTCCGCGCTTGGAGCAAGCCGCAGTGAGCCGTAGGGCACGCCGCCGTCATCACCTTTTTCAGTGCTCATGATGCGTTTTCAACCTCTCAATTAGACATCGCCGTGAAAATGGTCGTGCAATTTCAACGGATTAGGATAAAATGCGCCGACTATTGAAAGCTATTCTGAGGCGAAGCAGGGGAAAAGTCTAGTGAGTCTGGAGTCTGGAGTCTGGAGTCAAAAGCAGGTTCTTTCTTCAGACTTCAGACTTCAGACTCCAGACTAAAACAAATATGCCGGATACAGATTCTAAACAAAACAAGAAGAAGAGAGAGCATAAACACGATAAAGGGCGAAGGGAGTTTCTGTTTCTGCTTCCGCTCACAATCTTTGCCGGTGTCGCGGCGACAATAGCGACTGCCGCTTTTCGCTACCTCCGCCCGCTCAAATCAATTCAGGAGACTGACTGGAACGATCTTGCGCCCCTGGCCGAGTTAAAAGGCGAGAAGCCAATCATGCGCAGCATCGTCGCAGAGCATCAAGCAGGATGGGCCAGCACACTTGAGGAGCACTTCGTCTATATCTTGCCTCATAAAGGCAATCAGGTCTTATCCAGCATCTGCCCGCATGAAGGATGCAACGTTGCCTGGCGCACCGAAGAGAGCCAGTTTTTTTGTCCCTGCCATGATAGCTACTTCACCGCTGAAGGCGAGCGACTCAGCGGCCCCTCCAGGCGCGGTCTTGACACGCTGCCGGCCCGCGAGAAAGACGGGATGCTTCAGGTCAAATATCAAACTTATATTAACAATACCGAGGAGCGAATTGTGCGCGAATGAAAGAGCCGTCCGACTCCACCAAGACTGATCAGCCCAAAGAGAGTTGGGTTTCACGTTGGACGACGCTCGAAGATATTGAGCGCACGTTGATAGACAAGCCTTCGAGCGGGTTTGAAGCGTGGGCGCGCACCACCGCAGGCGTCGTCGTCATGCTTCTCGCTTTACAGATCATCACAGGGCTGCTGCTGGGCTTCTACTACGTTCCTTCCACAGAGAGCGCGCACACGACAGTTGCCTACATAGAGAAGGTTGTGCCCGCTGGCTCATGGATTCGTTCCCTGCACCATTACGGCTCGCAGTGGCTGACAATCGCGCTTGTGCTTCATCTGGCGCAGATGTTCTGGCGGGCCACCTATCGCCGCCGCCCCGTCGCGTGGATGGCAAGCGTGATCCTGCTCGGACTCATCTTCGCATCGGGCGCAACAGGCTACTCCCTTCCCTGGGATGCGCGCGCATTCTTCGGCACACGTGTCACCGAAGGAATAGCGGGCGGGCTTCCGTTCATTGGCTCTGCGGCGCGCGAGTGGATACTCGGCGGCATGGAGATCACGCCGATCACGCTGGCGCGCTTCTTCGCGCTGCACGCGCTGATTATTCCCGCGCTGATTCTGATAGTGCTCGCAGCGCGCCTGTTTGTCTTCCGTGAAAGAGGTCTGGTGAGCGCGGCTGAAGAACGTCGGCTGGAAGTCTGGATGCACCGTCAAGTCTTACGCAACGCAATCGCGGCTGGCCTCGTCTTCATCGCGCTCGCGCTCTTCGCTGCGAAATATTTTGCCCCGCTCGGCCCGGCGGCAGACACGGCGGCTCCGGGCTACCTGCCGCGACCCGGCCCTCAGTTTCTCTGGCTCTTCCAGATGCTCAAGTATCTGCCTGGTCGCGCCGCTTCGGTCGTCGCGGTCGCCCTCCCTGGACTGATTCTCTTCGGCCTGGCGATGCTGCCCTTTCTTAATCCTAAGCCGCTGCGTAAAGTGCTGGCTCATCCCCGGCGCACACTCGGCGCAGTGCTTTTCTCTATAGCCTTTCTGCTCTTTACTGTGCTGACCGTTCTAGCCTACTGGAAAGACGCGACCGACCCTCTGATTCGCGCGCAGCTTGGGCGTCAGCGAGCTGAAGAGATGGCTTTTCGTAATGCACCGTTTACTCCGCTTCGCTCACGCACAAGCGAATCCGCCAGCATCGAACCGCGTACAGACAAAGATGCAGGCAGGCAAAGCAACACGCAACCTCCAGACGCTTCTGCATCACCCGGCTCTGACTCCTCTTCAAACACGTCAACCAGCATTTCATCGGGCGCGCCGCCTGAGTCGTACATCACAAACTGCTCCGCCTGTCACGGCACACGCGGCCAGGGCGCTTCCAAGTTTCCCAAACTCTTAGGCGTTGGCTCGAAACCGCGCCGGACAGTGGAAGACATTATTGCGCTTCTCAACAACCCCACCGCCTACGGGCTTGAGTTGCCGATGAAATCTTATGCCGACAAGCTGACCGAAGATGAAAAGCGCGAGATCGCCGAATGGGTCGCATCGTTAAGAACTAAGGGATGAGGGCGGAGGGCGGAGGGATGAAGAAGAACAAGAACCTGCTGGTCTTAGGCTCTTTCTTTCATTCATCCCTCATCCCTTCGCTCCCCTTCCCTTTGCCTACTCTCACACGCCTGGTCTATACTCCTTGCGCTCCAACACATGATTGAGCGCGCTTTGATATAGGCCGCGCTTCGGGGATAAAGAACAGATGAAACTTGTCAAACTTTTCATCGTCGCCGCCGCTCTTGCGCTTTTCGTTGTGGCTTGCGGCGACTCAACAAGCACAAACCAAACAACAGCTAACACAGGAAGCACACAACCTTCTCCCACCGCCTCGCCCAAAGCGACCGCCACCGCGAGCGCGACGCCTGCGGATGAGCTGGCGTCTGCGGGCAAGGATTTCTCGCAGAAATGCGCGGCATGTCACCAGGATCACGGTGAAGGCGGGACTGTGAAGATCGAAGGCAAACCGCTGAAGGTTCCAAGCCTCAAAGAGGGACATGCCCTTAAGCATACCGACGAAGAGTTTGCCAAACAGATCAGCAAGGGCGGCGAAGGCATGCCATCTTTCAAAGACAAGCTCACGCCCGAACAGATTAACAATCTAGTGCGCTTCATTCGCCGCGACATTCAAGGCAATGCCGCGCCCAGCACAGGCGCAACAAAGTAAATAGTGAGCTTTGATTATTCTGCTGAAGAGCTTAGTTATCTTTGCTTGAATTATGAGTAGGCGGATTTGCTCAAAGTGTGGTTTCTCAAAAGCTCTTACAGAGTTTCCCTTCAGAAACAAGCTGAAAGGGACTCATCATTCTTACTGCCTGGAATGTGGTCGTAAATGGGTTAAAAACCACTACGACAAAAATGTTCAATACTATGTTCAAAAGGCAAATCAACGTCGGAAGGAAGTAATCCACGTTCTCAATGAAAAGATATACGACTACCTTGAGAATCATCCTTGCGTTGACTGTGGAGAAAGCGATCCTGTAGTTTTAGAGTTCGATCATGTACGTGGCGAGAAATCTTATGAAGTATCTACACTTGGCTGGCGTTTGGCATCTTGGAATTCTTTATTAAGAGAGATTGCCAAATGCGAAGTACGGTGTGCAAATTGTCATCGCCGCAAGACAGCGAAGCAACGGGGTACATTTAGACATATCAAACGAAACGGGCCGTTAGCTCAGTTTGGATAGAGCGCTAGTCTTCGGAACTAGAAGTCGGGGGTTCGAGTCCCTCACGGCCCGCCATTAATTTCATAGTTTTTTCTACCACTTCAGTTTGCAGTTGCAGGCGGAATCGGATTCAATAGATCGAGCACGACTCTCCACTTCCCGTTCGCCTGCTTTTTCCAAATCCTCATGTAGTTGCCGCTCTCTGTCGTCTTGCTATCGCCGCTGGCTTTGAACTCATAAGCGCCGTAGGTGTAGCCCAAATCTCCTGATGTTGAGACATCGGTCTTCACGTTTTGCCATGTCAACTGTCCGGGCTTCGCCGCAAGCGCAACGCCGCTCGCTTCTTTGCCGATAACAGGAAAGGCGTTCGTTCGATAGAGGCGCACATCGTCTGCCAGGTAAGAGAGAAAAGAATCAACCGTGTTCTTTCCCGCCAGGAGTTTTGAGAAATCATCCTCCGTTTTAATAAGCGTAGACCGCGCTGCCTCAACGTCAACCTTGGGCTTTGACTTTGTATTAACCGAATAATCTCTTGGGACTTGCAACTCAGCCGCAGGCGTCTGCGGTTGTGGGTTGCGCGTGCCGAGGTCTAAAACAACTTTCCATGCGCCTTCAGCCTGTCTCTTCCAGATCGAAACGAAATAGCCGAAAGCGACCGGCTTATCATCCAGACTCTTCGCTCTGAACTCCCACGGGCCTGTCGTGTAGCCCAGATCGCCCGCGCGCGAGACAGACGCGAAGATAGGTTGCCACGTCAGCACTCCCGGTCTAACCGGCTGCTCACGCCACCACTTTTTGCCGTCAACAGGACCCGGATGAAAGAGAACTGAATCGTCGGCTAGATTTTCAAGAAACGCATCACGAGTCCCCTTAGCCACAGACGCTGCGGCAAACGCTCGCTCTGCTTCTACGAGTGAGCCTGGGTTGAGTAACACGTCCGCTTTCTGCGCGAAAACGACTGTGACAACCGCGAGTAAAATCAGCAAACTTGAAACCCATCTCTTCATTGAATACTCCTGATTTGAAATTTAAGCCGTGAACGAATCATCGCTTTCGCTTCGTCGCATCTATTCTGCTCGCGCCTGTGGCCGGGTATAACCGCGAATATACTGTGGCAACTCTATCCCCTCTTGTAGCTGCGGGTCAGGCACGGCCTCACCGGTCGTGACACGTAAAGGAAGCTCACCGGCCCAGACATCTCGCGTCATGTCTTCTTCATCATCAATGGGCGGGCCTGTCCGTATCTTAGCGGAAGCTTCTACGAGCGAAAGAGACAGCACCGTCGTCGCGCGAAGCTCTTTCTGATTTGGCTGGCGCGACTCCTCCCAGCGCCCGCGCATGACGTGATCCGTGAAGACACGCAGCGCCTCCATCTTCTCATCTTCATCTTCGACAATCCGCGCTCGTCCGAAGACGACAACTGACCTGTAATTCAATGAATGATGAAATGCAGAGCGAGCAAGCACCAGCGCGTCGAGCAAGGTGACTGTCACGCAAACATCTATTCCCTCGCTCAGAGCTTTGAGCATACGGCTCGCCGCAGACCCGTGAATATACAGCTTATCGCCTGAGCGTCCGTAGCCTGTCGGGATAACGACTGGTCGTCCTTCAACGATAAAACCCACGTGGCAGACAAATCCTTCGTCAAGGATTTTGTTGACAGCCTCACGCTCGAAGTTTCCACGCTTCGGCAGGCGCTTGAGAGTTGTTCGCTCAGTCGGCTCGAAATTTTCCATGCTCGATTAACCTTTCATTTTCCCCACTCGTTTTAATTACGATGCAAAGCGCGCTCACCTCTTCCATAAATTTTGAGAAGGCACTCTGAGCGCGCGGTTGAACTTACTCGAAGCATTCTCCCAGGCTATGATTTCAGTCAACTCCACGACCGCATCATCATCGTAAAACTGGCGCAGCCGCGCGAACAACTCATCGCTGACTTCGCGGCCAGTAATCGTCATGCATTCGGCGTACTCAAGCGCGACACGCTCCGCTCCACTATAAAGCGGGCTGGTCGCATAGTCCTGTAGCGCATTGATCTTCTCGTCCGAGACGCCTAGCTCACTGCCCACGGCAGCGTTGATGTCCTGTCAAAACTCACAGCCATTGATCGAAGCAACACGCCGGTTAATCAACGCTTGCAGTCGGCCATCAATTAAACCAGAGGCGTCAATGCCCGTCCACATTCCGCGCACGCCGCGAAAGATTGTCGGACGCCGCGCATAAAGCAGATGATTGAGCAAAGGCGCTCCCCACTTCTTCGCCTGCGCGTCGAAGACATGCTTGATGTAGCTTTCGACGTTGTTCGGATTCACGCCGTCAATGCGTGCCATCTCGCGCCTCCTGATTCAACTAGAACTGCCTTGGGTTTCCTCATTATTCAGCACGCGCACCGTCTGCCCTACTTCGAGTTGTCCAGTCTGAAGCACTCGCGCATAGAGGCGCGATTCGCCGGGATGCTTTTTCTCAGAGATGCGTTTGAATTTGCGGTCAATGAAAGAGCCTGCGATGGTCTGGCATGGCCCGGCGTAGGAACTGATCTTGATGATCACTTCATCGCCAAGCGCAAGTCGGCTTCCGGGTTTCAGTGTCGGCCACTCCAAGCCGACGACCGTGACGTTCTCGCCGACCGAGCCGGGAAAAATTGGATGCCCTTCGTCCTGTAGCTGTGTGATCTGTTCGAGAGCGTAGAGACAGAGGGCGCGTTCAGGTCCGCCATGAATCGTCAGATGCTCCTGCCTGTCGCAGCTTAACCCGGTCAGCGTTAATTGGGCTTCCCGCACCGGGCGTTTCGGGGCCCCTCCATCTGAGCAGTTAAGTTGAAATATGTAACCGTCCATCATCCATCCTCGTCGTCGGCTAATCTTCTCCAAACCATCCGGGCCTGATGATAGTTAGCATTCTAAGTCAATACATTCTACTGAAACGAGCGTCCAGCGCAAAAAGTTTACCTGGAAACATTCAGCAGTCCCGGCTATGATGCTCTCCCATCTTTTCAAAGAATCCTTTGTGAGGGAGTTTCGTCATGACCGACTCGCGGCCTTTAACCATTCTCTGCCTGGCTAGCTATGAAAAAGGCGCGGAGTTCATGCGCGAGTGTAAACGCCGGAATTGTCGCGTGCTGCTCCTGACATCCGAAAGCATTGCCGGGGCTGAGTGGCCGCGTGAAAGCATTGACGGGATTTTCCTGATGTCTGATGTCAACAAGAAGTGGAAACTCGACGACGTAATCAAAGGCGTCAGCTATCTGGCGCGCACGGAGACGATTGATCGGATAGTCGCTCTTGACGATTTCGACCTAGAAACGGCTGCCGCTTTGCGCGAGCACCTGCGCGTCCCCGGCATGGGCGAAACGACGACACGCTATTTCCGCGATAAGCTGGCGATGCGTATGCGCGCTCAAGAGGCTGGCATAGCAGTTCCTGATTTCGTACATGTTCTCAACCACGAAAGCCTGCGCGATTACATGGCGCAAGTGCCTTCGCCCTGGCTGCTCAAGCCGCGCTTCGAGGCTTCCGCGACGGGTATCCAGAAACTCAACTCGCCTGATGAGCTTTGGAGCGCGCTTGAAATCTTAGGCGACCGCCAGTCATTCTACATCCTTGAGCGCTTCGTGCCCGGCGACATCTTTCACGTTGACTCGATCATCTCCGAAAAAGAGATCATCTTCGCAGCCGCACACAGGTACGGCTCTCCGCCGCTCGAAGTCGCGCATGAAGGCGGCGTCTTTACAACGTCTACTACGCTGCATGATTCTGATGATGAACGCGCATTGCTCTCACTCAACAGTGAAGTGCTCAACGCCAAGGGTCTCGTTCGCGGAGTTTCGCATACAGAGTTTATCAAGGGGCGCGCGGATGGGCGTTTTTATTTTCTGGAAACGTCGGCGAGGGTCGGCGGAGCGAACATCGTCGAATTAGTGGAAGCGGCGACCGGCATCAACCTCTGGGCTGAGTGGGCAAAGATTGAGATAGCGCGCGGCGAGCAGGATTATCATCTTCCTCCCTTGCGCCGGGATTACGCTGGCCTGATCGTTTCACTTGCGCGGCAGGAGCATCCAGAAACTTCAGCCTATACGGACGAAGAGATTGTCTGGCGGATGAACAAACGCTATCACGCCGGGTTGATTGTCAAATCTTCCGACCCTGCGCGCGTCGCGCACCTGCTGGAGGATTATACGAAGCGTTTCTACAACGACTTCTTCGCCAGAGAACCCTTGCCGGAAAGAGCGGTCAGTTAAAAACAGAATCCAGAATTCAGAATTCAGAATAAAAGAAAATCTGTTACTGTGGTTCTCAGCCTTATCATTCTGGATTCTGACTCCTGCTTTTCGTATGGACGCGACGCTGCTTCAAGGTGTCATCATGTTTGCTGCCGCCTTCGTGGGCGGAATGATGAACTCGATTGCGGGAGGCGGCATGCTCGTGACGTTTCCGGTGCTGCTCTGGCTGGGGCTTGATCCGAAAGTTGCCAACGCGACCGCAACCGTCGCGCTGTGGCCTGGCCTGATTAGCGGTGTGTTGGGTTTCAGGCGCGAGATGAATGACACACGCTCTATTCTCGTTCGGCTGGGAATCACGAGCGTTGTCGGCGGCGCGATTGGCGCGTGGCTGCTGATCCTGACGCCTTCTGCGACGTTTGCGCGCCTGGTCCCGTTTCTAATCCTTTTCGCCACCGCTCTCTTCACGATGCAGGGACCAATTACGCACCGGCTCGGCACTGAAGTTCCTGCTGTGCGCCCGCGTGCCAGATGGTGGCTGGGCGCGATGAGCTTTCAATTCTTCTCTTCGATTTACGGCGGCTACTTCGGCGCAGGCAACGGCATTTTGATGCTGGCCGCGCTCGGGCTGCTCGGACTTTCAGACATACACCGCGCTAATGGGGTCAAGAATTTTCTAGGTATCTGCATCAATTTTATCGCAATCATTGGCTTCAGTATCGCTGGTCTCGTCTATTGGCCTGATTCGCTTCTGATGGCAACAGGAGCGATTGCGGGCGGTTATCTAGGGGCAAGCACTGCTCGGCGACTTGGCAGAGTCTTCGTCCGCCGCGCAGTAGTTGTCATCGGACTGACGATTGGCCTTGTGATGCTGTGGAGATTGGGAAGGTGAAAAGAAGTGATAAGTGATAGGTGATAGGTGATGAGAAAAAGCATTTACTTATCACTCATCACTTATCACCTATCACTTTTTAAGGGATGCCTAGCAGCTTGTGTGTTTGCAGGCTGAGTCTCCACTGCGGATGTTCAAGACAGTATTGTAGAGCGAGTTGCGTGTTCTCTTCCCGGTTGGGGCAGTCCATCGGTTGAAGGAAGAAATGTTGAAAGTCCAGATTTACGTAAAGCTCCGGCTCTGCGTTCTCCTGCGGGAAGATTAGCTTCAACTCTTCGCCTGAGCGCAAGACCAATTCCGTTCCCGCTTTCGGGCTGACACAAATCCAGTCTATTCCTGGCGGAGCGGGCCGCGTTCCGTTTGTTTCGATGGCGACTTCAAATCCTTCTTGATGAAAGGCCACGACGAGAGCTTCATCCAGTTGCAGCAGCGGCTCACCTCCGGTGCAAACGACCAGCGGGCGAACCCTCGCCTCTCTTTGCCCGGGCCACAAAGCTGAGACTGCCTGAGCGACATCCGCTGCCGATTCAAAATGGCCGCCGCCAGGCCCGTCCGTTCCCACAAAATCAGTATCGCAGAACTGGCAGACGGCGCTCGCGCGGTCTTTCTCATGACCAGACCAGAGATTACATCCGGCAAACCGGCAGAAGACAGCCGGACGACCCGTGTGTGCGCCTTCCCCCTGCAAGGTAAAAAAAATCTCTTTGAGACGGTAGCTCATGTGTGTTGCTGTGATGCGGCCTGGTAGCGAGCGGGATCAGTCAGAGCGTTTTCTGCGAACCCTTTCAATCGAAGCAGGCATGCATCGCACTGGCCGCAAGCCGCGCCATCGTGCGAAGGATCGTAGCAGGTTATTGTCAGAGAATAGTCAACGCCCAGCTCGATTCCCTTCTTCACGATCTGCGCTTTGGTCAGATTAATCAGCGGTGTGTGTATGACAAGCTTTTGCTTTCCTTCAACTCCCGCTTTCGTTGCCAGGTCGGCCATGCGTTGAAAGGCTTCGATGTATTCGGGACGGCAATCAGGGTAGCCCGAATAGTCCAGCGCATTGACGCCTATGAAAATATCGCTGGCCCCTAAAACTTCAGCCCACCCAAGCGCGAAGGAAAGGAAGATTGTATTTCGCGCCGGGACGTAAGTGACCGGAATCCCCTCAGCCATTTCGTCAACCGTGCGACCCTTCGGCACGGCGATGTCATCAGTTAAAGCCGAGCCGCCGAAAGCTCGCAGGTCTATCTGCGCGACGACGTGTTCCGCTACAGCATTAAGCGCGGCGATGCGGCGCGCGGCCTCGATCTCGACTTGATGACGCTGCCCGTAGCGAAACGTCAGGGCAAAGGTTTCGTAGCCCTCGCTCTGAGCGATAGCGAGCGTCGTCGTCGAATCGAGTCCGCCGCTCAGAAGCACCACAGCCCGGCGCTTAGTTGAATTCGCTTCTACCATAGCTCCATTCTTCATACGTCCTGAAGATTACGCGAGCAAACTGGTGCTAATAGCATAAAGCGCGCAGAGACAAAAGTCAGAACTACCTTTTGTCTCTGCGCGCTCCTGGGGTGAGTTTCTTCAATTGCTCTTAACTGAGCTTCTGGCTACGGCGGCGCGAAACCGAGTCGTACATCAAACGCTTGCGACTCATCTTGTCAGATGAACGGTCGCCCAGAGAACTCTCATACTCCAAGAGCATATCCATTTCTTCCCGGACCTCTGGTGAGTCTGCCATTGGAGCAAAAGATAGATCAGAACAGTGTATGGTATCCCGAATCACATTACGTGATCCACCGTAATCGCCAGAGTCCATCAGGCGAACCGCTTCTGCCCGCGCTCGCGCATTCATCAACATCTGCACGGCTTTGGCAATCTCATGATTGACCGGCAAACTGTCAAACACTTGTTCGGACACGTATTCGACCTCCAACACTTGCTTGACGACTTCCGCAGACCTCATCTCCTGCGGCGTATAGCCGAGACGCAGATCGAGCAGGCGCATCCTAGTTCCTTCAGCTTGCGCGGGAACACGTAGCTGCACGACCGCATCAATTGGTGAACCAGCCTGCAAGTTAGGAAGCAAGTAGCGCCCGGTCTCTCCCATCTCAAAATCGTTGAGCACATCGCTTAGGCGCACGCCGTCTGCCGGAACCAGGCCGAGCGTCACAGTATGCGCTACCTGCGCGATTAATCCTTCAAGCTCGACAGCAAAGATTCGCTGCATGTCGTCAGCAGTTTTCACGTGCCAGCTATTGCCCTCGCCCGCTTGCGCCATTGGGACCAGGAGGTCTTCGTTGAAGTCGTCGCCGATGCCGATAGTTGACGTGCTGACACCACGCTCGGAGAGTCCTTTGACCTGTGAAACGATCTCATCTACGTTCGTCACCCCGATGTTGGCGAGTCCGTCCGTAACCAACACGACGCGATTGACCGCGCCCTTAGTCAGGCGTTCGCTGACCTGCAACCCGCCGCGCATCCAGGCTTCGTGCAAAGCTGTCGAGTTGCGCGCATAGACCTCTGCGAGCAAGCCCTTCAACTGCGACTTGTTCTCCGCGAGTTGGCTGGGAATCAAGACTTCGATAACATCATCAAAGATGACTACGCTCAAACGATCAGCCGGAAGCAACTGGTCTATACAGTACGCAGTTGCCTCGCGTGCCCGCAGCATCTTCTCGCCAGCCATTGAACCGGAGCGGTCGAGCACCAGGCTCAGATTCAACTTCGGACGGCGGCCCACACCTGCATCAACTTCCGGCGGCGTGATGCGGATCAGCACATCAACTGTTTGATCGCTCCCGGCAGCGAGCTTTGCGCGCTCGGTCAGGAACTCTATTTTTGGAACTTGCTGGGACATTTAATTTCCTCACTTTCTCGGCCTTTGGCCGTAAGACCCCACGATGCGCAGTATAAGCTGCGTCAGCCTGCGTAAGCCTTTCGTCTCGCGCGGCGGCTGATATTGATCGCTGACGTGCAGCTCAAGACCCGGCTCAATCTCTATCCTCGACCATGTAATGGCATCGCCGCTCGTTGGCTGCGCACTCTGCTTAGAACCCTGCGCAGGATAGGGCGCTGCGCTCGCGTTTGTGCTCCGGCGCAAAGCCTGCGGCGTTTGCCTCGCCGGTTGAGTTTTTGTCAGTAACTGCTCAAGGTAGCTCACCGCTTCGTTCTTGATCGCAAAGCCGCCTTCTGAACCGAGCAAGCGTTCCAACTCACGCTCGCTGCGCCCGTTGACCAGATCGCGAATCTTACGAATCGGCAGATGCTCCGATTGAAGCTTCTTCACCACCAGAAGCTGAAGCAGATGCCGGTAGCCGAAGACCGATGCCGTCCCTTGCTTTTCTTCCGCAGGCGGAATCAGGCTTTCCGTCAGGTAATATCTGATCGTCCGCCCGTCGGGTAGTTCGCTTACCGTGCCGCGCTCCTGCGCCAGCCCGCTTTCAGACAGAATTTTTGCCGCTTCATCGGCTAGCTCCGCCACTCCAACGAACTTAGCGTGGCGCAACTTCTCAAGCCTGCTTCTCATCAGGCGGGAATATACACTTGACGGGTATTTCGTGTCAACAGCATTTACTGTCGGTAAGGAGGCGAGATTATTGTAGAGCAGGGGCAAGCTCTCTGCCCGCGTTTACCTTGAGATTTGATTACTTACTGCCCGCTGCTTGCCGCCGGTTTGATAATCACGGCGGGGATGCTCTGCTCACGGACGAGTTGATTGAAGGCGGCGAGGTCTACGCGCATGACCTGTTCGAGACGTTGCAACTGCGCGTTGATCTTGCTCACCTGCTCTTCATAGACGGTGTAGGATTGATCTGTCGGAGCGGTGTCTGCGCTGGCAACGACGCCTGCGACTGCGGCCAGCTTGTTGTTAAGCCTGATCGGATAATTCAAAGGGTCCTGGCTGCTCTGATTTTTCGTCTGGTAGAGTTCCTCTTCGATTGCCGTCATCTTCGCATTCAAAGCTTTCGCTGCATCCGTGATTGCTTTCGAGCTAGGTTGATCTTTAACGCGCTTCACTAAATCATCCACCTGCCTGCGTACCTCTCTAATCTGCGTGATGGCATTGTGCGTCTCTGTCAGCTTGTCTCTGATCTTAATCAGGAGGTCGAATTGCTTGGCGAAGTCTGACGCAGTTGTCGTCAGGCGCGGGTCTTTCTTCAACTCAAAAGTCTGCGTCAATGTCTTGCCGCCGACCGTGAGCTTCACCTGATAGCTGCCTGGAATGGCGCGCGGGCCGCGTAGCTCGCCTGCCCAGAGGATAAGTCCGGGGAAGCGCGCGGCGTCCGCATAGCGCGTGTCCCAGACGAAGCGGTTGAGTCCTGCCTCTGCCGGGATGCGGCGCTGGCCGCTTCCGCTGCTGCCGCTACCTCCTGCTTCCACTTCCTCTCCTGAAGGAGCCTGCGGTTGCTCAGGCGGCGTCTGTGAAGGCGCGCCCGCGCCAGGCGCTTGCGGCGTTGGCTCAGGTGCGCGGCTTGTAAATTTTCTAATCGAGTGGCCCGTTGAATCAAGAAACTCAAGCGTGATCTGGCTCGCCGGTTTCTCTTTCAGGTAGTAATAAACAACCGCGCCGCTAGGTGGATTCTGTCCGAGCGTGGATGTCGGAGTAAGCGGAAAGCCTCCACCCTGAAAACGGTAAGTGTCCTCTGGCTTGAAGAGAAATGCTGCGCCAGACGCGCTCGCATCCATCACCTGATGGAGCACAGCAAGGTCGTCCAGAATCCAGAACGCGCGCCCCTGTGTTGCGGCGATCAAATCTTTCTCGCCCTTGTGAATGATTAAATCTGTGATGGGAACGATGGGCAGGTTGAGTTGCAGAGACTGCCAGCTTTCCCCGTCGTTGAAGGAGACATACATGCCTGTCTCTGTTCCGGCGTAGAGAAGACCACGACGATTCGGGTCTTCGCGGATGACGCGCGTGAAAGCATTTTCGGGAATGCCGCCGACAATCTTCGTCCACGTCTTGCCGTAATCGCTGGTCTTGTAAAGATACGGCCTGAAGTCGTCAGACTTGTACATGGTCGCCGCGACATAAGCAGTTGCCGGGTCAAACGGCGAGGCGTCAATCGAGTTGATCTGAATCCACTCCGGCATATTTTTCGGCGTCACGTTCTCCCAGTTCCTGCCGCCATCTCGCGTCACATGCACGAGACCATCGTCCGAGCCGGTCCAGATGACGCCCGCCTTAATGGGCGATTCAATCACTGTGAAGATCGTGCAGTAATATTCAATGCTCGTATTGTCCTTCGTTATCGGACCCCCGGATGAGCCTTGCTTCGATTTATCATTGCGCGTCAGGTCCGGGCTAATTACTTCCCAATTCTGTCCCTGATTCGTTGACTTGAAGAGAACGTTGCCGCCCGTGTAAAGCGTCTCAGTGTCGTGGGGCGAGAAGACAATCGGAAAATTCCACTGGAAGCGATACTTCAATTCGCCCGCGCCCTGTCCCATAGGGTTTTCGGGCCAGGGCGAGACGTTGCGTAGTTGCCCTGTGTGATGATCGTAGCGCGTAATCAACCCGCCATAAGAGCCTGCGAAAACAATCTCCGAATCTTTCGGGTAAGGCACAACCCAGCCCGACTCGCCTCCCCCGACATCGTACCAATCGTTTTGGCCGATGTCCGCATCATTCGTGCGGCTCGCAATCTTGACAGTCGAGTTGTCCTGCTGCGCGCCGTAGATGTGATACGGGAAATCGTTATCGAGCGCGACGCGATAAAACTGCGCGGTCGGTTGGTCCTCGTCAGTCCACGTCTTGCCGCCATTGACTGAAACGTTCGCGCCGCCGTCATTGCTTTCAATCATGCGCTGCGGATCGTTAGGCGCAATCCAGAGATCGTGATTGTCGCCGTGCGGCACTGAGATGGCATTGAAAGTTTTTCCGCCATCATTGGATTTGTAGAATCCGGTGTTGAGCACATAAACGCTTTCGGTATTCTGCGGGTCGGCGTAGATGCGCGAGTAGTACCATGCACGCTGTCTGAGTTTTCGCTCATCATTCACCTTCGCCCACTTCTTCCCGCCATCATCCGAGCGAAACACTCCGCCGTCCGTCGCCTCAATAATCGCCCAGAGACGATCAGGATTAACCGGAGAGACAGTGACGCCGACTTTGCCGATGACGCCTTTCGGCAAACCTTCGTTGCGCGTCAACTCCGTCCACGTATCGCCGCCGTCAGTTGACTTGAAAAGCCCACTGCCCGCGCCTCCGCTTTCGAGACTGTAAGGCGTGCGGCGCACATCCCAGAATCCGGCGTAGAGAATATTCGCATTGGTCGGATCAATGATGAGGTCAATCGCGCCCGCGCGGTCGTTGCGGTAAAGAATCTTCTCCCACGTCTTGCCGCCGTCCTTCGAGCGAAAGATGCCGCGCTGCTCATTCGGGCCGAAGATGTGGCCGAGCGCCGCGACGTAAACGATGTCAGGGTTGCGCGGGTTGACACGCACGCGCGCTATCTGCCTTGTGTCCTCAAGCCCGACGCGCTTCCAGGTCTTGCCCGCATCCGTTGATTTATAAACGCCGTCGCCGTGCGAGACGTTGCCGCGCACGGGCGACTCGCCCATGCCGACATAGATCACGTTCGGGTCAGATTCGCAGATGCCTATGCCGCCGACCGAGCCTGTTTTGAAAAACTCATCCGAGACAGGCAGCCAGTTGACACCCCCGTCAACACTCTTCCAGAGACCTCCGCCCGTCGCGCCCAGGTAATAGACGAAAGGCTGCGTGGCAACGCCCGCCACAGCCGTCACACGCCCGCCCCTGTACGGGCCAATGCTTCGCCATTGCAGCGCCTTGAAATAACTTTGATCGTAAGCGCGCGACTGTTGCTGCTGCGCGTTGAGCGAACTATAGAAGGCGAGGATGGTCAACAGGGATAATAAAGCAGCGGATTGGCGGCGAAGAGGCTCTCTCCCGGTCATGATCGGAGTGTCCTTTCAAATTTTATGAAGCACGATTCAGAACACAGCTTAACGTGGAAATCGGACCGCTGCTTGCAAGCGGCATTTGAGGACTTGCTGATCTTAAGTTGACCGCTTGAACCACTTCTCCAGTATTTTACGAAAAAAACAAATCCACAAGCCACTCCAGATTACTATCAAAATGGCACAGATACACCACCAACGCCCTGAGAGGTACATCCAAAAAGCGCTCCAGACCGCACAGATAAGCGCGAAACTGCCAGCGCCGAGTCTCATTGACATCTGGAAGGTTTCTATTTCCGTATGGAAAAAATTCTCTTCGGGTATCAACATACCGTAGTTCAAAAAATGAGCAAGATCAGCTATCTCGCGTTGCACCAATCCTAAGCGTTTAGCCGCCAGCAAGCCAAAATCAGCAATACCAAAGAAGAAGATGAAGATGGCGATGCCCAACGCTATGACGTGAAGTGGCTCTACCAGTGCTTCTTTTTGCGACCAGACTGCGGCCAGAATGGAGCCGCTGAAGACGATTGACGAAGCCCACCACAGCATACATATATTGACCGCAGAATTTACATACGACATTTTCTGCTCAATCAGAAAGCGCACTGTTTCGTCGCTCATCGCACTCTCCACGTTTAGGCATCAGACCTGTACCCGCGTAGTCATCGAACTATATTCATGCAGGAGTGCGCCGCCTAAAGATTCTCAATCGGCACAGGCTCAACCTGGTCGGCAAGCTCGAAGCCGAAGACGCGCGAGTAGAAGTAAATCTCTCCGTCTAACGCGCGCTTGATGTTCTCCGCGCGGCGAAAACCGTGCTGCTCGCCCTCGAATGGAACATAAGCGACGGGCAAGCCCTTCGCGCGTAGAGCTTCAACCATCATCTCAGCCTGATTCGGCAGCACAACTTTGTCTTCCAAACCCTGAAAGAAGATCACAGGGCACGAGAGACGATCAACGTGGTACACCGGCGAACGCTCGCGGTAGAGGTCTGCGCGCTCTGGATACGGCCCGATCAAGCGATCAAGGTAGCGCGACTCGAACTTGTGCGTCTCCTTTGCCAGGGCCTCGCAATCGCTCACCCCGTAGTGGCTCGCGCCTGCCTTGAAGCGGTCGCGGAAGGTTAAAGCGCAAAGCGTCGTGTAGCCGCCCGCGCTGCCTCCCGTAATCATCAAACGTAACCCGTCGGCAAGCCCGCGCTCGACCAGGTAACGCGCGCCATTAGCGCAATCGTCAACGTCAACTATTCCCCAACGGTCATTCAGCCGCCTTCTATACTCGCGCCCGTAGCCTGTGCTTCCGCCGTAGTTCACATCAAGCACGCCGATGCCGCGACTCGTCCAGTATTGAATTCCGAGCGCGAGTGTGGTTGTGGCCGCAGAGGTCGGCCCGCCATGACTCTTGACCAGGAGCGGCGGCAACTCTCCCTCCGGCATGGCGTAGTCGCGGTTGCGCGGCGGGTAGAAGAAAGCGTGAGCCGTCTGTCCGCCTTCAGTCGGAAACTCTATCGCCTGTGGAATCGAAAAGTAGCCGGGATCAATCTCAAGATCGTTCGAGCGGCGCAAGACTTCTGTCTTGCCTGCACCTAAATCGCGTTGGATGATTGACGCAGGCTCCGTCGGCGAGCCGCCGCGAAAGACGGCGCGTCCCTTTGATGCGCCTAGATATGTAATGTCCGTGTACGGTGTTTCAATCTTCTCAAACTTAGCCGAACGGGTAGAGAGGCTGGCAAGGCCGGAGCTTCCCTTTTCGATATACACGCAGATGATGCGCTCCGCAGAATCGAACGCATACGTTGACATTCCGAAGCCCCACTGCGGCAATCCAAACTCAGCCTGCATCTCGTGCAGCGGCTCAACGCTTCCCGCGCTCCTCTCCCGGTAGAGATTCCACCAACCGCTACTGTCAGAGACGAAATAGAGCGTTCCATCCGGCGACCATTCCGGCTGAAAGATTGACTCGTCAATTCCGCCCGCCACGATTCTTTCACGCACGAGCGACCCGTCATCCGTAAACTCTCCAACCCAAAGCTCCGTTCCATCCCAGGGCATGTTCGGGTGATTCCACGTCAACCACGCGAGACGCGAACCATCCGGGCTGAGACGCGGGCTTGAGTAGAAATCATTCCCGGAAACAAGCACGCGCTGTTTGCTTCCGTCTTCAAGGCTGATGCCGACCAGTGTGTTGACGGCCTCGCCTTCGCCGCAGTGGTCTTCACGCACAGAGATCAAGCGTGCGCGATTGCGATCAAGAATCGGGTCCGCGTAGCGCATCTCATTGGCGGGAGTGAGCGGTTCCGGTTGAGAATTAGGAGCCTGCTTGTAGAGACGCTGATTGTCGAAGTTTGAGAAATAGACTGTTCTATCTGCGACCAGGTAATCGCCGCCGCCATACTCATGCACCCGCGTGCGCGCATTGAATGGCTTAGGCGTGACATCAACCATCTGACCATCCGGCGTGCGCCGCACGATGACGCTACGCCCCGCTTCAGACGGGCGCATCTCTATCCAGTAAACATCCTCACCATCAAGCTCGACCTGCCCGACTCCTATCGAGCCTTTGACAATCAGATCGGAAGTGATCGGCGACTTCCATGAACCATAATGCGCGAACTGCGATTCAGTCATTCAATAAGGTCTCCTCAAGCTGTACTAAGGGTTTGAAAACGATGATACAGGGAGTTAGGCTGCTGTCAATATCCACGCTTGATGGAGAGCGCAATCTCAGCCGCCACGCGCGCATTGTTTTCCAGCAGAGCGATATTCGCACGAAGCGTTGCGCCGCCGCTGCTCTCTGCCATGCGTGAGAGAAGAAACGGCGTCAACTCGCGCCCGCTGATGTTCCTGTTCGCAGCTTGAGCGAGCGCTTCTCTGAGAATTTCCTCCAAACGCTCTGCGGGAAGTTCCGCCTCTTCGGGCACAGGCACAGTTACGAGCGTCGCGCCTTCAAGCTTGAGCGTGCAGCGCGCTCCGAAAATAGCGGCAATCTCGCCAGGAGAATCCACGCGGACATCAACCGCAAGACCGCTTCGCCTCGAATAGAAAGCTGGCAACTCGTCCGTGCCGTAGCCGACAACTGTGATGCCGTTGGTCTCTAACCATTCGCGCGTCGCAGGAAGGTCTAGAACTATCTTCGCGCCTGAGCAGACGACGACCAGATTGAGCCGCGCTAACTCCGGCAAATCAGCGGACACATCCGGCAACTCCCCTCGGTGAACGCCTCCGATGCCGCCCGTCGCAAACACCTTGATGCCCACACGCTCCGCAATCCAGGCTGTCGTGGCGACGGTGGTTGCGCCATCCCAAAATTTTGCGACAGCTACTGGTAAATCACGGCGGCTGATTTTATGTACGTCTTTATGTTGAGCGATGTGCTCAAGCTGGTCTGTGTTTAGACCGACGTGCAGGATGCCTTTGAGGATGGCGATGGTCGCAGGCACAGCGCCAGCCGAACGCACGATCTGTTCAAGCCTTTGCGCCGTCTCAAAATTTTGCGGGCGCGGAAGTCCGTGCGCGATGACAGTGGATTCGAGCGCCACGACGGCGCGGTCTTCTGCGAGCGCGGTTTCAACTTCGGGGCTGAGTTTGAAGAGGGGAGACACTTTGATCCCGGTTTCTGAATTTTGACGACGATAGCTCTTCTCTTGTATTCCCTCGAACCGGATTTTTCAAGGTTTCGCAGAATGCCCGGCGCGTTTCTGTTTAGACTTACCTGCTTTGCGCTTGTTTTCATCAGAGCCTTTTTCGCCCTTCTCTTTCGCACCCGGCACACCCGCCTTTGCCGCCGCATTCTCGATTTCGGAGTTGACCTCGCCGCCAATGAGAATAGCCATCCCCGTGAAATAGAACCAGAGCATCATGATGATGAGCGCGCCAAGCGAACCATACGTTGCGCTGTAGGAGTTGAAATATTTGAGGTAGGTTTTGAAGCCGAAAGAGATTAAGAGCCAGAGCGCCGCACCGATGACCGAGCCGGGCGTTACCCATTTCCATCCCTGCTTTTTATCGGGCGCAAAATAGTAGATAAGGTTGAAGGCGAGCAGGATGAAGAAAAGAACAATCGGCCATTGCAGGATTTTCCAGGTGATGGTGAATGCTCCACTCAAACCCGCCCAGCCAGCGATTGCGTCCGCGATTTCGTAACCGTAGAGCAATAGCGCGAGCGCCGAAACAATCAGGATAGCGAGCGCAAACGTCAGGCCGACGGCGACCAGTCGCGTTTTCCACCACGGGCGCGTTTCCTTAACGTTATAAGCTGAGTTGAGAGACTCGCTGATTGCGCCCATGCCGCTTGACGCCGCCCAGAGGGTCGCCAGCAATCCGAAAGAAATCTTGCCCGCGCCTGATTGACTGCTCAATTCGTCAACAGTCTTCTGGACGAGATCACCCGCCGACGATGGCATCACCTGGCCTAGATAGCTAATCAGGTTGTTGCGAAGCTCTGTGCCCCTGTCCGCAAATATTCCGAGGAAGGCCATCATGACCAGCAGCAGTGGGAAAAGCGCCAGCAGGAAATAGTAAGACAACTGCGCCGCACGCCCGAAAACATCGTCGTCGTTCATCTCCGACCAGACGCGCTTGCCCAGTTGCTTCCAGGACAACCCGCCAAATCCCCACATCGAAACCTTAGCCTCAGCCATCGTCGCCATCCCCTTTTGATCTGTTATAAAACACCTGCCGCAAGTTTTAGCACAGAGAAGCAAACGCCACGCCGCGCGAAGAATCAGTCAGGAGGAGTTTTCAGCCGGGATACTTTACAACAAAAGGTGGTGATAGGAATCAATTTATTTGGGAGCAAACCGAGGCTCTGCTTGACAGGTCTGCCCTCATCTCTTAGGATGACATTCGCCTGCGGCCAGGAGTTTGAAAAGCGTTTACAGCAGGCACGTATGTCAACGGTAGACGGCCACCCTTACAAGGTGGAGGTTGGGGGTTCGAATCCCTCCGTGCCTACCACAGGTTGAAATTTTAGAGTTTTACGCGGAGTCGTAGTTCAGTTGGTTAGAACGCCGGCCTGTCACGTCGGAGGTCGCGGGTTCGAGTCCCGTCGGCTCCGCCATTTTGAGAAGCGCGCCTGTATCGTCTAAGGCGCGCTTTTCTACTTTTACCGCGTATTTGCAGCCATTCTCGGAGGGTAGAAGATTTCGACTTGTGCGCCTGACTGAAGCTATTACGTCCTATTTACTTCCTTGAGTCCCGTCAAAATTCCCGCCACTACGGACGAGGGCGAATTCCTTGTCTGACTTGAGCAGATAATCGGTAGGTTTTCTTTTGAATTGATTTATCAGATCACCTTGTAGAAGAAAATGTCTAACCAGCTCCGCTTCCCGACCTCGGGATTATGAATCCTGCACCAACCGGTTCAGCAGCCCTTAAATCCATGTTCAAACGGGGCTCAAAATAATCGGGTGGCTTCTACAAGATGATGTAGAGATGACTTAGGCTGTCTGGCTACGGTTATCTCTAATTATTGTTTTAGGCACCCTACGGTTAACTACAATCACAGGTAAACCTCACGGAGATTCTTCTCGTCTTTAAGTGAGTCCGAGGTTCCTGAGAATGAGATACGACCATTGCGCAGGACATAAACGCGTTGAGCTATCTTCAGTACCTCACGTACATTCTGCTCAACAATTAAAATAGACCCATTTGATTCGCGGTTGATCTGCGCTATATGTGCTAATGCCTTCGATGCGAGCGGCGGTGCAAGCCCCAAAGACGGCTCATCAAGTAGGAGTAGTCGTGGTGCCACGATAAGCGCATTAGCAAGGGCAAGCATTTGCTTCTCTCCACCCGACAGGTTTCCGGCCTTCTGGCGCAGTCGTCCCTTTAGGATCGGAAATGTTTTGAAGACCCGCCCGATTGACTCATTACGCTCTGCCTTATTAGTTAGATTCTGACTTCCTAAGTCAAGGTTCTCCCTAACAGAAAGATCACTGAAAACCCGATTTCCCTGAGGGACATAAGCTACGCCTATACTTAGCAATTCACGCGGGTTCGGGGAACAGAAACTAAGGCCGTTAACAGTCACAGACCCACGCCAGATTGGAAGTACACCAAAGATGGCTTTAAGAAGCGTTGATTTGCCAGCGCCATTATGACCTATTAAGGCTACGATCTCATTTGAGGCCACATGCAGAGTTATGCCGTTTACAACTTGCTTTTTCCCATAGCCGGTGACAAGGTCATCCACATTGAGGAGGCAGGCTTCGTCAGGCAAGGTATGCCTCCAATATTTCAGGACGTTCCAACACCTCACTTGGATTACCTTGGGCAATGATCTTCCCACCGTCCATCACAATCACATGATCGGCAACCTGTTGCACAGTAGGAATGTCATGCTCTATGAAAATTACAAGGTTTCCTCTTTCACGGAGCCGTCGCAGAAGATCCAAAATATGAGAAACCTTCTCAGGGTGAACTCCCGCTATAGGTTCATCGAGAAATAGGATCTGCGCTCCAGCCGCGAGGCAGCAAGCAAGCGCCAAGAGCTTTTGCTGTCCGTAAGAGATCTCCCCCGCCAATTCGCCGGCATTTTCTTCAAGGCCAACAAACTGCAAGAGGCGCATTGCCTCCTTACGGTTCTGAGCTTCTTCTTCAGCTATACCGAAGCGCAAGAGCAGGGCTAGCAGATGCTCTCCCCGCTGTCCTTGACGTGACAAAAGGACATTGTCTAATACGGATACTTGAAGAATTAGGCGTGAGTTTTGAAAGGTACGGGCAACGCCAAGTCGACAGATTCTATGTGGAGGTAAGTTTGTAATTTCTTGCTTGCCGATGAAGCAGCGGCCAGCATCGGGTTGGAGAAATCCGGTTAGGATATTGAGGAGGGTCGTCTTACCAGCTCCATTCGGCCCAATGATTGCGACGACTCCTGATGAAGGGAATAGTAGATTGACATTCGAAAGAGCATGTACGCCTCCAAAGGATTTGGAGAGATCATCACACCGAATAGTTTCCATATACCTCACCGCCGAAACTCATACCTTCCTAATATCCCTCGTGGTCTAACCATCATCATTATTAATAAAATTGCACCATAAGAGATTTGACGCAGGTTAGCCGCGACTGAGCTTGGTAAACCTAAAAAACGTAATATTTCCGGAATAGCAACAAGAATGGTGGCCCCAACCACAGGGCCCCATGTACTGCCGGCTCCACCAATAATGACCATAGAAATAATTAATATTGACTCTGTAACGGTGAAACTTGTTGGGTCAATATATGTAACATAATGTGCATATAAGCTCCCGGCTACAGCGGCTAGCGCAGCACTAATCCCTAACGCCGTGACTTTGAATCGAATTGTGTTCTTGCCAACTGCTTGAGCAAAGGTTTCGTCTTCGCGAATCGCCCTAAGGACTCTTCCAAATGGACTTAATGTAATAGTCCTTACTAGTATGAATGTAATGGTAGTAAATACAGTTGCTAAAACTGCAAAGCCAATATGAGACTGAATAGACAACCCGAATATTATAGGCTGTGGGATGGCCTGAATACCGCGCGAACCACGAGTTAAGCCAATCCAGTTGTTAAAAACACCGAAAAGAATCATCTGAAATCCAAATGTGGCAATGACAAAATAGTCGTCGTGCAGGCGTAAGGTTGAGAGCGAAATTGCTAGTGAAGCAAGAGCGGCTACTACCATGCTACTTAGGAGGCTCAACAAAAAGGGGGCACCGATGTTAATGGCTAGAAGTGATGAAGTATAGGCACCCAAGCCGTAGAAGGCAGCATGTGCCATGGATAATAAGCCCGTATGCCCGGCGGTAAGGTCCAGCGAGATTGCCAGTATGGAGTAGATACAAATTAAGATCAGGATGTGGAGGAGATACTCCATCTCAGACCGTCACTTTTCTCAGGGGCATTCCTAGTAAGCCTTGAGGTCTTATAATAAGAAATAAGAATAAGATCAGGAAGAGAATTACATCCTGCCATGCTGTTGGCAACAGCCAAACACTCAGATGCTGCACGAGCCCCAAGAATAAACCTCCAATTGCCGCACCCTTTAGACTCGTAACACCGCCAATAACGCAGGCCAGCACTCCTAAGAGGAGCGCCTGAAATCCCATTGTCGGCATGACATCAGTATCGAGACTAATTAACACCCCGGCCACTCCGGCCAATCCAGATCCCAAAGCAGTGGCAAACAGAATTGTCCGTCTTACGTTTATACCTACGACTTGTGCTAACTCTTCATCATTGACGACCGCTCGCAGCCAACGACCTAGCCATGTGAATTTGAGTAGCAACGAGGTGGCAGCCAAAACAACTGCTGATACACTAATAATAAAGAGTTGCGTGGCTGTAATGCGGGCGGTAAAAATAGAATACCCTTCTTGTATTGTCCAATAACGAACCGAGCGTGTTAAATCTCCAAAAAATAAGCTAATTATATTTTGTAGAACAGTGTAAGCACCAATCGATGCCAGCATCAATACTAGCGTACTATGACCACGCTTTCGTGTCGGGCTGTAGATGAACGCTTCCAACAGAACGCCGATAATTATAGCGACTACTATGCCAATAAACGCGGAGATAATATGAGGTAGTGTATTAAACAGCAGGAGGGGGGTATAGGCGGCCCAAGTATAGCTAGCTCCGTAGGTAAAAACGAAGAAGCGGCTGCCCATATACATGATCGTGAAGCCCACAGCGAGCAGGGCGATCATTGTTCCTGCGATTACGCCGTTGACAACCAATTGCATTAGCATTGGAAGATAGCTTCGCTAGGACTCTCAACGAAAACAACTCGTGCCAGAGCCTCCCAATAATTTCCGAACAGGTGGCTTATCTTTTCGACCCCGGCAGCAATACTTGCCTGATGCTCTGGAGTGTCTCCGAGGGTTTCTATAAAAGTACCCGCCATGTAGTCGTGATCCCGTTCTAATCTGAGATGCAACGTAATGTACTCTAACTGGTGTTCAGTGAAAAGGGGCTCACTATTTGACCGCATCATTGGGCGGAATAGGTGATTCATGGCGTCTACTATGTTGTAAGCGATACCTTCAACAACTCGTATACAGCCAGCGCCAAAATATAAGTCAGAGAGGGTTTCGTTGATTGCATCTACAAGCAAACCGGTCTCGACCAAGGTTCCACGTGGAGTCTGCCGAAGGTCATTTAGATTTAATCCTAAGGGCTCTCCTAGACGGGCAAACATTCTATAGTGAATACTATTAAGCCCGCGCGTTCCGAATCCAAACTCCCCTGCACCAATTGCTATTGGTACTAAGGACGCTTGCTCCAAAGCATCGCGGCGCTCCCCTTCATTTTCCTGAATTTCCTTCGTAATGAGGGCGACGTAGCTTGGTAAAGACAGGCAGAATGCCTGAGTGATTGGGAACCATTCCCTAACGACTAAATCAATACGAGTATAGTTATTCTTACTCTTCGACTTCTCGAAGAAGGAATTGCTATAAGCCTTGGTCCCTTCTAATTCGAACATATATATGCCTACAACGACCCGTTACTCTCCAATTCAGTTTTTAGCTCATGACGTAGGCCGGGCCGTTTCGCTTCAATCATATTCAAGAAACTCTCCGCCGTGCCAGCCTCACCAACACTATCCCAAACCTGTTCAAAACTCGCCCTGTAATCGTTAACTATTGCCGTCTCCGCATCACATCGATAAATATACCGCTTCGGGTCCCGCACACCTAACGTGCTAGGCTTAAATGGGGGTGGCACTTGGTATAGCATAATGTTCGTTTCGTTAAGGAGACACGATGCTATGCATGTATTTTGCCCCCCATCAACCAAATGGTTAGCCTTGTCAACCAAATAATTCGTGCCGTTCGCGCTTTCTATGACATGCCTTTTCTTGTTCACCTTTATTTTGACATACCTACAAGGGTAGTTGCACTTCGCATGCCACAATGCCGCATAAACTAGCGGGCGAAGAATATTATCATTCTCTAACCATTCATCTTCAAAGAAAAACATCCGCCGAAGATTAATACCGGTATCTTTTGTGCGATTAAGTAATCTTACATTAGACTGGTAGTATGCCGGTTGACGCCATACGTTAATGTCTTTGTACATAACGCTCCAAAGAGTATTGTGTACAAGGTTAAGAATCGTCTCAAGGTCCTTTTCCAGCCTGTCACGAAATGCTGTGGTAGCATCTTCCGTATTATCGTAGAAGCATCCTATCTCTTCAATGTCTCGCACAAAAACATACCTAGGTGATCTTTGACCAACTTGAGTCCAAGGGTCCAACTGAAGCTGTATAGCGAATGTCATATATAGTGGTCCCCATGGTTGGGCTAGAAGGTCGCTGCGGAGAAAGCTTGACAAGGAGTTTTGAATGTCCGGTGGTAAACGCAGGAAATAATTCAAAAACTCAAACCGAGTTAATGTCACTTCACTCAAGTTATCAATTTTTTTGACAATTTCTAAATTCGTAGGCTGTAGCCCATCAAGGATTAGTTTGAGTGGCTCACGATCTTGACTAAATACCAAGAATTCGCCAAGCAAGTTAATGACGAATGTCGGCTCTTGTAACTTTCCATATAGCTTCTTTATTTCATCTAGATCACCTTTAAGCTGCCCACGCTCGCGCCGATATTCACTCCTTATTTTAATCATAGTGACAAGCACTATGGTGAATAAAGGCACTGTCCAAGCCACAGGATGATGAATAAATGCTAGCCAAGGAGGCAAAGGGAAGTAATGAGAAAGAAGATACTCAATAAATAAGAGAAGACCAGCCGGAATTGACACTGACAAACCAATGATTAAGAGGCCCGGCACTTGGCTGATTCGAAGCTTAGGTTCTAATCGCTCAACGCGCAACTCTGCCTGCTTTATTGGATATTCAATAAAGCTTAGGACCGCTTTCATTATGTCTGTGAGCATGTGAGGATGTCCTAATTTATGGAAGTATTTTTCGCTCGAATCCTTTGCCGACTACATCTCCGTTTTGGTCAAACCTTGTCGTACCCGTCACGCCTTCGTATGAAGTTGATGAAAGAGCTGTTCGTAGCGCGTCTCCTCTTTCTGCGCTTGATAAGGCCAAGGTAATAATCATTGTCATGTCGTACGAATACGACGCATAGGTATCAGGGGCCTCGCCGTACTTTTTCTGGAATGATTCAGCGAATTCCTGATAACGTGCGCTTTGGAACTTTGCCGGCACGATGATCTTTACCCCTCTTGCAGCGTCCTGTGCTGTTTCTAAAAGTTCAGGCGACCCCCAAACGTCGGCTCCATAGATCGGTTTATCGAGCGCAAGCTCCTTGGCCTGACGAAGTAACACTCCACCTTCTCTTCCATAAGTAATAGCGTATAATGCGTCTGGGTTAGCCGCTTTGACCTTACTCAACTGTGCCCGCAGATCCCGGTCTCCTTCCTTAATGGCCTCCTCAGCTACTATTTGCCCACCAAGCGTTTTGAACCGCGCCGTGAACTCCTCTCTGAGTCCCTGACCCCAACTGTTATTGACATATATGATTGCCGCTTTCTGCCGGCCTTCCTCTTTGAACCACTCGGCCATAATCGACGCTTGAACCTCGTCGGAAGGACAAATCCGAAAGAAGAATAGACCACATTTTCCAGTTAGCTCTGGGGATGAAGAAATTGGCGTTATCAAAATCACTTGCGTTCGGTTAGCGATTGGGCATAAAGCAAGAGTTACCGAGCTAGCCGCAGACCCCATCACTAAAGGCACTTTATCTACCGATTGCAGTTTTTCCATTGATGCAACTGCCCTACTCGCCTGCCCTTGGTCATCTTCATAAATAACTTGAATCTGGCGCCCGCCAATACCCCCCCTAGCGTTTACTTGCTCGACTGCTAAGTCAATACCTTGTTTTGCCGCTTTGCCATAACTAGCTATATCACCAGTGAGTGGGAAGATAGCACCGAGACGGATAGTAGTCTTTGATTCTGGCCGGGTGCAGGATAACAAAGGAAGCAAAACTATGATTGGCAGAAGGAAGCTAAGTATCCAAGTCTTTTTAGGCATAACATAACTCCTTCGTAGGCATATTCTTTATCCACATTGGCATTCAGAACACATGTGTATCGTTAGATAGAAATATCAGGCTATCTGCGAAGTGGCTGCACAACTACTCGCAGCAGGTCTAATTCATTAATAGACTCTCTACTATGAAAATAAGAAGCCAAATCATTAATTACGTTGAAGCGTCCTCATTTTCATCTGGAGTGGCGAAGCCGCGTCGTTTAATGACCGATGTTGTGGAAAGTCTGAAGAGGCGGCGGCGACACGGCCTATGTTCTATTAACGCTTAATGCTACTGATGAGAAATAGGTGCTCAGCAAATGATAATAAAGAGTAAGCAGTGCGAGGACTTGAGCAACAGCCGAAGACTAACCTTAACAATGATTTACTGTCAACTAATTTTTATTCAGGACGGTAGAGCGTCAGACTAATTGGCTGTAAAATATTCGATGAAGCGGCGGCCCATTCCCTTACTAGCGTCGGCTATCACGGGTGGCAAACCTCAGAGACCGTATTGTGTTGATGTTAGAGGCGCGTTTTAATGCCTATAAGTGTCAACATATCCCCCTTGATCTTCTGCCAATCCTGATTCAGGTCAATCGTCTTTACTCGGATCAGATGGCCCTGAAGGTTGTAAGATAGATCCAGTCTTTGATTAACCGCAGGATAGAGCAGGATACCTTCGCAATTTTCCCACCCTTCGTCGGATTCTTTATTCTTCACGTAGCTAAAGATCTGGTACAGGTGGCCTGAGTAAATGGTTCGCTTGTATTGACCATGCTGTAAAGTCTCACGATAGTACTTGCAATCTAAGATAATTTTTCGGTCATGGCTGGTCAGGCAAACGTCTGTTTGCATTACAGGCAGATACTCTAATGCTTCAGTAGTTTCGGAGGCAGCCTGCCAGTAAATCCTCGGCGCAGCGACTTTGAACTCTTTTTGCTCAAGCTTGTAGAAGTTATAAACAAATTCCTGAAACAGTCGGTTCATGCGGTCTTCGTCATGTAAAAAATCGCGGAAGCGGCTGCGCCCGGAGCGTTCATCGACAAGAAGTTGGTCATAAATTAGCTCGCAGACGTTCAGCAGGAAGGAATAGTAGCGGTTATTCCTGTGTAATTGTACGCGTCGGAAAATCTGCGAGGAGAGGCGTACCGGCTCAACTTGACGCAGCCACCGAAGGACCTCCCTTACCTCCTCCTTTAACTTGGTGTCGAGCCCGTCTGCCAAGGACAGCCGTTCTAGAGTAGTCTTGAGGATCTGATTGTGGAGGACATTGTAATCTAACTCCTCATATTCGCAACGGGCCTGTCCGCGCGCCAACAAGTTCTTTTTCAAGGATGAAGAGAAGTCTATCTTACCTTTTATCCTTGGAGTTTCTTCCGCAAAGGCTAAGTAGCCACGGTCGAAACCTCGGCGGATGAGGTGGTGCGTGCCGCCAGCGAGCACCTTGGCAAACAGGTCTACCAATTTGGTGCTCTTGATGGATGAGACATTGACCACCTCGCTCTCTTCCAGCTTATTCCAAGCATAGCAGAGGAGGTAATAAATGTTCTGGATGGGGATTGGGCTCTCCACGTCTTCAATCTAGCAGCCGACTTACTAGATCACTGACCTTACCGGATTCGTCAACCCAATACTCCTCCAGCAGTGGCCTGATCTCGGATTCGATTACCTCACGATACCAATCTTCATCAAGGGATTGGCCGTCCGATCCGGGACAGAAATAGCTATGGCCGATCTGGTAGCCGGGGCCGAGGTTGCGTTCGTCGGCGGCGATTTCCTTATTCAGCACACCGACACGCTCGCGGATCTTATTAATGAGATCATTGGGAGCACCGCCATCGGCCAGCGATTCGGCGAACCTTTCACTCGCGAATTTAGGGTGCAACGTCACAAAAGCGAACCGCCGCCTTAGCGCGTAGTCCACGAGAGAAAGCGAGCGGTCTGCCGTGTTCATCATCCCGATGAGGTAGAAGTTATCTGGTATGTAGAAGAGGTCATCGCCGCTCCTCGCGTATGTCAGGGGGATAGCGAAGCTCGGTCCGCGTTTATCGTGCTCGATGAGCATCATCAATTCACCAAAGATCTTGCTAAGGTTCCCACGATTAATCTCGTCAATGATAAAGAAGTAGTCGCGTTCCGGGTCACGTTGGGCCTTACGACAGAACTCATAGAAGATGCCCGGCTTGATGGTAAAGCGTCCATCTTCGTTGGGGCGATAGCCTTGAATGAAGTCTTCATAAGCGTAAGACTGATGAAACTGAACCATCTGCACCCTCGAAGCGTCCTTGACCCCCATCATCAGGAAGGCCAGACGCCGGGCCACAAAGGTCTTGCCGACGCCCGGCGGGCCTTGAAGGATGACGTTCTTCTTGCGCCGCAGACGTGAGATGATGCCGGCAAGTTCCCCCTCCGAGATAAACATCTCTGAAAGGGCATCATGCTTAGTATAAGGCTTGAGCGTCGCAGGGGGGATGGGGGGATTCTTCTCATCAATAATAGCGCGAATGATCTCGAACTGTTCCTCGTTCAGGGCGAAGAGGCTTCCCTGATTGCTGACGAGCGGCTCGCTCTGCGCGAGGGCAGGAACTGCTTTCAATTCTTCGTAAGTGATGGGGTTCTGCAACTGCTCAATCTTCTTGAATTCGATGCGCTCCGCACCGTCAGATTGATGCAACCCCTTTGTGATCTGGCAGACTGCAATGACCTCCTTCTGCGGGCTAGTGACGTAGCCAATGACGAGATCGCCGGGCTTTACCTCGCCAAAATATTTGTACTTCTGCCGCTTGTTCCCTCTCTCGTTGTATGACGTATAGGTCTGCCTCTCGCCAACGGCCTTACTCTCAAAATTCCAGATTTTCGGATTGGCGTTAAGCCACCAGTAGTGTCGGCCAGTCGGTGTGAGTGGCAGCGTGTCAGTGCCTCCATTTCCACCCTCTTTAGTCGTCGCTAGGTACGCTTGCCGGGAGATGGTGGGGAAATCATTATCGAAATGAGCCTTCACGTCATCGAGCAATTGAAAGTAGTCTTTAGCTGTTCTGCCATTAAGCCTGATGTTATATCGTGAGAGGTATTCGCGGTTGCGGCTGTCTACAGCCAAGTAACTGTAGGGGTTCAACCAGAACATTCCCATGCTGAGTTTGGGTAGCGAGCCCATCTTGACGGTGAGGCAGTCGTCTAGAATCTGGTGGTTGAAGTTTGACGGATCACGCTCGATTGTTTCCCGCGCCAGACGCCAAAGTTTGGAGATGTCGTCCGAGCCCCGATCTTCCGCGTACAAGAAGAACCGCGACTGCCGGTTATCAACGACAGGGATGCCTTCAAACTCCGATGGCGTTTCACTAGTTAAATTCCACTCATTCTTCAATGCCTCAAGGATCTTCACGCGGTTGACCAACGTCTGTCCTCGGTTGAAGCTGGCAAAGAAACTAAACGGATCGATCTCTTGCAGTTCAATTGTCCGCCCGGCGCTCGCTTTATCATTTAAGCTGATTACAGGCAGTTCCCGGTCGCGGAGTCGCTTCAGCACGGAGATGAGTTCCTCCTGCCGTTTCCATCAGGAGGATATGGCGAGCAATTTCTTGGTACAGAGGGATCCATGTAAACATAGGAAACACTCATACGGATGAGATGGATATATCGCGCAATATGGTTCCCGCAAAAATCTCGACAACTTGGATTTCTAGAATTGTATTTTAGTTTTCTAGGAGCATCAACAAGTTCCTTCTATAGTATTAATAATTAATAGAAACAGTTTCCAGCCCTAACTGCGTCAAGAAATCTTGCCCAACAACAAATGGCTTATATTGTAACCCATTAGGAAGAGTCGAAGGATCAGGTCCCTGTGGCTGCGCGCGAGGCAGTGAATCCGGCCTGACGGCGATGGGTTTGTTTTCGAGTTCTCGCCTGCCGCTCACGTGAGCTATGGTCGGCAAGAAAGTCATGTCCAAAATCTCCAGCGAATCAAGGGTGAGCCATGCGCGAATTTCTAAATCCTTAACGTTTACCTTTTCCGCAATCCACCTGCGCGCTTGCTGCTCGGTGATCTGATACATCTCTCCTTTCGGAGTAGTCACAGACCCGATGGTCAAATATACTTCACAGGAGAAGAATTCTTTGACCGCGCCGATAAGACCCGTGTGGACGATGACGCAAGTGGCAACCAGCCCCCGCTCCAGCGCCGGAGCAAACTCTTGGTTGATGAACTCACCAAAAGCGCGCAGTCTCTCAGGCGTGAAATACGACTGATCGGTATAGATGATTTCCGGCTCTTCCAGTCCGAGATCACCGGTTCGCTCAACCGCCGCCTCAAACAGATCGCGGTAGCTGTAGGGGCGCAGCTTCGCTTTCCAGTCTTTAGTTTTCTTGAGCTTGAACTTTCCCATGGCTCTCTCTTAATTCATCGAGGGTGTTTACATCTTCGGGCAAAATGGCGGCCCACTTAATGCAGATCATTCGATGCTTCACACCTTCAACGCTTACTTTCTTGGTGTGTCGATCTCCTTCAGTGGCATGAAGAATCCCGGCCTCAGCCATTTTATTAAGGGCCGCCGTAACATTCCACTTGCGTTGCCTGAAGACAGTCTCAATCGTACTGCGCAGGAATCCCACGTAGGCATATTGCTTTGAAGCCCCATGCAACGCCCCTCGCTTCTCTGAAGCCTCGTAGCGGCCATCACCGGCAAAATTATTGAGATTGGAAATATAGTGATCAGCTAAGGCCCGGACGGCGAGCAGAATGAGATTCTGATCCGACTGTTGCTCATCAAGGTGAACCATCAGCCACGCGCTGATGACGTCCGGCTTGAATTTCAAGCCGAGGAGAGGGCAGGCAATCTCTGCGGCCACTTGTATGGCCCCGATGTAACCACTTACGCGACCCACGATGTCTGATGAACTGTTACGCAATAATTCCGTTCTAATAAGGGTGTACCTTCTCTGCCACTGATACCACTCCGACTCCGTCCAGCCGTTCAGATGTTTGATGAACTTTTCGCCCGCATGCCCGTGATTGGAGACGATGGCACGCTCCAAACTCTGCACGAAAGAGGCTGAGCCGGGGCGGAACGGCGACGTAGCCCCTCCGACGGGGAGGATGCGGCCACGCGCGCCCTCGTGTGGGCTGGATTCGTGCAAAGGCTCTTCGGACGTCGAAATCGCCACAGTATGCCACGTTAACGTCTCTCGGATGCCGCCGCCTTTAGCTCCTCGTCCTTTCCCTCTCCCGTTCGCAATCATGTATACCATTGAGCGTTTCAGATCTTCCGAGCAATGCTGCGCGTCATCAAGGAAGATTGGAAGCTCGCTGCACATGCCAGCCATCTGCTCGATGGCGACGCGGGTGTTCATCCACTGCGAAACTAAAGAGTCGGGGTCATTCGGCTTACCATACACGGATGCTGCCAGTTTCAGCGACGTCGACTTGCCAGAGCCGGTGTTGCCGTTAATGTCCAGTATGAAATTCGGAATTTGCAGCTTTGACTGGAGCGGCGGCACGAAAGCGGCGAGGATCGCGACCTGCGGGATGATTGAGCTTTCGCTCGCCAGTAGATTAATGATATTAGCCCATTCCTGAAGGCTTCCGCGACGAGACGAATACGCGCGGAAGAGCGCGGAGTCTCCGGGTCCGGCAGGTGCAAACTCGACATCGGACGCAAGGCCCGGCAAGAAGAACGATCCTTCGGCTTTGCCGCGACCGAAGCGACTGGTCACTTTCTTACGAGGGATACGGTCACCGAAGTCATGTTCGTAAGCGGTAAGATATGCCAGCACTAGTCGCGCGTTGAGCGAATTTACGGGCGCGCCCTCGCCAGCGAGTGCTGCGACGAGTTGGCGCGCATCAGCCATTTGAGAACGAAGGATCGTCGTCGTGTGGGGCTTTCTATGATAGCTAAAAGCGATCCTCACCGAGATCTGGTTAGTATCAATATTCTGTTGAATCTCAGCGATCCACATGAAGGAATTGCAGACTAATACAGGCTTCGGTAGCTTTGCATGGGTGCGGCGATCCCCGCCTTCCTCGACTATCTTCGGTATCGGCGGGTTGAACCAGATAGACCCGTCAGGGCTGCACGAATAGTAGAGAGGTAGATCATTGAAAATCCCCATCCCCTCTTCTCCTTCATACCCATTACCGATCTCGCCGCGAAGCCCCGCGTGTTTTTCTCGCACGCGTGCGCTCGCCTTCACGAGTGTTAGTTCAAGATATTTTTCTCCATGCTGTCTTTGCGCCCACTTGCTACCGCACCCGTGAGGGTTCGTGCGGAAGACCGCCTTGATTTCTTCGATATCAAAACCTCTTTCCAGCAGTGTCGTGGCTATCCAAAAATCCCTCGCTGATTCGTCGTCGCTCCTCCCGGCATTGATGCCAGTACGAATAGTCCTCTCACCCGTAAGTACGGCTCGACGCACTTCCTCCGGGACGCCCCGCCGGTGAAGGTCGAGAAGCATGTTTGCCTGTGAGAGTTGCTCTTTACGCGTGCCCGTAGGTCCTTTAGACCAATAACGCAAGCCTTCCTCAATCGCCGCTTTTACTTCTTCAACGCTGTAGCGAAGCCAACTGGAATCTTCTTCGCAGATCTCGCATGGCACGGCGAACTCCTGCTTGATATTGAGCGTGCCCGGCAGCCGCATAACACGGCTTAGATTGATAACTGAATCCCCGCGTAGAGCGTCACGCAGGCCCTTGATCATTTCATCCCACTCAGGCAGGTCTCCGGCACGCAATACTCTATTGAAGACAAAATAGACGTGGCGTCCGTAACCGGAGTTGACGACTATGGAAGGGCGCAGCGGGAATCTACGTAGGCGCTGGACGACCTCGATAGCGCCTCCCTCGGCCTGTTTGAAGTCGAGGTCTGCCCATATACAGGTCGTGGAGATGACGTCTTGATCCTTACCGGCTTTGCCCCGTTGTGGCGCTTCCACACGTGGGGCCGGGCCGACGGTGACCATCTGTCGCCCGTTGCGTGAGAGGACTTCGGTAGTGACGCGTTCGCGGTCGAGAGGTAGTTTCAGGTATGAAGACTGATCTACGACCTTCGGCTTTAATCCGGCTCCGAAGTAACGGAATTCGATGAAGCCACCACGTATTCCTTCAAAAACGAAGTCTAAAAACTTAAAGGCCGCTACTTCATCAGTAGTATCAATAGAGACAGATGGTTGCCAGCCTTCGAGAGGCTGTGATACATTTTCTGTGCGCATAATCATTTCGTCTGATTGGCGAATTTGGGATGGCCGGTGGCTCCAATCCACCGGCTATTTCGCTTTTCAGCCCTTCCGAAATTTTCTAAAGATTATTTGCGATAATTCTGTACAGCACTTCTCCTTTTAAGATTTCTTTATGTTCTTGGCTTTGTCAGTGGAGCGCCCTGCGCGTCCTTTGACTTGTGTGTAATTAACGGACCTGTTGAAAAGAATCTCCACCGCCTTGGGTGATGGATTGTTCAGATCGCCGAGATCCTCCCACAGCCTATCCAGAGCGATGCGGATCAAATCGCTCTTGGAGATGCGGGTAATTTTTTTCGCGACAACAAGTTTATTGTGATGCTCTTGCTCCAGCAGGAGATTCATGCGCACCAAGTCTTGCCTTACTTCGGGAGTGATCATGTCCTATTCACCTCTCCAACGGTTTTCCTCTCATTATGCCGCAGGTGTGGGAATATTGTCAGTGCCACCGCTAGATTTCAAGATGCTGAAAAATTCCGCTTGATTGTCGTCTATCTTTTTTAGCAGTTCAGCGGTTTCAAGCTCCTTCTTTTCGAGTTTAGCTTCGAGATATGAGTTTCGTTCTTCAGTGCGGTCCGCCCGCTCATTAGCCCTGCGGACATCATCCGTACGCTCCTGAAGTTGTTTATCCTTTTCAGCTAGCTGAGCCTTGTGCGCTGCCTTCATCTGTTTGATTTGCTGCTCTATGTCAATTGCATTCTCCGCATACAATCTCGCTTTCTGATTCTCTCCAGCTTCCATAATAGCCGGGCCACCATCTCTGACTTTGCTCTTTGTTAAATACTTTTTCTTTACTGTCTCCACCAGATCACCGAGGTAGTCAGCTATCTTTTCAATACTCACCTTACAATCGTGAAAAAGCCAGTCAGCGCAAAGGCCGCGTAAAAAGTGCGGATTTATTAAAGTCGGAAGTTTCGCAGCGCGGTCTTCAAAAAGGAGAAAAGCGCAGCAAGCAGAGCGAAAATACTGGTAAAAATTTACGTTCGCTCTATTGCGTTTAGCGCCTTTCTTGTCTTTCTGATGACGAATGAATTTGCCGTTCAACCTCAATTTAACGAAGAACTGCTCTTCAAGGTCGGTGGCAGTATTCTCTTTGATATGCGGATAGACTTTCGTGTAATAGGTTATTAGCACGTCATACAAAAGGCCATGAGTGTCCTTCTGTGGGTCTTTTTCCCTCCGCAAAGGGATGTTTATTTCAACCTCGTTTTTAACCTCATCGGCATCGTAATGGAATAATATCGTGCCGTCTTTTTTGAAGATAATATTTTTACCGACAGTGCAGTTGCGAATCGCCTGCTGCCTAAATCCTAAATAGCGGAGCGTGAGCAACACTACGTAAAAGAGGCATAATCGCATGTTTCGATCCGAAACTTTATGAGAGCGACCATCCGACTTATCTCTTACGAATGTACGTTCCTTAACAACTTGAGAGAACTCCTCCCCTAATCGTGAGATCTCTTCATCTAACCAAGGGCGGTCGAGAATCTTCTTCTTATGCGCGCTACGTTTGGCCGCAGCTTTGTGGTCGAATCTCAGATTTCCATAAGCTTGATCGAATGCTTCACGGTATTCAAAGAGATCGTTGTATGCGGCGATGGCCTTAATAGCAATGATAAAATTCCCGAACGTAACGCTGTCACGATTAGCTCGCTTTCCGCTATGGCCGCGCTCTGCGCTCCTTTCGATCTGCCGGTATACATCTACTAACACGTTGGCATTCTCGACTCTTGTTGAACCATTGGTTAGGGCGCGCGTCACTGGCTCAATTCTTAACAGATCAACGACACTTAGGTCGCCACTGTATGAGGGAGATTGTTCGAGGTGTTTGATGATCTGAAATAGTCCCGCTTGGAGGACTTCCCGGAATCTATCAATTGAGGATGACTTAACAGCATTCACTTCTATCCCGAAATGATTAGCGCGCTCGCTTAAATATTCACCTTCTTCGATTCCAGACGGGGCCTGCTTCTCGAATAGCTCCCACTGTTGACAGAAAGTTGGAAGGCTCGTTAAATCCAGCGATTTCCTTTTCTGGCCTAATTTCTCGTAACCCATCTTTTTACGCAGGTCTGAAAATTTACCAGTGATGGCGCCCCACATTTTTGGCGGACACTTTCGCCGCATCAGAATATAAAAATCGTCCGTATGAGTAATGAGTATTTGCTCTAGATCATCTAGGTCATGTAGCTCGACCAGTTCCAACATGCACCTTAGAATGTGAATCCCGACTTTAGTTAGTGGCATCAAGGCGCGTTCTTCCAATGTTCGTTTTTTATTTCGTAACGCACCTTCCCTCGGCAAGTAAGGCCATATTTCTTGCACTACTTTTGGAAGCGACTCCAAAGCAAATGAGTCGTCGGCAGATACAAATTCTGAATTCGCGGCAGAATAGAATTTAATGACTCTCAGTATTATATGAGTCAGATTAGACCTAAGATCACTTTTATATTTGGCATGTCTTTTCGGCGTGCGAGTTTCAGCCGGGAGAGATTCTATGCAAGTGAGTAATTCCGGATGGAGTTTCTTACCATTGCTCGGATCTAAGACGTTAATCCATTTGAGCGTGCCCTTATCTTTTGTTAACGATGAAGCGTAAATCCGAAGGAACGCACCGACTCGCTTGAGATAACCGCTGTTGCCAAGAAGCTCCGGGAATTCCGAGCCAGCATCCGTAGCTAGTTCTTCAAAGTTACTCAAGGGGCTGAATTTCATTGAAAGGAACCTCAACACTTTAGATAAAACCAACTACAGTTTAACACTCATTAATGAGTATGGATACATATTTTTATGGATTACTTATGTGACAAAGAAAAGCTTTTTTGCAGAATAAAAGAATGGTGGTGGGAATGGGGACTCGTTGGGGTGTCCTTACAGGAACGCTCAAGCACCTACGACCTGTCGTCATCGTCGGGATAGGTACGGGTCTTAGGCCACCTTCGGAAATCTTCAACCTCAAACGCTTGGATGTGGATTTTGAAAGGAATGTCGTCCGTGCGGGCACGAAGACGGACGAGGAGCGCGAGATTCCCATAGAGGGGGCCGTGCGCGCGACCCTGCTTGACCTCTACCACAAGAACAAAGGGAGTGAATACTTGTTCGTAAGCTGGCGCACGGGCGAGAGGTTCAAGGAGGTCAAGAACGGCTTCCGCCGCGCTCTGGAACTCGCCGGTATCAAAAACGCGCGTCTCTACACCATGCGCCACACTTTCGGGACTCGTTTAGGCGAGACGGGATCCTCCGCCTACGACATCATGGCGCTCATGGGACACCGGGACATCAGGACCAGCGCCCTGTATGTCCACGGGACAGATGGTCGGAAACGGGCTGCCGTTGAGGCGATCCAGCTGCTGCGTCCCGTTGAAAATCCCGAAAAAGCAGAAAAGCCAGAATAACAACTGGCCGTAAGCAATTGATTAATAACGTAATAACTTCAGTCAGGCTGCTCGGAGGTCGCGGGTTCGAGTCCCGTCGGCTCCGCCACATTGGAAAGCGCGCCTGTATAGTTTAGGGCGCGCTTTTCTGCTTTTACCCTATGTTTGTAGACGTTCCCGGAGAGTAAGGGTTTATGAATTGAACGAGTGAGTTTATTCAGATAGCGTGCATAAGGAAGTGCCGCGATAATAAATCGCGGCACTCTCAGTTAGGTCAGATTTTACTGTTTGTTTGTAGCCTAGTAAGGTATCCCGAAGATTCTACCCAGGACACTTCCACTGCGACTACGCTGGTAGCCACCATTGTTGCCACCGTACTGGCGGAAACCTGCGTCATAGCCCTGTGTAAAGCCATCACGAAAAGCCTGCGAAGAAGCATCTCTGTAGTAATGTGATCTCTGCGGGCTATAGCTCTGCCCACGTTGCGCATCACTAGCACCCGTGTTCACGCCATACTGGTATCCCTGATTCATCGCAACCTGGTAGGCATTGTTGTTGTAGCCACCATAGTTGCCATAAGTACCATTGTTGCCGTACACACCATAACCGTTATTGCTACCATAACGATTATCGCGGCGAGCGCGATTCTGAGCGTTAGCCTGATCGCGGTCTCGGTTACGCCGCCAATCTTGACTCTGAGATTGGTTGGTACGGTCACGGCGCTGCCATTGACCGTCATTACGATACTGCGCTTGAGCTGTCATGCTCGACATTATCCCGATGCCAAGCACTAAGGAGAGCGCTAAGATAGCTCCTCCGAGTTTGCCCTTTAAATTATTTGATTTCATTTCTAGTCCCCCTGTTAATAGAGATGGCAACATGTGTGCCATTAGTGGAACCCTTATTTTCCATAATTTAGCTCTTGTAGCAGGTGATTCATTGTCCTCATATAGTGCAGAAAGAGCGCAGATCAGACGTTATGGTAGAACAGTTCGCCAACGACTCTTTAACTTGTAGTGGGAGCACAATTCAATGTATAAAGAGACATTCCCTGTCACCCCCTAAGAATTTCCACTTTGATAATAAGAGGAGAAGAACTGTGATTAAGAAAACCAGTCTGGTGCTGGCACTTCTATTCACCTTCAGCTTTGGGCAATCCGCCTTTGCGCTGAATGGAAATAGCGGCAGCACCACAACGCTCGCACAGGATAATCAAAATCGGCGCGAAGAGAGGCGTGAAGATAGACGCCAGGATAGGCGTCGAGGAATGCGCCGCGACCGCCGCGAAGACAGGCAAGATAACGGAGACCAGGATAACAATGGTCGCAGGCGTCGCAGAAGAAGACATGGTCGTCGTCGTCGCGCAGATCGCCGCAACGATAGGCGCGAAGAGCGGCGCGAAAACAGGAACGACAATCGTCAGTAAATCTGGATTAGAAAAGTAGGTTTTTTAAGAGAAGAATTCTCCTCTTTCTTTTTCCAGAGAACCTAAATCGCGCTCCAAAATAAAAGAGCACCCAACTCTGATGGGAGTTGGGTGCTCTTTCCGCTTTCCGCTGGAAGCTATCGCATTCCAATATGAAGAAACATTAATCCGTATGCCTGATCGTTGTCTCTTTCTCGATGGTAACTTTCGGGCTTCCCTCTTCCTTATCCTGTTCAACCACCTTATCAGAATGAGTTTCTGACGTACCTTCGTCAGTCTTACTGACGACATGTTTGTGTTCTTCTATCTTTTCTTCAGCCATAATTTTCTCCTTTGGAGAGAATATATCAAATATCTATCCTCTCACTAAACAGTGACTGTTAGAGTTCGCTTGACCAATTCGTTCAGCATTTTAGGCAAACAAGAATCGGCTCACATGAGGACATAGATATAAAAACTAACAGACAGGTAGGATGTAGATAGCCACTTATTTCTTACGAGATTTACCGCTTTTTTTACCAGACTTCTTTGCAACTTCTTTTCTGAGCGTACCAATTAACTTGTCGCCTCGGGCATTGGTTCCATCTGGATTTCTTATCGCGTTCTTAATTCCCAGCCGCTTTTCCGCTGATTTAACTGTAGAGTCAGACCTGATTTTTCTAGCTGCCATGATTTCCTCCGAGTCATGCGAATTGTACGTTATATTGCACTCAGCTAAAATTTTTTGTCAATAGATTGTGCTGGCTTCTCTAGATTGTGCTGGCTTCTCTTCCTTCTCCAACAAGCTACGTACTTGGTAATCATTCCTGCCAGCAGCCGCTTTTCCTATTTTGCTCTAAGCCGCCATACCAGCATTATCAAAGGTCACCTTATAGCTCCTACCCAGTCAAATAGCTGGCCGAAGCAGATTTTTTATTTACACAAGATAAAATAATGGCATAATGCGCCAAACTTTTTCGTACCTCGCAGACGAGAAGGTTGATTCGCTTGAAATGGTCTCTGGGTGGCCGAGACTTTTAGGAAGCGGGATAGAATTTCGAGGCGGCGGGGTAGAAATTCTATCTGCGTTCCTAAAATGTTTAGGAGTCTGCCTAAACATTTTAGCGGGCTGTCTCCAATGTTTAGCCAGCGTGCTAAAACAATTATGCCACTGGATAATTCTTTTAGCTGAACTGCTCGAAACTTTAACGGGAGTCCTACTCTCTTTGTCCCTCACGCTAAAGTTTCGAGCTTCCCTTCTAATCCTTATTTCTGAGATAGGAGAAACTCCTCATGCCGAGCAAATACAATTTCAACGCGACAATCACCGACAGCGAGCAGATTGCGCGTGTCTGGACGGATAATTCAACCTTCACGCTGGGAGAAATCACGCTCGCCAATCTTCAAACTAAGCTCACAAGCGTGCGCCAGAAGCGCGATCAGGTGGAAACCCTGCGCACGCAGTTGACCGCACTCATAAACGACCTCAATGAGCAAATTGCTGAGCTGGCAAGTATCAACACAGGCGCGCGCAGCGGATTTCGTGCTGCTTACGGCCCTGACTCCTCGCAGTACGAACAGGCCGGAGGCACACGCGCATCGGAGCGCAAACGTCCCTCGAAAAAGAAAGCTACGTCTACTCCATGAGCAAGCAGAAGTGAGAAACGTTGACAGGTCTACTTAATTTTGTAATCAGGCTGGAATAAGAAATCAGCTAACAATAAATCAGAAGCCATCCCGGACGACTATGAACTGGCAAAGACTAGCCTCGCTTCTTTCCAGGTTTCGCCAGAAACCCACGCCGCTCCGTTGATTCCTTAGAAGAAGATTGAGCCTGCTCTTTACGAATCTTCGCTCGTTCCAGGTTTTCCTTCTCGATAGCTTCTTTCACTCGTTTTTTCGCACGTTTGTTCATGGCGAAGATTATACAGTAGAAAAATATAGACTCAAGACAGCACGCATCTCAGGAACCACTTTTGAAGTTCCTTAAGTAATTCTTTCCGGCCCGGTGATTCAATCGCCAAAAAAATCCGCGTTAGTTTAGTGAGGGCAGATCAAAAACAATTGAAATCATCGCCAGGGTGCGAAAGAGGGTTTAGATCAACCTCAAAGTAATGGCTTATTAAAGGGAGCGCAAATCATGTTCATTCGACGCCTACTAATTTTAATTTCACTGTCATTAGTCCTCATCTCCAACAACGCTCTGGCTCAGGGTCAGACAACAATTCAGGGCCAGCAATCAACGCCTGCTGCCGTTGCTGCATCGGTTGCGGCTGACGGCTCGGTTCGTTTCACATCTGCTGGTCAGGTCACGCAAATAAGGCTTGAAATCTACAACACGTCCGGCGCGATTGCTTACGATTCCGGCCTGCGCCAGGGCAGCATCATTGACTGGAAAATCACAGACGCCACGCAGCCTATGACCGACGGCTCTTACCTGTGCGTCGTCTCCATCAAGGAGCTACAAGGCAAACTGCGGCAACGGCTCGGCGCTCTTTCCGTTCAATCCGCACAGGTCACGCTTCAAAACGCGAGCGAAGGGAGCTTAACAGCGGACCAGTCACAAACATTGGCTACGCGCAGGCAGGCGCAGAAAATCGAAGCTGCCGGTAACAGCGAAGCCATCACCATCCTGCGCGAAGGGAAAGCACGCTCCGTAACTGTGACGGCTCACGATGGGCAGGATGGGCAAGTCAACAGCACCAGCGGCTCGCTGACCTTCAGCACCGGAGACATCTTCTCTCAGCAGGACAAAGAGCAGATGCGTATCACGCCCGACGGTCGTGTCGGCATCGGCACGGACAAACCCGAAGCGACGCTCGACGTGGCTGGCACAATCCGCGCTCGTGGCGGCATCGTGTTCGAGGATGGGACGACGCTGACATCTGCGGGCGGCGCAGCCGTGAGCAAGACCAGTTCCGTTAGCCCGGCGTTCATCACCGCTTCCAGCACAGGCACGAACAACCGTGTTGCGAAGTGGGTGGACGCAGCGGGCACGCTCGGCGATTCGTCCATCACAGATGTCAGCAGCAACGTGGGTATCGGCACAAACTCGCCAACGCAGAAACTCGAAGTGGCGGGTAACATCAAGGTGAGCGCTTCAACCTCACGGGTCTGGCTGCGGTCGCCATCGGCTACAACGTGACGGCTGACAAAGACCACTCGATGGCGTTCGGCAAGTTTGCCTCGAACAACGGCTTCAGCGGAACATTTGTCTGGAGTGACGGATCGGCGACGGCCTCTGTTGACACCTTCAAGAACACTGCGAACAACGAATTTGCCGCGCGTGCCACAGGCGGCTTCCGCTTTCGCACCAACCTGACCGGAACAACGGGCTGCAATCTCCCGGCTGGCTCAGGTGTCTTCAACTGCACTTCGAGCCGTTACACTAAAGAGAACTTCTCGATGGTTAACGGTGAAGACGTGCTGTCGCGCCTGCGCCAGATGCCGGTGAGCACCTGGAACTACATCTCAGAAGGAAAGCAAGCGCGACACATGGGTCCGATGGCAGAAGACTTCTATCAGTTCTTCAGCCTTGGCACCACCAATACTTCAATCGGTGTTCAGGACCTTGCAGGTGTCAGCCTGGCAGCCGTCAAAGCTTTGGAGATGCGGACAGCTCAACTGCAACAGAAGTCTGCGGAGGTGGATAAACTCCGCACAGAAGTGAATGAGCTGCGTTCAACCAATGCCTCTATGGAACAGCGTCTGGCCGCGCTCGAACAGAACGCGCAGAAGAACACGCGCACACAGAAGAAAGCGCAGGGCCGACACCGCTAACTTCAACTCGAACTTTGAACGTCCGTTCAATTTTTCGTTAATGCTGCGAGGTGGCTCAGATAAAAAGCTGTGTGCTTTTTATCTGAGCCACCTCGCAGCATCTTCATGTAGGTCAAGAGATTGGCGTTGAGCCGAGAGCATTCAGGGCCAGTCGCAATCGCAAATTTATTGCGCTAAAAAATATTTCTCGAACTGTTCTCTCGTTTGTTCGTACAGCGGCTTGAACGATTGTCCTCCCGGATACTCCGAGGATGATGAACAGACTTACCCTTAAGCCGAAAGGAAGTAAACAAGATGAGAAAGAGATTTCAAACCCTGGCGTTGACATTGTTTGTGTGCGCGCTGCTCAGCCCTGTAGCGCTCGCCGGTGTCAAGACTAAGATGGTGACTTTCAACACGGACGTTAAGATCGGGGAGACGCTCGTCAAGAAAGGCACTTATAAAGCTAGCTTCGATGATAAGGCCAATGAGTTGACGATTCTCAATGGCAAAAAGGTCATCGCTAAAATCACAGCAAGCTTGAAGGACCTGAAAGGCAGCTCAAGCTACGAAGCCAATTATACGACTGAGAAAGACAAGAATGGCATCTCCTGGCTCACAGGCGTTAATGTTGGCGGGAAGCTCGCAACCATCAATGCTGACAAGGCGGACAACTCCCCAGCCTCGGCAGTGCAGTAGTAAGCTCAACGTCAAAGCCTGAACCGTCGCCCAGTTCAAGAGCGGCTGTCTTTCAATTAATTTGAGAGACAGCCGCTTTGGTTTTGAAGCTAACTTTGTAACAATCTCAGATTAATCGAGGAGCGCGTGTGAATAACCTTCTCATTAATCCGCGAGGCTACAGATACCATCTCCTGGAAAGAATCAGCGGAGGCGGCGGGGGCGATGTCTATTCAGCCCTGAATCAAGATGGCCGCCCGCTCGCAATTAAATTTATCCGGCACAATCCTCATAGCCGCGCTGGTGGCCTGGAGACCTGGATCAACGAGTGCAACTTGTCTTTGAAATGCTTGAAACATCCTCACATTGTTCAGATAGTAGAATTCTTTCAAACTCCGCAGGGCCATCTGGTGATGATTATGGAGAAGGCCAACTGCTCTCTGGCCGATCTGTTATTACAAAATTACAAATTCGATGTGAAAGCGATCTGCACGGTCGGGCTGCACGTTTTACAAGGGTTGGATTATATTCACTCGCTTCCGGTCGTGCATCGTGATGTGACCCCAAAGAATATTCTGGTTTTTCCAAACTGGGTTTACAAGCTTTCCGATTTCGGAATTGCTAAGAACACCGTCACCACAGATGAATTGGCTAAAACCTTGATCGGGCATAATTCATATTTGCCCCCGGAGCTTTTACGCTATGGATACTCAAGGCAGCAATCAGATTTTTACCAGCTAGGGATTGTCCTGCTAACGCTCATGACCGGCAACTCACCCATCGGCGAGGCGCTCTCTCCACAGCAAACATTCCAACAGATTCTGGATGGAGTCCCGCGTAAGATAGCCGAATCGTTGATTCGCTTCGGTGGGGAGTATGGCGAGTTAGCCCGCATCATTTCTGTTATGCTCAGGCGGCGCGAGGCTTATCGTTATAAAACCGGCTCCGAAATATTTAACGAGCTGTCGAAGATACAATTCTCCCCTGTTCATTCATCATGATTACTGTCGCCGAGGCAATTCGCATCATCAAGGAGCAGACGCAATCGCTGCCCGTCGAGAAGGTTGCGCTCGCGGACGCGCTGGGACGTGTGCTCGCCGAGGACATTGTTGCTGATTCCGACTTACCACCCTTTGACCGCGCGCAGATGGATGGCTACGCTGTTCGCTCTGCCGACATTGCAAACGTGCCCGCGCGACTTCGCGTCGTCGGCGAATCTGCGGCTGGACGCGGTTGGCATGATTCTATGAAGCCGGGCGAGGCTGTGCGAATTATGACAGGCGCGCCCGTGCCTGTTGGTGCGGACAGTGTGCAGAAGGTAGAAGTTACTAACGAGTTGGATAGTGTGGTTGAGATTACGGAGACCACTGAGCCGGGGCAGTTCATAGTCAGGCGCGCAACCGAGATTAGAGCGGGCGAGACCGTCTTGCTGGCTGGTGATGAGATTAATGCGGCGATGATGGCTGCGCTCGCTTCGTTCGGTTACGCGAATGTGAAAGTAGGCGGTCGCCCAAAGGTTGCTGTGCTTGCGACCGGGACAGAGTTGGTTGCGGTGGGCGATAAGCCAGCCGCAGATCAGGTACGTGATTCAAACAGCTACTCGCTCGGAGCTTACGCTCAACTCGCGGGCGCTGTTGTTGAGCGCCTGCCTCTTGCAGGTGACGACCCAGAGCTTTTGAAGCGCGAGATCAGGAATGCCGCCGCGCGTTCAGATGCGCTCATTCTGTCGGGCGGCGTCTCTATGGGCGTTTACGATTTCACCAAGCTTGCGCTTCACGCGCTCAATGCGGAACTTTTCTTCGAGCGTGTGAGTTTGCGTCCCGGCAAGCCGACGGTCTTTGCGCGTCTGGGCAAGACGCTCATCTTCGGTCTGCCGGGCAATCCGGTTTCCGTTTCAGTCACTTTCAATCTCTTCGCGCGAACTGCTCTGCGCGCCATGCAGGGCTGCAAGGATGCTGCGATGGAAGAAGAGTGGGCTGTGCTGGCGCGCGGCGTGAAGGGCGCGATTGAGCGCGCCAGCTATCTTCCGGCGCAATTGCAGACGAACGACGAAGGGCTGCTTCTGGCGCAGCCCTTGAAGTGGGGCGGCTCATCCGATTTTGTGGCGTTTGCGCGTGCGACCGCGCTGGTCATCGTGCCTGAAGGCGTGCGTACACTTAATGCCGGGACGAAGGTGCGTGTGGTGCGACTGCCGGGTTGAGCTTTCGGACTGTGACGATATGACAAAAGAGAGAGCGTCTGAAGAAGAGTTGCCTCTTGATAGTTCGCAAGCGCGCGACAAGGCCAGCGCGCCGCAGCATTGGCTCAAGCCTTCAACGAAAAGAGGCCGCAAGCAAACTATCATCACCTGCGCGATTATTTTTTTCGTCGCGCTCGGTTGTCGCCTTCTCTCCTGGCAAGACAACCGCTTCGAGGCGCGTAAAGTTCAATCGGAGGTCACGGAAGGCTACAAACACACTGCACGACTGTTGCAGCAGGGCGGCATCCCTTCACTCTTCAGCACAGACTCACCACTGAGCAACCCTAATCATCTGGGACACCCCCCCGGCTACTCTATCTTGATCGCTCTTGTCTCCAGTCTCTATGGTGAATCGGATTCTGCGCTTCAGATTATTCAAATTCTGGCGGACGCTGCGGCAGCCGTCCTCGTCTATCTCTTCGCCCTCGCCCTCTTGAACACAACAGTAGCAACCATTGCCGGGTTGCTCGTCGCGCTTGCGCCGCAGTTTACCTACAACTCGATTCTGCTCCTTCCAGACTCGCTCGCTGCGCTCCCGCTGCTCATCGCTGTTTACTTCCTTATAAGAGCAAGCGTGCGTCCGCGTCTCATCACCTTTATCATGAGCGGCGCGCTCATCGGTCTCTCATGCTGGCTTCGAGCCAACGCGCTGCTGCTCGCGCCGTTCATGGCGATTATCATTCCGATTATATTTGAGCGCGGCAGGCGTATGCGCTATGCGCTGGCGCTCGTTGGTGGAATGGTCCTCGTCGTCGCTCCGCTGACGATTAGAAATTATATTGCTTACGATCACTTCATTCCCGTCTCGCTCGGCGCAGGGCAGACAATGCTCGAAGGTATCGCCGATTATGACGTGGATGGAAAGCTCGGCATTCCTAACTCTGACATGGGAATTATGAAGCAGGAGGCTGAAATTTATCAGCGTCCTGATTATTACGGCTTGCTTTTTAACCCGGACGGAGTCGAGCGCGAGCGTGCGCGGCTGGCGCGCGGGTTTGCCGTGATTCGCTCTCACCCGTTCTGGTTCTTTGGCGTCATGGTGCGACGCGGCGCCGGGATGTTGAGACTTGAGCGTGTTCGCTTGATCTCGACCGATCCGCCTGTAACGCATTCGCTAATCTTAGCGAACGAAATGCCGCCCGCGTGGTCAAGCTCTCCGGCGGATTTACTCGCCGCCGGGCGAATCACATCAACGCAAGCAGAAGTGTCCGTTTCGTCCGATGGTCAAACACTAAATATCAGCGGCGATGAATCGAAGTATGACAATCAATTTGTCTCTGCGCCGATAACGATTGAGAAGCAGACCGATTATGTTTTGAAGTTGCCGCTCAGAATCGAGCAGGGACGAATGTATGTCAGCATCGTCGGCGCTGGCAGTAGCTCACAGTATGCTTCAATGATTATTGAGCCGCAGGACTGGAAGACTCCGGTTGAGCAGCAGTGGAATATAGTCGAGATACCTTTCGTTAGCGGCAGCGCCGATCAGGTGCAAGTTGTCTTCGCCAATGGCGGGTCGAAAGACGCACGTCCGGTTGCGCAGGTCGGTCAGTCGCAGTTGTACGCGCTCGGCCCGGCATCTTTCACCTGGGCTAGAATTCCGCGCTCCCTCGCGCATCTTATCCAAAGGCTTTTCGTGACCGCAGTGATGCTGCCCCTGGCAATCATCGGCCTTCTCCTGTTAATCCTCTCCGGGCAACGAAACAGCATCGCTATCCTGCTCATCGTTCCGGCTTACTATCTTTGCTTCCAGTCGGCGTTGCATACGGAGTATCGCTACGTTCTTGCGATTCACTACTTTCTTTTCATCCTTGTGGCCGTCGCGCTCTATCGAGGAAGCACTTATCTGTTGCGCGGGCTACAAAGGATTCAACTGATGCGGCAATAGGCTCATCGCCTTTGCGCCTTACGTTTTCTCTTTGCGCCTCCAGCGAGAACAAACGGTTTCACGCTGGAGGCGCAAAGAGAAAACTCAAGACGCAAAGAAAACAATTCTTTATCAGGCACAGCTTTTACTTTTTCTTACATTTAATGTTTACTCTCTCAATATGAAGCGCCTTTCGCACATGGACGAACGAGGTCGCGTGAAGATGGTTGAGACGAGCGCGAAGGCTGACACGGCACGGCGCGCTGTCGCTTCCGCGCGAGTTCTGATGTCGCCGGAAACAGTCGCAGCAGTGCGCGAGCATCGAACGCCGAAGGGCGACCCCCTTGAAACTGCGCGGCTGGCGGGAATCATGGCTGCCAAGCGCACAGCCGAGTTGATTCCCCTCTGCCATCCTCTACCCCTGACATTCGTTGATGTCCGAGCCGAAATCTCTGATACAGGAGTTCTGATTGAGGCCGAAGCTGCGACGCAGGCGCAGACAGGAGTTGAGATGGAAGCTCTGACGGCGGCAACTGTCGCCGCGCTCACCGTCTATGACATGTGCAAAGCTGTGGACAAGGCTATGACCATCACGGATGTGCGCCTTGAAATGAAGAGCGGCGGAAAGTCCGGCGATTACAAACGGAACAAACGAGGCCGCCAGCGCGTTGATAGCAAGTGAAGCGTTGTGAATGTTGTTTCTGCCGTGCGCTTCGTCGTACAATGCAAGCAACCAGTTGGCTGGGAGTTTTTTTGAAGCGGAGATTTTAAGATGAGACTGACAAACGTTGCCGCAGATGCTCGCCCGCAGGTTCGCACACTGCTCATCGCTGCCGCAATCACTATCGCACTGTGGTACATCCCCTTTCTCTCAATCCTGAGTTATCCGTTCAATATCTTCGTCACGTTCATACACGAAGGCGGTCATGCTCTGGCCGCGCTGCTGACGGGCAACAGCGTCGGGAGTCTGAGCGTTGCGCTTGATGCGAGCGGCGCGACCTACACGACGCAGGGCAACATCTTCTCGCAGATGTTTATCTCAAGCGCCGGATACTTAGGCGCGATTGCCTACGGCGCGTTGCTTCTCTTGCTGATTCGTCGCTCAGTCGCAGCCCGCTACGTGCTCAGCGGCTCAGGCGCTTTCGTTCTCGCGCTGACGCTCATCTATGGATTGAGCAGCCCGTTCACGATAATCATGGGAGTCGGCATTGCCGCCGGACTCGTGGCGATAGCGAAATACGCCAGCCCGCGCGTTGCGACCTTCTTCGTGAGCTTCCTCGCGGTGCAGGCAGTTTTGAATGCGCTGCTTGATCTCAAAACGCTTCTCTTCTATTCGGTCTTGCCGAGCGAGGCGAAGACTGATGCGGCGAACATGGCGAATGCGACGGGCATTCCTGCGATCTTCTGGACATTTGTATGGATCGGACTCGCCTTTGTGATTCTGTCTCTGGCGATGCGCGCTTATTCCAACAGTTGTGGGCGCAAAAAGCAGCAGGACTTACCTTTTGAAGAGCCGTTGGGAGTTTAAGACCAAACTTGAGCGCAAACATTGAGAGGCCGCCGGACACTATTGAAGCTTTTGCTGCTTCGTCCGACGGCCTCGATGTTTCTCAACTTACCGAAAACGTTTTGACGCTGGCCGATCTGCCCGTCGGCGCGCGACTGATCTTGCGCTGCCGCAAAGACTGGCGCGACGCAACGGTCGCCGCCACCTCTCTTGAAGTAATCACTCTCTCAGTCAGTTCTCCATCGGGACACACCTACCGGGTCAGACGCCCCTTTGATTCCCAACTCTCGCTTGATGGCTCAATCCCTGTGCTCGGTGAAGGCTCAGGCTGGCGCGCAGGTCGCGTGCGATACGATCTTCGATGGTAAGGTCAGTACCGCCTGCGGTAGCGGGCGAGTATTACTGAGCTACAGACCCGCCCACTACCGCAGGCGGTACTGACTAAGGATTCACTTAAATTTAATCGCCGTTACTTCCATCTTGATTTTCGCCTGGCCGCTTTCAATCAGGGCGCTTTCGCCACCCTTGAAACCGGGAATCGGAATCGGCGCTCTCGCTACTTGATTATTTTCCAGCTCGCTTATCGCTCCCGCAGGAATCACGACCATCGTCCGATCTTTGATAGTCTTCCCGTCAAGGTCAGTCACAGTTCCCTTCATTTCCAGCCCGCTGATCGTGCGCCCTGTAAAGTTTCTTATAGTCGTAGCGAGCCTCATTTGAATCCCGCCTGCAACGGTGTCGGAATAGTCCGCCTCCGGTTCATCCAGCTTGATTAGATCACGATATTTTTCAAAGTCGGGCGAGCCTGCGCGCAACCCTCCTTCAAGCTTCTGATCGAGCGCGGTGGCGGGTGGCGGCTCCGGTCTTCTCTTCAGGTAAACTATCAGACCCGCAATCAAGCTTATTGCGATTAGCCCGGCGACGATAAAGATGATACGCCTGGTGTTATCCGCTCCATCTCGTTGATTGATTTTTTCTTCTGTGATTGACATGGACTCACCCTCTTCCCAAGAGTCTTGAATTTGGCGACGGCATAAGAAAAGATACACACGCACGCTCACCAGTCAAGACTTTAGACGCTCACAGGGCAGGAATGTTCCGTTGGCGTGGACTCTCAGAAACCTCAGTTTCCTTTCATCAGCTTGAGCGGGCGTTTCAATCCGCCGCTAACACCCGGTAGGGGGACATTCTTCTCAACAAGCGAGCCTGTTCCCGTGCGCTGCCTGACAGTGCGAGGCCAGATGATACGAAAGCGGCTTCCCTCTTGCGGCTCGCTCTCAACACTGATCTCGCCTTCGAGCAACTCGACAATCTTGCGTGTGATGGCGAGTCCTAAGCCCGTTCCGCCATAGGAGCGCGCCAGCCGGTCGTCAACCTGCCTGAACTCATCGAAGATATACGTCAATGCATCGCTGGATATTCCTATTCCCGTATCGCACACTTCCAGATACCAACGATCCGCATCAAGCGGCGCAGCGGTAATGGTGACGTTACCCGCAGTTGTAAACTTGATGGCATTGCCGATCAAATTTGAGAGTACCTGTTGAAGCTTATGTTTGTCCGTTAGAACCTGCCCCAGTTCCCCTGAAACCTCCGCGCGCAATTCGATTCGCTTGTCCTTGGTCTCGACCTTGTAGTCTTCAACAATCTCCTGGATGGCCTCGCCGACATCAACTTTTTCGAGATGAAGCGCAGAGCGGCCAGCTTCCAGGCGCGAATAATCCAGCAGGTCGTTGACGAGTTCGAGAAGCGACCGCGCGTTGCGCTCCATGCGCGTGACAGCTTCGTTTTGGAGAGGCGCAAGCGGCAACTGATGGTCGCGTTCGAGCAACTGGCATAAGCCCATGATGACGTTTAAGGGCGTGCGCAACTCGTGAGAGATGTTGGAAACGAAAGCAGACTTCAAGCGGTCGTGCTCGCGCAGGCGATCATAAGCGGCGACCAGTTCGCCATGTTGTTTGACCTCTTCGGTGATGTCACGAAAGACAGCGACCGCGCCTTCGTGTCTTCCGTCTTCGCCCGTCAGCGGTGTGGCCGAGATAGCGACGACACGTTTTTCTCCATTGGCATGAGCAATCTCAAACTGCTCGCCCGAAAGATGCTCGCGTCGCTCAAGAGCACGCCGCAAAGGATGCTCTTCCACATCGAGCTTCGTTCCGCCTAGAGCGTTGAACGACATGTCTTCGATCAAGGCTTGCGCCCCATCGCGGAATTCGCTTGGCTTGCGGCCAATGATTCGCGCGCCTGCCGGGTTGACGCGATAGCGCCCTTGTTGATTGATGATGATGACGCCTTCGTTCATCTGGTTGATGACGCTTTCAAGCTCTGCGGCGCGCGTTCGCTCGGAGGCGAAAGCGGAGGTGGCGAGCTTTTCAGCGCGCACGCGCTTTGAGACTTCCGACAGAATCAAGATCAAATCGCCCCGGCCTGCGCTGCGCTCGCTTGTCGGCCAGATGGTCACGTCCCAGAAACTGCCTGCATCAGACGCGCTCGCATCATCTCTATTTCGAGCGACGAGATTTAGTGGGAGACCGTAGGTGACGAAAGGCTTGCGCGTCCGGCGCACGTCTTCAACGATGTCGCTCAAGACGGCCAAGCCCGCCGCAGCCTCATATAATCCGCGCCCGGTGAGTTGGGAGCTATCACGATTGGCGAACTGCGCGAACGTGGAATTTGCTTTACGCACTATCAGGCGCTCATCCAGAACCGCCAGGCCCAGAGGCAAGCCGTCGAGCACCTCTTCGATGAAAGCGCCCTGTGTCTGCAACTCATCGAACTTGGTTTGCAAATGCGCCGCCATCACATTGAAGTTCTGCGCGAGCGCCCCAACCTCATCGTCGGTTTCCACAGCCACGCGCTCCTGTAGCTGTCCCTGACCAAGTGTTGAGGCCGATGCAGCAAGCTGTCTTAAAGGCTTCGTGAAGCGACCCACCGCCCAGACACCGAGCAGAATCGAAGCCAGTAACACGAGCGCCCATGTCGCAGCCAGCACGAAGATGGAGCGTCCCGCCGTTGTGTTCTCCGCCACAGGCACACCAACGGACACGCTCCACCCGAATGGCTCAACGCGCTTCACGCCCGTCATGCGCGTCACGCGATCACTCCACTGGGTTCGCACGGCCTGGGCCAACGAGCTTGGGGATGTTGGGATAGGTTCGTTTGATGCTGGATTTTTAACTACCTGGCCGTGAGCATCGAAGATGATAATAATTGTGTCCGCATCCGAAGCCGTATCACGACGCAGGCGCGCATAAAGAGCTTGCGCTTCCGCAGGCGGAACCGTGCCTGCTTGCTCGACAAACGATTGATGATTTTCCAGCCAGGAAGCCAGCACGCCCGCTGCTGCCGTCGTCTCAATTCTCGCTATGGCCGCTGCTTGCTCGTTCAAGCCTATGCGGTAGTTGTTCAGTTGAATCAGGCTAACGACGAGCAGGGGTAAAGAGAGGACAGCGAGCACGATTAAAAGTTTGGCGCGCACGCTGCACAGAAAGGGCAATGTTCTGCTGAGCCTCATCATAAAAACTTTATGACCCCTGGAAATCTGTCCGGCGACGCCGGGGCGGCGGCCAGACTGAAGAGCGCGTTTCTACTGGCGGACGAAGGCTGGCGGCATAAATGACGACCGTCTGAGCGATCAACTCATCCACGAAGCGGTCTACGCGCTTATGCGCGTCGCGCAATTCCCAAACATCTCCTTGCGTGGCGCTAATCCCTTCGCGCCACAGAAAATCGTTGAAGACCTTGCGTAAAATCATCAACTCCCGTGCCACTTCATCAATTAACGCGCCCTGATGAAAGCGAACCTGCGTGTGCGAGCGTAAGCGACGGGATGCTTCTATGATTTCGCTGTCTGTGGCAACGAGGTCGAGCGCCTTCGCAATTTCAACAAGCACATCGGGCAAATGATCCACAAGTTGCCCGTATGAGAGCATCGCAGGCAATTCCGTGCGCCGCTCCGCATACATTTCATCCACCCAGGCACGTATAATCGCCTCCTCATGTTGCAGTATCAGTGTGGTGAACTGTTTAGGCATTGGTAGAAAGTTAGCAGTAGGCAGTGAGCAGTTGGCAGTGAAAAGAAAAAAGCTGAAGACTACGTATCGCCCGCTCTTTTCTGCCAACTGCCTACTGCCCACTGCCCACTATTATTTCGGTAATAAGCGGCTTAAGAGAGCTTCCAGTTGGTCGAAATCAATGGGTTTGGTGACGTAATCGTTGCAACCGGCGGCTAGCGCATCGGCATGAAAATCCGCAGTATCGTGAGCCGAGACGGCCACGATAGGAACGTGGCGCATCTCCGGGTATTGGCGTATGCGTCGCGTCGCAGCCAGCCCGTCCAGTTGCGGCAGGCTGAGGTCCATCAAAATAAGTCCGGGCCTTTCACGCCAGGCTAGCTCAACAGCCTCTTCCCCGTTGACTGCTTCTAGCACACGGTAGCCGCTCATCTCCAACAACCGTCTCATCATAAAACGGTTGTCCTCGAAATCCTCCACCACCATGATGGTTGGCCGCGTACTACCATTAGACCCAGACATCACATTGCATCTCCATTTTAGAAAGGAACCGATACTTTAACACAACACGCAAGCGACCCTGCTCCTATGCATGGCTAGCATACGCTGGCTTTTTTTGCTAAGATGCCGCATCGAAACGCAACACAACAAACTGCGCCTTTTGGGTTTAATCCGTACACGCAGCCTGGCCCCTAGAGCCGTGCAGCTCACAGGCCGAATGCTCGTATGGCAGGGCTTGAGAGCAATATGAAGCCGTTAAAATCGGAGACACAGGACGCGAGACAGCTCCAGGAAATAGGGAGAGCAAGCGTCCAAATCGTCCACGACCTGAAAAACCAGCTAAACGGTCTCAAACTCTATGCCACGTTCTTACGCAAGCGCATGGAAAAGAGCGAGCGACCCTTAGACGAGCAAGAAACGGTAGCCAAGTTGATTGCCGGGTTGGAACGCGCGGCGGCGGATATGACCATCCTAGTGCGCCTGGGCCGCCCACTTGAACTGAGACTTCAGCCGCGAACCGACCTCGTCAAAATCCTGGCCGCGTTTGAAAATGGTGATAGCCTTCGCATCGAAGCTGAGACAAACAACTTCGCGGGTGATTTCGATGTCGCAGCCATGACCGAAACTCTCAAAACAATTACTACTTATGCCACAGGCATGCGCCCAGCCGGTGAAGCGGAAGCATTACGCATTCATTTACAACCCGACGAAAAGGGTACAGGAGTCGTCATCGAATGGCGCGGCGTCCAACCCGGTAATGGAGACGATCCATTTCATTCTTTTGCCGGTAGCGAGGGCATACGCATGTCGCTCGCCGCTAAAATTATCGAAGCGCATGGCGGAGAAACTGAGCACGACGCAAATGTCCTGCGTATTCGTTTGCCGCTTGCGATACAAAACCAGTCGGCAGTCAATAGTTAACTTTGGCTGATAGTTTTCAGTCCCGATAGCCAGCAGTCATTTTAGAGGAGTGAGAAAAAGGTGGAACCTAAAGAGTCACGCATTCTGGTAATTGATGATGAACCGATGATGGCAGATTCGCTCAAGCAGAATCTGGTCGAAGAGGGATATACGGTTGATACAGCCGCGAACGGAGCCGAAGCCATAGAGTTGTTTGATCGTGGCGCGCATCATCTGGCTATCTGCGATTTGCAGTTGCCGGACATGGATGGTCTGGAAGTTTTGCGCCACATGAAAGACGTGCGCCCTGAAACAGAAGTAATCGTTGTGACGGGCTACGGCACGGTGGCGCGCGCAGTTGAAGCGACTAAAGCCGGTGCGTTCTACTTCGTCGAAAAGCCTTTCGATTTCGAGCAGATGCTACCCCTCGTCGAACGTGCGCTCGAAAGCCGCGAGCTACGCGCGGAAACCAAGATGATGCGCGACCGTCTCGCCACACGCGCCGAATACTTTAATATCATCGGCGCGTCCAAGCCCATGCAGACCATTTACGAGACTATCGAGTCAGTCGCCAAGTCGGACGCCAATGTTCTGATCGTCGGCGAATCCGGCACGGGCAAAGAGTTAATCGCCAATGCGATTCACTACAACTCGCTTCGTTCTAAAAAGCCTTTCATCAAGGTGAACTGCGCTGCGCTCCCTAAAGAACTGATTGAATCCGAACTCTTCGGCCACACCAAAGGCGCATTCACGGGCGCGCACGCCGACAAGGAAGGTTTAGTGCAGCATGCTGCGGGCGGCTCTCTTATGCTGGACGAAATCGCAGAGATGCCTGTCGAGCTTCAGCCGAAGCTCCTGCGCGTGCTTCAGGAGAGAAGCTATCGCAAGATCGGCTCCGAGAAAACCTATGCCGTTGACTTTCGCCTCATCTGCTCAACGAATCGCCTGCCTGCGGACGCCATCCGCGACGGCCTCTTGCGCGACGATCTCTTCTATCGCATCTCGACCATCACGATTCACGTTCCGCCCCTCAGAGAGCGCGCCGAAGACATCCAACTCCTGACCGAACATTTTTTGAAGATGTACTCGCAGAAATACGACCGTCCGATTACAGGCGTCTCACAGGCGGCATATCAACGTCTCTTCTCGCACGGCTGGCCCGGCAACGTCCGTGAGTTGCAAAACGTCATCGAGCGCGCCGTGCTCCTGGCTAAAAGCACCAAGATTGAGCCGGTTGACTTGCCCTTCGATAATGGCTCGCTCCCCGAAGGCGCAACGCAGGGCACGGAGTGGGATGTGCCGCCCAACATGACGCTCGAAGACATCGAAAAGCTCGTCATCGAAAAGACACTGCAACGCACAGGCGGCAACAAGCAGGCAGCGGCCAACCTGCTTGGCATCTACCGCCCGCGTCTTTACAGCAAAATCAGGAAATACCAGATAGACGTGGGGCAGCTAGTCGCGTCTTAAACGATGAACGCGGAATGATGAATGATGAATTGAAGAGCAGTTGCCTTTCATTCATCATTCATCATTCCGCATTCATCGTTTCTCTGTACTAATCCACTTGATAGGTGGCGATGCTGGTTGGCGTCTCAAAGCAGCGAACTTTGTAGACCTGTACGCGCTCATCACCGACGCGAGAGGCCACGCGCTCAAGAATGTAGCGTGCAAGGTTCTCGGCGGAGGGGTTTAGCTCAACATCAAACGGCGGCAGCTCGTTAATGTTCCGATGATCCAGATACTGTACGACCTCATCGGCTGCTATCTTCAACTCACCGAAATCAACGAGCAATCCGATGTTATCAAGCTCGCGCCCCCGCGCGTAAATCTCAATCTTGTAGTTGTGCCCGTGCAGGTTCTCACACTTCCCCTGATAGCCGCGCAGTTGATGCGCGCTTGAGAAGTTGCGCTCGATCATCACTTCAAACATTTTCGTAAGTTCCAGGTTTCAAGTTTCAAGTCTAAAACATAAGCGCGAAGTCGCAAGCCAATGAATCTCAAGTCGCAATCTTCTCTTGGAGCTTGGAGCTTGGAACTTGGAACTCCTTATCAAAGACGCGCGCAAGGTCTTCTATATTTGAAGTCACAAGGCATGGCGGTAGGCTTTCGAGGAAAAGTCTGCCGTAGGCTTTCGTTCGCAGGCGCGGGTCGAGGATGGCGAGCACGCCTCGATCAGTTGTGCTGCGAATCAATCGCCCAAGCCCCTGCTTCAAGCTGATGATCGCCTGCGGAACGCTGTATTCGTAGAAACTTGAGCCGCCCTGGTCGTCTATATAACGCTGCCTCGCAGCCACCACCGGGTCGGATGGCACGGCGAACGGCAGCTTGTCTATGATGACGCATGACAGTTGCGCTCCGCGCACGTCAACTCCCTGCCAGAAGCTCGACGTGGCGAAGAGCACGGCGTTTGGCGTCTCGCGGAATCTTTCGAGCAGTCCGGCCTTTGATGCGGAGCCTTGCAGAAAGCAGGGGAAATCAACTTCGTGCGCAACCCTCTCATAGAGCGCGTTCATCCCCGCGAAGCTCGTCGAGAGAACGAACGCGCGCCCATCCGTAGCGTTCAGGATGTTGATGACTTCGTAGGCTGCGGCATCCGCAAACTGCGGAGCGCGCGGGTCAGGCAAGCGCGATGGCAGATAAAGCACAGCCTGGCTCTCATAATCATAGCTTGATGGCGCGACCAGATCGTCGGCCTCTGTTAGCCCGAGACGCTCGCGTATGAAATTAAAGTTGCCCGCGCTCGCCAGCGTCGCGGATGTCAGGATGACGGTTTCAACCCGCTCGAAGAGTTTGTCTTGCAGCAAGCTCGACACATCAATCGGCGAAGCGCGCAGGAATAACCCGCGCCCTCTGCGTTCAGCCCAGTAAACGAAATGCTTGTCATCGCCCGCCACGATGAACTGTAAATCGAAACGAATCTGGCGAACGCGTCGCAGAAGATTTTCAACTTCGAGCGGCTGCTCTGGCTGCGCGTCGAGCGTCGTCTCCAATCTATCGAGCGCGCCGTCCAAACCGAGGTAAGCTTCTCCGAGTGGCGTTGCTTCAATTTCGCCATCTGTCCTCTTACGCGCGAACGTGCCCGGCAAAACCGGGAATCTTCCCTCTTCGCCGCGCGCTCCACGAAAGCCCATCCAAAAATTATCAGCAAAGCGCGTGACGCGCGAAGAGATGCGCGTCAACTCCCTGTTCACGTCAACGTTCGTGATTGGCAGCAACGAGAGATCGCGCACGAGGTCTTCCATCTGGTAGCTTGAGACCTGCGCCCCGAAATACTCCGCCGCCACGTCTTCAATCAAATGCGCCTCGTCGAAAATCACAGCCGAGTAATCTGGCAGCACCTGTCCATACTCGCTGTTGCGCAGCGCCAGGTCTGCGAAGAAGAGATGATGATTGACGATGACGATGTCTGCGTCCATCGCGCGCTGCCGCATTCGCGTGATGAAGCAAGGGTCGTAGTCCGGGCACTTCTGCCCCGTGCAGATTTCAGAGCGCGCATCCAAGTGACGCCAGAAGGATAGATTTTCGGGAAGGTTAATCAACTCCGCGCGGTCGCCCGTCTGCGATTCCCTGGCCCATTGACGCACCTCGTCGAAATAGTCCAACTCATCCAAGCCTTCGAGCACGGGCGAATTCTCCGCGCGCTTGATGCGTTGCAGGCAGGCGTAGTTCGTGCGCCCTTTCATGTAGCTGGCCGAGAACTTTCGCGGGAGAACTTTTTGGAGAAAAGGAATGTCTTTCTCCATCAACTGCTCTTGCAGATTCTTCGTGCCCGTCGAGATGATGACGCGCTCTCCCCGCGCCGTCGCCGCCGCGATTGCCGGAACAAGATACGCGAGCGTCTTACCCGTGCCCGTGCCCGCCTCGACGATCAGGTGACGCTTCTCCTCGAACGCGCGCAGCACCGCCTCGGCCATCTCAATCTGGCCGGGACGATATTCATATTCAGGATGGGCGCGCGCGATTAAACCATCGAGGCCGAAGATTTCTTCCATAAATTAACTACGGATGTCTTTCAAGGTTTGTGAGAAACAAGCCTTCAACTCGATTTCTTGGAATAACTGTAAACAAGGCAATGCTCCTTCTGAACCGTCTCGCCGTTCTTCTTGACCAGGACTTCGGCGAAGGGGCGTTTCTCGGAGGTGCTCACGTTAACGACGTATGTAAACTCTCCATTCGTAAAGGTGAACGACTCTATGCCTTTGGCGGAATCCAATTCATGCTTCCCATTTTTGACAGTGGTCGAAGGCTCTGTGCTTGCCCCTTTAAAATTAAAACTCTTGTACTCAAATCCGCCCGACTCGTCCTGCGTCACGTAGATGCTGCGCAAATCTGTAATCAAAGCGACGCGCGCGCGCTCCAGCCAGCGACATTCATCCATATTGTCTTCCGCCGCTTTGCCTTTACCTATCCAAACCGTATGTATCCAGTAGGACTCATCATCACGGTAATTGCTATCCATGATAACGTAACGCTGCCCGGAGCCGGGCGCGACGTAGGTTGAAAAACATTTCATCATCCCGCAGTCGGGTTCACCTTTCTGTTTGAGCGTCAACTCAGTCTTTTGCACCGGCGCGCTCTTCTGGAAAGCCGTCACGCGGATGTTGTTAGATTTACCGACCGGCTTGACTATCGTGACTTCACGGCTGCCATCACACTGAGTCCCGCCGCTGACCCACTTTGCTCCGTCGAAATAGGCGTTGATCTCCTCATATGGATATTGCAAACCGGCGAGAGTCGCAGCCTCCGAATGCCCGGCTGTAACAACGCCTCTCGAATGCTGCGCCGAAGAGAGCAGCAACGCCCACACACTGACAGTTAAACCGATTGCTTTGATGACCGTTTTCATCTCAATCTCCTCCAGAGAGAGCCGTGGCTAAACTAAAAACTTTACGAAGAGCATCAGAGCCAGCGCCGTTTTAGTCAGCTCCCATCGCTTCCGGCTGTGGCGCTCTTTGCATCAATCGCTTCGGATAAAGCGGGAAACGCGCGGCGAGTTCGGAAACTTCCTGTCTCACTTTGCGGCGCACCTCTTCGGATTTTGGAGCGTGAAGAACATCCGCGATGAGACGCCCGACTGCTCGCATCTCTTCTTCGCCCATGCCGCGCGTGGTCAGCGCGGGCGTGCCGATGCGTATGCCGGAAGTGACGAAAGGCTTGTTGGTGTCGAAAGGAATGGTGTTCTTGTTGACGGTGATGTTCGCAGCTTCGAGAGCCTTCTCCGCATCCTTACCCGTGATGCCCTTGCCTCCCATGAACACGTCAACGAGCATCAGGTGATTGTCCGTGCCGCCTGAGACGATACGCAGTCCCTGCTCCGCCAACTCAGCCGCCAGCGCCTTCGCGTTCTTCAAAACATTGCGCTGGTACTCCTTGAAGTCATCGCGCAATGCTTCGCCGAACGCAACAGCCTTCGCCGCAATGATGTGAACGAGCGGGCCACCTTGCACGCCCGGAAAAACTTTTCTATTAACTTCAGCCGCGTACTCTTCGCGGCAGAGAATCAAGCCACCGCGTGGGCCGCGCAAGGTCTTGTGCGTGGTGGTCGTCACATAATCAGCGTGCGGCACGGGCGAAGGATGAAGCCCCGCCGCGATTGGCCCCGCGATGTGAGCGATGTCTGCGAACACGCGCGCGCCAATGCTTCGTGCGATTTCACCTATGCGCTCGAAGTTGATCGTTCTGGGATAGGCCGACGCTCCGCAGACGATGAGTTTCGGCTTATGCTCTTCGGCGATGCGTTGCAACTCGTCGTAATCAATCTGCTCCGTCTCGCGCGAGACGCCGTAGTCCGCGACCTTGTAGCTGAAGCCGGAGAAGTTCATTGGGTGGCCGTGCGTGAGATGGCCGCCATGAGAGAGGTTCATGCCGAGAATCTGATCGCCGTAAGAAATCGCCGCGAGATAGACGGCCATGTTCGCCTGCGCGCCGCTGTGTGGCTGAACGTTGGCATGTTCTGCGCCAAAGAGTTCCTTCGCGCGATCAATCGCCGCCTGCTCAACCACGTCGCTCCATTCGCAGCCGCCGTAGTAACGCTTCTTCGGATAGCCCTCAGCATACTTATTCGTGAAGACCGAACCCATAGCTTCGAGCACGGCTTCGCTGACGAAGTTCTCCGACGCGATCAACTCAAGCCCCTCAGCCTGCCGACGAACTTCACTATTTATTGCATCGCTGATTAAAGGATCAACTTCGGCGAGCGCGGCATTAAAACGATTGTTCATCTATTTTCCCTCAATAAAGTCTAGCGAGTCTATCAAGTCTGGCGAGTCAAACGGACTTCTTGCCCGCCAGACTCGGCAGACTTGCTAGACTCGCTGGAATGCTTTTCGATTTCCATAATTTTCTCAACGCGATCAGCGTGTCGCCCACCGTCGAACTTTGTCTCGAACCAGGCGCGAATGATTTTCGGAATGTCACCTTGCGGAGTGGTGCGTGCGCCGAGGGCCAGGACGTTGGCATCGTTATGCTGGCGTGCGAGCCGGGCGGTCTCTTCGGACCAGGCAACGGCAGCGCGCACGCCCAAGACTTTGTTGGCAGCAATCGCCATCCCCGTGCCTGAGCCGCATACCAGGACTCCCTGCTCTGCATCCCCGTGCGCGACCCGCTCGGCGACCTTGAGCGCGTAGTCTGGATAGTCAACAGACTCCTCGGAAACCGTGCCGAGGTCTTCAAATTCCAGGCCGAGTTCACGAAGCAGCGGCTTCAAACGTTCCTTCTCCTCAAAGCCTGCATGATCGCTGGCGAGCGCAATTTTCATCTACAGTCGGCCTCAATCTGAGATTGATAAAAGACGTGCGAGGGCTTGATGGTACATCACGCCTAAGACCACTCGCAACCGAAGAGTCTCGATGGTCGGTTGCCTTACGCGCCGCTGCTTTGCGAGAATGAGCAGACGTTGAAAGTATCTATTTGAGGAGAGGCGCGAGCACAAACCTTTTATGCGCTGGTCACAATATTTCATTCCGACGCTTCGTGAAGTCCCGGCTGACGCCGAGGTCGTTTCGCATCGCCTGCTGCTTCGCGCAGGACTGGTGCGGCAGCTTGCTTCCGGCATCTATTCGATGCTCCCGCTCGCGCAGCGCGTCTCGTTGAAGATTATCCAAATCCTGCGCGAAGAGATGAACCGCATCGGCGGGCAGGAGTTTTATTTGCCTGCGCTGCACCCGCGCGAGATATGGGAAGAGTCTAAACGCTGGGACGTGATGGGCGACGAGATGTTCAAGCTCCAAGACCGCAAGGGCGCTTGGATGTGCCTGGGCATGACGCACGAAGAGATTTTCACTTCCATCGCGCGCGGCGAGATTCGCTCCTACAAGCAACTGCCGCAAGTTTGGTATCAGATTCAGGTGAAGTTCCGCGACGAGCCGCGCCCCAAGTCCGGGCTGATGCGCGTGCGCCACTTCACCATGAAGGACGCTTACACGTTCGACGTGGATCAGGCTGGCCTGGACAAATCTTTCGAGGCTCAACGCGAAGCCTATAAACGCATCTTTGAACGCTGCGGCTTGAAGTTCGTCATAGTCGAGGCTTTGTCCGGCTCGATGGGCGGCTCGCAATCAAACGAGTTTATGGTTCGCACGGACGCAGGCGAAGACTTGATAGCGACATGTACGGAGTGTGACTACGCCGCGAATGTCGAAAAGGCCATGTCACGCCTGCCGGAGATTAAAGACGGGATAGGATTGGACGCCCCCGTAGAGTTCCCTACACCGGGCGTGCGAACGATTGAAGACCTGGCGACGTTTCCGGGCGGCGCGGAAGCTGATCGTCAAATAAAGACGCTCATCTATGTTTCGACAAAAGGCGCGGACACGCAGTTTGTGCTCGCGCTTCTCAGGGGCGATCACCAGTTGCACGATACGAAACTGTCTGCTGTGGTTGGCGGAGATGCCGTGCGACCCGCTCACCCTGAAGAGATACGCGAATTGATGGGAGCAAACGCTGGAAGTCTGGGCGGCGTCGGAGCGAAGGCCAGGGCGCGCGAGTTAGGGAAAGAGGTTCGTATTCTTGCAGACCTTGCGTTGAAGGGTCGCCGTAACATGACGACCGGCGCGAACAAGGACGAGCATCACCTGCGCGGCGTCAACATCTCGCGCGATATCGCGGTTGACAGTTGGGTTGACCTACGCACTGTCACGTCAGGCGAAGGTTGTCCGAATTGTGAGACGGGCACACTCGAAGTCGCAAAGGCTCTTGAGATCGGTCACATCTTCAAGCTCGGCACGAAGTATTCGGAATCAATGAATGCTACCGTGTTGACGCAGGATGGAAAGGAAGCGCCGATTGTGATGGGCAGCTACGGCATTGGCGTCGAGCGCATCATGGCTTCCGCCATCGAGCTGCATCACGACGACGACGGCATCATCTGGCCGAAGGCGATTGCGCCATTCGATTGCGTTGTCACCATCACGAACATGAAGCAGGAAGAGTTGCGCGATGCGGGCGAGAAGCTCTATCTAGACTTACAGCGCGCAGGGCTTGACGTGTTGCTCGATGACCGCGAAGAGCGCGCAGGCGTGAAGTTCAAAGATGCCGACCTGATCGGCATTCCCTACCGCATCATCATCGGCAAGAAGGTCGCGGATGGCCTTGTTGAACTCTTCGACCGGCGCACCAAGCAAACGGAAGACGTGAAACTCAAGGACCTGGTGGAGCGCGTGCAAGCGCTGGCGTTGGCTGGACTGTAATAAAGTTATGAGTTTTGAGTTATCAGTTTTAAGTTAAAAGCAGAAACCAGAAACTCGTAACCCAAAGCTCGTGACCTGAAAAGAATGAATCGCACCAGACCTCTTCTAGCCTTTATCTTCATTTGCGCGGTTGTGTCTCAAACGGCAGCGCAGAACGATGCTCTCCCCGAACTCGTCAAGCGCATCAAGCCGTCTGTGGTGGCAATCGTCACTTATGATATTAAGGGCGAAAGGTTGTCGCGCGGCAGCGGGTTCTTCACTGCCCCCGACCGCGTTGTCACGAACCGCCATGTACTCGAAGGCGCGTACAGGGCTGAGATTCATACCATCAACGATCTCACCTATAACGTCAAAGGCGTGCTGGCAGTGGACGGCGAAGGCGACATAGCCCTCTTGCAGGTTGATATTCCTCCGACCGTCGCCAGCCCGCTCACCGTTCTAAGAACCTCGCCGCAGGAAGGCGAATCAATCGTCGTCATCGGCAACCCGCTCGGGCTCGAAGGCAGCATCTCGAACGGCATCGTCTCGGCTGTGCGCGATATTCCGAGCTTCGGACGCATCATTCAAATCACAGCGCCCATCTCGCCCGGCTCATCCGGCAGCCCTGTCGTCAACATGCGCGGCGAAGTGGTCGGCGTAGCCACGCTGCAACTTGCAGACGGTCAGAGCCTCAACTTCGCAGTCCCTTCAGACCGCGTGGCTCAACTTCAAGCCGGGACTTCCAGAACACTCGGCGAGTTGGTTCTGGCAACAAGACGAAGCCTGCGCGCCTCGGCTGAAAGATTCTACATGCAGGGTCTGGGATTTCTCTCTCGTGATGATTGCGAGAAGGCGCTGCCCTATTTCAAGAAAGCGACCGACGCAGACCCGGACTATGCGGACGCCTGGGCGCAGACAGGTTTCTGCAACGGCATGCTGGGCCATCATGCCGAAGCTCTCAAGGCATCAAGGCAGGCGATCAGACTTAAACCGGATTCCCCTGAGTCATATCTCAGCCTCGGCTCCGCCTTCGCTTACCTCGGCCAGTTCAAGGAATCGGCTGACGCCTACAGGCAGGCTCTGCGTCTTGACCCTAACAACGCCGATACACACTACGCGCTCGGCATCACCTACGGCAAGATGAGCCGCACGGAAGATGAAGTTCAATCTTACAAGCAGGCGATTCGTTTACGACCGGATTTCGTCGAAGCCTTCGAGAAGCTGGCGCAAGGCTACTTTCACCTTAATCGCTTTGTTGATGCGGTCGCAGCCTACAAGCAGGTCGCGCTGCTCAAGCCCGGTGATGCTGTTGCTTACGACAACCTGGGCGTGGCCTACCTGAAATTGAAGCAATACGCGGAAGCCGTTGAAGCTTTCAGGCAGGCGATTCGTCTCAAACCTGATTTCGGGCGAGCTTACTACAACCTCGGCCTAGCTTATCTTGCTCAGAACGACCGCGACTCAGCCCTTGAGCAATACAACATCCTCAAGACCATTGACCCGGACCGGGCGGATAAACTCTACACTGTGATCTACCCTTAAGCAGAAATGATGAACGCGGAATGATGAATGATGAATTAAAAGCAGTTATCTTTCAGTTCATCATTCATCATTCCGCGTTCATCGTTTACCTCATCACTTCATTCACCAAAGCTGTTAGCGCGTTGTCTTGCAGCGTCTTGTTGTTTTGCAACTCGCCGTGTAGGTCGCAGGCGAAGACTGCGTAGATGATCGGAAGTGTTGTGCCGAAGAGCGCATCACTACGACGGCTGCCGGCGAGGTCTTCGCCGAGCAGTGAGCGACGTGTGACGCGACCATCTCCAGGAGCAGACATGGCTTCGGCTGCTTCCTTGAGCGAGATGCGACGACCAGTCGAAGTATGAAATGCGCGGGGGCGCATGAGCGTTTCCCAGCGTTGATTTTTCTGATTGAAGAGAAGGACGGGCGCGGCCAGCGTATCTTCGCAATCGCCCCCGAAGGCGAAGAGCTGAACCGGCGAATCTTCAACCATCGCGTCGAGCGCTTCATGAAAACGCCGTGCGCGGTTGAGCACGAGAGCGAAGTATGCGTCGAGTTCTTCGAGCGAGCCGCCGCGAAAGGGCGCATTGTCGCCGCGCGTCCGGCCCTTTACGAAGCGCTGCCGGTAGTCCGCATCAGTAACGGGCGACCAGCCATAACGCCGCCACACAGCAGGATCGTAGATGTCTATTTCAACAGGCTGCAAGTTTTCATCAAGAAAGCGTGTCGCCGAGCGATGCGGTAAGAGTTGGAAAACGGAAGGCGCTGTGAAAATATCTTCACTTGAGAGCTTGTTGAGCAAAGGTATGCGACGGCGCAAGCCTTCCGTCACCGAGTAGCCATCGAGCAATGTTGCGAAGGCATCAGCAGAGCCTTCGTTGGGTGTGCCGAACATCACGATCTTGCTGATGTGCGCCGCGCCCGCCCACGAAGGCTTCGGCTGAACTCCCTCATTCGGCAAATCTGCGTCACCATACATCGCCGCATAGCGCGCAATGAGTCCGCCCATCGAATGCGCCAGGATGTTGAAGCGAAGGTCAGGGCGATTCAGCTTGCGTTTCAAAGTTTCGACACGCTCGACAAGATCGCGCGCAGTCTCAACGTTATCGCGCCGCCAGTCGTAAGGAAAGACGTAGAACGTATCGTGGTCGCCGTCCGCACCGGGATTGTTCCAGTCGCCTTCCTTGTAGCCGCCGTACTTTGTGAGAGCGACAAGCAGCTCATGATAGACATAAACTTCGGGCGCAAGCTTCGCCAGCCGCGCGGTGTCAACAATTTTTCTGGCGACGAGATTGTCCTTGTTGCTTGCCAGATCGGGCGAGACAGGCAGGCTCAAGCCATCGTCGGACGAACGAAACGCCGAAGGCCAGACAACCTCGCCCGTCTCGTAGTTGACAAGCTGCGACCCCAACACGCCCGGAATCACAATCAGAGGCCGCTTGCCCGTGCGGTTGCGCGCCTCAGCAAAAATGCGCTCAAGGTTTGGCGTACCATGCGGTGTGATACAACTCGTAAGCAGGGGCGCGCAGGCGAGCAGCAGACAAAGAAAGATGCTTAGATGCCTGGACGTGGTAACTGGGCGAATAATAGCTGGCGGTTGGCGGTTAGCAGTTGGGAGCAAACAGCGCGAGGGATTTGTTCTCTGCATAAAGTCTAAAAGTTTCCGTCCAACGCTCTCCTCTCCGCGTCTACGCATCGTTCCCATTTGTGTTTGTGCTTTCCCACTTGCGGTTTATCAGGCTGGCGACGAATCCAGCGCCGAAGCCGTTATCAATATTAACGACCGTCACGTTCGAGGCGCATGAGTTGAGCATCCCAAGCAGCGCGGCCACGCCGCCGAAGGATGCGCCATAGCCGATGCTCGTCGGGATAGCGACGACGGGCACGCCAACCAGACCGCCGACGACTGATGGCAGCGCGCCTTCCATTCCTGCCGCGACGATGATGACCCGCGCACTGCGCAGCAACTCACGCTCGGCCAGAACGCGGTGAATGCCTGCCACGCCCGCGTCCCAGATTCGCTCCACGCGATTGCCCATCGCTTCAGCCGTGAGCGCAGCTTCTTCGGCGACAGGGATGTCGCTCGTTCCCGCAGTGACGACCATGATGGGGCCGACGCCGCGCTCCGTTTTATCTCGCTGGATTCTGATGAGCCGTGCAGATTCGTGCCACTCTGCGTCAGTTGCGACGTTGCGAACTTCGCCGAAAGTTTCCTCATCCGTTCGCGTCACAAGCACGTTCGGCGATCTCTCGACGAGGCGTTCGACAATGCCTACAACCTGCGCCCGCGTCTTGCCCGCACCGAAGACGACTTCTGGAAAACCCTGCCGCTCCGCGCGCGCATGATCCACACGCGCGTATCCGATGTCCTCAAAATGAAGATCGTTAATCAAGCGCGCGGCCTCCGGCATCTCCATCTCGCCGCTCTTGTAGGCCCGCAACAGCTTCTCTATTTCCTTCAAATCCATCCGGCCAATCCGCCTCAACTCGCAGGCAAAGTAAGTGCGTGCATTCTAGCATCATACTCAACCTCGCTCTAAATGCACTCGCTTGCGCTTCTCAAAATCGCCACGTAAGATTCGGAAAGAAGTTGGCAGTAGGCAGTGGGCAGTTAGCAGTTAAAAGCAAAGGCTGAACACTTCGTATTGCCCGCTCTCTAGCTGCCCACTGCGAACTGCCAACTGCCAACTGTTCTTTCGCAGTTTGCAAAGGCTTGAGATAAGAATACTGCTGTTTTCGCCTTGTTTTGGATGGCCTCGTCTTTGCTATTGAAGTGGGTGAAGGAGGGGTTCACAGAGTTTGCGATATAGCATCTGGCTAGAGTCGCGTAGTGAACTTGAGAAGAGTATGTTGATCGCCACAGTAAGAAACGTTCGCACGACGCTCGAAATGATTAAGATCGAGCACACGCTGTTTGCGCTGCCGTTTGCGCTGCTCGGAGCGGTGCTCGCAGCGGGTGGGCTGCCCACCGTGCAGCAAATTATCTGGATAACCCTGGCGATGGTCGGCGCGCGTTCATGCGCGATGACTTTCAATCGAATAGCTGATCGGGAGATTGATGCGCGCAACCCGCGCACAAAGATGCGGGCGCTTCCAGCAGGCACGCTTTCAGTCGGCTTCGCTTGGGCGTTCACGATTATCTCTGCCGCAATCTTTTTCCTGGCAGCCGCGATGCTCAACCGCCTGACGCTCATCCTCTCCCCGGTCGCGCTCCTGAGCATTCTGCTCTACTCATACACGAAACGCTGGAGTCTGCTCTCGCACCTGGCTCTTGGCTGGTGTCTGGCGATTGCTCCTGCGGGTGCGTGGATCGCCGTGCGCGGCGCGCTTGATAGTCCTGTGCCGCTTCTTCTCTCATTGGTCGTCATGCTGTGGACTGCCGGGTTCGATGTGCTCTACGCCTGCCAGGATTACGACTTTGACCGGCAAGCAGGCTTGCATTCGATTCCGCGAAAATTCGGTGTCGCACGCGCACTCTGGATTTCCAGGCTCCTCCATGCAGAGGCGTTTAGCGCACTCATTGCGTTATACTTGGTGACGCACCTCGGGACAGTCGCGCTCGTCGGTGTTATCTGCACAGCCGCGCTGCTCGTTTACCAGCATACGCTCGTGCGCGCGACCGATCTCAGCCGACTGAACGCAGCGTTCTTTACGACCAACGCTTTTGTGAGTGTGATACTTTTTCTGACTTTCGGCGGGGCGCTTTTTGTTAAGCTATAATCTTTGAACTTGAATATGAACTTTACACACGACCCGAATCTTTTCGACATCGCAGACAGGGTTGAGCGCGGCGAGCGTTTGACCTTTGAGGACGGCTTGAAACTTTACGCGAGCGATGATTTGCCCGCGTTAGCCAGGTTAGCCGATACCGTGCGAAGGCGTCTGCACGGGCGCACGACCTACTTCAACGTCAACCGTCATTTCAATCCGACCAACGTCTGCTACGCAGATTGCAAGTTCTGCAACTTCTTTCGCACGCCGCGCGAACCGGACGCTTACACACACAACATCGAGGACTCGCTAAAAATCGCTGGCAAAGCTGTCGAAGAGGGTGCAACCGAACTGCACATCGTCGGCGGCCTTAACACCAAGCTGCCGTTTAGCTACTACACGGATTTGCTCTCTTCCCTTAAGCGCGAATACCCGCAGCTTCACTTGAAGGCGTTCACGATGGTCGAGCTAGACCACTTCGCGCATTTTTACAAGATGTCGGACGAAGATGTGATCGAGCAGTTGAAAGAGGCCGGGATGGATTCATGTCCGGGCGGCGGCGCTGAAATTTTTCGCGAGCCGACGCGCTCGATGATCTGCGCGCACAAGTGCGATGCCGAGCGTTGGCTTTCACTCTCCGGCCTTGTTCACGCCGCAGGCTTGAAGACTAACGCGACGATGCTCTACGGCCATATTGAATCTATGGAAGATCGCATTGACCACATGGTGCGCCTGCGCGAACAGCAAGACAAGTCTGGCGGTTTTCAGTGCTTCATCCCGCTCGCGTTCTATCCTCCTGACACACAACTCGCGCACTTGCCTGGGCCGTCGGGCGTTGATTCCCTGAAAACTATAGCCATCTCGCGCCTCATGCTGGACAACTTCGCGCACATCAAAGCTTACTGGGTGATGCTCGGCAAGCGTCTGGCTCAAGTTGCGCTCCACTACGGCGCAGACGATATTGACGGCACGATCACCGAAGGCGGTGAGCTTTCCGAAAGCTACTCGGTCGAATCGGGCAACGAAGTCAAGATGGCGAAGCAAGAGATTATTACGCTGATTGAAGAAGCCGGATTCGAGGCTGTTGAGCGCGACACTCTCTACAAGCCTGTCGTGCGCGAAACGACCGTTGCGTAATCGTGTCGCGCAGCATTTATCCAGAGACGATCCTGAGCAGTGGCGAGAGAAACAAGTTGGAAGAAGCGAGTAAAGAAACGCCAGAGCTTGAGCCGGGCGACCGTTTGTTGATTATCTCTTTCGCCATGCAACGACGGCTGAATGAAGACGACAGCGTTGTTGAGCGCTCTCCTGACATCCTTCTCAATGAGCTTGCGATGGATGAGATAGACGGCGGATTCATAGAGGCCGTTAATCTGGGCGAATTTTTGTCAGCTACCTGTCAAACATTCTCTGTGCTTGAGCAAAAGGATGTTCTGCGCCGCGCTCTAGGTTTCATGATTCCGACCAGCGGCGAAACTATCGAAAGCTCTTTCCTCAGTCTGTTCTCTGCGCTTGAGTCAACGCTCACATTTTTGCGCCGTCAGGATGAGTACCATATTCTGCCCCGTCAGGATTTCGAGCAACTGGAGCGCGACCTAAAAAAGTGGCTGAAGCAGCACCCGCTATTCGCAGACGACGCTGAAAGGCGAGCTTTGGTTTACGAGAAAATACGCGAATTGAATCGCCTACCCTTCTCAACCGTTTTCAAAAAATTCTGTGAGCGATATGACCTTTACCTGGCCGACCTATGGCCTTTGCTGGGGCCGCGCAAAGACTGGCCGCTTCTTGAGATAAGGCACAGGCTAGTGCATGGCGACCCTTTCCTGAGCCGCCCTGTCGAAACTCTCCAGTGCGCCAGAGAACACTTGAAATGGACTGCCGCCCGCATGATTCTCTCCGTTCTGGAGTGGCCTATCTCAAAATCTAAAGCTAGCCCGGAGCAGCTCTCTAATAATAATCAAACATATACAAGCTGGCCTGAGCAAAGGGAGAGACTTGCGTGAAAGCTGGCAGGTGTAAACCATAGTTGAAAGTATGATGACTGAAAAAACCACTATCACCGTCGCGCATTCGCCGGACTCCGACGATGCGTTTATGTTCTACGCGCTCGCCACGAACAAGCTCGACACTGGCGATATTCAATTCACACATGTGCTCAAAGATATTCAGAGCCTCAACGAGATGGCGATGCGCGGAGTTTACGATGTCACGGCCATCAGCTTTCATGCCTACGCCTACATCGCAGACAAATACGCGCTCTTGCCGCACGGAGCCAGCATCGGCGACAACTACGGCCCGATTGTCGTCTCGCGCGAAATGGTCTCGGCAGATGACATGTCGAATCTGAAAGTTGCTGTGCCCGGAATGCTGACCAGCGCTTTTCTCGCTCTGCGGATTTTCAATTCCGAGTTCGCTTACGAGATCGTGCCCTTCGATCAAATCATCGAAGCCGTTTCTGAGGGACGCTGCGACGCCGGGTTGCTGATTCACGAAGGCCAACTTTTCTACGAGAAGATGGGCTTGCGCAAGGTCATTGATCTGGGTGAATGGTGGCACGAGCGAACGGGGCTTCCACTGCCTATGGGCGGCAACGCCATCCGGCGCGATCTTGGGCCAGACTTGATACGCAAGGTCTCTCGCCTCTTGCGCGAGAGCATCAGCTATTCATTGGAGCATAGAGAGGACGCGCTTCAGTATGCGATGCAGTTTGCGCGCGATATGGATACGGAGACGGCTGATCGCTTCGTCGCTATGTGGGTCAACGAATTGACGCTCGACTATACGAAGCGCGGACGCGAAGCCGTGCGCCGGTTGCTGACTGAAGGCTTCGAGCGTGGAATTATTCAGAATCGAGTTGAAGTAGAATTCGTTGAGTAGCGGTTAAGAGAAATAATCACGAAATACCGGTGATGGCTGCTCCCCCCCATAGACAGCAGCTATCACCGGTATTTTTGGCGGCAGGCAAATCGTTTAGCTTGCCGCCGCCAGATTGCCAGGGTGAATTTTGTAAATCCCTTTTTCTTCGAGGACGTTTAAGACATCCTCCGCGCGAAGCGAGATTTGGCCGAGCAGTCCCGCAAGCGTCCATCCGACAACTAACCTTCGCGCAAGCTCTGCCAGCGGTAGGTGAGTTCCGATGACAATCCGGCAACGGATAGGACGCGGAAACGGATCCCCAACAGGCGTGTAGCGTCCGGTTTCGATAATGCGACAGAGAAGACGTTGAGCCGAGTGGCTGAGTTTCTCTATGTTGGTCAGAAAGAGCGTGCCTGAGCCAGCCGCTGCAAAGACTCCTTTGTGTATTGGATTAGTGAGCGCGACGCCGCCCGTAGCTCCGCCCAGATGGAGCGACGTTCGGTCGCCGCGCTCGTCATCGGCAAGGTGTACACAGTCAAGTTCCTCCCACAGACCTGACCCATCGTCCATCCCATGCAGCAACGTAGCCGCTCGACGTTGCACTTGCGCCCTTGCGCTGTAGAGGTTCACGGGTAGACGCGCTGTCACCAATCGCCGATATGAGGACTTCAACCTCGATGCATCGGTTCTCCAATCAGCAAGTTTTGTGATGCTCTCTTTCATTATGGAATCAAAGCGGAAGCAAGATAAATAATAATTTCAGTCGTGATACCTGGCGATTCCTGCGGGCCGACGACGCCCGGACTCTCCTGCGGGCCGACAATGCTCAGACTCTTCTGCGTGCTGGTGATGCCGGGGCTTTCCTGCGGCCCGTCTGCCATAACAGCCGGAACCCCCACGCTCGCAACAGCGGCCAACAGCACAATCCCAATCAGTTTCCTCAAACAACGCATCCTCTAGTTCCCCTCTCAATTATCTCTTTTATATAAAAATTTAGCCGGGCTTCGTAAATCAGGTAGAGCGACAACGGCTGCGAGCTGCCTCCCGCGTGCGTGTCGTCGTCTCTTCCTTTAACAAGACCCGTGCCAGTAGCGCAAGAGGACAGTTAACGTTGATTTACTTTAATAAAAGGGGCTTTCATGCACGATTAGACAGGAGGCATGCTCTCGTCAAACTGCTGAAGTTTTTGCGGCTGGCTCAGTCGGATGACTGGTACGGTTGGAAACTATCTCGTGCTATTGGTTAGTTTAAGCGGGCTGCAAAGTTTTTTCGTAAGGCGCAAAATTTTTTGCATCCTGGGGCGATCAATCTTCTTCGCCCGTCAGATTGAGGCCGGAGTTTCCGAGACTATACTTCCGCAGCTTGTAGTCGAGCGTCTGTCTTCGCAGGTTAAGTAGCTCGGCTGTCCGCGTGACGTTGCCGCCATGCCGCGCCATAGCTTCGGAGAGCAGTTGACGCTCTATGTCAAGCATCAACTCTTTGAAGTTGATTGGCCTGCTGAAATCGAGCTGGAAGCGCACGGGCGATGTGGTGGAAGCTGCGCGCAAAATGTCTGCGGAGAGCGATTCGGCCCCGACCGCTTGCCCGTCTTCCGCAAAGACTACGATGCGCTCGATCTCGCTGCGGAGTTGGCGAACGTTGCCCGGCCAACTATATCTCGTCAGGAAATCCATCGCTTCGGGCGTGATGCCAGCGAGTTGACGGTGATGACGACGGCACATCTCCTCAAAATAGTAGGAAGCAATAAGCGGAATGTCTTCGGGTCGCTCGCGCAGGAGCGGCAGCTTGATGACAAACGTGTTGAGCCGGTAAAAGAGGTCTTCGCGGAATCGCCCCTCGCGCACGTCCTGTTCGAGGTCGCGATTGGTAGCAGCGATGACCCGCACGTTGACTTTGCGCGGTGCTTCGCCGAGCGGCATAATCTCGCCGCCCTGTAGGAAGCGTAGAAGCTTGGGCTGGACTTCCGGCGCAAGGTCGCCAATCTCGTCCAGAAAGAGAGTGCCGCCCTCAGCCGCACGGATGATGCCGCGCTGATCGTTGATCGCTCCGGTGAAGGTCCCGCGCTTATGGCCGAAGAGCTGACTTTCAACCAACTCGCGCGGCGCAGCGGAGCAATTAAACGGAAGGAAAATCTTATCGTGCCGTAGGCTTTCTTCATGCAGTGCGCGGGCGATGACCTCTTTACCCGTGCCGGACTCACCTAAGATAAGCACCATCGCGTCGGAATCCTTCAGCCGCTCCATGCGTGCCAGCACATCTCGCATGGCAAAGCTGGTGGCGATGAGATTCGGGAAAAGACCCTTCGCGCTTGGCATGGCGAGAGCGTTGAATGGACGGGCGCGCCTCATGTCTGTTCTGAGGTCTATTGCCTGAAGAGCGAGCCGCGCGCAGCCCACAAGAGCGTCCAGTATTTCGGTGCGTTTTTCAGAGAGCGGCGAAGGTGCGCGCAGATAAAGAATGAAAGCCCCGCCGTTGCGACGCGGCGCAAGCGTGCGACAATGCTCATCAACCGCACCGGATGAAGTTGCAGACCCGCCCAGCTTTGAACTCTCGGCTGCGCCTTCAGTTGATTCTTTACCTTTGCTTGCTAGATGCTGCGCGACGGTTTCAGCGGCGCGCTCACGCCCCGCTTCATCCAGATCAATGCTGGCCTGCGCGTAAAGCTGCCCATCGTCGTCAGCCGCGAAGACAATCGCGCCATCGGCAGCGAGAGCGTTCTTGGCCGCAAACATCAGTTCGCGCAAGAGACGTTCACGCCCGCTCGCCGCATTCAGGACTTGCATGATGAGCGGGGCGACATCGGGCGGGATCAGGTTGATGGAAGGCGTCGGCGCAATCTGCCACGCAGCCATCCGTTCCGACGCATGATTGGCTTCCGACTCGGCACGCTCGGCGTCTAACTGCGCGCCCAATTTGTGAAACTGTTCGGCGGCTTCTGTAAACCTCTCGAATGCCATGGGGTATTCACCGCGCCGCACCAGGCTTTCGCCATGCTCGAAAATCGTGACGGCAACTTGATAAGCTGCATTCATCGAGCGAAAGGCTTCTTCAGTTTGCCGGAAGAGACGTTCGCCACGCGCAGGATCGCGTCGGCGTGAAACGAAGTTGGCTATATTGCGTTGCAGAATCGCATCCAGATACGGGTATGGCAGCCGCTCCAGCTCCAACTGCGCCATCGCCGCCCAATCTTCCGCAGGCATCCACTTGTCGCCGCGCCTGTATCCTTCCGCCATCAAAAGAGCCGACTCACTGGCGATTCTTTCGTCGCCGACCTCGCGCGCCAGATCACGTGCGTTGCGCGCGTAGGTTAAGGAGAGATGAGTGTTTCGAGCAGAGAGCCAGAGCCTGGAAAGAGAGAGCGAGGCCAGCATCTCATCTTTCTTGCTCGTCATCTCTTTCGCACGCTCAAGAGCGAAACGCAAGTGCTCGTTGGCTTCCTGCACACGTCCCTGAACGGCGCGCAGCGCACCGAGCGTCTCAGTGTATGTTCCCTCGCTCAAGCGGTCGCCCCGCGCACGCGCGATGCCCAGGGCCTGTTGAACGTAGCTTTCGGCCTGCGCCCACTCGCCCGTGTAGATGCAGGTCACGGCCAGGTTGTTGTTGACCATGCCGATCAGCAGGCTGTCGTGGTGTCCGGCCAGGTGTTCAAGCGCACGGCGCGACGAATTGGCCGCTTCAATGAAGTTGCCCTGGTAAAGCAACATCACGCCGAGGTTGTTCTGTAAACGCGCGCGGCTAACTTCGTCGTTTGTTTGACGAAGCAGGCGCAGGGCACGGCGATAACACATGCCAGCCTCGTCCAGATCGCCCTCGTGCCGTGCGACCAGACCGAGGTTCATGTATGTGATGGCAAGGGCGCGGTCACGGTGCGCGCGTCGTCCCCATTCAATCGCAATCTCGTAATGCTCACGCGCAAGCTGTTGCTCGTCGAGCGCCCAGTAAGAGCGGCCCAGGCAATGATAGGCGCGCGCAAGATTGGCGGCGTCGCCGACGGGTTCTAATATTTCGCGGGCGCGGTTGAGCAATGTCACCGAGCGTGGAAAATCGTTCTGCCAGTAGGCGCGCGACCCGAAGGCGAGCAGAAGCAGGCCGCGCAGGTGCGGCGAGAAAGCATCTAGCGCGAGCGGGTCGTAAGGCGCAAGGGCTTCGGCTGCCTCGTCGTAGCGACCCACGCCTTCATAAACTTCAACCAGCGTGGTGCGTGCCTGCACGATGCGCCCGCTTGAAATTTCTGCGTCTCTCTCGTTGATAATTGTGAGCAGGAGTTTTTCAGCCTGAGCGAGGTCGCCCCGCTCGACGCACGCTTGAGCGTGGACAAAAGGGTCAACGACAGCTACTTGATTAACCGAAGTCTGGGTCATCGGATTACGAGGCCGGAAATTAAATTAACTGACTTGGGGCCGGATGGTACATTCGGGCTGTTAAAGAGTATATCATAACCCATCTAAGTGAGTTGAAAGGTTCTGAAAGGCCGGGAAAGAATCATTTTGGCGGGTAGCTGAAAGCGTGCTAAGTATCTGGCAACACACAGCTCAATAAAGGCATCTGAACGACTTGAAGCGCGACCGCGTAACTGGCATATTTCGCTGAAATCCCCTTTAAGATTATGATTCATCAGAACGAAAAACGAACTCTTATGAAACGATTCTTCCTAAACACGCTCGTCCTGGCGACGCTCCTTCTGGCATCGCTTTCTCAAACGACTTTCGCGCAGAATGCTACGGCTGTCTCCGGCACCCTCAATCCCGCCGAGATTCAGAGGATAATCAAAGCTTTCTCCGCTAAGGAGGCCGAGTTTCGACGCGCTCTATATGAGTATGCCTTCAAGCGCGATGCGGTGATACAAGTGCTTGGCATGGGCGGTCAAATCGCCGGTGAGTATCATCGTGTCTCGAATTTCACTTTCGATGAAAAAGGCACTCGCTACGAGAAGATCACCTTTTTCCCGATGCCGACCTATGCCGGAGTCACCCCGGAAGATGTTGACGACCTCGGCGGCGTTAATCCCTTCGCCCTCGAAGCCGCGAATATAGATCAGTACAACTTTACTTACGCCGGCAAGGAACACATAGACGAACTTGATCTATATATTTTCGATGTCGCCCCGAAAGTGATACCCGATCCGAAGACGAAACAGCGTCTTTTTGTGGGACGCATCTGGGTGGACGACCGCGACCTTCAGATCGTCAAATCACGCGGCAAGGGCGTTCCCGAAACAAAGATTAACAAGTTTCCTACCGTCGAGACTTACCGCGAGCAGATTGATGGTCGCTACTGGTTCCCAACTTACAGCTATGCTGATGAAGAGTTGGTCTTCGGCAGCGGCGAGGTGCTTCACATTCGTCTCAGGGTCAAATACTCTGACTTCCAGAAAGGCCACGTTGACATCCGAATCACAGAGGTTGATGGCGATGAGGCAGAGCCTTCAGCAACGCCGAAGCCGACCCCTGGCTCCACGCCCACGCCTACACCGCAGCCAACCCAGCCAGCCGTGAATCCTCCGGCGCAGATGCCCCTGACCGGCGGCGTCCTGAACGATAAGGCGATTGAGCTGCCTGCTCCAAAGTACCCGGTGGATGCCAAGCAAAATCGTATCAAGGGGACAGTGAAGGTCGAGGTGACGATTGACCAGGAAGGTAATGTCGTCGCGGCTGAAGCCGTAGAAGGCCCGAAGGAGTTACGAGAGGCTGCTGTCGAGGCTGCGAAAAAGGCGCGCTTCACGCCGACGCGCTTGCACGGTCAACTAATCAAAGTTTACGGCGTACTCGTTTACAAGTTTTGACGATGAGAATGGGAGGCTGAAAACTCGGCCTCCCATTTTCTATCTCAAGCGGATTCCTCAACACCCAATTCCTGAGCAATGCTCGCGTGAACTTTCTCTATCAGGCGTTTGACATCTTCGTCCGTTGACAACCCCTTAGTCTCAACAGGCGGCAGGACAATCATCTCGATAGTTCCGGGCCATGCCTCGCCAGTTCCCTTGCCCATCAGCACATCAGTATTCTTAATCGCCACAGGCACGACCGCTACGCCCGCCTCCATCGCCATGTAGAATCCGCCTTTTTTGAACGGCAGAAATTCGCCGCGCCCTGCGCGTGTGCCTTCGGCGAAGATGGCAAATGAGACGCCGGAGCGCAGACGTTCGGTCGCTGCCTGCACGGTCTCAATCGCGCTTTCACGATTGCTGCGATCAATCGCCATGATGTTGACGTAGCTCATGCCGTATCCTAAAACCGGCACGCGCAGTAGCTCCTTCTTGGCGAGTAAGCCGATGCGCCGCCCGATATGACCGAAGATTGTCGCCGTGTCCAGGTACGAACGGTGGTTGGCGATGAAGACGTAGGTTCGCGCCGGGTCGAGGTTTTCCATTCCTCTCACCCGAATCTTCATGCCGCTCAGTCGCAGCCAGTTGCGCGCGCCCCAGAGCGCCGCCGGATACAACCATTCACGACGCCGCGCAGCCCACGACACGAGAATCGCGGGCGGCCCGACGATTAGCAACAGCGCGCCCGCAACTGTGAGCGACCACCAATTGAAAAGCCTTCTGATGAGACGACCGCGCGGTCGTGTGCTAGACTCAACGGCGCGCGATTCGTTGATCGCGTCTCTCTCGTCAATCAAATCACTTGAAGGATGTTCTGAATGACTCGTCATTCGTCTGCGCCTTTTGTAGCCATCAAGACATTGAGACATGAAGGTGAAAAGCTGAAGACTCTCAGTCTCTTTGCGCCTTTGTGGATAGTTTTCCTGGCTGTCCTCATCTTCCAGCCTTTGCCCGCTCGCGCTTTTGAGGTTGGCGAATCCGAACCGCAGCGCGCTTCGATTCCAAGCCCGCTCTCGGTGCTCGGGTTTACGCCCGGCGATGATCGCAAGATTGCCGACTGGAAACAGATTTCCGGCTACTTTGCCCAACTCGACAAAGCGAGCGACCGTGTGCAGGTTCAGACTCTGGGACTGACAACCTTGCAGCGCCCTTTCATCGCGGTCTTCATCAGCGCGCCTGAGAATATACGCAATCTGGCAAAGTTCAAAGAGATTCAGCGGCGGCTGGCAGACCCGCGCACCATCCTGGACGATGCCGAGCGTGACCGGTTGATTCATGAAGGCAAAACGATTGTCGCTATCTCCTGCTCGATTCACTCAACCGAGATCGTAGCCTCGCAGATGGCGATGCAACTCGCCTACGAGTTAGCATCAGCGCAAGACGCAGACACGCGCGAGATTCTACAGAACACCATCTTGATACTGATTCCATCTCCCAACCCGGACGGGATAGACATCGTTGCCCGGTGGTATCGCAAGACGCTCGGCACGCCCTATGAAGGGACAGACCCGCCGGAGCTTTATCACGCTTACGCAGGACATGACGACAATCGCGACTGGTTTATGATGAACCTGCAAGAGACGAAGCTTGTGACGCGGCTCTTCTGGAAAGAATGGTTTCCGCAGATCGTTTACGACATACATCAACAGGGCGAGACAGGCTCGCGTCTCTTCATCCCGCCTTTCTACGATCCGCCGAACCCGAATATTGCGCCGCTCCTGCTCAGGCAAGTCGGACTCCTGGGACACAAGATTGCGGCAGACCTTCAAGCCGCAGGTTTCAAAGGCGTCATCACCAACGCCGTCTATGATACCTGGTGGCATGGCGGCTTCCGCACCGCGCCCTATTATCACAACTCAATCGGTATTCTCTCAGAAGCCGCGAGCGCCAAGCTGATGACTCCCGTCACCGTCACGCGCGAGCAGCTACAGAAATCCAATACTCGCGGGATGGTTTCAGCGTTGACACCAGCGACAAACTTTCCCGAACCCTGGCCGGGTGGCGTCTGGCGAGCGCGCGACATCATGAACATGGAGATGTCAGCATCGCGCTCCGTGCTTTCTCTGGCTTCAAAATATCGCGCCGATTACTTGCGAAACTTTTATGAGCTTGGCCGGAGAAGCGTTGACCCAGAGCCTGCTACCGGAGAGCCTCTTGCGTATCTGATTCCGGCGGGACAGGGCAACGATGAATCGGTCGCCAAGATGATCGGCGCGCTCGTCGAGCAGGGCGTCGAAGTGTTTCGACTTGATCGAGAGCTGCACGCCAGCTTCGGCCCGCAAATACTTCGTCGTCTCTACTCCATGACTTTTGGAAAGGTTTCGCCCGCCGGAGTTTCAGGCACAGCAATCGTTGCTTCACAGACGTTGCAGGAAATTCCTGCGGGCAGCTACATCGTTTTCCTGGCGCAACCTGAGAGAGCAAACGTGGCTGCGCTCTTAGAGCCTCAAGCTTACCCTGACCGCTTCACAGCCACAGGCGAAGCCGAGCACCCTTACGATGTCGCTGGCTGGACGCTGCCGATGCAGATGGGACTTGAGACTTTAGCTGTCACACAGATTAAAGAGCCTGCTGCCGAAAGACGACTGACGCTCATTCGTGACGAGCGGGAAGTGCGACATGCTCTGGGTCTGGCAGAGCAGCGCGGCACAGCGTCTCCGGTCGCCAATCCGCTCAAGCATTCCGTTCGCCTGGCAGTTTATCAAGGCTGGGTTGAGAGCATGGACGAGGGCTGGACGCGCTACGTCTTCGACACCTTCAACATTCCTTACGATAGCTTGCGTGATGCGGACGTGCGGCGCGGAAATCTGCATGCCAGGTACGACGTGATTATCCTGCCGTCCGAGCGCGCCAAAGAGATTATCGAAGGCAACAAGCCCGGCAGCTACCCGCCGGAATTCACGGGCGGCATCACGGAAACGGGCGTCGAAAACCTGCGCCGCTTCGTAGAGGAAGGTGGCACGCTCATCTGCTTCGACAATTCGACGGAGCTTGCGATCAAGCGTTTCAATCTTCCGCTGCGCAACGTTCTGGAAGGCTTGAAGTCGTCCGTCTTCTACTGTCCCGGCTCAATTCTCGGACTGGACGTGGACCCCACACAAACGATTGCGCGCGGGCTGCCCAAAGATATGAACGCCTACTTCATCAACAGCTCCGCCTTTGAGGTAACTGACCCGCAGCGTGTTCATGTCATCGCACGCTACGCTTCCGACAATCTTCTACGCTCCGGCTGGCTGCTGGGTGAAGAGCGACTCAAAGGAAAAGTCGCCCTCGCTGAAGTCTCATTGGGACGTGGCCGCGTTATCCTCTTCGGCTTTCGCCCGCAGCATCGCGGGCAAACCTGGGGAACGTTCCCTTTCATATTCAACGCTCTGTCGTGAATCGTCTGCTCGTAATCATGAATCGTAAATCGTGAATCGTCGAGCGGCTTTCTTCTATTCACGATTCACGATTTACGATTCACGACCTTTTGGGTTATCCTTAGTCGTCACGTTCAACTCTCCCTCTTTAGTTGAAGCCTCGTGTTCGTGCATCTTTTTGCGCTTGCGCGCATCATAGATTACGTCGTTGTGCGCGGCCAACCCAGGCAATACCCCAAGGAGCTTCAATACATGAGAAAGATCGCCAGCGTTTCCTTGCTCCTCTCCCTTCTGCTTTCAACCATGCTGCTTTTACAGGCGCAGACACGCCCGCGCCGCGTCGGGGAGCGTGTCGGCACACAACCTGAGAGTCTGCCGCCCGCTTCGCAGCCCTCGCCCACAACTCAAAAGCGCCCTGTTTTGCAGACCGGCACGACTACCTCGTCAAGCAACCGGATGCCAACGTCGCAGTCGCCCCAAACTTCCGCGCCCGCAGGCAGTGACAACGAAGAGGTCGGGGAGGGCGATGTCGTGCGCGTCAACACAACGCTGGTTTCGATTCCGGTCAGCGTCATGGATCGCAACGGCAGGTTCATCCCTGACCTGCGACAAGAAGACTTCCGCATCTTTGAAGATGGCGTTGAGCAGCAAGTCGCTTACTTTGCTTCCGTCGAAAAGCCTTTCACCGTCGCGCTCGTGATTGACACGAGCGCCTCGACGCAGTTTCGCCTTGAAGAAATTCAGGATGCTGCCATCGCTTTCATCAATCAATTGCGGCCTGACGATCACGTGATTGTCGTCTCTTTTGATGAAGAGGTGAGGGTGCTGGCCGAGGCTACGAATGATCGCTACGCTCTGCGCGATGCGATTCGCCGCACGCACACGGGCGGAAACACGAAGCTCTACGATGCTGTTGATTTTGTCATCAATCAGCGTCTTAACAATGTGAGCGGGCGCAAAGCTGTTGTCCTTTTCACTGACGGCGTTGACACCGCGAGCAAGCACGCAACCTACCAGAGCAACGTTCGTGATGCCGAAGAATTAGACGCGCTCATCTTCCCCGTACAGTACGATACATACAATGACGTTGGCGGTGGAACGGGTGGTGGAATCTCCTGGCCTTCATCCAGACGCACGTCCCGCAGCAGCACTGGAATCCTGATAGACATTCTCGGCGGCATCATGGGTGGAGGCGGCGGTGGCGGCTATGGCAGAGGCGGGCGTGGTGGTGGCGGCGGCCCCGGCGGTACAGGCCGCGACGAATACATGCGCGCAGATGCTTATCTTAACGACCTGGCCTACAAGACCGGAGCGCACGTCTTCCGTGCCGACACCACGAGCGACCTCTCGCATTCGTTCGCGCAAATCGCGGAAGAATTGCGTCGGCAGTATAGTCTCGGCTACTACCCGAAAGCGCAGGCGCAGGCAGGACAACGCAAGCAGATCAAAGTTCGCGTCATGCGTCCAGACCTTGTTGTGCGCGCTCGTGATAGCTATATCACAGGCTCTTCACAGGGCGCTGCGACAGCGCAAAGCAACACGCAACAGCCAAAACCTGAGTTGCGAAAACGCCAGCTTGCAGGAACGCGATAAAATAGCGGGAAAGGTGTGGAGTTATGAAGGCTCTAAATCTAGCGCTGCTGGTGTTGCTGCTGGTGAGCGGCGCTGCGGCTCAAGAACCATCTAAATTGTCCGACGCGCCCGGCATTGTGTTGGTGAAGAATAGCTGGCGACGGCAGGTGCGTAATCCAGCGCTCGAAGAAGACCCGCTTACCGTCAACGAGGATGATGCAGAGTTAGAGCGCGCCCGTAAAGAGACGACGCGACGGAACGTGCAAAGGTCAAAGGACAGTCAGGAACCTCTTCCCCTTCCCAACAGCGCCCCACGCAGGGAAATGTCCACTCCCCCCTTTGTTGAATATATCTACGAAGCTACGGTCAGCAACTCTGGAGAAAAAACCATCCGTAAACTAATCTGGGAGTATGTGCTCTTTGATCCGAAGACGGAGGTCCAGGTCGGTCAGCATCGTTTCACGAGCGAAGTAAATATCCGTCCCGGCAAAAGCGCGAATCTAGTCGGGCGCACCAAGTTCCCTCCTGCCAGCGTCGTTGATGCTAAGAAAGCAAGCAATTCCTCGCCTGGGCAATACTCCGAGCAGATTGTTATTTACCGCATCGAGTACAAGGACGGCCCAGCCTGGGAACGCCGGTAGAGTAATCCGCTTCCAGCTTAAACCACAGTCCCATCAGGAATCACAGCGTTCTTAGGGACGATGATGATGCGGTCGCGTATGTAGTAGTTGCCGCCGTCGCCGTCAGCGTTCACAATCCCGCTTTCATTGACGAGACGAACGCCTGAGCCGATGCGCGTGTTTTTATCTATGATGGCGCGTCGAATGACTGAGTTCTCGCCGATGCCTATGCGCGGCATTCCAGCAATGATCTCCGAGCGCATATCTTCGATTGACTGGTAGTAGTCAGACCCCATCAGAATCGAGGCTTCGATGCTCGCGCCAGCTTCGATGCGGCTGCGCAGGCCGACGATTGAGCGAGTGACGCTCGCGCTGTTGATGATGCAGCCATCGCTGATGATGGAATTACGTATCTCGCAGTTTTGAACTTTCGACGGTGGAAGATAACGCGAACGTGTGTAAACGGGAGCATCGCTGTCGAAGAGATTGAACTTCGGCATGGGCGACGTGAGATCAATGTTGGCTTCGTAGAAGGCGCTGATCGTTCCGATGTCTTCCCAGTAGCCGTCGAAGAGGAACGCTTGAACGTTGCGGTTGTTGATGGCTGCTGGAATGATGTTGCGCCCGAAGTCGAAAGCGGTCTTGTCTTGCGCGAGTAGTTCTTCAAGCAGGTCATACTTGAAAACGTAAATTCCCATCGAAGCCAGGAAGGGTCGCGCGCTCACTTCTTCCGCGCTGAGGCCGAAGGCGCTCGTATCCACTCTCATCTCTTCGAGCGCCTCGCCCTTCGGCTTCTCCTTAAACTCTATGATGCGCCCGCTGCTGTCCGTCTTGAGCAGACCGAACTCTTCGGCTGCGCCGGGGGTGCATGGAATCACAGAGACGGTCACGTCAGCATCCGTCTCGTCGTGGCGCGCGAGAAACTTGCGATAGTCCATGCTGTATAGATGATCGCCAGACAGAATCAGCAATGTGTCTATGCCCCAACCGCGTATATGCGGCAAGACCTGTCGAACGGCGTCCGCCGTTCCTTGAAACCACTGCGGGCTTTCAGGCGTCTGCTCGGCTGCAAGTATTTCGACAAAGCCATCGGAGAACTGCGAGAAGCGATAGGTGCGCGCGACGTGGCGGTTCAAGGAAGCAGAGTTGTACTGCGTCAGGACGAAGATTTTTGTCACGTCCGAGTTGATGCAGTTTGAGATTGGAATATCAACCAGCCGGTATTTGCCGCCGAGCGGCACGGCTGGCTTTGACCGCTGCTCCGTCAGTGGGAAGAGGCGTGAGCCTGCGCCTCCGCCAAGAATCACTGCCAGCAGGTTGCGCTTCACTGCCATGCTTTCTTTGCCCATCAAAATAGTTGGAATAATAAGACTGTGCCGAGAATAGACGGAAAACAGTGTATGTTTCAAGACTAAAAGAGCGTTGGAGATGTTAGCGGGGGAGAATTAACCGCAGAGAACACAGAGGACGCAGAGGAAGGACAGGGATTGAAGCATCCTCGGTCAGTACCGCCTGCCGCAAGCGGGCGGGTGCGGTCAATTATAAATGCAAAATGAATAGACCCTGCCGCAAAGAAGGCGGGTGCGCGCAGAAAGACGCCACTTGTGGTATCTTAATCAGATTGTGAATTTGATTTAGCCCGCGAAAAATCCATGCCAAAAATTGAAGCGGCAGCCGCGAGGCTCTCGGAATCCCATCTCCCATACCAGACGTTTTCAACGCTTCCGTCATTTGCTACAACCAGAGTGATGGGGGTCGAGGAGAGTTTATAACTGCGGCGCAGGTTGTTCGGGATAAGAACTGTTAGCAAGGGCTTCTGTGAATCGGGCGAACAGCCGACCGAGCGCAGATATTCATTGAGCTTGGCTTTATCTTCTGACTCAGTTACAACTCCTAATATCTCAAAGCGATTCATGTCGGCATGAGTTAATACCTCTCTCCAGTAAGCGAACTGCTCACGGCAGTAGGGGCAATCAGGAGTGAAGAACATTAAAACCCGTTTTGGCCCGTTGCCTGTGTAATTCACCTGAATGTTTTCACCGGACAAGCTGGGAGCGGAGAACGACTGGACTTGCTCACCTGATTGCAGCACAGGCGGCTCATATTTACTGAGAGCCGTGCGCATTTGCAGATTCTGTCTGATTAGCAGCGCATTGGCTATGGCGAGAGCGAGCAGCAGCACCCAAACGACTATCGTTGGCGATTTCTTCCATGCAGTAAATGCCATGCTACCTTCCTCGTCCTAATTCGATTGACCCAAGCTTGTGCCCTCATCCGCTGCGCGGATTCCTATTGAAGCTCCAAAATTGGCTGACGCCTTTATCTCGCGGCGCATGATGCTGTCTGCGAGACTGAAGGTTCCAAGACTATCTGTCTCAGCTAAGGAGCGAAATGCAGGAATGAGATGCCAGGCTATCGGCATCATGGTCTTGCTAATATAATCGCTGCGAGCAGCGCTGCCGGGTTTGTCCTCCGGGTTTGGGCCAGGAATATTATTGATGACCTTAACCGCCGCCTGTGCCACTTCGAGCGCTCTCTGGTTATCCACTTTGATAAACAATGGAATGGTTTTCAGGAAAGCCACCGCTTTGTCAGCGTTGTTTTCTGCGGATTCGATCAGCTTAACAGCATTGCTCAACCGCTCTCTGGCGCTCACCAGATCATTTAACTTAAAGAAGTGCGCCGCGAAAATTTGCATGATAGACGCGCGTTTCAAGGGCGACCTGATCTTGGAAACTCCATAATCAGCGACAATCAAATCCGCTTCCTTAATGGCCTGCTGTATCACATCGCCTAGAAACTGGTCGCGCCACAATAAATGGTGACTATCTTCCGATTCGACTTTCATGACCAGATCAATGGCTACCTTGAGCTGCCCTTTTTTTAGCGCGAGTTGTGAAGCCTCAACCAGCAATCTTTCCTTGAGAGATGAATCTTTAGTCGCCTCGGCTTCAGCTATCATTTGGGCGAGTTCGTCATTACTTTGTTCTATGCGTTTTGTCACATCCTCGCGCTCAAGCGTAAATTTAGGGGCGCTCGCGCCTAGAGATGACATTTGGGAGGCCGCAAGCGAATAAAGATTAGGCAGTAATTCTTGTATCTTTGGCAAAGTCGCTGCCAGTAACCGGTATGCAACCGTTCGATCTTGTTGAGGCAAGATAGATAACCTGCTGCTCTTATTGATTAAGAGAGTGAGAAACCGCGCCTGCAATTCCGGTGGAGCGTTTTTACTTATGTAGAAGTGCTTGAGAAGGAAAATGTTTTCCCAAGAGATCGTGCCCGGTCGCCGTTCTTCAATAGTCAGCAAATCGGCTAACAATGAAATCGTTTCTGCGGGTTGCGCGTCTTCAAGGTCGGACAGGAAGAACTCAATGTTTGGAGGTAATTGACCGGTTCGGATAATCTCCCGCATCATCTCGACCGCTCGTTTCATCCCATCTTTGGTGTAAAGAAGTTGATGAGCAGTATCAGCCTGAATATGTGTTTCGTTGAGGCCGTAACGCTCAGTCAAGCGAGCCGCCAAAGCTGGCGCATGTAATTGGAGCAATGCCAGCAACTCACTGCGGAACGAGCTTACGTATAGCTCAGGTATCTCCTTCTCGTACTTCTGAATGTCCGCTAATGCTTCTGCCGCCATCTCCTCGGTCGTATCAGAAAGGTTCTCCAGCTTGTTGTCCCACAAGAATTTCACAATCCGAAGCCGGAGGAACACGCGCATCGTGGGTTCATCCATCAACTTGATCTGATCGGGCAGCTTGCTGAGAAGAGCTTCCGCGCGCTGGCGCGCATGTCGAGCGTCGTTTTGTCCCGGTTGCTGTCCAACAGACAAACTCCCGCCGATCAATATTAAGCAGCAGGCTAAAAGGCATTTGATGGTTGTTCCTCCTTGAAACAAGGATGAAACTGTTCGAGTATTTAGATTCACGGCGCGTGCTCCTGATGACTTCTTGAATTTACTTGACTAACGGAGGCTTATTCAGCAGTAGCTGCGACTAAGCCAAAGCAAAAAGAAAATACGGAAGCTAGCCATGCTTTTTTCATTTGAGATTTCTCCTTTGTGGGGTGTCAGAACCAAGTAGCGGATGATGTAAAACACAAATGGCAGCAAGGTGTAACTTCTCTCCTGGTTGCGGACACAATACAACTTGTGAAAGCTGAGAGGCTTTCGACATGAAGTGCGCCACAATAGGTGGAAGCTGCATGACATCTGCCCTTGTTGGTTGTTAAGTGAGGCTGGCGAGACCACTCGTCAGCGAGGAACCGAGTTACAGGTGTATCTTATAATTGCCCCCCCCTTATTTGTCAAGATTTTGCATTGTCAGACCCGCCCGCTTGCGGCAGGCGGTACTGACTGTCTCTCTTTCCTTCCTCTGCGACCCTCTGTGTCCTCTGAGGTTAATTCTCCCCTTGCCATACCAGAGGCTAAAAGATTACCGTCATTTGCCAACCAAATCTCCAAAGGCAGTGTCTATAGCATTGACCTTCCGAAATTCGCGCAAGGGTAAACGCCGTTTGAGTCTCAACGAAAACCAATTAATCAAGAGCGCGCAGGCGGGCGACCTCGAAGCTTTCTCGCGGCTAGCGCATGTGTTTGAGCGGCGTGTCTACTCGCTCGCGCTTCATTACACGCGCGACCCGCACGACGCGGAAGACCTAGCGCAGGAGGTCTGGCTGAAGGCTTTCCGCGCGCTTTCCACCTTTAGAGGTGAAGCGAGTTTTTACACCTGGCTCCGGCAGATCATGGTCAACACCTTCCTCAATCACAGGCGCGGAGAGACGCTTCGCTATCGAGAGACAAGGAGCAGCAATTCGTTTGGAGATGAGGAAGGTGAAGCCAATGACGACCTGAGTTTCATGCTCGACGAGCGAGCGGGCAATGTCGAAGAGGATTACGAGCGTAAAATTCTGGTCGAAGGTGTCATGCAGGCGCTTGGGGAATTGACGCCGCAGCAAAGATTGATCTTTCTGCTCAAGCACCGCGAGGGTATGACCTACGAAGAAATTTCTAAGGCTTTCGACTGTTCGACCGGGACAGTTAAAAAGTCGCTCTTTCGCGCTGTCGCCAAGTTGCGTCAGCAACTCGGCATTACGCCCGCGCTGCTTGAGTATGCTCAGTGCGGCGCGGGTCGAAACAGTTAACCTTTGGAGTAGAGTCATGCACGATTGCCGCAAATTGGAAAACAGGCTGGTTGATTTGGTCTTCGACGAAGTTCGGGCCGATGAAGAGAGGCCGCTGCTGGTTGAGATTGAAAACTGCGCCGATTGTCTGAGCGAATATCGCTCGATGACGGAAACCTTGCTTGTCTTCGATCAATCATTCGAGGCAGCGATGCCCGATGAGAGCTACTGGCCTCAACATCACGCGGCACTCCGCCAGCGTCTTGAGGCTTTCGCGTTACCTCCGAAGACAAAACGCGACTCTTTCTGGAAGCGGCTGTTAATGGCTAGGCTGCCCTTGCCCGTCCCGGTTGCCGCAGTCATTGCCCTTGCGCTGCTGACATCATCATTCCTTGCGCTTCGCGGCTCGACAGTAAACATTGTTCCGGCTGCGCCGCAAACGGCATCTCTATCTATAGCGCCGCCCAGGATTGTTGAAGTGCCTGTCGTCCATGAGAAAGTCGTCACGCGCACGGTCTATGTAGAGAAGAGAGTGCGAGAGAACAGCAATGCGCGTCGCCAAGCTCCTACTCCTCCTACAGCGCGCGATGAGTCTGCCCTGACAGCCAGCAACTCCGAGAAAGGACGCAGTTTTTTCACGCGCGTTAATCTGACGGACTTTCAGCCGCCCGAGGAGATGAAGATCAGAATTATCAAGAGGAGAAGCTCAGATGAGAATTAGAACCTCGATTCATACTTGCCTGGCAATCATTCTATTCCTCTCTGCCTTTGCTACCTCTTCGGCGCAGGAAGATAAAGGGGGGAAGATTGTTGTCTCCATGAAGGATAGCTATTACATCTCCTTCTCAACCACTCCTGATGCCAATGCGCCCAACGCCAGCGGTTGGAAAACAAACTTAGCCGAAGCATATTTTGAGACGAACACGATTCGCCGTGTCCTGGTTGATAGCGGCGGCACACTCTTTTTCGGCTATGTCCTCGTAGTTGAGCCAATACTTTCTACCAAACAATTCAAGGTCTCAGTCCGCCCGCTCAGTCCTGAAGATCAACAGGAACTGCTCGCCAGGAAATCTTTCAGCACAAGGCGCATCCATCCAAATTACAACGTGGCCGGGCTATCGCGCTCGTCCGCTCCGCAGATTATCAACGACGGCGACACCTTCGCCCTGGACGTGCTCGTCAATCCCCAAACCGGCGACAAGATCACAGACATCGTTACCGTCTCATCCGATCAGGCACGACTACGGGAGGCTCCAGCCAATGAAATCCCGCGCGATTTCACACTCGAAGATGTGGCGATGAAAATGATTAACTACCAGTTGCTCATCAATGGCGAACTGGTGGCCGGAGGCAAACGGTCAGGCGCATGCGCAGGCCCGATCATCTGGTTTCATCTACCAGAGCGCGGGGGGCGCTTCATCTTCTCGCTGATGCCGCATGCGGGCTACGACTTTCAGAAGATCGGCACAATAGAGAACAACAGAATCAAGTTCAAGCTGGATGGAGCTAACTACGAGTGGGTTTCAAACACGCCCGTTGTCGGCACAGGCGGCAACTGGAATCTATACGTGCTCTACGATCCGGGCTACATCCCGGACCCTTTTCTTCTCGGAGTTAACGGCGCAGCGAAGCCGGAAAAACGTGGCCCATCTTCCAGGCTGAGCGAGGTTGAAAGGAACATGCGCCGCACGAAGACAGTTGGAGCGACCGGCTTTGAGAGGCCACCGGATTCTCGAAAGGATGAGGATGAGCGCGAATCTTCCGCCGCTCGTCTCATCATCGGAGCATCAGACAGCATAGAGAATCTGCTCCCTAAAAAGTAAACACATCTAACCCCGGACAACTCATGACTCGACTCGCGCGCCGCACTGAAAGGCGTGTCGTTAGAGGTCTGTCCAAGTTGAACAACAAGCAATGGAGGTCAGTTTTCATGAAGAAGCACAGAACCCTTTTATTCGCCGCTCCCCTTCTCTTTCTCATTATTATCAATCAAGCGCAGGCGCAAACTAACGAGCCGCCGAAGTTTGAAGTCGGTGCTCAGTTCTCCTTACTTAGTATTGAAAGAGTGAGCGGCAGAACGGCGGAGCCAGGAATTGGCGGAAGATTCACGTACAACGCAACGGATAACGTCGCTCTTGAGGCGGAGTTGAATTTCTTTCCGAGAGATCATAATGGAGCTAACACTAATCAAGAGGGTGGTCGAATAACAGAGGGTCTGTTCGGTCTGAAGGCTGGAAAACGATTTGAGAAGTTTGGCATCTTTGGTAAGTTCCGGCCAGGCTTTGTCAGCTTTGGCCGTGCGTTCCTCGGTCGAGACGTTCGTTTGATAAATGCTGATCCGCTGAACCCGTCTAATTCTGGCAGGCTCACCCATTTTGCGACTGACGTTGGCGGCGTCCTTGAGTTCTACCCATCGCACCGGACTATCATGCGTTTTGATCTTGGCGACACGATCATTCGCTACGGCAAGCAAGATTTCATTGACCTGTTCGGGCAGCCCACACCAAATCCCGCCTTCACCAGACATAATTTGCAGTTCAGCGCAGGCGTTAGCTTTCGCTTCTAAGATGACTCTGCCGAACAACATCAGCCGCGCTTCCCTTGAAAGAGTCGAACGTAATCGCCGGGAGCGAGCAGGGGAATGTGCTTGCTCCCGGCGACCACGTTCAAACTCTTGATTGAAACCTTTGTTTCGACCTTTCCGGCTTGCCCCTTCGTTTATGGTAAACTTCTAATTCCATCAGGTTCGCTTCCGGCTCACATCTTATAGCTTGGAGGACAGCATGATTTCGCAGCGTCTCCTTTCTTCTTTCGTTCTCATACTTTTATTGCTCGCGCCCGCTCTGGCGCAGACGCCTGAAGATCAATCTCCGCTCGACCGGCAAGAGAAGCAAGAGAAAGCTCTTGAGTTGAAAAAGGAGGTTGAGCGAAAAACGCTCTCGTTGCTCGACGAAGTTATAGGCAGCGCCGTCACGCTGAAGAATCCCGAAAACCGTGCGCTCGTTCTCACGGGCGCGGCTGACCTGCTCTGGACGCGCGATGAAAAGCGCGCACGCTCGCTCTTCAAGGATGCGCTCAACAATCTCAATTCGATTGCCATCAGGTTCGATGAAAAGATGTCGGATGAGCAACGCACTGCCTACTGGAAGCTGGCACGTCAGCGTAAAGAAATTCTGCAAATCATCGCACGGCGCGATGCCGACATGGCTCTGGAGTTGCTGCATGCGTCACGCTCGCAAACCGCTCCCACCCGCGCGGCCATCAATGGCTCAACGCCATTTGACGAAGACCTGCGACTTGAAGAGAGCCTGGCGGTTCAGATAGCTGCCAACGATCCGAAGCGTGCTTTGCGAATGGCTGAAGAGGGTCTCTCGAAAGGACTCTCTTTTGAATTGCTCAATCTGCTCGCTCGTCTCAACGACAAGGACAGCGAGTTGGCGGAGCGCTTCGCCAGCGACATCATCAGCAAGCTACACTCCGAAAATCTTGCGACGAATCAAGAGGCTGCATGGTTGGCTGCCATGCTCTTACGCATGGGACTACGCCCCGAAGACGGCGGCGGCGCGATCATCGGTCCAGGCTCATACATCGGCGGTGGAAAAAATCCGTTCAGGCTTAACGAGCGTCAGTTGAGCGATCTTTTAGAGATGGTGACAGCGGCTGCTTTGGGCAGCGTGCCCGACACGTCCCTCTTCTCTCTCATTCCTGAGTTGATGCCGGAGATAGAGAAACACCTGCCGGAGCGTGTGCCTGCCTTGCGTCGCCGTCTCGCGGAGTTCGCGCGCACACTAGAGCCGCGAGAGAGAATGTTTATGGAATACCGGGAGTTGATGCAACATGGGTCGGTCGAAGCTTTAATGGAAGCGGCTGCGAAAACTTCTGACAAGACCCGTGAGATGCTGTATCAAGAGGCCGGATGGAAAGCCTTCACACATGGCGATACCGAGCGGGCGCGACAGATCATCAGCGATCACATACAAGACTCTGCGACCCGCGACCGCATTCTCGAAAGTTTCAGCCAGGCGGCAATCTGGGAGTCTATGAGGAAAGAGAAAATAGATGATGTCAGGCAGATGCTGTCACACATCAAGTCGAAGGATGAGCGCGCAAGCATTCTGGCGCAACTCGCGTGGGGCGCGGCGGTCAAGAAAGATCGCAAGCTGGCACTTGAGCTTTTGGACGAAGCGCGCCAGTTCGTTAATCTCAAACCGAAAAACGACACTCAACTTTACGCGCTGCTGCAAGTAGTCCGCACTTACGCGCTTGTCGAGCCTAACAAAGCTTTTGAGATGATCGAATCGCTGGTGGATCAGGCGAATGATTTATTATCGGCGGCCTCTGTGTTGAGCGGCTTTCTGCTTCCACCCGGAATGTTCAGGAAAGGCGAACTGATGCTTCCCCCAGGCTATTCGCAGGTCAGCATGCAGTTTCGACAGTTTGGCAAAGAACTCGCCGCGCTTGCCCTCGTCAACTTCGAGCGGACGAAAGCCGCCGCAGATAAGTTTCAGCGCAACGAAACACGCATCATGGCGCGACTCTTCATCGCACAGGGCGTGCTCTCCGAACAACTCGGCTCAGGCTTGGCTCAAGGCGGTATCGTGCCAGGATATTAGAAATGCAAAATTAAAAATTAAAAATGCAAAATGGAAGATGAGAAGCTGGCTCTTCGTCTTCCATTTTGCATTTTTAATTTTTAATTTTGCATCCTTTCAGTATGCCGCCGTCGAGACGGTTGGTTTCGCGCCCGCAGCCTCCTGCGCGATCTTGACACCGACGCTTGCGCCGATGCGCGTCGCCCCGGCTTGAACCATCTGGCGCGCATCATCCAAACCTTTGACGCCGCCGGAAGCTTTCACGCCAAGCTCAGGCCCGACGGCCTGACGCATCAATGCTATGTCCGCGACGGTCGCGCCGCCTTTAGCGAATCCCGTCGAAGTCTTAACGAAATCTGCGCCCGCGCGTTTAGCCGCAAGCGAGGCGCGCACCTTCTCTTCATCCGTCAAAAGCGCCGTCTCGATAATCACCTTGCACGTCACTTCATACTCGTGAGCGACCTCAACGACCGAGCGTATATCGTGCTCAACGGCGCAGTCGTCACCGCTCTTGAGCGCGCCGATGTTGATGACCATATCAACTTCCCGCGCGCCGTCGAAAATCGCGCGTCGCGCTTCATACGCCTTCACATCAGAGAGCGTCGCGCCGAGCGGGAAACCGATGACGGTGCAGACCGGAACGCCAGAGCCGCGCAAGTGGCAGGCGCAGGCCCGCACCCACGTCGGGTTGACGCAAACGCTGGCGAAATGAAACTGCGCGGCCTCTTCACACAGACGCCTGATGTCCTCTTCGGTAGCTTCAGGTTTCAGCAGCGTATGGTCAATCAGGCTCGCCCAATCCCTGGCAGAACCCGTCTGCCCCAGCACCAAACCGATGCGCGCCGCTCCTGCATCCACGATCCTGTGCATCCGTTCCGGGCAACGATTGAAACACTCGTTCGTGCAGCCGCACATTTGCGCCTGCTCATCAGCATCACCATTTAGGCGCGCGACAATAACGTCCGTAATCTGCTCGACTAGATGCTCAAGATCGCCGTTGTTTGAATATGGCATGTTTCTCAAATTCCAAATTTCAGAAGCTGATTGCGATGCTTTGTAGATCGGTTTTAACTGGCGGGTATTTTAGCATAAATACTTCTTTGGAACGGAGAGGCGCTATCTGTGTTGCCTGTTCATTGCCTGTAGCATCGGCATGAGGCGTGGAAAGCTCAACCTCTCGCCGCGCCAGGCATATTGTCGCAGGCCATCAATGGCTGTCCATGTCGGATGATAACGCTCGTAGATGTCTTCCGCGTTCATATCTCCCCAGCTACCGTCTTCGTTTTGACGTGACAGCAGAAACTCCATCCCTGTACGGATCAAAGGGTGGCTATCTTCTACACCGAAAGCCTTGAGCGAATCCAGAAACTCACCCATCATGTCCGGGTCTTCCATTTCGATTGCTTCGCGCAGGTTTGTTTTCAGAAACGCATATTCCTGCGGCAACCAGCGCGGCGAAAGACGATAGAGACTGTAGTCGTTCAGCGTGTAGACGATGTGCGTGATGGCGTAAAGGGTATCGTAAAAGTCTGGATTGTCTCCGTTTTCACGTCCACGATACGGGCGCATTGCGGGCAGCCACTTGAGCACTTCAACGAAGCGCGCTCCGACGTGGACGCCGACGCGCTCGCAGTTATATGCAGCGATGAGCGCGTCGTACCAGAGCTTGTAACGATTAATTACTATGAGCCGCCTACGGCACTCGCGGCAGGTTTTCCGTCCGCGCTCGTTCAAGAAACCGCACCAGCAGATTTCCGTCGCATCGCTCGGCGGCGGCTCTGTAGCCGGATCAAAGTACAGGTACTCGCGCGCTGTGATGCGCTTCGCTGCCTCACGAAGTTGCTTCTTGATTGCGGAGTCACGCAATCCCAAACGCTCTGCGGCGTAGCTGCCGTGGATGTATTCTGAGACTGTCTCGGCGTCCGGTCTGCACACAAGCGTAGAGTGTTCCCGCCTCCATTTAAGTGCGCGCTCCCGGCCCATCTTGCGCGCTGTCCGTCGCAATGCCGGATCGAGCGAGGTAGCAGAAATAAAGTAGAAGCAGTTGAGCAGGTCGTGTCCCCACCCGGCGAAATGCTCTTCATCGTAGGCTATTTCGTAGATGAACTCCAGGCCCCGCCTGATCGCACGCTGACGCTCTTCGATCTTAAATTGACGCATGAATCAGGGGTGGCGCTGCCCTTCTAATTTGCAGCTTGAGGGTTGAATAGACTTAACACTGGTACTGTTTCTCTACTGCGACGATCTTTGCCACGCGCTTACGGTGGCGCTCCTCGCTGATTTCCGTCGAGAGCCAGGCATTGACTATCTCGCGCATCTCGGCGCTGCTGATGGTTGCGCTGCCCAGCGTGAGGACGTTGGCGTCGTTGTGCTCGCGCGAATTCTTCGCCACTGCGACGGAGTAGCAGGCTGCGGCGCGAACGCCCGGAACTTTGTTGGCGGTCATGGCAGAGCCGACGCCTGCGCCGTCAATGACGATGCCTACATCAGCCTGGGAATCCGCGACGGCGCGTGCGACCGCATGCGCGAAGTCAGGATAATCAACCGCATCCTGGGAGTTTGTGCCGTAATCACGAACGCGGTGGCCTAGCTCTGCGAGAAAAATTTTTAGCTCTTCTTTCATCTTGTAGCCACCGTGATCCGCTCCGATGGCTACCATCTTCGTCTCTCTAGAGCCGCGACGCGGAACACGCCGGATCAATTCAATTCCACGCTCGCGCACGATGTCTGCTGCCAGCGGCGTCAGTCGCGCGCCTTCGGCGACACGCAGACGCGCCCCATCTTCCAACCCGCGCACATCGTCTTCGGTAATCACCGACTTTGAAGACTCGTCGCGCGTGAACTCTTTTGTTGCGTCAGAGGTTTCTTCAGGCGCAGTGTTGATGAAACGGGTCGGTGTGGACGAAGTTGTTTGGGTCGGTGCAGATGGAACGGAGGCGACCGTAGTCTCCTGTTCAGCAGGGAGCGTATTTGCTAACACGTCGCGCACTAACGCGCGCACCCGATCCCGCGTCTCGTCATTAATTGCCATAAAACCTCTGCGGACTACTGATCATTGCTTAAAGTCCAGGATTAGAAATTCGTACTCTCCGTTGTCAACTATCTCATTGTTATTCAAGTCTCTAAAGATGACCAGGTACAGATTATCCTTCTGATCTTTGAGACTATGTTCGCTATCACTTCCGGTCGATATAGAGGAGATAAATATTGTGCTTTGGCTTTCCGAGATGGGTTTCAGCCGCTCATCAACGTAAGTGTAATGCGCATCATCATCCAGCATGAGGCTGGCCGAGCCAGCCCTCGTATCCGCCATACTTTTGTAAGGATTGAAATATGATGACGACTCGCCATCCAGCTTCTCCCCTTGCTTGAGCTGATCGAAGATTTTGTCGTCCGTCCAGGCCGTCACCAGGACGGGCGGATCGTCTTTCATGCGCGGCACCCTGATCTCAAACGGCTCGCGGCTGAGACTTACTCTGGTGCGCCGCAGGTCAACCTTGAACATCCCACTCGGCTTGCCGCCTTGCTCGACTTCCAAACCCAGCCAGGGAGATTGTATGTAGTCTGTTGGCGTTTTAGACTCGACCGGCTTCGCGTTGGGCGTTGAAGAGACCACGCCGGAATTAGAGGGCGATGTTTTCTGTTTGAATTTAACCAGCGCAATGATTCCGCCGACGACGAGCAGCGCCAGTAAAACGATAACCAGAGAAAGTGCGGCGCGGTTCTTTTGCTTGACGGGGTACGCAGGCGACGGGTGATATGGGAAGACATGTGTCGGCGGAGGACTGGTTGTCAAGACCTCCGTGGGCGAGGTATTGGTGAACTGCGCTGGAATGCGTTGCGTAGCAGCAGGATCATAAGGGGCAGAGAGCAGCGAGCCATCAGCCAGGCAAAAAGTGGTAGAGTCATCAGCGTATGTGCGATTACACGTGGGGCAGTGTTTCATCACAATTCTCAGATGGTTTTTACGTTCGATGGCGAATCAGCTTAGTGCTTTTGATCTGATAGCGCGAGCGTCTGACTTACTATGCTATGCGTCGCGTAAATCCAGCAACCTCCCCACACAAGCGGTGATTTTATTCTGCCGGACTGTGAAGTCCACGCGGCCAAGATAGATGCCGCTCTTGCCGACCTGGAAGATCACCGTGTTGCCGCCTGAAGGTTGCTTGGCGAGGACGGGCTGCTGCATGAAGGTGTGCGTGTGCCCGCTGGCGATGAAGTCTATCCCATCAACTTGCGCCGCGACCTGCGTATCGCCTATCTCGTCGCCTTTCGGGTTCGGATAATACCCCAGGTGCGAAGCGCAGATGACCATCGCGCAGCGTTCCTTCTCGCGCAGGACTCGCACTGCCCCGTGCGAAACCTTGACCGGATCGTAATACTTGATGCCCTGGAAATTCTCCGGCGTAATCAGACCCGTCGGGCTGATTCCTAATCCGAAGATGCCGACGCGCACGCCGCCCAGCTCGCGCACGACGTAAGGCTTGACGCGACTCTCGATAGGCGTGCCGCGCACGTCGTAGTTAGCAGAGACAAACTCGAACTTGGCAAACTTCATTGCCGCAGCCAGACCGTCCACGCCGTTATCGAAATCATGATTGCCCAGCGTGACGACATCATAGCCAATCGCCGACATCGCCTTGTATTCGACTTCGCCTTTGTAAAAGTTGAAATACGGCGTGCCCTGAAACGCATCGCCTGCGTCAATCAGCAGGGTGTTCGGATTCTCTGCGCGAATGCGTTTGACGAGTGTGGCGCGACGCGCGACCCCGCCCTTGCCTGCGTTTCTGTCGTTAGCCGGAAGGGGGTCTATCTGCGAGTGAACATCGTTGGTGTGCAGAATGGTGATAAGCGTCTCACCTTTATCCGGCTGTAGAAGCGGCGCGGAGAAAGCTGAGAAAGAGCTTGTCCGGTTGAAGAATGGCGAAGCCGAAGCTGTGAGCGCGCACGTTGCGCCGCCAACGATTGATGCGCCCAGGAATTTTCGTCGTGTGATCATTGTGGTTGCTCACCTTCTGTCTGCGTCCCTGCCGCTTTATCGTAGCGGAAACGCCCATCAAGCACAGCCTTGATGGGTCGTCCAGCCGCTGTCTCAGCCTTCACATAATCAAGCACCGCATCACGCATCGTCAGGTTGAGCGGTTGAACGTTCTTCGCTTCCTGCAAGATGCTGTAATCACCGCCGCGCTTCACCAGGTAGTCAATCGTCACGATTGTATAGGTGGCCTTCGGGTCAATATCTTTTTCCGCGCCCGCGCCGCCGAGCTTGACGGAGACAATCTCGCTCTGCTTCTTATCATTTGTCCGGTACGTAATGCGCGCCCCGGCTTGCGCGTCACGATGAGAGACGACGATGTCCAGGAAGCGGCGCAGTTGCTCTCCTGTGAGATCGAGCGTTATCAGCGCATTTTCAAAAGGCAGCAACTCGTAAATATCGTTCGCCGTCAAATCGCCTTCGGTAATTTCGTTCTTGCGAAGGCCGCCGCCGTTGGTGATGGCGAGCAGGACAGGCTTGCCGAGTTTAACTTGAGCGCGGTCGCGCAAAGCATCCGCGACGAAGTTGCCAAGCGAGCCTGCGCCCATCCCGCCTTTTTTCAACTCGCCGACGAGCTTGCCAATCGGCGCACTAAGCACACGCACCTTCGCGCTATAAGGCGCAATAACCGCATCCACTGCCGGGTCGTTCGGGATGCTCTCATCTATTGCGCGCTCCGTTGCCTTCACGCGCACGTCCAGCGTGGTTGGAGGAGCAACGCCCGTGCTACCGGCGGGAGGCTGCGGCGACGGACGCGGAGTCACACCGCCCTGCTGCGCCTCAACACCTGCCGCCAGCAAACAGAAAAGAATCCCGGCCAGGACGCTGGTGAATCTAGTCGCGTATCTCACTCTTGTTCCTTTCAAAATAGTGGACAGTGGTCAGTGGTCGGTGGTCAGTTAAAAGCAGCAACAGCTTGTCGCTTGTTTTTAACTGACCACCGACCACTTTTCAACATTGACCTCTGAAGAGAGCTTGAATAGTATGTCGCACCAGGCGGCGTGCGCGCAAACGCCGTTGCGATTTATTCGATAACCCAATTTATCATTACCGGAGGCTATCTTGTCCACTTCCACCGCACAGGCTTTCTCGGAATTCACAAACTCTAACCTCGAAACCCTCTTCTCTGCCGAACAAATCCAGCGGCGCATCGCAGAACTGGGAGCGGAGATTGCCCGCGACTACGAAGGCAAGAACCCTTTGCTCATCGGTGTGCTCAAAGGCGCGTGCATCTTCATCAGCGATCTTTTGCGCGCGACTGACTTAAAGCTCGGCATCGAGTTTATTGCGATCTCAAGCTATGGCGCATCCACGCGCACGTCCGGCGAAGTGCGTATCGTTAAAGACCTGGACGTGCCGATTGAAGGACGCGACATACTGGTCGTCGAAGACATAGTGGATACAGGGCTGACGCTCTCCTACCTACTCGCCAATCTAGCATCGCGCGGCGCAACCAGCGTCAAGCTCGTCGCGCTCCTTGATAAACATGAGCGGCGCGAGCGCGAAGTAGAGATTGACTATCTGGGCTTCCCGATTCCAGATGCTTTCGTCGTCGGCTACGGCCTCGATTTCGCCGAACGCTACCGCAACTTGCCTTTTATCGCAGTGCTTAAAGACCCGAATGGCTAAAAAGTCTGGAGTCTGAAGTCTGGAGTCAAAAGGCAAAAACAGTTCTTTGGCCCAGCGGACTCCAGACTCTAGACTCCAGACTCCAGACTTTTCAAGAAACTCTCGCCCGCATTCAACTTCAATCCGAAGTTATCCGCAATCGTCTGTCCGATGTCTGAAAGTGAGTTGCGAATGCCGAGGTCAACGCCAGGGCTTGCGCTCTTGCCGAAGACAATCAGCGGCGCATACTCGCGCGTATGGTCTGTTCCGGGAAAGGTTGGATCGTTGCCGTGATCGGCGGTGATGATGAAAACATCGCGCTCCCCCATCGCCGCTTCAATCTCAGGAAGGCGTGAATCGAAATGCTCAAGAGAGCGCGCGTAGCCTTCCGTGTCGCGGCGATGTCCGTAGAGCATGTCGAAGTCCACGAGGTTTGAGAAGATCAGACCGCGATTTGATTGTCTGAGCGCGTTGATGGTCTGGTCAATTGATTGGTCGTTGTTCTTCGCGCTCAGATCGAGCGTCACCCCTGCCGCATCATAGATCGAGGCCACTTTGCCGATGCAGACGACATCACGGCCTGCTTCACTCAAAGCAATAAGAAGATTCTCGCGTGGTGGAGGCACGGCGTAATCATGCCGGTTCTCCGTGCGTCGAAACGCGCCGGGCGAACCCAGGAACGGTCGAGCTATCACGCGCCCAACTTCGTCTTCGCCGCGCAGAATGTCGCGCGCAGTCTCGCAGACTTCGTAAAGTCTGAGTAGCGGAATCACCTCTTCGTGCGCTGCAATCTGGAAGACCGAATCGGCGGAGGTATAGACAATGGGCTTGCCCGTGCGCACATGCTCCTCGCCAAGCTCTTTGATGATCTCCGTGCCCGAAGCTGGAACGTTGCCGAGCACGCCGGGAACATTCGCCTCCCTGACGAATCTATCAATAATCTCTGGCGGAAAACCCTGCGGGTACGTCGGGAAGGCTCGCTCAAGAATAATTCCGGCCATCTCCCAATGCCCGGTGGTCGTGTCCTTGCCGTTCGAGCGAAGGGCGCAGCGACCGTAGGAGCCGCGTGGATTTTCGACAGGCGGAAGATTCTTCAAGGGGCGAATATTCCCCAGCCCGTAACTTTGCAGATTCGGCAAATGCACTTCGCGCGACTCTAGAATATGTCCGAGCGTGTCTGAGCCTGCATCGCCCCAGTCGGCTGCGTCCGGCATCTCGCCAATGCCCGCGCTGTCGAGGACAATCAGAATCATCCGTTCAAAACCACTATCCTTGTTCATTAAATATGATTCCTTTTCTAAACTGATAACTGCTACTCGCAACTCTTGTACGAGATAAAACTTCCACGCAAAAACTTTCTGCCGGCTGCTAGCTAACTTTTAGGCGCGTAGTAGCCTTCGCGTGCGCGTACCTGCGCGCCGCTTCCGGTTACACCGCGAACTTCGACGTGAATCGCGCGGAAGTGTCCGTCGCGCGATTTGTTCGTCGGGTAATAGCCCAGACTGTACTGCGTGCCGATCTCGTTTGCGACCTGGGCGAAGGCTGCGCGGGCGTCGCGTAGATCGCTCGCGGGGAATGTCTTGCCGCCGGAAGCTCGCGCCAGATCGTTCATCTCGCGGCGGGCCAGATCGTAGAGACTACGACTAATATCCATGCGCTCGAACTGACCCATACGGCAGAAATCCTCGTAGCTGGTCGCGTCTGCGCGCGGGACGAAGATTCGACGGTAACGCTGAAGCTGCGTCTGTGAGAGCCGGAGCGTGCCAAACTCCTGGCAATCCCTGAGCAGGCGGTCTTCGACGAAATCTTCCGTGTTGACCTGTATGAAGTAGCAGGCGACGCCGACGCGCTGTAATCTGGTGCGCGCCTCTTCGTAATCCGCATCGCTCGCCGAATCAACACCGTCTGTCAGAGCAACGACGGCGCGACGCCCACGCAATTCCTGACGCGGCGGCTCACGAAAAACTTCCCCGGCGATTCTGGTCAGCGCGTCATAGTAGGGTGTGCCGTTGCTTGCGCCGATATTTTCGAGAGCCTTTTGCAGAGCTTCGCGGTCGTCCGTCAACCGTGTCAACAGATCAACGGTGGCGAGTCCCGATGCGCCCTCTTGCGAGCTATTGAAGCCAACGATTGAAACGCGGTCGCCGGGGCGCAAGGCATCTATAAAAGCTCTGGCTGCGCGTCGAATCAAACCGAGGTCGGCGCGCGTGGAGCCGGAAGTGTCCAGGAGCAAGACGACTTCAAAAGGCGCTTCCGTGGTAGCGAAGTTGCTTATCTGCTGCGGGCGTCCGTCTTCGTAGAGAACAAAATTCTCCGCGCGCAGATTTGGCAGGGGTCTTCCCGTTTTATCCGTTACGACCGCCGGGACGGAGACAAGCTGCGTGTCAACGCGCACGACATCGCCCTCGTCAACCTCTTCGCCAACGGGGGTCGGCGCGGATGGAGTTCGCGGCGTTGCGCTTGGTGTTGGCTGCGCCTGGCTGCCGACCCGTCGCGGCCTTTGCTGTTGATTACTCGGCTGCTGTGCGTTTGCGATGACCAGCCCGCTCAGGAGCGCAGCAACTGTTAAGTGAAGCGCGAGTCGCGGGGGTTGCGACCCATTTCGATTTGCCAGACTTTTCAGCATAATTCTAAACTCTCTCGAAAAGCATTTCGGGACGACTAAATATAGCCGCAAATGCTCAATAGATGAAAGCTCGCGTCGCGGGATTTGAAGGGGTGAACAAAGATGTCTGTGATTGGCAGGTTGGATGGACAGGTGGATGAAGTTCTCATCTCACCACTACAGAGGAAGAACAAGCAGGAGACGAGCGAGCAGGAGGATGAACACGCTCCCGCGCGCGAACCAGTTCAAACAGAATCGGAGTCTACGATAAAGAAGAGAGCGGAGAGCGACACGCTGCCAGTCTGGTTGCTTTAACCTGGGAACACAGTCGGGATGGCCGCTCTCAAAGCTCAGTTCAGCGTAAAGAAATCGCGTATGCGTCGCAGGAGGTCGCCCTGCGTGTTTGACATACGCTTGAGTTTGGCCTCTTCGTTAAGACCCTCGCGCACGGCTTCGAGTTCGACGCGGCGGCGCGCCAGGATGTGTGAGATGTCTTCGGCGATTTCCGGGCGGCGTTGTAGGATGTCTTGAAAACTTTTCTTGTCGAGGCGGTAGCATTCAGCGTTGGTCTGCGCCACAACGGTTGCCGTGCGCGGCGCGCCCGTCATCAAGCCCATCTCGCCGAAGAAATCCCCCGCATGAAGCGTTGCCACCTTCTTGTTCAGATTCCCGTCAACCGCAACGCGAACCTCCGCATCGCCCACAGTCATAATGTAAAGCCAGTGAGCCTCCGCGCCTTGCCGCGTCATCGCTTCGCCACGCGCGAAGGGGGCAAGAATCAAACGGTCGGCTAAAGCTCGCCGTTCTTCTTCGGTTAAGGTGTGGAAAAGCTCAACGCGGCGGAGCGATTCGACACGACGACTAATCTCTTCGCCATGTTTGCGCTCGCGTCTGCGCTCATCGTCCTCTGTGATAAAGAGCGACTGGGCAGGAATCGAGAGCGGAATTTCGGCACGCCTGAGCGCGAAGTAGATGCGCGAGCGGACGACGGAATCTGTCGGATCGGTTAGCGCCAGATCGGTTAGCCAGTAACGCGCGGCGTAGGTGATGTAGCTATCCTTGAAATCCTGGACGAGGCAATGAGGCGCAGGCTCGCTCGCTACGTTTTCGATTGGCTCGGCGCGCAGAGCCGCCTCGACCGTTTCGACCACAGCCGTCGGAGCGTAGCGGAAGTCAACATTAAAATAGACCCACTGGCGATGCTGGCGCGGCGCACCGAGGCGGCGTCCAAGCAGTAGCACCTGACCCTTCATCAAGACGCTATTCGGAATAACAACTGTGTCCCAGTTGCGCGTCTCAATCGAAGTCTGCCGCCAGCGAATCTCCACCACCTGCCCTTCCTGCTGGTCAACTCTGATCCAGTCGCCGACGCCGATTGTGCGTTCCATCTGCAAGGCCATCCCGCCCATCACATTTCCCAGGGTGTCTTGCAGAGAGAAACCGACCACTGCGGTGATGACGGCTGAGGTGGCGACGATGCCGGTCAGATCAACGCCGCTACGCGAGAGCAGCGTGATAGCAACTATGATGTAAGAGAATGCGATCAACAGGTCGCGCAGGATACGCGGTGGCTTAAGCTTCACTGTCCCCAGCAAGACATCGAAGACGATGACGCTCGCCAGGTTGATCGTCGCCACGCACAAAATGAAGAGCGCAGCCCAGCGAACCCAGCGGTAGGCGGTGCTTGTGGCGGAATCAAAGCCGTAGTAAAGAAGCGATGCGGCGATAAATAATCCGACGATAGAGAGCAGGAAGAGGAGCGTCGCCACACGTATGCGTCTGCGCTCTGTCGGAATGAGCGCGGAGAGCGCGAGCGCGATGACGATGAAGCCGAGCGCGAGCCAGTGGAATGCTCCACCTAAGCCAGCCGCCGTTTGTACGTCTTGCCAGAAACTCATCGGGAATCTTCAAGCGAAGCAAGTAAGGGATAAGAACTATAAAGGCGGCGCGAATCTTAGCACGACATGAAGCGGGCGTGGGATAAAACTTTGTCGCATTAAATTAAGAAAGAAGAAAGCGGCAGAATAAAAGATGTTTCTTTATCCAGCCGCCTTAAGATTCGCCTTCGTGAAGGGAATTTTTATTTAATCATCGTCCCGCTTCTGCTCCAGCGGCTGTTCTTGAAAAAGTCCAGAATGAAATTTCCGCTCGACGGCTTGCTTTCGTCATAAGACCAGTAGACGAACATGGCGCGGCCTACAACCAGGTCACGCGGCACGAAGCCCCAGACGCGGCTGTCGGCGCTGTTGTTCCGGTTGTCGCCCATCACGAAGTAGTAACCATCTGGAATAATCTTATTGAAGCCACTATCGAGCGTTCGATTGGTGCTGTAAAAGACGTTGTAAGACTCGCCTGCTTTACGCGGCGGGTCGTTGATGATGTCGAGAGCTTTATTATTTTCCTGCTCAGGCGTGTAGCGGTCGTCTTCGTGATCGAGGGCAGTGATGCGATGCTCCGGCAACTCCTGATTGTTGACTAAAACACGGTCGCCCTTGACCTCAACGTGATCTCCCGGCAGACCGATGACACGCTTGACGTAGTTTGTCTTGAAAGGAAGATTGTCGAACCTCTTATCTCCTTCAGGATTATTCGGGTCGCCGGGATACTTGAAGACGATGATGTCGCCGCGCTTGATCTCTCGTTGCGGCAGAAAGAAGGGGTGCGAGCCGGGAGCGAAGATGAACTTGTTGACGAGCAGATGATCGCCGATGGTGATCGTGTTCTGCATCGAGCCGGTCGGAACTTTGACGGCCTGGACGATGAACGTCATTCCGAAAAGAGCCATGATGACTGTCACGACTGCCGATTCAAAATACTCGCGCCAGACAGACTTGGGCGGCCCCTTCTGTGTCTCCGGCTCAACCTCCACAACCTTCTTCTCAAATCCGTTGCGCTGAACCGGACGTGTTCCTTCAACTGGCGCGCGCGTTTCCGTTCCCGCATCAACCGGCGGCTCAACCACCCCTGTGTTCGTCGAATCATCATTCATAAATTCATCCTAAAGAAGCCACGCATCACGGTCAAGCCGGAAAACAGTGGTCAGTAGTCAATAGTCAGTAGTCAGTTAAAAAGAGGCGGCAAACTGCTCTTGCTTTTAACTGACTACTGACTATTGACCACTAAATTTTTCCAGAGCGAGGCGGGCTGCGACCGTCTCGGCTGCTTTGATCGTTCGCCCCTGCGCGCGCACCGAGTCGTCGTTCCAACTCAGCTCGACGTGAAAAGTGCGGCGATGCGGCGGCCCTGTGGTTTCCACTACTTCGTACTGCGGCGCAGTGTGATACTCGGCCTGAAGCCGCTCCTGCAAAAGAGTCTTGAAGTCGGCAGCGGCAGCCGACTCCGGGTCCGCGTGTTCCAACTCGTCCGCAAGCGCGAGATGAATGAAATCGGTTGCGGCCTGTAGTCCGCCATCCAAAAAGATTGCCGCGAGCACCGCTTCAAAAGCGTCAGCGAGCAGAGCGCGTTTGGCCCGCCCGCCGCTTTTTTCCTCGCCCCGCCCGACTCGTAAGTATTCTCCGATGGTCAACCGCTCGGACGCGCGCGCGAGCGTGGGCGCGCTCACAAGCCTGTGCTTCATGCGCGACAACTCGCCTTCGGTCACGTCAGGGTAAGATTGAAAAAGATAATCTGCGACGACTAGACCGAGCACGGAATCCCCTACAAACTCCAGCGCTTCGTTATGAAGACGGCGAGCCTCTTCCTCGTTGCCCGGCGCGACCTGTTCATGCGCCCACGAGCGATGCGTCACGGAGCGTTTGAGCAGGGAGCGATCAGTGAAGCTGTAACCGAGAATCTTTTCCAGTTCGTCCAGATCGGGTGCATTGGTTTCGGATTTTTTCACAGTGGCGCTGATTCTAACACGAACGCCGGATGCATCATCATTGAAGTGACGTTGCGTCCGGCGTTCGTGCTTGCTCGATGGAGAGATGCCTGGCGAAGCTTTGCTGGCTTCGCTTACCGCTATTAGTGCGACCGTCTGGGTGTGGTCTTCGTGGTCGAAGTCTTACCGGCTGGCTGTGTGCTTGAAGTCTTGCTGCCAGCCTGACTCGTAGAAGATGAAGTCGTTCCCTGTTTCGTGCTAGCCGGTGTAGTAGTGGTCGTAGCCTTTCCTGCCGGAGTCCCGGTTGCAGTCCCGCTTGGCTGCGTCGGCGTCGTGCTTGAAGACGGAGTCGAAGGCGTCGTCTGTGGCGTCAACGGTGGAACAACAGGCTCGCCGGGCTTCGGAAGCGGCCTCGACGTGATGCCTGCCAGCAACTCTTTGAGGCCCGTGTCAGAGTTGTTGTTGCGGTATTTGTAAAAACCTGTCAACTCATTCATCCAATCGGTTCTGTTTTGCGCGTACTGCGCCGCATTCGGGCTTGAATTACTGTAGCTCACGGCTCGGGCCAGAGCGTCAATCATGTGGTCTACGACTATATTGATCTTGTCTCCCAGGTCCTTGCACTGCTGACCGTTAAGCTGCTCAGGAGTCTTGCAGTTCGTATCGTAATCAGTCTTCAGTTTGTTGTAGTCGGTCTTGGCATAAGCCACGTATATAATCGCATACGTGTTGGGGTCTTTCTTGGCGCTGCCTTCAAACTGCGCCGCGCTGATAGCGTAGGTCAAGGCTTCAGTCGGCGCAGTATCCTGCAAGAGAAAAGCGGTTTTGAAATTGAGGTTGCCAAGTATCTCATCTTTATCTTTTTGCGAGAGCGGCTTGTTCGGATCGAAAGACTTACCGCTTTGAATAAGTTGGATTACCCTCTTTGTATAGGTGATAGCGTCCGCGTTATTCGCTTCGTTTTTGGACGTAGCAGCAGTGAAGCCTGCGCCCGACAACTGATAAAGAACAACGAGATCGTCGGGGTAGTCGGCGAGCACCGGTTTGGCGGAAGCGAAAGCTTCGTTAACCTTTTTGTCTTTAATCTGCTGGAGGAGTTGCTCTCTGCGTGCGAGCTTATCGTAAGAAGCTACATACTTCTTGATGTATGCGATGTACTGGTCGGTCGGGCCATCCTTGGCCTCATATTTTTCGAGATACTCTTTTGCAGCCTGGTAAGCGACTGGTGGGTTGGTGTTCCGGTTATCGGTGAATGTTTTGTATAAAGCGGCCTTGGCTTCCGAGTCATCCTGCCCACCCGCCGCAGCCGTCGTCGTACTGGTCGAAGGCGTGGTCTGCGCGAGCGCCGGTAACGCGAGCGTCGTGACGAGCGCAGCGAACACAAACAGTTGAATTAACTTTTTCATCGGTCGCAATCCTCCAAGCAATGTTCGTCTTCTAAATCTTATCAATTCTAGTCGGGGAAGAGAGCGGGCCAAGGCGGTCGGCGTCGCGCTCCTTAAGATGCGTATTTTATAGCATTCGGTTGCCGCTCGACGCGCGCCGCACGCATCCATCTAACAGGAAGATAACCCTAGAGCATCGTAGTCAGGAGAAAACTGAATTCGATAGGCAATCATCCTGCAATAATCACCCCGCTGTCAAGCCGATAAAAAGCCGTAAATCGTAAATCGTGAATCGTAAATAGAAACTGCTTTCTTCTATTTACGATTCACGATTTACGATCCACTATTTACGAGTTTTCGCCTTACTTTTACGGTTTGTTTGTCAGAACGCGGCGCGGTCTCTGACTGTCCTGTTGGCCGGGTGTCTGAGTGCTGTTAGGTGTTGCAGGCCGCGTGGTGACTTCGGTCTGTCTTGATTGCGGCACGGTCATGATCGTGCTCTTGACGCCGTTGCTGCCTGTCCCGCCTGTCGTGTCAGCAGCGTCCTCATCGCCCATCGCATCTTCCTTATCCTCGTCGCTGATAGCTGCTGCTTCATTCGGATTGATCTTCGGACGTGTTGGAATGGGAATGCTCGCATAAGGCATGCTCCCAGGCGTGGGACCGAAACGATGCCGGAGCGATTTGTAAATCTGCCCCGCGACATACGCTGGGAAATGGCCGCGCCCATCTGGGCCTTTTGCTACGACGACGACGGCGAGCTGAGGATTCTGCACGGGAGCATAAGAAGTGAATAGCCCGATCCATTGCCTGTCACGGTCTATGCAAGTGCCCGTCTTGCCTGCAATCGTCTGTAGAGGGTCGAAGGCTTTCCGGCCTGAACCATAGTTGACCGAGCCGATCATGCCAGGAATAAGCTCGCGCATGGCTTCCTGCGGGATGTTCAGCTTATGGCGCACGACTGTCTTGAATTTCGCGTCTTCCTGCGGCGTGCGCGGCAGGTGCGGAACGAGCAGCGTGCCGCCGTTTCCAATTGCGGAGACGAGGTTCGCAAGTTGAATCGGTGTGACCTCGAAATCGTCACCGTGCGAGCACATGTGGTTGACGGCGTAACCTGTCTTAAAGAGCGGCACGCGACCCGGCGACTCATTCGCGTGATTGATGCCCGTTCGCTCTCCTAAGCCAAGCTCGCGCGCGTAAGTAATGAGACGGTCGAACCCGACCTTGCCGCCAACATTCTGGAAGTAGCCGTTGTTGGAGTAGGCAAGCGCGTCTGTCAGGCCGATAGAGTAGCGCCGATCCGAAACCGAAACATTCTGCACCGGATCAATCACCTTCTCCGTCAAACCAGCCAGCCCCGTCATCAGCTTGATCGTCGAGCACGGCTTGAAACCTCGCCTGAGCGCCCACTCTTGATTGACGACTGTATAGACGCGGCCCGTCTTTGGGTCCATCACGACCACTGTGCCGGCATGATTACCCAGAGCGGCGACGGCTGCGCGTCGCACTTCCAGGTCTTCGCCTGTCGTATCGTCTTTGGCGATGTTAGACATCGCCTCATCACGCATCCCCTGCTCGATTGCGCGCTGGCGAGCAATGGCTGCCTGTCGCGCAAGCTCTGCGCGCCGTCTCGCCTCCGCGATCTCACGCCGACGCTGCTCGGCCAGGCGGCGAGCCTCGGCCAGGCGCTCACGCTTCGAGCCTCCGCGTCTGCTGTCAGCCTGCTCTTCCTTTCTGGCTGCACGCAACTCCCTGGCGGAGTTCTTATCATGCCTCTTGTCAACGCGCGCCTCTCTTGCGGACTTATCACGACCTCTGTCCGCGCGCGCCGATTGCTTATCGCGTCCTCTCTCGACGCGCGACTTCTTATCATTGCGCGAAGCCTGCGCGCGGGCTGCCGGGCGCTTATCTTTGACAGCTTTGGCAGGGTGCTTATCCCTGGCCCATGTTGTGCCGGTTGAAATGAGTATGACGAAGAGGAGAAGGTTGAGCGCAATACGCGCGGGTTTCGGGGAACGTAGGGTTTGGGTCATTGACTGGTCCTCGCAATTAAAACAATTGTTGGGGTGCAACTCGCGGGTTAGGGCCGAACGCGATCACGAACGAGTGCCTAACGATGGTGTTATCTGGTTTTTTGCCGCGCCCTTCTTTGCCTGGCGCGCTCCGCGTTGAATGAAAGATAAATTTTGAAGTGTCGAGTCTCTTCAAAAAAAGCTCCTCTAACAGTTTTTCTGTTTTTTCTACTTCCTTCGTTCTGTACGGTGAGGTGGGAGAGTTCCCTTTTCGATGCGGCCTCCGGGGAGTTTGCGTTGAGACCGTGCTGAACTATAACATCTGACGTGTCTGAGGGCAACAAAAAATAGACTTCGCTTATGTGGCCTATAATAGGTTGAGACGCTGGTAACAGAAGAGGCTCGAAGCGACGCCCGCGCAAAGTGCTTTTTCATAGCGTCACGTTTCCGTTGGTAAAGATTTATGAATTTGCGCCAGTTCATCTCAAGTTTTCGCGTGCGACTGCTGCTCGTGCTGGCAGCTCTCCTGATTCTGACGCTTGGCACGCAGTACCTGCTGAATCTACGCACCGCCAGGAATAACAGGACTTTGAGAGAGCAGCAAACGCAGGCATTGATGACCGGTTTAGCGCTCGGAGTTAAAGGTCTTTCAGAAAAGCCTCGTCTCGTCGAATTGATTTCGCGTGAGAATGATAAGCTCTTTAATCCGCAAACAGGGCGTGTCGCAAATGTAATCATCGTGGATAACAACTGGCTTATATCTGACAGCCTCGATCTGGAATTACTGAAGGTCAACGGAGAGTACAAGGCTCGCCACCTGCAAGAACTCAGCAACCTGCCGCCCGTGATGAATCTCTCGTATCTGCCGGAAGAAGACCGCGCGCGGTTTCCCAGTGCGGAAGCTAATGAGAGCGTTAGCGGAGAGTCGCATGCTTTCCCCGTCGAGACGGATAAAGGCCGCTGGTATGTGATCGTCGTGCTCAAATCGGCCAGAGAAGGCGCTAGCTTCTTGAATCTGCAAGCGGCGCGCCCGCTCGTTTACACGCTGGCTGTCCTGCTGGCCGCAACGCTCGTCGCTGGAATTTTAGTGTGGCAGTTCACGCGCCCGATCAAAGATTTGTCTAACGCGGCGCGGCGCGTCGCGGCAGGCGATTTCGATTTCCGCGTCCCGGCTGTAGACCGCTCGGATGAGATGGGACAACTCGCCACACGCTTTAACGAAATGATCGCACGGCTCGGCCACATGCGCGAGCTTGAAGCCTTGTTGCATCAAACCGAACAATCTGCGGTCGTCGGTCGCCTGGCCTCGGCCATCGCACATGAAATTAGGAACCCACTCAACTACATCAACCTGACGCTCGATCACCTTCGGACAGCATTCGCGCCTGAAGACAAAAAGAAGCACGAAACGTTTGAGCGGTTGGCACTGCAACTCAAGGCAGAGGTCGCGCGCATCAACACGCGCATCTCTGAGTTTCTGAGCTACACGCGCCCGTCCTCTCTTGAGCTGGAACCGTTAGACCTGCGCGCAACGGCTGAAGATGCTCTGCGAATGGTCGAAGTGAAGGCCGCCGAAAGCGGCATCGAAACGCGCGTCGTGCAAACGGGCGACGTGCCGCTCGCCTTAGGTGATGCAGAGGCCCTGCGCTCCGTCTTCACAAATCTAATCATCAACAGCATGCAGGCTATTGACGGCGATGGCGGGAGTTTGACAATCACGATCTCAGCCGATGAATCCGCTCACAACGCTCGAATAGAGGTGACAGACACCGGGCGCGGCATCGCCCCTGAAGACATCGCCAAAGTCTTCGAGCCATATTTTTCAACTAAAGAGACGGGCACGGGGCTGGGTCTCGCCATCGTCAAAAAAGCCGTGGACGATCACGGCGGCACGATTTCAGTAAGGTCAAAACAGGGCGGCGGCACTACGTTCACGATTCTATTACCGACAAAGGAGAATGATGAATGATGAATATCGGAATGATGAATTAAGAGTTTTTCAGTTCATCATTTCGGCATTCATAGTTCATAATTTGATTTATGGCACGCAAAACTATCTTGGTTGTTGACGACGAAAAGTCGCAGCGCGAAATCCTGGAGATGATTCTCTCCGGCGAAGGCTATGATGTGACAACAGCCTCGTCAGGCGAGGCCGCGCTCAAGTTTGCCAAAGACCGTCGCTTCGATCTGGCCTTAACCGATCTCAAGATGACTGGTATGGACGGCATAGAGCTTCTCCAACATCTGCTCGCGCAGGATTCGTCCATCATTGTGATCTTGCTGACGGCGCACGGCTCGATTGAGTCTGCGAAAGAGGCTCTGCGGCGCGGCGCGTTCGATTACCTGCAAAAGCCTTACGACCGCGACACGCTGCTTGAGACCATTCGCCGCGCGCTCAAGAAACTCGATGCGCTCGACGCCGAAATCATTTCCGCCTCGCCTGAAATGGAAGCCGTCAAGAAGATGATCTTGAAGGTCGCGCGCTCAAGCTCTCCAGTATTGATTCGCGGCGAGTCGGGCACGGGTAAGGAACTCATCGCACGCGCTATTCACAATCAAAGTCCTCGCGTCACGGAGATGTTTCAGGCAGTCAACTGCGCGGCAATCAATGAAAACCTGCTCGAATCTGAATTGTTCGGCCACGAGAAAGGCTCTTTCACAGGCGCTCACGCCGAAAAGAAAGGTCTCTTTGAAGTTGCGGATCGCGGTACGCTCTTCCTTGACGAGATTGGCGAACTAGATATTGGGATGCAGGCCAAGCTGCTGCGCGCGTTGCAGGAGCGCGAGATTCGGCGCGTCGGCGGAAACCGCACCATCAAAGTTGACGTGCGTGTCGTCGCCGCAACCAACCGCGATCTACGCGCGATGGTCGCCGACGGAAGATTCAGAGATGATCTTTACTATCGCATCAACGTTCTCTCTGTTGACGTGCCGCCTTTGCGCGAACGTCGGGATGATATTCCCGTTCTGATTGATTACTTCTTGAAGAAGCACACACGCAACACCTCGCGCCTCGTGCGCGGGCTGACGCCGGAGACCAGACGCTTGATGTTGAATTACAGTTGGCCCGGCAACGTTCGTCAGTTGGAGTCTGCTATTGAGCGCGCGATTCTGTTATGTGAAGGCGATCTCATCACGGTTGAAGATTTACCGCTCGAAGTGAGACAGGAATCGCGTCCCCAGGCGGAAGGAGCTTTCAAGCTGCCGCCCGAAGGCATCGCGTTTGAAGATGTCGAGCGCAGCCTGATTATGCAGGCGATGGAGCAGACCGATTACAACATCACGAAATCCGCCAAACTGCTTGGCCTGACTTTCCGCACGCTCCAATACAGGCTGGAGAAATTCGGGATCAAAAGGCCCGACTCAAAAGGTAAAGAGGAAGACACGGAAAGTGGCGACGAAGAACAAGGCGACAAAGCGTAGAGTTGATAGGATACGGATTTCTACAATTTTGTGATTAAGGATTGATATGCGACGAAACAATTGCGGCCTCGTTTTTTGTTCCCTGCTCCTACTCGTTTTCACAGCGTGCTCACAAAGTGATAACGCGACGAAGCAAACAGCTAACTCTTCACCAACTTCATCTTCGCCGGATAGTCCTGCTTCAACTTCTACGAAGGCTCCGCCCGCCGATGTCGTGCGCGCCGACGTTGCGAATGTGGAGATTAAAGCGGGCGGTTCTGCTGAAGCCCCTGTGAAGCTCACGATTGCCAGTGGCTACCACATCAACGCTAACCCGCCATCGTTCTCATATCTGAAAGCGACCGAGATAACGGTTGAGCCGAATGAAGGCATCACGCCTGGCGTGCCTGTCTATCCCGCTTCAGTCACCAGAAAGTTCGCTTTCTCGAAAGACCCGCTCTCGGTCTACGAGGGCGAAGCGACGATAAAACTTCCGCTCAGTGCTGCAAGCGGCGCGAAGCCGGGCGCGCACACGCTTCAAGGAAAACTCCGCATTCAGGCGTGCGACGAAGAGGCGTGCTACCCGCCTCGCACTATAGAGACTTTGATTCCGGTGACGATCAAGTAAGCGATGCTGTTAATGGAACGCGCCTGGACCATCGCATCCATCCTGTGCTTGATTATCGCCGCGATTCTCTTGCTCAGGGAATATCAGAACGCGGGATTCGTCGTAGCGACGCTTGGCGCTATCTCATGGTTTCTCAGCTACAGGGTCAAGCTGCGCGCCACAATCGTTGAACCCGCAGAGACAACCGATGATGAACGGGACGCTTCTGAAGATCATGATGAAATTTAAGAATTACTCGATCCTGCTCGTAGCATCTGCGCTCCTTCTTGTCGCCACGCTGCCAGCGCGCGGGCTGCCCTCTCCGGCGTCTGATGAAGCAGAGGTGCGCGGTGTCGTGCAAACAATCTTCGAGCGATTGAAGGCTGGGCAGTACGATGAGCTTTATGAGTTGCTTCCGGCGGCCTCAAGATCGCGCATGTCGCGTGAGCGTTTCACGAATGCGCTGCGGCGTTCGAGCGGGACGTACCGGCTCGATCGTTTGGAGATTGGCGCTGTGCGCGTGTCGGGCGACATCGCAGCGGTTGATACAGTGATGTATGGAAGTGTGGAGCGTCCGGTGGAAGCCGAAGGCAAGATCGTCGTGCAGCAATATCTGGTTCGTGAAGAAGGAAAGTGGCGCGTGGCGACGGGCGACCGCGCAACCGTGCAAAGATTCCTCGCGGCTAATCCGAGCTTCGCTAAAAAATTCCCCATCCGCGAGCCGCGAGTGTTTGTAAAGCGCGATGGTCAGTGGATAGATTTAACGAGCACGCTTAAAGCAACATCTCGCCATCGCGCAACGTAAAGAAGAGTTTTCAACTCAAAGCAAATCAGCAAACGAGAGTTGCGCGCTTTCGAGTTCGGTTTCCGCAGCGTTGCGCCTGGAGCGTTTTGCGCCGTCGAGGGCATCGCGGACAGCTTGAAGATGAAAGCGAATGATGTGTGGCGTGATCCGAACGGAAGGAATGCGACCCTTTTGCGCGAGTCGGCGGACGGTTGACTCGCTCACCTGCAAAACTTCGGCGAGTTGCCGCGCAGTTAGAAACTCCTCGCGCGATTGATAAGTTAGGGGTGTTGCGTCGTTCATCGAAAATCACCCCGTTCTCCTACTTCGGCGGGCGTTGGATTGTGAAGGCGACCGGGTAGAACTGCGCGCCGTCAATTTCGACCTCTTTTGTCTGGGGTTCTACGCCATCAACTTTGACGGTGACGCGGTAAGTTGCTTTATCAGGCGAGACACGGAAGACAAACTGCCCGCTTTCATTCGTCAGTCGTCCGTCAATTTTTCTCGCCGTGCCGTCTGATTCCACACGAGCAAGCTCAACACGAACGCCTGGAACGCTGAGACCGCCGTCGTTAAAGACGCTGCCGCCCAGTTTAGCGAATGATGCGTCGCTGACCGTGAGTATCAAGCGGTCGGGAAGCTCATTCATCTTTCCAGCTTTGACCTTAACATCTTCAAGAGTTCCCAGGCTCAGTCCCGGCTTACGGAAAGACAAGCCGTAGATGCCTGGCGCGAGTCCTGTGATTTGAAACTCGCCTTTATGATTCGTGACCGCGTGCGCCACCTCGCGCTCTTGCTGCCGCACCGTAACCTCGACATCGCCGGTCGGCCCACGACCTTTAACGCGCACCTTGCCCTTGATGCCGCCTGTGCTGCCATGCTGTGCGAACGCTGTAGTGGCAGCGGCCAGCAAGATAACAAGACAAGTTAAAATCGTTTTCGATCTTTTCATAACTGCTCTTCTGGAATGATGGCTGATTTTCGTCCAAGCGCGTTCAGGCTTCGGAAGCGCATTATAGCATGCGTCGCGCAACTAACACGCGCTCCTTCTGCCCACTGCCGCTCCAGGCAGTAAGGTTGATGCGCCGTGCGCTCTTTCATGTTGCCTGTCCGAAAGAAACCTGGGATGGCAGGTCAACCCAGCCAGCAGTCTCTACATCCAACGACTCGCTACAAGTCAACTCAACCCTGGCGCTACAATCCGGCTTGTTGCTCACAAACGTTTGCGGCCACGAGCCGCACAGATTTCCTGCATTTGATAGTCCATTTCAACGTCCAGCCCCAGGTGGTCGCTTCGTTCTTTCGATTCTGAATGTCCAATCTTGGATGGAGGTCGGCATGTTCCTCAGATATTTGGTTTGCTCGCTGGCGCTCGTGCTTTTCATTCACACGTCTTCAACAGCGCAAACGCCCGTCGCACAGGACCCGGCAAAGACCGAACAACAGGAGGCGCGAAAAGCTCTTGAGCGAAAGGCGCTCGCACTGCTGGAAGAAGTGATCGTGGATTCGCAGACGCTCAAGCTCGCCGCCAACCGTGTGCGGATTCAGATTATTGCCGCCGACCTGATCTGGCCGCGCGATGAGAAGCGCGCACGAGCGCTGTTTGAAAAGTCAATCAAGGACGTTTCCGAACTCGTCGCCAGCATTGATACTGCCGACCCGTCTTACTACAACCTTATTCAAGCGCCTTCGCAGTTATATAATGAGTTGCTGCAAACGCTGGTGCAGAATGATCCCCAAATGGCTCTCGACTTCCTGCATAGCACGCACCTACCCCAACCACCACAGGCAAGCTCAAAGTACACTGATCCAAGCGTCGAGCTTCAGATGGAGGCGCAAATCGCTTCTCAGGTTGCCGGTAAGAATCCGAAAATGGCTTTGCGAATCGCAATGGAAAGTCTGGACAAAGGCATTTCTTCTAACCTCACGGGATTGCTCTACCAGTTGCAGGAGAAAGATCAAGAGAGCGCCGCGAAACTTGCCAACGCTATGCTCAAGAAGCTGCTCACCGAAAACCTCTTGCTGAATAACGAAGCCGCAAGCCTTGCGATTAATCTCCTGACCGTGACAAGCCGTTTGGAAGCGCATGCGCCTGCTTCGGCAGGTAAAACACCTGCGCCTGTGAACTCCACGCCATTGATTGATGCGCAAGCTTACAGAGATTTAATGGAACTGGTTGTCACAGCCGCGCTCAACAGCTCGACCTCTCCCAACCCTGCGGACTGGAGAGAGCGAAATATCGCGCAGACTCTTTTGACGGGACTTCAAAACTTAATGCCCAACGTAGAAAAGTTTGTGCCCTCGCGCGTGGCGGCCTTACAGCGCAAGATTGCCGACTTGCGTCAGAGCACAGACCCTGGAAGTAGATTCTGGCAGGATTATCAAGAGGTATTTCAGAATGGGAGCGCGGACGATATACTTGGGTTGGTATCGAAAGTTGCCCCGGAGTTCCGCGATCAGGTTTACCAGCAAGCCGCCTGGAAAGCTTTGGCCCAGGGCGACAGCGAACGAGCGCGCCAGATTATTAACGAGAGCATCTCGAATCCTATGAACCGCCGCCAGATGCTGGACGAGATTGAACGACAATCTGCCCAGAAGTCAGCCAGCGAAGGCAAACTGGAGCAGGCTCAACAAACACTCGCGCGCTTACGCACAAATGAGGATCGCGCTCTGGCGCTCACGCAAATGGCGGCCACCGTTTCAAACAAAGGTGATAAGAAAACCGCGCTCCGATTGCTCGAAGAGGCGCGCGATCTGGTCGGCGGCAAAGCGGAAACCTACGCGCAGCTTCAAATGCAGATGCAGGTTGCTCGCAGCTTCGCCCTCCTTGAACCCGCGCGGAGCTTCGAGCTTCTAGAGACCATCGCCAGCCAGTTTAACGAACTCCTCAGCGCCGCCGAAGTGCTTAATGGATTCGAGCAGCAGTATTACAAAGATGGCGAACTCGTCTGGCAGGGCACAAACCTGAGTAGCCTGCTATTACAAATTATCAACGACCTGGGACAACTCGCGCCAGCAGATTTCGACCGCGCCACGGATATAGCCGGAAGATTTCAACGACCGGAAGCGCGCCTCATGGCGAAGCTCTCTATCGCCAGAGCGGTGCTTTCCGACCAGCGTCAGTTTAATCTTCCAATCAGCGGAAGAGGCTTTTCGTATGGCAGGAGTGTGATGATAGATTAGGCAGACCACGCTGCCGTGCGAAGTTAGACATGCAGGTGGTAAGCTCGCGCGACTGAAACCTAAAGAACGATTAGGCAGTTTGAGTGATTCCCTTCGTTTAATCTCAGAAGTTTTATGCCCTCTTCTATCAGACCGCTAATGCTCAAATCTGCTCCGCGCCCGCACGTCGCGCTGGTGATTCTCTGTTGCCTCATTGTCGTCAGCGGCATATTTATCGCTTCACCTTGCATCGCACAGGAGAGCGCCCCGGAGAAACAGGAGCGACCGCGCCGCGCTCTTCCTCCTGAGAATCAAGGTGAGGCCGATGAGGTCTTACGAATTGATACCGATCTGGTGACGGTTGATGTAGCGGTGGCGGACGAAGCCGGACAGCCTGTGCGAAATCTGCGCGCCGAAGATTTCAAGCTTTATGAAGATGGTACGGAGCGCCCCATCGCTTTCTATAATGTGGAAAAACGCGGCGGCCTGACACGGCCTGTTGCTATCGTCTTTGCGCTGGACGTTTCGGGCAGCATGACGGCTGAGGAGATGGAGCGGCTACAGAGCGCGATGAATCTTTTTTCCAAACGTTTATCGGTTGACCGCTCCTCGCTCTTTGCCGTGATGACTTTTGGGATGAACGTCAAAACGCTTCAGAGCTTCACAGCCGATGGGCAGAAGCTTGCGCGAGCCTTCGAGCGTTTGCCGAGCGAGCCGAACGGACTCTCAACGCACACTTACGACGCGGTTGATGATGCTATCCGGCTGCTCGTGCGCCATGCGCCGCGCACGCGCGAGCGACGGTTGATGAAGCGGGCGGTCGTGGTTGTCACTGATGGTTTTCCGGTCGGCGATACGGTTTCGGCGAGCACCGTGATTGAACGCGCCAACGCTGCGGATGTTAGCGTGTATACAGTCACGCTGCCCTCATTTTCAAGGATGCTCGTCTCAACCGAGCGCGTGCCTTTGCCAACGCCTTTGGATGTCAGCGGTCTGACCGAGAAGACAGGCGGGACAAGCGTCTATGCGACCGACAGAGATTTCGATCCGCTCTTTCGCGCTCTGGCAGAAGAGGTCACGTCCGCTTACGTCCTGGCCTTCTACCCGCCCGAAGAAAAACGCCACGACGGACGCTTCCACACTATCCACATAGAAGCGCCGCGCGGCCTAATCGTCCGTCAGAGTCGTCCGGGGTATAAGAGCAGTGACAAGTAACGAGTGGCGAGTGACAAGTTAAAAATAATTTCTTGCTTGTCACTCGTCACTCGTCACTGTCTTTCAGAACTCGTCTTCTTCCTCGTCATCGTCTAAGTCTTCTTCTTCAACGATGTCCAGCTCCACCGGGTCGAGTCCGACTACTTCCAACTCAGTCCCGCACTCTTCGCAAGCGACTGTATCGCCTTTGTCCGCGTCTGTATCTACGTGGACATCAGCATCGCATTCAGGGCATGTTCCGGTCGGCACTTTATTTCTCCCTCCGCGTTGATGATGACGTAGAGGCACACCCTTTTGTCCTACGGGGGAGACCTCCACCTTGTTTGTCTTCAAACCGCCGACAATCTAACTGTGCGCGCCGGATTTTGCAACAATCTTTTTGAAGTAATTCACACTCAGGGCACGAAGACACATAAATGAAACTTTCAGCCCCTTGTGTCTTCATGCCTGCGCGGGTATTTAGATTGAATACGTCTTATGAGCGCGCCCTGCCCAAACGCCGCTGGATACGGCTTAACTCGCCGGTATTTCAATCGGGGAGGAAGCGACTCTTTTGAGTGTTAAGCAGCCATTGCCCTATGAATCGCTTGTATGCGGGCTATCAATTGCGGAAGGTCTTGCGAGGCATAAAGAGGAAGGTTGTTCAGAAGAGCGGCGTCAGCAGCGGTCTGCATCCATGATGTGAATTGCTCTCGCGCTATCTCGGACTCGTTCGGCCTATCGTCAAATAAGTAAATCGCAGAGGTCTTTGATAACGCTCGCCGCGCAGATGGTTTTAACTTGCCGCCCTGGGGACGCGCGACCATCAAAGCAAAGTCAACGTCTCTATATTTCAGAAAGCTCGTGCCCTCGATAAAAACCCCGTTGGCTTTAACACGATCCAGCGCGAGCTTGACTCCCTGCTCAACCTGGTCGTCAGTCACAATCAACCAGTGAACGTTGGAAGCTCCCGCGTCCCAATATCGCCCTGTGTCCTTGCCCCGCGTATAAGTCTGCTTATGCCCCGAACGAATAACAGGCTCTTCGCTCAACATGTGGCTGACACAGCAAGTATGCGGGTCTTTGCCGCAGGAACGATAGTGCCCGCGCGTAATCTTGATCGCCTCCCATCCTGGAAAGGCGCGCAGCAATTCGCATAACAGAGTTGTCTTGCCCGCATCGGAGGAGAACCCGGATATGGCGACGGTTGTAAAACTCATGCTCGTTAAAAAGTGTACGGGGTTTGTTGGGGAGGTTAGGCAGCATCCCGTAAAATCACGGGCGACCTTCATCGCTGACAGGAGGCGACTGCCCCAGGAGGCGCAGCATCTCCGGCCTGTCTTTGACTAATAGATAGACCACGCTGCGCAGTCGGCTCATTTCGGTCTCAATCTGGTCGAGCCGCGCACGAAGAGCGCGTTCAATAGAGTCAAGCCGCAGATGAACCTGCTCTATATCGCCGCGAATGGCTGTGGTTTCGACTATCAACTTAGACTCCAGACGTGCGATGTCACTTTTGGTCGCCATCTGATCGCGCATGCTCTCAACCTGACCGCCAACATAAGCTACTTCATCGCGCAAAGAGTCAACGTCGCTTTTGGTCGCCATCTGGTCAAGGTCGCCCTTAGTCACCATCTGGTCGCGCATCTCTGATATTTGACCACGAATCTCTGACATCTGGTCGCCCATGCTCTCGACCGTCACGGCAATGAAGTTGATGAGGTTGTTTTTTTCGGGTTCCTGGTCGCTCATGGCTGCTCCTATCGTAGCACACATAGATGATTCGCCGTCAGGCTGGCTATCGCTTCCTCAGAGCATTTAGACACACGATTCCCACCTGCCAAACAATCAGGCAGAAGCGGAAACGACAACAAAGCTAAGTCGCTGAAAGCTCAGCGGACAGCGACTGCTGAGAGAGCCTCAAGCCGCTTGCGTGCTTCCTCTGCTTCAGGGCTGCGCGGGTAGCGGCGAACTATCTCACGCCAACTCGCTCCGTCGTAATGAAACTGCTTTGTAGCACGGTCGAAGGTAAAGGTGATGCCTTGCCTTCTATACCTGTCAAGCCCGTTGAAATTGAGAAAGTAGGTGAAAGCGGGTGCGCCGCCAGCCGCCATCTCTTTTTCGTCCAGCCGCCTGACTGCATCGCGGGATAACTTACCCGCAGCCTTTTCCGCCGTTTCTCCATAAATCATCAGAACCATCGGGCGCAGAGGCGACCTTTGAAATACATCCAGAAAAATGCGTGCCCGGATGATGCGATCAAAGTCTTCAGAGTTCTGGATGAGACGCAAGAGACGCTCATCGTCATCTTTACGCACAAGCGAGACGACAGCTTCACTCTGTACCCAGCCCCCGGTTCGCCTCGTCACTGCCACACGATAAAACGTCACGCCATCGGGCGCGCGTTTCGCTCCCTTAACGGCTACTACTCGTCCGCGACTCATCCTCTGCAATAAATTCGCGGAGAGATCGGGAGCATCGCGCAAAACTGCCAGCCTTTCGTCAACGATAACCGCTCGTTGCCCTCCCTCCGGCATGCGCCGTTGTTGAGCCGCTGCCGGGGTAGTCGGAAATAGAAAGCAGACGGTAAACGCTGCTGAGATACACGTTGAGTTGATGTTTGAGAAACGGAAAGACATGGCCCTGCCTCCTTTCAGCAAGGTGAGATTGATTGAGCGACATGCTCGTTCGGCTCGCGCGCGGGTGGGGTTTATCGAAGGACGCGGCGACGAGTCGCAGGCGACGAAGATGAAAGTTTCACGCGGGCATCAGCGGCGAGAATACGCCCTTGAACACCAGCGTGATGAAAATGACAGATAGCGATGGCGAGCGCATCCGATGCATCATGAGGCTCAGGGACGCTCTTGAGCGAGAGGAGCACGCGCACCATCTCTTGAACCTGATGCTTTTCGGCGTTGCCATAGCCGACGACCGTTTGCTTGATGAGTCGCGGGCTGTATTCGTGAATCTCTAATTTGGCGCGCTCGGCTACGAGCAGGACAACGCCACGCACCTGCCCCAGCTTAAGCGCAACCTTGACGTTGGTCGCGTAAAAAGCCTCTTCAACCGAGCAGACATCCGGTTGATGACGCGCGATCACGGATTCAATGCCGTCACTGATTTTCAAGAGCCGCGCCGAAAAACGCTCGCGCGGCGAAGACTTAATCGTGCCGTACTCGACGAGCCGGTATCGGCGAGCCTCGCCTTCGACCACACCCCAGCCGGTTGTCTCGCTTCCCGGATCAATTCCTAACACGCGCATCATAATAAAAAAACGGCGAAAGGTAGAAGAAAAATTTAAGAAGAGAGAATCGCTCTGAGCTTTCTCTCTAGCCTTACTCCATATCGGCTTCGCTAATGTCGAAGTTGGCAGAGACTTTCTGCACGTCGTCGTTGTCTTCAAGAGCTTCCATCAGCTTGAGCATCTGTTTGGCTTCCGCGCCTTCAAGCTTCTTGTACTCTTTAGGAAGCAACTCGACCTCTGCGACCTGCGGCTCGACGCCTGATTTCTTAACCGCTTCGAGCACGCTGTCAAAATCATCTGGAGATGTGATGATCTCGAAATTGTCTTCGTCGTCGCGTAGGTCTTCAGCTCCCGCTTCCGTCACAATCTCAAACAACTCATCTTCCGACTTAGCGGATTTCCCGACGACAATGTAACCCTTCTTTTCGAATATCCAGCCGACTGCGCCAGCCGCAGCCAGGTTGCCGCCGTTCTTTGAAAAGATATGACGAATCTCTGCCACCGTGCGATTGCGGTTATCCGTCATCGAATCCACCATCACGGCGACCCCGCCCGGCCCGTATCCTTCGTAAGTTATTTCGTCGTAAGTGACGCCTTCCTCCGCGCCCGTGCCGCGACGAATCGCCCGATCAATCGTGTCGTTGGGCATGTTGCCGGCCTTTGCGTCCGAGACGGCCTTACGCAGGCGCGCGTTGGCATTGATGTCGCCTCCGCCCGTGCGCGCTGCGACCTGAATTTCTTTAATCAGTTTCGTAAAAAGCTTGCCGCGCTTGGCATCGAGCGCACCTTTCTTATGCTTAATGGTATGCCACTTAGAATGTCCAGACATTGATACAGATTCCTTCAGTATGAATTTTATTGATTGATGCGGGCTGAAATATACAGTGACAAGTGATGAGTGACAAGTGACGAGCAAAGACTGTTTTAACTCGTCACTTGTCACTTATCACTCGTCACTGTTTTAATTGACTGTCCAACTGCGAGTTGGTTAAGCCTCGCGCACGTCGCGCCTCTGACTCGAACCTGTTTGAGCTTGGAAGCATGGCCGCCCGTTATCTCTATGTCGCGCGTTGGAACATCAAAGGCACGCGCCAGCACGCGCAAGAGTTCTTCGTTTGCCGCTCCGTCCACGGGCGGCGCGGCCAATCGCACGCGCAATGCTCCATCGTGCTCTCCCATAATTGAACTGCGCGAGGCGCGCGGCACAACGCGCACGGTAAAGATGAGCGTATCATCGCGTTCTGTATATTGAATCAAGCGCCTTCTCTTTCAGGAGCAATCTCGGCTGCGGAATCAGCGTAAGAGTGTTCCGGCGATGGCTTCCTGAAACAGTCGGATGAGCAAAAGAACGACGATGGGCGAGATGTCGAACATGCCGAGCGGCGGAATGAGGCGACGAAACGGGCCAAGCACAGGCTCGGTCGCTCGCACCAGAAACCGCAAGACAGGGTTGACCGAGCTAACGCCCCACGAAAAGACAATCCGCATGAAGATCATCAACGAGTAAATCGCGAGCAGGCCGTAGAGCGAATAACCGACAAGCGGTATGATTGCCCCTCTCCGCAAACTTTCGACAATCCCGCCCAAGGTGATAACCAACACGGCCCAGACAAGCTGCACGGCAATGTAGCCCAGCAGAATTGCAATTAAGATGGTGATGAGCGGTGACAGCTTCGGATCGAGACCTGCCCTCACGAGGCCGCGCCGAACTGGATTGACGAGCGGGTCGGTCAGGCTTCGGATGATTCGGGCATACCAGCTAAATGGATTTACATCCGCATAATTCAACAGCGTGCGCAGCAGCAGCAAGACGACAAGAAGCATTATGGCGGTTGCCACTGCATACCAGATCAACTCATAAATCTGTAGGAATATAAGCATAGAAAAATTAGTGGTTAATCTGAGTAACGGCTAAGAGCCTATCCTAAAACTAGAGGGTGAGTATCAGCAGCCTGTATGCTTTGTTTTGGAGAAACGAAGCAATGGCTACCAAACCCACCCTTAAAACAATATGGCATATCCCCGATGATTTGTGGAA
>JAVHWL010000010.1:0-194109 GCA_032159825.1 Acidobacteriota bacterium
GTTGCCCTCTGTGCACGAGAAATAATGGGTCAAACAAGTGGGGAAGATAGAAGAGAAACGTGGCGAGTGAATCACGCCTTTTTACCCTTTATTTGTCTTCGGTTAGCCAACTACCTGAACAGTTACCCAGTAATAATTTGAGTCCGATAATATATATTACGGTATTTTACCGGTCCTCGCAGTCTCTACCTTGACACTTCAAAACCTGACTGTTACAGTACGCGGTCTTTTGGCTATATGAGCCATTACTACAAAACACTGTAAGGAGCAAAAGTTTGAGTACTGAAGGAAGTTACCTTTTCACCTCTGAGTCAGTGACTGAAGGACATCCAGACAAAATCTCTGATCAAATTTCAGATGCTGTTTTAGACGCTGTATTAACACAAGACTCTACAGGGAGAGTCGCTTGTGAGACCCTTGTTACCACAGGTTTAGTAGTAGTGGCTGGCGAAATCACCACTACTGCAACAGTTGACATCTCTAAAGTGGCACGTGAAACGATTAGAGAGATTGGTTACACACGCGCCAAATATGGATTTGATTGTGATACATGCAGCGTGCTGTCTGCTGTTGGCAATCAGTCTCCAGATATAGCCATGGGAGTAGATATAGGGGGCGCAGGCGACCAGGGATTGATGTTTGGCTTTGCCTGCAATGAAACACCTGAACTGATGCCTATGCCCATTCAACTTGCACATAGGCTAGCCAAACAGCTCTCAGAGGCACGAAAAAGCGGAGAACTTCCCTACCTTCGTCCAGATGGGAAATCCCAAGTAACAGTTGAATACAGAGATGGAAGGCCGTTTCGAGTTGAAGCAGTGGTTATATCTTCACAACATGACCAAAATGTTACGAATGAACAGCTACGAACTGAAATCCTCGAAAAAGTAATTCACCGCACGATCTCACCAGAACTCTTAGATAAAAAGACAAAATACCACATTAATCCGACGGGTAGATTTGTAACAGGTGGACCACAAGGAGATGCTGGATTGACAGGACGAAAGATTATAGTAGATACATATGGCGGATACGCGCCGCATGGAGGTGGTGCATTTTCTGGTAAAGACCCAACGAAGGTCGACCGTTCGGCTGCTTATATGGCACGTTACGCGGCCAAAAATATTGTTGCATCAGGACTAGCTGAAAAATGTTTAGTGCAATTAGCCTATGCTATTGGTGTTGCTGACCCTGTCTCCATCCTAGTAGATACGAAAGGAACAGGACGCATAAGTGAGTCAAGCATTTCCAATTTGGTACGTGACAATTTCCAGCTAACTCCCCAGGGGATAATTGAAGATTTGCGATTGCGTCGCCCTATCTACAAAGCGACGGCAGCCTACGGACACTTCGGCCGAGATGGCGACGCCTTTACGTGGGAAGCAACGGACAAAGCGGAAGCTTTACGAGAAGCAGCCGGGATATAATCCTTTCTCAATTCTTAGTCAGTCTGAGCCTAGTATGCAAATCTACAGAAGGCTAATTTAATACGTTAAAGAGGAGCGCATAAATGGATGCTACAAAAACGCTTGACTATGATGTCAAAGATATCAACTTGGCACCTGATGGAAAACGCCGGATCGTATGGGCTGAACGTGAAATGCCGGTATTACGACTTATCAGGGAACGGTTTTCCCAAGAAAAGCCATTAACTGGTGTGCGTATTGCTGCTTGTGCCCACGTTACTACAGAGACAGCTAACCTTGCTAGAACATTGCAGGCTGGTGGTGCCGAGGCGCTCCTGATCGCTTCTAATCCTCTATCAACACAGGATGATGTAGCTGCTTCATTAGTTTCTGACTGGAATTTGCCGGTTTTTGCACTCAAAGGTGAAACCACAGAGACATATAACAGACACGTCCGAACTGCTCTGGACTTTCATCCGGATATTATTATTGACGATGGCTCTGATGTAGTAGCTACATTAATCAAGGAACGTAATAATCAAATGTCAGAGATTATCGGCACCACAGAAGAGACAACTACAGGTATTGTTCGCCTGCAAGCAATGGAAGCGTCTGGTATTCTAACATTCCCTTCTATCGCTGTTAATAATGCTCAGACAAAACACCTCTTTGACAATCGTTATGGCACAGGCCAGTCAACGCTGGACGGAATTATCCGCGCCACAAATATTTTATTGGCTGGCAGGGTTATGGTGGTGGTCGGATACGGCTGGTGTGGAAAAGGTATAGCACTGAGAGCACGAGGCATGGGCGCAAATGTCATTGTCACAGAGATTGATCCTATTAAAGCTGTGGAGGCTGTGATGGACGGCTTCCGCGTCATGCCCATATTGGAGGCGGCCCCAATTGGTGATATCTTCGTTACTGTAACAGGAAATCGACACGTCATAGACATCCAACACTTTGAACGGATGAAAGATGGTGCAATTGTCTGTAACAGCGGACATTTTGATCTGGAACTAAACCTCGTAGCACTTCGGGCTATGGCAGGGACACCTACACATCTGCGTTCCTTTGTTGAGGAATACAAAATTGAGAAAACGGGGAATCGCATCGTAGTGCTTGGTGAGGGACGGCTGATTAATTTGGCCGCAGCTGAGGGCCATCCGGCTAGCGTAATGGATATGAGCTTTGCCAATCAAGCGCTTTCTGTTGAATATTTGGTTAAAAAGAAGGGGGATTTGAAACCTGGGGTACATCTTCTTCCAAAAGAAGTTGATACGGAAATAGCCAGTTTGAAACTGCGAGCTCTAGATATCTACATAGATAAATTAACTTCAGAGCAAATGGAATATCTTTCAAGTTGGGAGACTGGAACCTAAGGCTCCGCTGGCATTTTCACTAGGAGTTTTAATCAAGTCTGAGCTTTAGCTAAAAAGTAAATACCTATTGCCGTGAAAATCACTGCGGGTGACCATGCTGCCACAAAAGGTGGTAAAAGTCCGTACTCTCCCAATTGCCGAAATCCCTCTGATGCAGCCCAAAATATAAGACCGAGGGCAATTGCTAGACAAAGAGCCATAATAGTACTCTTACGCCCAAAAGAGAGTGCTAGTGGAATAGCAGCAAGTGCTATGACCAGCGTGTTAAAAGGCTCTGCGTATTTCTTATAAAGGGCAACTGTCAGGGGTATAACATCACCACCACGCCTTTTAACAGTTCTTATGTGGTCGCTTAAAGTTTCTGCGCTTAAATGCGAAGGCTTATCGGATGATGGTTTAAACACTTCTATTGGCTCTATATTAGTAATTTCGGCTTGAGCTTGCTCTTCTCGTTCTATGCCAGATTTGGTAATAGTGAGAGATTCAGCGCTCTTGATGTTCAGTTGATTAGAGCCAATCCACTCTGCGTCATGCCCCTTTATAATACGCAGCAGATGGATTCCCATATTATCGAACTCGTACACGACTGGATTTCTCAAGTTGCTCGGCTCCTCATATTCGTAGGAGTAAAGTCGACCTGATTCAGCAGAAGCTAGCCACTGCCTGTTGAAGCTTCCCGTGGCGCGTGATACTTCTCCTCGTATCTGAGCCCTTAATGTATCCTGTCTTATATTTGCATTAGGCATCAGTCGCTCTTGCACAATCCATAAACAGCCGCCTAGGAATGCAGCGAAAATTAGACCGGGCAGCATCAACCTGTAGACACTCTGCCCGCTTGCCCACCAAGCGATAGCCTCGCTACGCCTAGACATAAGAGCATAAGCTACCAGCATGGATAATAGTACGCTCGCCGGAAGAAGCTGCACACTGACAAGCGGCAGGAGAAATAGTAGATATTCCCCAACTGTCAGCATGCTTATTCCCTTTGCTGCTATAAAACGCCAGAGTTCAAAAAGCGTAAAAACGAGGAATATAGCGACTAGAGAAACAAAAGCTGTTGTAAAACTGAGCGCCGCTGCTCTCAAAACATCCATATCCATTAAACTCGGGAAGTTTAATAAACGCGCCTTCCCTGTTATTTTTTCCTGCTTACGATGCGTAATAGCGATAATTACAGATCCACCATAGTCCCAAGTATTTTTAACCTTACCTGGAAGGCTCAAGCGGCTCGTGGTAAGCAAGGCCAATGCACAAAGTATCGTTGAGATAGACGCCATCCACGCTCCAGCAAATGGTGGGAGTGTACCGGCGCGAGCCATCTGCTCTCCTGCGAGCGTGATCAGGTAGTAAGTGAGCATGGCGAGTAGAGATAGCAGTACGCCAACACCGCGCCCTCCTTTCCTGATGCGCATCCCTAGCGTAGCCCCAAGAAGCGCGAAGATCAGAGGCGTTAAAGACATGGCGAAGCGTTTATGCCTTAAAGTATTAGCCTCACGCCATTCCAGGCCTGTCGCGGAAGCAGCATACTGGGACAACTCGCTCCAATCCATCTCGCTAGGCTTTTGTTCTGACTCCCCTTCTTGCAGTTTATACAGAATTGCCTTTCTACCTGTCTCAAGCACGATTCGCAGTTGCTCTAAGTGCTCAGTTATATATTCGCCCTGATTGCTTGACGTGTCCTCTGGGAAGGTCAGCAAAACGGCGTCACTTAAAACGAGCTCAGACTTTACTCCAGCAGAATCAATTCGCCCTGAACGAGCAGTAACAACCAAGGTTGATCCGGTCGGCGTCTTTGAGTAGAGAAACACGTTCTCCCAAACACCTTGCGACTTGTCCCCGTTACGTACGTAGATTACTTTGCCAGGAATGTCCGTGTTAAATGACCGAGGCTCAACCGGAGAGTCCAGTTTGTAGAGTGCCGCATATACCCCTGCCCGGCGAAGAGAGCGTGCTGATTCAGGGGCAAGCCTTAAATTAACGTAGAGAGAGATAAGTGTCAGCAGCACTCCGATAAGCAACGCAGGCCAGAGCATCCTCCATGTCCCAACTCCCGCTGCGCGCATCGCCGTTAACTCACTGTCGCTACCCATGCGACTGAATCCTATCAAGGTACCTGTCAAGAGTCCCATTGGAAGTGTGAACACCAACACATTCGGCAATAACGAAAGTGCCAGTTGAGCGACCGTCCCGAGCGGAACGCGCGTCCCCATTAATAGCTCACCAAAACGACTGGTCTGTTGTGTGAAGAGGATGGCCGTCAAAAGCAATAAAGACAAAAACAGATAGGGAACGATTGCTCTGATGATATATCTCTCGATCAATCTGCTGCTTGTTCGCATGGTCCTGGCACTTAAAAAACGTATGGATTAATTGAAACTCGCCTGGCTGCGGGGCTGCCTTTCCAGAGCGCGCCCGATTAATCCTTGAGTCAAGTTGGTCACCTCGCCCCTCTGTGCAACTGCTAAATCTCGCGTGGCCTCTGCAAAGTCGGATGGGGAGAGGCGTTGCGCTGAACGCAGTTGCGCATGTGCCATAGGAGACAGAGCGGTCCCTGAGCGTTGACTGCATGGGCCACAGCGCAATTTGAATTCCGCGTTGAGATAGCCGGCAGATACTTCGTCAAATTTCCTTCCACATTCTGCGCATGAGCGCAAATCCGGTAGGAATCCTCCGAGTTTCAGCATCCAGATTTCGAAGTAGCGGACAAGTGAAGAGAGACCTTCCGGCAATGCTGCAAGGGCTTCCAGCACAGCACGAAACATTCTAAATATTTTCTCGTTCGGTTCATGTGGCGGTGCAAATTCCATAACTAACTCACTCATGTATGCAAGGGCGGCTACGGTCTCTGTGCTCTGGGCAAGGCTGAAGAAGGAGCGTATGATTTCTGCTTGTCGAACTGAGACTAATTCACGTCCTTCCTTTTCGTAGTAAGCCAGGGCTATGATTGTGAATGGCTCCAGCCCTGCCCCAAATCTACTTTTCAGGCGTCTGGCTCCGCGAGCGACTGCGCGCACGACTCCAGAGCTTTGTGTCAAGCACACAACTATCTTATCCGCCTCAGCCAGATTATAGGTGCGTAGAACAATTGCTTCGGTCTCAATAAGCCCCATTTGATCTCATTTTTAGTTGGAAAGATTAGATTGAAGATTATTTTATCGGACGCAGCCTTATCACAGTGGAAGGAAATATAGTAACCAAGCCAGTGCTAAACCAATCACCATAAACTCTGCAAAGACCTTCAGTCCATAAAAGAAGCGTTCCCTACTTGTATCTCGCGCCACTAAGCCAAACACAAGCGAAACTACCGCTGCAAACAGAATCATCACCAGTAGATGTGTCAAGGCTTCCTCCCCGCTGCTATATCGAATGCATCCAGCATCGCCAGGTAGTTAAGTAAACCCGCTACCAGCAAAAATGTATTACCATACTCGAACGTGGCTAGCTTGGCATACTCCGCTGCGTCAGAAAACCCGCTATTGCTCGCCCAGGAAACCAGGTAAAGGATACCCGTTCCTAGATTGGCGATCATGGGCGGAAGCTGAAGCAATCTGGAAGTCCCCTCTTCATGTCCTCCAATGCCGAAAAGATGCCCTCCGAAAAGAAGCCCGATAGCGAACATCCCACAAATAACGCCGCTTATAATTAGCCCGCGCATCCATTTGCCCTGCAAAAAATGGCCCGCACCGGGCACAAACCACCCTGCGATCCCCATCCACCAGGCATGCGTAGGCGGTGTCAGATGAGTCTCCGACATGCCTTTTGTCTCCTTGAAAGCCAAAAGTATCCTCCTAAATATTTTACCGGAAACAACCTAACCGCGTCCCGTATAACCGCCTCTTGTCGCCACCTCGAAATCACCATCCGTGACCAATACGCGCACATGCCTGTACTCATCAGAGTTCACACGTGGCTTCGGTTGATAAGTAATAATGTACTGTGTGCGCAACTCTTCTGCTATAGCCTGATAAGCTGTAGACAAATCTTCATCCTTGACTGGCAGGAAGATGCGTCCTCCTGTTTGCACGGCAAGATTCGTGAGCAACTTCTCGGAATCATCTATCAGGGCCAGGTAATGTGCCACTTCACGCTGATCGTAGCCGCTCAACAGCCTGCGCAATTTTGTCCCGCCGGTCTTCTCTTCCAATTGTGCGCGCAAATTCGCCGTTAAACTTACCACATAAACGCTCGCATCTGCCCGCCGAACAGCATTGAGAGCATCCTGGAAACTCGCTCGACGCTGGCTCGCGGTATCCAATCCGTCGGTCAGTAAGATGACTATTCGCCGCCCTTCGACCTTACTCAGTTGTTCCTCAGCAGCCAGGTACAGACCATCATAGAAGGTCGTGCGAAGGCCAGGGTGGTAGCGCCAGTTGAGCGATTTCTCCAATTGCTGCGAATTCGTGGCCGATGTCCAATCCTCCAATAGCTCTACACGATCAGAAAACTGCATCACGCAGACCTTGTCTTCTTTGAGCAGACCGTATATGAATCGCCCCGCAGCCTCGCGTATAAAACGCATCTGGCTGAAAACGCTGCTTGAGGCGTCCAACAAGAGCACTATGTTGGCCGGTACTCTTTGCCGATTGAAGCTGGCAATTTGCTGGCGCACGCCATTGTCGAAAACGATAAATCTTTCCTGCTTTAGACCGCTGACAGGCAAACCAGCTTCATCTCTGACAGAGACAGGCAGCAAAACCTCTTCAGTCTTAACACGCAAGACTTCATCGTTTTGATTTGTCGTCTTAACAGACTGTATCTCTGATTCATCAGCTTTGCGCCCACTCTGCCCATTCACTTCCACCCAAGGCCCAAGGAACGAAAAAGCGACCATAATCCATATCAATGCGATTACGATTACTCGACCTAAGCCTATACAAAGAGTCTTGGATTCCCTACGGCCCATTAAAATTCATCCTGCTTACTTACTGAGACCTGAGTTCTAAAAAAATGACCTTATCGGACGCGGCGGTTGCGGCGGACTGAACAAGATAGTTGAGCCAAACCATCAGCTTTAGTTGCTTACGATAGTGACCAAAGTTTCCCTGATTTCGCAAAATATTCGTTAGACACATAACAGGTAACCAGGTTCACACACACTACGCATCGTAATCTCTCAAAGTTTTCTATAGTACCTGCCCATAGCGCAAGGGCGGCACAGCAGCTTATCGTCAGACACTCGCACCTCCCGGCCATCATTTATGCCCTCGCCACACTCTGCGCACGCAACTCTTGCACGCGGTCTCCCAGGCGCATCCATCTCTCCATACTCTACCGTCACGCGCTCAACCCTGAACAACTCCTCTTCAGACGCCTCTCTATATGCGCGAAACTGCCTCGTTTTCCTGTCTTCGATTTCAGGATAACGCGCATCCGCAAGCTGTCTTGACTCGTCCAGGGCAACGATTCGCACGGCCTGCCCCGTCTGCGTGTTGAGAAAGGTCGCCGCCACCTTGCCGTAATCAAAGAATTTCAGACTACGCTTACCCAGCCTAACTCCGGTCACGGCCCCGACAGCGTCTGCCATGCAGCGATCTATCTCGACCCAGACGATCAAACTCTTTCTATCAGCCCCGCGCGGATCATCCACGCCTATCAAGCGACATCCAAGCAGCGCCATGCGCACGCCCAAAAGTTGCCCCGCGCACAAATGGCCGTGCAAGCGCCCGCATTCCTCCAACAATTCATCGAACAACTGTCTCAAAAAATTTCCTACCTTCTTCAGTAAAGCAAATACTGTTCGCGCTCGCTTTTGAATTTTTCCAGATCGCCCGTCCAGGAGGCTGCTATGCTTTCGATAGAATCCCCTCTTTCAATCACCTCTCGCAGCTTGTTCGTTCCGGCAATCACATCGAAAGGATTTTTGTCGAAAACATATTCGTAGGGCGGCTCCTTCCAGCAAAAATGTTCCGCGTATAGATCGTAGGCTATTTTGACTGCCGCCACTCCAACAATCACAGACTCGAACTCGCTGCGATCAGTCACATGAATCTGCACTCCACCGCAAGTGCTCCCTGCGTGCTTCTGGAAAGTTGGCTGGAAGCCGCAGGAGCGAAAATACACGCCTGGGAATCCGAGACTTGAAAGAGCTTTCGCGTACTCTGACGCCTCTATGTACGGCGCGCCGATCAATTCAAATGGCCTCGTCGTCCCACGTCCTTCAGACAACTGCGTGCCCTCTATGTGAACTGTGCCCGGAAAGACTGTCGCAGAATCCACAGTAGGCATGTTCGGCGAAGGGAGCACCCACGGAGCGTCTGTCTCATCAAGCCATAACTCACGAGACCACCCTTCCATACGCACCATTTCCAACTCGCACCCAATCCCGTAATGCTTATTAAACATGCCCGCCAACTCGCCTACAGTCATCCCGTGCCGCGTCGCTATCGGAAACTGACCAACGAATGAAGCGAACTCAGCCTCAAGCACTGTGCCCGCCACCATTTCGCCATTAATCGGATTCGGGCGATCACAGACGATGACACGCTTGCCGTATTTCTTGGCCGCGCGCATACAGTTTGCCAGTGTGTAGACGAAGGTATATATGCGGCAACCTACGTCCTGCATGTCGAAGACGAGCGCATCCACGTCCTTCAGCATCTCTTCGGTCGGCTCGCGCGTTTCGGAGTAGAGCGAATAGATCGGCAGCCCTGTCTGTGGGTCAACCGCGTGCGCAGACTCGACCATGTTGTCTTGCACGTCGCCGCGTATCCCATGCTGCGGCCCGAAAAGAGTCGTCAGCTTGATGCCTCTCTGCTCGTGTAAGAGGTCTGCTGTATGACGTAGCCCGTGGTCAACAGATGCTTGATTGCAAATGAGTCCGACACGCGCACCGCGCAAGAGGTCTTGCCGCTCGCGCAGTAATGTTTCCACCCCCAAAACCGTTCTCACCCCTTTTCCCATGTGCCGCTACCCCCTACTTATCGTTGGATAAATTCATCGGATTCGTTATCGGACTCCGAGCCGTCTAATCCTGCCGATACCCGACTTCGCTCACTCGATTATTTCTAGACACTGCACGTTCGCGCGATACCTTAACAAACCTTTCAAAGATTGAGCGTGAGAAATCATCTCTTTCCCAGGCGATCTCCGGGTGCCACTGCACTGCCAAAGCGAAACGATTTCCGCGCGGGTCTTCCAGCGCTTCAACCAGTCCATCCGAAGTCCAGGCAGTGGCTACCAGTTCCCTTCCCACAGTCTCTATCGCCTGGTGATGATGACTATTCACAAAGGCGCTCTCATTTCCGGCAAGTTGAGCTAGAAGGCTTCCCTCCAACAACCTGACGCGATGCGAACGTCTATCGCGCGGCGCGCCCTGCTGATGCTTGATCGCTTCCGGCAACTCAGAACATATATCCTGTATGAGCGTCCCCCCGCGTGCGACATTCAAAATCTGCATCCCGAAACAGATCGCCAGCAGCGGTGTGCCGCGCCGCTCAATCTCTTCCAGAACGAGCGCGTCCGTCTCATCTTTCAGAGGATGAACGCTGCCGAGTCGCGGATGAGGATCGCGCCCGTAAAGCTGCGGGTCAACGTCCGAATCGCTGCCCGGCAAAAGTATTCCATCCAGCCCCTCCATCAACGAAGCTATATATTCTTGACGCGGAATCAAGCTGATATGCGCAGGCGCTCCGCCCGCCGCTTCCACAGCCTCGCTGTAATAACGCGACAAATAGAAGCGGTCAGTCTCCAGCTCTATGCGCATAGTGATTCCGATACGTGGTCTTTTATCTTGCATCATGTTTGCCCTTAGAGAATCTTTTTTGACTTCCAATAAAACTCTTGCGCTCTTTCTCCAATCATAACTCAAAACTCTTCGCAGAGCTTAGCGCGCCTACGCTTCTCTAATCTCGAACACCTTCAAACGCTCTCTTCTTTTCATCGCGGCTTGACTTACCTTCTCACCAGTTCCTATAGTGCTTCGTTGCAAAAATGAGTAAAGAAAATACAAAAGTACGCAGCACGACAGTCCTACATGTGCGTCGTGGCGAACATGTCGCTCTGGCCGGCGACGGGCAGGTCACGATGGGCGAAACAGTCATGAAGTCCAGCGCGCGTAAAGTGCGTAAACTTTACAACGAGCGCATCCTGGCAGGCTTCGCAGGCGCGACCGCCGACGCCTTTTCGCTCCTGACACGTTTCGAGGGCAAGCTCGAACAGTATCACGGAAACCTGGAGCGTGCCGCCATAGAACTTAGCAAGGACTGGCGTACAGACAAAATCTTACGCCACCTCGAAGCCCTGCTCATCGTCGCCGACGACAAAAGCTCTTTCCTGCTTTCCGGCAACGGCGATGTGATCGCGCCGGATGACGGCGTGCTCGCCATCGGCTCAGGCGGCTCATACGCTCTCGCGGCAGCCCGCGCCCTAGTCGAACATACAGAAATGTCAGCGCGCGACATTGCCGTCAGCGCTCTGCGCATCGCCGGAGAGATTTGTATATACTCGAACACGAACATCATCGTCGAAGAACTTTAAAGAAAAGTGTTTTTAGTTTTCAGTTGATGCGTTAACTGAAAACTAAAAACTGAAAACTGAAGCAATGGTTATTTACCTATCAGGTGACGTTGACGAACAGGCCCGCCTTGATGAGATGACGCCGCGTCAAATTGTCGCCGAGCTTGACAAGCATGTTGTCGGGCAGCGCAATGCAAAACGCGCTGTCGCCATCGCTCTGCGTAATCGCGTGCGCCGTCAGAAACTACCGCCGGAGATGGCTGTGGACGTGATGCCGAAGAACATCATTATGATCGGCTCTACGGGTGTCGGTAAAACCGAGATCGCGCGCAGATTGGCGCGTATGTCCAACTCACCTTTCCTTAAAGTCGAAGCCTCCAAGTTCACGGAAGTCGGATATGTCGGACGTGATGTCGAAAGCATGATACGGGATTTGACGGAGATCGCCGTCGAGATGACACGCGAAGAGAAGATTGAAGAGATTGCGGACAAAGCCGAACTCAATGTCGAAGAGCGAATCCTCGACCTCTTACTTCCACCACCTAAATCCTCTCTTTCTCCGGGCTATTTCGATTTCGACGAGTCTGAGAGCGAAGAACCAACACAGACCGTTGAAAATAGCTCGCGTGACGATAATTTCCAGCGGACGCGCGAAAAGCTGCGCGCGCAGCTTCGCTCCGGCAAGCTGGACAATCGTCTCGTCGAAATTGAAGTCCGCGAGAAGAGCTTCCCGACCATTGAGTTGGCTGGACCGCAGGGTATTGAAGAGATGGGCATTAACATGAAAGATATGCTGGGCAATCTCTTTCAAGGTCGCACAAAGCGCCGTAAGATGCGTGTTGACGAAGCTATGGAACATCTGATGCAGGAGGAAGAAGAGCGCCTGATTGACATGGACACGGTCGCACGCGCAGCGCTTGAGCGCGTTGAATCTTCAGGCATCATCTTCCTAGACGAGATTGACAAGATCGCCGGACGCGAATCAGGCACCGGACCGGATGTTTCCCGCGAAGGAGTCCAGCGCGACATTCTTCCTATAGTCGAAGGCACTACAGTTAACTCGCGCTACGGTATGGTCCGAACCGACCACATTCTCTTCATCGCCGCCGGAGCTTTTCATGTCTCAAAGCCTTCTGATCTGATCCCTGAGCTGCAAGGGCGTTTCCCTATTCGAGTCGAGTTGGAATCACTCACCATCGAAGACTTGAAGCGCATTCTTACCGAGCCGAAAACCGCGCTCATAAAACAGTATCGAGCGCTAATGGAAACTGAAGGCGTTGAGCTTGATTTCACAGAAGATGCCATCGAAGCTATAGCTAATTTTGCCGCTCGCGTCAATGAGCAGACGGAGAACATCGGCGCACGCCGACTCCACACAATTATGGAGAAACTGCTTGATGAAATCAGCTTTGAAGGCCCTGACCTGGAGCCGAAAAAGCAGAACATTGACGCCCATTATGTGAATCGGATGCTAGCCGAAACAGTCAAGGATCAGGACCTCAGCCGGTACATTTTGTGAGCACGCGCGGGAAGAAAAGACCGATCAAAAAAAACTGCGATGCGTCGAGTATCCATATCTTCGCTCGCTCTAACTTCCACGCCTCTTACCGCACATACCTCTCAGTCTTTATTTTCTTCATCCTCTCTATTAATGCAGCGTGCGGCAAGCGTCGCCCTCCTTTGCCGCCGGTCGAACGTGTCCCGCAACGAACGGAGCTATTATCCGGCGCTCAACGCGGCAACGAAGTAATTTTGAGTTGGCCCGCGCCGCAACGTAATGCGCCTGGCGACAGCGTTCAGTCCATCCGCCGGATAGATGTTTACCGCCTGGCTGAAAGTCCGTCCGCGCAGTTGCCCTTGACCGAGGAAGAGTTCTCCTCACGATCAACGCTAATCGGTTCAATAAACTATGAGACCATTAAGACAGCCGTAGACTCTCTGACCTACACGGACAAACTCGAACTGGCCGGACAACCGACGCGCCTGCGCTATGCCGTGCGCTACGTTAACGCCGCTGGTCAGCGCGCCGCCTTCTCAAACTTCCTGCTCATAGAACCAGCAGCAAAGATTGCCGAGCCACCCAGTATCGTTAGCGCGGAGAAAAGCGCAAACGCTATAACACTCATCTGGAATGCGCCTACTATGAATATTGACGGCTCAACGCCAGTCAATCTACTCGGCTACAACGTTTATCGAGTCGAAAAATCGCAAACAGAGGTCGGCCAAAACCCGATCAACGCTACGCTCGTAACGAGCACGCTCTATAGCGATCAGACTTTCCGTTTCGGTGAAGAATACAATTACGTCGTGCGTTCAGTCTCTCTGGGCACTGGCGGTAATCAAGTTGAGAGTTTGAACTCGAACGCTCTCCTGGTTGCGCCAGTTGATACATTTGCCCCTTCAGCGCCAGCCAAACCATCTATTGCTGCAACACCAGGTCGCCTGGCGCTCTTTTTTCCCGCAAACCCAGAGCGTGATGTGGCGGGCTACCTCATTTATCGTTCCACCGACCCAGAACTACCGAAAGTCCGCTGGACGAAGTTAACTCCGAACCTTCTAACGCGCACCACCTTTCAGGATGAGACGGTAGAATCGGGAAAGAAGTACTATTATTATATAGTCGCAGTTGACGCCGCTGGTAATCAAAGCCAACCATCGGATGTCGAATCAGAAACAGCGCCCTGAACATGAAACTTTGCCGCTTCAAACATCAATCTAGTGCTGCCCCCCGCTACGGCATCATAGAAGACGACTACGTCCGACCTCTCATTGATGATGATATTTTTTCGGGGCACTCCCGAACCTCTTCAGATAAAATCCCTGCGGCTGAAATCAGGCTTCTAGCGCCGGTGTCACCCTCAAAAATCGTCTGCGTCGGGCGCAATTATAGAGAACATGCAGCAGAGCTAGGAAATGCAATGCCCACAGAACCTCTGCTCTTCCTGAAAGCGCCTTCAGCAATTATCGGCACAGATGAAATTATCAAACTACCACCTGAATCAGTTCAAGTAGAACATGAAGGTGAACTTGGCGTGGTTATCGGACGCCCCGCATCGCGCCTCACCGAATCAGATGATCCCTTCAAGTATATTCTCGGCTACACTTGCGTAAATGATGTTACTGCGCGCGATCTTCAAAGAAAAGATGTTCAATTCACGAGAGCTAAATCTTACGATACCTTCTGCCCTACTGGCCCTTTTATTGTCACAGACCTTCATAAAGAAAGCGTTCTGGTAACAGCCCGTGTCAACGGCGAAAAAAAACAACAAGCCAGCACTTCGACTATGGCTTTCTCTATTCCATATCTTATACGCTACATTTCCCGCGCGATGACACTAAACCCAGGAGACTTGATTGCGACAGGCACACCTGCTGGAGTATCTCGTCTTAATAATGGCGACATAGTGGAGATAGAGATTGAACGGATTGGTATTTTACGTAATGAGGTTAGAAGACTTGAACCGGAAATTTGAAACACGCTTTACTAACCTGACTCTAACTCCAAACTTTCATGTCAGCTTTGGGAGGTATATATGAAGTTCTTCATTGATACGGCTAATTTGAAGGAGATTCGGGAAGCATCTGAACTAGGTGTGATTGATGGTGTCACTACAAACCCTTCGCTAATTGCTAAAGAAGGCAATGTTGACTTTAAGCAGCACATTGCGGCGATCTGTGAGATTGTTGAGGGCGCAGTGTCAGCCGAAGTCACCAGTTTGGATTTAGAGGGAATGCTTAGTGAAGGGCGCGAGTATGCGCGAATAGCGCCCAACGTCGTCGTTAAATGTCCACTCACGAGCGATGGATTGAAGGCAACAAAGAGGCTGACTGATGAGGGCATCAAGGTTAACGTCACCTTATGTTTCTCGGCTGCTCAGGCCATTCTGGCGGCCAAAGCAGGCGCGGCTTACATCAGCCCTTTTCTTGGCCGTCTTGATGATATCGGACAAAACGGATTAGGGCTTTTGGCCGAGATAATCGAAATTTACAATAATTATAACTGGCGGACTGAGGTATTGGCTGCAAGCATGCGCCATCCAATCCACGTTGTCGAAGCTGCACGGATGGGAGCACATGTAGCTACCCTGCCCTTTAAGGTTATCGAGCAACTTCTTAAACATCCGCTAACCGACAAGGGACTCGAACAGTTTCTTTTAGACTGGCACAAGAGCGGGCGCTGACACTTTAAGACTTACTTTAAGTTTGTCGTCGTGCCGACTTCTAAAGTAATACGTCAGGCAATTCCAAGTTTGAAGCTTGAATTATTTCTGAAGCGGATTGATTGTGTGCTAAAGAATAGAGGACAGGCCGAGGTATCAAGTGGCTATTGAGTCTCAATTAGACGTGGAGGCAATAACGGTCTGCGCATACAAGTATGATGGTATAGAGTATAGACAGTGGCGTGGGCAATTAGCTGGTCGCAAGAACTCATTACTAATCCTAAATGCAACATTTGACAACGAGGTACGGCATCCACTGCTGGGATTAATAGCGCCTGGAACCATAAGTGTCGAATTTTACTGGCTTGACCGCTGGTATAATATCTTCCGCTTTCATCAACCAACAGGGGAACTTCGTAACTATTACTGCAACATTAACGTTCCACCAGTCTTCCATCAAAACGTACTCAGTTATATAGACCTTGATATGGATATTCTAGTTGCACCGGATCTTTCCTACAGAATCCTGGATGAAGACGAGTTCGCTGCAAATGCATCTCGTTTTAAATATTCCTTAGAAGTGCAGCGACGCTCCTATCAAGCTATAGAACAACTGGTGACATTAATAGAATCGCGCCAATTCCCTTTCAACTACCTTAGGTAATACTTTAGCTCTTGTTAATCTTACCGCAGTTCAAATAAATCATATGACAGTAGAAAAACAACGACCCTCTGAAGCAACAAAACTTGACCAGCTAAAAGAACGCACACAGCGCGCTGAAAATAGTGGCGGCGTAGCGCGGATTGAAAAGCATCACTCTACTGGTAAGATGACTGCCCGCGAGCGCATCGCTTTCCTTCTGGACGAAGGGACATTCGAGGAGTTTGATAAGCTGGTCGTTCATCGTTCACGGGATTTTGGCTTGGACAAACAACTATATCCCGGTGATGGTGCAGTCACTGGATATGGTCTTATTGATGGCCGGAAAGTATTCGTCTTTGCTCAAGACTTCACGGTTTTCGGTGGCTCATTATCTGAAACCCACGCCGAGAAAATCTGTAAAGTAATGGATCTGGCATTAAAAGTTGGCGCCCCAATTATAGGTTTGAATGACTCAGGCGGGGCACGTATACAGGAAGGTGTTGTTAGCTTGGGAGGTTATGCAGACATCTTTTTACGCAACACTTTGGCGAGCGGAGTTATACCGCAGATCAGTTGCATCATGGGACCCTGCGCAGGAGGTGCTGTTTATAGTCCAGCAATCACGGATTTCAACGTCATGGTTAAAGATACTTCTTACATGTTTATAACAGGTCCTGATGTTATTAAAACTGTGATGCATGAGGATGTAACAAAAGAAGAGCTGGGTGGGGCGATGGCCCATAATCGCGTTTCTGGCGTCGCACACTTTGCCACAGATTCCGATGAGCATGCGCTTCGTGTAGTACGTGAGCTTCTCTCCTTTTTACCATCAAATAATATGGATGATCCACCTCTGAGCGAATCCATAGATCCCCTTGACCGGGTCGAACCTAAACTAAACTTGATTGTGCCTGAAGACTCAAGCCAGCCTTACGATATACGGGATGTTATAAATGCAGTCATGGATGAGGGGTATTTTTTTGAGGTTCATATGCATTATGCCCCGAACATTGTGGTCGGCTTCGCGCGGTTGGGTGGGCGTTCAGTAGGAATAGTAGCTAACCAACCAGCGTTTCTGGCTGGCGTACTTGATATAGATGCCTCAATCAAGGGGGCGCGTTTCGTGCGATTTTGTGACTGTTTCAATATTCCACTCATCACGTTTGAGGATGTTCCCGGTTTCCTCCCAGGTGTTTCGCAAGAACACGGAGGCATTATCAGACACGGCGCTAAGTTGCTCTACGCCTTTGCTGAAGCTACTGTGCCGAAGATTACCGTAATTACGCGGAAAGCATATGGTGGGGCATACTGTGTTATGGCTTCAAAACACATACGCACAGATATCAATTTTGCATGGCCTTCAGCCGAAATCGCAGTGATGGGTGCTGAAGGGGCCGTCGGAGTGCTATACCGTCGCGAGATCAGCGAGGCAGCAGAGCCTGAAACTGTGCGCCGCACTCGCATCACAGAGTTTGAAGAGAAGTTCGCAAATCCATATATGGCTGCCGAGCGAGGTTTCATTGACGAAGTCATTGAACCAGCTCAAACTCGACCAAAGCTAATACGAGCCCTGAGCCTTCTCCAAAATAAGCGGGACACCAATCCTCCTAAAAAGCACGGCAACATTCCTTTGTGAAAGCGCATATCAGAATATTACCTGAAGCGGTTTGGCTGTTAAGTCGCCATAACGAAAGCCTAACGAAACCTTTACTTGGCTCCGCTAGGCTCAAGTTATTCTTGAAATGTATAACGGTTACTCTGTTCGTTGAGATGCGCCAGCAGCCTTCTCACGCAGCATTTCCAGGGCCTTCTTCATCTGAGTATCTTCTGGGAGCTGCTTTGGTGAAGTCGCTTCGGGAGCTACTTCACGTTTGTCGTTAGGTTGGACAGGTTTGGCTACCTGGTCATCATCGTTACCGGTCAAATCCTCTGGGTCAATTGCCTCTAACACATCTGGCCTCTTGACTTCGACAGTTGGAGCAACACCTGAACGCGCGCGATCTTCGCCAAGAAAAGGCTTGCCGCTTGCTGACGCCCATTTTATGGTGGTTAACAATAAGCCGTCGCCATCGCGGAGGGTAAAGAGTTGCTGCTCGGCCCCCGCGCCAAAACTCTTCTCACCAATCACATCACCGCGCTTGCGCTCTATCAAAGCTGAAGCAACAACTTCAGCAGCGCCTGCCGTTCCTGGATCAATGAGTGCGACGACCGATCCATTGAAGAGCGCCTTCTTAGGGTCAGCCGTGAAAGTCTTCAATGTCTTGCTCTCCCGACCGAGAGTCTGAGCAAGGGTGCCATCCTTAACAAAGTAGTTGGCTACTTCCACCGCTTCCGGGAGTGCCCCGCCCGCGACCCCTCTAAGGTCAATCACTATTTTCTGTGCGCCCTGCTTCATTAATTCCTGCAATCGTGCGCGTACATCAGCCGCCTCGCCCTCAGCCAAGCTATTGATGTGCAGGATGCCAATTTTACCAGCTTCCATATGCGCTTCCGCCGCCGGAGCTTTAAATGATCCACGTTTGACGCTTAGTGTGAGCGGGCGGGCGTTAGCACGCAAGATGCGCAGTTTAACTTCAGTACCGGCCACTCCATCCAATAATTGCCGCGCGTCATAAAGTGAGATGTCACGTGTGGCTTTGTTGTCAATGTACTCTATTATGTCGCCAGCGCGAACACCTGCCTGATCCGAAGGCGAGCCTTTTACAGGGGCAATTACATAGAGATAGGAGGAGACCTGCGAAAGCTCCGCACCGATGCCTACCAGATTATCTTTTGTTGCATCACGATAGTCGCGCACCTGGTCTGCTGTAAGGTAGGTCGAGTAGGGATCAAGTCCATAGGCCAACCCCCGTAGTGCGCCGGCGCGAACCTTCGCCATGCTCGGCTCATCTACATAATCGTTCTGAATGTGCTGCAACACGTTCTCGAAGATACGAAGTTGCGCGCCTGGATCGTTGGCTGGTTGCTGTGCTCGCGTCGAAAGCCATCCGCCGACGACAGCATACAAAGCTAGAAAGGCCGAAAAGACGATTAAAGTGAATTTGGTGCGGAATGTCATGGAGCAAACCTCTTTAAGAATAAAGCCATCACTTTTTCAGCATAGCGTGCGCTGATGGATTTACTAACACGCTGGCGTATCATAACAGTGGCTGCGTAAAGCACGCAAGCTAAGCGCCGTCAAGAGCTTGACAGATATTCTGTCGCATTCTTATACTCCGCGCGCGCCCTACTAAAGAAACAAATTGTCAAACGCTAATAACAGCAAGAGAAACATTACTTACGATTTGAGCCGAGAAGTTGCCGGACGTTTGCTGGCACTTGATCTTGGCAAAAACCGTGTCGGCATCGCCGTTTCGGACGAGATGTGGATTACAGTTCGCCCACTTTCATCCTTGCATCGAACAAACTGGAAAGAACTCGTCCACGCTGTGGCCGGTCTGGTTCAACGCTTTGACGCGCGAGGTGTGGTGATTGGTTTGCCGTTCAATCTAGATGGCTCGGAGGGACAAGCAGCGGTGGAGGCTAGACAAAGTGCTCGCAATTTTGAGCTTTCCCTTAAGATACCGGTATACCTGCAAGATGAGCGGCTCACATCCCGTGAGGCGGAAGAATCTTTACGCGCCGCAGGCTGCTCTGATAATAAGCTTCGTGAGCATGTGGACAGCCAGGCAGCGTCAATCATACTGCGAGACTTCATCACGAATCATTCACCACTTTAACGAACTCTAATTTCGACGAAGTCGTCTAATTTTTATTGTTTTCATGAAACGTCGAGGCAAATTCATAGCGTTTAGTTTAGCTCTTTTCAGTGTCGTTATTGGCGGCGCATTATTCTGGATGTACAGTGAGCTTCACTCCTCTGTCTCACATAATAAGGCGGAAACATACATAGAAATTCCTCGTGGGTTATCCACATCACAAATAGTTAGCAAACTCGCATCTGAGGGTGTTATCAGACACGAATGGCCGCTGCTCGCATACATTAAATGGATGGGCGCAGGACCGCGCATCAAAGCAGGCGAATATCGCTTCCCTTCTCCTATCTCACCGCTCGCCGTCCTCAAAAAGCTCGAAGAGGGTGAACAGCGTTTGAGTCGTTTTACTGTTATCGAAGGATGGTCGCGATGGGAGATTGCTGCGGCGATTGCGCGCATCCCTGAGTTGAATCTGGAAAATCCAGATGCGCCATTTGCGTTAATGGACGATGTTAGCTCAATACGCGACATTGACCCTGAAGCTACTAATCTTGAAGGCTATCTCTACCCGGACACCTATAACTTTCCCCCTGACTCGACGCCCGCATCAATGATTGCTGCAATGGTCAAACGCTTTCGGCAGCAATGGAAGCCTGAGTGGACAGATCTAGCCCGCGAACTGAATATGTCACCTCGTCAAATTGTAACGGTCGCTTCCCTCATCGAAACTGAGTCAAAGTTAAAAGATGAGAGGCCCATTGTCGCATCCGTAATCTACAATCGTATAAAAAAGAACATGCCGCTCGGCATAGACTCGTCCATCATCTACGCTTCTAAACTTGCGGGAAAGTGGAAGAACGATGGCAAGGTTTACAAAAGCGATATTGAACGTGACTCGCCTTATAACACACGATTGCACCCTGGACTTCCACCAGGCCCAATCGCCTCACCCAGTCTTAGCTCTCTTGAAGCTGCACTCAATCCTGCCAGCACAGACTATCTCTACTACGTCCGCGAACCTTCTCGCAACGACGGTGCGCATAACTTTTATAATAACGCAGCAGACTTTGAACGCGGAGTTCAGGCTCTAAGAGAATGGGAGCGTGCGCGAGATACGCATGCAACAACGAACGCAAATAACACAGACTTTGCTCAGTGATCTTCGTTAATCAAAACGCAGACTGCTTGTAATTGCTTACGGGTTGATTTATTCTTCGCTCTAGTCTCTCTCTGATTGAAAGTTGAAGTCATACAATAGCGGTAAAGAAAAGGCAATTGAAGTGAAAAAAATAATCGCAATCATCTTCGTTCTGGCCCTTATCTCTGCAAGCGCACTCGCCCAGGAGAAGGGTGTTGATAATCAGAATCAAGGTATACGGGACACAGGTAACAGCCGCGCCCCGGCAACGAACGGCTCCAAACAGGATGTCGGCGCAGGTCGAGGATTTGATTTCGGTAAAGGCCGCACGCCGACACCTCCGCCCATTCCAAATCCTTATCGTTTTGCAATTCGCCGTGATGCGATTCTTCAAGCCATTGAGAACTTAATGCGCGACCATAAACTTGTCATTGATTCGTCAGCCTCGAAAGCCGATGAGGGGATTTTGATCAGCCAGCCCTACACGTTCACAAAAGGTGCGGTCGTTGCGCTGTCCGAGATAGGTCATTACGCACAAGTGTCCGAGGCAACATCTCGCGGATGGACACGCGGTCGTTATACATTAATCGCTGAAGTTCAGCCGATTGACGGCAACAACACGAACGTCTCGATTAATGTCAAAATCGAAGGACGAACAGATGGCGCATCTGGGCCTGAATGGGTGACGCTTAAAAGTACAGGGGTAGCTGAAGAGGAATTTTTGAGCGCCCTCATTGAGAACATAACGGGAGCGCCGCCGCCGGGACATGCACCATCACAATAAAGCCTAATCAAGTCTCCCATAATAGAATTAAAATTTAAGAAATTGTCTTTTGTTTATAATATTTACCTCCCCAAACCTCATTGGATTCCTCAACTCGAAAAGGGTATTTTATGGCTGCTCCATATAGTATCAGAGACGATAATCCTGAAACGAATGATTCTGAAGTAAGGCAAGTTGCGTCTTCATTTGTAAAGATCGTCTCAATAGTCATTGCGTTGGCAGTTACTGCCGGTTTACTGGTCGGCTATCTGATCTGGCGAAAGTCGCATGAAGAGAAGATCATCACCGAGCAGCAATCCCAATCAAAGCCCGTCCGGCCTGCCCTTCCACAGAAGGTTCAAGTATTTATGGATGAATCTGTACGGAAAGGCTCTGAGGCCATCATCAGCGGAACAGTTCACAATATTTCAACGGAAAATCTTTCCGATTTAGTTCTAGAAGTGGAATTAACTCATCATAAGGATGCTGGTACTGAAGTACGTTCTATAGAGGTAGAACCCAAGGATTTAGGGCCGGATCAAGATGGAAGATATTCTTTGACGCTGACTGGCGATTACCGTAGCATTAAATTACTTCACCTTAAGGCCGGAACACGCGCAGAAGAGATTGGCTTTAAAACTGCCCCAGGCGCAAAGCGTCCACAAGAACGCGCTCCAGAAACTACACGAACCATCATCATTAATCGTCCGGCAACGCCTAAGCAAGGTGAAGAGTTTATCAATACCCCCGACAACCCTGCTAGAATTCCCTGATCTTGGACGGAGAGCTTTAAGAATCTATCCTTGACCTTTTGTCTTCCAAGAACAGCGATATAAACCCTAATGTATAAAGTGAGAAGTCGGCGTGGCGACAAACTTCAAGCTAACCTTTGAAGTTTAGCCTTCAATTAAGAGAATGATTATCGTTAAATTAATGGCTTCGATCTTTTTCCAACACTCATACCTCGCTTCATTGCAGAGCAAGAAGAATGATGAAATGTCTAAGACAACCATTTATCTAATTTCTAACGTCACAACGCTTTTCCAATGTCAGGCTTGATGCGTCAAGATTTTTTCCGCTACACTCTCCACTTGCGCATCAGCAGTACTTAAGTTTGGATTGACACAATTGGCTCCGTCTAGGCGCTTCCGATGCTATATCGCACGATTCTTTTCTTAACTATCATTACTTGCGCGCACAGTTTCGCGCAGGCACAAAGCCAAGCGCCCGCAAAGAATCCCAACGATTCAGTCGGCGCAGACAAGGACTCCTCTCGTTCTAAATCAGATACGATGACTGGCTCTCCTGAGCAGGAGATGTTGGCTCGACAGAATATCAAAGCGGCGGAGAAGGACTATCAGGAGAATGTTGAGCGTGCCCGTGAGGCTGCGCAGTTGAGTACCGAAATCCGCGACGCTTACCTGCACAACAAAGCGCTTAGTCGGACGGAGCAAAAAAAGCTTGACCGGCTAGAGAAAATCACGCGCAAGATTCGTAACGAAGCTGGTGGCTCGGATGGTGAAGTGATACTTGAGGATCAGCCGACGCAGATTGAGCCTGCGCTCGCTCGCCTATCTGAGATATCTGATAAATTACGTAAGAGAGTTGAGAAAACACCTCGACAGGTAATCTCCGCTTGCGTCATCGAGCATGCTAATGAGGTTTTAGAGATCATCCGCTTAATTCGCACTTTTCACGTTGAAGTCAGATGAGAGTGAAGATGTCAAAAGAACGTTGGAAACTTACTTCCGCTAGATGCCCCGCTCTATACGGCTGTCTCGCGCTCTTCTATATCTTCCTTTTAGTTCCCATTCAAGCGCAACAGCCACAAGACGATGATGTGCTACGTGTCAACACAGACCTTGTGGTCGTCAATGTCACTGTGACGGATGCTTCGGGTAAGTATGCGCGTGGGCTGCGCCGCGCAGATTTTAAGCTTATGGAAGATGGCAAAGATCAGGTAATCTCCAATTTCAGCGCTGAAGAGACTCCTTTTGCAGCCGTCGTTTTACTAGACTTTTCTGGAAGTATGGAGAATCGCATGCCGCTGGCTCGCTCGGCTGCGATCCAGTTTCTCGACGGCTTGCGCGATGAGGATGTCGCAGCCGTTTACAGTTTCGATTCCGAGATCGAACAGCTACAGGATTTTTCGCCCAGCCGCGATCTTGCTCCTATTGCTTTTGCTAGACATGCCAAAGGAATGACGGTGCTTAACGACGCCGTCCTACGCGCTGCCGAAGATCTATCCCATCGCCCCGAAAAGCGACGGGCGATTGTGGTTCTCTCGGATGGCTATGACACAAAAAGCTCTGCTTCAATGGAAAAAGCTATGGCGGCTGCTCTCAATTCAGGAGTGACCATCTACACGGTGGACATGTCTTCGACTGATACAAACTTGCAGGCACGCGCGCAGGCTGCCGGGGCTTTGCGTGGCTTCGCAAGCAAAAGCGGCGGGCGCTATATTGCCACGCCGGGAGGGCAAGCAATGCGTGAAGCCTTCGCAGGTATCGTTGAAGAACTCGGCAACCAGTACACAATCGCTTACCAGCCATCTAATCATGCACGGGACGGACACTGGCGTGAGATTGATGTTAAGTTGGCCCGGAGCGAACTCACCGTTCGAGCGCGCAAAGGTTATCGCGCACCCAAAAACTAGAGATCAAAGGCTGGTCTCATTCCGCAGTTTTTCTTGATGCTGTTCGAGGGCGAGGCTGATGAGTCTATCAATCACCTTCGGGAAAGTGATTCCTGATGCCGCCCACATTTTAGGAAAACCAGAAACATCTGTGAGGCCGGGCATGGTATTCAACTCATTGATGAGCAGTTCATTTGTATCCCGGCGCAAAAAGAAATCAACGCGGGCCAATCCTGCGCCGTCAACGGCTTGAAAGGCGCGTACCGCCAGGCGTTGGATTCGAGATGTAACCGCTTTCGAGAGAGGCGCAGGAACCACAAACTCCACGTGCCCTGTATCCGAATACTTTTCAGTATAGTCTAAAAAAGCCGCTGCCCGGTCATGCACAACATATTCGCCGGGCAAACTTGCCACTGGCGACTCATTACCCATCACACCGCACTCGATCTCTCGGGCATCGAGTCCCTCTTCAACAATCACCTTGCGATCATAACGCGCCGCAAGCACTATCGCCTGTTCCAGAGAGGACTTATTGACAGCCTTTGAGATACCGACTGATGATCCTAAATTGGCGGGTTTGACGAAGCAAGGGAAGCCAATTTGACTTGCAACGCGCCGTAGCACTGCCTGGCGATCATTCTCCCAAAATTTCCGCAGAAACCAGGTGTGCTTACAGATCGGCAGCCCTGCTTCACGAAAAAGGGCTTTCATCGTCACCTTGTCCATCCCGCAGGATGAAGCTAGAACGCCGCAGCCGACGTAAGGGACACGAGCCATCTCAAGCCATCCCTGAATCGTTCCATCCTCACCATATGTCCCGTGAAGCACAGGAAAAACCACGTCAAGCGGCTCGGACATTGTCCGTTTAATTACCGAGCTTTGCTTTATGAGTCCATTGCCGGAAGGGTCGCCGATGAACGATGAAGGCTGTCGCTCGTCGGAAATAATCTCATCAGCTAACAGCTTCTGTGCCTCATTCGGCAAGAGCCGCGTCGCGTCGGCAGGCGAAAGCCACTTCCCTTCCTTTGTGATCGCAATCGGCACGACATCATACTTCTTCGCGTCCATCGCAACTATCACTGCCTGAGCCGAACGCAATGAAACCTCGTGCTCACCCGAACGCCCGCCAAAGATCACCCCGACACGAATTTTCTTCATAAATAAAAGTCTGGAGTCTGGAGTCTGGAGTCTGGAGTCCGCGAAGCCAAAGAGCTTTTTCTGCCTTTGACCCCAGACTCTCGACTCCAGACTCCAGACTCGTTAAAGAATCGTTTTTCCCAACCCTGATAGAATTAACTCGACGCCGAGTTCCGCTGTCCGGTTGTTAATATCCAGAGCCGTATTGATCTCGACGATTTCGAGCGAGCGCATTCCGCCCGCTTCAGCTATCTTTTCCATTGCTAGATGAGCTTCACGGTAGGTCAAGCCGCCGCGCACAAGCGTGCCTGAACCAGGCGCGTCGCCCGGATCGAGAGCATCAACGTCAAAGGTCACGCAGTAGCCGCCCGAGGCGCGCGAGGCGATAGTAATCGCTTCATCTATGCAAACGCTCATCCCGCGCTCGTCAATCTCGCGCATAGTGAAAAAACGCATACCCAGTTGGCGAATCAATTCTCGCTCACCTTGATCTATGTCGCGCGCTCCGATATGTGCGCAGAAGCGTGGTTCCAGCTTAGGAGCGAAGCCGGCAACATGCGTTAATTCCGTCGCACCGTAACCAAGCAGCGCAGACAAAGGCATGCCGTGTATGTTGCCAGAGGGCGTCGTGTCAGGTGTATTCATATCCGCATGAGCATCGAACCAAATCATGCCGAGAGTCTGGTTGCGCTCCCTAAAGAAGGAAGAAACACCCGCAATTGAGCCGATAGCTATTGAATGATCGCCGCCAAGCACAAGGGGAAGCTCTCCTGCGCTCAGAATGTTTCTGACTTCGACTGCGAGTTCTTCACAGACTGCCCTGATCTCTTCCAGATAGTTCGACTTCCCGGCCTGCCCACCCACAGATTGCGGGCGAGCGATTCGCATGTCACCCAAGTCGCGCACCTCATAACCGAGTTGGGCAATACGCTGATTAAGCCGGGCTACGCGCAGCGCAGCAGGCCCTATATCTACACCCGCCAGGCTTGAGCCGAAGCCCAGAGGCGCACCCAGAATACTAACTCGCCGTCCCATACCTGGACGATCCGAGGGCAAGTCATGCGTTTTTTGATTAACGAGAACTTCGCTCATAACTCTTTTCTTTTACGCTGCCTAATAGCTCTGAGCTAAAGATAAACTTTAGTTGGACCGGGAGGAGAAGGAGGGCTTCATCAGTCCCGCGAAGGCTTTAAGGCTACGTCGCAACGGGGATGATTCATAGTGAGACTCCTTGTGCTTTTTCTGTGATGATCGAAACAGCCTGCTCCGGCGTCTGAGCGAAATCAAGTATTTTTACATCAGCATCGCTAACGACCAGATGCTGCCGCCATGCTTCGACAATCGGCGGCCAGCAATCACCCAGAAGCACCACCGGGCGCGGCTCAATCACATGGGTCTGAAGCTTATTCCAGACTAGCGACACCTCCGTCACCGTACCCATCCCGCCACGCAAAGCAATAAAGCCCACAGACCGCGTGATAAGATGTTGCAGACGCTCATAAAAGTGAGATGTCGCAACTTTGTCTGTCAGATAGCGGTTGGGTTCAGCCTTAAACTGATTCATCACGATGCCGAGCACGCGGCCACCCTTTTCTCGCGCGCCGCGACTCGCTGCCTCCATCACTCCCAGATAACCGCCTGTACAGATCACGTAACCCGCTTCCGCAAGCAATTCGCCAACACGATGTGCCTGGGCATACTCCGGGTGGGCCTCTGTGCAGCGCGATCCGCCGAAGATTGTAACAATGCGTTCTTGTGTCTCAGTCATAATCGAAATAAGTCTGGAGTCTGGAGTCTGGAGTCTCAGAGTCCGATGTCAAAAGCAATTTGTTTTTGTCTTTGACTCCAGACTCCAGACTCCAGACTATTTCACGGCCTGAGCCGATAGAGCATTCTTGGAAAAGGTATTGTCTCGCGCACGTGCTCGATGCCGCACATCCAGGCCGTGCAGCGTTCGATGCCCATGCCGAACCCGGCATGCGGAACGCTTCCATAGCGACGCAAGTCCAGATACCAGTCAAATGCTTCTTCCGGCAATTGATGTATAGCAATTTGCTCGCGCAGGAATTCCAGCGAAGTCGCCCGCTCGCCTCCGCCGATAACTTCGCCGTAGCCTTCCGGCGCAAGCACGTCAACTCCCAGCGCAAGCTCCGGCCTTTCCGTGTCGCGCGCCATGTAGAAGGCTTTGACCGCAGCCGGGTAATGATGAACCATGACGGGCTTATCGAACTTGCCTGAGATGTACGTCTCATCAGGCGCTCCGAAATCTCCGCCCCACTCAAAGCGCGTTTCAATCTCCCCGCGGTCAAAGCCTTCGTGCAGCATTCTAACCGCCTCATCGTAGTGCAGGCGCGGAAAGGGCGGCGTAATCGCTTCCAGCTTCGACGTGTCGCGCTCAAGAACCTTCAACTCCTCCGCGCGATCTTCGAGCACGCGCGCGGCAATGTAAGAGAGAAAGCGCTCGCACAGGTTCAGCACATCATCCAGAGTCGCGTAAGCCATCTCAGGCTCTACCATCCAGAATTCCGTCAGGTGGCGACGGGTCTTTGACTTCTCCGCGCGAAACGTCGGGCCGAAGCAATAGACTTTGCCGAACGCTGCGGCAGTCGCTTCGTTATAAAGCTGACCGGATTGCGTCAGGTAAGCTTTCTGGTCCCCGAAGTAGTCAACTTCAAAAAGAGTCGTTGTGCCCTCGCAAGCAGCGGGCGTGAAGATCGGAGAATCGCAGAGCGTGAATCCATCTTTGTCCAGAAAATCGTTGACGGCTTTAACAACCGTATGGCGTACCTTCAGGATCGCGTGCTGGCGGCGCGAGCGAATCCAGAGATGGCGATGATCCATCAAAAATTCGGTGCCGTGTTCTTTCGGCGTAATCGGATAATCGTGGGCCTGGCTCACGACCTCCGCCGCTGAGACATCAATCTCATAACCGCCCGGCGCACGTTCATCGGCGCGCACAGTTCCGCGTATGATGAGCGCAGATTCCTGTCCCAAACCATCAAGCGCAGACCAGACTTCCGGCGCAACTCCTTTCTTGAAAACCACGCACTGCACAATGCCCGTTCCGTCTCTAAGCTGTGGGAACAGCAGTTTGCCGCTGGAACGCAGATTATAAAGCCAGCCCTTGAGCGTTACTTCCTCACCGACATGCGCCGATAGTTGATTGATGTATGTCTGTTCCATAAATGTGATGAGTGATAAGTGATGGGTGATGAGTCAGAGCCTGGCTCCTACTCATCACTCATTACTCATCACTTCCTATCCGTTCCGTAATAGCCTTTCTAAGAGCTGGAAAACGTTCGAGCCAGTCGATAGCCTGAAGCACAATCTGAAAAGTCGGGGTAATAAACTGTGAGTACGTTGCGCCACGTCCGCTGACGGCGGTTTGATAGGAGAACGTGCCGATAGCTTTAAGACCACGCTGTACGGTCATCAAGCGAAACTCCCGTGCGAACTCGTCAGGGTCTAGTGCCTCCAGGCCGCGTTGCCTGCGCTCTTCGAGCAGGAAGAGTCTATGCGCCCGGACCTCGGCGAGCGAGGGCGGAGCCGGTTGACGGTCTAACAAAAGAGTCACCAGATCGTAGCTGGCAGGCCCCATACGCGCATCCTGATGATCCACGATACGCAATCTATTCTTCGCATCCACCATTAAATTGGACGCATGAAAATCTCTATGGCACAAGACGCGCGGGCGGGCCGATAACTCGGCGGCGATGTCGTTCAACTCAGCCTTCAACTCCGCAGCCTCGCCGTGAGATAGCTTCTCTTTACGCAAGCTTCCAAAATAGTGCTCGAAGAAGAAGCCAAACTCCCAGGCAAGCTTCGCCTCGTCAAAGGCAAGCCGGCTGGAAATGGAATTGCGCTCAAATGCTTTAGCGGTGGCTGCCTGAATTTGCGCTATTAAGGTGATGGCTTGCTCTTTGTACTCCTCACATTCCTCTTCTGAGGCAGACTCATAAACCGTGCGAAGCTGCCGGTCGCCTAAGTCCTCTTGAACAATGATACCGTTTTCCGCGTCCACCTCTAAGATTTCCGGCACAGGGAGTTTTGATTCCAGAAATAGCCTGGTGATGTCCAGGTAAGGATGAAAAAACGGGTCGAAAGGCTCAGGATAGACCGCCGCGATTGCGGTCTTGCGCTTCCAGGGAAATCTGAAATATTCACGGGTCGAGGCGTCAGGCGTCAGAGCATAGACCTTATCAACATGCTTTTCGCCCCGCGCCGCGAGGAAGCGTAGTAGCCTATCGCGCGCAGAGGAATCGAAAGCGTTTGTTGTGACTATCGGAGATTGACTCATGCACTGAAGAGACGCTTGTTAGAAGATATTGAGTTATGAATTTTGAATGTTGAATCACAGGCAATAACTCAACATTCAAAATTCATAACTCAAAGCTCGTATTCACGGCGTTTTCCTTGTTCTCAGGGTGCATGGATTGTATCACTGCAACAACCGCACGACAAAGTTTCCCCCACGAAACTCCCCCTTGAGGGCTTTCGGCGGAGGCTCCGAGCCGCGCACAAGCTCCGCACAAACGACCGCAGCATTCTCCACAACCTCGCCCGAAGAGATTATTACATTGTCTCCGAGAACAGCACGCCGCACACGCGCGCCCTCTTCAACCTTAACATTTTCCCAGAGCACTGATTCCCTCACCTTTGCGTCACCGGAGATGACACAGCCTGCGCCCACCTCCACATCTCGCCCACTCTTTTCAAGCAGAGCCAAACTAATATCCAGGTAGCGATTGATGGTTGATAGCTCATACCACATGCCGTCCGCAATGTGCGCTGCGATTCGCTCCCCATTCGCTATTGCCTGCGGGTAAACATCAACGGTCGAATGCGAGAAGACCCTTCTCGGAATGTAATCGAAAATGCGCGGCTCAAGAATCTGAATCCCTGTGAATATCAAAGGCACACTCTCTTCATCTTCACTACCGACGTTATCGGACGCCAGCGCGGGCATACCACCAAAACCTGTAACGAAGTGGTCGCGCGTTTCAACCATGCTGAATCGTTCGCGCGCGACGTTTGGTAGCAGGACAAGCGTTGCCAGGGCGTTTGCCCGGCGATGCGTTTCAAGCGCAGCCGAGAGATTAATGTCCGTGATAATCTTGCCGTTGATGACGAAGAAAGGTTCTTTGTCGAGCAGGTGACGTGCGTTGTCTAGCGCGCCGCTGGTCCCAAGGATTGTCTCCTCTTCGACGTATTCTAGATGCACGCCGAAGCGTGTGCCATCGCCGAGCGCTGCGCGAACTGATTCCGGGCGATGATGTAAATTGACAATGACTTCACGGCAGCCGAAGCGACCCAGATACTCTGCTATATAGCCGACGATTGGTTTTCCCAGGAAAGGAATTGCTGGTTTTGTCCGGTCAACAGTCAACGGCCAGAGCCGCGTTCCGTAACCGGCAGCTAGAATCATTGCGCGCATCTTGAAACTCTGGATTGACTAGGAAGCTTGTGATGCGTCACGCATCACCAGGTCAAACGTGCCGGGGGCGACTTTGCGGAAACGACCGTTGCGATTGAGAGAGACCGCGATACTGATGGTGGGATTGTGTCCGGTAAAATTGAATCCGCCCTCGATCAGGCGTGTATAAATCTCGTTGACATGAAGCGGTTCGCCTGCTTCCCTGAGAATCATAGTAGTAGCTTGCGGAATCGTGCGGTCAAAAAACCTGTCACTGGTAACTTCAATTTCCGGGGGCACAGGCGGAATATGATGGCGCGGAATAATTGTGTGCGGCGTGAAGCTACTTTTCGATGTATCCTGCCGCATCGCTGCTTCAATCTCCGCGTCAGAAGGAGAATGCGCGGGCGCGTTGTTTGCAGTCAGGACAGACGACAACAGGCGGAAGATAGCCGCTTCGGTTTGCCCTGTCAGAGTATCCATCTCTGCCAATTCAGTACGCAAAGTTTCTGCTTCGGCTTCCAACTCCGTCAGGCGCGCAGCAAGGCGCGTGCGTGCAGCTCGTGCCTGCCGCAGACTTTGTTCCAGCGTTGATATCAGATTCTCGTTTGGCATCGTGATAATTTTTGATTCAATCGCAAATCTAAAATCTAAAGTTCCCTAACTGTCTCGTTCAATAATATAGCTCGGTATCGAATTCAATGCATCTACATAATTTGACGAAGGCAATGTGGCGAGAGCGTCGCGGGCTGCTTCGGCGTAACTGTAGGCGCGCCTGCGCGCACGCTCCAATGCTCCTGAACGGTTGACCTTTTCCAGCAACTCTTCACGAGTTATCTTCAGGTAGCTCCCTTCGCGCATCACCGCCTGCACCATCTGGCGCGCCGACGGATCGCTTTCGAGAAAGTAAATCAGGGGCAGAGTCAATTTCCCTTCGAGCAGGTCAACTCCCGCCGGCTTGCCTAGAACCTCATCCGAAGCTGTGAAGTCCAGAAGGTCGTCCACGAGTTGAAACGCTGTTCCCAGATTCATCCCGTATTCCCTGAGCGATTCCTGCTGAACTCGATCAGCCCCGCCCATGATCGCCCCGATCTCACAACAGGCGCTAAACAGATATGCTGTCTTGCGCTGCAAGATATCCAGGTATTCTTCTTCCGTTATCTCTGTCTTGCCGAGCATAGTCAATTGAAGAAGCTCGCCTTCGGTCATCTTCCGCGTGGCTGCCGTCAGGATGTCCAGAATCGGCAGGGAGCGTTCGGCAAGACTGGTTTCAAACGCAGACATGTAGAGCCAGTCGCCCATTAAGACGGCTGTCTGGTTTCCGAAACGTGAGTTAATGGAAGGACGATTGCGGCGCGTTTCTGCGTTGTCAATGATATCGTCGTGAACCAGCGTGGCCGTATGCAGAAACTCCATCACGGTCGCCATCCGAATCGAGCTATGGCGCGAAGCCTCTCCTCCGACAGCATAGTTGGAAAGAATCGTCAGCGCCGGGCGCACACGTTTGCCGCCTGAAGCGCGCAGGTAATCGCCAAGATACGCGATGACCTGTATGTTGGACTGCGCCTGCCGCTCAAACTCAACCTCCACTTCCATCAGTTCGGAAGCAATCAGACTGAAGATGCGCCGCGCCGAAACCTGCGGCTCTTCAACTTCGGCTAAATGACCGGACGTTTGCATAGGCATATAAGTGATGAGTGATGAGTGATGGGTGATGAGAAAAGGTTCTTACTCATCACTCATCACTCATCACTGCTGTTAATTCGTTCGATAGTTAGTAAACTGCATATCAATGCCGAAATCTCTGGCTTTGAGTTTAGCGATTATGTCTTGCAGGGTATCCCGATCTTTGCCGGTAATGCGAACAGTGTCGGCCTGAATCGCGGCCTGCACTTTGGCTTTGCTGTCTTTAATAAATTTGACGATCTCTTTTGCTTTCTCCTGCGGGATGCCCTGCTGTATCTCAACATGCTGGCGCACAGTTCCGCCAGCCGCAGGCTCGACCTTGCCGTAGCTCAAGGCTTTCAAGGGAATGCCTCGTCGCACCAACTTTTGCTGGAAGATGTCGTTCATATTTCTGAGTCTTGTCTCATCTTCAGCCGTCAGCACAAGGGCTTTCTCTTCGAGGGCAACGCCCGCGTGGCTGCCCTTGAAGTCAAAACGCTGGCCGACCTCTTTAGCTGTTTGATTAATGGCGTTGGTAATTTCAGCCCGATCAACTTTGGAGACGATGTCGAATGAATTTTGTTGAGCCATATTTTTAGCGATACGCTGGTTCGGATTCGGGTCCCGCCAGCTCGAAACGTGAGCATAACATCAAATATCTGTGTCGTGAAAGTTTCCTCACGAACTTTCTTCAGACTGGTTCAACGCTCGTTGAAGCTACCTCTCCGTTGCCGCTAGAAATTTCCAGACCGAAAAAGCGTGCGAAGTTATTAGTTGTGAGACGCCCTATCTCCTCTTTCGTCACGCTATGCAGATCGGCGAGACATTGCGCGACCTCTACCACGCGCGCCGGTTCATTGCGTCTCCCGCGAAAAGGAACGGGTGTCAGGAACGGGCAATCAGTCTCTATGAGCAATCGCTCGCGTGGAACACGACGCGCTACTTCCCGCAAATCTTCAGCCTTCTTGAACGTCACGTTACCGGCAAACGAAACCATGAAACCGAGTTCGACCACGCCTTCGAGCATCGCCCGGCTTCCGCCAAAACAGTGCATCACGCCGCGCCGCATTGAATCTTTCAATTCTTCACGCAGGATATTAACAGTCTCATCATCGGCTTCGCGTGAATGGATGATAACCGGCAGATTGGCCTCGCGCGCCAGGCGCAATTGTCGCCTGAAAACATCGCGCTGCACGTCTCGCGGCGAATTGTCGTAATGATAATCCAGGCCGATCTCACCCCACGCAATAACACGCGAACTCTGCTTCGTTAATCGCAGAATGCGCTCGGCTGCCTCATCATTAAAAAGCCGCGCATCGTGAGGATGAACACCAACGGCGGCATAAATGCTCTCATACTTTTCGGCGATTTCCACCGCACGCTCAAGCGTTCCGCTATGAGGATCACCCGTCCCCACATTTAAGATCGCGCAGACTCCCGCCTCACGCGCCCGCTCAACCACCTCATCGCGGTCAGTGTCATACTCTTCTCCATCAATATGCGCGTGGGAATCTACGAACATAACGAAAAGCGAAATCCAGAAGCCAGAATGGATAAGGCTGAGAACCGTTCTTTGTTTTTATTCTGACTCCTGGCTTCTGCTTTACTTGAGTCTCGCACCGTTTGGAACATCTTCCGCGAAGGTCGCTACGACGGGTTTGCCTTCGTCGCCGACGGAGGCGGCGAGGATCATGCCTTGCGACTCGAACCCGCGAAGCTTGCGCGGCTTGAGATTGGCGACGACGATAACCTTGCGCCCGACCATCTTCTCCGGCTCGTAATGCTCCGCTATCCCTGCGAGAATCTGGCGCGGCTCGCTCTCGCCCAGATCAACCGTGAAGCGCAGTAATTTATCGGACTTCGGCACGCGCTCGGCTGTCAGTATCTCTCCGACGCGCATCTCGACCTTTGCGAAATCTCCGATCTCAATAAAACGCGCTTCCTCCTGCGCCTCAGTTTGTCCACCTGCGACAGCATCGGCTTCAGTTGCGCCCTGCATCGGCGGCGCTAGCTTCGTCTCAGCGCGATCAGGCGCAGTTGCGACTGCATCTGCCTCCGTCGCATGCGCCCCGGAAGGCCCGGTCTCTTTTTCAATCTCAGCCATAGTTTTTGCTTTATCAATTCGCGGGAAAAGCGGCTTGACCTCGCCGACCCGCGTCCCCTCTTTCAGTGTTCCCCATTCGAGTTTTGTCGGATCAATCGTCTCCAGCTTATCCTTCAACCCGATCTGCTCGTAAATCTTTTGCGTGGTCTCCGGCATCACCGGATGAAGCAGCACACAGAGCCAGCGTAAAGTTTCAGCGGCTCTGTACAGAATCGCGTTCAGCGTCTCGCGTTGCTCTTCGTGTTTGACCAGTTCCCAGGGTTTGGCGTCGGAGATTATCTTGTCCACGCGCGCGATAATGCTCCATGCCGTCTCAAGCGCGCGGCTGAAGGCGAAGTCTCCGAAGTGGAGCACAAACTGATCTCTGGCATGTTCAAGCGCAGAGGCAAGCGACATCGCATCCGGGTCAACCCCGGCGCGCTTGGCTGCCAGATATTTCTCTTCGCCTATTCGCGGCGAAGGAACGATGCCATCGCAATAACGATGTATCATCGTCAATGTGCGGCTCGAAAGATTGCCAAGCCCGCTCGCCAGGTCGCTGTTCGTGCGATCAATCAGAGTCTCGTATCCGAACTTTCCATCCTGGCCGAAGACCATCTCACGTAAGCAGTAGTAACGCACGGCATCGTTTGAAAAATGGCGATGCAGGATGTCCAGATCAATCGCGTTGCCGAGAGACTTAGACATCCGACGCCCTGTCGGGTCGAGCCACATTCCATGCGCGAAGACCGTTCGCGGCGGCTCAACACCTGCCGCCAGTAGAAACGCAGGCCAGTAAACAGCATGGAAACGCAGAATGTCTTTGCCGACAAGATGCACAGCAGGCCAGAATTTTTCAAAACCCTCTGCGCGCTCACGCTCTTCGTTGCCGAAGCCGATAGCCGTGATGTAGTTCGACAGCGCGTCAAACCAGACGTAGATTGTGTGCGTCGGGTCGTCCGGCACAGGGATGCCCCAGCTAACAGAGGTCTTCTGCCGGCTGATGGATAAATCCTGCAAGCCGCCGCGCACGAAGCTGACCACTTCGTTGCGCCTGGTCTCAGGTCTAACAAACTCCGGTTGAGCTTCATAGAGAGCCAGCAATGTTTCCGCATAATCCGAGAGTCGGAAGAAATAACTCTCCTCGGCGACATGATCGAGTGGCTTCAAATGTTCGAGACAGATTGGCGGATCGCCCTCGCGCTCAGGCTTCGCATACTCTTCTTCTGATTTGAATGCCGCGCACGAGGCGCAAAACCAGCCTTCATAATGTCCCTTGTAAATGGCCTCGCGTCCCTTCGGCGTCTTGGTCCGCGCTACACGCCGCCAAAATTCGCTCACACCTTCGTAATGATTTGCCTCGGTCGTCCGCATGAAGATGTCGTAGCCGCCATGCTCTGAGTCCAGCCCGAACTCACCAAACGTTTTTTTGAAGTGAGAGACAATATCGTCAACATACTCTTTCGGCGTCTGTCCCTTGCGCTCCGCCAGGCGCTGAATATTTACCCCGTGCTCATCAGTGCCCGTCAGGAAATAGGTCTCATATCCGCGCTGGCGATAATGACGCCTTAAACTGTCGGCAACCAATGTCGGATAAAGACTACCCAGATGCGGGTAACTGTTAGCGTAAAAGATTGGAGTTGTAACGTAAAAAGTTTTCATTTAGGTGATGAGTGATAGGTGATGAGTGATAGGTGATAAGAAAAAGCTCTTACTCATCACCTATCACCTATCACCTATCACTATTTCCTGCCCTGTTGCGCCTTCGCAAATTCGTCGTTCGGATTAAAGCGTGGCATCTCCGGCATGTCCGCGACGCGGCGACCGATGGCGAGCGCGATCTCCGCCTCCTGCACCATCCCCTCAAAATTCCATGAATCATCGTACTCGTCAGAAGGCTGATGATAGTTCGCCGTGTTGTAGGCTTTGAATTGCGCCTCGCCCCAATCCTTGTCATGCCCGACAAAATCTCTTCCCTCTTTCAAGCTGATTGAAGGCACGCCCACTTTCGCAAACGGAAAATGGTCTGAACGATAGAAGGAACCCTGTTCGGGTCGCGGGTCTGGATTAATCGTCATCCCGCGCTCGTGCGCGACCGCCTCGACTACAGCCTTCAGCGTCGAGCGTTCCGCCCCGAGCGGCACGAAGTCGCGCGTCACTCCGAGTATGTTCATCGAATCAAGATTGACGTTGGCCGCAGTTTTGCTGAGAGGCACGACCGGGTGTTTCGAGTACCACTCCGCGCCGAGCAAGCCTTGCTCTTCAGCAGTCGGAAACAGGAACAGGATAGAGCGTCGCGGCTTCTCATTCTCCGGCAGGCGCGCGAGCGCTTCGGCAATGGCGAGGATGGAAGCCACGCCCGAAGCATTGTCCACCGCGCCGTTGTAGATGTTATCGCCTTTTTTGTTTGGCTCGCCGATTCCCAGATGATCCCAGTGCGCCGAAAAGACCACGTACTCGTCGCGCAATTTCGGATCGCGTCCCGGCAAGATGCCGACGACGTTCGGAGCCTTCACACGCTTCACCTCGCTCTTGATGTTAATCGAGGCTTCCAGGTTGAGCTTGACGGGCTGAAAATCTCTCGTGGCCGCTCGCTTTCGCAGCTCGTCTAAATCCTGCCCCGCGAGTTGCATCATTCTACGCGCCGCCGCATCCGTCATCCACGAGCGCATTTTTAAGAAAGGTGTCGCATCGTTATCCCCACGCGCAATGTCGAATCGCCACGAACCATTCGACGTTCGCACTACGCTCCAGGGATAGCCAGCAGACTCATCCGTGTGCAACAAGATCACGCCCGCCGCTCCGCGTCTTGCAGCCTCTTCGTATTTGTATGTCCAGCGTCCGTAGTAAGTGAGAGCGCGGCCACCGAATAGATTAGGCTCTGCGGTGGTCGCCGGCGGGTCGTTGACAAGCATCACGAGAATCTTGCCGCGATAGTTTCCGGCATCACCCTTGTAGTCGCTCCAATGCTGCTCCGGCGCATCAATCCCGTAGCCTACAAAAACCAACTCTGCATTAACATCAACTTCCGGCGCTTGTGCTCCTGTAAAAGCCACGAACTCGTCAGCGAACTTGAACGTTTCGCTTTTCCCGCTGCCGCTCACCGTCAGCGTCGTCTTCGGATCGGCCTTGACGCCGACGAGCGAGACAGGCTGAAAGAAACTCCCATTCGCGCCCGCGCCTTTCAAGCCCATCGCTTCAAGCTGCGCGGCTATATACTTGGCGGCCAGTTCGCCACCCGGTGCGCCAGTCCCGCGTCCTTCAAGCTGATCGTCTGAGAGATACTTGATGTGCGCTCGCAGAAAGTTTTCGTTTATCAGTCCCGTCTCAGGTGAACGCTGTTGCGCCAGCGTGCCTGTGTTGAGCGCGACGACAAGCAAAACTGTAAGTAAGAAGGTTGTTCTTTTCGTCATCATTATCCGCTTTCTCACTTCCCTTTTATCAAAGCCATTGCCTCGGCTCGCGTGCGCGGGTCTTTGCGAAAGCCGCCGAGGACGGTGGACGTGATCGTGATAGCTCCGGGCTTTTTCACTCCCCTGAGCGTCATGCAAGTGTGTTCGGCTTCAATCACCACCATCACGCCGAGCGGCTTAAGTCCCGTGTAGAGCGTGTTGGCAATCTCGGATGTCAGACGCTCCTGCACCTGAAGACGCCGCGCGAAGACTTCCGCCAGCCGCGCCAGCTTCGAGAGGCCGACGATGCGCCCGCCCTTCGGAATGTACGCGATGTGGCATTTACCTACAAACGGCGCGAGATGATGCTCACAGATGGATGCAATATTGATGTCCTTGACGATGACCATCTCATCATGCGTGTCGCCCGGAAGCGGCACAACGTACTGATGCGGGTCTTCCTGCATCCCTGCCGTCAACTCCGCATACATCTCTGCCACGCGCTGCGGCGTGCTTTGCAGACCGGGACGCAAAGGGTCTTCGCCGATGCCTTCGAGAATCAAACGCACCCCGCGCGCTATCAACTCAAGATCAACTCTCCGCTCTTCCCGGCTCAATAACTCGTCCTCTGCCTCAGATAGTTTTGTGCTCATCTGTTTACCCGTTACCACGGCAACTTCAAAAAAGAGGCGCGCACGGCTTGCTCGACCACTTGTAAAGTTACGTTAGCCTTTTGTGCGGCTGCGCGGCATTGCTCGTATTCCGGCATCTCCTTAACGACCCGTCCATTCAAGCGAGCTACTTTAACATCAATTACCCCGAACTCTGTCTCGACACTAACCGTCTCTCTCGCGAGCGCGCGGCGTAGCACTTCATAAAAGCGAAGCCCAAGCGTCGTCGTCTCTGTTAGCAGAAGCTCACACAAAGCATCTCTCTCCTGCGCTCGGCACAGAATAGAGATGAGCTGGCCGGGCCTGTTCTTCTTCATCTGCACGGGCGTGAAGTAGCAATCAAGCGCGCCAAGCGCAAACGCCTGCTCCATCACATACCCGTAGACTTGCGGCGACATGTCGTCAATATTCGTCTCAATAACTATCAACCGCTCATCGCTTGTCGCGTCGCCCGCCACGTCGTCGCCAAGCATCAAGCGCAAGACGTTCGGGAAGTTCTGATACTCGCGCTTGCCCGCGCCATATCCCGTTCTTCCGATCTTCATCTTCGGCAGCGGACCGAACTCCTGGCAGACGGTGCTGATGATGGCTGCTCCGGTCGGCGTGACGAGTTCGCCCTTGATGTCGGACGAATAGACGGGCGCATCTTTCAAGAGTTCGGCGACGGCTGGCGGAGGAACAGGGAAACGCCCGTGCGCCATCTCGACTATCCCGCTCCCGACGTGTAATTCTGAGCAGGCAAAACGCTCGACGCCGAGTAATTCAAACCCGATGCACGCACCGACGACATCAATAATCGCATCAAGCGCGCCGACTTCGTGAAAGTGTATCTGCTCGATTGGGACGTTGTGAACCCGCGCCTCAGCTTCACCCAGCCGCTTGAAGATGCGTGCCGCGCGCTCCTTAACGCCCTCGCTGAGACGCGACTCGTAGATTATTTTCAGAATGTCGCCGAGATGCCTGTGCGCGTGCTCATGCGCTGTGCGAACCAGCGCCCGCGTCGCGCTGATGCCGGAGCGATCAACCGTCTCGAAGTCCACTTCGTAGCCGGAGACATCAAGCAGTGATAACTGCTCGATCAAGCGGCGCGGGTCAACACCGACGCCGACGAGCGCGCCCAGAATCATGTCGCCGCTCGCACCGGCGAAGCAGTCAAAATACAAGGTTCTCATTGCTTCTCAAAGAGCAGCAAAACTTCTCCTGCCTTTCCGTTGATTACTTCGTTGCACAATCCCGATAGCGGCGTCAGCTCAGGATTAACTTCAACCATGTACGCGCCCGCTGCCCTCGCAATCTCCGGCAACGCGGCGGCTGGATAGACAATCGCAGAAGTCCCGACCACGAAGCATAGCTCACATGTACCGGCCTTCGCCGCCGCGCGCTCGAAAACTCCTGGCGGCAACAACTCGCCAAACAGAACCACATCAGGCCGCAGATAGTTTCCGCAATCCTCGCAGGTAAACGTCCGGCTTGCGCTCCGCTCCCTATCGCGCAAGTCATATCTCGCTTTACAGGTCAGACAACGCGCTCTCCAGACATTACCGTGAAGCTCTATGACCTCGCTTGAGCCTGCCGCCTGATGCAGCCCGTCAACATTCTGCGTGACGAGCGCGAAATCATCGAAGCGTTCCTGCCAGCGCGCCAGCGCATGATGCGCGGCATTCGGCGCGATTTTTTCTATCATCTCCCGGCGATAGTTGAACCATTCCCAAACTTCAACCAGATTGCTCTCCAGCATCCCGGCAGATGCAATTTTGTCGAACGGCATTCCCTTCCAGACAGCGCTCCGGCCTTTGCCGCGAAAAGTCGGCACACCGGATTCGGCAGACACACCCGCGCCCGTCAACACTAACACCCGACGCGCCTCCTCAAACCGTTTCCGCAACTCTGCGGAGATAATCACTTGCTGATCTGAAACCATTTGCTTAATTAAGAAAGTAACAACACCGGATTTCCAACCTCACAAAAACAATTCGGGCGAGAGCTTAAAGAAAGCTGCCAGCTTTTTAATGTGTGCTTTGCTCAAGGCGCGCTTGCCATTCAATACTTGCGAGGCTGTGCTCTTAGAGCCAAATACGTCCCACAAATCTTTCTGCGTTAGTCCGCGAGCATCCATCAAATGCTCCAACATTGCCAGGGGCGTAGGGGTTTTAATTGGATAAGCCTTCTCTTCAAAATCTTCAATGAGTTTCACCATTAACTTAAAAACTTTTTCTTCTTCAGGTGACAAATCCTCGCCTTTATCAAATAGCTTCTCAACTTCAGCCAGCATGCGCTCGTTTTCTTCTTCCGTTTCAATAATCATTGGCATTGTTTTTGAAAGAAGCCTTTTGTAGCGAGTTGCGTTAATTGCTTGCGTCCCTCTCATGCTTTCCATTTCCCTTCGTCGTATTGCTTATGAGTCAGAATTTTTATAATGAAAATAGTTTGACCGCGATAGCGCATTCTCGTTATCAGGCGATAACTATTTTTCTTGATATTGAAGACCGTGTATCTGCCGACCAAATCAGCGTGCGAATATTGCTCTTTCACTTCGGCTAAATTCTGCCATCCGGCTTTCCGTGCTTCCCTGTACCATGAGTTCAACGAGCTTTCCGCATCGGGGTGTCCTTTTATAAATTCTCTAATAGCCTTCCTACTAATAACGTGCATGGGTTATTGTCTCACACGGGTTTACCTCCTGCAAACCACTTGTTTCGCCCTGTCGTAGTGAGTAATGAGCGTTCTTTTGTTTGCCTCAACAATGCACGACGACGCGCGCTATGTCTGTCAATACTGATTAGCAAGAGCAAAGCGCGCTACGCTATACTGCCTGCTTTGCTGTAGAGGAACATTCGAGACATACACAGAGGAACGAAAGATAATAGTGAATTTAATTGATCTGCAAACGACTTTGCGCGAATCGGTCATCAAGGCCGCGCTAGCTATTTTCGATATCACGCTCGATCAAATTGCCGCAGAAGTGCCGCCTCGCACTGAGCTTGGCGACGTGGCCTTCCCCGTCGCCTTCGAGCTTGCCAAGCGCATCAAGCAGGCAACGGGAGAGAAACGCGCGCCGCGAGCTATCGCCGAGCAGCTTGCGAATGCGCTTCAAGCAACCGAAGGTGTCGCTCGCGTAGAAGTCGCCGGAGCGGGCTATCTCAACGTCTTCTTTGATCGCGCAAACTTCCTCTCAGGCTTTTCGACTGAGAGCAAGACCCAGGCTGATGCGCCACTCGACACACGTCCCAAGCGGATGGTTGAGCACACCAGCATCAATCCGAACAAGGCCGCGCATATTGGTCACGTTCGCAACGCGGTGCTGGGCGATACCTTCGTCCGCATCCTGTCAGCTTCGGGCGAGCGCGTCGAAGTGCAGAACTACATAGACAACACCGGCGTGCAGGTCGCTGATGTCGTCGTCGGCTTCATTCACCTTGAGCACATGACTCTCGAAGACATCAGGTCGCTCGACCGCTCATTGCCTGCGAGTCGCACGTTTGATTACTACTGCTGGGATTTGTACACGCGCGTCGGCCTCTTCTACGATGATGATAGCGGTAAGCCTGACCCTGAACGACTGCGACTGCGCGCCGAAACGCTCCATCTCATCGAAGCAGGCGATAACCCGACTGCCGAGCTTGCAGATTACGTCGCCACACGCAACGTCGAATGCATCCTCGATACGATGGAGCGCCTGGGCATACGCTATGACGTGCTGCCGCGCGAATCGGAAATCCTATGGCTGAAATTCTGGGATCATGCTTTCGAGCGAATGAAAGAAACCGGCGTCATTCATTATCAGACGGAAGGAAAAAACAAAGGCTGCTGGGTGATGCCCTTTGAATCTCACACGGGAACTGAAGAGCACGAGGCGGACAAGATTATCGTTCGCTCCAACGGCACTGTGACCTACACGGGCAAGGACATCGCCTATCAACTCTGGAAACTCGGAAAGCTTGGCCTGGATTTTTTCTACAAACCATTTCGCAGCTATCAAGACGGACACATCACCTGGATTACAACAAGCGAGCCGCAAGCGGTCGAGACCTGCGAACCGGGCGAGAACGTGCTACCGCATTTTGGTGAGGGTACGACCGTTTACAACGTGATAGATTCGCGGCAATCATACACGCAGGACGTGGTGCGCCGGGGCGTGGCCGCAGTTGCGCCCGAAGTCGGCGAGGAAGCGAGCGTTCATCTTGCTTACGAGATGGTTGCTCTTTCCCCTGCTGCGTGCGAAGAACTCGGCATTACACTCAGCGACGAGGACCGCGCACGCCCTTTTATAGAGATGAGTGGCAGACGCGGTATCGGGGTCAAGGCCAACGATATTATTAAACGGCTCGAAGATGATGCGCTCGTTGAGGTCGCAGCCAGGCATCCAGAAATTTCCGCTCAAGAGAAGCAGGAGACGGCACACACAATCGCCGTCGGCGCGTTGCGCTACTTCCTCTTAAAATTCACACGACCGTCAATCATCGCTTTCGATTTCAAGGAAGCTTTATCGTTCGAGGGAGAGACCGGGCCTTATTGCCAGTATTCAGCCGTGCGCGCCAACTCTATCTTTCGCAAGCTGGACGCGGGAGCACTGGAAAGTGCTGCTGAATTGATCCGTCAGGCGGCGAATGGTGACGCTGCGATCAAGCAGGAGATGAAGAGTATTCTTGAAGGTGAAAGCGGCGATGAAATCTGGTCGCTGATCACGCTAGCTGCAAGGCTCGATGAAGCTATCTCGCAAGCGGCTGCGACGGCAGAGCCGTCTTTGCTTGCCAGGTACACTTTCAACCTGGCACGCGCTTTCAATCTCTTCTACCATCGCCACCGGATTATCGCGGAAGAGAACCTGACGCGCCGCGCGGTGCTTGTCTCCGTCGCAGACATCGCGCGCCGTCAATTGACTTCCGCGCTGGCGACGCTCGGCATCAGCGTCCCGGAAAGAATGTAGCCCCCTTACCGTGCAGTCAACACATGATTTCGCTATACTTTTACCAAGAGGGTGATAAATGATAAGTGATAGGTGATAAGAGAAAGCTTTGATTTTTACTCATCACCTATCACTCATCACTTATCACTTATCATTTATCACTTCGGAGAATTTATGCTCATCGTTATGAAAGCGGACGCGACCGAACGCGAGATTGAAGGCGTGGTCGGCGTTATCAATGGACTTGGGTTAAGAGCGCATCCGATGCCTGGGGCAACTCGCACGGCTATCGGCATCACCGGCAATCAGGGCGCTGTTGATGTCTCGCGTTTCGAGAATCTGCCGGGCGTGGCCGAAGCGATTCGCGTCAGCAAGCCCTACAAGCTGATCTCTCTCGATCTGCGGCCTGAGAAAACAATCGTGCGCGTGAGCGATGCGACGATTGGCGGCGACGAGTTGGCGATTATTGCCGGGCCATGCGCGATTGAGAGCCGCGCGCAGGCTTTCGCCATTGCCGAGGCTGTGCGTAGAAGCGGAGCGCGCTTCTTTCGCGGCGGAGCATACAAGCCGCGCACCTCGCCTTACGCTTTTCAGGGTCTTGGCGAAGAAGGCTTGAAGATTCTGGCTGAGGTACGCGAAGTCTACGGCTTGAAGATTGTGACTGAAGCCCTTGACGAATCCGGCGTTGATTTGGTCGAACGCTACGGCGACATGATTCAGATCGGCGCGCGTAATATGCAGAACTTCTCGCTGCTTCGTCGCGCTGGTCGCTCGCAGCTTCCAGTCTTGCTCAAGCGCGGCCTCTCGGCCACCCTTGATGAATGGCTGCTGGCGGCTGAGTACATCATGGCCGAAGGAAACTACAACGTCGTGCTCTGCGAGCGCGGCATACGCACCTTCGCGCAGCACACGCGCAACACACTCGACCTGGCCGCGATTCCGGCTGTGCGCCGCATCTCGCACCTTCCGGTCGTCATTGATCCCTCGCACGGCACAGGTAAAAACTATATGGTCACTCCGCTGGCGAGGGCCGGAGTTGCCGTTGGCTCAGACGGCCTGATAATTGAAGTCCACGATCAGCCTGAGCGCGCACTCTCAGACGGCGCGCAGGCATTGACGCTCGAACAATACGCTCAACTCGTACAGGAAGTGCGCGCCATTCATGAAGTGATAACGCCTGCGACGGTCGGTTGAAGTCAACTCGATTCGGAATCTAATGGAAGCAATTTGCGGGAAGGCATCACGCTCGATGCCTTCCCTTCTCATTTGTCAAAGGAGACTTTGATGCAATACGCACGACTCGGCAACACAGGCTTGATAATCTCGCGGCTCTCTTTCGGCACGATGACGTTTGGCAGCCATCCTTCGATGCCCAATATTTACAAGGTCGCCCAAGAGAACGCGAGCGCGATGATTGATAGCTCGATAGAGGCAGGCGTTAATTTCTTTGACACAGCCGATGGATACGCGAACGGCCAATCAGAGACGATGTTGGGCGAGTTGCTCGGCAAGCGCAGGCACAATGTGGTAGTCGCTACCAAAGTCGGCTTCCGTACCGGCGAGCCGATTACGCAGGCCGGTCTCTCCAGACGACACATTCTTGAGTCGTGCGACGGAAGCCTCAAGCGGCTCAACACCGATTACATAGACCTCTACATCGTCCACAAGGAAGACCCCATCACGCCGCTGGAAGAGACGCTCGAAGCCTTAAATGATCTGGTGCGCGCGGGCAAGGTTAGATACCTCGGATTCTCAAACTGGTCTGCGTGGAAGGCTGCGACTGCGCTTCAAATACAGAAGGCGCGCGGGTGGGCGCAGTTTACGAGCGGGCAGATGAACTATTCTCTGATGGGGCGCGACGTGGAGCATGAGATTGTGCCGTTCATGCGATACGCAGGCATTGGCATGACGGTTTGGAGTCCGCTCGCAGGCGGTTTCTTAAGCGGCAAGTACACTCGTGAAAATCTTAAGGACACGGAGAACAGGCTCTCAGGCCCGGAGTTCCTGCCGATTGACAAGGAGTTGGGCTTCAAGGCTGTCGAAAGAATGCGCGAGATTGCTAAGGAGCATGAAGCGAGCGTCGCGCAGATTGCCCTCGCCTGGCTGCTCGCCAAAGAGGTCGTCTCAAGCATTATCATCGGCGCGACGAAGCTTCACCAATTAGAAGATAATCTCAAGGCGGCGCAGGTGAAGTTAAGCGAAGATGAAGTCGCAGAGCTTGACGCGATGACCGCCCCCACGCAGCAATATCCGAACTGGTTCAACGCCAATCTTATTGATGCCAAGCACAGCGAAATCGTAAATCGTGAATCGTAAATTGAAGGAAGCCTCTTTCTATTTACGGCTCACGATTCACGAATCATTTTCCTTCCAAAATTTCCGGTAGATGTTGGCTGAAGGCTGAGCGTGGCATGATGCGGTCGAACCCGGCCTGCTCTGCTTGCTGCTTGAGGGCTGTTTGGACGTGAGAGAAGAAGCCCAGGAGGGTAACGTCGCGCAACTTTTCGTCGGCCTTTAATCGCTCCGCCAGATTAAAAGGGTTGCACTTCTTGGAGTGTAGGTCTGCGATAATGAGCAAAGGCAACTCTTCGCGTGCTGACTCTATGACAGCTTCCACGCTCTTTGCGAAACGCACGTCCAAGCCCAGATGCTCGGCTGTTGCGCGTATCTTCGCGGCAAAGAACATATCATCCACAGCGGCTATCACATATTTTCCCATGTCCCACACTCTTTCGCCCGCAGTTTAATCTGCCCTGGCTTTGCATTGATCCACGTATTCGCGTAAAGATATTCTCTCATGGCAACCGTTGAGCAAGCACCCGAAAAAATCTCACCAGAGACCGCTGGCAAACTAGAGATTGAGAGCTTCGCTCCGCCAACCGGGACTCTGCTGGATCGCTCCACGCTCGTTATCGCCTCTTACAACATACGCTACGCCGTCGGCTCATATTTAATCACCGGAAGCATCGGTCGTCGTCTAGGACTGACGATGCCCAAACGCCGCCCCCGCCTCATCGCCCGTCATCTGCAAAATGCTGCCATCGCTTTTTCCGACGACCAACGACTTCCAACGCCGGAGATTCTAGCACTACAGGAAGCCGACGAGCGGACCTTGCGCGCAGGCGGACACCACATCGCGCGCGAGTTGGCGCGGGGGCTTCAGATGAATTACGCTTACGCCGCGTCTGACAAAAGGAATGGCGAAGAGCCGAAATCAAAGCAGTGGTATCTGGACTTTGAGGAGCGCATCGCTTCCGAAGACACAGGCAAGACGGGCGTGGCGCTGCTCAGTCGTCTTCCCTTCGCTAGCGTTGCGCGAATTGATCTGCCCTGGACCGAGTGCGCGTGGCGACCCAGACTTGCCCTTGCCGCGACCGTTCTCAGCGGTAAACGAAGCCTTCATGTCTTCAACTCCCATATTGATCCGCACGCGGAGATCAGGGAACAACTTGAGCAACACGCAGCCGTTCTTGATCGCGCCGATGAGATGAAAGGCCCGACCGTCTTGCTCGGAGATTTCAACACGCTCTCGAAGCGTTCATGCCTTGAGATGCGAAGCTTCTTAGAGTCTCGCGGGTTCACAACACCATTTCAGACAGGCACACCGACCTGGCGAGCCGGGCTGATTCGCTTGCATACCGACTGGATTTTCATTCGCGGCGCGAAGATCAAACGCTACGGCGTAGCGCGACCTCTTGGCGTCTCAGACCACTGGCCTGTCTGGGCGGAAATAGACTTAAGAGACGAGCGGAGCGAAAGCCTATGAGCGAGCTTGTGATTACCAGCCGGGACAACTCGCTCGCTAAACACGCACGCGCCGTTCGCGCCGGGAAAATTCGTGAGCAAATTTTTATCGAAGGCTTACGACTCTGCGAGGAAGCGGCGCAGGCTCTCAGTGCGGGCGATATTTTGAACATAATCTGCACTGAGAGCTTCGCCGAGGATCGGCGGGGTGCGAGTTTGCTTGAAGCTCTAATGCGAGACGGTCAACGCGCAACTATCGTTAGCGAAGCTGTCTTCGCTTCAATCTCAGACACGAAGACTCCGCAAGGCATCATCTTGCTGGCCTCAAGACCAAGCACGCAGCGAAGCGACCTCTTAAAAAGCCTGGATAAAATCCGGTTGCTCGTCATCCTGCATAAAATCAACAATCCCTCGAATGCAGGAGCTATCCTGCGTACTGCGGAAGCGGCAGGAGCTTGGGGCATTATCCTGACAGAAGGCACGACCGACATCTTTTCGCCAAAAGCATTGCGCGGCGCGATGGGGTCTAGTTTCCGTCTTCCGCTTTGGACGGGCGCGAGTTTTGATGAAGCTCTATCTTTTTGCAGGGAGCATGGTATCCGAACCGTTTGCGCTGACCTTCGAGCCGGGCGCACGCACACGGAGATTGATTGGACTGTTCCCTCTGCTCTGATAGTCGGCCCGGAAGCGGCTGGACTTGAGAATGCTGAAATTGCCCTGGCCGATGAATCGTTGAGAATTCCGATGCAGGCTCCCGTCGAAAGCCTCAACGTCGCAGTCGCTACCGGAATCGTTCTGTACGAAGCGGCAAGGCAAAGAGCAGTAGGCAGTAGGCAGTAGGCAGTGGGCAGAAAAAGCAAGAAGTAATTTCAGGCTTTGGTCTTTCCTGCCAACTGCCCATTGCCTACTGCCAATTTTTCTCCGCCCCCACTGTTCTTAAGTGGCGAACTTCGGCTAGAATGGCAAGGCTCGGATGATTGGATTTCCCTTCCCTCCCCAGTGTGCTTTTGGTTTGGCGTTTGAAAGTTGAACTGCGCCGCCTGAGCAAGGTTTGCGCCCCAGCGAGGCGCTGATGATTTGCCCGTGATTATTTATGAAGAAAGAGCCGGAGAGTAAAAAGGGTCGAGCACGCAAGGAAGCCTTGCCGGAGCGTTTGCTGAGACGTGTGCTTGAGGGTATGGGCGCTGCCGTTGATCGTGGCCTGGGGCGTAGCGCGACCATCGCGCAAAGCGGCCTGACGACGACCGCGCTGATTGAGCGTATGAAGCGGCTGATTGACGAGCGTGTGCGTGAAGAAAAAGGCGGCACGCGCATCGCGCCTCACCTGATGAAGCTTAAGGTCGAGTGGGGCACACATTCGGAAGCCCCGCCTGAAATCATCAAGGAGCTTGAGCACGAAGTCCTTGCTTCCGCGATTGACTACATCAACGACAATCGCTACAGCACGCTTGCGCCCGTCAACATCGAAACCGAAGTTGATATTTTCACTACGGGCGTCTCCGTTGATCCGACCTTCGGCGAGTTTGAGCAACAACTCAAAGAGCAGGATGAGGCAAAGCGTCGCGCTGAAGAACTCGGCTTGCCCCAGATTCCAAAATCCCCTATCAAGGAAGTCCACATCACGGCGCGCGTGACAATGCCCGACGGTTCACGCGAAATTCCTTTGTCGTTCACTCCTGGCGGGAGGCGTCTGGGAGTAGGACGCGGCACAGACAATGACCTCTGCCTGAACGACAACAGCGTCTCAAAGATTCATGCTGCGCTGGTGATGAATCGTGAGAGCACTTTGATGGTCGCCGATACAGGCTCAACCAACGGGACATACATCAATGGCCGCCGCATTGCCTATGGCGAATCACGCCAGATTGAAGACGGCGATGTCGTCGGCTTCGGGGATATAGAGGTTCGTTTCCGCCGAGAGAATAGCTCCTGATATGTCTGTCATATTACTTTTACAAACAGCCGCGAACACAGCCACGACGAATGCCGCGCCCGCTGCTCCGTCGCTCGAAAAAAACCCGGCACTCTTGAGCCTCGTTTACATGGGCGGGCTGGCCTTGATGGTGATCTGGCTGATCGTCGCGCTCATACGCTTTCGCCGACAGCGCTCCGGCCTCGCAGCCGTCGCCTCTGAAGATTTGCCGGATGAAGTCAGAGAGCGCCTCGGCTCGACCACGACCAACAGGGGCTTGCGCGTCCTGCGCTGGCTCTTCATCGTGCTTGCGCTCACGGTCTACGGTTTCCATGTTTACTGGGCGCGCTTCGCGGCTCAAACCAACGAGCGTTTTCAGGAATTGAGTTACAAAGATTTACGCAATCGCCGTTTGAGTGAATCAACTTTGCGCGGGTGGATTCTGGATCGCACGGGTGAATTGAAAAATGCGCTCGCGCTTTATCGCAAGGATGCTAACGGAAACATCGAGCGTGAATATCCGATGGACATAGCGTTCGCACACCTCTTCGGCTCTGATCGCGGCGACCCCGGACTCGAACGCACGCTCTTCGGAATCCAGAGCGGTGAAGTGCCTGAAGCCTTGCAGGTCGCGCTCGGCCAGGACATTCAACAGAGGGCCTCGAAGGACGTTCAGCTAACTATTCATCATGAACTGCAACAGGCCATCGTAGATCAACTCAAAGGCAAGAATGGCGCGGTCGTCATCCTCAACCCACAGACCGGCGAAGTGCTGGGGATGTATAGCAACCCTTCTTACAGCTTGAAGGAGGTTCAGGATGCAACGCGGTGGATTCAGCTTGAGGCTGATGAGCGTGACAAGCCGCTCGTCAACCGTGCTCTTCATCAATACTACATTCCCGGCTCGACCTTCAAAACCCTGATGATGATCGCAGCGGAGCGCGCAGGGATTCAGGATACCGAGTTTGTTTGCAGCGGAGGCGGTTTTATAGCCATGCCGGGCGCGAAGCCTATCTTCGACGATGGCGGCCCCGGCGAGGTTCATGGAATGCTCGGAATGGATCGCGCGTATGAAGTTTCGTGCAATCAGTATTTCTCGCAGATGGCCGTGAAACTTGGCCCTGATCGAATCAGGGAAGCGGCGAAGCTGGTCGGCATCGGCGCTTACGACACGCCCGCCGAAACTACCAAAGGGCGCAGGCTAACCGAAATCTGGAACGCCAGCTCCGACGCTGTTAAAAAAGCGCTCGCTCCTACCGAAGCCACGATGGTGACGGGTAAGCTCGGACAGAATTTCACGAAGTTTGATCTCGCCCTTGAAGGCTACGGTCAAGGCTATGCCGGACAGATGACGCCTTTTCAGATGGCGCTGCTTGCCGCGACCATCGGCAACATGGATGGCAAGCTGATGAAGACGAGAATCGAGATGAATCGCCCCGACGAAGTTTTCAACCAGGTGATTTCGCCACAAATCGCTGCGCAACTGCGCTCGATTATGGGCCTGGTGACAGGTGGGCCGGAAGGCACGGGTCGCGGCGTCTTCGCACCCGTCAAAGCCGCTGGCATCAACACGGGAGGCAAGACTGGCACAGCGCAGAAGGATGTGCCGGTTTACGACCCCAGGACTGGCGAGCCTGTTAGAAAGAAGGTTTACGATAAAGACCCGAAGGGCAATATCATCGGGCAAAGAGAAGTTCTGGTGATGGCGGAGAAGCCGCGCATAGACGGCTGGTTTCTCTGCATCGCGCCGCTTGAGCGCCCGACGCTCGCAATGGCCGTGATCGTAGAAGGCGGCGGCTACGGCTCTAAATCGGCAGCGCCGATTGCGGCGGCGCTCGTCTTGAAAGCGAAACAACTGGGACTGCTCGGAGGACAGCCGAATAATCCTAATACCCCTAATCAAGCAGACACGAACAAGCGTCGCCAGCCTGCGAACCCGGCTGCAACACCGACACGGAGATGAAAGCAGTTGGCAGTTGGCAGCGGGCAGTGGGCAGCAAAGACGAAAGCTGAACTCACTGCCAACTGCCAACTGCCAACCGCCAACTGACTTATGAAAAATCGCGCCTCGTCACATCTGCTCACACTGCTGCTGATTATCGGCTTCGAGGTTGTAGGCTATTATGCCATTCATCGCGCCGCCCTGATTCGCGGTTACGAAACTTCGTGGATCAGCGGCATGCGCGATCTTTTGATGTATGTCCCTGTCGTCTTCATCGTCTTCTGGCTGACGCGCGCGAAGAAGTTCGCGGGCAACTGGACGCTTTACACCACCGCCATTCTTCTCTTCTCCATTGGAATGCTCGTCCAGTATCGTCTCTACTCTGACCCGGAGTACAACGCCAAGAATAAGGCTGCCGCGCGTGCGGAGAAGACTGACACGCTGCGGATGCGCTACATCAACGAGAACTACGATGCGGCGAAAAAGCAGATGATGGGACTGCCGCCAACGGCTGCTGCGCCAGCCGACTTAGAAAACTCGCCTAACGTGAAAGCCGATTACACGGTACGCAATGCCCTGACCTCCGGCTCGACCTGGATTCCGATCATGGCCTTCATCGCTTTCGCAGTCGCGTTTTATTTCTGCGTTCGAGATGATTTCCTGCTCTGGATTCAACGCCACAGCTTCATGATTGTGGTGTTGACGCTGATACCGCTCGGCGTGGCGGTCGCAACTTCGCGTTTCGGCAAAGCCGGAGGCAACATGACGCCCTGGGAACCGTCGAAGATTCCCTTCCTGCTCGGCTTCGCCGGAATCCTGACTGCGCGCTACAAAGACCTCGCGCGCACATACTGGGGGATTCCACGCGCGCGTGATGTCGTGCCTCTGCTGGCGATGGCTGTCATGCCGTTCATTCCCTTCTTCGTCCTCAAAGATTTCGGGCAGATGCTCGTCTTCAGCGGCGCATACGCCACGCTCTACCTGGTCGCTGTTCGACGCTGGCCGCAACTGTTGCTGTTTGTCGGCTCGGTTGTCTTTGTCGCAAGTGTGCTGGTGGTGGGCGCGCTGCCATTGGACGTGCAGGAGAAAGTTCCTTTCCTTCCGACCATCGCGCGCCCGGTCAAGGCCGCGCTGCCCGACCGCATCCAGCAGCGTTTCCATCTCTGGCTCGACGGCTTCAATCCGCCTGCGCCCGAAGTTAAATGGTGGAACAAGGATTATGAAGACGCGCTCAACGATGACGAAGCGAAAAATAAAGCCCAGGGTAAAGAAACCCTCCGCGACCTTGCTAATCAAAGCGAGGCCATGCGGAGAGTGGTCAACACGGATGTCTGGTTCGACCGCGTTGCGTTTCAACCCGCGCAGGCGACCTTCGGCATTGCTGCCGGGCGAACTACGGGCAGAGGGCTAGGGCTGGGCTTTGCCGAAGTTATCCCGGTCGCGGATTCCGACTACATCTATGCGGCCATCAGCGAAGAGATGGGATTAGCAGGAGGGGCGATAGTTATTCTCGCGTTGATTATTTTCGTCTGGGCGGGCGTTCGCACTGCGATTGATGCGCGTGATATGTTTACCAAGCTTTGTTCTGCCGGGCTGACGGCCTTCATAGGGTTTCAGGCTCTGGTAAATATCGGCGGCGTGACGCGCGCTTTGCCGATGACAGGAATTACTTTGCCTTTCGTCAGTCACGGAGGTTTCAGTTTGATTACCAGTTTTGCCATGCTTGGAATGCTGATGGCCTTCTCGCATCGTAACGCGCGCGACGCAAGCGGCGCGGTGCGAAAAGGGCGACGACGCACCAGCGATCCCTCTATCCCGGAGGCCGTTCAATGAGAGAGCAAACAAGCAGCGTTCCTATTCAGGTTGCAACCGTCAGCGACCGGGGCTTGAGCGAGAAGCGTCCTCTCAATGAGGATTCATATCTATCAGACTCTGAGCGCGGCATCTTCGCCGTCGCAGATGGCGTGGGCGGGGCGCAGGCTGGCGAAGTCGCCTCGAAGACTGCGGTGGAAGTTTTAGACGAAGCTTTCCGTCATCAGGTTGACGGCGCGGACATCGAAGACTTGATGGAGATTGCGATTCAACGCGCCAACACCTCCATCCACCAGATGGCTTTGGATCATCCGAAACTTGCTGCGATGGCAACAACGGTCGTCGCGCTTCACCTGGATGGGTACGTTGCGACCATCGGCCACGTCGGAGACTCGCGCCTTTACCGTCTCACCCCTGATGGCAAATTACATCGTGAGACCGCAGATCATTCAGTGGTCGAAGAAGAAGTGCGCGCCGGACGCATGACGCCTGAGCAGGCAGCGCATCATCCGAGCCGCAACGTCATCAGCCGCGCTCTGGGCGCTGAGACAGGTGTTGAAGTTGACATGAAAACCATAGAGGTCGAAGACGGCACGGCCTTCCTGCTCTGCTCCGACGGCATCACACGCCACCTTCCCGATAATGAATTACGCGATCTGCTGGCTGGCGCGCAGGATGTTGAGGCAATCTGCGCGGAGATGAAACGGCTCTGCTATGAGCGCGGCGCGGAAGACAACCTGACTGCCGTCATCGTGCGTGTTGGTGAGCGCACATCGAAGGATGAATTCTCAGCCGCAGACGAGCGCACAGTTCAATCAACACGGTCGGCTCTAGCCACAACAGTTGACAGCGCGGGCAATCCTCCTCAGCCAGTTGTCCCTCTGCCGGTCGAGCCTCCTCCTGCTGTGACGGCAGTTCCTGCGTCTTCAGCCGCGCTGCCGCCGCCGCCCGTCAACAAAGATGAGGCGATTAAGACCAATCCCCTTCTAGCACTTGAGGCACAGGGCAAATCGAGTAAGCGTAAAGGCGGCGGCGGGCGCGCTTTTCTCCTGCTGCTTCTGATCGCCGGAATCGGCGCGGCAGCTTTTTACGGCGGCATCTATTTTCAACGCCAGCGCACGGACAGTTCAGCACAGGCCAGCGCGAGTGTCACGCCGACGCCTGCGCCCACGCCCGCCGACCTGGTAGCGGAGTTTGAGAAGAAGCGGCATGAGGTGGACAAAGACCCTGCGAAGATGAGAGACACGCTGAAGGATGAAGCTGCCGCGAAGGGCACGCAGAACCCGCTTGATTCTACCGACCCGGAGTTCCTCTATCTCTACGGTCGCTCGCTGCTACTCACGGGCGATTACCTGAATGCTCTCCCCGCTTTTGAACGTGCCAGCGCAAACGTTACCGAAAACACGTCTGCGCTTTACGACAAGCTCAGAGTTGAATCCAGGCTCGCAATCGCGGCGGCGGCTCTGAAGCTCAGGATTCAACATCCCGATGCGGAGCAAAGAGCGGTTCGCGCGCTTGACGAGATGGTCAATAAAGCCGTCAGTCCGCCTGTCATCCAGAAATGAGAATCCCGTGTCGCTTTTGAAGGAGACTCTGAATGCTTGCCCCTCTTGAGATATTTGATGAAACCGCCCCACGCCTGGCGCTTCGCAACAATCCACCCCCGCCCGGCATCTAAAGACCCGGCGCGACAGATGAAGACTGAAATGAAAGCGCAGACGACGTGACGGAACTCAAACTTCAACAGTCCTTGCTCGATGGTCGCTACGAGATACTGGACTGCCTGGGGCGCGGCAGCTACGCTGAAATCTACATGGCGCGAGATTCGAGCGCGGCTGAAGGAGAGCCGCAGACGGTCGTCATCAAAGCTCTGAACGTCATGTTGCAGGGCGTACCCGACGCAGACCTTGAGCGCACGTTGATTGAAAATTTCCAGAACGAGGCCGTCGCACTCGACCGTGTTCGTCACCCTAACATCATCAGCCGCCTCGGACACGGCACAGCCATTGATCTATCGGGCACAGCCTTTCATTACCTCGTGCTCGAATACCTGGCCGGGGGCGAGCTTGGAGCACGCTGCCGCAAACAACCCCTCACGCTCGACCGCGCACTCTTCTATCTGGAACAAGTTTGTTCGGGTCTTGCGCACGCGCACGAATGCGGAGTCATACACCGCGACATCAAACCCCAGAACCTGCTCCTGACTGCCGATGAGCAGACCATCAAGATCGCGGATTTCGGGGTCGCTAAAATCGAAGCCTCCGAAGGAGCAATCACGAGAGTCGGCACGAATGTTTATGCTGCCCCTGAGCACAACCCGCTGGTGCAAACAGGCCAACTGGACCCCGCTGCGCTTAACGCAGCGCATCCGCACCTGACCCCTGCCGCAGACATCTACTCGCTCGCCAAGACCACCTACACGCTGCTTGCAGCCGAAGCGCCGCGCCGCTTTTCGCACCACCAGATTACGGAATTGCCGGAGCAGATGGCGAATAAGACCTGGGCCAAAGATGTGCTGCGCGTTCTCAGACGTGCGACTGAAGATAAGCCGGAAGATCGCTATCAGACCGTGCAGGAATTCTGGCAAGAGCTATCTGATGCTTCGCTGCCGCCGACCCAACCGCTCAAGCCTCAGGATGGAGGTGAAGCGCGGCCCAGGCCATCGTCAAAATTAACGAAGGTGGAAGCAGTCGTAGTCGAAGCTCCGCCGCGACCTCGTTTTGAATCAAGCGGTGTCATCAAGCAATCACAGATTCAAGGTAACGGGGTGAAGCGCCCGCGCATTGTTGTTCCGGTCAATGCAGCAAGGCCGAGAGTGAATTTTCCACCGCAGCCGCCAATGCAGCGCATCCCGGTGCAGACTACTCCGGTTATCAACGTCAAGCCTGTTGACGATTTCGTTCCAAGCCCGCAGTATCAACCAGGTCGTCGCAGTGTGCGTGCGCTGGTTGCATTCCTTATCATCCTCGCTTTCGCGGGAATCCTGCTCGCCACACACTTTTATGTGAGCAGGCAAAGGGCTGCCAGCACACAAACCACGCGCGATGCCACTTCGGAAGTCGGGCGTGAAGGCGCAATCACAACTGATGTGAAAATGCGGCCTGATCCAAGTATGAATAACAGGTCTATCGGAATTGTGACGCAAGGATCGCGTGCGCGAGTCTTAACCATTGACAACAACTGGTACGAGATCGAAGTTTTACAGCAAGGACGCGACGATCCGAATGCAGCCAATCGCGGCTGGGTCAACAAGAGATTTCTCAACATAGATTGAAAGCGCTTTTTCAGCGAGAAGAGAGGCAATCACTGTGGGTTTAATTGAATCCATTCGACGATGGATTGACGGCGAGGGCGCAGAAGACCCTTTGATGGCGGCTGACGAGCAGGCTAGACCGCGTCGCGTTTGGGAAGAGTTTCTAGTCAAGGTGGCGCGCGAAGTCGAGGCCGTGATGCAGCGCGAGATGTTCACACCGCCCGGCGGCCCGACCTTCATCCCGCGCGAGTACATAGTCTATTTAAGCGGCGACGACGATAGAGATTGGCAGGGCGACAAGCGTCGCGGACTCGAACAGGGACTCTTCCACGTTCTCTCTGAACGCGCGCGCGAGTTGAGCGGTCAAACACAACTTGCCACCAAATCTTTCGCCGTTGAGTTGAGGGTTGACGGCACGCTCAATAAAGGTGAGTTTCGCGTGCAGCCCGTCTGGGACGAGACGGAAAGCGGCCACACGATGGTCACAGCGCGCCCGAACGAACAGCTTTTGAAAACTTCTATGCCGGGGGTCGCACCGGATGCACAGGCTCCTACGGACGAGCCTACCGGGGAGGATTCGACGGTCGTTCGCCCGCGCGTAACGATTCTCTACAACGTTGAGGTCTGGCGCGCAGGCGTGCGCCAATCTGTCGTTCCAATCTCCAAACCCGAAATCACCATCGGTCGCGGATCGCGTTCCGTTACTGTTGACCTGCCCATCAAGGGAGACGTGGAAGTGAGCCGCGTTCACGCTACCTTAGAGCGCGATGAGCAGGGGCAATTCTGGTTCACACCCAAAGGAAGAAACCCGACGCTCATCAACGGCCATGAAGTTCCGCGCGAACAGCGCACACAGGTTGCGCCCGACAACAAGATTGAGATTTGCAGCTTTACCTTGCGGATTCAGCCAGGGTAAAAATTCTCGACATGGTTGAGGGGATTTATGAAATTAATTGAACCAATGATAGCGGAACTTCAGCATGAGGCGACATCAACCAGAAAGATGCTCGAACGTGTGCCGCAGGAATCGCTCTCGTGGCAACCGCACGAAAAATCTATGACACTGGGGCGACTGGCATCGCATATTGCCATGCTGCCCGGTTTGTTTATTGCGAAGTTGAATCAGGATGAGCTTGATAGAAGCGAACTCAAACCACCGCCCGCTGATAGTGTGGCAGCTATCCTTGAAACATTCGATCAAAACATCGCTGGCTCGTTTGAGGTATTGAAGACACAATCTGAGGAACGATTGCTTGCATCTTGGCGCTACAGGGACGGTGAGAAAATTATTTTCGAGATGCCGCGTGTGGCTGTGTTTCGCTTGATTGCGCTCAACCATCTCATACATCATCGGGGTCAACTATCGGTCTATCTTCGATTGCTGAACGTTCCCTTACCATCCGTTTACGGCCCGACCGCAGACGAGACCCTGTAATTTTCGATGTGTAACCACTCAGCTTAGTAAGCTAGGTGTTGCCGGACATTGCGCTGAACGCACCGGATTCGAGTTCTTCGATTAAGGCTTCGAGGAGTGGTGCGACGCTCTCACGCTCGACATAATCTTTGCCGAGTATTTTGATGATCCGGCGGTTCTTCACTTCCCTGTTTACTTCCTTGAGCAGAGCGCGGCAGAATGAAGCAACGACTTCGGGCGCAAACTGCTTGCCCGTGTTGCGCCTGAAATCATCAACCACTTCTTCCATCCCACGCCGCTTCTTGTAGGGTCTATCTGTCGTCATCGCGTCGAAGGAATCGGCGAGGCTGACGATCTTGGCGACGAGCGGAATCTGATCTCCGGTCAAGCCTTCGGGATAGCCGCGCCCGTCAATTCGCTCGTGATGGTAACGCGCCGTGAGCGGAATGTCCGCGTAAGGGTGATTGATGGGTAAGAGGATTTCGTAGCCTGCCGCCGGATGACGATTCAACTCGCTCGATTGCTTGGCATCAATTCGGTAAGGCGCATTGATGATGTCGCGCTCGACGACGAGCTTGCCGATGTCGTGCAAGTAGCCCGCAACGGCGATGCCCTCAACCTCGTCATCGCTCCAACCCATTTCGCGCGCGATGACCTCACTGTACTTGCCGACCCGCTCGGAGTGCCCCTGCGTGTATTTGTCCTTGCAGTCAATGGCCGCAGCGAAAGCGCGAACGGTGTCGCGGTAGATAGCGCGCATCCCTTCATAAAGCTGACGGTTCTCTTCGGCGCGGCGGGTCACTTCCTCAAAGAACCTGTGCTCTTGAATACCGACTGCGATGTGGCGCGCCATCGCGCAAACAACTTCACGATCTTCTGCGCTGAAAGGCTCGTCCGTCGCTTTGCTGCCGAGCAGGATAAGCCCGACGAGATTATCGCGCACGACTAAGGGGACAATCAGATCAACGCGCAAAGAGTCGAGCAAATCATCATATTGCTTTACGAAGCTCAAGAAAGCAGGCGTCTCATCTTCTCTCGTCAAACCGCAGATACCCAGGCTGAGCAGATTCGAGACCTCTTGAGAAGTTAGCGAAATCTCTACCTGAGAGCCATCGCCCATGCCGCGCGCCGCCACGAATCTCAGAGTTTGGGTTGCATGATCGAATTCCGCGAGAGCGCCGCGCATGATGCCGAGCGAGCCTTGCATCAGGTGGAGCGAGGTTCGCATCTTTTCCTGAAAGTCAGGTTTGTCGGCTATCTCCTGGCCGAGATCGGCGAGCGCCGCGAAGGTGTGCAGTAATTTTTGCAGAGACTCCCCTTTTCCATCGCTGCCGATTAATGTCCGACGGCTTTGAGGGTTGGAGCAAACTCCGAGAGCGTGGCGAGAGCTTCCTGCTCATCCTTTGCAAGCGCGACATGGCGAGTCAGGCCGAGCATCTCAAAAAGCTGGACGGTCTGATTGTTGACATCGGAGAAAACAAGGCGCGCACCCGTCGTTTCAACCGCATCAATCACTCCCAAAAGAATCGAGACGCCGATGCTGTTGACTAATTCCGTCTCACGAAAATTGATAATCAACGCGCGGCAACCTGCTTCCAACTGGCGACGGCATTCACGCTCAATGCGCTCGCCGCTCAACTTGTTCAGATAATCCCCGGCATAAATCACCGCCAGGTCTCCGACAGAGCGCGAGCGCACGGGTGAAAGGGTTGATGACTCGGCCATTTTAGTAAGCTCCCCTCTAACCTACTTATAAAGGCAATCAATCCTAAATCGCTAATTGTTTTTAGTAAACAACGAAACCAGAAGCCGGATGCAACATTTAAGGCTTGTGTAGATACTTCGTCATGCGCAAGCGCGTTCCATCATCCACGCGCTCAAATTCGACTTCATCCATCAGGCTACGAATCAACTTCAGTCCCCAGCCGCGTCTCTCTTTGCTGTTCTCTGCTGTAGCCTCGCTGCCGTTGCCATTAACACCGTTCTGGCTGCTTAGTCCTGGCGGAACTACTCCACGACTCGAAACCGTGACTACCAATCTATCACTTTCTACACGAAAACGCTGATATATTTTTCTGTCCGGGCTGAGACTATGCTCTGTGGCATTGATGCAGGCTTCGACGAGCGCCGTCTTAATCTGGTTGATGGCTTCGGGCTGGAAGCTAATCCGACGCGCAATCTGCTCGACCGTGTGCGCGGCAATCAACTCCGTATCGTCGCCCATCGGGATGACCATCTCAAACTCGTCGGGCGCAACTTCCTGTCTCGCCATCGCTGCCGATGCCGCGTTGATTCGCTCGGTCAAAAGCTCTAACTGCTTCCGGCTCGACCCGTAAGCATCGCGCTCATTCAAAAGCTCGCTGGCATCTGCGTTGAATCCTTCCGGCGCGACGAGCCACAAGCGCACACGGCTGAATCCGCAAACGCGCGCGACCTGCATCAAGCGGTCGCACCAGATTTCCGTGACGCCGCGTCCTGCCTCCAACTTGGATTCTATTTCAGCGGCGAGCCAGACAACCTCATTAGCATCGGAATACTGCCCTGCGTCGAAGCCATGCGCGACCGCGCAACGCTCCACATCGCAAACCTGCTGCGTCGGAGGATGGAAGGCAGCGCAACTCGCCGCGTGAACCACCTGCGGTAAGCGCACGAGGTCTGTCTCGGCGTCGAGCGCGGCCACCAGTTCGTCCGCATCCATTCCCTTATGCGTGCGGCTGAAGCGGTCGTAGTGAAAGAGGCTCGCAGGGATGCGCTGGCAATTGAAACGTTCGAGCAGCTCGCGCAAGCCCAGCGCGGCTACACGGCGATAGTGACGCGCCATCGTCTGCGGCGCACGCTTTAAGGTTTCTGAAAGCGTGTCTGCGACGACGAGCGCGCGAGGCTCGGCTGCGACTTCCAGACGATAGCGCGCTCTCAAATAATCCAACCAGACGAGCGAATCGTTTCCAGCTTCGACGAAGTTCGAGTTCAAACTCGCAAGCTCGTGGACGTGAAGTTGGCGGATAATCTTTTGAAAGTGTTCCGGCTCAAGATTCAGACGCTTTCGCCAGGTCTCAACCGGCGCTCTCCCCTGCTCATTCTGCACGGACTCATAAAGCACCCGGATCAAAGAGCGACGCACAGCAGCCGCAGGCGCGACCTCTTCAAGAATCGAGGTGAAGTGGCGATTGATGCGACCGCCCATCAATTCGTCCACGTAAAGCTGCTGGCAGTTGCGAAAGCTTGTCAGCGCGACGTTGCTTTCGCGTGCGGCGCGCAGGATTGAGGTGAGGTAGAAAGGGTTGCCGTTTGTTTGCTGAACGATAAGGTCGCGCGTCTGGTCGTTGATCGTCACTTCGTTGCGGCGCGCCAGATGCTCGACCATCGTGCGCGCATCGTCATCGTTCAAACGCTCCAGACGCAAAGAGGCCGCAAAGTCGTTTCCGTTTCGCGCGCTATAAACAACGTCGAGCAGGTGTCTACGCAATCCGGCAAGCACGTAAGGCCCGCCCGAATGCATCATGGCCTGCGCTATTTCTGTCCCAAGCGGCACATCAACTCCATTAAGGCGCTCCGCAAGCTCCAGACCGTCGAGCAGGATGAAAGGACGTGCGCCGCCCGTCGCCGCACGTTGCGGCGCGCTCAGGCAGAGACGAATGTAAGAACGTGCGTCTTCGTCCATGCGCGCACGCTCCGTCATCTCGACGAGGCGCTCAATCCATTCGTAATCGCCGGGCGCGGCCAACTCCAACAAATCTCGAAGCGAAAGCGAGGAGCTTGCGAGCGTTGCATCCTGGCGACGAAAGGCGATGAGTTGAAGCAGGAAGGTCTGAAGAAAGTGTTTGGCTGTGCCGACAGCGGTTTTATCGTTGCGCGTCAGAGCGAAGTAGATTGGAATCGCAACGCCGCCCTCACGAAAGAGTTCGTCATAAGCTTGACGCAGAAGCTCGGAGATTCCGGTGGACGGCGCGCCCAGCAAAAGCAGGCCGCGCTCGTGCGCCCCCGTCAAAGCGTGACGCACGACCTGATCCAGAGCATCGCCACGCCCGACGAATTCGTCCGGCGCAATGCGGCCCAGGATAGGTTTTCCCTGCCCGTTCTTATTTTGCTTCTTCGGCGGCATCGTTATTCAGTGTCGGGTCAGGAGGAGGCTCAGACACCTCCACGCGATTCTTGCCCTGATGCTTGGCTAGATAGAGAGCGCGGTCTGCCGTCTCTATCATTTCTTCCGGCGTGTCCAGACCGGGATGGAAAGATGAGACACCAATGCTGACTGTGACGGCCCCATGCGGCTGATTCTTTCCGTGCGGAAAGCGCATGCGCAAGACGCGCCGCCTGATGCGCTCTGCGATTGCTGTAGCCTCTTCAATAGTCGTCTGCGGCAAAAGGATGCAGAACTCCTCGCCGCCGTAACGCGACGCGACATCCGCCCCGCGAAGCGCAGACTTCAAACACTGCGCTGTCATCTCAAGCGCAAGGTCGCCAGCCTGATGCCCATTGCGGTCGTTATAGAGTTTGAAGTCGTCTATATCAATCATCATGAAGCTCATCGGATATTCATGACGCTTCGAGCGCTTCAACTCCTCGGCCAATCGCTCCACAAGGTAGCGACGGTTGAGCATGCCGGTTAGCGGGTCCGTGATGGACATCAACTGAAACTGGTTGGCCTTCTCCTGCCATTCGGCGCGGTCGAGCGCGAGCGCCATTTGCGGCGCGATGGATTCAATCAAACTCAAATCAATATCATCATAAGAGCCGCCACCGGCTTTATCCGTGACGTTGAGCACGCCGACCTTTCGACCTCCAACCAGGATCGGATAGCTGATGAAAGATTTTGTTTTGTAGCTGCGCTCGGCAGGCGCAGGCGTGTGGCCTGTTGCTTCAACATCACGGACAACGAGCGGGCGGCCCTCGACCAGAACCGAACCTGCTACCCCCTCACCCATCCGAACGCGCGTCTCTCTTGTTATCTCGGCTCTTGGCCCGACCGCAGCTTTAACCGAAAGCTCATTTGAAGCCTCGTCGAAGAGCAGCAGAGAGCTGCGCTCGGCGTGCAACAGATCCGTTGACATACGCAAGATGGCATCGTATGCCTCGTTAGGGTTGCTGGTGTTGATGCACTCGCCGAAACTTTGCAAATGCTCCGCGAAGCGTGCGCGCTGCTCAAGCTCGTGGCGCAGTCGCAGGACTTCCAACGGCAAAGCAATCTCCCGGCAGTAAACCGAGATAGCGCGGCGCTTCTCATCCGTCAGCACGGAGTCTCCAACCAGGAGCGCGGCTTTCACTTCGTCTCCGACAATGAGCGGGAAAAGCTCCGCCGCTTTCTCAGTTCCGTCGGCGATATGCTTTCTGATTGTGCCCGCAGGTTTGAAGCCTTCGGCGCTTTCGCGCAGGACGAGCGACGTAGCTGCCCTGGCGGTGACGAAAAGGCGCGCATCCTTCGAGCCGATCTCGATATGAATCGGAATATCTTTGAAACGTCCCGTTCCGCAAGCTTGAATAAACGTGCCATGATCGCGTAAGAGCAAAGCGAGAGAGGTAAGCTGATGCTTGGCGGCGAGCACTTCGAGGGCAGCGCTGCATGCTTCCTTAAATTCGTTTTCAGCCGGGAAGTAGCGATCATGTAGGAGAGAGCGGCGAGAGTTGGCGTCTTGCTTATTCGACTGTTCCTCTGCGGCTGAAGCGGACGCAGCTTTTTCAGGCTTGATATTCCGGGCTGCTTCCGGCGCTTCTATCTCCTTGACAGCTTCTTGAGTCGAAACAATAGTTCGAGTCGCTCGCTCATCCAAGCTACCTTCCGCGCCCAGTTCTCTTGCTGCCGCTTCAATGCTGCGTGCAAGGTCGTCCAGGTCCTGGCGCGATGCGAAGATGACATTCTTGAAAATCTCGCTGGAGAGCAAATCCTGTAAGTCGCCGGTGCGGAAACGTTCTGCCAGAGCGCGATAGTCGGCGCTCGTCAGGAAAGCTCGCCCGCCGATGACGGCTAACTGTCGCCCTGTTCCAAGATCAACGGGCATTGCGAAACAATGCAGCCCGGCGTGGCAACGGTAGTGCGCAGCGCCCTCTGCCTGTTGCGCGCGCTCAAAAGCTATCCCGCAATAAGGGTCACACAGATGCACGTGTTTGGGTGAAGACTGAAAAGCGCGGCAGATGGAATTGTTGTTTGAGACTTCGAGGGCTGGCGGCTGGCGGCCTTCGATTAAAAGGACAGAGAGGCCGGAGGCCGCCGCGAGTGATTCCTGCGCGTCAGTCCAACCGCTGGGCGTTTGATGATTCTGGGTCTGACCTTCTTCGCGCATAAGCACGGAGGCATCAGCAATCGTCCGAAAGGTCACTAAAGTTTACGTCCGAAGTGATATTGGAGGGCTGAGTCTGCGCGAAGACCGGGGGCGCATCTCCGGCGCACGGCTCGCAAACGAGATGGGGCGGTGATAGTGGTGTTATCAACCGTCCAACTAGGAGTATAAGTGCCCGAAAGCTTTCAGACAAGCGAAATCTTTAGGAAAATCGCTGCCGCGAGCTGTCGGCCACTGACGCTAGAATCAGCTCTCCCCCCAAGTAAACGTCTAATAAATGCCGTATTTCACGTTGCTATAACGCGCTGGGCGTCTTGCAAGCCGGGGGCGTCGCCCGGTGCGACCCTTTCAATGTCAGGCTGCTCAGGGCTGATGCGTATGCAGGCGGCGAAGTGATTGGGCTTGATTTCAGCCAGCGGGGGAACAACTTCCTTGCATGCCTGGATAGCATAAGGGCAGCGCGTGTGAAAGCGGCAGCCCTGCGGGGGATTGATCGGGGAGGGCACATCGCCTTCAAGCACGATGCGCTGGCGCGTCGCTTCAATCTCAGGGTCTGGAACGGGGACTGCTGAAATCAATGCTTTCGTGTACGGCATCAACGGCTCGTCGTAAATAATTTTTGCGTCGGCTATCTCGACGAGCTTGCCCAGGTACATCACTGCCACGCGGTCGGAAACGTGGCGGATAGCGCGCAGATCATGCGAGATGAAAAGATAGGTTAGATTCTTTTCTCTTTGCAGCTTCTCCATCAGGTTCATGATCTGCGCCTGAATGGAGACATCCAGCGCGGAGATAGGCTCGTCCGCGACGATGAAGTCCGGGTCAACTGCGAGGGCGCGTGCGATGCCGATGCGTTGCCGCTGTCCGCCGGAAAACTCGTGTGGGTATCGCTTGATGAAGCGTTTATTAAGACCGACGGTTTCCATCAAATCGTACACGCGCTCTTCTGCTTCACGACCTCGCGCTAGCTTGAATGTCTCAATCGGCTCGGAGATGATCTGCCCGACCGTCATGCGAGGGTTCAAAGAAGCATACGGGTCTTGAAAGATCATCTGAAGAAATTTGCGCTGGTCGCGCATCTCTCGTTGCGAAAGTTGAGCCAGGTCTTTTCCGCGAAACAGGACTTGCCCACCCGTTGGCTCTGTCAGACGCAGGAGCGCACGTCCTAGCGTGGACTTACCGCAGCCTGATTCGCCAACCAGTCCGAGTGTTTCGCCGGGGTAAATATCTATCGTCACGCCGTCAACGGCTTTGACTACGCGCCTGACGCCGCTGCCACCGACGAGCTTGCTTAAAACACCGCCGCCGCCGAGATCGAAATGGACTTTGAGATCGCGTATGGCGAGAAGCTCGCTTCCCTTCCCGCGCTCAATCGGCGGAGGCATGGCATTGGCTTGCCGGTGACTTGCTGGCTGTGGACTCATCAGGCGTTTCCCTGCCCCGTTTGGTTTTGAACTGCTGCTTTGTGTTGCGCCCGTGCATCGCGCTCGCTGCAAGAGTTTGCATAAACCTCTTCGGCGAAGTGGCAGAGCGAGAAATGTTCTTCGTTCAACTGCACGAAAGGCGGAAACTCTCGATGGCAGATTTCTTCCGCGCGCTCGCAACGCGGGGCGAAGGGGCATCCCGGCGGGAGATGCGCGACATCAGGCGGGAGTCCGGGAATCTGGTAAAGCGCGCCCTGCTCCGCCGTCGGGTCGGGCACAGAGCGGAGCAAGCCTTTCGTGTAGGGGTTGCCGGGACAACTGAAGAGTTCGCGTGTGGACGATTGCTCGAAAACTTTTCCCGCGTACATGACAATGATGTGATCCGTCATTCCGGCGACGACGCCCAGATCGTGCGTGATGAGAATGACGCTTGTGCCCGTCTCCTGCTTGAGCTTCTTTATCAGCTCAAGAATCTGCGCTTGAATGGTCACGTCGAGCGCGGTCGTCGGCTCGTCCGCAATCAAAAGCTCAGGCTCGCACGACAACGCCATCGCAATCATCACGCGCTGTCGCATGCCTCCCGAAAACTCGTGCGGATAACCATCAACGCGAGAGCGCGCGTCGGGGATGCCGACGGTTTCGAGCATCTTGATGGCGTGCTCGTAAGCCTGAGCTTTCGTATAGCCCAGGTGAAGCTCGGTAATCTCCATCAACTGCTTCGAGATTCGCATGAACGGATTGAGCGAGGTCATCGGGTCTTGAAAGATCATGGCGATGCGCTTGCCTCGAATCCTTCGCAACTGTTGGATGGGCAGAGCGCGTATGTCTTCGCCGTCAAAAAGTATCTCGCCCGAAACGATCTTCCCCGGCGGCTCAGGGATGAGGCGGATGATCGAAAGATTCGTCACGGATTTTCCCGAACCCGACTCGCCGACGATGCCAAGCGTTTCGCCGCGCTCCAGATCGAAGCTGATGCCGTCAACAGCCTTGACCGTCCCGTCTTCCGTCTCGAAATACGTTTTGAGGTCTTTGACTGAAAGAATGTGTCCGTTACGATTCATCTTTTTAAGTGATAAGTGATGGGTGATGGGTGATAAGTAAGAAGAGTTTTTCACTCATTACTTATCACTTATCACTTATCACTACCTTCATACCTTTCTCATCTGCGGGTCGAGCGCGTCGCGCAGGCCGTCGCCCAGGAAATTTAAGGAGAAGAGCGTTAGCGCCATCGTCACGCCTGGGAAAATCAGTTGCCAGGGGAAGATTGCGATGTTCTGGATGCCTTCGCTTGCCAGGCTGCCCCAGCTTGCAAGCGGCGCTTGCACACCCAGACCGAGAAAAGAGAGAAAAGCTTCCTGAAGCATCACCGACGGGATTGTGAGCGTCGCGTAAATAATCACAGGCCCAAGCGTGTTCGGGACGAGATGGCGAAAGATTATCTTCGTGGTCGAAACTCCCGTTGCTCTCGCAGCTAAAACGAACTCTTGATTCTTGAGCGAAATCACCTGCCCGCGCACGATGCGCGCCATCGTCAGCCACGACACAGCCCCCAGCGCAATGAAGAGCAGGAAGAGTTGGCCGAGCGGAGATTTTCCGCCGAAGAAGGCCAGCAGCACGATGATAATCATCATGTAAGGAAGCGAGTAGAGAACGTCAACGATTCTCATCATCACGTTGTCAACCTTGCCGCCGAGATAACCAGACGTTGCGCCGTAGGTGATACCGATGAGCAGTGAGACGAACGTAGAGATGATGCCGACCATGAGCGAAATTCTTCCGCCGATCAGCACGCGCGCCAGCAAGTCGCGGCCTAAAATATCCGTGCCCATCGGATGGAGACCGGAAAAATTGCCGTGAACATCTCGAAACGGCGGCATCGCTTTGCTGAGCGCCATATCCTGCGGAACCGTATCGTAGCTCAAGCCTGTCGCCTTCTGAATAATGAAAGGGCCGATGATGGAAGCGAGAGCAATGATCGCAACCACTATCATCCCGAAAACGGCCAGCTTGTTTTTCAAGAGCCTGCGCCAGGCATCTTTCCAGAGTGAAGTTCCGGCGAGCGGCTCCAGAGCGCCGAACTCGGCTGAACGCACATCACCCTCACCGACAGCAAATTCCGGCGCGGTGTGGATGATGTCTCCTTCACGCGAGCGAATCGGAGGCTCACTCGGCGTGCCCAAAGGAGTCAGGGCAGGCTCCGTTCTCTCCGGCTCGGATTGATCTAAAGGTTGTTCGTCCTTCATCTTTTGTCAGTATCGAATGCGCGGATCAATGATGCCATAGGCGATGTCAACCAGAAGATTGAAGACCAGGATCAAAATCGCCAGAAACGCTACGATGCCGATAATCAACGGCTCGTCGCGCGAGAAGTTAGCGTTGAGAAAGTAGTTGCCGAGTCCCGGCAGCGCGAAGATTTGCTCGACCACAACAGTCCCCGTGATGAGGTAAGCGAGCGCAGGGCCGCTAAACGAAATCACCGGCAGGATTCCGCCGCGCATAACATGCCTGAAGATCACTTGCCGCTCGCTGAGTCCCTTCGAGCGCGCCGTCCTGACGTAATCCGCACGCAAGACTTCGAGCATCCCCGACCTGGCAAGGCGCGCAATATAGGCCATGTAAAGAGCCGAGAGTGTCAGCACGGGCATTATCAGATTCCAACTGGGGAAACCTCCCCAGCGCGCAGGCGGCAACCAGTAGAGCGTGAGCGAAAAGAGGAGCACGAGGAGCGGGCCGAGAACGAAGTTCGGAATCGAGATGCCGAGCATCGCCAGCGCCATCGAACCGTAATCGAGTTTTGAATTTTGCTTGAGCGCGGCGAACGTGCCTGCCGTTAACCCGACGATGAGCGCCAGAAGATAAGCCAGAATGCCGAGTGTGGCCGAGACAGGCAGAGAGCGCCAGAGAATCTGGTTGACGGATTGTCCCGGATAGGTCAGCGAATCGCCGAAGTCGCCTTTCAGCAATCTTCCCATCATTTTGCCATACTGCGCGTACCAGGGTTTATCCAGCCCATATTTTTCCCTGATATTCTTGACGATTGCCGGAGGGATTCTCTTCTCGCCTGTATAGAAGTTTCCGGGCGCGAGGCGGATTAAACCCCACGTCAGCGTAACGATGATGAGCACCATCGGGATTGTGATGAGAAGTCGGCGAAGGATGAAGCGAAGCATTCGTTGCTGCCCTCTTTACTCTGCCATGTTCGGCGTGCCTTGATCCCACTTGGCCTGATCGTACTCGATATAGACATACTTCCATGCGTGCAGCGTCAGAGGATTCGGATACATCCCCTTCACGTAAGGCTTCTTCATCCAGTTGACCGACGGCGTGTCGAGCGGAATCACGGGCTGCTCTTCGAGCATGTAGGCTTCGGCCTTAGCGAACAGCTCGAAACGCTTCTTCGGGTCGGACGTGCGATTCGCCTCGTCGAGCATCGCATCATACTTAGGGTCGTGCCAACCAGAGGCGTTCTCTGCGCCTGCATAGAAGAGATTGAGAAACGTGAACGGGTCCATGTAATCGCCGCCCCAGGCATCGCGGGAAATTCCTTTGTAATCCCCTTTCGCGCGCACATTGAGAAACGTTCTGAACTCGATGGACTTGAGCGGGACGATAATTCCCAGATTCTGTTTCCATTGCGCCTGAATAAACTCTGCTATCGGCGCGTTCATCCCGTCAGGGTTGTAAGTCAACTCCACCTGGTCAACCGGAAAATTCTTACAGACAAACTTTCCGCTACCATCATTCGTGACAGGAAAGCCAGCATCGGCCAGCAGCTTCCTCGCGCTCTCTGGGTCGAAGTTATCTCCCTTAGCATTCGGATAGCCGGGAAAGATTCCTTCAGGAACGAATCCGGTCAGAGGCTTGACAGTCTTTCTCCAATTAGCGAAAGCCACTTTATCAATCGCCAGGTTGAAAGCTTTACGCAGCCGCTTGTCGGTAAACGGCCCGCGTCTGACGTTGAAATCGTAGTAATCAGTTCCGTTCTCGGTCGCATCCATGTAATCCTTGAGCGGGCGAATATGCTCCATCCAACTCGCCGGAACGGTATGATTGAGAAAGGCGTCAATTTCTCCGGCTTTGTAGAGATTCATGATCGTCGTGCTGTCTTTGGCCGGATAGAAAGTTATCTGGTTGAGCCGAACCATTCCGGCGTCCCAGTACATCGGGTCTTTTTCAACGACGAGCTTGTCATAAGGAGTCCACTCTTTGAGCTTGAACGGGCCGCTGCTAACTATGTGACCAACCTGCGTCCATGCTTCACCGTATTGTTCGATTGCTTTCTGCGGGACTGCGCGGAAAAATTGGTGAGCCATCAGACCAACGAAGAAAGGCGCGGGCTGGCGAAGAGTGATGCGCAAGGTCGCATCGTCAACCGCCTCGACGCCGATGTCCTTCGCTTCAACCGGAACCAGTTCTTTACCTGCGATGGCATCTTTGATTTTCGGATTCGCAGCTAGTTGCGCTGCGCGTTCAGCATCATCCCCTTCAAGCACCAAACGCGCTGGCATGTGTATGAGTTGGTGAAACGGTGTATCGAGCGCAGGGTTTTCTCCCGCCGGAGGTTTGTTTGTGGCTGATCCTTCCGCAGTCGCTACGTCTGCCAGCACATCTTTCTCAAGCACAAACTCGCCCGTCTTGGGGTCGCGCACGAAAGAGCCGCCGGTGTTATAGCCCTGGCTGTACTTGATGTAATAAGCGAGATAAGCATTACGCGAAGCCAGCTTGGGCGAAAGGCCGCGCTGGAATGTGTAAACGAAATCTTTCGCAGTTATCGGCTCACCGTTTGACCAGCGCGCGTTTTTGCGGATATGAAAAACCAGCTCGGATGAATCGGAATTAAGTTCCCAGCTCTCGGCGATGGCCGGAATCGGCAGGGTGTTTTTGGGATCATACTCAACCAGCCCTTCGTACAGCGCGGCATAAACGCGCGCATCCGGCTGGCCTGTGCCGACCTGCGGGTCAAGCGATTCGATCTCCGAGCCTGTGACATACCGCATGACCTGTCCCTGCGGCGGCACGACTCTCCCAAAATAAACATCATTGCTTGCTGCGACCGAACACCCGATGGCGAGGAGCGCGAGCGCGCTCAGAGCGATTGCAAGACGGAATTGAGAAGATTGGAAGAGTGACATGGGTTACAACTCCTTCGGCAGCGCCCGACCAAGACAAAGAGAATTCTTTGTTGATGCTTTCAAGTACAGCTTCGTAATACGGGAGAGCCTTTTGATTGCCCTGAAACAATGTTTGGGGAACGTCACGTTATCACGCGCCAACATACGATAGCAAGAGTCTCTTCAGGGATCATCATTAGCTTGCTCTTGTTAATTACCTGCACCGGATTCGACTTGATTTAACGATGCGCGAAAATGAGCGTTGAGTTGCTCTCACGCACCCTTTCTTTTATTCGCCGGACTTAAACCAGATCATCGCAGCCTGTTTAGGTTGTTGCCAGGACGTATCTATCCGCACATGTTTCAAAGAGGGCGCATCCAGCAAGTTTGTCTCGAAACCGGCGACGTAGGGCTTGACCAGCGCGTAGGACGAGGCAAAGTAGATCGGCATGGCGTGCAATTCTCTCATCGCCTGCGCTTCTGTCAGGTTCTGCGGCGGCGCGGCGGGAGAAGCTACAGCCTGCTTCTCGCTTCCTTTCATGCCTTCCTCTGGATTCTCTTTACCATTCTTCTCACCGGTTGCCCCTGCTTGCTCAATCTGCGTCGCCGTTTTCACCGGAACCGAATCAGGCTCAAGCATCTCACGCAGGCTGCTTGATTCATCCGCCGTCTGCATCACATAGCTACGACGCGCGACATCATAATCGCCGGAGCGGTATGCGATCTCATACTCGTTCCAGTCCTTTTGGATTATTTCCGTTTCGACGTTCAATGTGCTATGCCACATCGCGGCCACAGCCTCTGCGACCTGGCGCTGCTGAGCATTACGATTAACCAGCAATCTAATCTTCGGGAAATTCTTCCCTTCCGGGAATCCAGCCTCGGCCAGCAATTTCCGCGCGCGATCAACATCACGCTCGATGAGCGAGGCTTGAGCGTGATCTTCAGCGTCAGACGTAGGCGTCATCTGCGCGGGAAGGAATTTTTTCGCAGGCTCAGTCGCGCCGCCCAACTCGTCTTCGCTGATGCGGTCGCGGTCAATCGCAATGGCTAGTGCCTCGCGCACACGCACATCATCAAAGGGCGTGCGCGTCGTATTGAAGCTGTAATAGGTCAGCGCGCCAAACGTCGCGCGCCTGAAATCTTTGTACGGCGCGAGAAGTTTCAAAGCTAACGGCTCAAAGCCCGCGTTCGTGACGGCATCAACATCACCCGCACGATAGGAGGCCAACGCCGCTTCCGCATCTTGCGCCGGGACAAATTGCACACGCTGTAAAGCAACGGCCTGAGCATCCCAGTAGTTCTTAGCGCGCTCAAGCACCACACCATCTCCTCCGACCTTCGACAACTGGAAAGCGCCATTTGAAACCAGACGCTGACTGGCGACTACGGTCTCGGAATTAGCGGACGTCTCGTCTAGTTTATGAATGGGTCGAAAGACAGGATGAGAAACGAGAGCGGGAAAGTTTGGATCGGGTTGAATCAGGCGAACGCGCAGCGTGTAGTCATCAATAGCCTCTGCGCCGAATTTAGGTTGCGGCTGAGGCTCCTGCTTTACTTCCTTCTTCGCCTCTTCTTTTCCGTTAGACTCGCGCGGGGCTTGCGCCTGTGCTTCGGGCGAAGGCTGCGTTGCAGGAGGAACGACCTCAACCGGCAGAGCGCCCTGAATGTTCTTCAGCAGGCGCGCATGCGGCGCACGCTCGCCGATTTGCAAAGTGCGCTGCCAGGAACGCACGAAATCATGCGCCGTGACCACATCATTATTCGACCAGCGCGCATCACGCCGTAAATAAAAAGTCCACTCCCGACCGTCCGCCGTTGACTCCCAACGCGAAGCCACGCCCGGCACTGGCGCGAGCGACTTCGGGTCATACTCGGTCAAGCCCTCATACATCGCGCGCACGGCATCCGTATCCGGCGGTACGGCTGCCAACGCAGGATCAAAAACCTGCGGCAGTCCGCCATCACTCCAACGAAACTCCTGGGCACGAGGGACCACAGCCCGACCGTAGTATGGCTCAACCTCATGATCTAAAAAACAGCCGCTCGAAAGCGCCATGACAACGAGCAGCGTGGCGGCTATACGGGTTCGCCATCTGGCTAATTGTCTTTTCCGCTTCAGTGCTATGCTGTTCGACATAATCGGTTGAAACTCATTCTAGCACTTCTTGTTCTCTGCTGGACACAAACTCGCGCAGCTTCTCGTAAACTTTTAGAGTCTGTCCACGCGCATCATCAAAACCATTAGAGGTATCAATCAAAAAATTCGCGTGATGTTTCTTCTCCTCCTGCGACATTTGCGCGCCTGTGCGCAAGGCGGCCTCTTCGCGGGAGAGATGGTTGCGAGCCATCAATCGCTCAAGCTGAATCTCAGGGCTGCAATGGATAACTATCAATTTATCAAAACGCTTGTACCCGCCAGACTCGATCATCAGAGCCGCCTCTATGATAGCAATGCCTCCCGCATCAAATGTTTCCCATTCCCTCAACTGCTCGTCCTGCACGGCAATTATATACGGATGAAGAATCGAATTTAAGAGCAACCGCTTTTCCTCATCCGCGAAGATTATCGCCCCCAACGCCGCGCGGTCGAGCGTTCCGTCCGGCTGCAAGATGCCGCTTCCGAAGGCTTCGGCCACAGCACGCAAGCCGGGCGTTCCTGCTGCGACAACCTCCCGCGCCGTTTTGTCTGCGTCGAGCACATGGCAGCCGAGTTCCGCAAAAACAGATGAGACGAAAGACTTGCCGACACCAATCGAACCCGTTAATCCAACTCTCAACATATCGAATGAAAAGCAGAATTCAGAATCCAGAATCCAGGAGCCAGAAGAAAAGAGAATCAGAAGAATGTGGCTTCCGCCTTATCATTCTGGATTCTGCTTTTAGCATTATAGTCCGCGCCGCCAGCGAGCCGCCGTCACGGTGTTTCGCATCAACGCGGCGACCGTCAGTAAGCCAACGCCACCGGGAACAGGCGTTCGCTTTCCGGCGACGCGATCCGCTTCCGCCGGATGAACATCCCCGACCAGGGTGTAACCACGCTCAGCAATAATTTTCAGACGCTTCTCTGCTTCATCGCCGAACAAATCTCTAGCCGCTGCTTCATCCGAGACCTTGTTGATGCCAACGTCAATCACAGTTGCGCCAGGCTTGATATGCTCGCCCCTGATAAATCCCGCGCGCCCGATTGCCGCAATCAAGATGTCTGCGCGGCTGGTTACTGATGAAAGGTCGCGTGTCTGGGAATGGCAGATTGTGACGGTCGCGTCGCGTTGCAAGAGAAGCTGCGCGACGGGTCGCCCGACAATCTGGCTGCGCCCGACAATGCAGGCGTTCGCGCCCCTGATCGTAATCGCGTTTCGTTCAAGCAGCTCAATGATTCCAACAGGGGTGCATGGCGCAAGCGTCTCTTGTCCCAAAGAGAGGCGGCCAACGTTTACCGGATGAAACCCGTCAACATCTTTCGCCGGGTCAATGGCCCCTACGATGCGCCTCTCATCCACGCCGCGCGGTAGAGGCAACTGCACGAGCAGGCCGTCAACGTCATCGCGCGCATTGAGTCTCCCAACCAAATCCAGCAACTCATCGGTCGTTGTCTCTACTGCTAGCGCATGGTGTTCGGATCGTAGGCCAAGAGCCTGAGAAGTCCGCACCTTATTTCGCACATAGACAGCCGACGCAGGGTCTTCACCGACGCGCACCACTGCGAGGCAAGGCACAATATCGTGCTCGCGCTTGAGCCTGGCAACCTCGTCCGCGACCTCTTGCTTTATCTCCTCGGCAACGCGCGCTCCGTCTAACATCTGCGCCCGCCGTCCTTCATCCTTCATCGTCATAAGGTTCATTTCGATAGCATGCATCCTAGCACAAAATCCCCTCTCTGCCTGCCATTCCGAGAGGCTGCTTGAGTTATTCAATCGGCATGAACGATAATTCCGCTCATGCTGAAAAAGGCCAAGCTTTTCTTCCTCGTCGCGGTCTCTCTCTTACTCGTCAACTCCGTCCAGACTATCAATGCTCAAACACCGCGCGAGCGCCACGAGCATGTGCGCGCTGCGGTTGAAGGCGGCGATTACCAGGCGGCAGTCACAGAGCTTCAGTCGCTCAAGGGCGCAGAACCTGTAATCTTTGCTCTAAACAACTACGACTATCTTCTCGCCCGCCTCTCCGAGCGGCGCGGGGATGCAGCTACCGCGACCTCCAACTATCAAAAGGTTGTTGCGCGCCGCTCGCTTCTTTCGCAGTATGCCCTCTGGCATCTGGCGGAGCTTGCGCGTGCGACAGGCGATCTAACGCTTGAGCGCGAGAAGCTGCGACAGTTAATCGCCATCTCGCCGGAGAGTCTTCTGCGTGACGCTGCCACGGCACGGCTCGGCGAGAGTTTCTTCGAGAGCAAGGATTATGCTTCTGCGATTCAGACGCTTCGCCCGCGCGGTTCTGCGAGCGGCAATTCTTCCGCGCGTGAAGCGTTGTCGCTCATCGGTGAAGCTTACTTGAGAAGCGGTCAGAAGGATGCCGCGCGCGATGCTTTCAACAGTCTCGTGACGCAGTTACCTAATCCCACACAACCCGACGATTTCGCGCTCGCAGGTGTGCGCGGGCTTGATCTACTCGATAGCGGAAGCGAAGAGGCCGCGCAAAAAGCTGCTCCCCAGTTGGCAGAAAGCGAGCATCTGCGCCGCGCGCAAATCTACAACTTCAATCGTGATTTTACAGGCGCGCGCCGCCACTATCAGGCAATAGCCGAGCGTTACGGCCAGAGCGCAAACGTCCCCGAAGCTCTTTATATGATCGGTCGCGGTTTCTACCAGGAGGGAAACTACACGGATGCTCTCAACTATTTTCAGCGCGTCACAACGCAATACCCCGGCAACTCAAACGCGCGAGACGCTCTCAGTTTCTCCGCCACAGCCTACTCACGCCTGAAACGAATTGATGAAGCTGTCGCCGCTTACAAGACTGTCATTGAGCGTTACGGCAACGGGTCTGGGGCTGAACGTCCCTATCTCAACATCATTGACACGCTGCGCGACGCTGGCCGCGACGCAGAGGCCCTCACCTGGGTTGAGCAAACGCGGGCGCGTTTCAAAGGACAGATAGGGGCAACGCTCGCTCTCTTCTCGCAGGCGCGCATACATCTCTCTCAAGGCGCATGGGAAGCTGCCCTCGCTGATTTCGATGCGCTGCGTGGCGAACAGAATCTCGGCGGCGCGACGACTTCCGGCAGCACTAATCAAACCGAAGTCGCTTTCATGCGTGCTTTCCTTCTCGAACAATTAGGACGCACGGAAGAGGCCGTTAACGCTTACCTTTTAATTCCAGATGGCCGCAACGAATATTACGGAGGGCGTGCAACGAGACACCTTCGCGCTCTGGCAGCAGACCAGAAGAGTCGCAGCAGCGTTCTCGCTCGCGCGGAAAGCTTGCGCGCAGAGGCGCAGAAGGCTCTCGCCGCCGGGCAGTTTGAAGATGCGCGCCGCGCCGCACAAAACGCTCTGCGCCTTACAGAAGATGACGCTCTGAAAAATGAACTGCTCGACATCGCGCGCCGCGCTTACGCTGCGCTTCCAGCCTACAACAACATCCCTACGCCTCAAGTGCTCTCAGTCGGAAGGAAAGATGTCATCACTAACGAGCAAGCTGCTCCGAATGCTTCCCCGACACATCAGGCATTAGCGGACGAACTCCTCTTTCTAGGTCTCTACGACGAAGGCGCGCCAGAACTCGCTGTTGCTGAAAAAGCCCTCGGAGATGTGGGCGCTGTTGATGAAAAGAAGTCCCGGCAAGACGCGCCTGAAACCGGGACGAGCAATCCTGCTCCAATAGAGAAACAATCTACACCGTCTTCTCCTTCGACGCTTTCACGAGACGCTGCCTACACGCTCGCAGTTCTCTTCATGCGCGGCGACAATGCGAATCATGCCGTGCGTTATGCCGAGCCACTCTGGAAAAAAGTTCCTTCGGATTATCTCTTGGAACTCGCTCCGCAAGAGTTGGTTGAGCTGCTTTATCCTGCGCCATACAGCGCGGCGCTCCTGGAATATGCGCCCACACGCGGCGTTGACCCCCGTTTCATTCTCTCGATCATGCGACAGGAATCGCGCTTTCGTCCCGAAGCCAAGTCCAACGCGGCGGCGCGAGGTCTCATGCAGTTCATCGCTTCAACCTCCGGCAGCATCGCCACTCAACTATCTTTACGCGATTTTCGGCAGGACGATCTTTACAATCCACGCATGGCAGTTCTCTTCGGCTCGCAATACTTGGGCAACCTCTTCCGGCAGTTTCCAGATATGCCGCAAGCCGTTGCAGCTTCCTATAACGGCGGTGAAGACAACGTTGCGCGCTGGGTTGCTCGCGCACACTCAAGCGATCCTGACCGCTACACGCTTGAGATAGGATTCGCCCAGTCGAAGGATTATGTCTATAAAGTCCTGCCCAACTACTGGGTCTATCAGATGCTTTACACGGAGCAACTCAAGCGTCGTTAATCTCGATTCACAAACATGAAACTCAGCATACTTAAAACCACTTTTGTGTCCAGGCGCGTCTCAGCACACAATATCTTTTACGCTCTCCTGCAAAGGCGCAGACATCTTCTTTTGCTTCTCTGCCTCGTGCTGGCCTCGTGCAAATCTCAGCCCGCAGCGCCGCAGGGTAAACGATACGAGTTGAAAGGCACGGTCGTCTCTGTAGATAAACCTAACCAGAGCGCCACCATCTCGCATGAAGAGATTAAAGACTACATGGAGGCGATGACCATGCCTTACAAACTGAAAGACGCATGGCCGCTCGACGTGATGAAGCCCGGCGATCAAATCCAGGCCACACTCGTCGTCACAGATGATTCAGCCTGGCTCGAAGATGTAGTCGTTACGCAAAAGAGCGTGGCGCAAGCTGTAGCCCCAACGGTTGAGGGTTCGTCTTTTCCGAAGGCGGGCGAGGTGGTCCCGGATTTCCACCTCGTCAATCAAGACGGCAAGCCTTTGCGCCTGGCACAGTATCGTGGAAAAGCTTTGCTCATCACCTTCATCTACACGCGCTGCCCCGTGCCAGACTACTGCACACTGATGAGCAATAATTTTGCTGCGATTGACCGGGAGTTACAGAAAGACCCTGCGCTCTACAAGCAGACGCACCTCTTCAGCATTAGCTTCGACCCCGAATACGACACGCCGAAAGTCTTACGTAGTTACGGCGCGGCGCACACAGGCAACTATGACAAAGAGACTTTCTCACACTGGGAGTTTGCAACAGGAGACGTTGAGGAAGTGAAAAAGATGGGGCAGTTTTTCGGCTTCACCTACCTGCCTGACAAAGATCAGATCGTCCACTCGCTTCAAACCGTGCTCATCGCACCCGACGGCAAATTAGCCAAGCTCTATTCGGGAAACGAATGGAAACCTTCCGACGTGCTGCGTGACATTAGTTCGATAATGGAAAAACCTTAATGAGAGGAAGCTTGCAGGGAAGGGTTTGAACAGCCTGATTCTGAGCCGCTGTGATGAGTTATTTGCCCTGCCGCCTTGACTGAGCAACAAGGCCGAGTCCGAAGATCAGCAGAATAGGCGATAACCAAGGCATCCCCAGGTCTGCGACTCTTTTTAGATTCAGCACAGCCACGACTGCCGCTGCGATAAGAAAAAGAATACCAATCAGGAGAGATGTTTTTGGCGGCAAGTTGGAACCTCTTAACTTTTCAATTTTCTAATCTCTTCGGTTAAAACCGGGACAGCCTCGAATAGATCGCCGACGATTCCATAATCGGCTATGTCGAAGATAGGCGCTTCCGGGTCTTTGTTGATGGCGACGATTGTGCCTGCGTTCTTCATGCCGACGAGATGTTGAATAGCGCCGGAGATGCCAAGCGCGACGTAGAGCTTCGGCGCAACCGTTTGCCCTGATGATCCAATCTGGCGATCAATCGGCAACCACTCGGCATCGCAAATCGGGCGCGAAGCGGCGAGGTCTCCGCCAAGGGCTTCAGCCAACTTTTCGGCCAGCGCAATGTTATCCTTGCTCTTGATGCCGCGACCAACCGCGACGATCACGTCAGCCTTCGTCAGATCAACCGCCTGCTTCACTTCCTGAAACGGGGCTTCAGGCTTCATCCGAACTTCGCCGACTTCCACATTCATTGTTTCAACCTGCGCGCTTCCTCCCTTCGCAGCCTGATCCGCGCGATATGCTCCCGACTGGAAGGTTGCGAAGACAGGTGGCTCTCCGTCTGAAACAATGTCAGCATCAATCTTGCCTAGAAAGATACGCCTGGAAAAAGTCACTTGACCGCCCGACACCTGCGCGCGTATGCAATCGCTGATGAGGCCCTTACCAAAACGCGCAGCCAGCTTCGGCGCGAAGTCGCGCACAAGATACGTGTGCGGCAAAATCACATACTGCGGATCAAGCTCGCGCACGACCCGCTCCATCGCATCCGTATATCCATCCGGCGTGTAATCCGCCAGCTTCTCATTATCGGCGTACACAACCCTGCTCACTTCATACGCCGCGAACTCCTCAGCCAGATTGCTCACGCCTGAGCCGAGCAAGACGGCAGTAATAGCCTGCCCAAGCTCCGCCCCCAAACTCTGCGCGGCAGCAATCGCCTCAAACGAAGTTTTATTAACCACGCCCGCGCGATGCTCCGCGAAAACCAGAATCCCGTTACTCATGTGTTCCTCAGTGATAGGTGATAAGTGATGGGTGATAGGATAAAAGTGTTCCTCTTATCACCCATCACCCATCACTTATCACTGCTTCTAAATTACTCTTGCTTCAGTCCGCAACTTCTCGGCGAGTTCGACTGCTCCGGCTTTGGCGTCGCCGCCTCCGAGGAATTGCGTCTGCTTTGTCTTTTGTGGGAAATAAATCTTTTCGATTCGCTGGTGCGAGGGGCGCGAGGCGGCGTCGCTGGAAGGCGTGATTTCTTTAATCTCCTTCTTCTTCGCGGCCATGATGCCTTTCAGAGTCGCATAGCGAATCTGGCTGATGCCGGATTGAATCGTGAGGAGCGCCGGACGCGGCATCGCGTACCATTGATACCAGCCGCTCTCAAGCTCGCGCTTGACTCTTAACTGCTCACCGGAAGCGTCAACCTCGATCACGATGGTAGCGTGGGGCAGGCCCAGAAGCTCCGCCATGATGACGCCCGTCTGCGCGTAGCCGTAATCGTCCGACTGCAAACCCGTCAGGATAAGATCAGGCTGCTCGTCGCGTATCGCATCGGCAAGAATTGAGGCAGCAGCGAAGGGCGAGAGATGTTGGAGATTGTCGCCGACGACGTGAATAGCACGATCAGCGCCACGAGCCAGCGCATCTTTGATGACACTTTTGACGCGCTGCGGCCCCATCGAACAGACGACGACTTCGCCGCCGCCGAGCTTCTCATTTATACGCAGCGCCTCTTCGAGTGCGTAACCATCCGACTCGTTGACTTCAAAGGACAGATCACCCTCTTCAATCCACGTCGCGTCCTTGTTAATTCGCAAGATCGCATCCTTGTTGGCGACCTGCTTCATGAGTACGATTATTTTCATAAACAGTTTTTAGTTTTCAGTTTTCAGTTGGCAGCATCCGAAGTTCTTGCTGAAAACTGAAAACCGAAAACTGATTACTCGTATTTCTTGAAAAGCAACGCGGCGTTCGTGCCGCCGAAGCCGAAGCTGTTGGAGAGCGCGTAGCGGACTTCTTTCTCGCGCGGCTCGTTGGGCACGTAATCCAGATCGCAGTCAGGGTCTGGGTTCACGTAATTGATCGTCGGCGGCAGAGCCTTGTGGTGAATCGCCAGCACGGAGAAGACGCCTTCTATCCCGCCAGCCGCGCCGAGCAGATGCCCGGTCATGGATTTCGTCGAACTGACGGCGAGCTTGTAAGCATGCTCGCCGAAAGTCTTCTTGATTGCCAGGGTCTCGAACTTATCGTTGTAGGGTGTGGAAGTTCCATGCGCGTTGATGTAGTCCACTACCTGCGGCTCGACTCCTGCATCCATCAAAGCTTTCTGCATCACGCGAATCGCGCCGGAGCCGGTCTCGTCCGGCATCGTGATGTGAAAAGCGTCGGCGGTCATTCCATAGCCGACCAGCTCCGCATAGATTTTCGCGCCGCGCCGCCGCGCCGATTCCAACTCTTCCAGGATGACTATGCCCGCTCCCTCTCCGATGACGAAACCGTTGCGGTCACGCTCAAACGGACGGGAAGCATGCTGCGGATCATCGTTGCGAGTTGAGAGCGCGCGCATGGCTGCGAAGCCCGCAACCGACATCGGCGTGATGGCGGATTCCGCGCCGCCGCAGATCATCACGTCCGCATCGCCGCGCTGGATGATCTTGAAACTGTCGCCGATGGCGTGCGCGCCCGCCGAGCATGCGGTCGCGGTCGCGGAATTTGGTCCCTTAGCGCCGTGGCGTATCGAGACCTGCCCGGCAGCCAGGTTGACGATTGCCGACGGGATGAAGAAGGGCGAGACGCGGCTTGGCCCGTCATTCAAGAGTTTTGAATGCTCACGCTCGATGGCCCAGAAGTCGCCGATGCCGCTGCCGATGTAAGTTCCAACAGCTTCGGCGTTCTCATCCGTGATTTCAAGTCCGCTATCCTTGAGCGCTTCATCCGAGGCGGCGATGGCATAATGAATAAAAGCGCCCATCTTGCGCGCTTCCTTCTTCTCGACATAATCGAGCGGGTCGAAATTTTTAACCTCTGCGGCGAAGCGCACAGGAAACTTTTCGACATCGAACTTCTTGATATTATCAACGCCGCTGCGACCCTGCATCAGCGCAGACCAGGTAGCCTCGACCGAGTTACCAACCGGCGTGATAAGACCGACACCTGTCACCACAACGCGACGTTTCAAGACTAATACTCCTTAGTTAACAGTCACGAGTCTGGAGTCTGGAGTCAAAAGCAACAATCTGTCTTTTGCTTTTTGACTCCAGACTCCAGACTTATTTACCTTTGTGTTGCTCGATGTAGTTGTAGGCATCGCGCACGCTCTGGATTTTCTCGGCGTCTTCGTCCGGGATTTCGATACCGAACTCCTCTTCAAAGCGCATGACGAGTTCGACCGTGTCGAGCGAGTCGGCCCCTAGGTCATCTATGAACCGCGCGTTCGGGGTGACTTCGTTTTCGTCCACGCCGAGTTCGTCAACGATGATCTGCTTCACTTTATTTTCGATCTCTTGATCGGGCATAACGGATTTGCTCCTCTGTATATAGTAAAAAAGCTAAAAAGTGATGAGTGATAGGTGATGAGTGATGAGTGATAAGAGAAATGCTTTTTCTCATCACTTATCACTTATCACTCATCACTGCTTTTTCAATGCTTTCTGCGTCTCCGACATTCAGACAGTTCGCGTTGCGCTCGATCTGTCGCATCAGCCCGCATAAAACTTTGCCGGGTCCGACTTCAACGAATGTCTCGACGCCTTCCTGGATCAATAGCTGCATGGACTCAAGCCAACGCACGGGCGAAGAGACTTGCCTGACGAGAGCGTTGCGCGCTTCCTGGCCGCTTGAGATTGCCGCCGCATCCACGTTTGTGATGAGCGGTAAACGTAAATCATGGAACTCTATTTTTTCAAGCTCAACGGCGAGTCTTTCCTGCGCCGGTTTCATCAGGGCGCAATGAAAAGGAGCGCTGACACTGAGCTTGATGGCGCGTTTGCCCAGCCGTTCCTTGAAAAGCGCGATAGCTCTATCAACCGCCGCCGCGCCTCCAGCAATGACAATCTGGTTTGGCGAATTGATGTTCGCAGGCGAGCAGACATCCCCTTCTTGAGCTTCGCTGCAAATCTCCTGGACCGATTTCACGTCCGCGCCCATCACCGCAGCCATCGCGCCAGAGCCAACGGGCGTCGCCTCCTGCATGAAACGACCGCGCAGGCGAACCGTCTTCACAGCATCGGCCAGCGATAATGCTCCGGCGGCAACGAGTGCTGAGTATTCGCCCAGACTGTGGCCCGCAACAAACTCAGGCGCGTTCATTCCTTCGGCTTCTATTGCGCGCAAAATCGCAATCGAGGTTGTCAGAATCGCAGGCTGCGTGTTCTCGGTCAGTTGTAACTCTTCAGCCGTTCCGCTAAAGCACAACTGCGAGATGGAAAAGCCGAGCGCGTCATCTGCTTCTTCAAAGACCTTGCGCGAGGCGGGATATTTCTCCGCCAGTTCGCTTCCCATCCCCGAATACTGCGAGCCTTGCCCCGGGAAAATGTAGGCTAAACGTTTGCTCATCTATTGCTGCTTGGGCTGCAAAGCGAAAGCTACCGTCTCACTTTTCGCGTTGATGATGACTTCCCTCTTTTGCGCCTCGTACCCGTCAACTTTAACAACGACTCTATAATTGCCCGCCGCAGGTCTCTTCAACTTAACATGCCCGCGCCCGTCAGCTTTCCGAAAAACGATCTCACCTTCTTTCGGGACAAAGGTCACACAAGCGTTTTTCAAAGGCTGCCCGCTCACGCTCGTTACCTCAACCGTCAGCCACCTCTCGCTTTCACTTTGCGCGGATACAAAGCTTGAGCCAAGCAGTAACATGAGAATGGTGGAAGCAAAAAATCTGATCTTCATCTTTGGTATCATTACCAGCGCATCAAAACTCCGCCCCAGGTGACTCCGCCGCCGAAGGAGGCAAGCAAGACCAGATCGCCCTCGCTCACGCGCCCCGCTTCGACGCACTCATCCAGAGCAATCGGTATCGAAGCCGAGGAAGTATTGCCGTGCATGGAAATGTTTGAGTAAACACGCTCCATGTCAACGTCCAGCTTGCTGGCAACCGCGTCCGTGATTCTCTGGTTGGCCTGATGCGGGATAAAGAGGTCAACGTCCTCCGCGCTTTTGCCCGCTTCCTCCAACACCTCGCGCGAGATGTCTGTCATCGAGCGCACGGCGACCTTGAACAATTCGTTTCCCTTCATCTTGAAGAAATGCTCACCGGCTGCGATTGTCTCTGCGGTCGAGCCGCGCCGTGTCCCGCCGCCCGGCGCATAGAGATGTTCCGCGAATCGCCCGTCAGACCTTATTCGCGCAGCCAAAATACCGCGCTCACTTTCAACCGGGCCGAGGACGGCTGCGCCCGCTCCGTCGCCGAAGATCACGCACGTCGAGCGGTCTGTGTAATCAACATACTGAGTCAAAACTTCCGCACCGATGACAAGCGCGCGTTTTGATTGCCCCGTGCGAATCAAGCCGTTTGCCATCGTCAAGCCGTAGAGAAAGCCTGAGCAGGCGGCGACTAAATCAAAGGCAGCGGCATTATTTGCTCCAAGCTCGGCCTGAACGAGGCAGCCTGTGGAAGGAAGAATCTGGTCGGGCGTGACTGTGGCGCAGATCAAGGTATCAATCTCAGAAGGGTCAATGCGTGCGCGCTCGATTGCCTGGCGAGCGGCTTTCACGGCAAAGAGCGAAGTATATTCTCCCTTCGCGGCCTTGCGGCGCTGCTTTATCCCTGTTCGCGAGGTGATCCACTCATCCGAAGTATCCACCATCGTCTCCAGGTCGGCATTCGTCAAGATGCCTTCGGGATAAGCGTGGCCCGTTCCCAGGATGCCTGCGTTTAGTTTTGCCATTTCAATCCTTTCGTAAATAGTAAATCGTAAACCCTGAATAGTAAAACCCTCGGTTCCCTATTCACGATTTACGATCTGCTGTTTACGGCTAATGCCTGCTCCCGTGCGTTTGTTTCGGCAATCCCACGCTCGATGCGCTCGCTGGCGCGATGCTCGGAAAACTCTTTGACGCTGCGGATGGCATTACGAATCGCGCGGGCATTCGAGCTACCGTGTCCGATCATCACTATCTGCCGGACGCCCAACAACGGAGCGCCGCCATACTCCGCATAATCCAGCCGCTTTTTGATGTTGCGAAACGCAGGCTTGGCAAGCATCGCACCCGCCCTCGTCATCGCAGACGCAATCAACTCGCGCTTAATCATCGAGAGCATCGCTTCCGTCAACCCTTCGGCCAGCTTCAGCATCACGTTGCCTGTAAAACCGTCTGTGACGATTACGTCAACCGCGCCGGTGAAAAGATCGCGCCCCTCGACGTTGCCGAGGAAATTCAAACTGCCTAACTCACGAAGCAGCGGAAACGCCTCTTTCGTCAGATCGTTTCCCTTCGCTTCCTCTTCGCCGATGCTCATCAGTCCCACGCTCGGCTTAACCGTTCCCAGCACGGCGCGGCAGTAGGCATCACCCATCACGGCAAACTGAGCCAGATGGAAAGCCTTACATTCGGCGTTTGCCCCGACATCAAGGAGCAGAGTCGGCTTGCTTCCCTTCGTCGGAATCATCGCGGCGAGCGCAGGACGGTCAACTCCCGGCAGCATCCCGATCACCATCTTGGCCGTCGCCATCGCTGCGCCGGTGTTGCCCGCCGAGACGAACCCGTCTGCGCGTCCTTCTGTGACGAGCTTCGTCCCGACTCTCAAAGAGCTTTTCTTCTTGCGGCGCAAGGCAGTCGCAACCGGCTCGTCCATGCCGATAACTTCTGCCGCCTCGACAAACTCAATGCCGCGATCACCCTGCCCGCGCCAACCGCATCTATGCAACTCCGGCACAACCTTTTCGGGCTGACCGACGAGGATAACACCAATACCTAAATCCCGCGTGGCTGCCAGCGCACCATCAATCTCTACGCTGGGCGCATGATCGCTGCCCATCGCGTCCACGACGACCTTGCCGGTCAATTGGTGCTGCGGCCCGTGCTTCATTGAAGACAGTGATAAGTGATAGGTGATAAGTGATAGGAAAGAGCTTTTCTCTTATCACCTATCACTTATCACTGCTTTTACGCTGATTCTTCGACATGCACTACTTCACGGCCTTTGTAAAAGCCGCATTTCGGGCACACGCGGTGCGGCATGCGTGGCTCCTGGCAATTCGGACAGGTGGAAGTCTGCGGCTGCCGCAGAGCATCATGTGCCCGGCGCTTGCGCGTCCGAGCCTTAGAATGACGACGTTTTGGATTTGGCATAATAACTCCGGTAAATAAGTGATGAGTGATGAGTGATAAGTGATGAGTGCAAGCGAGTTTTTAACTCATCACTCATTACTCATCACCTATCACTGCTTTTAATCCCGCCCAGCGCGGGTCAATCTCTTGGCTTTCGCAATCGCACGAGCTGGTATTTCTGTCAGCGCCGCAAACAGGGCATAAGCCCTTGCACTCGTCGCCGCAAAGGGCGCGCGCGGGCATACTCAGCAGCACTTGCTCACGAACCAACTCATCAACATCAATCGTCTCCCCGTCAAAGAAAGAGACGCTCAAATCTTCTTCCTGTAGCTCGGCGGCCTCGCTCGGCGTGTAGTCCTCATTGGGAACGTATTTCACGTCGAACTCTGCTTCAATCGGCAGACTGACCGTTTTCAGACAGCGATCACAGTCAACCTCTGCGGTGGCGTTGATCTTTCCTCGCAGCCGGACTTCATTTCCGCTGCGGCTGACGCGCCCGCTCAACGAAGGCGGCTCTGTCAGGCGCATGTGTTCTTCGTCAAGAACTATCTCTTCAGGTTCGTAACGGTGCGCGAATGTGCTGCCCGTCTTCTCCACCTTATCAAGCTCAATTCGCATCGCGCACCCCATAGTTCAGATAGCCTTGATTCAGTCACATGCGCGCAAAAGGCGTTATTATAGCCGTTGACGGGCGAGAGTCAACGCGCCAAGACTAATTTGACACGCCGTCAACTTCCGCTTCGCCGAGCGCATCCTGGCGTAGAGCCTGCGCCAATCGCCTGTCTCCGCCGGTTATCAGACCTTTTCTTGCGATTTCGTTCATCCCGAAAAGCTTCGGATTGGCAGGCATCTCGCCTGAGCGCAACACGCGCCGCGAGGCTGAACGATAATGAGCCTCATCCGAATCTCCTTCGGTCGCCGCGCTGAATGCCGCACGCGCTTGCTCTGCCTCGCCGAGACGTAAGAGAGCAAGTCCGAGCACGTAGTATGCTGCCGTGTAGTCTTCAGCCATCTCAACCGCTTTGCGTAGGTGACGCGCGGCCATGCGATCACGGCCATGCCGGAAATAAACGCACCCGACGACGTAATGAGCTTCAGGCGAAGGCCGCGCTGCTAATGCGCTCTTAAACTCCTTGAGCGCCTCATTCCATTTTTGTTCGGTGACGAGCAGCCTGCCTAAGCCATAGCGCGCGGCAAACGACTCTCCTTTTTGCCTGAGTGAATCCTTCAGAAGCTCTCTAGCCCGCTCAACCTCGCCTACGTCCCCGTAAGTTAGACCGAGCAATAAACGAACTCTCTCATTTTTCGCGTCGGCTTTCAGAGCGCGCTCCAGATAATCTCTAGCGAGCGTATTCTGGCATAGCTGGAAAAAATGTTCCCCAATCAAGGCGTGAAGCGCGGCGTTGCCTGAAGCCATTGCAGCGGCGCGCTCTAAAGCGCGTATGCCGCCATCCGTCTCTTTCTCCGCGAGCAGGTGAAATCCTTCGTTGATAACTTGCTCAAACGTCAACTGCTCAGCGCCCCTGTAAGTCGAGAGAATCTGTTTCCGCAACAGCTCGCGGCGCGTTTTCTCTTCAAACGCTTCGTCATCTTGCTTGCAGCGTTCGCGCCAGAGCTTGTTGAGCTTGGCTGCATCGAGCGAGCCTGCCTCATGTAGAACAGTAATGAGCGTGTCTATTAAAGCGTGATCGAAGTAAGCGTTTTTCGCCTGTCGCAGCAGGAGATCGAGCGTCTGCTCAAGCTTATCCGTCAAACGAGTCAACCTGTTCTCTAAGGCCGAGACGCGCTCCAGAAGGTGCTCTTCATGCGTGGCAACCAGACCGCCCTCTTCATAACGCGCAGCAGGCGGCTCCACCACCAACATCAACCGCGTCCCGCAACGCCCACACAACTCTTGCCCCAGCGGGTTCGCCGCCAGGCATTTTTGACAGTAGTGCGAAATGGTTCTCATAAAAGAGTCTGGAGTCTGGAGTCTCAGAGTCTGGAGTCCGGGGTCAAAAGCAAATTCTTTTCTGCCTTTGACTCTCGACTCCAGACTCCAGACTTCCTATTCAGTATTCGTAAAACCCACGTCCCGTTTTTCTTCCAAGCCAGCCCGCGTCAACGTAGCGTTTAAGGAGTGGGCATGCTCTGTATTTGGGGTCGCCCAGCCCCTCGTGCAGGACGTTCATTATTGCCAGGCAGACATCAAGGCCAATGAAGTCGGCGAGCGTCAGCGGCCCCATCGGGTGGTTCATCCCCAGCTTCATAATCCCGTCAATGCTCTCGCGCGTGGCGACGCCTTCATAGAGGGCAAAGATCGCTTCGTTAATCATCGGCATCAGCACGCGATTGGAGACGAAGCCGGGCATGTCGTTGCATTCGAGCGGCGTCTTGTCGAGCTTCAAGGTCAGGTCATGCACGATACTGTGCGTCTCATCCGAGGTTGCGATGCCGCGAATGATTTCGACAAGCTTCATCACAGGCACCGGGTTCATAAAGTGCATCCCGATAACTTTACCGGGTCTGCCGGTGGCCGCGCCGAGCTTGGTAATCGAGATGGAAGAAGTGTTCGAGGCGAGAATCGCTTCAGCGCGCGTTAAAGCGTCTAGCTGGCGAAAGACATCTGTCTTGACGTTCACGTTCTCCGTGACAGCTTCAACGATGAGATCGGTTTCACCGAGCGCGCTCATCTCCGTCGCAGTGCTGATGCGATTCATAATCGCGCGCTTCTCTTCTTCCTTCAACCGCTCCTTGTCAACATCACGTTGCAGGCTCTTATCAATGGCGGCCATGCCGCGCTGCAAAAATTCATCTTTGACATCACGCAGGATGACCATGTATCCGGCACGCGCAGCTACCTGTGCGATGCCGTTGCCCATCGTTCCCGCGCCGACGACGCCAATAGTTTTTATCACCAACATGTTCTCCGCCGCCTGACTCATCGCGTACATCCTACCGTTCAACTGCCATCGCAACAGCGTTGCCGCCCCCCAGACACAATGCAGCCAGGCCGCGATGCACGTCGCGCCGCTTCATCTCATAGAGCATGGTGGTTAGTAGCCGCGAACCCGATTGCCCGATGGCATGACCGAGCGCAACTGCTCCTCCATTGACGTTGACTTTGCTCGGATCGAGATCAAGCTCCTTGATGATTGCGACGGCCTGCACCGCGAAAGCCTCGTTCAACTCAATCAGGTCAACTTCATTGAGCGACCATCCCGCTTTCTTCAAAACCTTACGAATCGCTTCGACCGGGGCCATCATCACCAACTCAGGCTCGATACCTGAAGTTGCCTGCGCCGCGATACGCGCCATCGGTTCAATATTCAATGAGCGGGCGCGTTCAAGCGAGGTGACGACGAGAGCCGACGCGCCGTCGTTGACGCCGGGCGCGTTTCCGGCAGTCACCGTTCCGCCTTCTTTCTTAAATGCTGGCCTGAGTTTCGCCAGTGCGTCAAGCGACGTGTCCTCACGCACGCTCTCGTCCACATCAAGAATAACGGGTGCGCCTTTCTTCTGCGGAATCTCAACGGGCAGGATTTCGTCCTTGAACTTTCCAGCCTTCATCGCCGCCGCCGCTTTGCGATGCGAATCGAGCGCATACTCGTCCTGCTCCTCGCGCGTGACGTGGTAACGTTCGGCTACGACCTCACCCGTGTTGCCCATGTGGTAATTCTCGAACGCGCACCACAGCCCGTCATTAATCATCGAGTCAACGAGCACGCCATTTCCCAAACGATAACCTTCACGCGCCTTCGGGATCAGGTACGGCGCGTTTGTCATTGACTCCATCCCACCCGCGACGACTATCTCGGAATCTCCTAGTTGAATTCCCTGCGCGGCCATCATCACAGCCTTCAGACCTGAGCCGCAGACCTTGTTGATCGTCACGGCAGAGACGCCGAAAGGAATGCCGCCATTGAGCGCAGCCTGCCTGGCAGGGTTCTGCCCGAGGCCCGCCTGAATGACGCAACCCATGATGACTTCGTCAACGTCTTCCGGCTTAACGCCTGCACGCCTGACGCTCTCACGCACAACCATCGCGCCCAGGTCGGTCGCAGAAAAACCTTTCAATGCGCCCTGAAATTTCCCCGTCGGCGTTCGCGCCGCGCTGATGATGACAGCTTCTTTTCTCTCCGCCATAACTTGAACCTCGAAAAATATAAATCCTAAATGCCCCCGGCACGACTCGAACGTGCGACCCTCTGCTTAGCTTACCACTCCAGGTTTCCCTGACCTCAAAAATCGAGTTGTGGTCTGGACTATATCTTGGGCATTTCAGCCCGGATGCGTATAGTCTCTACGGAGTCCCTATGTAATCGTCTGCAAACCTGATGTTCTTCGACTGATTATTCTTTGGAGCGCTAATCCTTAGAGTCAGAGAAATATTGACATCTTCCGGTTTGAAGTAATAACACCTGTCCGTCTCAGGACAGTAGATACAGAAGACATCAACCTGACACTTATCAATCCGCTTACTGTGAGAGCCGTTCCTGTCTGCCCACCAGTTAATTAGATTAACCTGAAGGACACCTTTAACGGCACTTCTATATTTGACCTGTATTCTTACAAAATTACTTCCGTCGTAAGTAACGAGATCAAACGGAGCATGTTCTGTTGAGGGGAATAAAACTAAATATCCCTTTTCAACCAGATCACAGTAAGCCTTAGCAACTCCCAAGTCGCCCTTGTCTTTTGTGTGATGCATGAATATTCCTCTTTACAGATTTTCCTGCAATACACTTAGAAAACGGCCACAAGGTTCCCTCGGTGTTGTCGTGGAAGCGCGAGCGCTTCTTTAGAGATTCACCGATACAGCACCCTCCACCATACGAATTACTATTCTCCGTGTGGGCTCCTATTTGAAGGCAGATGCTCTATCCACTGAGCTACGGGAGCATAATTTGAAACCCTCGAATGTTAACACGCTGGTTGCGGTAGGCGTCAACTCTGATGATTTATAGCTTTCATCTCATAGGGAATTGATAAAAGCGCATGGCGTTGAAGGGTGTGATAAAGTTATGGCTTCGACCAATCAACTGAGAACTAACGTGGCATTCGACGAAACTAAAAGTCCCTGGCAGACGCTCTCTACCAGACAGATGTACGACAATGCTTGGATCAGCGTGCGGGAGGACTCTGTGATACGTCCTGACGGCAAGCAAGGCATCTACGGCGTGGTTCACTTTAAGAATATAGCTATCGGCATCCTCGCCCTCGAAGGCGACTTCATTTATTTAGTCGGTCAGTATCGCTATCCGCTCGAACAATATTCATGGGAGATTCCAGAGGGTGGATGTCAGGAAGGCGAAGACCCGCTCGGTGCCGCGCAACGTGAGTTGGAAGAGGAGACGGGCTTGCGTGCGACTGTATGGGAAAAGATGGGCGAAGCTCACCTGTCAAATTCCGTCTCTGACGAGCTTGCAATCTGGTTTCTAGCCACCGGACTCACACAGGGCGAGCATAAACCTGAAGGGACCGAGCAACTGAATATTCGTCGCGTAAGGTTTCAAGAGGCGCTGGAGATGGCATTGACAGGCGGAATTACGGATGCCCTGAGCCTGCTGGCTATTATCCAATATCAAACTAAACGGGTTCACAATAGCGGAGTTGCTGGTTGATAAGTTTCTCCCCCTTGCTCGCTTTCCAGTCTGTCAGAAGAAAGACCGCCACCCTTGAGGGCGGCGGTCTTAAAAATAACGAGGTATGCTGTACCTTCTTTTACGCGGCGCGTAGATCATTAGCCGTTTCAGCGTAAACGCGGCGGCCATTCAAAGCGTCGTCAATGATTTCACGCACTGCTGAGGTATCCGGGTTGACATCCATCCGGTCACAGGCGCGCAAGTGGCGCATGATGCCCTCAGTTGCGATGTCCAGAGTCGGCCCGCTCAGTTTCGAGAAGCGTCGTGCTTGAATGTGGTCAATTCTTAGTAACCGCTCGTCTAGCGGCAGATGTCTATTGAAAGTCACGTCTTATTTAGCTCCTTCTTTAATCGAAGCCCGCCAATTTCCCCTCAACGAAGCCTCGATAAGTGTTTGTAAGAGAAATTATAGATGCCGAATTTACGCCCCAGGATGCAAAAGTGTTGCATTTCATGGGAATTTTTTGTACGAGGAGGCAGGCGCAAAGACTCATTGTCATAGATAGTTTCCTTACGGCTGCGCCAACAAAACGGATGATTGTAGAGGAATTTCCCGGAAAAGGAAAGATATTTTTCAGGCTTGCTTTAAGTGTTGCCAGACTAGGCCGGGGAAGGCTCGAAGAAGCCTGGGACTTGGCCGGTCTGAAGGCGAAAGCGCCGCCTGTGCATCCCGTTAGGACACTTCAGACGGCGCCAAATTTATTGAAGACCGTATGCTTTGAAAACAACCTACTTTTTGGGAACAACCGAATCCTTCATGCCTTTGCCAACGCGGAATTTGAGCGTGGTTTTGGCCGGAATCTGAATCGTCTCACCTGTCGCTGGGTTACGGCCCTCACGTGCCTTACGTTCGGATAGAACGAGTTTGCCGAAACCTGGCAAAACGAACTCTCCGTTAGATTTGACTTCACTCTGCGCCAGATTGCCAAGCTCATCAAAGAACTCTTTAGCCTGAGCGCGCTTCATGCCGAATTTCTCGGCGAAATGGTTGACTACCTCGGATTGGGTCATGCGTTTCTTGCCTGATGCCGCTTTTGTCGCCATGGCGTGCTGTGATTACCTCCGGTGAATTGGGCAAATTGAAAAACTTATGAACCAACATATATCACACCGAAAGGCTTCGCGTCTCCCAAAAATCGCATTTTTCGGCCATTTCGAGTGAAATAATTTCAAATCCGTTTATGCTGCTCCAGTCATGCAAAGGCATCTGGAGTTAACTCTAAAGGCAAAAAAGAGCAGCCGCCAAGCTGCTCTTACGATGTGGATAATCGGGGCGAGAGGATTTGAACCTCCGACCTCTCGGTCCCAAACCGAGCGCACTACCAGGCTGTGCTACGCCCCGATATTTCAACTGCGAGAGAATACACGACGATAGCCAGAGAAAGCAAAGGCTCAATCGTCGAGTGTGTCAAATGGGTGGAGGCGGGCCGTTAATGGTGATTGCGCCTTCAGTTCAAGACCATCTGCGCTGTAAGATGCCGGAACCGAAGATCAGATTTATGGCACGTTGCGTGCTGAACAAGTCTGTGGCTTATCGAAATCGTTGTGGAGAGAATGTTGAAATAATGCAAGAGAAGATGAATGAAAGTGGATTGCGCCTGCTGATTGTGGATGATGAAGAAGCGGCTCGTTACGGAATGCGGCGCGCACTGGGCGGCTTCGGCTATGTGATTGAAGAGGCAGATAGCGTCGAAGCGGCGCGCGACTTGATGAAAGAGCGGCGACCTGACTTGCTGCTGCTTGATGTGAACTTGCCGGGAGCGAGCGGGATTGAATTTCTGAGCGAATTGAAAGAGGCAAACGGCGACGCCCCGCTTGTCATACTCATCACAGCTCACGGCTCAGAGCGCATGGCTGTCGAAGCGATCAAATCCGGCGCGCACGATTATCTTTCAAAACCTTTTGAGCTTGATGACCTGCGCCTTGTCGTCAAAAACGCTTTCGAGACCGTGCAGTTACGTCGTGAAAACCGTTCCCTTCGTCGCCGTATTGAGATCGAAGGCACGGCGCGAGGCGCACTAATCGGAGCGTCGGAAGCTATGCGTCGCGTGCGCGCGATGATTGAGAAGGTGGCTGAGACTGATGCAACTGTTCTCGTGCGCGGTGAGTCGGGCACAGGCAAAGAGCTTGTCGCGCGCGAGATTCACGAACGAAGCTCTGTGCGTCGGAGCGGAGCTTTCGTGGCCGTCAACTGCGCTGCGCTTCCGTCTGAACTCATCGAGTCCGAGCTTTTCGGCCATGAAAAAGGCGCTTTTACAGGCGCGGCGGCGCGCAGGCGTGGAAAGTTTGAGCAGGCCGACGGTGGCACGCTTTTTCTGGACGAGATCGGAGACATGAGCGCGAACGTGCAGGCAAAGCTTCTGCGCGCTCTTGAGGAGAGACACATCGAACGTCTCGGCGGCAACGAGTCCATCCCCGTTGATGTCAGAATCGTCAGCGCAACGCATCGCCCGCTTGAGCAGGAGATAGCTAACGGTATTTTTCGCGCAGACCTCTTCTATCGCCTGCGCGTCGTGACGATTGACATCGCTCCCTTGCGCGAACGCCGCGAAGACATCCCCGTGCTCGCCGAATCCTTCGCTCGCCTTGCCGCTGAACGCTACAACTTGCCGCCGCGTCCAATCGGGCAGAGCGCGCTCAGACGCTTGATTGACTACGATTGGCACGGCAACGTGCGTGAATTGAGGAACACGATTGAACGAGCCGCAATCATGGCCGAAGGCGATGAGCTTACCGCGCGTGATCTGCCGGAAGAGATTAAAAGTATGCCGCCGAGCAACAGTAGTCCGCGCGTCGAGCAGGAAACGGACGGAGCGCTTGCGGTTCCCTTCACCGCAGACTTTCGCTCAGACCGCAAAGAGTTTGAGCGTCGCTACATCGCTCGCTGCCTCGAAGATTCCGGCGGCAACGTGACGCGCGCGGCGGCAATTTTAGGGATGCACAGGCAGTCGCTCCAGCACAAGCTACGCGAATTGGGACTCGCTCGCCGCTACGTCACTGTCGGAACGGAAGCGCAGGATAAATCCGACGACTGAAAGATAAACTCGCTCACGGTTTGCATAGTCTCTTCCTCTGCGAGTAGACTTTTTGCTCGTTCGTCAAATTATAAAACCCACAGGAAGCCATCTTATGAAAGCACGTCTAGACGCTATCATTCATCACGAGCAGGCGGAATATCTCGAACGCCTTTTACCGGCCAACACAGGAATCGTAGCGGAGATGGAAGAGGATGCCGAGAAGAACAGAGTGCCGATTGCTGATCGAGAGGTCGCGCTCTTTCTGGAAATCACTGCGCGGGCGATGAAGGCCAGGCGCGTCCTCGAAATCGGAATGGCGATTGGCTACGCGGTCGTGCATCTTGCGCGAGGACTCACTGAGGACGGACTCATCGTCACAATCGAGCCGAACGATGAGATGATTCGCCGCGCCGAAGACTATCTGACGCGCGCAGGCGTGCGTGAGCGCGTCCGCATAGAGCATGGCCGGGCGCTGGAAGTTATTCCTAATCTGAAAGAGACTTTCGATCTAGTCTATCTTGACGCGATGAAGGAAGAGTATTCGGGCTATCTGGATCAAGCGTTGCCGCTGCTTCGCGTTGGCGGCGTCGTGGTTGCAGACAATGTGCTCTGGGGCGGACAGGTGGCCGGAAAGATTCGCTCTGAAGATCAGCAAGCATCAACCGAGGCGCTGCGCGAGTTCAACAAGCATTTCGTCAATCATCCGCAGCTACGCGCAGAGATTCTCTCGTTCGGAGACGGCATCGCCTACGGCATCAAGATCAAGTAGACGCCTTCAAAACGGCTGCTGGAAGTTTCACTTTCAAATTTATTCTGATGATCGTCCGAGACGGCGAAAAGGTGCGTGAGCGCGCCGCACGAGTTATTGCCGCTGGCGGCGTCTTGGCCTTTCGCACGGACACTTTTTACGGTCTCGGCGCAGACCCTTTCAACGATCAGGCCGTGCGCCGTGTGAATGAATTGAAAGGCAGAGACGGCAAGCCCATCCTCCTTGTCATCAGCGACTCAAGCGAAGCCGAACGTTACATCGCTAACAGATCGAAACTCTTTGCTGCTGTCTGTGAGCGTCATTGGCCGGGAGCGTTGACGATAGTTGTGAACGCAGAGCCGGAAGTGCCGGAAGAATTAACGGCTGGGAGCGGAACTGTGGGGTTGCGCTTGCCCGACGATGAAGCCGTTCGCTCGTTTATACGCGCGTGCGGCGGCGCGCTCACAGCCACCAGCGCAAATCTTGCGGGTGAGCCTCCCGCTCAAACCGCTCAAGAAGTCGCACACTCTTTTTCTGAACGACTTGATCTGATTGTTGACGGCGGCGCATCGCGCGGCGGCAAGCCATCCACCCTTCTCGATCTAAGTGGAGCAACACCTCTCATACTCAGAGAAGGCGCAATTTCCCGCCGCGAAGTGGAAGAGACATTAAGAGCGTTTGGCGCTGGGGTTCAATAGCTCCACAAATCCTACTTGTTCAGCGTCAAATTCCGCACGAAGCTCCAGTCGCCGCTGCCGTCAATCTTGATGTTGCCGACCGTTTTGTTCGCCACCACCATGTTGGCTGGATACCAGAGCGGGAGCATCGGCAGATCGTTGCTGATAATCTCCTGCGCTTGACGGTACAGGCCCAGAGCTTTCTCTCTGTCAGCAGTATTAACGGCTTCTTCTAAAATACGGTCAAGCTCAGGATTCTTGTAGCGGCTGCGATTTTTGCCCGCGCGATCCTGCGTTGGAATCTCCGTTGAGCTGAAGAGGTCTTTCAGGAAAATCGGGTCTTGATTGCCGCCGATCCAGCGCGAGGTCGTCATCTGATAATCACCCAGCCGCAACTGCGCGATCAGCGTGTTGAACTCGACAGTTTCAATCTCGACGGGGATGCCGACCTTCTTCAAGTAGTCGCGTATGACATCGGCATACTGGCGCGTGGCTGCGCTTGAGGAAGAGATTTTGAATTTGATGGAGTCTTTGAATCTCATCTGCGGCCCGTCTCCGTCCGGGTCACGAAAACCCGCCTGATCCAAAAGCTGTTTAGCCTTCTCAGGGTCGTAGCTGTATTTCTGCCCCGACGCATACGACCAAGACTCTTCTGGGATGATTGAATGCGCAACCTTCGCCTGTCCGAGCAGCAGATCGTGGATGATCGTTTCGCGGTCAATCGCGTAAGCGATGGCCTGCCGGAGTCGAACATTGTCGAGCGGCGGATTCTGCACGTTGAAGCCCAGATAGGCTATGTTCGCGCCGTTGAATTGTTGCACTTGCAGGTTGGATTCTTTCTCTAGAGTCTTGAAAACATCCGGCGTGAGATTTGTCGGCAAAGGCGCGAGCGTCACACCTCCGCTCCGCAACTCGTTCTGCAAAGCGTTCGCATCTTCAATCACGCGGACACGAAGCGCGCTGATCTTAGGCGCTCCTTCCCAGTAATTCGGATTCGCTTCAAAATTGATTATCTGTTGCGCGGAATCGTAGCTGACGAACTTGAAAGGCCCGCTGCCCAAAGGATGCGTTTTCTGATCGGCTGCGCTGTCTTTCGGGACGATGCCGATAGCGACGAGGTTTGAGAGCAGGCCGAGCCAGGGAGTGCGTAGACGAATGATGACGGTCTTCGGGTCAGGCGCTTCGACGGCTGTGACGAATCCCTTTTTACTCTCGCCCGTGCCCTCAAAGAAGCTCGCAGCCTTGCCGGAGTTCGAGCCTAGAATAGTGTCAAGCGTGTATTTGACATCGGCGGAAGTGAGCGGCTTGCCATCGTGAAAGGTCACGTCGTCGTGCAAGGTGAAGGTGTAGCTCAAGCCATCGTCGGCGCGTTTGATGTCGGTGGCAAGGTCTGGAACGTAATCAAACTTCTCATCTTTCTTGATGAGCGAATTAAAGAGCAGAACTCGTATGCGCTCGCTCGCGGCGTCAACGGATTCCGAGCCGATTGGGTCGAGGGTGGAAATCTTGTCCGAAAGCGCGATCACAAAAGTCTCGTTTCTGTTGCGGCAACCCGGCAGAAGCATTGTCGCCACGAGCACGATGAGAAGCGTCGTAATCAGCTTGTGAACACGCATCAGTTATCTCCTCCGTAAGTGTAATTCAGTTTGCGATTGAGAGTGGCGATTTCTTCGGACAATTGTTTGAAACGCGCGCTGTCGAATGGAAGCGGCGGCTGCGCGAGAGCTTTGAACTCAGAGATATTGCACAGCGATTGATTGATGCGCTCCTGCTTGACGAGACCGTCACGTGCGGCTTGAAGCAGGGCGTTGTAGCCGCGCAGGATGATGTCTGGACGCGAGCAGATCAGAAACATATCCTGCCCGGCTTTGAAAGCGCGCAAGACCGCTTCCTCTATCGGGTAGAGCCTGGCAATCGCGCCCATCTCAAGATCATCCGTGACGACCAAGTGCTTGTAGCCAAGCTCTTGCCTTAGTAGCTTGGTTGTGATGGCCGGACTCAAGGACGCAGGAATGAGTCTGCCTCCAGCCGTGCCCTTGCGTATGTCAACGTTCGGAAATCCGCCGTGACTAACCATCACTGCGCGCACACGGTCGTCTTCACGCTGGAAAAGTTCTATGTAAGGGGCCAGGTCCTGCGCGATTAAATCGTCGTGGGAAAGACTGACGACGGCCATTGCGTCGTGCGTGTCAACCTCGCCCGCGCCGATGCCTGGAAAATGCTTGAGGCATCCCAACAAGCCAGTTCCTTGCAGGCCGCGCATGTAAACGGTCGTGTAACCTAAGACCTCGCCGGGCGAGCGTCCGAAGGAACGCGAGTAGAGACCGTTGGAGAGCAGGTCGCGTTCATCCGTCATGATGGACATGACCGGCGCGAAGTTCATGTTGAAGCCGAGGAGTCGCAAGACCTCACCCGTGATGCGACCAAGAGAGCGCGCGGCTGCGAGATCACCATGTTGCCTGATGGTGCGTGCGGCGGGCATCGGCGTGCAGATTCGGCGCAGGCGATCAACGAGTCCGCCCTCCTGATCTATCCCGCAGAGAGGCTCGACAGGGAGTAGGTCACGGATGCCGCCGAGCAGTGAGCGCACCTGTTTCGGCGCGGCCACGTTTCGCCCGAAGATGATGACGCCGCCGGGCGAGACGTGCTCCACGAGCGAGCGCGTTTCTTCATCAAGCTCCGTTCCAGGCAGCCCGATATAGAAGAGTTGACCGATCTGTTGTTCGAGGGGAAGTGACGTTAAAGAATTGAGCATGAACGATGGGTGAATGATGAATGATGAGTGATGAATGCGGAATGATGAGCGGTGAAAGATGAATTAAAGGCAGCGGCTTTTCAGTTCATCGCTCATCATTCCGCATTCATCGTTTCTTTCTCTGGTCTCTCGTCGGCTGTTCAAACAATTCGCTTGCGTATGTCCTGTAGAATTTCCAGCGCTTCTTCCGGCTTCAGCGTTTCTACATCAACGCTGCGTAGCTCGTCAAGAAGGTTCTGGTTGACGGCATCAAAGAGTGTGGCTTGCATGGCGATGCGTTTTTGACGCGCACGGCGCGCGGCGCTTTTCAGGCCAGCTTCATCGAGCGCCCATGCTTCCCACTCGGTCTCCGGTTTGTTGACGCCTTCGCCCTGCTTTTCTTCTTCCGTGAAAACATCCAACTCATAACGCTCAAGCCTTGCAAGCACGTCGCGCGCTCGCGCTATGGCCGAAGGCGGAAGACCCGCTAGACGCGCTACCTCTATGCCGTAAGACTTTGAGGCGCGACCGCGTTCGAGGCGATGCAGGAAGACAACTTCGCCTTCGCGCTCGGCGGCTGTGATCTGGTAGTTCTGCCCGCCGGGTAAGCGTTCGGCGAGTTCCGTCAACTCATGATAGTGCGTGGCGAAAAGCGTTTTGGCCGCGTGCGCGCTCGAATCGTGCAGGTATTCAGCAACTGCCCAGGCAATTGAAAGACCATCGAAGGTTGCCGTGCCCCGACCTATTTCATCAAGCAGGATTAGAGAGCGCGGAGTTGCATTGTGCAAGATAGCGGCAGTCTCCGTCATCTCCACCATGAAGGTTGAACGCCCGCGCGCCAGATCGTCGGATGCGCCGACGCGAGTCCAGATGCGATCCAGCAGCGGCAGCCGCGCGCTCTCGGCAGGCACAAACGATCCCATCTGCGCCAGGATTGAGATGATGGCCGCCTGACGAAGGTTCGTGCTCTTTCCGCCCATGTTCGGGCCGGTGATGATGAGCAGCCGGTCGGTCGAGTTGTTCATGTAAAGATCGTTGGGGATGAAAGGCTCACTGCTTGCCGCTTCGATGATCGCGTGGCGGCCCTGCACGATCTCTATCTCGTCGCCGTCGTGAACTGTGGGGCGGACGTAGCGGCGGCGTGCGGCAACTTCAGCAAGCGCAGCCAGAGCATCCAGCGCCGACAGAGCGCGAGCACACGCCTGTATGCGTTTTGTCTTGGCGGAAATTTGCGCGCAAAGCTCCTTAAAGATTTCAGTTTCAAGTTGAGCGATGCGATCCTCCGCACCGAGCACTTTCGTTTCCCAAGCCTTTAGCTCCGGCGTCGTGTAGCGTTCAGCGTTGGCGAGCGTCTGGCGCCTTTCGTAATCAGGAGGAACGCGCGCGGCGTTGGCTTTCGAGACTTCCAGAAAATAGCCGAAGACGTTGTTGTAGCGAATCCGTAGAGTGCTGATGCCGGAGCGTGAGCGCTCGCGTGCTTCGAGCGCGGCGATGGTCTGCTTGGCGTTGCGGCTGATGCCGCGTAGCTCGTCCAACTCGCTCTCATAGCCGTCGCGGATTGCGCCGCCGTCGCTCAGTTTGGCGGGCGGGTCGTCGGCAATTCCCTGCTCGATCAACGAACGAATATCCTGCAACTCGTCCATGCTTTCCAGTAGAACTTGCAGGAGCGAAGACTGCGAGCCGTCGAGCGTCCGGCGAACCTGCGGAACTTGATTAGCGGAGCGCAGGATCGCATTCAAATCGCGCGGGCTGGCGGAGTTCATGTTGAGTCGCCCACACAGTCTGTCCAGGTCTGCGACCTCTTTCAACAGAACGCGCAAACGGTCGCGCTTGATCTGCGATGTGTTCAACTCCCCGACCGCTCCTAGACGCGCTTCAATCTCTCCCCTGCGAACAGAGGGGTGCAACAACCATGAGCGCAAGAGTCGCGCACCCATGCCTGTGACCGTCTCATCAATTACGTTGAGAAGCGTGGAGGCGCGATTTGTTCCCGCCTGGGCTTCGACAAGCTGAAGGTTGCGTACAGTGACCTGATCCAGAACTAGATGATCCTGCGCCTCGAAGTAAGTGATGTCGGAGATGTGCGCTGCTGTGGCTCGCTGCATTTCCTGCGCGTAGCGCAAGCAGGCTCCGGCGGCGCGCACGGCCTCCGGTTTTCCCTCAAGCCCGAAGCCTTCGAGCGAGAGCGCGCCGAATTGCTCGCACAGTTGCGCGGCGCAACCGTCCCCCTGCCAGAGCCAGTCATCAATCGGAGTCAGCGTTGCCCCGGTGAAGACGGACTCACGTTGCGAAGAATCGGCAGCTTCGTTTGCGTCTCTTATTGACGAAGTTGATTGAGTGTTCTCTTCTTGCTTGAGAGGAAGAGGCGCGGTGTGAAGAGCGCCGTCGCGTGAGCTTTTGATGAGCGGGGCGAGCGAGGCAGGATAGAGAATCTCGCGCGGGGCGAAGGATTCAACGTCGGCCCGGATGCGCGACCAGGCATCGTGCCCGCTTGCTTCCGTGGCGCGAAACTCGCCGGTTGATAAATCGAGGAACGCCGCAGCCATGCGCTCGCCCGTGCCGCAGACGGCTGCCAGGTAAATGGTCTCTCGCGCTTCGACAAGCTGCGGATCAATGGCTGTGCCGGGTGTGATGACGCGCACCACCTCGCGCCTGACAAGTTTCTTAGCCTGCGAAGGGTCTTCCGTCTGCTCGCAGATAGCAACGCGATAGCCTTTGCGAACCAGGCGCGCGATGTGTGTGGAGGCGGCGTGATGCGGCACTCCGCACATAGGGATAGGGTCGCCACGCTCCTTATGGCGCGCCGTCAAGGTAATCTCCAACTCACGCGCGCCCGTGACGGCATCATCGAAGAAGAGTTCGTAGAAATCACCCAGCCGGAAAAAGAGCAGCGTTCCGGGATGCTGTCGCTTCAGTTCATGGTACTGCCGCAACATCGGCGTCGAAGATGACATAAGTATTCGGCTCTTGTTGGGGCTTTTTTTGACTGCACGGGTGGCTCTGCGTCCGAATCAAGCCTTCGTAGCATGAAGACTACACGCAGGCGAGTGCTTAAGGCAAGCGATGAAAAGAATGTGCCTGATTTCGAGCGAAGTGGTAGATTGCCTCGTGCTGTATAATCGGCATCACGAAAAAATGAGCTTGCAATGAATCTACGAAATGGCCGCTGAGATTATGAGAAAAACGTTTGCATTGACTCTCCTCCTGTTTGTTTGCCTGCTGAATTTTTCGTCTGGACAAACAGCATCCGGTAAAAAATCCGGGCAACAAGTCCGGCTCATCGTGGCTTATCTCTTTGAAGATCGGGTCGCGGATTTTCCGATCAAAGAGATTGAAGATAAAGGGGCAGCGAAAAGGCTGACTCACATTATTTACGGCTTTGCGAATATCTCTGATGGTCGCCCTTTGATAGCTAATGAGCAAATAGCACACAAGCAGGCTATTGGCGCGAGAGAAAGTGTTGACGGCAAAGCTGACACGGTTTCGGAAGGCAGCAAACTGCGCGGCGCATTCAACCAGTTGCTCAAGCTGAAAGCTCTTCACCCACATCTCAAAGTTCTGATTTCAATTGGCGGCGCAAGCCAGGCAAACGCCAAGGGCTTTTCTCTTGCCTCTCGCACGGAAGAATCGAGGCGCAAGTTTGTCTCAACCTCTGTTGAGATGTTTATCAGGGGGAATCTCGCGCAAGGAGTTTCCGCTAAGGGAGTGTTCGACGGCATAGACGTTGATTGGGAGTATCCGACAGATTGTTCTGCGGGGATGAAAGGCGGCGATGGATGTGTGCCGGAAGACAAACAAAACTTCACGGCTCTCCTGGCAGAGTTTCGCCGTCAACTAGACGAGCAGGGCAAGCGTGATGGCGTTCATTATCAACTGACGATAGCTGGCTCGCCCTGGAATGACGATTACGTGAAATACGAATGGCGAAAAATACACCCGCTGCTCGATTTTATAAATTTGATGACGTATGGCCTCGCCCCTGGTGTGAAAACCAGGCCGCACTCGCCGCTCTACAAATCTTCAACCGAAACAGGGCGATGGTCGCATACCTTTAACACAGACTATGCTGTGATGCGCTATCTGGAAGAAGGCGTCCCGGCGAAGAAGATAGTCATGGGCGTTCCCTTTTACGGGCAGGGCTGGGAAGGCGTTCCCGATGTTAACAACGGACTCTACCAAAAGGCTGGCGGTGAAGTTCGCTTCGACCCCTACAATAAATTGAAAGCCCTGAAAGGATTTCGTTTGTTCAGAGATAAAGAGACGCAGGCGCTGTGGATGTTCAACCCGAAAGCAGGTGTTTTCTGGTCGTTCGATGATCCCGTCTCTTTATCCGTCAAGATGGAGTACGTCAAGCGTCTGGGCTTAGGCGGTGTGATGTTCTGGGAGCTAAGCGGCGACGACGAAGATGGCTCTTTGCTCAAGGCCATTTATCGTGGATTACACCAGTGATGTTTCCCTTACCTTTGATAAGGCTCGCTGGCGAGTGTTAGACTCACCACAGTTATTTTCAAATAATTTGAATGAAGGTTGCAGTCTTCTTGCTGCCTATCACTCGTCGCTGAAAACTAAACCATGCAGGCACTCATACTCGCTGGCGGTAAGGGCACACGGCTAAGACCGCTGACGGTTTATACCCCCAAGCCAATCGTCCCCATCTGCAATCGTCCGTTCCTGCTTTACCAGATTGACACCCTACGCCGCGCGGGTATCAAAGACATCACGCTCTCGCTCTCTTACCAGCCGCACAAGATCGAGCAGCAACTCGGCGACGGCTCCGATTACGGCGTCAACCTCAAATACACTGTCGAGCCGCAGCCGATGGGCACAGCCGGAGCCTACAAGTACGCTGAAGATTTGATACGCGAGCCGACAGTTGTTTTCAACGGCGACATTCTGACAGACCTCGATCTCAAGGCAGTGATACGCGAGCACACCGCGCGCAAAGCGACGGCAACCATCGTGCTCACGCCCGTCGAGAATCCGAGCGCGTATGGCTTAGTGGAGACCCAGGCGGACGGTCGCGTGGCGCGCTTTCTCGAAAAGCCAAAACCTGATGAGATTACCGTCAATACGATTAACGCTGGAACGTATATCCTTGAGCCTCTGGTGCTCGATTATATTCCGGCGGGTGAAAATCATTCCTTCGAGTACGGACTCTTCCCTAACCTGCTGATGCGCGGCGAAGAGTTTTACGCTCACATTCCACAACGCACTTACTGGCTAGACATCGGCACGCCCGCGCGCTACCTGCAAGCTCATCACGACCTGCTAGCCAATCGCGTCGGTCGCATCCACATCAAAGACAGGCGTGGAGAGTTTGAGGCCGCGACCATCGCGGAGATTGACGAGCTTTCTATCGTCGGCGACGAATGCACCATCAAACCCGGAGCGCAGATAATCAATTCCGTGCTCGGCCCCGGCTGCTATATCGAAGAGAAAGCGCGTGTGGAAAACTCCGTCGTCTGGGCGCACACACGTATGGGAGCTGGCGCGCAAGTTTCGGATGCCATCATTGGTCGCGGCTGCCACATAGGGCGCGGCGCAAGCGTTGGGGCGGGAACAGTTCTGGGCGACAAAGCGTCGCTCACGGATTACACCCAGACCGGAGGCAGCGCACTGTGAGCCGGAAGGAAGAGTTGACGCCGATTCGTTTCGGCACTGACGGCTGGCGCGCAGTCATCGCCGATGCTTTCACCTTCGCCAACCTTGAGCGTGTCGCCCAAGCCTATGCAGACTTTCTTAATCAGCAATCTAAAACTCAAAGTCCAAAGGTTGATGCTTCCTCACTCTTAAAACAACTTGTTGACGTAGGCCAGATCAGCCAAGCTGAAGCCGAAACATCTATGTTTCGCAACGTAATTCTTAAAGCAGTTGGAGAAGGGACTTCATCAGCGAAATCGGGCGCATCTCTCGTCGTCATTGGTTACGACCGGCGTTTTCTCTCAGACAAATTTGCTGAGCGTGCCGCCGAAGTTCTCATCGGCAACGGACTGCGCGTGGCTATGTTCGATCAGGCAGTGCCGACGCCTCTTGTTTCCTGGGCGGTGAAAAAGTCAGGCGCAAGCGGAGGCATCGTCATTACGGCCTCTCACAATCCTCCTGAGTTCAACGGCTTCAAGATCAAAGCGCCCTGGGGTGGAAGCGCCTCGCCTGAGACCACATCTGCGGTCGAATCTTTGCTTGACTCGCAAACTCCTCGGCGCGATAGCACGCCAACACCAGATGAACGTGAACTACTCCAACATGCTATGGACACCTATCGCGCGCAGATTGCTTCTTACATTGACCTTGAGCGATTGCGGCGATCTCGTCTGAAGACGATTGTTGATTCGATGCATGGTTCGGGTGGGCGCTGGGTGGAAAGCTTTCTGGAAGGCCGCGATCTTCAAGTCGAGACGATACGTGCAGGGCGCGACCCACTGTTCGGCGGTGTCAACCCGGAGCCGATTGATCGCAATCTAGCGCCGCTCAAATCTCGCGTCAGAGAGAGAGGCGCAATCCTGGGGCTGGCGACTGATGGCGATGCTGATCGCCTGGGCGCAGTCAATGAACTCGGCGAGACGATGACAATGCACGAGGTTGTGCCGCTCATGCTGTTGCATCTGGCGCGCGAGCGAAAGATGCGTGGAGGCGTGGTTCGCACTTTCTCCCAATCGGTTCTGACAAAGCGTATCGCCGAGGCTCACAATCTGCCCGTTCACGACACAGCCATCGGTTTTAAGTACATCGCAGACCTGATGCTCAAGGAAGACATTCTCATCGGCGCGGAAGAGTCGGGCGGCATCGGCGTCAAAGGCCACATCCCTGAGCGCGATGGCATACTTAATTGCCTGCTCCTGCTCGAAGCCGTGATAACGTCCGGCAAGCCTCCGTCCGAGATGGTTAAAGAGATGCGCAGGGAGTTCGGCGAATTCTACTTCGGGCGGCGCGACATTCATTGTGAAGTCACACAGGGGCAGGAGTTGGTTTCTAAGCTCGCGGCCTCACCGCCGACCGATGTTGCAGGTTATGTTGTGCGAGACGTAGAGACTCTGGACGGAACGAAGCTGCTGTTTGAAGATGAATCGTGGCTGCTCTTTCGCCAATCAGGAACCGAGCCTGCGCTGCGCATCTATTCAGAAGCGACATCAGTTGCTAAAATGAATTCGCTACTGGCTGAAGGCGAGAAACTTGCTCACACATGATCGTCGGCATCACAAACTCAAAGGGAGGAATTCGCTATGAGTACGGGGCTGATTTTAATCATCATCCTGGTCGTGCTGCTTCTGGGAAGCGCGCCCGCCTGGCCTTACAGTAGAGGTTGGGGCTATCGTCCAAGCGGCCTGCTCGGGCTAATTCTTTTGATCGTCCTGATACTGGTTCTCCTGGGACGTATCTAAAGAACAACTTTCTCTATGCCAGAATTGCCGGAAGTCGAACTGGTTGCGCGCTCACTTGATCGCCTGATTAAGAGTCGGCGCATTGTCAAGGCGGTACTCTTGCGTACACGCCTTGCGCCTGAGACCTCGCCGCGAAGTTTTGCCCGCCTTTTGCGCGGCGCGCGTATCGAAGAGATCGGACGACGCGGAAAGCATATTCTCTTCATGCTCGATAACGCGCGTGTGCTCGTCGTGCATCTACGCATGACCGGGAGGTTCCTCTACCTGCCGCTCGAAGCCCCTCTTCCAAAACACACGCATGCGATCTTTTATCTCGACGACGAGCGACGGCTCATTTTCTCAGACCAACGCCATTTCGGAATGATGAAGATCGTGACCGCTGCTCGACTTTACGAAACGAAAGAATTGCGCTCACTTGCGCCTGAGCCGCTATCGAATGAATTCACGCCTGACTATCTACATCAAGCCCTCACGCGCTCTCGTCGCACATTGAAAGAAACCTTGCTCGATCAGAAGAGGGTGCTTGGGCTGGGTAACATCTACGCGGCTGAGGTGATGTTTCTCGCCCGGATAAATCCCTTCATCACGGCCAACGAATTATCAAGAAGGCGCATTCCCCGTCTGCACAAAGCGATTCTGGATGTGCTCTCCGAATCAATCTCGCACGGCTCGACGATGAACGTTGATCCTGAAAACATTGACGGCAGTTATTACGGCGGAGACTTTGAAGACCACTGGCATGTTTACGACCGCGAAGATGAGCCATGCTCATCATGCAACGCGCCCATCCGACGCATCTCTCACGCCGGACGCTCAACCTTCTTCTGCCCGCGCTGCCAGCGTCGTTAAGGCAAGAGGGCTTTATCTCGCGCTTGACAGCGAACCGGGAGCGGCGTATAAGCAGCTCTAGAAAAACGTGGTGAGTTAAATGCGACTTGCGGCCACGTAAAATAACCCGCTAAACAGCTCGGCGAGTTCCCGAAAAGGGGCGACCCCGCCAACTTCTAGTTTTAAGAAGTCCCGCGTTGTTTGGCGCGGGACTTTTGTTTGAAAAGTAGTCAGTTGTCAGTAATCAGTTATCAGCTTTTGTTTTCAACTGATTACTGACCACTGATTACTGACCACTGATTATGGATACTTTTAAGAACCTGCTTGAAAGCGACGCTGTTCACGTCTTCGATGGCGCGATGGGCACAATGCTCTACGCCAAGGGCGTGTATATCAATCGCTCTTACGATGAATTGAATCTGACCAATCCTGATCTCGTCCGAGAAGTACATGAAGAGTACGTGCGCGCCGGAGCCGACATCATTGAGACCAATACTTTCGGCGCGACGGCTCATAATCTTCAACAGTACGGGTTGGAAGGAAGCCTGCGTCTGATCAATATCGCCGCCGCACGCATCGCACGCGAAGCCGCTGGGGAACGAGCGTTTGTGGCGGGCGCGGTCGGGCCATTGGGTCTACGCATCGAGCCTTATGGCCCGACCTCTTTTGATGAAGCGAAAGATATGTTTAAGGAGCAGGTCTCTGCGCTCCTGGACGGCGGCGTTGATCTCTTCATCCTTGAAACCTTCTCGGACATCTCCCAGATGCGCCAGGCAATGCGCGCCGTGCAGGAGTTGTGTGATCTTCCCATCGTCGCTCAAATGACCATCCTACCCGACGGCAACACGACCTTCGGCGCAACGCCCGAAGTCTTCACTTCAAGACTCGACGAATGGGGCGCGGATGTCATCGGACTCAACTGCGGAGTCGGCCCGGCCATTGTCCTCACCGGAATTGAGAAGATGCGCGGCGTGACGAACAAGAAACTATCCGCGCAACCTAACGCCGGACTTCCGCGCGATGTGCAGGGACGACAGTTCTACATGTGCTCGCCTGAGTACATGGCGAAGTTTGCCAAGCGAATGATTCAAGCGGGCGCGAAATTCATTGGCGGTTGCTGCGGCACGACACCCGCTCACATCAAGCTCATCTCGGATGCCGTGCGTGCCGCCAGCCCGCGCAAGCAGCGCACAGTTATCAAAGAGGCTGGAGCGGCGCGCGTTAATGAGTTGACCCCGGCTGACATCAAGGTTGTTCCACCTGACGAACGCTCCGTTTGGTCTCGTAAAATCACCAACGGCGAGTTTGTCACCTCAGTCGAAGTTCTGCCGCCGAAAGGTTGTGATCCGCATAAGACGCTTGATTCGATTCGCCTCTTAAAAAAGGCTGGCGTTGATGGTGTGAACATACCCGACGGCCCACGCGCACAGACGCGCATGAGCGCGCAGGCCACAGCCGTTCTGGTCGAGCGCGACATCGGCATCGAAGCCGTGCTGCACTACTGCTGCCGCGACCGCAATCTTCTAGGCATGATGTCAGACCTACTCGGCGCTGCTGCGCTAGGGATTCGTAATCTGCTGTTGATTACCGGCGACCCGCCGAAAATGGGACCATACCCGGATGCCACAGCCGTCTTCGACATTGACTCCATCGGTCTGACCAACATGGTCAACAAGCTGAATCACGGACTTGATCTGGGCAACAATCCAATCGGTCAGCCGACAGCCTTTTGCATCGGCGTCGGCTGTAATCCCGGCGCGATAAATATGGACGAGGAGATCAAGCGATTCGAGTACAAGGTGGAAGCAGGCGCGCAGTACGCCATCACGCAGCCGGTCTTCGACACGGAGCAACTGTGCGATTTCCTGAAGCGCATAGAGCACGTGCGAATCCCCGTCATCGCGGGCATCTGGCCGCTCGTCTCGTATCGCAACGCAGAGTTTCTGCACAACGAAGTTCCGGGCGTGCGCGTGACACCCTCGATCATGGAGCGGATGCGCGCTGCATCGGAGAAGAGCAAAGAGGCGGCACGCGATGAAGGCTTGAAGATTGCGCGTGAGTCGTTGCTTAACGTGAGAGATTTAATCCAGGGCGTGCAGGTCTCCGCCCCCTTCGGCAATGTTCGTTACGCGCTGGAAGTCTTCAGCGCGCTCGAAGAGTTCGATGCCAGCAAGCAGATTAACGTCACGGCCTGAAGGATTGAATCATTGGTTCAGTGAATCAATGATTCAATCTGCTTTTATCCATCCCTGTTAATTTCTTTGGTGCGCTCGATGCCATCAATAGAGCAAACTCAAGCAGAAGTGCAAAGCAGCTACGACCGGGTGGCAGAGGAGTATGCCGGGCAATTCTGCGATGAGATGGACAAAAAGCCTTTCGACCGGAAGATGCTCGATTGGTTGGCTGAGAAGGTTGATGCTGCGGGAGTGATTTGCGATTTAGGTTGCGGCCCCGGACAAATCGCAGGCTATCTGCACAGTCGCGGAGTAGGGGTTTGCGGCATTGATTTGTCACCGGAGATGGTCAGGCTCGCGCGAGGGTTGAATCCTGATATTCCATTTCAACAAGGCGACATGCTTTCCCTGGCTGGCGTTCCCGATGATAGTTACCGAGCAATAGCGGCTTTCTATTCCATCATCCATATTCCAAGACCATCAGTGACTGATGCTTTGCGAGAACTAAAGCGGGTGCTGTGTTCCGCAGGAACGCTTCTCCTTACTTTTCATATCGGGCAGCAAACAGTCCACCGCGATGAGTTTTTGGGTAAGAATGTTTCTCTGGACTTTCACTTCTTTGAGACCGAGGAAATGAAAGGTTTTCTCATATCGGCAGGCTTTGAATTAGAGGAAGTGATAGAAAGAGACCCGTACCCGGAAGTTGAATACCAGAGTCGCCGCGCCTACATCTTTGCAAGGAAACAATAGAGCAGCATTGCTTCGCAATCGGTTCACGAAATAGTCCATCATCTTTTAGAACTCTTCTGTGCAAGACCCACAGTCGTGTGCTCAGTCACACTAGCGACGGGCCTCATCTGCCACCGCTCAGCCGGAGCTTCGTTTAGATAAACTAAATCTCTGTCTTCCGGTAAACCCGGCGCGTTTTTACGATTCCTGTTTCGCTCAGAGAGCAGTCTGATGGGTGTGCGAATCAGCAGAATGAAAAACCTGAAGGGCAGCAACATAAACATGATGCTAAAGAGAGCAAGGTCGAAAAGAGATGTCAGAATGCCCTGACCCAGAATCTTCCATGACCTGCCGACTCGCTGTTCGAGCGCTTTGACGGGAGCATCCTTGAAGACGTGTTCCGCATAGCGCGCGATAAACTTATCCAGAGATTTATCAACCTTGGCGAACGAGCCTTCGGCATTATCGGATAACGCCTGTAGGATCGCCTTTAAATTAGTTCCGCAGGAAGGACAGAACTTATGCTCATGTGAATCCTCTCTCCCGCAACTCGGACAAAACATCTGTTTCACTCCTAAAAATTATTAGTCGGCTTGCCTCTGGCTGTGCTTTACGAAACATTAACGGTTTTGTTCATAAGTACTCGAACACAATTAGATTAAACCAAGATTGAACTCAGAGAAGCGAATCTTCAACCCTTTGCCGACTGCGGCCAACGCCTGTCTGACTTGATAGAACAGTCCATCTGTCGTCGCATAATCGGCTGGCTGCAACCATTCATATTTCAGTTTGCGCCATAACCTCTCAGCGATATTCAGATGCGGTGAATATGGCGGCAAGTAGAAGATGAACAACCCGCGCTGTTGCCAAAATGGGCGACGCTCTTGCACCTGCTTTGAGGTGTGAACTCGCGCATTGTCCAGTACCACGACTGTCATCTTTTTAATGGAGAACGAAAGTCGCTCTAACTGCTCAATGATAAACTCGCCCGTGACCCTCTGGCGCGTCGTCTCAAACAGCAACTCGTTGGCACGGCTCAAAAGCGCGAAGCAGTTTAGACCTGCTCCTTTCGAGGATGGCATGAACACATTCTCATCTCTAAACTGCCAGCCGTAAGGTACGCATGGCTCAATCGAGACGCGGCTTTCGTCGCCGTAATACAACTCTATCAGACCGAGTTGTGAGAGCTTTTCCAATTCGCTCAAGCCCGCTACCTTCAACTTATAGACTTCCTCGCACGGCTCTTTTGAGGGACGCTTTCTGATTCGTTTATAGCGAGCACCATGTTTTTTATATATCGCTCAAGCGTCTTCTGACTGAAAGACTTGCCTAACGCAGTTTCTAACTCGGCCTTCGCTAAGCTGATCCGTTGGCGGCAGCGCCCGACTGCTGCTTTGACTGGCTGCAAGTCCTTTTCTGTATCCAGAATCGGCTTGCGACCTCTTCCCGGCTTGGTCTTCAGCCCTGCCATGCCTTCCAACTCAAACCGCTTGAGCCAATTGTTGACGACGACTTCACAACAGCCTAAAAGTTCGGCTATCTCTATGGCTGTCCGCTGTTCGCTTTTCAAGAGTATCATCTGGCATCGAAGGCGAAAGGCATGGCTTTCGCCTGCACGATAGCCTTTCTCTAATGCAGCGCGTTGTGCTCTGCTCAGTTCGACAGTTTTGATTTTGCCCATAGTGGAGCATAGTTTAATCTATTTCTGTCTGAGTACTTACGTTAACGGAGTCATAACTCACCTCGAAGATGGGGCCGGGTGTCGGGAAACAGGGGCCAGGGAAAACAATGAGCGCCTCTATAGACATTTTTGCTTTGTCTTCTCCAACCCCTAATCCCTATTTCCTATCCCCCAATAAGAAGAGCCGCCGGATTCACATCCAAGCGGCTCGCAGCCTTCCAAAACTTTTTGAGAACGTCTCACCCACCTGTAAACCTCGGTGGCCGTTTCTCTACAAAGGCTGCGACGCCTTCTCTGAAATCTTTTGTCAATCCTGACTGAAGCTGCGCTTTGTGCTCCAGATCAAGTTGTGCGTTGTAATCGTTCGTGGCGCTTTGTTCCAGCAAGCTCTTAATGCTGGCGAGAGCTGCGGTCGGCGCGGTGGCGAGACGTGCGGCTAGATTGAGCGCCTCCGTCATCAACTCTCCATCTGCGACCGTCCGGTTAATCATTCCCATCTCGGCTGCTCGTCGCGCGTCAATCATTTCGCCAGTCATCAAAAGCTCTGTCGCGCGCATCCGCCCGACGAGGCGAGGCAGAATGAACGTCCCGCCGCAATCCGGCGTCAGTCCTATCTTGATGAAAGCCTGGTTGAACTGCGCGCTCTCGGCAGCAATGACCAGATCGCAGGCGAGCGCGAAGTTGCACCCGCCGCCTGTCGCAACACCGTTGACGGCGGCAATAACGGGTAGAGGCGTTTCTCTAATGAGCCGTATGCAGCCGTGTATCATGTGGAGCGGCTCGTCAAAGAAAGCCTCGAATCGTCCCTCTTTCTCCGCCAGCTTCTGCATCTCGCGCAAATCGCCGCCCGCGCAGAAAGCCCTGCCCGCTCCGGTCAGGACAATTGCTCGCGCGCCGCGCTCTTTGGCTTCCATCATCGCGCTGCGAAACTCCGCGCCCATCGCCAGCGTGAGCGCGTTGAGCGCAGCGGGACGATTGAGCGTGATGACGGCTACGGCGTCACGCATTTCCAGTTGGATGGTTTCGTAACCCATAAAATTATTGATTCAGTTAATCATTGGTTCAATGAGTCAATGATTAACTGAACAAACGACTAGATTTTCTATACGGCTCTGGCAGCCAATTTGTTCGCGCCGAATTTTTCGGACTAAAACAACTACAACTACTGCGCGCGACTGGCGGCAAAGCACTCGCCGCACAGGACTGGCCTGCCGCTCGAAGGCTTGAAGGGCACTGAATCGGTTTTGCCGCACTGGTCGCAGGTGATCTCAAAACGCTGGCGCTCACCGCCCGCGCCCCTGCCGCCTCCGCCAAAGTTTGCGCGGCGTGAGTCGCGGCAAGCTTTGCAACGCTTCGGCTGGCTCAAATTTCTCTCTGTATAGTATTCCTGCTCGCGTTCTGTGAACGGGAAAGGCGTACCACACTCGGCACAGGTGATCTCTACGTCTGGCATTTTTGTTTCTCCCTATGGAAAGCCGCGCGAGGTATCGGGCTTTCCCTCTTGTCGAAGGGCATGGCGCTCGTCCATTTGATTCTGCTTTAACTCAGGTCGTCATCGAGCGCGGACGATCAAGCAGCCTTCGCCCAAAATGCTCCGGCACAACACCCCTGTCCGAAAGCTTTTTGAGCAACACGGAGTTTACCGCACGGTCGCGCCCCTATACAAGGATAATTATATAGACAAAACCCTGCCAGGCAGTTCGCATTATCTAAAGCGTTATTATCTAAATTCGGTTGGGATAATACGCTCTTTCCCGTGATTATCTGAACCAAGTTAAGATAACAAGCAGATTTGGAGTATTATCCAAACCTGGTTTGGATAATCAGCAGTTAGATTGCTTCCTTAACGAAATTTGAAAATTGACGAATAAAAGAAAATTGATAAGTAGCGTAAAGAAAAAGTTGCGAGACCCTATCTGGCAAGCAATTGGGGTCTTTCTGACTTTTATGTCCCTTTTAATATCCTTGATTGTCACTTCATTGCTATCTTCGCCTACTAAACAGATTCCAAGCCGTATAATGATCTCTTCAGAAACATCCAAATACCTTACTGATTTTTCAGAGCCAGTTGGTAAGCGAATGCGCGTCTTGGTCGACAATAAGGAACAGCGTGACCTACGGCTATTCATCTTCCGCATTGAGTACAAAGGCAATGTCCCTGTTCGCTCAGCGGATTTTGAAATGCCGATACAAGCAAGAATCCCTAGCAATCGAAAATTGGTTGGTGTACAGAAATCACCTGATGTAGAAGGCCCACTAAGATTTAATAAGAAAACAAGAGACTTCGTGCGTGAGACAAAGCCTCCCATAAACTTTGAAGTTGAAATCCTTGATGAGCATTCTTTTCAAATTAAGCCAATTCTGATGAACTCCGGCGAATGGCTAGGCATCGAGATTTACACGGCAGCCGCAGAAGGCACTGATTCAGTTATTCCTGCCGATTCAGTTGAAAAATACAAAACATTATCTTCAGAAATTTCTTGGTCTTGTCATGTGGCCGGAGTCGAATGCCCAGGCACGTGGGACTTAGATGTAGACTTTGATTATTGGGGGTTCAATGCACCCTGGTACTTACAGGTGAATGTTACTCACCGAGGCTGGTCAGTTTACGCCATTCTTCTTTTCTCTATCATTAGCTTGCTCTTGATGGTTCTGCTCGCAAGGGCATCAGGATGGCAGACCGTTAGTCCTATAATTCAAATTGTTCTTTTCTCCATGGCGATTGCATTGAGCATATCGAGTGCGGAAGTGGCTGCTGATTGGCTTTTCCCTAACCTATTCTACGACGGTCAACCTGTCTATGCTTGGGTAATATTTTGGTTGGATGTATCGGCAATTATTGTTTTAGCCGTAGTAGCTATCTGGAAGAGGAAGAGGAAGATTGCTCGGCTCCGACGGCCAGTACAACAAGACGAAGAAAGTTAATTTAATGATTAATGCCATAGCAGGAAATGATCGGAGTTGGATTTAGGAAAAGTTTCATTCCCGATAAACGCCACAATTTAACAACTCATTGAACCAGACTCACAATCAAGTGGCTCTTTCAAATTCCAGTTGATTGCTCGCCAGTTAGATTCAGGCGCTAGACCGTTTCGATCTCGATAGCCGGATTAACACTAAAGTATTTTCGCACGTTACAATGTGCATTTGACAGGCAAGTTGCATGAACGTATAAAACATTCATAGATGGAGAAATGCTTATGCATGCATATGAATTCAAAGCAAAACCTGAAAATGGTCGGATCGAAATTCCCGCCGAATATAAAGATAAAATTGTCGGAACCGTGCGCGTCATTGTCTTATCACAAGAGCAGAGGGTTGGCACGCCTGATTTGATTGACCGACTTTTAGAGCACCCTCTTGAGATGAAGAATTTTGCATCCTTGACGCGAGAAGAGGTCTATGAGCGACGTTGAAGCAAAACTTTGCTTTATTGATACGAATGTTTGGCTCTATGCCTTTATCCAATCTCAAGATCAGGATAAAACCGTTATTGCTAAAACAACCATCGAAAGCAGCGAGATTGTCATCAGCTCTCAGGTCATTAACGAAGTTTGCGTCAATCTCATCAAGAAGGCTCGTTTCATGTTGCGTTGATTGACAAAGCTATTCTGATCGAAGCCTCTGAATTACGTGACCGCTATGGTTTTTCATATTGGGATAGTTTAATAGTAGCTTGTGCTTTGGCGGGAGGAGCAACGATTGTGTACTCCGAAGACATGCACTCAGGCTTGGTTGTAGAGAATCGCTTGCAGATAGTGAATCCTTTTGCTAGTCAGGGCGCGGTCTAAAAACTCATTCAGCCCAACGCCTCGATAGCAACTCTTTCATCATTGAATTGTTCCTTCCGCTGGAATGCTGCTCGCTCGGCTCGGGTGAATCCGAGCATTAGGCGGCCTTTGAAAGCTCTCTGGCAAAGATGGAGGATGAGATGAGAAGAAACATCATTCCAGCCCTTATCGCATTCGCACCTGCGTTGCTCCTGCCTCTTGTCCAAGACATCCTGCGCCCTAGAACCTCCCACGCAGGCTTGCTCGGATTTGTGCTCAGTTGGGCCCCGGATTTCGTGGTCGGGTTCTGTTTCCCATTCTCGATTCTTATCCGCCCACGGGCTTGGACTGCACGAGTAGCGGCAACCCTCTTTAGCGTCTGGTCAGTTTTCACGGTTGTCGCATTGGTACTGGTCGAACTCCTAAGCCCATTCGGGCCGAATGTGTTCGACCCGACCGACATCGCCGCAGGTGTTGGCGGTGTCGCACTCGCTGTGTTGGTCTACCACACGCTTATCCGCTCTCGCCTGACCTTCGGTGACGAAGATGCTGCGCTAGGGACCAGGGAGTTATCAAGCGAGTGACAGGCCGCCTAACAAGTTGCTCAACCGGACGCGCCAATTGGCGGCTTTTCATCAATCACGGTTTGTGCGCGCCGCTGATGCCGGGCATCAGGTTTTCGAGCTATCTATTAATCAATTTGCTGACATGAAGGACTTGAAAGAACTCCTTGAAAATAATAAAGCCTGGTCTGAGGGTATAAAGGCTCACGACCCTGGGTTTTTCCATGCCCTGGCCGGGCAACAAAATCCGCGCTACCTGTGGATCGGTTGCTCGGACAGTCGCGTGCCTGCAACTCAACTCGTCGGCCTCTCCCCAGGTGAATTGTTCGTTCACCGCAACGTTGCGAACGTAGTCGTCCATACTGATTTCAACTGCCTCTCGGTGCTGCAATTCGCAGTGGATGTGCTGAAGGTTAGCCACGTCATCGTGTGCGGTCACGACGGTTGCGGCGGCGTGCAGGCCGCGATGCGGAATCTTCAACTTGGCCTGATAGACAACTGGCTGCGTCATGTGCAAGACGTGATGCACAGCCACGCGGAGCTACTCTCAAAAATCAGTGATGAAGCACAGCGCCTGAACAGGCTGTGTGAGTTGAATGTCGTCGGGCAGGTGCTGAACGTCAGCCGGACAACGGTTGTGCAGAATGCCTGGAGTCGTGGACAGGAGTTGGCGGTGCATGGTTGGATTTACGGGATAGGAGACGGGCTGCTGCGCGACCTGGACATCTGCATTACGAATCAGGCGGAGCTATCGGCGGCTTACGAAGACGCCATCCGGGCTTCTGCTTAACGACTGAATTCCCAACAAGTCACTTGACTGACCCTTCTATTCTTTCATCAACTCGCGGACGTGCGCGCCCACTGTCCCGCCGAGCGTGTCTAGATTGTAGCCACCTTCAAGCGAAGAGATGATGCGCCCGTTGCAGGCGCTGGCGGCCCATTGCTTGACGGAGCGAGTCATTTGCACGAAATCTTCATCCCTCAATAATAGCTGTCCAAGCGGGTCTGCCTCGTGAGCATCGAAGCCTGCGGAGATGAATATAAGGTCGGGTTTGAAATTCGCGCTGATCTCTTCGAGCGCGGCGTCGAACATGCTTCGTTGTTCTTGAGTGCGGGTCGCGGCGCGCACGGGTACGTTCAATGTATAGCCACGTCCGCGACTCACGCCTGTCTCGCCGCGCGCACCTGTTCCCGGATACCAGGGATACTGGTGCATGGAGAAGAAGAAGACTGAAGGGTCGTCGTAGAAAATGCCTTGCGTTCCGTTGCCGTGATGCACGTCCCAGTCAACGATGGCGACCCGCTCGATCTCCGTGTAGTGCGTCTGCGCGTAGCGCGCGCCGATGGCGACATTGTTGAAGAGACAAAAGCCCATTGCCCGTTCAGCGGTCGCATGATGTCCGGGCGGGCGCACCGGAAGAAAGGCGTTTGTTGCTTCGCCGCGCATCACGGCATCCACCGCGCGGCATATTCCGCCTGCGCCAAACAGAGCCGCATCCATAGACCGCATCGAGACTACTGTATCTGCATCCAGATAACCTGTGCCTTCGCTGACGGCGCGCTCGACCATTTTATAGTGCTGTGGCGTGTGGCAAGCTAGCACAAGGCCGCGCGCCGCACTCTCCGCCTTCAACTCCAAAAGGTTCGCCCACATCGGCGCGTCCCCGCGCAGAGCTTCCATCACCGCCGTATAACGCTCAGGTCTCTCAGGATGATTCTCGCCAGTCTCATGCTCTTTGAAAATCGGATGATGCACAATCGCTGTAGTCATACGACAGATTATGCGAGGATGCACGCGGGCGGGTCAACGACGAAGAGCAGAATCCAGAAGCCAGAATACGGGAGCCGGAAGAAAAGAGAATCTGTTGATGTGGTTTCCGCCCTTTCACTCTAGATTCTGCTTTCAACTCTCTCCTGTTTTCAATGCATACGCTCGGAGTGAAGATGATGCGTGCGGCTTAAGCAGCATCTTGATAGAATTGATGAAAACCCCTGGTTTTTCACCTTTTGACCTTTGCTGCCGTTTACACGGATTGCGGAATAAGATTTGCTGCCGATTGTTTGTAGATGAGGCATTCTCTCCCATCGTCAGTTATATCAAATGATTTGTTCCTGGAGGAGAAGTTCACATGAAGAGAGTTATCGGATTCCTAATGTGCCTGCTGTTGCTGGCAACTACTGTTATGTCGGTCAGCGCACAGGACAGGCGCAGGCGCTCGCGCTTCGGACGTAAGTCTCGAACGGTTGCTATCATCGGCGGTGGAGCTGTGGCGGGCGCGTTGATCGGCGGCAAGAAGGGCGCGGCGATTGGCGCTGGTGGCAGCACCATCTATGCGATGAACAGACCAGCCGCACGCCGCCATTTCAAGCAGAGCAACAGGCGCATGGCGACCGTCGCAGGCGGGACAGCAGCCGGTGCAGGACTAGGCGCAGCTATCGGCCACAAGAGAGGCGCAGCCATTGGCGCACTCGCTGGCGGGGCCGGTTCATATATCTACACCAAAAAGAGCCGCCATTACCGTCGCCCTTACTAATTGAACGAGACCAGGCCGGAGAAGGCGAGACAATCTCAAACTCTCCGGTTGTTTTCGTTAATGCTCATAACTAGAGCTAGCTCGCTCAACAAAACCTCGCGCGAACTGTTTATAAATTTTTAGAGATCAGGAGAATAATGTATGTCATACGACGAAGAACAGCATAAGAGGAGCCGCGTGGTGATCGAGACACCGACCGCGCGCCGCGAGGTGGTACAGACGACGACTGCTCGCACGCCCGAGCGACGCGGCGTCTCAACGGGCGTTGTCGCAGCACTCGTCATTGGCTCGGTCGCGCTCGTCACAATTCTCTTCCTGTTTCTACTGAACAGGCAGAACACCGCCACAGAGGTTAACTCTAACGTGCGGACGACTACAACGCCCACGCCTATGCAACAACCGATGATCGTCCAGCAACCGGCTCCGGTTCAGCAACAGCCGCCAATCATCATCCAACAGCCCGGAGCGACCACATCGCAGCCTCCGGTTATCATCAATCAACCCGCTCCGGCCACTGCGCCGTCAGACACCGCCAGCAGGCCAAGCGGCACTGACGATTCAACAATCCAATCGCAGATTGATAAGAAGATGTCCGAAGATGCCACGCTCTCAACCGTTGCCGTCACAGCAACAGTTGCCAGCGGCAAAGTTACGTTGATCGGCACGGCGGACACACCGGCAATCAAGAATCAAGTTGAGAGGCTGGTCAAAGCCATCAAAGGCGTGAAGAGCGTTGATAACCAGATCATCGTATCTGGCGGCTAAGAGCCACAGCGCACAGGTCTCAGTAAAAGTTTTCTCGAACTATCTATCTAAAGCCGCGCGGTTCAAATTCGCGCGGCTTTATCTTTCCGCATCAAAATAGAGTCTTGCGCCCTTTTATATATTGAGCGTACTATCCTGCTGACTAATCTTATCAAGTTCCGTCAGGAAAAGTTGCTATGTCTCTGAAATCAAGCTCACTCTTTCACGGCGATTGTCTTAACATCTTGCCAACTTTACCTGACTCCTGTGTTGATTTGATTGTCACCTCTCCACCTTATGCTGACCGACGCCGGAAATCATATGGTGGTATTGATCCAGATCATTACGTCGAGTGGTTTCTACCAATTTCCGCAGAATTAAAGCGCGTTTTGAAACCAGAAGGCTCCTTTATCCTCAATATAAAGGAGCGTGCCGTCAATGGGGAGCGCGGAATATATGTCATGGAACTGGTGCTGGAGATGCGCAAGCAGGGATGGCTCTGGACTGAAGAGTATTGCTGGCATAAGAAAAACTGTTATCCGGGGAAATGGCCTAATCGTTTTCGTGATGCCTGGGAACGATGCTATCACTTCACAAAGCAAAAGAAATTTAAGATGTACCAGGATGCGGTTATGGTTCCGGTTGGCGATTGGGCAGATAAGCGACTGTCTAAGCTGGCGAAAAACGACCACGTTCGAGATGAATCACGTGTAGGCAGCGGATTTGGGAAGAAAGTCGTAAACTGGATTGGACGCGATTTGGTATATCCTACCAATGTCCTGCATCTGGCGACGGAGTGCTCTAACAAAGATCATAGCGCCGCATTTCCGATTGAACTCCCATCATGGTTCATTAAATTATTTACCAAAGAGGATGATATTGTACTTGATCCGTTTTTGGGATCAGGGACAACTGCCATCGCCGCGCGAAGGCTGAAACGCGAGTATATCGGAATCGAGCTAAAGGAGGAATACTTTGAGCGCGCAAGTGAAGCACTCTGCCTCCCACTTTTCGAGGGACAGCTCGATTCCGACAACAAAAGGAAGCAAGCCTAATGCTTAACTCCCCTCAACTCGTCGCCCTCATCAAAAAGCACCTATCGGAATTCTACCGTCGCCGCACTCAAAGATTAGCGAACCTAAAGCTAAAGAGCGTTTTGAAAAGAAAGAACCCGTATTTATACAAAGCGCGTGGGACACAGAGTGCCAACGAAATTATCGAGATGCTATTAAGTGATCATCTCAGTTCATCTGATGAAACATTATTTGGAGATGAGTTCTTTGAGCCAATCGCCTTAGAAATAGCGAAAGCTATTGGTGGAAGTGTCTCGCCATCAGAAGGGGTGGACATAGCCATTGAGACGGAACATGCTTATAAAGCTATTGCGCTGAAATCCGGCCCGAATCCCTTCAACGCCAGTCAAGCTCGGAAACAGAACCAGGATTTTCTCAGCCTCAGAGCACGCCTTAGGAAACTGAAAAAAGATTTTGATGCAGTGCTCGGCCATGCTTATGGCACAAAGCAGACTGTCAGCAAAAATAGAATTTACCGTAGTTGTTCAGGGCAGAAACTCTGGGAAGAGATAACAGGCGATCCCGATTTTTATTTGAAACTTATTCGGCTTATGGATGACAAGGATATTACGAAGCATCGGGCGGAATTTGAACAAGAATATGAAAAAGCGGTAAACCGTTATCTTGGCGAATTCATTCCAGACTTTTGTAGGTCCGATGGCTCGATAGATTGGGAAAAACTTTTGGGATACAACAGCGGTGACAAAAGAATCTGAAGGAAACGATGCTCACACAACCACCCTATTTATCTCACCATGCGGCAAAAGAAGAGCCAAACGAGAGATGAAGATGTTTTGTTAAGTGAAGATGTGAAAACAGCGTGAATCTTATCGCCTCTTGCCAGACTTTCCCGCCGATTTTTTCGTGCTCTTCTTGGCCTTGCCGGATTTTTTCGCCGTTCCTTTTCCGCGCGCCACACTCACAGCGCAACTACCTGAATCAGATAAGCGAAAAACCAGGTAATCACCTGCCCGTGCGCCCACTGCTTTGACCAGTGGGGACGGAATCCTACCACGTATAATCCCGCCTTCATCTGAAACTAATGCTCGATATTCAGCCGGTTCTCTCTTTGCCATCACATTCTCCTTCACCATTAAAGTGGTTGGATTACTCGCAGCGCGAACAAGCCCGGCTTTTTCCTCTCAATATCCTTCCGTGTGCTGACGTAGCCATTCGTCTACTTCTTGTTCGGTCGGCTCGCGCTTTAATTCTTCGTGTAAACGCTGACGCACATACTCCCGCTCGTTTCGCGCAGCATCTTCGAGCGGAGCATTCGTTTCTTCTGGCCCTGTCGCATCCCCCGATGCTGTGTTTTGAATGAACATGAATCCGTAATCCACGCTTGAAGTAAAACATGCCTGCTTCTGTTGAAGCATTATTTCTTTCCCTCCTGTGATGTCCCGTGCTATGGGCTAAACGAGAAGCTATGCGAGGGGGCTTTCCGTGAATGCCTGTTCGATGTGAATCTCACCCGTGTCAAGCGATGTAACAACGGCTAGATTCCCCTCTTCACCCGCAATCAGAATGCGACGCCTCTCACCGTTGGTATAAAAACTGACTTCCTTAACTAAACATTCAACCGGCGCAGGCGACATGCGTCTGAGTCCCACAGTGTCGCCGCCCTCGTGCAGCCGATCCGCATCGGCCAGTAGTTCCGCCGTAGCTTCAACGCCAACGTCCATCTCATTGATTGACAGCGACTGCGTAAGCAAGCCCATCTCGCCGTCAAGATAGATCGTCCAGATGAAACCTATATTGAGCAATAGGTGCGCAGCCCGGTCGAACTCGAAATAGCCCAGCACGGTTGTTCCTAAAACATGCGCGATAACATGATCCTGATGCCTGCTCGTTTCAAGCGATGACCATTCGGATGTCATTTCATATCCGCGCCGGCAGTTGAGAGTTATTAGTCCCTAGATTGCGTTTCCATACTCGATAACATGTGCGAGCATTTCACGCTCAACCTCGGACAGCTCAGTGAAGCGCACGCCGAAGCCCAGGTTAAGTTGGTGATAGACCACTTCGCCTTTCAGCGGCAGCCAGCGTCCTGTCGGTAGTTGAATCTCGAAACGAATATGTTCGCCCACAGATACGAGCGCGAGCGTTTCAACATAGCATCCGCCGAGGCTAACATCGCTCAGACGCGCAGTATATTTGCCCGAAAGACCTTCGCAGTGCGCTTCGAGTGGCAGCGATACGCGCTCATCTCTACGCTTTTCCGCCATCACCCAGGCTCCATGACAGCAAAGAAAGAACAGACCAGGCGAACTCAGAAAATAAAACAGAGGTCGTACTTTTCTCCGGGCAAGTCTATATACAGCTTATGCTCGTCGGCATCAATCTTAATAATGTCCTGGCAGATCAGGACGAACACGCGCTTGCAGCCGCGCAACGCAGAGCCTTCCGCAAATTTTAACGTCAAGGAAGTGGGAGTGGTCACGTAAGCGCCCGCGAGAGTTTCCGGTATGACCAGCGTCAAGCCTTCTCCGGTTGCCAGTTCCTGCTTTCGTCCCTCGTTTGAAAACTCTCCCTGCGAAGCGCCGCGCGGCGTGAAGCGCACCTCACCGCGAGCGCGCAATTTATCCCACTCCGCGTCGGCCAGAGACAGCCCGAATGATTCAAACATTTCGGCCAGCGGGATGGCAAACTCATCTTCCGTATGCTCGGTTGAAACCCTGCGTATCAGATCAAGGACAGGTCCTTTGAGTTCCGGGCGCGGCACGCATTCTACAAGCATTGAATGCCCCTTGTGAGATTAAAATGTTAGTTCTCTGAAGTCGCCAGCGCGCGCATAGTACACTCACGAGCCAACACGCGCAAGCTGAATTTTTGAAGCGCCTTGAGTAGACGATTGTGTGCTTATAGTCACTTATCTGGCTCACCTCTGTAACCTAAGAGACTCGTAGCTCTCTGCGCCGCCAGCACGACTGCGATCAGGCAGCCGACCCCGCCCAGCACGACAGAGAGAGGCGCACCGGCTAGCCTCGCCAGCACACCCGCCTCCATCTCGCCAAGTTGCGGGCCGCCCATAAAAAAGATCATGTTGACGGAGGTCATGCGTCCGCGCAGGTGATTCGGAGTCACAAGCTGGCGTATCGTTTGCCGTAGAACAGTGCTGACGGTATCGGCAGCGCCCGTCAGCGCCAGCATCAAGAGCGAAAACCAGAAAACCTTCGAGAGACCGAAGGCAATCGTTGCTGCTCCGTAAACAGCGATTGACCCGATAACAGTTGCGCCTTGCCTGCTCAACATTCCAAGACGAGCCATTGAAAGCGCGGCGATCACAGAGCCTGCTGCAGGAGCTGCCGCGAGTACTCCCAGGCCGCGCGCCCCGACGTGCAGAATCTCCACAGCAAAGATCGGCAACAACGCTGTCGCCGAAGCGAAGAACGTCGCGATGAAATCCAGCGTCATCGTCTGTACAATAATCGGCGTCCGCCAGACGAAGCTCAGCCCCTCACGCAATGCGCCAACACTCACGCGCGAGGCTTCATTGCCCCCTGAATCAGCGCGACCGCTCGCGCGCATCAGCAGTACAGCTATGATGACGGCAAGAAAGGATAGAGCGTTGAGAGCATAAACGAGCGCTGGGCCGAGGCTGCTCAAGATGATACCTGCCAGCGCCGGGCCGCTAATCATACTGACGTGTAAAGCTATCATCCCTAAGCTAACAGCATTCGGGAAGTCTGCGGCTGGAACGAGCATCGGCAAGAGCGCCTGCCGTGCCGGATTGTCGAATGCAACTGCCGCCGAAGAGATTGCCGTCAGCAGATAGACCGGCCACACGCTATGCAACCCCGACGCCGTAATCGCAGCCAGCACACCCGCGCTCAACAGCATTATGGTTTGCGCGCCCAGGATCAATCGTTTCCGATCAAACGCATCGGCAACCAGGCCGCCCAAGAGCGAGCACAGGATAATCGGAACGACTCGCACCAATCCGACTGCACCGAGAGCCAGCGGCGATTTTGTCAACAGGTAAACGTGCCAGTTAATCGCCACAAGTTGCATCTGCGAGCCTGTCACAGAGACAAGCTGGCCTATCCAGAGGAGGCGAAAATCACGATACTGCAAGGCAGTAAAAGATGAGCGACGACCCTGGGCAACTGTTTTCGATGACTGTGCGGGAGAAGGCTTGGGAGCTGACATTGACAATTACGTTACAGCTTTATCCGGCTTAATTCAAACAGGGTGATTAAATCAACGAAGCGCTGAATCCGCATATTGATTCCTAATCAAATGGTGGAAATAAGAAAAGCGTGGCCTGGCAGTAACCGCCAGGCCACGCTTGCTGCTTTATGCGAGCAATTACTTATTTACACTTGGAGTAGCCGCAGTCTCTGCAAGAATCACACCCGCTGGCATGCTCTAGTTGTCCGTGGCATTCCGGGCATGTGCCGATCATGCTGGACATGGCGGTTCCATTCACGCCGAGCATTATGTTGCTCTGAGCTTTGCCAGCGGCTCGCGCCGAATCCGGCTGCCCTTGTATCCGGCGATTGGTGAGCATGATGCATTCGGCAACGGCCTGTTCGGGTGAAGTCAGGAGGCGCTCGTTGAACCAGACGGAGTGTGTGCCCGTGACCTTGTTCAGGCTGTGCGAGACTTCAACCGCATCAAATCCGCCGCGCAGCATCTTCGAGGCGAGCAAGCCTACCCCGCCGGAGATCGGTCCCGTCGCAAACACCTCCTGAATCATACGTCCATCGTGATTGACCGTCACATACAAGTTCTGTCCATCAAACGGTATTTGCCACGTCGCGCCGCGAAGCTCGCGTGGGCGCTCGATGCGAACTGCTGCCATATCCTTTGCAGTGCTGATTGCAGCCACATGCGCCGCATCAGCATGACTAGCTGGCGGCTCATCCAGGACCTCAGCCATCGCTTCCGGGTTGCAGCCAAGCTCGCCTTTCTCCTCCGGCTTCATCGAAGTCAGCACCTGATTTTCGCGAGAACCGTCGCGGTAGTAGCTGACGGCCTTGCAGCCTAGCTGCCGCGCGAGGCGATAAAGCTCGTCCACCGACTCAACAGTATCGTTGATCGCACCGTTGCAGGTCTTCGACACAGAGTTATCAACGTTTCGTTGCGCCGCTGCGAGAACGTGTACGTGCTGCTGCGCGCTGATCGCCATCGCGGAGATGACATAAGCAGGAAGCTCATGCTCGTGCTCGACGACATGGGTCGCCGCTGCGTTGATTGAGTCCTGATTCGTTTGGTCAACCTCTATTCCAAGAGCGCGAGCCGCGAGACTGTGAACGTAGGTGCGTGTCCCCAAAGTGTCCTGGCGAACATAGGCCCAGGAGAAGTTAGGCTCAACGCCGCTTGATGTCTCCGCGACCAGAGAGATCGTCCCCGTCGGAGCAATCGTCGTCACTTCATAGTTGCGCGGCGTGAGCGAAATGTCTCGCGAGATACCAATCTGATTGTAGATAAAGTCGTCATAGGCTTCCCTGTTTGGTTCAAGCTCTGGGAAGACTCCACGCTCCGCTCCGAGCCGCAAAGATTCTACCCACGCTTCACGACGAACAAACCCCATCACCTCATCCATCAAATCAATAGATTGCGGTGAGCCATAGGTGATCTTCAGACTCAGGCAGAGATCAGCAAAGCCCATAATGCCTAAACCTACGGGGCGTGTGCGCTTCACCGTGTCTTCAATCTCAGGCAACGGCCACGTGCATGTGTCAATCACATTATCCAGAAACCTCGTGCTCAAGTGCGTGACCTCACGCAAACGATCCCAGTCAACGCGACTTACAGGATCGTAGAATTTAGCCAGATCAATTGACCCCAGATTGCATGAGTTGGAAAAATGCAGAAACTGCTCGCCACATGGGTTGCACGAATAGATCGGCCCCATAGAATTCATCATGTGATTGTGCCGATTCACTTCATCAATGAAAGCCACGCCAGGCTCAGCATATTTGTGCGCCGAAGCGATGATGCGATTCCAGATGTCCGGCGCATAAATCATACCTTGGCGCGGCGGCTCTTCTCTCATGCAATCTGAAAGATCAGCAGACGCATATGAAGCCTTGTCGCGAAAGGTCACAGTAGAACCATCCGGGCGGCGGTAGACAGAATAATTTCCATCCACAACCGGATCGTAAACCGGATCGGTCCAGGGCTTGCCGTCAAACTCAAGCTGGAACCACTCGTTGTTATCTACAGCTTCAAGAAATTTATCGGTGACATTGACAGAGATGTTGAAGTTGGTTAATGAGTGCTGGTCATTCTTTGCATGGATGAAGCGCAGAACATCCGGGTGCGTAACACGCATCATCCCCATGTTCGCGCCTCGCCTGACGCCTCCCTGCTTCACGACATCCGTCACCTGATTGACGATGTTCATGAAAGAGACAGGACCGCTTGCGACACCGCGTGTTGAGCTAACCATCGCTCCGGCTGGTCGCAGAAACTCATAGGTCATACCGGTTCCGCCGCCAGTTTGATGAATCGTCGCAGCAGCTTTCGCGTGCTCCATGATTCCTGAAATTGAGTCCGGCACTTTCAAAACAAAGCAGGCAGCAAGTTGTCCGGTTGACTTTCCGGCATTAACTAAGCATGGCGTGTTGGGAATAAACTCGCGGTCGAGCATGACTTGCATCATGGCAGAGTAGAATTCATCTCGCTGCTGCGAATCAGTCTCAGCGACAGAGACATGCCCGACGACCCGCCTCACAATATCTTCCCACTCCTCGATAGGTTGTCCTTGCGCGTCCTTCAACGAGTAACGCTTGCTGATGACACGGCGCGCATTTAATCCGAGCGGCTGGCTCTGGCTGCGCGTGGAGGTGGGGGACATGGGGGCTGCATTTTGATCGGATGCTTTCGGGCCAATAGCTGTACTCATCTGCTCTGCCTTTCTCGCGCTTCGGAGGGGCGCGAGGCTCTTGTTAAAAAAAGATTCGGCACGATAACTGCTGGCGTGCCGTTTATTAAGATTGTGATTCGGAAACTGCGGTTGGCCTAATTCGAGGCGACAAAACCCCATCAAGAGCGCGGCTTTGGGCTTGCCCGTCGCTCCATTTTTAACCGCCTCGTCCCAAGCGGAGCGGAATATACTCCTTTATCCAGAGGATGTCAATATGTTGTGGCTATCTTTTTTTTCAGTGCAATAGAGTGTGTAAGCTGAGAAATCACCTCAACATCTCAACTCCCTTTTAGTGCTTCAAAATAGCTGCTTTGGACATGCCCATGCCGCCTAGAGCGTTCGCCGTGCGTGCGCTTGAGAACCACCGACCCTCACTTGTCAGATAGTGGAGATAGAAGGCACAATTTTGCATCTGATATTTTTAGAATTCTCTATTACAAGATTCGCTTACGAGCGAGAAGAAAGTCGAGCAAGGAGATTGGAAAACAGAAAAGATTTACCCCAGGACACACTCGTTCATGGAACGGCGGCTGATGGAACTATTCGCTGCATGGCAGCAGTGACAACGAATCTCGTGGCCGAAGCTGCACGCAGGCATAGCCTCTGGCCCACTGTTGCGGCGGCACTCGGTCGTACATTGACAGGCACACTGTTGCTGGGTTCGAGTTTGAAAGAGTTGGATCGGCTCACCGTGCAGATTGTCAGCGATGGGCCAATCGGCGGCATAACGGCTGAAGCAAATGCTGTGGGACAGGTTCGCGGCTACGTGCGTAACCCTGAAGCGCACGCTCCTTACAATGAGAAAGGTAAGCTTGATGTGCGAGCGGTTGTTGGTGAAGGAATGTTCTACGTGACGCGGGAGTCCGGGTACGACGTGGGACTTTACCGCGATCCGTATCGCGGCTCTGTGCCGCTCATCTCCGGCGAGATTGCAGAAGACTTTGCTTTCTACCTAATGAAGTCTGAACAGATTCCTTCAGCCGTTGTGCTCGGCGTTCTTCTTCAACCGAAAGCACCGTATGTTTCGGCGGCAGGTGGGTTGATGATTCAGATGATGCCTGGCGCAGATGAAAAAACAATCAACACGATTGAAGCATCCGTCAGTCAGATGCCGCAGGCAACCATCATGGTTCGCGATGGTGCGCGCCCTCTGGATTTGTTACGTGCGTCACTGGGCGAAATTGAATTTGAGATGCTTGATGAAAGACCTGTTAACTTCGCGTGTTCATGCTCCTATGAACGGGCTGTCTCACTGATCTCGTCAATTGACCACGACGAATTAGAATCAATGCTGCGCGAGGATAAAGGGGCAGTTATGACCTGTCACTTTTGTAACGAGACATACCGGCTGGATGAAGCAGAGTTGAAAAGTATTATTCAAGGACAATGACAGGCGACCGGGAAACACCCTTCTTGTCGCCTGTCATTTTATTTCGTTGATGGTGAGTTGGAGAGAAGCAGATCGTAGTTGCCCAGATCACGATTGTGGCTGTCGAGCGCACCGAAAGTGTCTGAGGTCTCTTCCAGCATCTGCTTGGTCATGGCGATTGAATCGCTCAGTTGCTCGAAGTCGAGAGAGGAAACTCTTTCCGGCGTCGGCAAGGTGACAACCTGATCATTGACGAGGCCAAAGAAGTTTTCAATTGATTGCAACTGACCCTCGACGAGTTTGACGGAGCGTTCCAGATCATTGAAGGCGGCGACGCGGCGTTTCAGTATTTCGACGTTGGCCTGTTGCACGCGCCTGGCGCGGTCGTCCGGCGCGCTCTCGACGGAGCGCTCGGCCTGCGTCAGTTGATTCTGCACAGCCTGGCGGTTGATAGAGCGCAGGTGACTCTTGCGGCGGCGATAGATGTCCAGAAGATCAACGAAGTCTTCCCAACGTTGATCCAGGCTCTGGATATTCGATGGAACCTCTCTTGAGCCTGTGAACTTCCGGTAGTTGGAATAGATCGTATTCTTCATCCAACGCAGGTACTCGACGGCCTCACGTTCGCGCGGATCGAACCCTTTAATCAACTCTTCGCGCTGACGCTCACGCATCTTGCGCATCTGGTCTTTCCGGCGCTTATCTACTAAGCGGCGATAGAGTGAAGTAGCTGGCACGGTTACTAAATAAAGTCCTTCCGCAGCAAGCGCTGCGCCAAGTGGAATGATCGAACCCGTGTACGCGGCAGCAACCGCAAAGCCTGCCATGCCCCAAAAATTGACTGGCTCTTTGACGGCCTCTTTCAGATACTGCAAATTGATCTTGGGTAAATCTGCCATGATCGTTTATTAAAGCAAGTGGCAACGATAGGGGACGCGCGCCGCGTTTTGGTTTTGCTCGCCGCGCACGCTCATCCGGTCTCTTCACTCTTTGCTTCCGGCTCCTTCTTTGAGCATCGCATCGCTATTGACGCCCGTTCCTGTTTCGCCCTGAGCGGGGAGCGATCCGGGCTGCGAAGCACCCGTCCCGCTCGTCAGCAGTCCCATGTCGCGCTTGTACTCAAGCAACTTATCCTGCAATTGCATGTCCATCGCTTCGCGCTCAATGTCCTGCATCTGTGTTTCAACGCCCGCTGCGCCGAGTTGCATTTTGGCTTCGGCTGCCGCCGCGCGGCGATCAATTCGGTCGCGCATCTCGTTGAAGGTCGAAGCATCGTCGCCAAGCTGGAACGTCTCCATCGTTTGCGCCAGTTGCTCTTGCAGTTTCGCCTGTTTCGACTGATTGATTAGTTGCATCGCTTCAGCCGAGCGTTTCTGCATTTGCAGCAGGTAGTTGTCGCGCGCCTTGACCGCCTGCTTCGATGCCGACGTGGCATGATCAAGTTGCTGCGAGGTTTTCTGTAAGTCAACCTGCGCCTGCTGAAGCTGGCCTATATAAGCTGTGGCGATGTCGTCGCGCCCCATCTTAACGGAGGCTTTAATCTTCGAGTCGAGTTCGACGACCTGCGTTTCGAGACGCTCTCTATTCTTGGCGAGGAGTCTTTCGGTCGCCATCACCTGCACGACGGAGTTGTTCAACTCCGGCACGCGGTCGCGCATGTCACGAATCGTCTGCTGAAGGATGCGTTCGGGGTCTTCAGTCTTTTCGACAATTCCGCCGAACATCGCGCGCATCGAGCGCTTGAATCTGCTCCAAAGTCCCATCTCTCCTTAAACCTCCAGCTCAGCATATTGAGCGAACTCTTAAATAACTTCAAAGACGCGCCCTGCTATCAAAGTTCAGCGCCTTTCATAGTACGTTGACTCGCCGGAAGCGGTTGCATTTTCTCAAAAGTCTCTCCATTGGAGTATAGCAGGGTCGCGCAGACGCCGCCAGAAAAACAGCGGGCAGTTGGCAGTTAGCTGTTGGCAGAAAGTAAAGAGGGAGCAGCGCCGCCACAGTTTAAGGTTTACTGCCAACTGCCAACTGTCCGCTAAATTTCCCTATGTCCCGCCGGTATTGCATGCCATCCCAACGAATGTCTTTTACTGCGCCGTAACAACGGTTGAGCGCAAGCTCCAACGTCTGTGCTGTGGCGGTTACATTGAGCACGCGCCCGCCCGCTGTCAGCCAGTCGCCAGAGGGTGAGCGCGATGTTCCCGCATGAAAGATTTCGACGCCTTCGTGTTGCGCCGCGCGCTCCAAACCTTCTATTCGCGCGCCGGTTTCTGGCCGTGCGGGATACCCGCGCGAGGCAAGCACAACGCAGGCGGAAGACTCGTCTGACCATCGAACAGAGACCCTACCCAGGCTTCCATGAGCGACTGCATCGAACACGTCAACCGGATCGGTTTGCAACCGGACGAGAATCGCCTGCGCTTCAGGATCGCCGAAGCGCACGTTGTATTCGAGCACGCGCGGGCCTTCCTCCGTGAGCATCAATCCAATGAAAAGAACTCCACGAAACGGAAAGCCCTCGCTTCGAGCGCCTTCAAGCGTCGGCGCGACTACTTCGCGCTCGACGCGGTTGAGCGTCTCTTCGTCGAGTACGCTGGCATCCGTGATTGCACCCATCCCACCTGTGTTCGGCCCTGTGTCGTTTTCGCCGACGCGCTTATGATCGCGTGCAACCGGCATGAGAGCGTAATCACGCCCGTCAGCAAAAAGCAGGAGTGAAGCCTCTGGGCCGCTCAGAGCTTCTTCAATCACGATCCGACGCGCAGCTTCAGTCCCCACCAGCCGACCTTCCATCAAGACATTGATCGCGCTGGACGCTTCAGAGCGCGAGCGCGCCACGATGACGCCTTTTCCTGCGGCGAGTCCGTCGGCTTTGACGACAATAGAGGAATCTTCTTCGCCAAACTCTCCTCTTGCCAGAATCCTTTGCGCCTCTAAGACCGAATTGGCGACCCGGTAGCGCGCTGTGGGGATGCGGTGGCGAGCCATGAAATCTTTGGCGAAGGCTTTGCTCGATTCGAGTCGTGCGGCATCTCGCCGTGCGCCCGCTATAAACAGCTTACGCTTCTCAAACTCATCAACAATCCCTGCCGCTAGCGGCGCTTCGCTGCCGACAATCGTTAAATCAATCTGCTGCTCTTCTGCGAACTCCACTAGCCGGGGAACGTCCGTGGCATTAATGTCCACGCATTCCGCAATCTCAGCAATACCCGCATTGCCGGGAGCGCAGAAGAGTTTGAGCGGACGATGCTGCGCGCTTTTCTCTAGCGCCCATACAATCGCGTACTCTCGCCCGCCCGAGCCGATAACGAGAATTTTCATGTGCCTGGTTTCTCTTGCTCGTCAGTTAAAGTTTGATCGAATGGTGCGTGCGGATGCTGTCACGGCTCTCTGGCCCTGTCAAGACGGGGACGGAACAGACGGCTATGAAAAGCGAGTGAACCTTATCACAATGACGGCCAGACCTTGACACATTTTTGTGATAGTTATACTTTGCATATGGTCATTGCCAACGCTTGCAGTAACCCGACAGACAAGCAATCACCTGAAGATAGTTCAGAGCGTGGCAGATCGCATGAGCGATATGGAATCTGTCTAATCGGCCCTCCAGTATTACAAATGCCTCGTCCGACTAGAAGAGATTATACGGGATGCAAGAAAGCTGGCCTTCTATTTTGAAATCCGGCGAGAAAACGCATCAAGTAGATATACGCACTCAGGCTTGATCGCAACAGTTATTTATCATCCTTAATCAACATTTGCGGCTTCCTCGCTAGTTTACTTTAACAAGCTGGTCGCTCGAGGGCGTTCTACCTCACCATTTCGGCCCTGACGAGAAGACGCACATCGGTGGGGGTCTATAGGTCATGTCACAAACTCAAATCACAGATAGTTCTAATGGAAAGTGGAGCCACTCGGAAACGGAATTCGATGATCGCCCGATCAAGTGTGTTGACTGCGGAGAGGATTTCATCTGGACGGCTGGCGAGCAGGTCTTCTTTCACGATAAAGGACTAAAGAACGAACCCAAGCGGTGCAAGCCGTGCAAGCAGGCCAAGAATGAACGCCTCGCCGCGATAGCCGCCGCTCAGGCATCCGGCGTTCGCCAGCGAATCGAGGTCTCTGTTCAATGCGCGCAGTGCGGGCAACAGACCACGGTTCCCTTCTACCCCTCGCAGGGTCGCCCAGTTTACTGCCGCTCCTGCTTCCTTGCCGGACGCAACACAGAAAACGCAAGCCTCTGAAAATAGTGATAAGTGATAGGTGATGAGTGATGAGAAAAAGCTTTTCTCTTATCACCTATCACCTATCACTTATTACCCATCATTCATCTAGCCGCCGACGTGAACTGTGGGACGTTGATCGGGGTTCTTCTCGGCCTGGCGCAAGACCTCGTGCGTGACAGGAGCCGTGTCGCCCTCACCGAAGGCTATGAACTTCAAAAGATAAGCCAGCGGATTGCCCTCACTCCAACCGAAGTAGATGTGCGGCAGCTTTCCTGTCTGATCGCGCAGGTGGAGCAGGAATGCAGCGATGGCATTCGGCACGGCAGGGCTTTGGGTGCGAAGCACATGGTAGCCGGCAACATTGTCGCCCGACACACATAGCTTGCCTGCAAACTCCGAAGCGTCGCTGAGACTGACCTCTAAGAAGATAATCGGCTCGCTCGGCGGAATGTGATTGTCCTCGCGCTTCTCTCGCTCTTTCACGCGATACTCGTTCACGTCGCCGCGATCACAGCGGTTAGCGACGATGCGAATCGTGCCCTTGCTCGCCTCGCTGATTATCGCCTGCGCCGCTTCGTCCAGCTCCACATTTTCAACACGCAGTTCGGTCGAGCGCCACACTCTCGAAACAAGCGAAGTGAAGACGATAGCGCCAATGAAGAACGAAGCGATTTTGATGCCCTCTGGACGCTCGATGATATTGACGATGGTCGTGTAGCCGAAGACAAGCGCGATAATCAGGAAGGCCCACCACGCACCTTTCTTGCGGTGTGAGGAGATAGTCACGGCGACGGCAGCCGAACTCATCAACACTAGGACGCCGGTTGCATAAGCGCCGCCCTGCGCGTCAACGTCCGCTTTGAAGATGATCGTGACGGCGAAGGCGATAGCGGTGAATACTAGAACCAGCGGTCGCGTTGCTCTTGCCCAGTCTGGAGCCATGCCGTAACGAGGCAGATAGCGCGGGACGATGTTGAGCAGTCCCGCCATCGCCGAAGCGCCCGCGAACCATAGAATCAGGATCGTGCTCAAGTCGTAAACGGTGCCGAACCACTCCCCCAAAAACCCGTGCGCTAGAAAGGCCAGAGCGCGTCCGTTTGCTTGTCCACCAATCTGGAACTGCTCCGGCGGGATAAGAGTGGCCGTCACGAAGCTGCTCGTAATCAAAAACACACTCATTATCAACGCAGCCGTGCGAAGCAGCTTGCGCGTGTTGCGTATACGGACTTCAAGAAGCGCCTGTGCGCTCGGTGGAGCTTTGCGCCCGGTGCGCGTCGAGTGAATAGACTCCAGGTCCTCATTGCTTAAATCCTTGTCGCCGCGCACGAGGGGCATCACTGCGACGCCGGTTTCAAAACCGGATAGCCCCAGCGCCAGCTTCGGAAACAGAAGCAAGGCGAGGCCGATCATCAGCAGTGGATTGCCGTGAACTTGCGGATTACTGAAGAGCGCGTCCTTCCAACTGGTGAAATGTCCCGCCTCCGTTAGGAGGTGATACAACCCAACGCCGACGACGACCGTATTGAGCAGCAGGTACACACCAACAAGAACGACGGCAATCCCAATCGCTTCTTTGAAACCCTTGAGAAAGATGGCTCCAAGAACAGCGATCAATGCCAGCGTCACGCCGATGGGATGATCTAGAAATTGCAGGTGCTGCTGGACGAACGGATTGTCTGTGACGTGGGCCGTGGCGTCTGCCGCCGAGAGCGTGATGGTAATGATGAAATCTGTGGCGACGAAGCCGAGCAGGACGAGCACGAACAGTTTGCCCTTCCAACGCGAGAGCAAATTTTCGAGCATCGAGATGGAGCCTTCGCCGTGCGGACTTTCCGCCGCTACTCGATTATAGATCGGGAGCGCGCCGAAAAGCGTGAGCAGGATTAAGACCAGTGTGGCGATGGGCGAGAGAGCGCCTGCGGCCAGAAAGGCGATGCCGGGTTGATAACCGAGCGTCGAGAAATAGTCAACACCCGTCAGGCACATCACCTTCCACCAGGGATGCTGATGGTGCTGCCCCTCTTGCTCGTGCGGCCCTTCTGTTTCCTTAACGCCTTTGAATAGCCAGAGGTTGAACCGGCTCTTCGGTCTTTTTTTCAAAATCGTCATGGTGACTTGCTCGCAACCGAAAGCAGCGAAGCGCGAGAGCGCCGACCTTCACGATGGAATACTAAAATCCGCCGTAGCACTAGGCAATCCCGTGTTGAATTCTGTCAAAGATGCGCGAGCTACAGCAAAATTTTAGGTTGAAGAGCGCGCACACTATAGCACGACGCTCATTTTCATAGAACACGAAAAAGGAATTTTAGGCGCAGCAAATTTTTTATTTGGCCGTAAAAAATAAGCGGGTGGGGGTCTCCCACAACCCCCACCCTAAGGCCACGTGTCCTCACCCCACGCGACCACTTCGCCCAACGGGGAGTCGGGCGCGGGGTGATTATGCACAACTCGGCAAAAAGTTTCAACCAGTTAAATCTGGGAGCATGAGCCTCTATTTAGGCCCCCGTTCTCACCAGATTATTACGGGTCTGCGTGCTTAAAAGTCGCTGCCTCCACCTGTAGCCTGCGCTTGCTTGTCAACTCATCTGAATCCGGCTTGAGTTCGTTTGAGCCTGTTTCGTCAAGACCTGCGTAGATGATTCTTAAGGCTCCGGCAGCCATCATCTGATGCCCTGTATCGGGCATAGCAGCTTGAGCGACAAGCGTCTCGCCCTGCTCACCATCAGCTAGGCTCTCCGACTCATCAATCGTCAGTCCGCCAGCGATGTAAGCGACCTCGCCCGTGAGCGATTGCAAACGCAAGCTGTAATCTCCAGCCTTAGCATTGGGGTTGACCATCACATCAAAGCTAATCACGGAGAAGCCGTTGCCGAACTCAGCGTTTGCGATACTCGCAGGATCAACGACGATGAAGGGCGACGTGGTTGTAATCCCTGTGCCAGCAAACTGCGCAGCGCTAATGCCCTCGCCCGCGACGAAGATTTTGTAAAAGTATCCAGGCACGAGCGGGACTGCGACAGATGAAAGCTCTCTGTTGATTCCGACAAATGCCGGAGTAACCAGCGAGGGCGTGCCTGAAAGCTGCGCGTTGAGCGTGGCTGTGGCGTTCGGTTTGACGCTGACGCTGCCTATCTCTTCAGTGCGAAACGGGAGTGGCTGGTTGAGAGCAAGCTCTGCGTATGCGCCCCGTTGCGAGGCAATCTCCGAGGCGGAGATAGTCCCGCCCAGCGATTGCGCGATGACGCGATATTTGCCGGGCGGTAAGCCCTCAATGCGATATGAGCCACTTGCCAGTGTGATGTTGCTGCCGACCACTCTGCCTGTTGTCTCTTCTTCGGCCCAGACGTTTGCGCCGAAAACGGGAGCGCCGCTCACGAAGCTAATCGTTCCGGCAATTGCGCCACGCACACCCGCGCCCAGTCGCATCCCATAGATTGCCCGCACACCTGCACGATCATCGTCCGAAAGAGTGCGCGGCGATATTGAAGGCAGATTATAAACTCCGTTCTTGGCTTGGCGTGGCTGCATGGTTGCGCCGAGCACGCCGGAATGCTCTAGTCCAAGCAAGTGTCCGATCTCATGCGTGAAGGTTGCTTCGAGGTCGTAAGTGCCGGGTGTGCCGTCTGTCGAGAAAGGCTGTCCGGGATTTAGAACGATGTCCGCCTCGGTGATGCTTCCCCCAACGGTTGAGAAGATGCGTGTGCGACCAGACATCTCGCTTCCGTCTCCAGCGAAAGGCGCTGCGTTTTCAGATGTGTGGGCGACTGTAATCAAGCTTAACCCGTCGCCGCGAGTTCCAGGCGCACTAACGGATTGCACGTTAGAGGAGATTTCTATGAAGCGTATGTTTGCTGCTTCAGCCCAATGTTCAAGCGCCCTGCGCACGGCCCCTATAACATCGCTGCCCGGCTTGATGTTTGACTGTGGAGCAATGAGCGAGGTCGAGAGCGCAATCTTGATCGTGCGGTTCGGCCATTTGACCTGAACCGAATTAGCAGCATCTGTAAACTGGAGCGTGTAAGGGCGCGCTGAGGTGGCCGACAAAATCATTGTCGTGGCGAGACAAAAAGCAGTAGCCAGTCGGCGCATTTAGATTCTCAGAGGTTTGGGGGAGAAAGAAAAGTGAACAAGTCTGATGGAAACAAAAGCTTCAGTTTATTGCCTGAAACGCCTGAGACTATTTGAAGCCTGCCTGAACGACCCGTCCAGGCACGGATGAAGATACCACATGTTAGTCTAAATTCGTTCCGAAAAATGGCCTGAATGCATCGAATAAATACGCGCCGATGCAGACACCGGCTGGATTCGGCTTGATTCTTGCAAGGTTGCTGTCGGCATAAGAGTTGATTATATGGATTCAAATTGTTTCGGAGGTTCAATTGATGAGCAGTGAAGCGGTATCGCAAAGCGAGATCGTTCGGAAGAACACGGCGGCTATTCTAGAGATGCAGCGCAAGATGACGGAAGCGCGCACGTTGCAGGGCCGTGTTGCGGATGCCATTACAACATTTTCCGGTTCGATGGCATTCGTCTGGATTCACGCCGTCTGGTTCGGGCTGTGGGTTCTACTCAATATCGGGCTATTACATATTCCTCACATCAGCGAATTTGATCCGTTCCCGTTCGGATTACTGACGATGGTCGTCTCATTGGAAGCGATCTTTCTCTCAACCTTTGTGCTCATCTCACAGAACCGTCTCTCTGCCTCCAGCGAAAAGCGCGCTGAGTTGGATTTGCAAGTTAACCTGCTGGCCGAACAGAAGGCGACGAAAATTTTGGAGATGCTCGACCAGATTGCAAAACAGTTTGACAGTATGAACACCCATTTCAACTTTAAGCCTGACCCGGAAGTTCAAGCTCTCAAGGTCTCGCCAGAGCCGCAAGAGGTGCTGCAAGTCATCGAAGAGACCGTTAAGAAGGAAACGAATGAAGTCAAGAAGGTGGGCCGTGCCGTTGAAGACATCACAGATGAAATAGAAGTTGTCAAAAGTGATGTGAAGCGCACTGAAGATAAACTCGATGATGTAGCCGAAGATGTTGACGAGATCAAACAAGAGGTCAAAGGAAAAACAGGTGAACACGAACGACTGGTGCTGTAATCAGGCTCCTGATTCCTGAATTCTGACTTCCGTTTTTGTGGCAGCTTTGCTCGCGTCCCGCACAATCGCCACAGCAAATCCCTCTCTAAAATAAACTCTCAAGCAAAAGTCAGTGTAAATCTGAGACCATTATTACTCTCAAATTGGCACAAGCGTTGCACTCGCCATTGGACGCGAGCGATTGACATGCGTTGTTACGCTGGGCTGAAGCGGCATCAAAGCCGTTTCTGTCTCGCTCGAAATTGAGTAGTTTTTTGATCATGATCAAATGCCGCACTGCGGCACCTCAAAAGGAGAAACATCAGTGAGAAAGAATTTTGGGATTGTTATGGCTCTCGTTTTTGTTCTGAGCTTCGGTACTCTTGTTTTCGCGCAGAACACAAACTCCAGCACCACTGGCGGCGATATGTCAGCCAACACGTCGAATCGCAGTTCAATGGGCGGGCGCAGACGTGGTCGCAGGCATGGCCGTCGTCGCGGTCGTCGTCGTCATTCAAGGCGTGGAGGCGCTGCCAAGAAGACCGGCAACGCCAATATGTAATCACTTAAAGCTCGGCGAGCACTTGAGGAATTACTCCTTATACCAATCAAGTGCTTTAGAGTTTGCGCCGTCCCCAGGCAGCTTTACGGAAGCGTGAGAGACGGATGCTGACGAAAAACGCAGATGATCTGCCGACCGCAGAGCGCCTGCGTCCTGAAGAGGGGTGCGACTATAATGAGGAGGTAGTCGCACCCCTCTTCTTTTATTAAGCTCGATTGAGAAGTGAGACGAATTTTTATTAAGCAGAGAGACTCAAAGATGACAGGTGGCGTGTTGGGGCTGACATTTCTCTTGTGCGCCTCCTTGATGGTCACACTATCAGGATGCTCAACGCCTCCAATAGTTGAAACCGTGACGACGGACGCCGGGCGCGTGTCGGCGCTTCCGGCAGGCGCGCAGCCCGTGGCGATTGAGCCAAATCTGCCCGCGCCCGACCCGGACATTGAAGCCGCAGGCGACCGCATCGCGGAAGCAATCACATATCTCAACACTCGACGACGAGACCGGCGCGAAGTTGCCCTGCGCGCCCTCAATCAAGCCGAGGCCACAATCTCTCATGCGCTCCGCAATGGCACGCAGGCCGAGAGCGTTCGCACCGCGCTCCACACAACTCTCAAGGACCTGGACTCTGCCGAACACGCAGTCCAGCGCAACGCACCCGATGCAACCAGGCAATTGACTGCAATCAACAAGAACCTTGATGGAATAAGTGAAAAACAGAATCCAGAAGCCAGAACTCAGGAACCGGAATAAAAGGCTGGAATCAGGAGCCATAAGAAAAGAAGTCTGTTGATGTGGTTACGGCCTCTTCATTCTGGATTCCGAATTCCGGTTTCTGACCTCTGTATTTCTTTCACCCTCCTGACTCCTGCTTTTCGTTCTCCAGCTTAAGTCCGAAGCGCTCGGCCATGCGGTAGAGTGTGCGGCGATCTATGCGTAGGATTTCGGCGGCGCGTGTGCGGTTTCCGCCGACAGCCTCGAGGACATGTATGAGGTAGCGTCGCTCAAGCTCGTCCAGAGAAATCAGGTCGGCGTAGATTGCTGTCAGCGGAGAGCGTGATTGAGCGGCGCGCGCGCGCATTTCGACGGTTTGCATCTTGACAGGTAAATCTTCCGCCGCCACCTCCGTCCCGCGCGCATGAAGGGCTGCGCGCTCAATAGCGTTTTCCAACTCACGAACGTTGCCGGGCCAATCGTAAGTGATAAGAAGATCGAGCGTCTCTGCTGAGAAATGCAGGCGTCTCCCGATACTCGCCGACGCCGTGCGCAAGAAACGCTCGGCGAGAAGCGGAATATCGCTGCGCCTCTCCCTGAGCGGCGGGACGTAGAGGGTCACAACGCTCAAGCGATAGAAGAGGTCTTCACGAAACGTTCCTGCTTTGACTTCCCTTTCCAGGTCGCGGTTCGACGCCGCGATCATACGCGCATTGACGCGAACGGTTCGCGCTTCGCCGACGCGACGTATCTCTCCCTCCTGCAAAGCGCGCAAGAGCTTGACCTGCATCGCGGGGCTTGTCTCGCCGACTTCATCCAGAAAAAGTGTTCCCTCTTCGGCCTCTTCCCATAAACCTTTGCGGTCGGAGGTTGCGCCGGTGAACGCGCCGCGAACGTGGCCGAAGAGTTCCGCTTCGAGCAGCGTTTCCGTTAACGCTCCGCAGTTGACGGCGACAAAGGGACGCGCCGCTCGCGGGCTGTGCTTGTGAATAGCGCGCGCAACCAATTCCTTGCCTGTGCCTGACTCTCCCGCTATCAAGACGGTTGAGCGTGAAGGAGCGACGCGCGCAATCTCCTTGTAGAGTTCGATCATCGCGGGCGAGCGCCCAGTTATTCCGGTGGCTTCGTAACTTGCAGTGAATGCTTCATGGGCGTCTGCCTCGACGGAATCCGCGCTGCTCTCCTTCTCCATCGCGCGTCGAGCCATCGCCGTCACTTCTTCGACCTTGAAAGGCTTGGAGATGAAGTCCCACGCGCCTTCGCGCGCGGCCTCGACCGCAGATTCCAGTGTCCCGAAGCCTGTGACAAGAATCACGGGACATCGGTCGCGCAGCTTACGCAGCAGATCAAGCCCCGACTCGCCAGCTTCAAGATTTACGTCGCTCACCACCAGATCGAATCTCTCGCTCTGGGCTAATTCGTAAGCGCGCTCAGGCGTCTGCGCCGTCTCCGCGCTCCAGCCCTGCTCCGCGAAAATCTCTCGCAGCAACTCGCACGACGCGCGGTCATCATCAACAATCAAAATGCGGTTCATAAAAAAGTGTCCACAATTCGGGAGTCAGGAGCCGGAATGAATAAGGCTGAGACCATCTTTGTTTTTCTCTTCTTCTAACTCCTGTTTATTTTCTGCTTCCTGCTGTCTCGCTGGCAGCGTGATGCGGAAGCACGCGCCGCGCTCCGGTTCGCTTTCGACTTCGATTTCGCCGTGATGTTCGCGTATAACCTGTCGCACGACGACAAGGCCGAGGCCGGTTCCGTGCCCGCTCTCTTTGGTTGTGTAGAAAGGATCGAAGATGCGTGCGCGAAGCTCTTCACTCATGCCGCAGCCGTTGTCTGAGAATTCGATGAAGACCTGTGACGATAGCTCGGCGTTGGCTAAATCAACTGCTCGCGCGTGCTCCGGTTTCGCAACCGTCTCGATAACGCCGGTGCGAACGCTCAGGAGGCCGCCGTCCGGCATCGCGTCGAGCGAGTTGTTAATTAGATTAATGAAGACCTGCTGCAAGCGGTCTGCATCGCCTGCGATGTGCGGCAGCCCTGCTTCGAGGTCTGTTTCGAGGCGCACGCGGCGAGCTTCGAGCGCAGGCGCGGTAGCATCGAAGATGCGTAGCAGCAGCGCGTTCAAGTCCAGCGGCGTGAGCATAACTGCTTCAGGCCGCGTGCGGTCGAGCATCCCGCGAACAATGCGCTCGATACGCTCGATCTGCGCGCTGATGGTTTCAAGTCGCGGCTGCGCCTGCGGATCATTAGCAAGACGCGCACGCAGCAACTGGACGTGGCCGCTGATGAGATTAAGCGGCGTGCCCACTTCATGAGCAAACTGCGCGGCGGTCTGCCCCGCTGCGGCGAGCCGCTCAAGTTCAGTCAGCCGTCTTGTCGTCTGCCACAACTCGCGGTTGGCATCTTCAAGCTGCTCGTTGCGTTGTTCGAGTTCGACCGTAGCCTCGCGCACACGCTCCTGTAAGACGCGGCGTTGCTCCTCGCGCTCCTGCGTCATTCCTCGGATGCGCCCGATCATGCGATTGAAGCTGCGCGAGAGCAGTCCCAATTCATCGGAAGCGCGTATCGGCGCTTCCGCATCAAGGTCGCCAGCTTCGGCGCGTCCCATAGCATGCAGCAGGCGTTCAATCGGACGATAGACGAGTTGACGAAACAGCAGGTAGGTAGCAAACGTGATGAGCGCGACGGCGACAAGCGCAACCCACACAGCCGTGCGCTCGAAGCGCGTCGCTATCGCGGGCGCTTCATCAAGACGAACGATCAACTCAACCGCGCCGCTATAACGTCCCTGTTCGGTCACAGGCGCGAAGACGCGGTAAAGCGATTCGGTAGAACCAACAGGGCGCGCAATCTGTGTTTTGGAAGCGAGACCATTACGCAGGGCCGCTATCGTTTCTTCCGGCAACTCTTCGGCGGGCGCGCTGCCCGCAGCGGCGGCAGTTTCCACATAGACGCCACCGACACGCTCCCAGATACGCACGGTGATGATGCTCGGATGCGCGCCGCGAACGACCGTTGCCAGGTGAGCCAGCGTCTGCGGGTCGCGCGGAGCAGGGATATGACTGATTTGTTCCGCCAGGTTGATGGCCTGCAACTCTGCACGCGCGCGCTGTTCCTGTCCGACAATATCTGCAACGCGCGGATTGACAAGCGCCAGCACGGAAGCAAGCACGGCAATCGTGATTGCCGAAGCCAGAACAGTCGTCTTCGTGTGCAGCTTCATGGCGAAGGGATGAGTGCGAAAGGATGAGGGATGAGGGATAAGGGATGAATGAAAACCGAAGCGGTCTTTCTTTTCTTTATCCCTCATCCCTCATCCCTCATCCCTGCTTCTCGTGGCAGAAACGCGCTCTGTCGGCCAAAACGCCACAACGCCGGAGAGTCGCAACTGCCCGAATGCTTCGATTATACGGGGCATGTGGATTGCTCGCTCTCTTGCTGATTGAGAGCTTGCGAGTCGCGCGCCAGGACGTTTGCGGGGCGGGGCAAGGAGTTTTGAGAAGCAACCGATGTACTTCGCACTGATGATTGTGATTGCGTTTGTAGCAGCCGCGCTGGTGCTTCTTCTGGAGCATCGCGGCGATACTCACCTGCTTGAGCGCAAAGATGGCTCACGCGCTAAACCCTCAGACAAAACGCCGACGAAATGAGAGCCAGGTCGGGCATCCATCAGCGCAATTATCTTCTCGAAGCTATTTCCGCAGCTTCTTCGTCCTACCCCAGTCCGATGAAGCAGCAGCCGGTTGCGTAGTTGCCGGAATGCTATTGCCGAGAGCCGCCGCATCGTCTCCCAGTTCAGCCTCATCAACACCCTTTCGCCCGCCATGCAGATCGGCAAACGCGACGACGACCAGCAACACCGTCACGCCCAGCGTCGCTAGCACGTATAACCAGTCGGCCTTCTCCTTTGCAAGGAGGATGATGAGGACAACCGCCAGGCTGACAATCCATGCCAGCGTAATCAAACGACTCTTCCTGTGTCTCAGGTCAGCCCTAGTAATTCTTTGACTCATTAATCTTCTCCCAAAAATTATTTCCAGATATTAACAACCTGATAATTTAACACACACGAAGGCAGGAGGGCGAAGAGACACAAGGCATCAATTCAGAGATAAACAAAAAGAGGTTGGCACATACGGCCAACCTCTCTTACTTCTGCCTCTACTCAGTCTGTTAGTAGATCACCCTGTAATTAAGTGCCTGAGCCGGAGCGCCCATAACTCCGCCCATCAGAGTTTTCGCAAACACCTTCAGTAAAACCGACGGACTCCAATCCGAAGCCTTCGGCACTTCGATTATATCGTAAGCCTGAAGCACTACGTCTTCCTTCTTCTTCTTCTTAACCGCATCGAGGTCAACTCTGATGACCTCCATATCTGGAGAGCCGAGTTTGCTGCGGTAGATGCGAACATCAGTTGATTTCGCACCGGCAGTGGGGCCTCCGACCATCGCCACAACCCTGCTCAAAGTATATCCCTCGCGCAGTAATACGGGCTGTGGCGCGCCGACGCTGCCTGTTATGTAAACGGGCTTGGCCTCCATGACGGTTACCACGTCGCCAGGTCGAACCACAGGGTTGGCCTCGGTCTTTCCGGCAAGCAGGTCAACCCATTTATAAATTCTAAGGGTGTTCGGGGCAAGGCCATCTGCCGTGATCAGAGGCTCGACCGCTTCACCCGGTTCCGGGCACATCACAGGCTCGGTGTGCAAGATCTGTATGTCGCCGTTTGCGCGTTCGGTAAGTCCGCCAGACTGCGTGAGGACCTCGTTGAGCCGAACGGGACGAAACATCTGAACTCGCGTTGGAGCTGCAACCGCGCCGAAAATGGTCGCGGGACTGCGGCTGTTGCGCCCCGTCACGCGCACGCTGATCTGAGGACTTCTCAAAAATTTAGAATAGGCGGCGATGATGTCCTTCTGAACCTCTTTGTCCGTCCGGCACTGGACGCGAATGGGGTTCTCAATGAAAGGCAACGAGGTGATGTTTCCATCAGCTTCGACTTCTCCCTGCCAGTTCAAATCTGGCTGGCCGAAGACGCGAACATCCAGAGTGTCGCCAGGACCAAGTAGATATTTCCTGATACCCTGCGTGTCAACCGAAGAAGCAGCCATAACGGATGCGCCCTGCGGTAAACTTTGCGTCGAACCTTGCGATGGCCCTTGCTCCTGCGCCCTAAGGGATGAGGCAAAGCAAAGGGTAGCGAGTAAAAGGATGTATGTTCTGGCTTTCATCGTTTTATCCTCAGAAGCTCATTCAGTAACGGAATTGCCGGAAAAGGCAGCAAACTTCAAGATGCGGGTGAGTGGCGGAAAGCTGCCTTCATAAACTCTCGAATATTTCTTTCGGGGCGTAAGCCGAAACGCCTACCTTTTACTCACCTCGGTGTTTCAGGCTTATTATCTCTTTTTCTGTGGCTGTGCCTGGGCACTGTACCGGGCACGGCAAACCCCGTGAAAAGCAGGTTGCAATGATCGCACAAAAGGTTGTAGATGCCAAACATGCGCAGCAGCAATGGCGTCGGCTTGTAGCCCCGTCTGATGCGCGAGCTTTTACATTTGGGGCAGCGTTGCGAGATCATTCCCGACTTTTCCCTTGTGTCCGCGTTCCAGTTTCTTGTGTTGTCGGGTTGACAGCTATTTTGCTCGTTTTGAGGCGCGCACGCAAGAGTTCAATCTCACGCCCGATTCGCTCCGCAGTCTCGGCGCGCGTTTCTTCCTTCATTTTTTCGCGCGAAAGATAAAAGAGCGCGTCGCGGTAACGATCAATAGCCCGCGCGTAGTAGCCTTTGAAAGCTGCACGCTCGGCCAACTCAATCCAGTGCGAAACCTTCACAGAAGAGATGAACTCATGCACGGCTGCCTCAGATTCGCGCAAATCCGCCTCTTCGGGATAGAGGTTGAGCGCAGAATCTATTACCTCCAGAGCGCGATGCGCCGTCTCAATCTTATCGGACATTCGCACGCGCTGTTGCGCTTCATGCGTCAAGGCGCGAGAAGCCTCACGCGCCCAGTCTAACAGATGATGCCGGGCCAGCGAGCGAACGTGCTCCTGTCCGGCGCGTACAGCAATAAGATTTTCACTTCTGATCGTCGTCGAGCGCAAAGATTCTCCAGCGTTATCCAGATACTCCTGGCACGAAAGATAGGCTTCGAGGTGCGCTTCCGGTAAAGCTCCGGGGGCGTCCGCCTCCGCACACTGCCTCTTAATAGCACGCAGCGAGGCTGTGTGAGAATCCATTGCCCTGCTCCTGCCGCTGCCGCTGCTGCTATCACGCAGGCTCGCCTCACTTTTCGCTTGCTCCCGCCGGTCATGCTCAAGGATATAGCGCGTCCATGCGCGGCGCATGACCACTTCACGCGCTGCGACGGCAACCAGCATAACGACGCTTGCCGCCAGCCCTGCCGGAACCCACGGCGCGTCGTCCCCGCCGTTATGAAGCATCCACCAGAGCGTGAAGAAGAGCGCGGCGGCGGCTGCTCCCGCTGCTACTATGTATCCTGAAGTGGACGGCATACGCGCACGCGGCGTGCGGTTGCGCGCCGTAGCAGCGGCTGTTGTCCGGCGCATGCGCGCTCTTCTGGCAAATGCCTGATCGAATGAATCACTACGCAAGACGATTTTCTCCGGGTCGAACGGGGCGCGGAACAAGGAACATCATAGTCTGATTTTTCGCCCTCATCTGTCAATATGGCGTCTCGTGCGAGAAATCGTGATACAAGCTTAAGGAGCTTTTTTATTATTTGATTTGCGGCGCATCGGCCTATGGTACGCTCTGGCATTCGTCTGTAATAATTTGTCCGGCGTTGAAAGAATCGAAAAGGAGTTGAGATGGAGAAAGAATTAATCGGGAAAGTTGCGATTGTGACGGGTGCTACGTCCGGCATTGGACGCGCAACGGCGCTGCGCTTCGCGGAGGCCGGAGCATCTGTCGTGGCTGTCGGGCGAAACGCACAGACTCTCAAAAATGTTGCCAGCGAGATTCAGGACAGAGGGACGGAGGCTTTAACCATCCGCGCCGACGTAACTGTTCAGCCTATCGGTCGCCGCATCATTCAGCAGGCAGTGGAACGCTTCGGCGGCCTCGATGTGCTCGTCAATGCGGCGGGGCACATCGAATCAGGGACAATCGAAAACACGCAGATTACAGCGTGGGATGCGATGATGAATGTGAACCTGCGCGCCGTCTTCAATCTGATGCAACAGGCCGTGCCGTCCCTGATCGAGCGACGCGGCAACATAGTCAACGTGTCGAGTGTCACCGGCCTGCGCTCTTTTCCCGGCGTGCTCGCCTACTGCGTTTCCAAAGCCGGGCTGGATCAACTGACGCGCTGCTCCGCGCTCGAACTCGCGCCGCGCGGCGTGCGAGTCAACGCGGTCAACCCTGGCGTGGTCGTCACAGAGATACACAAGCGCGGCGGAATGAGCGAGAAGGATTACGCCGCGTTCCTTGAGCATTCAAAAACGACTCACCCGATTGGGCGCGTCGGCCAGGCCAGCGAGGTGGCGGAATTGATTCTCTATCTCGCTTCAGAACGCGCTTCATGGATTACGGGCGCAACCTATTCGATTGACGGCGGACGAGCGCAAACATGCGCCCGTTGAAAAGAATCGGGCGTGGCAAATTACGCTAGAAGTAAAAGCGAAGTTATGGCTATACTTGGTCGCGGCTTTCATATAGCGTGAATTTACTTGCGAAGCAAAAGGAGTTTTTAAGCGTGCCTGAAATGAACAAGTGCCAGCACTGCGGAACCTTCGTCCCGGCGGAGAAAGCTTTTTGTCCGAATTGCAGCGAGCCTATGGAGCCGGAAGAGACGCCCAACCGCGCCCACTCGTTTAGCAACGAGATGATGGCGACTATCCGCGACGACCCCGAAAAATACAGGCAGATGTTAGCGCCTCCCGTGAAGAAGCAAGAACCTAAACCGGCAGAATCGAGAACGCCTGAACCGATTCCTACGCCCGCTCCTGTGCAGCAACAGCCGCCGGTCGCAGGTTATAACTATCCACAGGCTCCGCCTGTTCCCTTGCCTGCGGCAAAAAGTAGTAACAAAGGCTATCTTATTTTCGGCATCAGCGTAGTTGTCATCCTTGTCCTGCTTTTCGTCATTCTTTTTGCCTTTAAGGTAATTTGACAGTCGCTTTAAGTTTAGAGCGAATTTCAGAAACTGACATTAGAGACGTATGAGAAACTTCGGTGGCCCGTTCCCGCAGCAGGGTTACATTGTCAGGCCAACAGGCAATAGCCGTGCTATCAAGTGGGTGCTTGCAGTCATCGCAATCTTCTTCGCTCTGCTGGCAGGCTTTCTCACGCTCTACATGATCGGCTACCAGACCGGCCCCTCCGCATTGATGATCGGCGTTCTGTTTGCCACGCTGCCCCTTCCCATCTATGTCCTGCTCATCCTCTGGATTGATCGCTACGAGTCCGAGCCGCTGTGGATGCTGGCGATGGCTTTCTTCTGGGGAGCGACGTTTGCCGCCTTCATGGCAATCATCATCAACTCGACAATCGCTAACGCTCTCCCGCTGACTCAAGACCCCATCAGCGGCAGGTTTTACTCGTATTACGGGATGGTCGTTTCCGCGCCAATCGTTGAAGAGTTCTCGAAAGGGATGGTTCTCTTCATCCTCTTCTGGTGGAAGAAGGACGAGTTTGACGGCGTTATTGACGGCATCGTCTATGCCGGAATGGTCGGACTCGGTTTCGCTATGACTGAGAACTTCAAGTATTACGGCGAGGCGGCCCTCGTGGGGGGAAATAACCTGACGGGACTTTTCATCCTGCGCGGCGCGATCTCGCCCTTCGCTCACCCGCTCTTTACGAGCATGACAGGCATCGGGTTGGGGCTGGCGCGGCAATCAACGAATAAAGCGATCAAAGTCTTCACACCGATTCTTGGGCTGCTGGCGGCGATGCTTCTCCATTTCACATGGAATCGCTCGGCACTTTCCGGCGCGAGCGTCTTCTTTCTAGTCTATGGCTTGGTCATGTTGCCCATCTTCACAGGGGCGATAGTTTCCATCATCTTCGCTCTGCGCCGTGAGGGGCAAATTGTGCGCGAGCATCTCTGGTACGACTGCCAGCAAGGGCTATTCTCGCTTGATGAATATTACAGGCTGTGCGCTATTCGCGGGCGGATGGGCGCATCGTTTCGTGCTCTCAAAGGCGGTGGCTTTCGCCTGTGGCGCACACGCATGAAGTTCAACCAGACGGCGAGCGAGCTTGCTTTCCATCGCAGCCGTGTGCGGCGCGGGATTATGACGGACCCGCGCACCGATTATGAACGTGAAATGGCTTACGTCCAGCATCTCTTCGAGCTACGCAGGCAATTGGGGCCGTTCTAAAATTGCTTGAACCGCGCTAATTTGCTCTCGCGCGCTTTCGTCCTGATAGCTTATACTGACGCCGTTCTCGGAGTATAACCAACTTGGACTCGACTGACTTTTGAAGATTCAACTTTTACCAAGCTCGCTCGACAAAGAGGGCCGCGCCACACAGGAGCAGCGCCTGACCTGTTACCTGATTGACGACCGCGTGGCGCTTGACGCCGGAAGCATCGCCATCGCCCTCTCTGACGAGCAACATAACACCGTGCGCGACATTATCGTCACGCACCCGCACATGGATCATATCGCCAGCTTACCGATTTACATTGACGACCTGTTCGGCTTTCTGAAAACTCCGATTCGCATTCACGCAACCCATGAAGTCATCGAATTGCTCGAACGCGATGTCTTCAACTGGACTGTCTACCCGCGCTTCTCTGAGCTGCGTAACGAGTTCGGGCCGGTCATGGAGTACGTGCCTTTCAGCACGGGTGTTGAATTCAATGTCGCGCATCTGAGAGTCACAGCCGTCAACGTCAACCACATCGTTCCAACCGTCGGCATGGTCATCTCAGACGGCAAAACAACTGTTGCGTTTAGCTCGGACACGGCTGAGACAGAGGATTTCTGGACGCTCGTCAACAAGGCTCAACGGATTGACGCCCTTTTAATAGAAGCCTCGTTTCCAAATTCGATGGCAAAGCTCGCAGAAGATTCGCGCCACTTCACGCCCGAATCCTTAAGCCGCGAGCTACAGAAGCTCAAGCACAGCGGCCTGGATATTCTGACTGTCCATCTCAAGCCCGCATACCGCGAGACGGTCATCAGCGAACTCAAGGCGCTCGCCATTCCTAAGCTTGATGTCATGGAAGCCGGGCGCGTTTACGAATGGTAAGCTGAAAGAAATGTTCCTGGAAATAAAATTAAGGCCGCTTTCCCTCTTCGGAAAGCGGCCTTCCTAATTTTCGCGCTCAGATAAAAAACGTATTAAGCTCAGGAGCGCGCCTGTTGAGAGCTTCATTTAATCAACACAGCGGATCGAGCTTTAAGCTGATGGTCGGCAATCCGCTCAGAGCCTTATCGGCATTCATCTGCGTGAAGTGCGTCCATTGCTCCGGCACTTTATCTTCGGCGAAAATTGCTTCGACGGGGCATTCAGGCACGCACGCATCGCAGTCAATGCAGGTCTCAGGATGAATTACCAGCATATCGTCGTCCAGGTGAAAAGCCTCCACAGGGCAAACCAGAGCGCAGTCTGTATAACGGCAGTTCACGCATGGCTCCGCGACAACATAAGTCATTAACTTTACCTCCTCCGGCGGGTTCTTTTGCGGCAGCCACGCTTCGACCAAATGAGCAGTCCTTTGGCTCTTCAACTTCAAGGGTCGAATCGGCAACCACAACGAATATTTAAGGCCGCGCCTATATTAAGCACGAACATGCTTGATTGAAAAGTTAAAATTTACAGGAAGCGGGATTTTTATTAACAGTCTGGAGTCTGGAGTCTGAAGTCTGGAGTCCGGGGTTAAAAGCAATCTGTTTTTGTCTTTGACTCCAGACTCCAGACTCCAGACTCCAGACTTTTAGTCCAGCCTGGCGCGGGCGCATCGCCGGAGAAGTCGTAGAACTTCATGTCCACGCCCTTGAGCATCTTCGTCAGTAGAATAATCTGGCCCGTATGCACGGCGAAATGTTCGACGACGTGGAAGATGGCGTCGAGCACTGTTACCTCGCAGCCCTGAATCTGTCGTTGCTCTAAGATTCTTGAGACATCGAAATCCGCGAGCACGCTATCAACTTCGGCGAGCGTTCCCTTGATTCTCGCCAGCAACTCGTTGTGTGTGACAATGGATCGCTCATCGAACTCTTGCTGGCGCATCCGCTGGTCATCTGCGCCGCCGATGCCGCAGACAATCCACTGCCGCGCGTTGCCCGCCAGATGCAGGAGCAGATTTCCGATGCTGTTGGATTCCTCATTCGCGCGCCACCAGACCTCATCGTCGCTCAATCTTTCAAGGCAGCGTTCTATCTTCGGCAGGTACTCTTCGCCGAGCAGCGATCTGGCTTTAGCGATGAATGCCTGGGCGGGTTTGTTCGTAGCTATATCTACTGAATCCATTATCTTGGTTCATCTCTTTCCCGCTTGAATTTGCGCGATGCTATTTCGACGGCGCATACATGTCAACACTCGCAGACGCTAAAAGGGCGACCCCTTGAAGGATCGCCCTTTTATATGCCCGCCCCTTGCCCGTTTTAGTTGATGCCGCTGCGAAATGGTGCAGCCGGTGTGCTCCGGCTGGCGTAAAAAGTGTTAAGCCTCGTTCGGTCGCGTCGGGTCAGGGAAAAGCGTTTGAAACGCGCGCGTAGTCTCTGTGCGACGTTTCTGCTGAAACTCTGTTACCCAGTTGGTGACGGTTCCGACCATATCACGCGCGGTTTCCTGCGCCGTTTTTCTCACGGCCTGTGGCTGTTCAGCAGCATTTTCCTGCCGGTTGCGCTCGTCGCGCTTGATGATTTTGATAGGGGTTTTCTTAGTCATGATGCCCTGGTACTCTCTTCTTGTATTGTTGCTTGTGCTATCTCTTTAACGAATTTTCATCCTCAGAGTTCAATTATTATTCGCTTGAACGCTGACGCGCTGACTTTCTTGCAAACGCAAGGCCACAATCTTTCACATCTGAATTAAAGCTGAATTATTCGCTCCAGACATTAGTTTAGACGCCCGTGCTGAGGTTTTTGGCGAAAGGTTTTATCAGGAAGTGTAGATGCAAGCTGGCATCCGTTAACCGCTACTGTGGCTTTATTGCGTACATTGGCATCGAGGCGCGTATTATTTCAAGCAGACGAGCATCAGTTAATCCACACTGAAACCAATCGCTTGAAACTTTGCAGATTGCCAAAGCCCTTGATTCATTCCTGCACTTTGCCTAGCCAGCGCGACCGGCACAACCCTGGACTCACTCTTCAGCCTGAGCGCATTAACACCATAAAGCTTTAAGATTGTTCAGCAATTACACGCTCCTACCAGAAAGCCTTTGCCTTGCGTCAACGTTGGCACATGCATTGCCCTGAGCCTTGCTGCCATGCTGTTGAGCCAAACCATCACGATTTATCTAGCCGTCGGAGCATCCTTCGGCGTCAACAATTTTCTACGTAAGCGAAACGATCAGGGATTCGCAGAGACGCTCCTTAGGGTAGCTCGCGCCACAATCCTCTGGCCCTTCATGGCGACTCGAATTCTCGCTGCTCATCAAAAGTTTGACGCGAGCGATGCGGCCAGGGCGAGCGGCGTTGGAGTAAACCCGCCTTCTGCCGACAAGGTAGAGCAAGCCCGGCGCAGGCTGCTTGAGTCGCTGTATGGAATTAGCGAGCTGGAGCAAAAAGCATCCGGGAGGGAGAGCCAGGAGATTGAGCAAGCATCTCGCGCCTTTCGTGAGTGCGTTGAAAAATATTCCGGGTTGACCCTGGCTGCGGCAGAGATTGATCTGGACGCGCCTCCGAGCGAGCGTGAAATGGAGCTGTACCGAATTGCTGGGCGCAAGGGCGATGATCTGCTGACTGCTGGCCGCTGCATTCAAAGGAGCAATGCCGCTCGCCTGACCGCTCATCAGGCTCGCGCACGCATTGAGTTCTTACATGCCCTCGCTGAAATCCGCGAGATCGCAGGCAACGCAGCTTCGCGCATGAGCTTCATCACAGCACACCAGATGAGCGTTGCGACCCTGAAGTTTTACGGACACGCCCTTGAGCTTCTCTCGCTACTTGAGGACGAAGACGCGGCCATGAGCGTCACCCGCCTGCTCGACGCCGAATGCGGGCAACTGCGCCGTCTTTTAGCTCTCAACTTGAAGGAACGAAGCGAACACGCTCCGAAGGAGGAAGAATCATGCGTGGCACACGCACCCCGTTTGGCCTTCACCGGCCTGTCGCAGACGAAACCGTTGAATCAAGGTTGAACTGGCTGCTTCAAGCGAACCAGATGGAGGCCAATCGCCAGCATCACTTCCGCGACGCACTTGAAGAGGAAGAGATGCTCATGATGCGCCATCCGATTTCGACGCGGCGAGCCTTCGCGCTCTTCGGCATGCTGCTCGGCCTGTTCCCGCCAGCCGCCATCTTTTTCAAGCTCTTCAGCGGCGCGTCAAACCACTTTTTTTCTCGACAGGGCTGGCTTCTTCTATTCATGAATGTGGCCTGCTGTTTGGCAGGCGCATACCTGGGTTCAAAGCTGAGTCGAATAGTGATGGCGGTTGAGCGTGATTCCCGGATTCTGATGCTCATCGAGGCAGTGATGATTGGATTTATCTGGGGAGCAGGAACAGGCGCTCTGGGCGGCGTCGTTGCTTTTGGTATCGGAGCCTTGTTCGGAGCCATTTGTGCAATTCCAGTGGGCGCGTTGGCGTTTGGATTGTTCATGCCCCTTCACCGCTTACTCGCGCGCGGTGGTATGATTGATGCGCGCCATTTCTGGCCGCTTGCATGCGGAGTCGTGATGATTATCACCGTGCTCATTCTCAAATTATGAAGTGGTCAGTGGTCAGTTAAAAACAAGCGACGGGCTGTTTTTGCTGTTCACTGACCACCGACCACTGTTCCATGCTTCTCGCGCTTCTCCTTCTGTCGCTTTTCCTGATTGTGCTGCTCGGCTTCTACGTCGTAGTCGCCGCGCCTCGCAGCCGCTCGCACCAGACGTTCGCGGCCTTCGTCGCTTGCCTGGCTTTATGGACAATCAAGGATATTGCGCTCTGGGGTTTTTATATGCGCGGGGGTTCAGCCTCCTGGTGGGCGTCGGCGAGTTTCATCATCTCGCTCTTTCTGCAATACACTTTGGTCGTCTTCGCTTGTGTCTTCCCTGACGACAAGCCTGTGCCCTGGAAGCGCGTCGCCACTATCTTTGCGCCGGGCGCGGTCTTGATTCCGGCTGTGCTCGCCGGGTGGATGTGGGAGGATGTCGGCTTCGCTGGCTTGGAGTTTAAGATTACACTCACGCCGCTCGCCTACGCCTTCGGCCTTTACGCATACGGCGTGATGGCCTACGGTTTTTACCTTCTTTACACTAAGTACCGGCGCTATCGCAGCGGCTTGTGGGGCAAACAACTCGGCGCGATCCTCTGGGCGCTCATCATCACAGTCTCGCTCAACATGCTCGCCAACAACCTGCTCCCGCTCTTTAAGATTTACACGTTTTTGAAAGTCGGCTCGATCTTCGTCGTGCCCGGCGTGCTTGTCTTCGCTTACGCCATCTCAAACTTCAAGCTCTTCTCGCTCCAGTCCGCCCTGGATCAGTTTCGCCTCTTCCCCATCGCCTACAAAGTTGCGCTCTCGATTGCAGTGGTCGCCATTCTCAGTTTTCTCTTTCTGCAAATTCCGATTGTCTGGTGGAGCTTTAGCGTGGGGCCGAATGTGGATGCCTGGCGTCGTTATCTGGTCTTCAGCGTCGTGACGGCGCTCGTGCCGAACCTGATTCTCGTCGCGCTCATTATCCGCACAATCTCGCGTCCTGTCAGACGCCTGACCGAAGCGGCTGTAGAGGTCGCTGGAGGAGCTTACGGCGCACAGGTCGCGCTTCGCAGCAACGACGAGATGGGTCTGCTCGCCTCATCTTTCAACGAAATGAGCCGCAAGATGGCCGCAGACATAGAGCACCTGCGCGAGCTTAACGAGCAACTGATTCGCACCGAAAAGCTGGCCGCAGCCGGAACACTCGCCGCCGGAGTCGCGCATGAGGTCAACAATCCGCTGGCTTCAATCTCATCGCTCATACAGATTTTGCAAACGCGCCACGCCGAAGACAAAGAGACGAGCGAGATGCTTCGTCTCATCTCCACACAGATTGCGCGCATCACACAGGTCTTGCGCGAGATGATGGACTTCGCGCGCATACGTCCGCCAGAGCGCGCTCCGCTCGACATCAAACGGGTCATCGAAGCCTGCCTGCACCTGGCAAACTTCGACAAGGCTTTTCAGCGCCTCAACATTTCGATTCACTCAGCTACACCCCTGCCTCTAGTCCTTGCCGATGCGAACCAGTTGCAACAGGTCATTCTCAACCTTCTTCTTAACGCGCGCGACGCGATGCCGGATGGCGGCGATGTCATCATCCGCACACGATACGAGGAGCGCGCCGCAGAAGTCGTCATCGAGATCAGCGACACGGGCACAGGCATCGCACCGGAACATCGCACACATATCTTCGACCCGTTCTTTACGACCAAGCCCGGAGGTACAGGCACGGGCCTGGGGCTTGCCGTCTGTTACGGCATCCTCACCTCCCATGACGGGCGGATTGAGATTTCGCCAAACAACGGGCGCGGCACATGTGTGCGCGTCATACTTCCGGCGAGTCAAGAGTCTGGAGTCTGGAGTCTGGAGTCAAAGACAAACAGCTCTCCGGCCTCTGAACCCGGACTCCAGACCCCAGACTCCAGGCTTCAATCATGAACACATCACCGCTTATCCTAATCGCAGAAGACGAAGACCTGATGCGCGCTATCCTGACGCGCCTGCTGGAAGATGCCGGTTACAGGGTCGTCGCAGTAGCCAACGCAGAGGAGGCGCTTGAGCGTTTCGCTGCCGAAGACATCGCCGTCACGCTCACAGACATACGCATGACCGGCATGGATGGCCTCGCGCTCCTGGATCATCTCAAGAGCATTGATGCGGAGGCTCTGGTCATTGTGATGACGGCGTACTCGTCAGTTGATTCGGCGGTCGCGGCTCTACGCAAAGGCGCTTACGATTACATCACCAAGCCTTTCGTCAACGAAGACCTGCTGCAATCGGTCAAGAATGCCTTGCGCCAGCGTGAGCTTTTCCGCGAGAACCGCGCTTTGCGCCGCGAGCTTGATCGTCGCTACAGTTTCTCCGAAATCATCGGCACGTCTGAAGCCTTGCAAGCCGTCTTTCGTCTCGTCGAAAAGGTGGCAGGAACAAACACCAACATTTTGATACAGGGTGAATCCGGCACGGGCAAGGAGTTGATCGCGCGTGCCATTCATCACAACAGCCCTCGCTCGACGCGCCCCTTCGTCGCCGTCAACTGCGGCGCGATTCCCGAAACGCTGCTCGAATCCGAACTCTTCGGCCACACAAAGGGCGCATTCACAGGCGCGGTGACGAACAAGCTCGGCCTGTTTCGCACGGCTGAAGGCGGCACAGTCTTTCTGGACGAAATCGGCGAAATTTCCTCTGCGATGCAGGTGCTCCTGCTCCGCGCCGTGCAGGAACACGAGGTGACGCCCGTCGGCTCAAGCAATGCCGTTTCGTTTGACGCGCGCATCATCTGCGCGACGAACCGTGATTTGGAGAAGGAAGTTTCCGAGGGGCGTTTCAGAGAGGACTTGTTCTACCGCCTCAACGTGATCGAGATTTACCTGCCGCCCCTGCGCGAGCGGCGCGAAGACATCCCGCTCCTCGCGCGCAGCTTCATCACAAGAACGGCGCACGAGCAACAGCGCGTAGAGAAAGCAGTCGCGCCCGAAGCCATGTCTGCCTTCATCAACTATTCCTGGCCCGGCAACGTCCGCGAGCTACAGAATGCTATCGAGCGCGCTTTCACATTGAGCAACGACGAGATTGATCTGGACAGCCTGCCGCCGCGTGTGCGCGACGCAGCCGGAGGCCACACGACAACGCGCGACCCTGACGGCCTGCGCCCCACCCTCGAAGAAGTTGAGCGCCGCCACATCTTCGAGACGCTGGCCTCCGTCAACCAGGACAAAGCCCGCGCCGCCAACATCCTCGGCATTGACCTTTCAACACTCTACCGGAAATTGAAACGTTACGATGCTGTGTAAAGCAGTGACGAGTGACAAGTGACGAGTGACGAGTTGAAAACACTCTTGCTCGTCACTCGTCACTTGTCACTCGTCACTGCTTTCAATGATTCGCGCTCCAGTCTCTCGGCACAAACTCGACGGCGATTACCTCGCCGTCAATTTGTCCTTCAGTCTTTGTGGGGCGGAATGTGACGAGAACCGGGTTGGCCGGGACGCGCAGGCCGCACGCGACCTGCCCTTTGACTTCCGCCGTGTAGGTGACGAATCTGATTCGATTGAGACGGTCGCTGTGTAGTTTCAGAGTACGTGTGCCAGCTTCGATGAAAAGCATGACACCATCATCAGCGCATTCGACCTGAACAAGCAGCCCGCAAACCTGCTCGCCTTCAAAACGCAGTTTCTTCAATTGCGGCCCAGGCTGCGGCGCATCGCATGGCTGAACGACGCCTGGCGGTGTTTCCTCTTTGAGCGCCTCTTCGTTCATGGCTTTGATGCGCGCAACGTATGTCTCTCTTGCCGCAATGCTCTCAAGCAGCGTCTGCGCTCGCGCGTGTATTTGCGCGTTGGCGCTACTTTGAATCAGTGCGTTCAGAACCCCGCGCGCGGTATCAAACTCATCGCGCCGCAAGTGGACTTGGGCCAGCAGCAGCGAGAACTCCTGTCTTCTGGGTGAAAGATCAATCGCCTTTTCGAGCAGCGCGATTGATTCTTCCAGATACTCGTCTGACACCAGATTGATGAAAGCCAGCAGGCGGTAAGCTTCGGCGAATTTCGGAGCCAGATCAATCGCCTTCTTCAACTCGGCGCGCATCAGGCGAGCTTTCTCAGCGTCGTAGTAACCTGCTATGGAATTGTCCGTGCTTATCCCTTCGTGGCTGAGCACGTAGGCGTAATAGTAGTGAACCAGGTAGCTCTCGGATTTGGCGCTGGCGCGTTCGAGATGCTGCGTTGCTTCGTCAAAGCGGTTCTGTCGCATACGCAGCACGCCGAGGGAGGCTTGCGCCGCAGCCAGGTTTTCATCCAGCGCGACAGCTTTTTGAAGATAAGCCTCTGCCGCTTCGAGCCGGTTGGTGTGCAGGAGCAGATCGCCCAGATAGAACTGCGCCTCGGCCTCCGTCAGCGCGGAGCTTTGCATCAGCGTATCGAACTCTACGCCCTGATCGAAAGTGACTCTCTGCTGCGGATAGTTGTTGAGGCGAATGTATTGCCGTATCTCATTATCCATCCCAGCGAAGTTTGTCTCAAAGGCTTTCTGGAAGGCATCCTCGACAGCCATTCCTTTGCCCAGCAGTTCCAGGTAGGTTGAAAGCTGTGGGCGGCGCGGGCCGCTCAGAAGGTAATGAACCAGCGCCCACGACTCAGCATAAAAGAGCTTGCGTTTGTCCGGCTCGTTGTAATAAGCGGAGTCAGAATCTACGCTGAACAGCGTCTCAACGGGAAGCAGTTCACGCTCACGCAAGGTTTGGACGCGGTTGCCGATGGGCTTGCCGAGCGTCACGCGCTTGTTGCCGTCAGAGAGTTCAAACGTGCTGTAGTATTCCGCCAGACCCTCGTTGAACCAGGGCGGCGCGTTGCGAAAGCTGTTCCTGACGAGCACGTGTACGTATTCGTGGTAGGCGAGCGCATCAACATCACGAACGTGCTTGCGGTCAGCGGAGAACGTGATGTAGTCAACGTCCTGGCTGGATAGGAAGAAGCCCGCGACTCCTGCGGGTTGCCCTTGATAGAGCGGCTCAAACGGCCTGTAAGACTCGTCCGTCTTGAAGACCATCACGGTCATCGGCACGCTTGCATCGAAGTGGTCTACCGAAAGCAGGCGCATGAAGGCTTCGCGAAACTGTTCGAGCCGCGCCGCCACCTTGCGTATGTCGCGCTCAACGGCATTGCCGACGAGAAGGAAGTTTTTTGATTGAACGCCCGTCCACTGTTCCCTGGCCTCAAGCGCACAGACGGGCGCAACGAGCAAGAGGCTTAGAGCCGTTGCCGCAATAAAGGCAAAACTCCTCAGAGGCCGGGTTTTCATTCGTGCTGCAATCTAGAGATTGGGACGGTCAGGCACTCTGGAGTGTGCCGCCGCCTGGTTTGCATAGGATTGTACTGCACGAAGGATGGTTGCTACCAGATAAAAAGTAAAAGGCAAAAGGGAAGACCAAAAACACACGCTTCTTCCCTTTTGCCTTTTACCTTTTGCCCTTTTTACTTATTCCCGAACATGCCCCCAAGACCGCCGATCAAGTCGCTGGCTTTGTCTACGATTGTGCCTCCGGCTTGCGTGAGCGCCGTATCAACATGATTGGCGATTGGCGCGGGCAGTCGTTCTTTGAGGAAGCCGACGACCGTATCAATCGCTGTCTTGGCTTTATCTTCCGAAAGTCCCGTTCTCTCTGAAACTCTTTTGACCAACTCTTCCATAATCTTTTCTCCCCTCAGATGAAGACGACCGATTGCGAATTGGGAATGTCGAAGCGTTTGCGGCAACGCGCGCAGGCCAGCATGTCATCAATCCTCACCATGTAGTCGCGCGATTTCGCAAAACGCGCTCGATCCTGCTCGTTTGCCCCGCGTGGCAGCGCCCTTTTCTTAGTCCGCTTGAGCCAACGCACATCGTAGTCGGCGCGCTCGCGGCAATGCGGGCAACTGAAGCTAGCGCGCTTCGTTTCCTGTTTTTCGTCGAAGAAATCTTTCTCGTTCATAATCAATAATTCAGAGTTCAGAAGATGAAACTGAACTCAACTCTTCCTTTCACGCGCGCTCAACTTTGAGTTTGCCGCTCGCGCTTTCTGTGATGCAGCACGATGCCGAGTCCGACCAGGCCGCTCAAGAGCATCACTAAATTAGTTACGACGAACACCCAGTTGTTGACGAGCCAGCTATAAATACTGAAACCCAGCGAAGCAGACATCTGTCCGATGAACAGCCACTTCGAGACTCCCTCGCTCGTCCCCTCCTGCCACTGCTTGTAAACCTGCTTGGCGATGGTCAGCACCAGGATAAAAGAGCTGCACCAACCAATCAATTCCGTCCCGTTCATCCCTCACCCTTATTCATCAATCTCTTCACGGTCGCCAGGAAGCTTTCGGGGTCAATCGGCTTCGGCTCGTATGCGGTTGCTCCCTGCGCGAGAGCGAAGGTGGCGCTGCCACTGCCGAACCCGGTCGTCACGAGAATCGGAGTTTCAGCAAGCTCCAACGTGTCGCGCACACGGCGGACAAGATGCACGCCGTCTGCCGCAGGCATTTTTATATCTGTGACGATCAGGTCGGGGCGCATGCTGACAGCCTTTTCATAACCCTCTATGCCATCTTCGGCCACGACGACCTTGTAGCCGCGACGCTCAAGCGCCATACGCATCAACTCGCGCGCTACCTCGTCATCTTCTATAACCAGAATGGAATTCATAACAGTGGGCAGTAGGCAGTTAGCTGTTGGCAATTGGCAGTTAAAAGCAAAAGCAGGAAGGCAGAAGATCGCTTTTTCCTTACTGCCAACTGCCTACTGCCCACTGCCTACTCCTGCCTCTCCTCACATCGCTCGCGCAAATAACGGAAACTGTAGATGCCTGTTTCGTGGCCGTCGCTCCAGCGGAAGCTGAGCGCATAGCGCCCGACTATCGAGATGTCCTCAATCTTAAGCTCCTCTGAGACAGCTTCAGGTTGTAAGACTCTCTGCCCTGTCCACTCATTGACGCACTGAGCGCATGGGCAGACGCGCCGCAGTTGGGGCGCATCGTAAAGACATACGCGCCCGTCGGCCCAGGTGATACGCAGGCCAGCAGCGCCCTCTTGCATGATCTCGCGCGGCTCGACGCTCGGCCCGCGTCTTTCCATAGCGTCATTCATCTATCAGATTTGAGCGCACAGTTCTGAGCAATAGACTAACAAGATAAAAGAGGCTTACTCATTCAAATGCTCGCGCACGGCCTGCTCGACCGCGCTGGCTGTAATATCGAAATGCGATGCAGACCAGACAGGCTCGCCGTTTCTGAGCACGATTGCTTGAGGCGATTCATGCTCGATGCCTGTGCGGGACGCTATCTCTTTTGACACATCGCGTGCGCTCTGGACGACAACGAGCGAGACTTCTGCGGCGGCGACCTTAGACATCTGCTTGTAAGCTGCGCTGCTGATCGGGCACGTCGTGCTGTGCTTGAACAGAATGACGGGCGTCTTGCGCGAGCGCTCCACAAGTTGATCCAGGTCTGCCGTATCGGTGATCTGTGTAAACTGGTTTCCCATAAAAGCGACCTATGTATACAGAATTCAGCCAGGGGGTTTCTGAGATTGATATTAGCCTACTGAGAGGATTAACGACAAACCTTCAGTGCTGTGGGCGGGATTTCGTTGATGTCCGGCGACCAGACGTTTTAAGTTTGGTCAGAAATGCTGCCATCACCTGTCGGGTATAGTGAAGGTGGCGGTCTTGTGGTCTTTCTGCTCGCCGCTTTCAATCAGCATGCTGACTTCTATTCTGTAGTTGCCCGAAGGCCAGCCTGCGGGTGGAGGCGTTAAAGAGTAAGTTCCCACGCCGCTGCTCGGCAGGTCAACCGATGTGTCGAATTTGCTGACCGGCTTGTTTTCAGGTTGCCCTTGCACCTTTTCTGTGATGAGCTGGAATTTTAGTGTGACTTTGCTTGGAACGTTGGAGACGGTTGCCAGAGCGTAGATAGAATCGCCGGGCGCGAATGTATTTGCTTCGGCGGTTCCTTCTTTATCCTTGCTGAGCTTGAAGCTGCTGATGTGGGCGGTGGTAAAGCTACAAGCCGACGCTGTGATAAGAATCATCCCCAGGCCGAGAGCTAGATACAATCTATTCCTTCGCATTTCGTTTCTCCTTTTTCAATCAAATTATTAGCGCGTAGAGTGATTATAGGTAAGAGCATCCATGTCACCTTTCAACGCCACTCGCCGACGAGGACAAACGGGGCCCAGTAAAACGGCGCGCTGTATTTCTTGCCTGCGATCATGGCAACTTGCGCGGCGCGCATTGAAGCAGTGGGCGAAGCATCGGGTGTGGCGAGCAGGCGTTTGTAGAAGTCCGTCATCAGGTCGGCGGTTGATTTGTCTGCGACCGACCAGAGGGAGACTCCGACCGTAGGCGCGCCTGCGTACATGAAAGCGCGCGTGAGACCAATGACGCCCTCGCCGCGCTTCTCCTTGCCCAAGCCTGTCTCGCAGGCTGAGAGCATGACGAGCGATCCGCCCAGATTAAGATTGAAAACTTCATCCGTGCGCAGGAATCCGTCGCCGCTCTTGTTGCCAACCAGCGAGAGCACAATGCCTGTGAACTGCGGACGCTCTGCATTGAGCAGCCCATGAGTCGCAATGTGTATGACGCGATACTTCTTGATGTCGCGCGTCGTCATGTTCGCTTCGTTCGCATCCAGATCGAGCCACACGTCGGCTTGCCCGCCGCTGGCGCGCGTCAAACGGGCAATCTGTTCGGCCTCTGTGCGCGTGCCGTTCAGACGTAGAAGCTGCAAACCACCGGCAGGCGTCGGCCCACTTGCGGGCGCTCCCGCTACATCCGTCACCGCGCTCGATAAACTGAGGCCGCGTGTGTCGGCTGAAGATTGGCCTCCCGCTGTTGCGCCTTTAGCGCGCGGGTCGCTCGCATTGAAGACCGGATCGGCGACCAGCAGCAGATTCTTTCCAGTGGGCTTTGTCGCCCCCTGGCGAATGACGGCGACGACCGAGGCCGACGGCGCATAGACCACTTCGTTAGTCTTGACGAGATAAGGCAAGGTCGAGTAGTCCGTCCCGGTAGCGGCTGTGACGAACGATTCAAAAGGAACGTAATTGAGCGCGCCATCAGCGACGACGAGCAGCCGCCTGTCACCGACGATTTGGGCGGCAGGCTCGACAGCCGTTTTGTAGAGAGCATTGGAAGCGGTCGCAAACTGAGCCGCCACGCCACTCAAAGCCGCAGGGTCGCTGCTCAAACCTAGCCCACGTTGCGCGTCGGCCACGTCTATCCCGACGATGCGGCGCTGGAGCTTTGGCGGGATGAGCGCAGCGCGCAGGTCTTGCGCCTGCTGTGCGACAGCCGAACGCGCTGGGAGCTTGAAGAGCGCGACGCTCGTCTGCGTCACGGCCCACAAGTACGAACGCTCGTCGCCTAAGCTGTATTCGAGCAGGGCTGTCTTGTCGTCTAGAACTTTCTGCTGGACTTCAGCGAGCGTTAAAGGCTGCGGCGCGGTGAGCGAGGCGTACTTCGGACTCGCGGCGCGAATCTGATTTTCGATGTTGTCGTAATCGGTCGAGAGCGTTTCAAGCTCTGCTTCTAGTTTGCCTGTATCAGGCTTCGGCTCACCTTCGGCGACAGGCGTGACGCCTGTGAGTTGCTGCGCTATCTCTTGCTGGCGGTCCAGATTATCCTGCTTGCGTTTGAGCAGGTCTGCGGGCACGCCCTCGGTGATGTCCGCTCCTGATTCGCCGAGCATGTCGAGCAAGGAGCGAGCGCGGCCCTGCTCGACGACCTTGAAGGCTTCTGTGGCGTAGGCTAGAGCCTGGCCTTCGAGCGGAGCGCCAGCCGCAGGCGAACTGAGGAGCGCCATCTCTGCCAGGTTGCTGGAAGTCTCGTCGTAAACATCTTTCGTCGTCGCAAGGAAGGTCGTGCGTGCTTCGTCGGCGCGCAGGCCACCCTCCCGGATGGTCTCGATAGTTTGCAGAGCTTCACGGTAAGAAGCGATTGAGTCTTCTCGACCCTTCTGTCCCTTCTTCGGGTCTTTCTCCTGCGCGGCCTGTAGCCAGCGCGCTTTTCCGAGTCCACGCTGCGCGGGCCACATCAGATCAAGCCGCTTGTCTTCGCGCGCTCCCTTAACAGCGTCGCCGTAAAACTTCAACGCATCCTTCACGTTGTTCTGACGCACCGCGATGTCGCCGAGACTTGTGCGTGCGGCGGCGCGCACGCGGCGCGACTGCCCGAACTTACCTATAATCGCCATCCCTGATGTTGCGAGCGCATCCTCGAAATGCTTCTTTGAACTGTCGAGACTATTATTGAAGTAATCTATTCGGCCAACTCCGAGTTCGTGAGTAGAGTAGATGATGTTCTGACGGTAAAGCTCAACGGCTCCCTTGATGGCTCCGGCAACACCCATAGCAGTATCGGCTGCGCCCGCAGCGCCGCTAGCGCCGCCCGTAACTCTACCCAGCAGACCGCCACCACCGCCAAGAATTCCGCCGCCGCTTTTCTTCACATTCACCCCGCCAGTAAGTTTCGATGGGTCGGGTTTTTCAACTTTCATCTGACCGTAGGCCGAGCTTGCTTCCGAGATTTTGCCCATGCGGAAATTCGTGTCGCCGATCTTGGCAAGCATCAGGTTGGCATTGAATTCGTTGTCGGGCATCCCGAATGTAGTTTCGAGAGCGCCTTGCTTGCTCGCCGCTTCACCGAAAGCGTCGTGCGCGCTCTGATAATATTGTAGGGCAACGTTGTACTGTCCCTGCCTGACGTAAAGATCGCCGAGCGCGTCGTTGGCGGCGGCGACACCTTTGCTATTGCCCGCTGCTTTGAACTGGCTGAGCGCATTTTGAAGCTGCACCAGCGCGAGATCAGCCTTGCCGCGCTTCAGAAGAATCCGACCCTGCTTGAGCGCCTGCGCCGCCTGAACTGCCTGTTGCGCCGCTGGCTCAACGGGGATGCTCGTTGTCGAATTTCCGGCAGATGCGCTAACCATGATCGGATTGCCGGGAATGATTGTTGAAATCAAGGCTAGAGAAAGGAGGTAAACAAGGGATTTCGATTTGGGCTTCATTGGGTTCTCCAAAGGGCTGACCGAGACGATACGCGGAACTGGTGATTGAAAGGGCAACTCACTGCTACGCCTTGCCAGACGCGAGGCGTAGCCTCTCTAAACATTATGAAGGCTGTCGCCGGAAAGCCACAGGCTTTCCGCACAGCCAAGCGGCAGAGCCGCAAGAGAGCAACGAAGTGATTCGAGTTATTCAATTGCTCATCGTCGTCCCTACTTATGAATCAGATCAACCGCCGTGACAAGAATCGCCGTGTTCGACGAAGCGTTCATGCGGATGATGGACGGTTCGGGCGCGCTCTGATCCAGGCCCAGACCACGGGTAGTCGCCTCGCGCTCAAGCTGCGATTGTTTCTGGCCGTACTTCGCGCTCTTGACCACGCCGACTTTTGCCTGCCCGCTGGCCCTCACCTGCGCCCACACTCCCACTGGCGGCTGCCAGGGACAACGGTTCTGACCGCAATAGTCAACCAGTGCGGAACTGACGGGAACGCCCGGCAGCGGTTGCCTTGTGACGACAATATAGAGACGCTCGTTGGCGGGGTTGGCATCAAACTTGAACCAGTTTTCCACGCCCGGCTCGTTCCAGGGAATTTCGTAAGGAACGTGCGCCTCGATTTTGTTGTTGCCCTTCCCCAAACGCGCATCAGGGTAGAGCATCTCAGGCTCGCCATTGTTTTCCGTGTGAAAGATGTAGAGGTAGCCGTCCGTGTTCGTTTCAAGCGAGAGGCGTATCCGGTCGCCCGCGTAAAACTCCTGCGTCGGGTCAACCCGCACGGCGTTGCCCATCGAGTCGCGCTTGTAGAGCGTGTAGCCGAGACCGAGCGAGGTCGGGAGATAAGAGTTCAGGTTTGCGTCGGTCGTAACAGCGCCGCCCGCGTTACCGTTAGAACCTTTGGCGCTGACGCGGACGCCCGCGCTCGTCCTGCCGGTAGGCTGTCTAGCTTTGCTGCTGCCGCTCCTACTGCTGACGGCCTTACCGCTACCTGTCTTGCCGCTCGTGGCGCTTGGCTGGCCCGCCACGTTGCTTGCGCTGGCGGAGACGAGCGCACTTGCCGCGTTGCCGGAGCCGGATTTGGTTGTGACGCGCGTCGTTAAGAATGAGCCGCGCACGTTCTCGTCTTCATCCTGCGCGCGCGCAACGAGTGAAGCGCCTGTCATGAGCGTGAGCGCTAAAAGGGAAATGAATATTTTGAAACGCATTGGTTGAAACACTCCTTAAATAGCTTTGAGAAATGGTTGACGCTAACCCGCTCGAAAGTTCGAGCGCTTTTATTTATGCTCGATGCGGACATCGAAGATGACAGGCTCGCTCGGAGCCGCAGCCTGCGACGCTTTGACAGAAACCAACGGTTCAGTTCCACCTCCGTTGAGGACGTCTGATGCGGGCGCGTTTGCCTTATACTTCGCCCGGAAATCTTCAAGCTCTTTCTGCTCAGCCGCCGTTAGCTCGTGCCCTGCTTCTTTATCCAGAAAAGCCGGAGCGGTCAATCGCACCGGGGAGTAGATTACGGTGTAGCTCTCAGTGCCAGCCTTTTTATCGAGCGTGATCCAGTGTTCAGCCTTCTCTTCGTCCTGCGGAAAAGCGAAATCAGCGCCGCCTTCCAGCTCATTAGTATCCACGCCTGAGTCGTCGGCAGGCACTGCCGTCAGGAATGTTAAAGGCTTGCCGTTAGGCCCCGGCCCGATGATGTAGAGATAACCGCTCGTGCGCGGCGTGAAATGAAACTTGAACGACTGTTCTGATTTGAGCGCCACGATAGGAGCAACGCGCGCCGAATCGCCGTTGGGTCCAGCCTCCGCAATCTCCAACCAGTAATTCACAGACTCTAACGCGCCGCTCGTCGTGCCGCCATTGTTTCCATTCGTATTCGTCGAGCCGTTTTCTTTCTTACCCGTCTCTCCGGCGTTGTTCGAGTTATTACCGCTAGCCCTCGACTCTGCGCGATTACTCAGCAAGTACCAGCCGCCAATGCCGCCCCCGATGAGAAGAATCGCCGCCGCTATAATAATCGGGAGCTTGGACGAGCTTCTTGGCGGGTTGGAAGCTGCGGCATAAGACGGCGCTTGAGCTTCGTATGAAGGAAAGCTCGGCGCGGGCGTCTGTGGGGCGAAAGATGGTGGAGGAGGAGGCATCGGTTGCGCCAGCGATGTTGCCGCGAGAGGTGGCGGCGCGTTGTTGGCCTGCTGTCTCGGCGGCGCATCCATCGTGATGATAGTCGGGCCAATTACATCCGCGCTTGTATGGCGTCCCTCCACGTTCTCGTTCGTCGTCTGCCCCGTAGAGCTTAGGCTATCGCCGGCATTAACTCCGATCTGCTGCGAAGGAGTTGCGCTCTGCGTTCCGCTGCTCAGATTAAGACTTGGAGACGAACCCGCGAGCGCAGGCAAGCCGAGCGATGCTCGCAACTCGGCAGAGAATTCTCCGGCGGTCGTCTGCCGGTTGCTGCGATCTTTCGACATCGCGCGCGAAATAGCGCGACTGAAACCTTCCGGCACATCCGGCACAACTTCGTTCAGGGGGCGCGCTACGACTGTGACGTGCTCGCGTCTGAGTTCCTGTAGCGTCAGCCCTAGGAATGGTCTTCTTCCGGCAATCAACTCGTAAATGACAACGCCGAGGCTGTAAATATCTGCGCGCCCGTCTATCTCCACGTTGCCATCGTCGGGGACTTCGCCCCACTGTTCAGGCGACATGTAGAAGGGTGTGCCCAAGACCTGCCCGGCAATCGTCAGCGCAGTTGTGCCGCCTGAATCTGTGCCCGCGACTTCGCGCATCTTGGCGATGCCCAGATCGAGCAGCTTCGTCACAGGCTGCCCGTCCTCGCCGGGTTTGCCCAGCATAATATTTTCCGGCTTGAGGTCTCTATGCACCACGCCCATCGCGTGCGCGGCGTTGAGCACGCTCATCACAGGCTCAAGCACCGTGAAGGCTTCCAAGGGAGAGAAACGCCCGCGCCGCTTCAACTCTGCATCGAGCGTGTGGCCTTCGACGAACTCCATCACCATGTAGATGAGACCTTCGCTCGTCGTGCGTAGATCGTAAACCGTGACGGCGTTCGGATGACGAAAGCGGCGCGCGGCCTGCCCTTCGCGGCGAAAGCGGCGCAGCCACTCGGCGTTGTTACGCATCTGCGGCGGCAGGATTTTGATCGCTACCTTATCGCCGAGCAGAATGTGGCGCGCACGATAGACCGCGCCCATCCCACCTTTGCCGAGCAGTGATTCGATGTGGTACTGGCCGTCGAGAGTGGAATCAACGATGTGCGTTGCGTCGTCTTCCAGGACCTCGCCGTCGGTCGCACAGAAGCTGACGCTGTCTTCGTATTTCGCGTTACAAGTAGGGCAATACTTCATAGGGGGTTTCGATTCAGTATCAACACGTCTCGCGGCAAATGCGTCAGGGACGCCGGAGCTTTAAGTTAATATCAAACATCACAGGTCTTGAGCCACGCTCTTCCTTTAATCTGACAATCGCCGCCTGATTTTCCTTGTCGCCCTCGAACTCAAGGAGCGCAGGCGCGGCCTCTTTCCTTAACTCTTCAATCTGGCGTCGCTCATCCGCCGTTAGTTTACGAAATGAGCCGTCGAGCGGCAACGTTCCGCTGGCAAACGGGAGCGCAAGCGGCTTCTCGGAAAAGATAACCGTAAAACTTTCGGTGACAGGTTTGTCATTCAGCTTGACGCGAGAGAGCTGTGGCAAGCCTGTTTTTTCGCCTGCTGCGGCGACTGCTACTGCCGTTGTATCACCGAGCGGAATCACTACCGCATTGCCCTCGTCGTCGTGCCCGATCACGTACAGGTAGCCGCTCTCGCGCGACGTGAAGACGAACTGCATATACTGTCCCGGCTCGACTGCATCACGCCCCGAAGCACGCTTCTCTTCGTCCAGCAGTGTCGAACTGAGCAGCAGATGATACCGCATAAACGCTCCATCCGTAGATACAGGCTTCTCCTCGCCGGTCGTCGGCGTGGAATCTGTGTTCGCCGGAGCATCTTGTGTTGGAGCATCTTGTGACGGAGCGCCTGGTGTCTCACTCGCAGCATTCTTCGCCTGATACTCCGCCCGCTTTTCACCGCTCTTGCCTGCTCTCCATTGCCAGAGCGCGTAGCCGCCCACTGCAAGAAGCAGTATAGCTGCGACCACTGCGACGATCAGCGTCGTGTGAGAAGGCTTCGAGTTCTGATGCTGTAATGGGGCGGGCTGAAAATGGGGTGCGGCAGTTGGCTGCGCAGCGTAGCCGCTCTCACTGGCATTAATAGTCTGCGCGTTCAGATGATGTGGCGTGTCGCGCACAATGGGAGATGTTCCACGCTGATTAGCAATCAACGTCGGCGCAGCGGACGGCGCTGTCTCCGGCGGCAGCTCAACGCCGCTCAAGGCTGCACGAAGCTCTCGCGCAAGTTCGCCCGGAGTTGCCTGGCGGTCGTTCCTGTCTTTCGACATAGCGCGCAGCACTGCGCTCGACCATGCAGCCGGAATGCTCGCGTCAATAGCCTCAAGCGGGCGCGGCCTCTGGTTGCAATGCGCGCGGCGCAGTGTGACAACGGAATCTCCGTTGAATGGAAACTCGCCCGTCGTTATCTGATAGACGACTACGCCGAGCGAATACACATCCGTGCGCCCATCTATCTCTTCGCTGCCGTCGCGCGACAACTCGCCCCATTGTTCGGGCGACATGTAATAGGGCGTGCCCAGAAGCTGTCCAGTCATCGTCAGGCTGGTTGCGCCCGCTCCCAGGTCGCTCACCTTCGCAACACCGAGGTCCAGGAGCTTGATGTTTCCCTGCCCCGTAATCATGATGTTCGACGGCTTCAAATCTCTATGCACCACGCCCATCGCATGTGCCGCATCGAGCACGCTCGCCACCGGCTCGATAATTCGCAAAGCCTCGGCCAGCGACAAGCGGCCACCGCGCTCGGCGACTTCCGCATCAAGTGTGCGCCCTACGACATACTCCATGACGAGATAATTCTCGCCCTCGCTAGAGGTACGCAGGTCATGCACGATCACCGAATTCGGATGATGAAAGCGGCGCGCAGCCTGTCCCTCGCGCTGGAAACGCTTCAGCCATTCAGGATTGCGGCGCATCTCAGGGGGCAGAATCTTGATTGCCACTTTGTCGCCAAGCAGCGTGTGCCGCGCGCGATAGACTGCGCCCATCCCGCCTTCTGCGATGAACTCTTCTATCTCATACTGGCCGTCGAGTATGCGCCCGATCATCTCGGCATGGTCGTCTTGCAAGACTTCGCCGTCGCGCGGGCAGAAGCTACGCGCGTCTTCGTATTGTGCGCTGCATTTCCGGCAGATTTTCATGCGAGAGTTTTTGTATCGGGGTTTGTTGTCCGCGCCCGCGCAGCGTTTAAGGAGAAGCGCTCGATTGAATGGCGACGCCCGGCATACTACTGATGAGCGGGCCGATTTCAAAATGAGCTACACGGGCAAGGAAGACAGTCTAGCACAGAAGGAATGCTAAACTCGATTGGCATTTGTGAGCCGATTGGGATTAGTGAGTGATGACTAAAGCAAGATCGTGGATTTAGAGGAATGAGGAATATGGGTGAGGCTATTCAACAGCCAATTCGGGCACATGCTCGGCTTCATAATTTTCGATCAATACGCCGATGATTTCCATGAGCGAAGCCAACGGGTGCGATTCATCTTCCCCGACTTCATCAATCAAATTATCAAGTAATGCTACAAGCTGCCGATATTCTTCTTCTGTATGAGGGACAAACACCGCCCCGCCCAGAGATGACCAGGCACTCACCGTTCGATTTACATCAAGATTCTGCATCTCTTATTCCTTCCATTTATCTACGTCGTATTCGGTATGAGTAAGCACAGCCCGAATATAAACTTTCTTTCGATTATAGTGTATCGCGGTGATTAATCGAACCTTATTCCCGCCGATATTGAATACAGTAAGTTTACCAACTTGATCGGCAGATGAGAATATCGCCCGTAGTTCAGCGAAATTCGAGAAGTTGTTATTCTTTATCAGGCTGTACCAGTGAGTAAGCCCCGCATTCGTCTCAGGATATTTATCGGCGAATTCATTGAGCCGTTTGCGAGTAATCACATGCATACGCGCATGATAAGGTTCTTACTTTTGATACACAACGCGCGAGCAGTTCGCCATAATGGTTTCCGTAGCTCAAGCTGCTGCTGAAGCCCTTAATGTAAGATACTCCCCTACGCAACCTCCGGCTCAGGATAAGCTGTCGAGAAATTTTGGAGCGCGTCGGGTGCGACATAATTGCGCGGCTGAAGACGACGCTGCTCGCGGGCTTCGGCCAGCGCGAAAACGTGCCTGCGGTCGTCGCCGAATCCTAAATGCCAGCGCGGTTCAAGGCGTTTAACTTGCAGGCCAGCCTGCTCACACAGGGAGCGTAAATCTTCTGAGCTGCTGAGGGTGTGAACATGTGCGGGCGTGTGGCTCTCAAGCGGCATGGTCAAGACGAGTTTCCCCTCGGGGCGCAGCACGCGCGCGATCTCTTTGACAACTTTTTCCGGCTCCGGCATGTGCTCGATTATCTCTGAGGCCACGATGAGGTCTAGGGATTCGTCGGGATAAGGGAGGCTGGCAATGTTGCCCGTGCGGAAGTTTGCTCTCCCTGCGACCTGCTTGTGCGCTGCGAGTCGCCGCGCATACCTGATGGATGATTCGCTGATGTCCAGGCCGTGTCCCGTCCACTGCGGTTTCATCATCAGAATCTCGCTCAAGATTACGCCTGATCCGCAACCCAGGTCGGCGACCGATGCGCGTGTCTGCGGGACGGAGCGGACAATCCCTTTAATGAAATTAAGGCGCGCTGCTGCCGAAGGCTGCAAGGCGTAGGTGAAATGTGTGACGACCGCATAGAAGGATTGATCGTAGATGCCTTCGCGCGCTTCGTCGAAGGGCAAGTGATCGTCGCGCATCCTCCTGATGCGAACGTAATGGCGTAGCTCGCGCGCAATCTCTTCGGGCGATGAACCTGTGACGGCGATAACGTCAGCGATAATCTTATCCGCCCTCATCCAGTTCTCAGTGGTGTTCGCTCCAAACAACTTTGCGAGCGGCGGACCAATGCTGATATAGGTTGCCAGGCAAAGCCGCTCCCAGAGGGGCGCGAATTTAGCATTCGCTTCAATCAGCTCAAGGCAGTGTCGGTATCTACTGAGTCGTGTCTTGTTGAGAAGCCTTGCTTCAAACGCCATTGCATCGTCTCCTTTTCATCCTCGACGGCCTCTTCAGCAAGATGCGTTCCGCCCGGTGAGAACGAAGCAAGTCTTCATCAGCTAACAACTCACACTGATGCTTTTGTCGCCTTCAAATCACGTTTTAAGTAGCGGGACTATCATCGGGCAGGCGCGGGTGGAGTTGCTTGCTGTAAGACCATTGCTGCACCTGCTTAACGACTCTTGGAGCGGAAATGTGACATGAAAGAAACTCTTATGCGGCGTGCTGTAAGGTAAGATGTTTGCCCAAAGTTAAATTCACTTTGGCGGCGCGATCTTAATTTTTATCGAAGGCAGAGATTAACTTGAGAGCATGAAGAACAAGACAGAAGAGAAAATCAAAGGGGCGGCGACCAGTCCTTGGATGGAACGGCTGGCGCGTTTCGGCTACGCGACGAAAGGATTTGTCTATATCGTCGTCGGCGCACTGGCAACACAGGCTGCCTTCGGTTTAGGCGGAGAGACAACCGACACACGCGGCGCGTTGCGGGAGATAGAGACGAAGCCTTTTGGAAAGGTCGCGCTCGCCACAGTCGCCTTCGGACTCATCGGCTACGTTCTCTGGCGCTGGATACAGGCGCTTCTGGATACTGAAGGCAAAGGAACAAAACTGAAAGGTATCGCAATCCGCACCGGCTACTTCTTCAGCGGAGCGGTTTATGCCGGTCTTGCCTTCACAGCCGCAAAGATTCTGCTTGACGTTGATAAACCCGGTAGCAGCAGTGACACTCAACAGCACTGGATTGCCCGCCTGCTTTCAATGCCCTTCGGATACTGGCTGGCTTTGCTTACCGGAGCGGGCGTTATCGGCTTCGGCTTTTACCAGATTTACAAAGGGTTCGCAGCCAAATTTCGGAAGCGTCTTGAGCTAGGCAAGATGGGCGAGACGAAAGATACGTGGGCGACGTGGAGCGGGCGAATCGGCTATGCGGCGCGCGGTGTCATCTTCTGCATCATCGGCTTCTTTATCATTCAGGCCGCGCGCCATTTCAATCCAGCCGAAACTAAAGGACTGGACGAGGCGCTGGCCTCACTTGCTCAGAACTATTTCGGCGCGTGGGTTCTCGGCATAGTCGCCGTCGGACTCATCTCCTACGGCTTCTACATGCTGGTCGAAGCTCGCTATCGCAAACTCTAGCGATTGCTAAATGCGGCTTGAAACGAAGACCGCTTTCGAGCTTTCTTGTATCGGCAATTCGCAATCGCCTCAGTAGCCGCGCAACTGCTCTCTGTATCCATCGAAGTTGCGCCGCATCTCGCCTAAGGAGTCACCGCCAAACTTCTCGCGCATAGCCGCACCCAAAACCAGCGCCACCATCGCCTCGCCTATCACGCCCGCTGCCGGAACAGCCGTGATGTCCGAACGCTCGAACGATGCAGACTCTTCCTGTTTTGTATCTATATCAACCGAGCGGAGAGCGCGCCGCAAGGTCGAGATGGGTTTGAGATGACCGCGCACGCGAAGCTCTTCGCCGTTGGTGATGCCGCCTTCAAGCCCGCCCGCACGGTTGGTTTGACGTATGAACTGCCTCGTAGTTTCGTCGTATGCAATCTCGTCGTGAACTTCAGAGCCGGGCAGGCCGCTTGCTTCTGCGCCCGCGCCGATGGCGACAGCCTTGACCGCCGGGATGGACATCACAGCCTGCGCCAAACGCCCGTCGAGTTTTAAGTCCCAGGCTGTATGAGACCCAAGGCCGGGCATGTGGCCGCGCGCAACGACCTCGAAGATTCCGCCGAGCGTGTCGCCCGCGCGCCGCTTCTCATCAATCAGCGCAATCATGCTTTCCTGCGCTTCCGCATCCGCGCATCGTAGCGGGGCGTCATCCGAAATCGCCGCGATTGCGTCCCACGATAGCTCCAAAGGTTTATCAGGGATGCCGCCGAGTTGGATAACGTGGCTGCGAATCTCTACGTTGAAAGCCGCAAGAAGCTGCTTCGCCAGCGCGCCGCAGGCAACACGCGCCGCAGTCTCGCGCGCGGAGGCTCGCTCCAGAACATTTCGCAAATCACGCGCTCCGAATTTCTGTCCGCCCGCGAGGTCCGCATGTCCGGGTCGCGGTCTTTTGACGCGGCGCGATTTCTCAGGCGGCACGTCCGCAGGCGTAACCGACATCACCTCTGTCCAGTTCGCCCAGTCCTTATTCTCAATCAACAACGCGAGCGGTGAGCCTAAGCTCAAGCCGTGACGCACGCCGCTTAGAATCTCCACACGGTCGCGCTCGATCTTCATACGCCCCCCGCGCCCGTAGCCCCACTGCCGTCTCTCCAACTCGCGGTTGATCCGCTCTACGTCAACAGGCAGACCGGCAGGCAAGCCTTCCAGAACGGCGACAAGCGCGCGTCCATGCGATTCTCCGGCAGTCGTAAAACGAAGCATCAGAGATAACTCTCCGCAAAGATGTTTCCCCGTCCGAGGATGCAGGCCGGATCAAAGCTGCGTTTCAAAGCGGCCATCTCGCGCAGGTGCTTTTCATCATACAGGAGGCGCAGGTAGTCGCGCTTGAGTTTGCCGATGCCATGCTCTGCCGAGATAGTGCCGCCAACTCCGACAGCACGCTGAACGAACTGTAGATAAATCTCGCGCGCCCGCTGAGCTTCGCTCTCGTCGCGCGGCATGATGTTGACGTGGACGTGATTATCTCCGATGTGGCCGAAGATGACGTACTGAAGGTCGCTTGCGCGCAGCCGCTCTTTGTAAAACTTCAGCATCCCGGCAAACTCCGCGTCCGGCACGGCCATGTCGGTTGAGACTTTTCGTTGATTGTGATGCGCGAGCCATTCGTTGACTAGAACCGGAAGCTGATGTCTGAACTCGCACATCTCTTTGCGGTCATGCTCGTTCGTCGCAAACCACGAATCATCAAGCTGCGCATGATGGCGTTCAAGCAATGCGAGCCAGTCGGCCAGCAAGCTCTCCTCAGTCCGCGCTGCCGTCTCCTGCTCGAAGAAGATTGCGCCCGCGCAATGCTGAGGCACGTGCGTGTAACAACTAGCGAGCAATCGAAGCGACTCGGCATCGAAGAACTCCAGCGCACGCGCATCAATCCCACCCGCATGATTCATCTCGCGTGTGCGAAGCGATGTTGCCCGCGCTTCGCTGACGAAAGCAAGCAAACTCTCTTCCGTCTCGAAGAAGACGATGCCGCTCAAGACGCCCTCCGGCTTCGGCAAGAGTTTTGTCTCGACCTCTGTCACGACGCCGAGCGTGCCCTCGCTCCCGATGAAGAGATCAATGGCATCCATGCAAGGGGCGACGTAGTAGCCTGATGCATGCTTGCGCGTCGGCGGCATCCGGTAAGAGGGCAATCGCGCTTCGATGCTTCTGCCGCCGGAAAGCGGAACACGCAGCACTGCATTCTCATCCGCAAAAACATCGCCACGCCTGAGATCAATCACATCGCCCGTCGCCAGCGCAATCTTGAGACGACGTATAAAGTTTCTCGTCGCTCCATACTTGAATGTTCGCGCGCCAGAAGCATTGGTCGCAACCGTCCCGCCAAGATAGCAACTCCACTCTGTCGGGTCAGGCGGATAGATAAGGCCGTGTTCATTAACAGCACGCTGAAAATCCGCCAGCACGACTCCGGCTTCAGCAACTGCCCATCCACCACCATCGCCCTCGCGCACGATCTCCTTGATTCGATTCAAACGAGAGGTTGCCAGCACGCACCCCCCGAACGGCACGCGCCCGCCGACTATCCCTGTGCCCGCGCCAGCGACCGTGACGGGCATCCCTTCGCGCGTGGCTTCAGCAAGAACATCGGCAACCTCCTGCGTGTTTTCCGGGAAGACGACGCGCGCTGCCTGCCCGCCCTGCATGTTGCTGGCGTCTGCGAGGAAAGACTGAATCTCGTCCGGCTTTGATTTACTCAACATGAAGTTCACACAAATGCTAAGGGATAGGCAAACGGCGTTATGTTTTATTTAGCGCATCATTTGTGTAGCCGTCAAACAAATTAATGAAGCTCAAAGGTTATACTAATGCCGGCGCAAAGCGAACCCTAACACCGCCGCCAAGGGTATTTCATTGGTATTTTTTCATGTATGATTGCTTGCGAGTCGTGAATCCAAAGCATAAGATGACAATATGCCGACGGTATTGAGAGTAAGCCGCTTCCGCTTCTTCTTTTTCAGCAATGAGCGCCAGGAACCACCGCACATACACATCAAAGCGGCAGAGAGTGAAGCCAAGTTCTGGCTTGATCCGGTTGGCTTAGCATTCAATTATGGTTTCAGAGGATACGAGTTAAACGAACTGGAGAACTTAGTCAATCAGCATCGAGAGCATTTTTTGGAGGTATGGAATGAGCACTTTGACCAAGAGTAATCTCAAGCTTACGCGAGCGTATACGCCGACCTCGGCCCTCGCCAAGAAGGTCGAATTCGATAACGTAATGATGCACGTTCACTTGGCGGATGGACGCATCATCAGCGTGCCGCTTGCCTGGTTTCCATTGTTGCGAGATGCGAAGCCAAAACAACGAGCGCGATATGAAATCGGCGGCGGCGGCATGAGCTTACACTGGCCTGAAATAGATGAAGACTTATCTGTCGCGGGGTTGCTAGCCGGAGCAGATCGGTCGTCTATGTAAAATAGCTTTCAGATTTCAAGCCCTTACTCATCCCCACTACGCTAATAGATACATCCGTAAATAATGGTGAAAGTTCAGCAGATGATTTATCTCATCCCATTTGTAGCTCGCGCTCGCGTAGATACTTGATGCGGTCGCGTAGTTCAGCCGCGCGCTCAAACTCGAAGCGGCGGGCCGCCTCGCGCATCTCGGCTTCCATGCGCGTGATAGTCTCTTTAATGTTCGCCCGTGTGTAATCGGAATATTCGTCGAGGTTGATAGGCACTTTGAAGTAGTCGGCTTCATAGGCCGTGACGAGAGTTGCCTCGACGGGTTTGATAATCGTCTTCGGGGTGATGCCGTGCTCCTCGTTGTAAGCTTCCTGAATCGCGCGGCGGCGGTCGGTCTCTCCAATCGCGCGGCGCATTGACTCCGTGATTTTATCGGCGTAAAGAATCGCTTTGCCCTGAGAGTTGCGCGCGGCTCGCCCGATGGTTTGAATTAACGAACGCTCGGAACGCAGGAAGCCTTCTTTGTCCGCATCGAGAATGGCAACGAGGGAGACTTCCGGCAAATCCAGGCCCTCGCGCAAGAGGTTGATGCCGACTAAGACATCAAACTCTCCGCGCCGCAGGTCGCGCAGGATTTTGATTCGCTCAAGCGTTTCAATGTCTGAGTGTAGATAGCGCACGCGCACGCCGACCTCGGCGAAGTATTCCGTTAAATCCTCCGACATCTTCTTCGTCAGCGTCGTGACCAGCACACGCTCGTTGCGCTCTGTCCGCAGACGACACTCTTCCAGCAGATCGTCAATCTGTCCTTTGACGGGTCGCACTTCGACTTCAGGGTCCATCAGTCCGGTCGGACGGATAATCTGCTCGACTATTTCGCCGCCAGCCTTCGTCAACTCGTAGGGGCCGGGCGTGGCCGAAACGTAAATCGTTTGCCCGATGCGCCCCTCAAACTCCTCGAAGTTGAGAGGCCGATTGTCCATAGCAGAGGGAAGACGAAAGCCATACTCGACAAGCGTGCGCTTGCGCGACTGGTCGCCTTTGAACATGCCGCCGATTTGCGGAATCGTCTGGTGCGATTCGTCTATCACCATGATGGTATCTGACGGTAGATAATCGAGCAGCGTCGGAGGAGGCGACCCCGGCGGCTTGCCCGTCAGGTGCCTTGAGTAATTTTCGATGCCGCGACAAAAGCCCATCTCTTTAATCATCTCAAGGTCGTACATCGTGCGCTGGTGCAGTCGCTGCGCCTCGACGAGCTTGCTTTCCTGAATCAGCTTCGGCTCCCACCAGTCAAGCTCCTCGCGTATGGTCTTGATGGCGCGCTTGATGGTCGGCTTCGACATCACGTAATGCGACTTCGGATAGATGGGCAGGCGCGTTGTGTGTTTGTGCAGGACTTCGCCGAGCAGCGGGTCAATCGTCGAGACGGAATCAATCTCGTCGCCCCAGAGTTCGATGCGGTAGGCTTGATCCTGATAACTCGGATAAATCTCCACCGTGTCGCCGCGCACGCGGAAACTACCTCGATCAAATTCCACGTCCGAGCGTTCATACTGAAGCTCGACCAGCTTCTGCAAGAGAGTGTCGCGCGTCATACGCATTTTCGGCTCGACGAAAAGCAGCATGCCGTAATAAGCGTCCGGGTCGCCGAGACCGTAGATGCAGGAGACTGAGGCGACGACGATCACGTCACGACGCTCGAAGAGGGCGCGCGTCGCTGACATACGCAGGCGGTCAATCTCTTCGTTGATCGTCGCCTCTTTTTCGATGTACATGTCGGAGGCAGGAACGTAGGCTTCCGGCTGGTAGTAATCGTAGTAAGAGACGAAATACTCGACCGAGTTTTCGGGGAAGAAGGTTTTGAATTCCTGGTAGAGCTGCGCGGCGAGAGTCTTATTGTGAGCCAGCACGAGGGTGGGGCGCTGCGTGATCTGGATGACGCTGGCGACGGTGAAAGTTTTTCCAGACCCGGTGATGCCGAGCAGCACCTGATCCTTTGCGCCTTCGCCGAGACTACGCACGAGCGAATCAATAGCCTGCTGCTGATCTCCCTGCGGTTGATATTCTGATTTAAGATTGAATCCCATAATGATAAATGACGAGTGAAAAGTTAGAGATTAGATTCTAACTTTTCACTCGTCACTTGTCACTTATCGCCGTTTCGGCGAGCTACTTCTTGGGGGCAGTAATGTTTCCCTACAAGACTAGGAGCCAGTTCCCTGCCATTCGGCCACGTCGCGAACGCCAAACTTCTTCATCGGTGAATCGCCTGGAGCCTTCCCCAAGATTCCGCAGACCAGCCGGTAAAAGCCATCACTCTCATACGTCTCCCAATCACGCATATCCACCCAGAGCGTCTGTTGCACGAAGAGCGGCAAGTCCGGTGTTTTCTCAACGCCGGGAAGAATCACTGGAATCATTCGCGCCTTCTTCTTAGCCCAAGCCGCCACGTAGGCACGTATCTCCATTATGTGCCAATCGCTCACATCCGCAGATCCGAAACAAAGCGCTGCGCAATGAATGGTTTTAATGGCTTGCTCCAAAGCATCCTCAATCGTATCTCCTCCGGCGAGGTTCCACTTGTCCAACCAAGGACGAAGCCCCACAGCTTTCAACTGCTTCGCGATCTTCTCCACTGCTGCTTTGTCCTTCGAATTGTGGCTCAGGAATACGTCAAATTTTCCTTCCGCTTCCTTCGCCTTGATGACAAAAGCGGCAGTCATGCGCCGACGCCCAAGCTTGGCGTCAGTAACAATCTGTGCAGCTACCGATTCAGCCGCTGCCGTCGGCGAGGCAAGTAGATTGACGAGCGAAGTCTTTTTCTCGCAGATGGGGCATAGCAAATTCTTCTTCCGCGCATCCAGCCGGGCTTTCACCACTCGGTCCTCGAACGGGTTCCGGCATGTTGCATTAGCGCAGTAATAGGCATGACGTTTGGTCACACTGCCAGGGTTACTCCTGCCCTCCAGATGCTTGCCTACGAATTCGAGGAAACCCTGCCGCATAGACGCCAGTGTTTCGCCTTCAAACGATACCTCCAATTCGCCTTGACCATGCCCGTGGTCGTGCAGACGGACAAGACAGCGCCCGCCCGCCTCAGCGCGGTAGGCGGCGGCGTCTTGAAAGAACTCCCGCTTCTTGAATCCCTCGTAGTGCGCGAGCTGCGCGATGAGCGTGGCATAAATGCTGCGCACCGGACCGGCGAAGCCGAACGCCACGCCGAATGCCGCCACGCCGGGGAACCTCAGTTCCGCCGTGCATTGTGAGGGGAATACAACGTAGTCCTCGCCCTTGATTCGTTCACGCAGCGCCAGATCGCGTGACAACAAGTTCTCCATCACGTACCACAGCACGTGGCGCTCGGACTCGCGGTCAGAGATCCGCTCTTCCTGATCGAGCTTGAACTCTCCATCGCGCACACGCTCTTCAAGCAAATGCCCTGGCCCGTCCGGCTCGTCCTTCGCCGCAACCAGCAGCGCGCTCGCATACGCATCCACCCGCGTTGGGTCGAGCAACACCAGGGTCTCCGGGTGCGGTTCCGCGCCGGTGGTGTGGAAGACCAGCAACTGCACCGCGTCCGTGGCTTCGAGCCGTTGCAGGTGCGCGATGAATTCATCCAGAGGAATCTTTTCGCCGAAGTAGGAGACGAAGCCCTCGTGAAGTGCCGCGATGGTCAGGAGCTTGGCGCGGGCGGCCTGTTGGTCGTCCTTCGCGTCCGCGCCGCTTTTCTCACTCTTCAGCCTCGCCACATAATCACGCAGGGCCGCCAGCGTCTTGGTCGTAGTCACCTTGGGCAAGTCGTTCCAATTAATCTCCCGGTGAATCGCCGCCAGCAAGTCGTCGCAGCCTTCGCTCGTGTAGGCGCTCGTGGAAATGAACTGCGCGAATCCGTTCTCGCGGGCGAAAGCTATGACCCGCTCCTTGCCAGCCGGGAGACCACCTACGTCAATGCGCGAGGCGACGAGGAGCTTCTTCAGCTTCGTGTTAGTGCGCGCCTGGTCAAGCACCTGTGACCAATAGGCTGCCCCCTCGAAGGGGTTTGTCTCGTTGCGGCAGTCAAAAAGCACGCACGCGAGCGCGGCGTCTTCCATGCTCAATTGGTGAACCAATCGGTAGGCGGGTTGACCCGCGAGGTCCCACAGCACCGTCTCCTGATGAAGCGAGACGCCACCCGCCTCCTGCACAACCTTGCTTTCGAGCACATACGCCTTGCGTGCATGCGAGGATTTCGTCGGCACGAATTGCTTGTTAACCAATCGCTCAGCCAGACCACTCTTGCCCACGCCCGTGTCGCCGACGAGGAGCACTTTGGCGTTCGTGTACTGCACCTGCTCCGGCGCGGGTGGTAAGCCCAGCGCGGCGGCTTCCGGTGGTCGCGCCTCAGCGGCGAATTCTGACAGATCCCACACTCGGATGCCGCCGCCCGAGTCACCTGAGAAGGCGCGGCGCTGATCTGTGCTCCACGCCACACTGGTAACACCACTCTTATGGCCTTCAAGCACGCGCAGGCAGCGCCCCGTCTCCAAATCCCAGAGCCGCACAGTATCGTCAAAGGAGCCGGAGAGCGCTTGGCGCTGATCGGCGCTCCACGCCACGGCATAAACAGTGCTCCTGTGACCTGAGAGCACGCGCAGGCAGCGTCCCGTCTCCAAATCCCAGAGCCGCACGGTATTGTCTTGGGCACCGGAGAGCGCTCGGCGCTGATCGGCGCTCCACGCCACGCTGATGACACTACCGTTGTGACCTGAGAGCACGCGCAGGCGGTGACCTGTCTCCACGTTCGACATATTCAGGGTGTGGTCAAAAGAGGCGGAGAGGGCGAGCTGTTGATCGGCGCTCCACGCCACGTCAGCGACTATTATCCCTTCAAGCACGCGCAGGCAGTTCCCCGTCTCCAAATCCCATAACCGCACTGTGTTTTCATTACCACCAGAAAGGGCGCGACGCTGATCAGTGCTTAATGCCACGCTTCTGATGAAGCCCGTGTGACCTGAGAGCACGCGGAGGCAGCGTCCCGTCTCCAAATCCCAGAGCCGCACGGTATTATCATTGGCTCCGATGAGGACGCGCTTTCCATCCGGGTTGAATGCGTAGGCTCTGACCTTTACCCTGTAGTCGAGTTGTATAACTTTTTCTTCAAGCTGATCGCGCGTGGTTTGTGCTTGCGCCGTTGGTGGCTTAGCTGGCGGGCGGCAGGATTCGAAGAGCTTCGCATACTTTTGCTCGCGCTCCTCTAGGAGCCAATTGATGTAAAGGAATTGCGCGAGGGAGTTTTTGATGGGGGACTCGTCGAGGCGCAAGGGAATGAAGCGGCGATTCTTGTTGAGTGGGTCACGGAAATGAAACGTGCCAGCTTCCAACTGCGCCCAATCGGAGCCGAATGCTTGCGCCGACATGCAGAGGACGAGCACGCGGGACTGTTCCAGCCCTTCCTCGATCTTCGATGGGAGTTTATGGTCGGGATTCAGCACCCACTCATCGAACCAAACGCGCAGGCCGTCTGCTCGCAGGCGCTCGGCGATGGGGCGCACGACTGGCTTGTCCTTCGCGCTGTGGCTTAGGAAAACGTCGTATTTGAAATCGTCAGCCATGCTTCACCTTTGACGCGGCGCTCCATTGTCGGATAGCAAGACCGAGGCGGCAGCGGCGCTCTTGTATTGGACAGACTAGCGAAATTGGTACGGGGCTGCGCTCCAGACTTACCCAAGCCAACTGAAACGCGGCTGACGATAAGCAGAGGATAGCAAAGCAGCTTTGCAAGTTAGAGCGCAGGCGCGCGCTTTTACTGAAAGTGAGCAGTTAAGAATTGGCCGCGTGCTACACGGAGCTTTGAGCAATAAGAGCTATGTTCACCGACGGCCTTTACGCTGCCGTTGGCGATTGACTGCTGATTTGGTAGATGGCTTCCATGACCGCCGAGCGCACTTCTGTCGGAAGCGAGCCGCGCACGGCGAGACGGCGGAAGGCCGGGAGTATTTCCTGCTGGCCGCTTAAGGCGAGCAGTTTGACCACAGCCAGTCGCACTTCGTTGTTCGGATGCTCTTCGATGGCGCGCATCAAGGGCTGAACCTCTCCCGCTTTCGACATCAGGAAGAGAAGCGAGAAGGCATCGTAGGTCTTCTCGCGGCTTTCGCCCATGAGTTGGCCGATGGCTTCACTTGCTAAGCCGGATGAAGCGAGCGCCGCGCCGATCTTGCGGCGACGTTCGGGTGGAGCTTCGCGCAGGGCGCGCGTGAAAGTCGCTGCGCGATCCGAGTTGATGTCAAAGAGCGAACGCACAGCAGCGTTGCGTACTTCAACCGCCGGGTCGTCAAAAGCTGCGCTAAGCTCGCGGAAAGAGTCTTCGCCGCCGACACGCGCAAGGTCTGCAACAGCAGCCGCTCTCTCGGTCGGCTCCTCGCTGCTGAGTCGCTTCAGGATTACTCCCGGAACGGTTGAGAATTCATCAAGGCTTGCGATTCCCTTTTCCGTCACCGCGTAATCAATCTCTTTGGTGACAGGCCGGGCAGCGGCAGGCTCTTCAACAATCTCGAAGCTGGAGGGTTCGATCTCCTTTGTCTGCTGCACGGCAGGCTCCGCCGCGTGAGATTCCATGCCGACCGGCGACTGCATGGCTGCTTCTTCAGCCGGGGACACAAGATGCGATGGCTCGGCATGATGAATGAGCTTAGCATCGCTCACGTCAACTTCGATCCAGTCGCTGGCCGTTCCGTCGTTGCGCTCTATAAAAGGCTCGACCGGAGTCACGTCTTGCGATTCAATCGTCACTGCCTCATCTGCAACTTCATGCTCGAAAGGCAAAATCGCGTCTGCATTGAGAATCGCGGCAGCAGACTCCTCGGCAGCAAGCCTTCGCGTCTCCTCTTCCTCAGCCCGTTGCGCTTCGGCTTCGGCAGCCAGACGCGCTTCTTCGGCCCTCTGGCGAGATTCTTCCTCAGCACGCAGCCTTGCTTCTTCTTCAGAGCGGCGTCTGGCTTCCTCTTCTGCCTTTCTTCGAGCCTCTTCCTCCGCGCGCAGTCGCGCGGCCTCTTCAGCGCGCCTTTGCGCAGCTTCGGCTTCCGCACGCTGGCGAGCTTCCTCTTCAAGACGCAGCCGTTCAACTTCTGCCTGACGCGCAGCCTCTGCCTGACGCTCAACTTCCTCCTGGCGTCGTGCTTCTTCTGCTGCGCGCTGGCGTGCGGCCTCTTCTAACGCTTCCACTCGCGCAGCCTCTGCTGCTGCCTGCCTGCGTTCCTCTTCCTCTCTTTGCCTTGCTTCCTCTTCAGCGCGAAGTCTTGCAGCTTCTTCCTCCGCCTGGCGTCTAGCTTCCTCTTCTGCTCTTTGTTTTGCCTCAGCTTCGAGGCGCAGCCGCTCCTCTTCGGCCTGGCGTTGAGCTTCTACTTCAGCTAACCGCTGCGCTTCGGCTTGCTGACGCGCTTCTTCTTCCTCGGCTCGCTCACGCGCGGCGCTCTCGTCCTCAACAGTTTCAACCTCTTCTATGACGGAGGGAGCTGCAACCGCCACAAGCTCGCTTGCCATTTCCGCAGGAGCAAGGTTGGCTTCCGCGACTGAAGGCGCTTCGGCATCGAGTGTTGGCGTCTCCGCTTCTACCGTTGGCGTTTGCGCTTCAAGTGTTGGTGTCTCTTCTTCCTCGACTATTGTGCTGGCTTCGATTGCGCTCTTGATTAAGTTCCTTGGAACTTTACGATCTCGCTCACGCTTAAGTAGCGCCTTCAAGGGCGCGGCGGCTGATGGCTCGCGCAAATCTGCCAGAGCTTCGACCGATGCGCGGCGTACCTCCGGCGCTTTGTCTTCAAGGGCAGCGATGAGATGCGGGGTCGTTGATTTATCCTTAACGTAACCAAGCGCTCGCGCGGCGGCGGCGCGTTCGGCGGGCGCATCGGCGGTGCGTAGGTTCTTCGTCGCTTCGTCAAGGTAGTCGTGCTTGATGAAGACTTCGCGCGCTCGCTCTCGCCGTTCGACGTTGCGCGCGGCTAAAGCGGAGAGCAGCTCTGTGGCGACAAGCTGGCGTGTCCCCGCGTCGCTTGCGCCAATCACAGACTCGTCGTAGCTTTCGCCCGCGAGCACGTTTTTAACTTCAACATCAATGCGCTCGGCATCAACTGCCGGAGCAACCTCGATCCCTTGAGTCTCTTCCTCTGCAACCGCGACAGGCGCTTCTTCTGCCTCGACAGCCAGGACTCCTTCAGAAGCTACGACTCCCGCTGCAACAGCCTCGACATCAACATCAGGCTGGGCGGCAGCAACAGCAGTCGCCGACGATGCGGCGGTGACGGCTGATGCTGTATCGGCTTCGGGTAGTTCTTCGACGGCTTTCTCGCTCGCCGCTCGTCTCTTTTCGCGCCTGGTTCTGCGCACAGGAGTAGTAGCTGTGCGCTGCGCTCTGGAACGTGCGGCAACGATCATGACGAGGCTTGCGAGCACAAGCGCGCCGATCAGGATGAGGAGCCAGTTTTGCTGTAGGACCGCGCCGAGCGTAGAGCCGGACGACGATGGAGCAGATGTTGTGATGGGCTGTGTTGTGGGGGGCGGCTGTGCCTGCGCGACCTCTTCGGCAGCGGGCGTTTGAGACGTAGCAGCTTCGGGACTGACGCCCGGAGACGCAGCCGCCTCTGGCGTCGGAGCATAAACGACAGTTGGATTCCCTCCAGCTAGGGGAGGATTGATCGCCGGGTTGTTTCCGCCGGGACTGACGTGCAGCGGCGGGTTTGTCGTCTGACCGGTGATGTCCGTCGCAGGTGTTGTCTGCGAAGTCGCGGGCGTCGGGCGCGGAGTCGGCTGAGTTGCCGGGACGGTTGCCGGGGGAGTCTGGTTCTTTCCAGTCGTCGTTGGAACGTTCGCGCCCTGCTTGCCGGGCGTTGTCAACTCAACATCGAGCTTATCGAATTTTTGACTGACGCGCGCGTTTGTTCCAGGTTGGAGCTTGAAAGAAAGAACCGTGTCGCCGCCACGCTTCTGCACCTGCACATCTTCAAAGCCGCGTCCTTTCATCCCGCCCTGCGCTGCGGGTGCGCTTGCTTCCGGGATGACAACGTAGTAGCGGTCGCCGCTCCTGTAGGCGGAATAATCGTTGAGCGGCGCATCGGCTCTGATGGTGATGCGCGAGCCATCGGCTGTGTCGGCGGAGCGCAGCGGCGTGATCTTCTTCTGCTGCGGCTTCGGCGTCGAAGTGTTGGCAGTGCCTTGCTGCTGCGGCGTCTCCGTGCCGGTCGCGGGACGCTTTCTTCTCTTCTGCGCGCTTGCGTCCAAAGCCGTCGTGAAGACGAGCATCAAGAGCACAAGGACAGAAAGGGCCGCGAACTGTTTCTTGTTTTGAGGGAATGAGCGGGGCATCATGTACATCACGGGATTTTCCGATTCAAGGGGCATTTTAACGTTCCGCATTATGCTACGCCATTAGCCTCTAAGTCCAGATATTAGATGATGGAGGGTCGGATGCCGGTAAAGCTTGTGAAGCCCACACAGCATCCGGCAGCCAGCACCAGCTTTTAGACGGGCTGCGTCTGATCCATCTTGTACACAACTTCGAGCAGCACGGAGCGGACTTTCTCAGGCAATCCTTCTCGCACCGCCAGGTGGCGAAGCAGGGTTGCAGCTTCAGGACGGCTCGATGTTCCGACCAGGCGAACGATTGCGAGCCGAACGTTGACTTCCGGGTGACTGCTGATAGCTTCCACCAGCGGCTCGGTCTCTCCAGACTTCACCAGCAGCGAGAGCAGCGAGAAGGCTTCATAAGCCAGCCGACGATCTTCGCTGATGAGACGATCAATCGCCTGCGTCACCATGCCTGCCTTCGTGCATGATTGCGCCACCTTGCGAAGCATCTCCGCGTCCGCCGTTTCAATCAAGCGAACGTAGGCTTCCCCACGGTCGAAGTTCATGCGCGAGAGCGAACGCGCGGCAGCCGCACGCACTTCACGCGCATCGTCCGCGAAGGCCACCATCACAGGAGCGAAGACCGATTCATGCTCGATCTCGCCGAGACTCGTCACGGCTGCCGCGCGCACCGCTGCTTCCATATCGTTGGCAGCTACCACGGTCAAAGCCTCAACGGAGCGCTGTACCTGAAACTGCGCCAGTCGCCGCGCAGCAGAAGCACGCACTTCCGCGTCCGCGTCTTGAAGCCCTGCGAGAGCTTCAGCTAATTCTTCATCTTCAAACCACTCCGGCAACTCTTCGACCCTGATGGCCGGATCAAGATGCGTGATCTCGCCCGCGTAAGCAGAATCATCGCCTGCCTCAAGCAGCGGACGATCAGGCACAGACGTGTCGAAGAAATCCAGGCACTCGACCGAACACGCGCTGAGAGCGCGGCTCAACAGAGCGGCTGGCATCTCTGGATAACGCCGTGCCATGTCAATCAGCGCACCGATGGCCGAAGGCATCTTGAGCGCGCCGAGACTCGTCACGGCTTCAACGCGAACAATTCCTTCAGTATCGTAAAGCGCTTCGAGCAAGAAGGGCAGAGACGCGGGCGAGTTGACTTCACCGAGCGCGCGGGCAGACGATGCGCGATCATAAGCGTTGTGTGAGAGCAGGAGCGACGCGCACTGGCGGGCGACAAAGCCATACTCTTCCAGAGCCTCACGCGCCCTGCGGCGGCCTGCGTCGCCGGACTCCTCTGCGTTCATAGCCTTCAGCAAAGAAGTCTCGATGGCGCGACGATCATCGGGCGCACGCGACGAGAGCACGTCCAGCCTGTGAGCCTGACCGAGCACAAGCTTGCCAACCTCTTGATCCACTCGATACGCACCGTAGAGCGCAGGCTGCACGGGAGCGACCGCACGTTTCTCCATAGCCCCGGCTTCGGCGCGCGTTTCCAATTCATGATTGTCGGGAGCATTAACCTTGACCAGAGATTGATCGGCCTTGCGCCGAAACAATTTTCTGCGTTCCTTCTTCGGACGCTCTTCAGCGACCACAGGCGACTCCACAGACGCAAGCTCAACCAGGTCGTCTTCTACCACCTTGATACTCTTCTCTTCCTTCACCTCACCAACTTCTTGCGCAGCCCGACGCCGACGAACAAATACAAGCGCGACTCCACAGAGCAACAGGAGAACCAACACGCCTGTCGTCGAAAAGATGTAAGAGAAGAGACCGCCCTCCTCACCATCCGCGACCGGGACTATTACTGGAGCATTGGTCTGGCCCGCAGGCACGATACCCTGGTCTGTCGCAGGCACGAGTTGCTGCGGCGCTGCGGCGGCGGGCGATGCGCTAACCAGCGGCGAACCTGTAGGGGAAGCGGCAGGAGTCGCCATGCCCGGCGCGGCAGAGTTGGCCTTTCCGCTCAGAGCAGGATCGTTTGAAGAGATTGATTGTCGAGGAGCAAAGTCCTGCTCACGCGCTAGCGATGAATCAACGGGGGCAGACTCCGCCATCGGGCGGCGCTCGCGCGGCTGACGAACAGGCTGCTCGGAATAGAGCTGCGGGTCGGCGCTTTCTTCTGCGCGGGGCTTTCGTGCGGGAGGCTCAAGCTGCGCGTCGCCCTGTGCGGTATCCAGGCCGCCTTTGACGATCAAGTTGAGATTATTGGAACGCGGGTCAACCGTGACGCCCGCGCCGGGTTTGACAGCCACGACAACCTCCAGCGACTTGCCTAGATTGCGCACGGTCACGCCGCGCGGAAGTCCCTTAATCGAACCAGGCCCTGCGCCTGTCATCACAAGATGGAATCCTTCACCATCCTGCCAGGTCTGCGTGCGCGTCAGAGGCCCGTCCGCCGAGACCGTCACGACCGCGCCGTCACCTGTATTGTGCGAACTGACGCCCGTGACATTAACAGGCCCTTCCTTCCTCTGGGCAAAAGGCGCGACCATCGGCACGAGCGCGATGCCCAGAAGCAGCAGGCTGACGGAGACTGCACGCGCAATCTTCCATTGTCGCGCCGTCAGATTTCTGATGCCTTGGGGCTTGAATGCGCCATCAGCGACATTCTTCTTGGCAGTATTGTTGGCAGGTGAAAATTTCTTCATGGTTTTGCTTTCGGGAACAGGCTTTGTTCAAGCCCGTGATAGGAGCGGGGCCTGGCCGGGGAATGTTTGGCGTAAAGGCCCGCGTTGGGGTTAAAACTCTAAGGTGTCAAATGGCGCGCCGGGTGCGCTTACTGCTTCCGCAAAAGGTGGGAACCCTTATGTTCTTCGGCCAGCGGCCTACTCGTCGCAGAACTTGTAGCCGATGCCCCAAACGGTCAGCACCATTTGAGGATTCTCAGGATTGTCTTCGATCTTCGCTCGCAGGCGATTGATGTGTGAATCAATCGTGCGGTCGTAACCTTCATAGGAGTAGTCCCAGATTTTCTCCAGAAGGTACTTTCGGGGAAACACGCGGCCCGGATTCGAGGCGAACAAACGAAGAAGATCAAACTCTTTCGGCGTCAGTTCGACATGCCGGTCGCCGACCATCACCTCGCGCTTCGATGGATCAATGCGCAGCTTGCCGCGTGTAACCGGCGCGTCGTCGCCTCCGCTATCCGTGCTGACGCTCGTGCGAACACGACGCAGGACAGACTTGATCCGCGCTTCAAGCTCGCGAAAGGCGAAGGGCTTGGTGATGTAATCATCCGCCCCCATCTCAAGACCGAGCACTTTGTCAACAACGTCGTCTTTCGCCGTCAGCATCAGGATTGGAATGTACGGAGCTTTCTCCCTTAGCTCACGGCAGACCGCTAAACCGTCCATCTTCGGCAGCATCAGATCGAGAATGATTGCATCCGGGTGATCGTTGAGCGCCGATTGAACACCCGCCAGCCCATCCCCGGCTGTTTTCACGTTGTAGCCTGCGCGTGAAAAATACTCGCTGATGGCCGATGAAATGTTCTCGTCATCCTCTACGACAAGCAAAGTCGGCTTGCGTTCGCCCGCAGCTGACGAAGCGTTCTCTTCTCTATTTCCTGACTGACTCATATCGGAAGAAGCAATTTGCATCAGTGATTTTCGTCAGAGAATGGCGATTCGATGCGTTGGAGCGGAAGGCGCGGATGGCGTGGCGCGCCTCAGACCCAAAGAATATAGCAGGAAAAGCCCCTTAAACTCAAGAAAAAACAGTAGGCGGTTGGCAGTGGATAGTTGGCAGTAAGTCTTGGCTGATTGAGCGAAGGGCTATCATTAAAACTATTAGCTCATTAAACCTTAAGCACTGCCAACTGCCACCCGCCCACTCCCTACTGTTTTTACTGTCCAGAGGCTTTCGGCGCGGGCTGCGCGGCCTCACGCAGACGTTTCTGAAATTGCTTGAGAAAGCCCTGAAATTGGGGAGTACTCGCGTTTTTGAGACCCTGCTCAAAGATTTCAACGCCGCGCGGGTCGCCGAGTTTAACCAGTGAATCGGCAGCCGCAGCAGCAATCGTAAAGCTTTGCCTTGAGGCCGCCCCAAGCAACGCCTGGGAAACTATCTGGAAGGCACGCTCATCACCTTTGCCGACCGCTCCGAGCAGGCGCAGAGCTGCCGCACGCACCTGCGGCTGGCCCCCTGACGAGTAACGAATCCCTAGCTCAAGCGCGCGTTTGTCTTCGAGCCTGGTTAAGCCAGAAAGCCCGTAAGCGCGTATCTGATCGTGCCAGGACGGAGCGTCTATCAACTTGACGAGAGCGTCGTAAGCGTCAGGGCTTTTGGTTTCGCCGAGGGCGTTAGCAGCGGCGCTGATCGTGGCGTAGCTCTGGTCGTTGAGGAATGATTTGTAGACGCTCGCCAGCGTCGGGTCTTTGCTCTTCGCCAGAGCGATGATGGAGCTTGCTCGCACGTGAGCATCCTTGTCCTTCGTGGCGGCAAGCAGAGCGGTACGTAACTCTGCGCCCGGCACGCCGCCTGCTGCCGTTGCGACATCCACACGAACGCCCCAGAACTTATCATTGGTCAGAGCCGAGCCGAGCGCACCGGCAATTTTCTGCTTCTCTGCGTCGGTAGTCTCCTTGTCATTCAGGCGCTTTGAAAGCTGGTTGACTGCCCAGAGCCTGCCCGTCACGTCTTCATCCTTCGCCAACTGATAGACCAACTCATCCGTCGGCTTGTCGAACTTGAGTTCTTTAATCAACGTGCCGCCGTAATCGAAGTTGACGAGCATGGGTTGAGCATCAACCGGGAAGGTGAAAGTCTGTTCCTCTTTCGGCTCAACAATCACGCGCTCGGTGCGTGTCGTGCCGTTTGTTCCAATCTCTACGTCAACAGCGGCACGGAAGAATCCCACCTGCGGATAACCTGAATTCGGGTCGGGCGTCTGCTCCTGCCTGACCTTGAGCAACAAGGTCTTTGTCCCCTGATCGTAGCTTTGAGTGACGCGAAAGACTGGATGCCCCATGCGATAAAGCCACTGCTCGAAGAACCATTCCATCGGCTGTCCTGTCGCCTCTTCAATAGCGATGCGGAACTGCTCCGTCTGCACTGGCTGATTGGCGTACTTTCTCAGGTAGTGATTGATTGCGCGCCACCAGTTCTCTTCACCGAGCGTCTTTCGCAGCATGTGTAGGACGGCTCCGCCGCGCGGGTAGGCGTAATTATCGAAGACTGCATCCTTGTTCTGAAAGTTATTGGTCACGATGGGACGGCGATTGCCCGCAGCCCACGTAGCGAAGTAAGCATCCTGGTTGCTCTTCACATCGCGGTAAAGAAATTCGTCGCGTCCCAGGCGGTGCTCATCCCACATCGCCTGAAAGTAGGTGGCAAAACTCTCGTTGAGCCAGATGTCAGACCAGTAGCGACACGTGACGTAATCGCCGAACCATTGGTGCGCCAGCTCGTGCGACTGCAATCCATCCTGATCGCGGTCAAGCGTTGTGCGCTCGTCGTGAATCATGTTGTCTGTCTGTGTGGTGGCGGAGATGTTCTCCATTCCACCGCCGAAATCGCGCGTCACCGTCTGCGCGTATTTCGCGTAAGGATATTTGAGACCGGTCTTCTCCGAAAAGAATTTAACCATCTCCGGCAAGCGCGCTGCCGTTACTTTGCCCTGCTCTAATTCGTTCGGATAGACGTAGGTGATGACCGGGATGCCTGCATAATTGCCTTCGACCGCAGCGTATTCGCCGACGACGATGGAAGTCAGGTAGCTGGCGTGCGGCGTTTCTATCATCCAGTGGAAAGTGCGCGTGCCGTCCTTGTTGTTCTTTGTCTCGACGAGCTTACCGTTGGAAACAACCATCAAGGGTTTCTCAACCGTCGCGCTAATTTCTGTGGAGGCGAAATCACTTGGATGGTCATAGCATGGAAACCAGTAGTGATTATATTCCGTCTCACCCTGCGACCAGATTTGTTTCGGTCTCGTCGGGTCTTCCGGCGTCGGCTTGATGAACGTGAGACCGCGCCCGAACCCGCCAATCCCGGTACCTTTGGAAACGCCGTTGGTGTTATAAGCGATGACGACCGTCAGCGTGTCCGCCGGTTGATAAGCACGATCCAGCGTGATGAGCAATTTCTCTCGTTGCGTGTCAGCTTCATACTTGAGCGGCACGCCGCTCAAAAGCTTGACTGATGAAAAGGTCATGTTGGCCGCATCAAATTCAAGGTTGCGAAGATTCGTCGTCAGGGGTGTGAACGTGATTGTCGCTGTGCCGAGCGCCTGTTCGAGTTCCCAGTTGAATCGCAAATCCAGTTTAATATGTTGTGTGTCATAATTGCGGTCCGGGATGTATTGCCTGGGCGGGAGCTTCGGCTGCGTTTGCGGAGTTTGCTGCGCCGGACTGAGCGAAGTCGCGCATAGTACGAATGTGAGCGCGAGCACGAGCGAGAAGACTTTGGCGGCGAGGCGAGTTGATCGCAGTGATTGCATTGAGTTCTCCAAAAGTTGTAAAGATGCTTTCAGTCCGCAGCGCGACTGCCACACATAGAGCAATATGGCTAGGACGAAACAACCGGATTCTGATTCAAGTTTGAGGAGAGAGTATTGTTGCACAGAGTCACATTAACTTAAAAGGAGAGATGGCAATGACACCGGAAGAGCGACAAGAATTAATCAAGCAATATGAGGCCGGATACGACGAAGTGGCGGCAAGCCTTGAGGGATTCCCGGACGATCAACTCACCGCCCATCCGATTTCCGGCAAATGGAGCGCGTGCGAAATCGTCCAGCACCTGGCCGACAGTGAAATGAATTCCGCTGTTCGCCTCCGACGCCTGCTCACGGAAGAACGTCCGGTCATTCATGCTTACGACCAGGAAGACTACGCACTAAGACTCAAGTATAACGAGCGCGACATGGCTCCGGCTCTCGAATTCTTTCGCGGGGCGCGCTCAACCACCGCGCAACTGCTTTCCAAAATGTCCGACGAAGATTGGCAACGCGAAGGCTGGCACCCGGAGAGCGGGCTTTACACCGCAGCGCACTGGCTGAAGATTTATGCCGCTCACGCGCATAACCATGCCGCGCAGATTCGTCGCTTGAAAGAAGCAATCAGTAATCAGTAATCAGTAATCAGTTTTCAGCCGTTGTTATAGATTGCTGGAGACCACTCCAAAGACCTCTGAAAACCGAAAACTGAAAACTTATTCCCTTGACAAAAGCAGTGGGGCGCGAGCATTATCTCGGCTCGCTGTTTCTGCCCGACGCTCTACAAATTCTCAACTGATTTGAGCCAACCGATATGACCGGCGCTATGCCTGTACTGCAAACTTCTTTTCCCGATCTTGAGCTAGTGAGACGCGGCAAAGTCCGCGATGTGTACAGGGTTGACGATGATCATCTCTTGATTATTGCGACCGACCGCATCTCGGCCTTTGATTGCGTTCTACCGACGCCGATTGAGCGCAAAGGCGAAGTCTTAACCGCGCTCTCGCTTTTCTGGTTTGAACGTCTCAATCACATCGTCTCGAATCATCTCATCACCACAAAGGTCGAAGAGATGCCTGAATCCCTTCTTCGCCATGCCGAAATTTTGCAGGGTCATTCGATGCTCGTCCAGCGCACAGATGTTTTTCCTGTCGAATGCGTAGTGCGCGGCTATCTCTCCGGGTCAGGTTGGAAAGATTATGTGCGCACGGGTGAAGTGTGTGGACATCGCCTGCCTGCGGGACTCGGAGAATCCGATCAACTGCCCGAACCTATCTTCACGCCTGCAACCAAAGCAGAAGAAGGTCATGACGAAAACATTAGCGAAGCTCGCATGAGCGAGATTCTTGGCGAAGAGGTGACACGGAAACTGAGGGAGATTTCACTTCGACTCTATACAGAGGCGAGCGAGTACGCGCGAACTCGTGGCATCATCATCGCCGACACTAAATTTGAGTTCGGTCGAAACAAAGACGGCCAGATCATTCTCATTGACGAAGCGTTGACGCCGGACTCTTCGCGCTTCTGGCCTGCCGATCAATACGAAGCGGGCAAATCGCAACCGTCTTTCGATAAACAGTTCGTGCGCGACTATCTAGAGACTCTCGACTGGAATAAGACGCCGCCCGCGCCGCCCTTACCACAGGAAATTGCGCGAGCCACCACCGAACGCTACGTGGAGGCTTACCGGTTAATCACAGGTAAGAGTCTGGAGTCTGGAGTCTGAAGTCTGGAGTCAAGAGTCAAAGAACTCGGACTTCAGACTTCAGACTTCAGACTCCAGACTTCAAGTTAATGACTTTCTTTGACTTTATCGTGCTCGCGCTTATTGCCTCGTCCGTCGTGTCGGGAGCTATGCGGGGAATCGTTAAAGCGCTGCTGACGGGAGCAGCTCTTATCATAGGTCTTTTAATTGCCGCGCACGGCTACGAAGAAGTCGGCTCAATAGTGCGCGGGCTGAAGCTTGTTGAATCAAAAGAAGCCGCGAATGCTGCCGGTTTCCTTCTGATTATGACCGTCGCTTTGGTCGGCGGTTTTTTGGCCGGGCGTCTGGTCACAGGAGGCTTGCGGCAAGTTCGCCTTGAGTGGTTTGATCGCGCTCTCGGCGGTGCATTCGGACTGCTGCGCGGGCTGGCCGTTTGTTCGGCACTCTATCTTGCGCTGACCGCTTTTCCTGTCCGTCTCAGCTCGGTCATAGAGGCACGCACCGCTCCTATCCTGGCGCAGGGCGCAAGGATGCTGGGCGTCTTCACTTCCCAAGAGGTACGCACACGTTTTTATGACAGCTACTCAGATTTGATCTATAGCAAATAACCGCCCGCTCTAACGAAATCGCCGCTGGAGAATCCCATGCAGATGCGCGCCCGTCTCGAAGCCTTAATAGATGAAATGCTCGACGGCCAAATTATGCTCGACGAGGCCGTTGCCGAGTTTGAGAAACTTTATATTCAAAAAGCCCTCTCACGGCATAAGGAACATCTCTCACGCACAGCCCACATTCTAGGCATTCACCGCAACACCCTCTCAAAGCGCGTCTCCACCTATCGCAAGCAAGAGCCAGTCATCCGCCCGGCCAAGAAGCGCAGCGCCCGGAAATCTTAAAGATAAGCTCCTATTACGGTTTTCAATTGTCTGCGCCCCATGTTCAGAGTACAGCCTTCAGGCTGCATCAATTGAGCACGCTAAAGCGTGAACTCTAAACGGGTCGCATTCATCTGTAAACCGTAATAATAGAAATAATCGGCTTAAACCAAGCGAAATACTAAGTTAGACAAGAGAGCAGCTTATTCAAACAGCGTTACACCTCACTTAAACAGTTGCACACCCTACTCATACAGCGTCACAGGTCACTAAAACAGCCGCACACCTTACTTATGCAGTGTGAAAGATAACTTTTACAGCGTGAGACTTTACTTTTGCAGCGTCAGAGGTGACTTCTACAACGTGAAAGATTACTTCTACAGCATCACAGGTCACTTATACAGGGCGAGAGATGGCTCAAACAGCAGAATAGATCGTATAAACACGGGGATATGAGCCATTTATATCAATCATACTCTCTTCCGCACCTTCAAACACTCGCCTTATCTGACCGCTTATCACTTTTGAGGAGCGATCAGCCACTTGAAGACTCTCAGGCGCGGCGGCGGCAGATGTTCTCGCACAAATCGAGTTGTGAGCCTGAGTTGCTTGGACATCTTCTGCCAGTAGTA
>JAVHWL010000026.1:0-10353 GCA_032159825.1 Acidobacteriota bacterium
TTCCACAAATCATCGGGGATATGCCATATTGTTTTAAGGGTGGGTTTGGTAGCCATTGCTTCGTTTCTCCAAAACAAAGCATACAGGCTGCTGATACTCACCCTCTAGTTTTAGGATAGGCTCTAAGCCTTATCTGATTTAGCAGAGACGGCAATGGTTCCTAAAAGAAGTGAGAAGATAATGGTTAGTGGGAGTATTCGTTTCACGTCTGGTTCTCCTGGTGAGTAGATTCCTCTGGATAGAGGCGCAAGTCGGGTTAGCGAGGCGAGACTTTACACTTTGCCGACTCAAAAGGAAAGTCAGGTTATGCCCTGGTAGTGGTTATTGGGTAGTGGGTTGAGTTCAGAGTACAACCTTCAGGTTGCCGGTGCTAAAGAGCAAGCTCAAGCTTGAACTCTGAACTCAGTCCTTCAAGCTGACCCTCTACCCGTCATTGCTCTCTATTGCCATCGAATCGTCGTGAGTGTAATATCTCGCCCGTTTGCTTTACCCATTTGTATCCCTTTTGAAAGGAATCTGAGTAATGAAGAAACGTTTCATCCCCCGGATTGCGATTCTGGCCGCGATCCTTTTCGCTGTGACGATGCTGGCGCTGCCTATGGCGTCGCACGCGCAGCCGCAGAAGGCCCAATTCATGATTGTGAATCAGTCTGACTGGGACATTCATGGCCTCTTTCTCTCGCCGACACACAAGGACACCTGGGGGCCTGACCAGCTTGGCGATGAGATTATCAAACACGGTGGCGGCTCATTCACGATCCATAGCATTCCCTGCGGTCACTACGACATTAAGGTCGTTGATGAAGACGGCGATGCCTGCGTAATTGAAGACGTAGTAATGTGCAAAGATCACACGCACTGGGACATTACCAACAAGGAACTAGCCAACTGCGAAGGCTGGGGCAACTAGAGCCACCACGACCACCCCATCATCCATTCAGAGATACTTCATCCTTTTGCCCGTTTCGTGTCGAGAACATGAGACGGGCAAAGTAATAATGATGAACGCGGCAGTGATGAATGATGAACTGAAAAGCAAGCGTCTTTCCTTCTGTTCATCGTTCACCGTTCAGCCTTCATCGTTTCTTCCGCTTGCCCTTCACAGAAGCGGCGCGTAGAATTTTCCTGAACTCCTCCGGCGCTTGTCCCGTCAAATCTACCGACGCGGCAAGAGGCGCACGCTTTCGAGTTTCAAAAGGGAAGCAGGTTAAAAAAGTGTTTCTGTTTATCTTTGAAGGTCTGGGGACGAGCGAGCTGCTCTTGATTCTGATTGTCGCCCTCGTGATCTTTGGCCCACGTAAACTCCCGCAACTGAGTCGCTCGCTCGGCAAGAGCCTGGCGGATTTCAAGCGCGCCTCGGAAGATTTCAAGCAGACGTGGGAGAAAGAGGTCGAGCGCGAGGGCATCTTCAAAGAGGCGCGCATGGGCGAAGCGATGCTGCCCGATGAAGACCGCTCCATTCTCGGCGAGACCAAAGACCGCACACATGCCCTGCTTGAAGCGAGCGAAGATGCGCATGCGCCGCTCTCGCCCGATGCTTCTTCAAAGCTGCCGTCCACGTCCGATGCGGATGCTACCGTTGCACGCAATGCGACCATCACGGTTCGGGACGCGCCCGAAGTTTCGCCTACGCGCAAGCGCGACTGGCTATAAGCCCGCTCGCGCTCTTCAGGAAGAGCTTGACCCCGGATGGCTACTCTTTTAGGAATAGGTTCCAAAGCCAAAAAAAAGAGGCGCGAGGAAGAACCCGGCGGCCAGATGTCTTTTCTGGATCACCTGGATGAGTTGCGCCATCGCGTCATCCTCTCGGTAGCCTTCGTCTTCGTCGCGTTCGTCGGCTGCTGGTTCGTCTCCGATTACATCTACAACTTTTTAGCTGTCCCGATTCAGCGTGCGCTCGCCGAAGCGCAACGCCGCGAGCCTCCCTTCGGCGGGTTGACGGGAAAGGAGACCATCCAGCCGAATAGCTTCTTGAAAGAGGGCGATGCGGGGCGCTATGTCTTCGGGAGCGCGACCAAGATAGGATCGAGCGTGATTCCCGAAGGCACTTCCGTCAGCGCAAAGGTCGCTAAGGATTCGCAGGGCCGCGTCGGGCTTTTTACTGATGAGGCAATGTTCGCGGGCGACACCGTGATCCCGAAGGGCGTGCTGCTGCCGCTTGATTTCAACGCCAGGCCCAGGGCGCTGCAAGGCATTAACGACAAGCTGGTCGTGACGACTGCGATGGAGCCTTTCTCGCTCTACGTCAAAGTCTCCATCTACACGGCTCTGGCGCTGGCAGTGCCTTTCATCCTCTGGCAAATCTGGGCCTTCGTCTCGCCCGGTCTCTACCCGCACGAACGCCGTTACGCGCTCCCCTTCGTTCTTCTTTCCACCATCTCCTTCATCATCGGCGCAGCCTTCGCGTACTGGGTGATTTTCCCTCCGGCGGCCAAGTACCTGCTCGGCTTGGGACAGGATTTTCGTCTCTTCCTCAACGCCAGCGACTATTTCGATTTCATCATTCTAGTCATGCTGGCGATGGGCGTGGTCTTTCAAATGCCTGCCATCACCTACGTGCTCTCGCGCATCGGGATTGTCTCGGCGCGTTTCCTCGTGCGCCACTGGAAAGGCTCTTTAATCATCATCCTGATCGCGGCAGCCGTGCTCTCGCCGACCAACGACATCCCGAACATGCTGCTCTTTGCCGCGCCGATGATCCTGCTCTACATCGTCTCGATTTTCATCGCCTGGATATTCGGCAAAGAACGCAAAAGAGCGTGAATCGTGAATCGTAAATCGTGAATAGAAAGAAAGCCGTTCGACGATTCACGATTTACGATTCACGATTTATCGCCTTTCCAGGCAACTTTTGGCTGTTTTTCGCGCATCTTGACTCTGATAAGAGCGAGGCCGTAAAATTCATCTTTACACGCGGGTGGTTTCGTTCGTCTCTAGTCTTGCAAAACCTGAATGTTTAGCCCCGAAGTCGTTCTCTAAACCTGGTTGATTGCGCCAGGCTTCTACTGCAAGCAGCCGCTTTTTTCAGTTGCTGTTGCAAAAGGAGCGCTGGTTTTCCCCTTTGGTTCTTCAACAGGAGTTCTGCTTATGTCTTACCAGAAAATTTTACGCCGCATCGTCGTGGCCTTCTTCGCTCTGGCGCTGGCAATCCCAGCCGTCCTCGCGCAGGATTTGCCCGACCGCAAGCGCAACGAAAAGGCTGAAATCCCGAAAGTCTTCAGAGAGTGGCCTGACAAGGATGTCGCCTATATCATCACTTCACAGGAACGGGATGCCTACAAAAAGCTCAAGACCAATGAGGAGCGCGAGAACTTCATAGAGCTTTTCTGGCGGCGGCGTGACCCGGACCCGGACACGGACGAGAACGAGTACCGCGATGAATATTACGAGCGCATCGCCTATGCCAACGAGCACTACGCTTCCGGCATCCCCGGTTGGAAAACGGATCGCGGGCGCATCTATATCATGTACGGCAAGCCGGATGAGCTTGAGTCTCACCCGTCGGGCGGCAGTTACGAGCGCCCTTCATACGAAGGCGGCGGCTCGACTTCGACCTACCCGTTTGAAACCTGGTTCTATCGTTACCTGCCGGGCATCGGCTCAGGCATCGAGATTGAGTTCGTTGACCCGACAGGTAGCGGTGAGTATCGCATCGCGCGCTCGCCTAATGAAAAGGATGCGCTGCTCAACGTTCCGGGCGCTGGTCTGACACTCGCAGAGGAACTCGGACTATCCGACAAGTCTCAGCGTATTACTGGCGGCTACGACCAGAACAGCTATGGACGCGAGCAGGATTCACCTTTCAGGCGTCTTGAGTTGTACGCGCAGCTTAGCCAGGCTGCGCAACCGCAGTACGCTAAGGAGGCGGGCGTACTTGGCCTGACTAACGGCGGTGAAATCACAGATAACGCGCTCACCTTCGATGCTCAAGTTGACTTCTTCCGCCAATCAGACGAGCGCGTCATCACAGCCATCACCATCCAGACAGAGAATAGAGACCTGGTCTTTGAAGACAGCGGCGGCTTGCAGCGTGCGCGCATGAACATCTTCGGTCGCGTCGTTGCCGTCTCCGGCAAGAGAGTCGGAATCTTTGAAGACTCTGTGGAGACGACAGCATCTCCGGCAGAACTGGTCGAGGCCAAGGAGCGCAAGTCTGCTTATCAGAAAGCCGTGCTGCTCGCGCCCGGAAGGTACAAGGTTGAGGTGGTCGTGCGCGATGTCAAGTCCGGCGCAATGGGCGTTCGCAGGATTGGCTTCGAGGTTCCGAAGTATGATTCCAAACAACTCAGCACCTCGACGCTCGTGCTTGCCTCGAAGCTTGAGAACATCTCCAACCCGTCGGCTGAATCAACGCAGTTCATGATCGGCCAGACCAAAGTTATCCCGAACCTGTCGGGCAACTATCATCGCGGCCAGCCGGTCGGCGTTTACATGCAGGTCTATAACGTAGGGACGGATCAGACAACCTTGCGTCCTTCGGTTGACGTTCAATACGTGTTGACCGGCAAGGACGGTAAGGAACTCGGCAAGCAGAGCGAAGACTGGCAGGGCCTGGCCGATTACGGCCAACGCCTGACGCTCTCTCGCCTCATTGATACGGGCCGTCTGGCGGCTGGCGAGTACGGGATCGAAGTCCGCATCCACGACCGCGTCTCCGGCCAATCATTGTCGCAAGCCGGTAAGTTCACCGTCACACCGTAAAGTTGCAGTTGCGGGTTTTAGGTATCGGGCTTCTAGTTCGTGATTGGAACTAGAAGCCCGAACTGTTTTATGGCTTGGAGTAAGTTCAGTTGCGTGCGCGGCGAGCGATGACTCACCACAGAGACACAGAGGACACAGAGATTGCACAGAGGCTTTAACTTCTCTGTGCATCCTCTGTGCTCTCTGTGTCTCTGTGGTGAACAGTTCTAAAATAGTCGTGGGTTCACATCTTCAGCAGGCTGGCGTTCGCCACGTCTGAGCGCATTGACAAGATGGTGAGCGCGGCGCGTCGGCTCAGGTTGGCGATAGCCACCGTCGCATTCGAGTGTGAGCTTGATTGCCCCTTGCAGATCAATCAGGTGTCCGGGCGAAACGTAGATCGGATTCACATTCGTCTTCGTTCTTAACGCAGCGCCGACCACCTCTTCCTTATCAATCATCTCCGACCAGTGGCCGCGCTCCGCTGCTGGCTCCTCATATTTTCCAACCAGCACGGATTTCGCGCACCCCAACGTCGGGCGATTAAGCCAGAGGCCGACGTGCGACGCAATCCCTATCCTGCGCGGGTGCGCTAGTCCCTGCCCGTCGAACATCACGGCATCCGGCTCGGTCTTCAACTTCGCCCACGCCTCCAACACCGACGGCGCTTCACGAAAAGAGAGCAACCCCGGCACATACGGAAAACTTGTTTCGCTTACCACCCCGACCTCTTCGATCACTTCCAAACCGGGAAGACTTAAAACCACCAGCCCCGCATAAACCACCGGAGAGAACTTATTGAACGAGATGTCCGCCCCCGCAATCGTCCTGATCTTCTTCTTGAGGGGCGCAAGCCGCACACGCTCCCTCAAATTCTTCTGTAGCTCCACAGCCTCGCGCGGCGTCATCGTCCAGTCATGTAATTGTTCGTAGTGTGCCATATTAAATGAGTGATAAGTGATAGGTGATAGGTGATAAGAAAGAGTTTTTATCTCATCACCTATCACCTATCACTTATCACTGTATTTTCCACCTCCGTGCTTGAATAAATTTCCGCTCCTGCTCTAATGATCGAATGCACGCGCCAGTGCTCGTCGTCGCGCGCCGGGAAATCCGTGCGGAAGTGCGCGCCGCGCGACTCTTCGCGCCAGAGCGCGTTGCGTGCGATGAGCGTGGCGACGTTGAGAAAGTTTCTTGAAGCGCGCGCGAGCGGAGCGCGTGCGATCTGCTCAAACTCCCACAGGGCGCGCTTGACTGATTCGCGGTCGCGCAGGATTCCGACGCGCTCCCACATCAGACGCTTAACACGCTTGCGAACCGCGAGCGCGATGTCTCCTTGCCCATGCGCGCCTTGCCTTGTCTCACCTTCGAGCGCGGGCGCAAATCCGTTTGTCCTGACACTACCCCCACTCGCATGATCTTCCGCCGCCGCGCTTCCTGCACGCGCGCCGAAAACCAACCCTTCGAGCAGCGAATTTGACGCGAGACGATTCGCGCCGTGAACTCCCGTGCAGGCCACCTCGCCCGCAGCGTAGAGTCCGGGTAAGCTCGCGCGCCCGTGTAGATCGGTACGCACGCCACCCATGCAGTAATGCGAGGCTGGCGAAACGGGAATCAGATCAGCGGTGATGTCCAGCCCGTAGCTTTGACACGTTTCGTAAATCTTCGGAAAGCGATGGCGGACGAAGCGCGCTTCGAGTGCAGTCATGTCCAGGTAGACGGTGCGGCTCGCTGTTCGCTGCATCTCTGCGACTATGGAGCGGCTGACTATATCGCGCGGCGCTAATTCCGCGCGCTCGTGATAGCGCGTCATGAAACGCTCGCCGTCCAGGTTTCTGAGCACGCCGCCTTCGCCGCGCATCGCCTCCGAAAGAAGAAAACGCGGCGCGTCTTCTATGTTCAAAGCCGTCGGATGAAACTGTACGAACTCCATGTCGGCTAATTCCGCGCCCGCTTGATATGCCATCGCCATCCCGTCGCCGGTCGCAACCTGCGGATTCGTCGTGTGCAGGAAGACTTGGCCCGCGCCGCCCGAAGCCAGGACAACTGCGCGCGCCCACAACTCTCGCGGCGCGCGAACCAAAGGGTCTAGATAACGAACGCCGCAGACGCGCTCCTCTACTACAAGCAGAGATTCGGTCGCCGCGTGCGCGACGAAAGCTATTTCGCGCATCCCACGCGCTCTACTAATCAAAGCGCGGACGATCTCGCGGCCTGTCGAATCGCCGTGCGCGTGAAGTATCCGGCGGCGCGAGTGCGCGGCCTCTCTGGTGAAGACCAATCGGCCTCCTTCGCGGTCAAACTCCGTGCCCCAATCAATCAACTCCTGTATGTAGCGCGGCCCATCTTCGACCATCACATGCACGGCGCGCTCATCGCACAACGAGGCCCCGGCGTTCAAAGTGTCTTCTTCATGAAGCGCAACTTCGTCTTCTTCCGAGAGCGCGACGGCGATTCCGCCCTGCGCGTATTCCGTGTTGGATTCACTCGTGCGGTCTTTGGTGAGGACTGTGACACGCGCGCCCGCGCGCGCTATCTCGATGGCAGCGCGCAAGCCCGCGATGCCGCTACCGATGACGATGAAGTCCGTTTCGAGAGACATAAGGAATATAGAATCCAGAGGTCAGAAGAAAAGATAATCTGTGAAAGCGGTTCGCAGTCTTATTCATTCTGGCCTTACGGCTCCTGAACCTGGATTCCGCTTTTCAATTCTAACATTGCTAACCGGGCGCGCAAACGCTGGCGACATTTCTACCTGGGGTTTACATGCCAAGACCGGGGATTGACTTTTCGTCAGATCAATCGTAGTTTCACTTCGTTATTTTTGCTGCAACTTGGGAAGCCACTCCCGATTAGCATTTTCATCATAATGACATGTTCTTCTACACCTCATCCGCCTCGTCATTCCTAGATGTGTGTTTTTGCTGCCCACTCACGGGTCAGCGTTGAACCCCCGCGCGGGTACAAACAAAAATCTTCGCGCTTGGCCTTCACCAAGCTAACTGCCCTTTCTTCACGCAAGGAGACAAAAATGAACCCGACCAACGAAGTGATGATCTCGAGCGTTGATCTTTCGTCAGCGAAAATCAGCAAGCTTTCTACTCACGCCGGACTTAAAACCATTCTCTACGTCTTCACGGTATGCTTCATACTGAAGTTCGCCGTACCACCTGCATGCGCCCAGGCGTTGGACGCTGATAACAACAGGCGCTATGACCAGAACGCCTACCTCGAAGCTCACGATGCCTACGCCACCCCGTCCGCACACTACTTTTGCTGGTACTTTTGCAACCAGGATAGAAGTATCGGCGACCAACTCGATGCAGGGGTGCGTTCTCTTGATCTGCGAATCTGGAAAGTCAGGCAATTTAAGTATGCCCTGAATTATCAGGCGCGAATCTACAATAGCGACGGTGATCATAAAGATACGTTTGATAATAGCGCGTTCATTAACGATAGCTATGGAGATCATGATCCGCAGGTGGTTCTAGGCCATCACATCTATGATACAGGACTGGGTTATCTCGAAGGAGGCTTAGGAGGCTTTACCGGGGCGCTTTATCCGTTGGAAAAATTCAGCGACCGGCTGGAAAAGATTCGCAAATGGCTGGAAGACCATCCGAATGAGGTGGTGACGCTCAATGTTAAGAGCAGCGTTCCGAAGGATAACGTCGATCTCACGCGCCAGGCATTCGCGGATGCCGGTCTTAGCCCGAAGCAAATGTTCATTCTGGGTAACGACTATGTGAACCTCGATCTCCCGCCGACGCATGGTCGGCCCGGAGGATTGAGGCCGCAGCCGGACGGATGGTGGTTCCCGATGGACGGAATGCCGACCCTCCAATATCTGATTAATCACCAGAGACGCTTGGTCTACTCCGATGGTCGCACCTGGAACAGCAACTCCTCTGACAATGTGATAGTAGGTACCATCTATGGGAATCACAGCGTCCCAACGACATGTTCGGGCGACCATTACGACGATTGGGAGAATAAGGATAAAGATAATGAAAATGCGCCAGACGACTTCAGAGTCCCGCTCTTTATGATGCAGCACGTGCGCGATGACCCGGAACCGACACATGAATTTACAAAGTGCGTGCAAGACATCAAATGGCTTAAAGATAGGTTATTCTATATCGAAGCCCTGTGGCATCGTCTGCCAAACCTTGTGCGAGTGGATCACGCCGCCAAAACCAGTGAAATCAACTTCGGAGGCGGCACCTTTGATGGCCCGAAAGAGTTTGTCAAGTATCTCAATCAGCGCTGGGCGGAGCAGCCGACCCTCACCCCGACCTATACTCTTTCCCCGAATCCCAACAGCTTTGGCTGGAACAATACCACTGTGTCAGTTAACGGCATGTGGGGCAAAACCGCTGACCCTACCCAAACCGACCCTATCCGAGAAGTTATCTATAGTATCTTCGACGCACCCACTGGTGGGAGCACGATGCCCGGCATTTTGGTGGACAAGGCGGTATCGAAAATGCCCGCCTCAGTTTTCTACTTTAGTGAAGGCAAAAGCGTCTTGAGCCTCTACGCGGTTGGCTCGCAGGGCAATGCCAGTGATCGCGGCTACGTTGACATCTGGATAGATGTGACTCGCCCGACCATCAGCGGCTATGTGGACAGAGCGCCCAACGCTTATGGATGGTATCAGGCCGATGTCACAGGCGTCTTTACCTACCAGGACGCTGCGCCCGCCTCTAAGTCCGGGGTAGAGTTTTCCGGGATTGATCCGAATCCGCTGAATACTACGCCTGCTGTCGTGCTCTCCATTGAAGGCAGCGATCAGACCATCACGGGCAAAGCCACAGACAAAGCCGGGAACGTCGGGACGGCTTCTCTGACCGGCATCAAGCTCGATAAGACAAAGCCTTCGATCACCTACACAGGCAACGCCGGCAAGTACACGCCGGATCAATTCATCAACATCACCTGCACGCCAGCCGATAACCTCTCCGGTGTTCGCATTCACACGTGCCAGAACATTTCCGGTGAGGGTTATGATTTCGTGGAGGGTTCACAAAAAGTTACGCCGCATGCTTACTCGGCAACAGCGACCGACTACGCCGATAATGCGGGAAACGGTTCGACCTCGTTTACCGTTGAGGTCAACCAGCAAGCAGTCTCCAATTTAACCGCCCGCTTTGTTAGCAACGCCGGAGTAGCCAACTCGCTCCAGCAGAAATTGAGATCGGCGACGGAGGCGGAGACACGCGGCGATCTGAAAGGGAAAGCCCATCACGTTGATGTCTACGTTAATGAGCTTCAGAATCATATAGGCCGATTTATCAGCTCTCAAAATGCCGCGACGCTGATTCGACTGGCGCGAGCTTTTTGACGGCTGCGATCCTCAAGTAAAGGTCGTCTCGGCCCCAAACGTTTGAGAGACCGCCACACGATAAGCCAGCAGGCTTAGTGTGGCGGTCTCTCTTCTCCTTCTATACGTCAGTAGCCGCAAAGCCCTCACAGCGATAACATCCGCACTACCCAGCGCATATCATTGATCCTTTGCCTATTCGTGTTTAGTCGCCCCCTGAGATCCAGGGTCTATTCATTCTCGAAGATTTAGCCCAACGGCTGCCAAAGCTAACGCCGGACGTGCCGCATACCGACGAGTAGCTGCCGCGATGTTTTCTGCGCCACATACTCGCAGCAATGAGATGGCTA
>JAVHWL010000027.1:0-10911 GCA_032159825.1 Acidobacteriota bacterium
TTCCACAAATCATCGGGGATATGCCATATTGTTTTAAGGGTGGGTTTGGTAGCCATTGCTTCGTTTCTCCAAAACAAAGCATACAGGCTGCTGATACTCACCCTCTAGTTTTAGGATAGGCTCTAAGACGGATCGCCCAGTTGAGCCACACTTCATCACCGGCAGGAGACTCCCGGCTCTCAAGCTGTTGGTATCTATTTTCCAGGGCGAGCAGAGAAGAAGGCGGTTCTTGCGGGATGAAGGTGTAGATTCGCGTGTCCGACAAAGCAGGGAATAAGTGCCTCGCATGTTCCCTGCGCAAAGGCTCTAAGATAAGCCTCTCTGTCTGAAAATCGCTCCCGCCTTCGTCAAGCATTCTAACTGAGCCTGCGCTCACGTATATACTCGACATCAATGCTCACACCCTGACCGCCATTTGACGCAGTATAGACGGCGACCACATCAAGGCTCAGGGCGCTCTCGATGACCAGAAATCCCTCGAACCCGTGAATCGGTTGATTCCCGAATTCACCCAGCCTGCTACAGTCCACCTTGGTAGCCTGATCACCCTGTAACACATCCTTGATAAATTTGGTGATTTGCGGCGGCTGTACTTTCGTAGACGTTGCGGTGGCGAGCTTCATCCGAAAGCCTGCCGGTTTAGAGTTCGGGTTGTGAATATTGACGACTGTCTCGTATGAGCCGGGGAGCAGCGAAGTGGTTGTTTGGCTTGTGTTGGGGATGTTGCTTGTGCAAAGAAATTTCACCGCATACTGGAAAGGGAATGTCTGAGGATTAGCGACTGCCTGTGCGTTCGCCTTAACTGTCTTTGCGGCTTTCTTAGTAACCATTACTTTTCTCCTTTGATAATTCCTCACCCGTGCGTGCAGTTGAGCGGGCGACTGATGGCTGCCTGTTCAATGGGCGAGATACAGGTTTGAGAGATTGGCGAGCTAAAAACCATCACCAGCGAGGAAGCAAATCGGTAAGGCGCAGGCAACATACGCCCGTGCAGTGTTGATGTCAACTGCGACCCGAAAGTAGCGTCAGCGGGGCTAACTCGTTTCCAGCAGCTCAATCAGCAATTACTTACTGAAAGTCTCTAATATCCTTGAACGGTTTCTCGTTGTCTGTGAAGTCAGGGCGATAGTAGTGTGATGCGCCGTCGTACTCCTGCATCCAGCCTTCTTCCATTCCAAGTTTGTCTAAGGCCGAGAGTGCGCGCAGCCATTCGGATTCCGTGATGCGGCGTGAGAGCAGTGTGTAGCGCGCGTCGGTTGCTGCGCGATTGGTCGCGTAGTATTGCGCCATCATGGAGACGGCAACGTTTGGACTTAAAGCATCCTTGATCCACTGAAGCGATTCACGAATGCCTGCGAGATCGTTTGGAAGAACGAGGAGGCGAATTACCAGACCGCGCTTGAGCAGGCCATCGTTGCCTAAGACGAGCTTATCGCCCATCTGACGATGCATCTCTGTAATCGCGCTTCGGGCGTGGTCTTTATAGTTTCTGACTTTGGAGTATTCAAGCCCGGCTTCGTTCTCGGCGTATTTCAGGTCTGGCAGGTAAACGTCAACGATGCCGTCAAGGAGACGCAGGACTTCGACCGAATCGTAGGCGTTGGTGTTATAGACGATTGGAAGACGTAGACCTTGCCCAGCGGCTATGAGGATGGCGCGCGCCATCTGCGGGACGAAATGCGTGGGCGAGACGAAGTTGATGTTATGACAACCGCGCTCCTGTAATTCAAGCATCATCCCGGCCAGGCGTTCGTGGGTGACCTGATTCTTGATCTGCTCTTTGTGCGTCTGTGAGATTTGATAGTTCTGGCAATAGACGCAGCGCAGGTTGCAGTTGCCGAAGAAAATATTACCAGCCCCATGTGTGCCGACGAGCGCAGGCTCTTCGCCGAAGTGTGCCGTGTAGGACGAGACGACGGGCAGGCGACCGGAATAGCAGGCGGCGATCTCATCCTTCAGACGGTTGTTCAGGCAATCGCGAGGGCAGACCGTGCAACGCTCAAGCAAAGCTTCGAGAGCCTCAACACGTCGCTCAAGCTCGCCCGTGTGAAGGAGACACAGGTAGGAAGGAGTGTCTTCCTTCTGGATTCTAGCTTCTGGCTCCTGGATTCTGCTTTCACTCATGTTTTCTAAAATGCACGTAGTGCGGTTTGTGTTGCTCGACAACCTCACGCGGGGCGAAATGTTTGGTGAAGCGCCAGATGAAATCCATCTCCATGTGAATGGTCGTCAAGGCCATCCGCGCCTCGAAGATGAGAAGCATGCTGCCGTAAAAGAGAAAGCCTGCCCCGATGAGCGCGACGACGACGGGTATCCAGCTATAGCGCGTGCTCGTGACGGCGACAATCCCTATGGCGACGCTCGTGGAGACGAAGATGCCGAGCGCAGTGTAAAAGACGGTCATCGAGCGTTGCAGTATGCGTGCGCGGCTGGTCAGCTTGTCCAGTTGCGCGAAGATGACTGTGCGCCTGTCATCAAGAAGCGCGACCTCGCCCTCGATCTTCGCTAACTCCTCCAACCTGTCTGAAAGCGAGCGCACGCGATCAACGACGCGCCCCAGGCGTGTAGAGGTTGACAGGATCATCGTGCCGCAGGCTGAAATCAACACGGCGGGCGTAATCATAGCCGTCAAGACGGTCAGCGCTGATGAGAGACCTTCCATGACAATTCAGTGTGGATATTTATAACGGTAGATGATGTGTCAGGGCAACCGGCGGGCAGTTGAAGCGAAAATTTTTTATCTAATATGAGAAAGAGCGGAACAGTTCGAGTGCAAGTTGTGTTATTCTCCGCCGCACACACAACAGAGGTCTGTCGGAGTTCTAATTCAACCTCTGAGACTCAGGGTTTCAACTTAGAAAAGGAGCAGACGTTATGGCTGAACAGGGGAATGGCGACAACAAAGATGATCGTTTGAATGACACAGGCGGCGGCGCGGGCACGAGTGACACCGGAGGTGGCTCTGCTACAGGCGAAGCGGCAGGTGGCGACACAGGCGCAAGCAGCGGCGGCGGCAGTAGTAGCGGTGGTGGCGGCCCGAAGGGCGGCGGCGGTACGGCTATTGGACGCGCGACGGGCATCGGCGCGGGAACGTCCGGCAGCAGTGGCGCAGGCGGTAAAAAATCCGGCGGCGCTGGTGGTGGTGGCGGAAGCCTCGGAGGTAGCGCAAAAGGCGGAAGCAAGGGCGGCTCTAAAGGCAGTACAGGCGGCCCCAAAGGTGGCGGAGGCTTTATCGGAGGAGCAGCCGGAGGTAGTAAAGCTGGCGGAAGCAAGAGCAGCGCAAGCAAAGGCGGCCCTAAGGGAGGCGGCAGCGGCTCAACCGGCGGCGGCGGCGCTTCGAGTGGAGGCGGTGGCGGTCCGAAGAGCGGCGGTGGCGGCTCTAAGGGCGGCGGCAAGGGCGCGTCCAAGACGGGCGGTAATGCTGGCGGCGGGCGCGGCAGCGCAGGCGGCGGCAAAGGCGCTCCGTCGAAGTCTGGAGCCAAAGGCAGCACCAAAGGCGGAGCCGGTAAGGGTGGAGCAGGTAAAGGCGGCTCGAAAGGCGCTGGCAAGGGTGGAAGTAAAGGCGCAGGCAAAGGCGGCGCTGGTAAGGGCGGCGGCTACGGCGGCGGCTCTAAGGGCGGAAGCAAGGGCGGCTCTAAAGGTGGAGCCTCTAAAGGCGGCGGTAGCAAAGGCGGCGGCCCGAAGAGTGGCGGTGGATCGAAGGGTGGCGGATCAAAGGGTGGTTATGGAGGCTCCGGCAAGGGCGGTTCTAAGGGCGGCTCCAAAGGCGGTGGAAGTAAAGGTGGAGGCGGCTCTAAAGGCGGAGGCTCAAAAGGTGGTGGTAAGGGCGGAAGTAAAGGCGCGGGCAAGGGCGGCGCTGGTAAAGGTGGAGGCGGCAAAGGCGGTGGCTACGGTGGCGGCTCTAAGGGCGGCTCGTCCAAAGGCGGCGGTAGCAAATCCGGCGGCTCCAAAGGAGGCGGCAAGGGCGGTGGCAAGAAAGGTGGAGGCCGGAAGTACAGTGGAAGTAAGGGCGGCATCCTCAGCACTGCATCCACAGTCGTCGGCACTGCTGCTTCAGCCGTTTCCAACATCATCAGCGGTCTAACCGGAGGCGGCAAAAAGGGCCGCAAAGGTAAGCGCTAAGTTACAAACAAAACATGAGAGGCTGCGTTACTTTCCGGCAACGCAGCCTCTCTCTGTTTTTGAATCTCATTAACCCTTCAATCGCTGCTGACGAGCACTGTCTAACGCGGGACTTCACCTGCTCGAATAAAGCGAAGCGTAATGAGAGTCAGGTGCAAGGACTTGTTGTGCGCGGCGTCAGGGTATGACAGTGCGCTAATATTTGCGGCATAGCCTTTCCCAAGTCTAAGCCGACGTTTGTAGCTTGCGACTGCGATAACTCTTCAGTCGTCATCATCGTCACTGGTAGTGGTACTGGTGCTAGTAGTTTCGGTTTCCTTAACTGTTTCACCAGCGGCATCTGTTACAGGAGAGCCAAAGAAGTCGGTTTTGGTCTGGGTCTCTGATGTTTCGGTTGTTTCTGTCTTTTCTTCACCCATGCTTTTGCTCCTTCCAAACTAACGAGTTGAGGTCGATGCGAGGGAACCAGATTGTACCACTAAAGCGGCGCAAGTGAGCGCATAACTACGTGTTATACGGAATGATTCCGTATAATTACGCTTTGGACGACAATCACATTCCTTTTTCGGCGAAGAGCTGAACGAGATTAACGAGCGTCTCGGTTGTTTTTTCCAGGCCGCGTCGAGAGTTGAATTCGAGCTTGCCGTGAAAGTTGTGGCCGCCTGTGAAGAGGTTCGGTGTGGGAAGTCCTCTGAAGGTCAGGTTCGCGCCGTCGGTCCCGCCTCGGATTGCCTTGATGTGGGGCGTGAGACCCGCGCGGCGCGCGGCTTCCATTGCGTAGTCCGTCAACTGCGGGTAGTTCTTCAAGACCTCTTTCATGTTCTTGTAGTTCTCTTTGATCTCGACCGTGACCTTCACTTTCGGAAACTTCAATCCGACAGACCTCGCCATCTCTTTAATCATCGCTTCCTTCGCGTTCAGGCCGCTGAGTTCAAAATCACGAAGAAGTATCTTGATGCTGGATTCTTCAGCATCCAGTGTTCCGGTGTACGGGTGGACGAAGCCGACGCGGCCTTCGGTCGTTTCGGGGAGCATGTCGGGCGGAAAGCGCGTCATAAAATCTGCGGCGGCGTAGGCAGAGTTGACCATGATGCCTTTGGCCGTGCCTGGATGCGTGTTCTTGCCCTGGAAGCGCACGGTCGCTGTCCGCGCGCTCCACGTCTCGGTGCTAATCTCTCCCAGTTCCTCGCCGTCAACCGTGTAAGCGAACTTCGCGCCGAAGCCCGCAACGTCGAACTTATCAATGCCGCCTCCTACCTCTTCGTCAGGCGTGAAAGCGATACTGATAGCTCCGTGCTTGAGCTGCGGGTTGCGCTTGAGAATATCAATCATCGTCATGATCTCGGCGCAGCCTGCTTTGTCGTCAGAGCCGAGCAGGGTCGTGCCGTCCGCTGTGATGATGTCGTCGCCGATCAGGTTTTTGAGGTCAGGACTTTTGGCGACGGTGATAACTTGCGTCGGGTCTTTGGGGAGCGTGATGTCGCCGCCCTGATAATTTTTATGAATGACAGGGTTGACGTTTTCGCCTGAGACTTCGGGCGAGGTGTCCATGTGTGCCATGAGACCTATGACGGGCGCTTTCGCGTTGTCAGGAAGATTGCCGGGGATCATCCCGTAGACGATGCCGAACTCGCTGACGCGAACATTTTCTGCGCCCAGTTCCTGCAACTCCTTCGCCAGCAGTTTCGCCAGCACGAGTTGCTTCTCCGTGCTCGGAACTTTGTCCTGATCCTCTTTGGACTGTGTATCAATCTTCGCGTAACGAAGAAAGCGGTCGAGGACAGACTCTGTGGGTGGATTGGTCTGCGCGTTAATGGTCGCGGTAAAAAGCAGGACGGCAATGATCGTTAGTAATTTTTTCATCTTTGATTTCCTTCAGCCAGGACTCGTTCAACTTCCTCTTCCATTTTCCCCGCGAGCATCAGGCCGAACATCTTCTGATCGGCGAGAAACGACCAGAGTGGATACTTGAAGGTCGCGGGTCTATTCTTTTCGACTAGAAAATGGCCGACCCACGCCGCCGCGTAGCCTGGAATGAGAGCGGCGGGCAGCCACTTCCATTTCTGATTCGCCGCCAGCGCAGCGACGCAAGCAAGCGCGGTCGCCGTGCCCGCATAATGTAGAGCGCGCGTCGCGGGCTTGCTATGCTCCGCGACGTAGTAGGGCCAGAACTCCTCAAAAGATTTCATCTTTGCCTCCAGGATAAATTGTAGGGGCAGGGCTTGTCCCTACATTATTCTTTCTCATTGAACAACCGCTGGAAATCTTCAGGCAACGTTGGCGCGATGCGCACGAGTTGCAAGTTCTCTTCGACGTGCGCGCGATGACTCATGCCGATGAGCGCGGTCGTGATGCCGGGTGTGGAGCGGACAAATTGAATCGCCGTTTGCGCGTCGGTCGCAAGAGAGCCGAGCGGCTCGCGTATGTGCTCAGGAAGATTGCGCGCGACCTTGCCCTGAAGCAGCGATGCGCTCGCAACGACTGCAACGCCCAGCGCGCTCGCCGCTTCGAGAACGGAAACCTGCTCGCCTTCCGCCGTTTGATTATCCCCGGCGAGAGCTTCGGGCATGGCGAGGTTGAAAGGAAGCTGTATGAAGCGGAAGCCGTGCTCAACGCCTCCGACTTCGCGCGCGATTTCGACCATGCGCTCAAGCGAGAGATACTCGCGCTTCGTAGGCGCAGCGCGAAAGCCGTCCCACGTCGCCGCGCCGTACATCTTGATCTTGCCTTCCGCGATGTTGCTCTCCAGAAGCTCAAAGGCCGCGCGCAATCTTGTTTCAAACTCTGTGCGCGTGACAGCCGAAAGCTGCGATTCGGGATTGTGTATGTAGTAAACGTCCACCGCTGCCAGCTTCAGGTTGCGAAGAGACTGGTCTATCTGGCTCTGCAAGTAACGCGGCGTCATGCAATGGCTGTTAACGATGTCGGAGAAGTCTGCGATGCCCGGACGAACAAAAGCCTCTTCGACGTAGCTACGCACATCCTTTGGAGGCTTGCCATCAAAAGGGAGGTAGCCGCCTTTCGTGCAGATGATGAACTCGTCGCGCGCGCAGATTTTTTCCTCTGTCAGATGACGGAGCGCCACTCCGATTGATCTCTCGCTTCTTTGAAAGCGGTAGTTGGCCGCAGTGTCTATCAGGTTCACGCCGAGTTCGACGGCGCGCATGACAGACTCCGTGTAGCGCTCGTCGGTCGCCTCGTCCGGGTTTCCCAGGTAAGTGCCGAGGCCGATTGACGACAGCCATAGATTCTGTTCGGGACGAAAATGATTGGCGGCGGCGCGCTCCTTGAAACGATCACGATAGCGCGCCGTCCCTTCAAGCGTCGCATAACCTTTGATGGACATCATCACTCCTTAGATATTCACCACAGAGGACACAGAGGACGCAGAGGAAAGAAAATAATTGAAAGGGTAGACTTTGGATTTGAAATCTCAGATTGAAGATTTGATATTAATGATTTCAGATTCCTTTTCTCTCTACCTCTGCGTCCTCTGTGTCCTCTGTGGTTAAACTTCGCTTCACTTACCGAGTCGCTCGTGAAAGAACTTGAGCACGCGCTGCCAGGCATCTGCGGCGGCTTCGGCGTTGTAGGCTTCGGGGCGCGTGTCGTTGAAAAAGCCGTGTTTTGCTCCGGGATAAATTTTGATGTCGGCCTTTTTGCCTGCTTTCTTCAACGCCTCTTCAAACTCTTTCAATTTCTCCGGCGGAATCCCCGTGTCGAGCGCGCCGAAACTGCCAAGCAAAGGGCAGGAGACTTGCGGCACAAGCTCGATTGGTGTGCGCCCGTAAAAGATGACCGCGCCCTTAAGGTCTTTGGTGTGCGTGGCGATCTGGTAGGAGAACCCGCCGCCCATGCAGAAACCTATCGAGGCAAAATGCCTGCGCACGCCGTCCAGACTTTTCATATAATCCAACCCTGCCTGCATGTCTTTGACGGCAACTTCATTGGGAATGCTCGAAGCAGCTTTGCGTAGAGCCGTCATGTCGGTCGCATCTTTCGGCGGCGGGTCTGAAGCGCGCACGAAAAAGTTTGGAGCGAGCGCCAGGTAGCCTTCATTCGCAATGCGGTCGGCAATTGATTTGATGTGATCGTTGAGACCGAAAACTTCGTGTATGACGAGCACCGCGCCGGGCACAGCGCCTTGCTTCTTCGGGCGCGAGAGATAAGCCGGAATCTTGATCGTTCCGCTCGGATACTCGGTCATAGTGCCCATCAACTGCACAGGCGTTGATGCGCTGGCAGAATTGCTCGTCGTCTTATTATTTTTCGCCGCGCCGTAGCTCACAGTTGCGGCTGCGCCGACGAGCGCCGCGCTGCCCGCCGTTGCCGTGTGCTCCAAAAATTTTCTACGGGAAAGGGTTTCGGATTCGGTTTTCGAGTCCACCTGTTTATCTATTTTCTTCATCTTTCAATCCTCTCGTTTTTTACTACCATGCCGCCTTTCATCACAAAGCGCACACGCTCTAGTTCCGTCACGTCATTTACCGGATCACCCCGGACGGCGATGATGTCTGCGAAATGTCCCGGCTCGATTGCGCCGATGCGGTCAGACCAGCCGAGCAGGTCAGCCGCGTTTACGGTCGCTGCTTGAATCGCCTGCATTGGAGTCAATCCGAGCTTAACCATGACAGCAAACTCGTGCGCGTTCAAGCCGTGAGGATAGACCGCCGCGCCTGTGCCGAACGCGACCTTGACACCTGCTTTGAATGCGCGGGCGATGTTCTGGCGCGCAACCGGCATGACCGCTCTGGCCTTGTCCATGATGAACGACGGCACGTTGAGTTTCTGAGCGTTCTCCATAAACCAGTCGCCCAGATAAAGCGTCGGGACAAGGTACATTCCGCGCTCCTTCATCTGAAGTTCATTTCTTCTCCCGGAATGAAAAATTGTTAGAGCAGTTGTTTTGTGTCGGAAATATACCTGCCATGAACGCGCCGCCGCAAGCTGATTTCGTCAGGGTCTATGCATACTTTCATCTCGATAGCAGAGCAGTTCACCACAGAGACACAGAGAGCGCAGAGGATGCACGGAGGCTTGCCTTTCTCTGTGCCCCCTCTGTGTCCTCTGTGTCTCTGTGGTGAATAGTCTGTCATCGAGATGAAAGTATGCATAGACACTGAAGATTTCGTCCAGGCATCAGCAGTGTGTTAAAAAGCAGGAGTAAAAAGGTGGGGACATGTCTGAATCACTCGACATCACAGATGATGCGATGCGCGAACTCTCCGCGCAATCGGTCGCGCTCGTGTTGGATTACTTCGCGCACATCTCTGAGCTTCCGGTCTTCCCCGAGACAACTTCGGATAAAATCAGGGAGCAACTGCAAACAACTCTTCCCCACGAAGGCGAACCTCTTGAGGAGTTGATGAAGGACTGCCGCTTCGTCATCAATGCGAGCCGTCACAACGGACACCCGCGTTTCTTCGGCTACGTCGCCTCGCCTTCAACACCCATCGGCGCATTCGCAGACCTGATCGCCTCCGCGCTCAATTCAAACGTCACCTCCTGGCGTTCCTCCCCGGCGGCAACAGAAGTTGAACGAACGGTTGTGCGCTGGCTCGGCTCGATGATCGGTTACAGTGAAGACGCGCGCGGGCTTCTGACAAGCGGCGGCTCGATGGCGAACCTCAACGCGCTCTTCATAGCGCATCGTGTGAAAGCGGAGGATGAAACCTCTCGTCAGGGTTTGTGGAGCGCAGGGCAGCCAATGACCGTTTATGCTTCCGATCAAGTTCATCTCTCTATCCCGAAGGCAGCAGACGTGCTGGGCCTGGGCCGCGATCAGGTGCGGCTCTTGAAAACAGACGAAAGATTCCGGCTCGACGTGCGAAGTCTGCGCGAGCGTCTGGCAAGCGACATTAACGACGGCTTCAGACCCTTCTGCATCGTGGCAACCGCAGGCGCTGTCAACACGGGCGCGGTTGACCCGCTCAATGAGATCGCTGAGGTCGCGGAAGAGTTTGGATTGTGGCTGCACGTTGACGGAGCTTACGGCGCGCTCTCTGCGTTGGATGAGACGAAGCGGGCGCTCTTTGCGGGAATCGAGCGCGCGGATTCTGTTTCGCTCGACCCGCACAAGTGGCTCTATGCGCCGGTTGATTGCGGGTGTCTGCTGTTCCGCGATGAGCGAAGCGTGCGTAACGTCTTCTCTGAGGGCGAGGCCGATTACATCAAGGTGCATGAGCAGACGGCTGAAGAGTCGTTCGCCTTCTGGGATTACGGCATAGAGCTATCGCGCCGTTTTCGCGCGCTGAAAATCTGGCTGATGCTGCGCTACTACGGCGTGCGCCGCGTCGCGGCTGCAATCAGCAAAGACAATACGCTCGCCACCGAGTTGTCGGAGCGTGTGAGCGCGGCGGAAGATTTCGAGTTGCTCGCGCCCGTAGAACTCAGCATCTGCTGCTTTCGCTACGTGCCGCCTGCATTGCGTGAGAAGCTTGCTGCGACGGATGATGATGAAGAGCGCGCTCGTATCAATGAAAGGCTCGACGAACTGAACGCGCGCATCATGCACCGCGTTCAGCGCGAGGGGCGCGCTTATCTTTCAAACGCGACCCTGCGCGGGCGATATGCCTTGCGCGCCTGCATCACAAATTTTCGCACGACCAGCAACGACATCATTGAAACGCTCGACACAGTGCGCGACGCAGCGAGCGAGCTTTAACCACAGATGAACACAGATGCACACGGATTAGAGAAAGAATTAACCACGAAGGCACAAAGACACAAATGGGGAGGAAGAGAAAGTTTCTTACTGCCTTTGTGTCTTTGTGGTTATCCGTGTGCATC
>JAVHWL010000039.1:0-80896 GCA_032159825.1 Acidobacteriota bacterium
TTATCTTACCTGAGACGAGTTGAGTCAGAATCTCAGCTTTGCGTAGATGTTTGCTGCTCAAGGTTAGTGTCCTCATAACTGACAGTATGCGGACAAAGTCGCTGAGCAGTTAAGGCGGACATTATCGCTGAGCAACTACAAAAATCCAGAAAAGTGTTGACAGCCCAGCAAAACTGTATTACTTATACTTCGTTCGGTAAGGCAACAAACTTCAAACGGCGTTACTTACTTAGTTAAATCGCAAAAATAAGCTGAAGCCAGAGAGCGGCATATTGCGCCTTTGGCTGCATGTCTGTTGTGTTAGGCGCGAAGTCCACACGCCCGCATGGATGGCGAGCGTGCAACTCCAAACCCTTCTATTTCCACAAAGAGGTCCAGCCATGACGACAAACCGGAGGATCACACGCATTCTCTCTGGCGTAGGCGCACTGGTTTTATTGCTCGCCGTCTTCGCGCTTCCGACATTCGCGCAAACGAATAAAGGAACCATTACCGGAACAGTCACAGATCAAAACGGAGGCACTGTTGCCGGGGCCACCGTGACCGTCATCAATGTCGAGACCAACGCTGAGAAGTCAACGACGACCAGCGACGATGGAAATTACGAAGTGCCTTTGCTGGAACCCGGCAGCTATCGTGTGACAGTCAGCGCTCCTAATTTCAAAAAGACCATTCAGGAAAATGTCACCTTGCAAACCGCCGCACGGCAGCCTGTTGATGTTGTCCTGCAAACTGGCGAGGTCGGAGCGGAAGTTACTGTCACGGCTGCGCCCACGCTGGTGCAAACAGAGTCGAGTGATCGCAGCAGCGTAATCACAGGACGTGAGGTGACGGAACTGCCGCTTTCGGGTCGCAACTTCACGCAGCTTGCGACGCTCACGCCCGGTGTCTCGCGTGCCAACAACGTCGGTCTCGGCGGCGGCCCCGAAGCTCGCTCGTTTAATGGCGGCGACCCGCGCGCGGGCAACGGCGGTCCAGGCGGTAGTAATTCCAACGGCAGTTCGGAGTCTTCTCGTTTCAATCGCTCTGGCGGCGCTGCGCTTTCCGCAAACGGTCAGCGCGCGACGAATAACAACTTCTCGCTCGACGGTGTGGATAATAACGAGCCGCAGTTCGGCTCCATCGGCGTCTTCCCGAACCCGGATGCGATTGCCGAGTTCAAGGTGACGACCAGCATTCCGCCAGCCGAGGTCGGACGTGCCGCAGGCGCGGTTATCAACACCACGATTAAATCCGGGACCAACGATTTTCACGGCTCGCTCTATTACTACGGTCAGAACTCTGCGCTCAATGCGTATCATCCGGTCTTGAAAACCAAGCTGGCCGAAGCAGTCGCCAGAAACGCATCAGCGCCGGAGATCAATGCCCTACAGAAACCCGTCCTGCAAATCCACGAGTTTGGTGGAACAATCGGTGGCCCGATTATTCGCAACAAAACTTTCTTCTTCTTCGATTACCTGGGACAGCGCAATAACCTGCCATTCCCGGCTAACACGACAGTGCCGACCGACCTTTCGCGCGTTGGCAATTTCTCCGAGTTTCCGACGATCTTCGATCCGCGAACCGGCCTGGCTTTCGCAGGCAATATCATTCCGGCTGCCCGCATAGCTTCTGTCGGCAGAAACTACCTCGCAGCTTATCCCTCGCCGACGAGAAATATCTTTAATCCTAATGACGGTGAAGATAACATTTCGCAGGCTAACTTCTTCACACAGCGCGCCAACAACGAGCGCATCAACAACTACGAGTTCAAGATTGATCATCGCTTGACGAGCAGCAACTCCCTGACGGGTCGCTTCAACGATCAGAAGCTGACGACGGTTCGCGCCAATCTATTCCCCGGAAACATTCCGACCGCAGGGTTCGGCGCTGGCGAAGAACAGGGCAACTCCCGCCAACTCACCATCAGCGATACGCACACGTTCAGCCCGAGTGTGCTCAACGAATTCCGCTTCGGCCTGACCGAGATTCAAGTCTCGATCTTTAACTGCGGCGTCGGCGGAGCGTGCGGCGTCAGCCCGACCTTCGCGCAGGACATCGGCATCCCCAACTCCAACGACGGTTCAGTTGAAGCTTCCGGCGGTGCGTTGATCGGCAACTTCGGCACAGGCTTCCTTGAGTTCACGGGCGACGGCGGCCTCTTCCAGGTCAAGAGTAAGAATCCTTACTTCGCCGATACGCTGACCGTTATCAAAGGCAACCAGGCGATTAAGTTCGGCGCTGAAGTTCGCATGCGCCGTCTCAACACTATTGACGGCGGGCGAACCGGGACGCTGAAAGGGCAGTTCCAGTACGGCGACACCGGCCCAATCCTCGGTCCGAACGCGGCTTGCCCGGCAGGGTCTGGCACTTCCTCCGCCACACTAAATACCTGTTATGTAAGACCGGATGGCATTCCTTACGGTGGAACGGGCAACGGTCAGGCCAACATCTTGCTCGGTCTGCCCGCAGTCTTCGTCTCAAGGTCCAGAATTTTCGGCGGGCCGTTCAACTTGCGCTCGCAAGAGATCGGTCTCTTCGTGCAGGACGACTGGAAGGTCAATGATCGGCTGACGCTCAATCTGGGCTTGCGTTACGACCTCTTCCTGCCCTTCTCGGAAGCGGATGGTCGCTATAGCTTGTTTGATATTGCGGCGCAACGTGTAGTCGTTGCGAGCGGCGGCGGCGACAGCATCGTTGCGACCGACAAGAACAACTTCGGTCCGCGCGCTGGCTTTGCTTATGCGATTAATAAAGATAAGACCTTCGTCGTGCGCGGCGGCTATGGCCTGCTCTACACCGTGGACGGTGTGGACTATCCGCCGGGCGTGCGCAACGCTCCCTTCTCTAATAGCGTGAACTTCAATCAGAACGGCAATACTGCTGGCAACCCGAATGCGACCACCTTTAGTATGCAGACCGGCCCGCCGAATGTGCCGCAGGTTGATCCGGCCAACATCCCGACTTCCATCGGCGTCTTTGCCGTAGACCCGAAGCAGAAGACCGCATACGTTCACCAGTTCCAACTGAGTTTCCAGTATCAGTTTGCCAGAGATTACTCGCTTGATGTCGGGTATGTCGGGAATCGTTCGTACAATCTGCTCTACGCCAATGACATCGGCGCTAACGGTTTAGCTCAAGCCAAGAATGCCGCCAACCAGTTTATCGAAAGCGGCATCATCTACACCAACGGCGCTCGCTCCTGGTATGACTCGCTGCAAACTCAATTGCAGAAGCGGCTCTCGAATAACATTCAGGGACAGGTTTCCTACACCTGGGGACACGCCATTGATACTTCGACAGGAATTTTCAATGGCCTTGGCGACTCGCGCAACGGTCGCGGCGGCCCGATCAACCCGTTCAATCTGAATCAGGACAGAGGCAACTCGTCGCTCGACGTGCGTCACCTTTTGTCGGCCAGCGTGATTGTTGATTTGCCCTTCGGGAAGGGAAGGCGTTACTTCACCCAGGGCGGGGCCATCACAAAAGTTTTTGAGGGCATCCAACTGAACATCATCGAGTCTGCCCGTTCAGGATACCCGTTCAGCGTGACGTGCGATAACTGCAACGGCGCTAATCGCCCGTCGCTCGTCGGTGATCCATTCGCTGGCGCTCCGAATGGCTTATTACTGAACCCGGCGGCCTTCTCGACCAGCAATGCGGTTCTTGGTTCAGTCACTAATGCGGCAGGCCGAACGATCCGCTTCGGCAACCTCGGACGCAACACCTTCAGAGGCCCGGCGATCTATTCGACCGACCTATCGCTCTTCAAGAACACGAAGCTCTATGAAACCCTGACGATGCAACTCGGCTTCGAGTTCTTCAATCTCTTCAACCACCCGAACTACACGATCATCAATAACAACGTTTCCAATGGTGATTTCGGAATCATCAGGTTCAACGCCCAGACCGGACGTGTAGTTCAGTATCGCTTGAAGTTTATTTTCTAAGCGGGGCACAAGCTCAGGCGCAGAAGCCTGGAGTTGAGCCGTTCAACTAAAAGTGATGTCCGAAGCAGCGATGCAAAATAAGCCGCCGCTTCGGACATCTTAATCAGAGAGACGACCCGGCGACGTGTGCATGTGGTCGTCTTTTGCTAAAATCGCCGCTCGCGTCTCCCCCTCAGCCTGACTTGCGCCCGATAGTTATGAAATACCATACGCGCCTTCTGCTGTTAGTCTTAATGCTCGGCGCGCCCTCCGTTCTTGCTCAATCAACTGTTCCCGATGCCGCTCCCACTCCTACTCGCTCACACGTTGAGCGGTTCAGCACGCCGCAGATGCGCGCTGAACGCGCTGAAGCGGATGCGACCGCGCGCCTGGCATCGAATCCCAAAGATGCCGAGGCGCTTAACGCGCGTGCGCTGGCGCGGATGAGGCTGGGTCGCTACCAGGAAGCTTACGATGATCTGCGCCAGGCAGTCGCGTCAGAGCCAGCCAGGGCTGAGTATCAAGCCAATCTAGGGTACGCTTTATGGCGGCTCGGACGAGCGGTTGAAGCGGTTGAAGCGGAACGCACGGCAATCAAGCTTGACGACAAGAACTACACAGCGCATTACCAGCTAGGCCGCTTCCTGATACGACTCGGCGATCAAAAACAGTTGACGGAAGCAGCCGATCACCTGCGGCGCGCGCTGGAGATTAACCCGCGCCAGTATGAGACGCGCTTTGAATTGGTAGCAGCCTATCGCTCGCTTGCGAACACCGAGTTGGCGTTAGCGCAATATGAGTTGCTGCAAGATGCCAGGCCGTCTGACCCGCGCGTGGCCTATGTCGGCGCGCTGCTCGCCGCTGATCGCAACGACATGAAGTCGGCGATTAGCGGTTTCCAGGAGGCGCTCAGGCGCGACTCCAACCTTGTGGGCGCGTGGCAGGATTTAGGACTCGCTTACATCAAGCTCAACCGCTGGCCTGAAGCAGCAGAGACATTTGCCGAGTTGACTAGAAGGCAGGCCGATTCGTCCGAGGCTGCTTACTTTCACGCGCTCTCACTATTCAACTCAGGGCAAATTCCTGACGCCGAAAAAGAAGCGCGCCGCGCCCTGCGCCTGAACGCGGGCGACTCATCGGCGCTGACCTTGCTCGGCATCATTCTCGCCGCGCGCAGAGACGCTAACAACGAAGCAAGCGAAGCTTTGTCGCAGGCCGTTGCTCTGGCTCCCACGAGTTTCGACGCAAGCTTTAATCTGGGGCGTGTGCTGTACACGATGAAAGATTATGCGGGAGCGGCGCAGAGTTTACGCGCAGCGGTCAAGCTTAATCCCAAACACGCGGAAGCGCGTTTCTTTTTAGGCACGGCGCTGGAAGCTGCCGGAGAGCCTCAAGCGGCTCTGGCGGAATACCGGCAGCTCATCGAAATTGATCCGCGCTCGGCGATGGGGCAGATAGGTCTGGGCGCATTGCTGGTCAAGCAGGGAAAGACGGATGAAGCCATAGCCGCGCTTAAACGCGCCATCGGCCTTGATCCGAAAAGCTTCGAGGCGCATTGGGCGCTGGGGCGCGCGCTGATTCTCGCCGAACGATTTGCCGAAGCCGCCGAAAGTCTGCAAACGGCAGTCGCTTTAGCGCCCGACAGGGCAGACGCGCATTATCAACTCGGCCTGGCTTTCAAGCGTCTGGGTCGCAACGAGGAATCGGCGCGAGAGTTCGCCCTGGTCGAGCGGCTGAACAGAGAGTTTCGTGAAGGCAAACAGAAATAAGCTCTAACAGTAAGAATTTTCTGAGAAGCAAAAGAGCGGGACAGTGGAAATGATTCGTGGTCAAAAACAGCATCGGCGTAGAGGGCTTCATGGCGGATTTTGTGTCCTAGCCATCGGCCTGCTGTTAATCAACTGCGCTTCAGCACTTGCTCAGAGACCTGCTGTTTCTAGAAACACAACCGGCGCGACTCAGGGAAACGACCCCGGCTTGAGTCCTGAAGCGCACGCAGCTATGAGCGCTGCCGCCGCCGCCTTGCAGAACAATGCTTTGATTGACGCGGAACGAGAGGCGCGCAAAGCGGTCGCGCTTGCGCCGCGCTCTGCTGTTCTGCATAACCTGCTCGGTGTGATTCTTGGTCGCGCGGGGCACAGCGATAACGCATTAGTGGAATTCAACACCGCGCTCCGGCTCGATCCGAACTTCGTCAGCGCACGCAACAACCTGGGTCGGCTGCTCGCCGAGCACGGCAAGACGGCGGAGGCGATTGCTGAATTTACGCACGTCTTGAAAATCGAGCCGAAGTATCTACAGGCGCATTATAACCTGGGCGCTTTGTATGCGGATGCCGGTGATTTCTCTAAAGCAGCCGCAGAGTTTGCGGAGGCGCGAGCGCTCGCGCCGGACGACCCGCAACTGGCCCTGGCTTTCCTCAACGTCGCTTATCGAGCCAACCGCACAACGGAAGCTGACGCGGCGGCAGACCAGCTTGAACGCACAATCGGTTCTGACCCGCGCGCTCTTTTTACGCTCGCCGTCGCACTGGCGCAAAATTCACAGTACGAGCGAGCGGCGCGTCTCTTTGCGCGCGTTAACGAGACGATGCCTCACGTCTACGAAGTTCTCTACAACCTGGGCGTCGCGCTCTACAATCTGGATCGCAACGACGAGGCAGCGCGCTACCTGGCTGAAGCCGCAGACCTCAATCCCGCTCCTGCCGAAACGCATTTTCGCCTGGCCCTGATTGCCAGCGCGCGCAACGATTCGGCCAATGCTGTCGAAGAATTCAAGCACGCCATTGAGCGCGACCAGAAGAACGCCACCTATCGCTACATGCTGGGGCGCGAATACTTCCGTGCAGGCTTCTGGGAAGGCTCGATTAACGAGTACGGCGCAGCGATAAACCTCGACCCGAAGCAGGTCGCTTATTATCTGGGACGCGCAAACGCCAATTACCGGAAAGGCGAATGGACTGCCGCCGCCGCAGACTTTGACACAGCGGCCTCGATGGATGCCGGCATTAAAGACATCGAATATTTGCAGGGGTACGCGCATCGTGCCTCGGGCGATTTTGATGTTGCGCGCTCGCTGCTCGAAAAATTTCTAGCCAAAAACCCGGACCACGTTGATGCGCTTGCCAGCCTGGGTTATGTCGCCATCGAACAAGGCCGCTTTGAAGATGCGGACGCTCCGCTCAAGCATGCGCTCTCGCTCGACCCCGACAACATTCCGGTGCTTTACGACTATGCGCGGCTGGCAATCAAGCAGCGTAATTACGAAGAGGCCGCCGCGCGCCTGCAACGTGTTATTGACAAGAGTCCGACGCACACGCAGGCGCACTATCAACTCTTCCTTGCCTATTCACGCTTGAAGCAGACTGACAAAGCAGCGATAGAGCTGGCTGAATTCAAACGCCTCGAAGCCCTGGAGAAGCAGTCCACACAGGAGCGAATCAGGGATGAGAAACTGCGAACGCAACAGCTACTAGGCCAGCCCGCGCAGTGAATCCGACTTGCAGCGCGAGGCAAGTGGTTATTGGCAAGACGATTTGTAAAGCCGACCGGGAAGATTCCAATTTGAGGAAGTAAACAATGCGAGCTGGAAGAGTGTTTGGGGCAATTCTGGCATTGACGTTCTGTTTGGGCGGGCAGGTGCGCGCGCAGAATGTGTGGACGCAGAAACCGTTTCGACAATGGACGAAGGAAGAAGCGGAGAAAGTTTTGAACGATTCGCCCTGGGCTAAAAAACAGGAATTGCGAATCAGCTATGCCGGGCGGTCAACCGCAGTCGCGGGCGCGCCTACTCCGGCTGAAGGCGAAGGCGGTTTGATTCGCACCGAACAAAATACGGCGTCGCTCGGCGGAGCCAGAGCGCCCGTTGATTTCGTCTTCACCTTGCGGCTGCGCTCTGCTTTGCCCGTGCGCCAGGCTCTGGTTCGCCTGAAACAGATCGAGGCCAGATATGACCAGATGAGCGAGAAAGACCGTGCGAAGTTTGATGAGAAACTGAAAGGTCTGCTGGAATGTCCGGCCTGCGCGGACAACTACGTGTTGACCTTGAGTTCCAAATCGAAAGAGAGTCCAGGCGCAGATGCGGTCTACTCAACTTTTGGCGGCGCGAAAGAGGCAGACATCAAGCGCTATCTCGTCATCATCAACGACCGAGGCGAGCGCCGCGAGCTTGTCCATTTTGTGCCACCCAGAGTGCCGGGCGAAGAGGCAGTTTTTTTCTTTCCGCGCCTGGACGATAAGGGCGCGCCTTTGCTGAAGCCTGAGACGAAGACGCTCGTCTTCAATGTGACCAACGGCGAGGTCAACAATATCGTTAACTTCAGAATTGATATTTCCGCGCTGGTGGCCGACGGCGCTGTTGAATTCTAAGGGCGATTCGCGTTTTGCTCTCAAACGGGAAACCTTCGACGATGAAATTGAAGCCGCGCCGCGCAGCCATCAAAACTTTGCTGACTATGTGGCTCGTCTTGCTCGGCGCAACATGGAGCGCGTTGGCGCAAGGGACGGCTCCACAGGTATTGAAGGTTGAGCCGCCTTCCTGGTGGGCAGGGCATTCGATCAATCCGGTGCGCTTGCTGGTCAGAGGCACAAACCTCTCTGGCGCGCGTGTGACAACAACGCGGCCTGAGATTTCTGCTTCGGCCACTCTCGTCAATCCAGCGGGCACGTACCTCTTCGTTAGCGTCCAAATCAATCCATCAGCGCAACCCGGCGACTATCCTTTACGACTCGAAACAGCTTCCGGCAAGACGACCATCCTGTTTCGCCTGGAGCGCCCGCTCGATGCTGCGAGCAACTTTCAGGGCATCGCAAACGACGATGTGATCTATCTAATCATGCCCGACCGCTTCAGCAATGGAGACACGTCGAACGACTCGCCCGCAGGCTCACCGCCTGAAGCCAACGACCGCAAGAATCCACGCGCCTTTCATGGCGGCGATTTGCGGGGCATCATCAAACATCTTTCATACTTGAAGGAATTGGGCGTGACCGCCATCTGGCTTAATCCCTGGTATGAAAACTGGCACGGCGTGAGCACGTGCGACAAGCCCTGGTGTCCGAACACGTTTTATCATGGCTATGGCGCGACAGATTATTACGGCGTCGAGCAGCACTTCGGCGATATGGAAGTCTTGCGCGAGCTTGTAAGGCAGGCACACGCGCAGGGAATCAAGGTGATACAGGATCAGGTGGCAAACCACGTCGGGTCGCATCATCCCTGGCTGAATGATTCTCCTCTTGATGATTGGTTTCACGGCACGACCGCGAGCCATCCGAAGAATCCGTTTCGTGGAGACCTGCTCCTTTCACCAAATGCCGCTCTCGCGGAACGAAGGCCGACTCTGGACGGTTGGTTCGACGACTCCTTGCCCGACCTGAATCAGGAAGAGCCGGAAGTTGCGCGCTATGAGATTCAAAACGCGCTCTGGTGGGTCGGCATGACAGGCATTGACGGCATACGCCAGGACACAATCCAGTACATGCCGCGCTTCTTTATACGCGACCTTTCATCTGCGCTTCACCGAGAGTATCCGAGGATGTGGATGGTCGGTGAAGTCTTCGACCGCGATCCCGTTCAAACGTCCTTCTTCATCGGCGGGCACACGGGCTGGGATCAAGTTGATACAGAGCTTGATTCGGTTTTCGATTTTCCATTATGGCAAGCTTCGCTCGACGCATTCACAAATAAAAAAACTATGCGGCACTTGCGCGACACACTGAAATACGACGCGCTCTATCCCGAAGCCGCGCGGCTGACCACGATGCTCAGCAATCACGACGTTCGCCGCACAATTTCAATCGAAGGGATGACGCTGGAAAGCGCGATGCTGCATACAGCATTTCTTCTGAGCGTTAGAGGTATCCCGCAGCTTTACTACGCCGACGAGATTGCGATGCCGGGCTTAGAAGACCCGGACGACCGGCGCGACTTCCCCGGCGGCTTTCCCAAAGATAGCCGCAACGCCTTCACAAGAAGCGGGCGCACCCCTGATGAGCAGCGCATGTTTGAGTGGACGCGCGATTGGATACGCCTGCGCCGCGAGCACTCCGCGATTCGTGATGGGCGCACAGTTGACCTGGTTTACGACGACGACGTTTATGTCTTCGCGCGCCGCGACCAACATGAGACCGTCATCATCGCCGTCAACCGCGCCGTCGTGCCGAAGAAGATAACAATCCCTGTGGCAATGGTTGAGACGCCCGGCAATTCGCAACTAATTCCGCTCATGGTGGCGAAAGATCGCGTCCGCGCTCTTAGCGGGAATTTTACGTTCGACGCTCCGGCCAGAACTGCCGTCGCCTACAAGTTGATAAGCGCGGAATAACGATGTCTGGTTCTCCGGCGGTTGGGTTATACTGATAGCCAAAGTCATTAATGAAATAAATTATCGCGCGCCGTGGGAGCTTCCAGCGCCGCCTGAGTTTCGTGTGGCGCATGTGTATCCTTCGGTCGCTAAAGAAATCGCTCTACCATCGTTCAGATAAAAATTGAAGGAGCGCGGGCCTTGAGCTTCCCTAGATCGAGCGGCATTCTTCTGCATCCGACCAGCTTGCCTGGAAAATTCGGCATCGGAGATTTGGGCGACGAAGCCTATCGCTTCGTGGATTTTCTGGCGGCAAGCAACCAGACACTCTGGCAGGTGCTGCCCCTGGGGCCGACAGGTTACGGCGATTCCCCCTATCAATGCTTCTCCGCATTCGCAGGCAACACGCTGCTCATCAGTCCTGAAAGACTCGTTAGCGAAGGACTGTTAAATGCGGAAGACTTAGGAAGCGCGCCCGCTCTCCCTGAAGAGAAAGTTGACTTCGGCAACGTCATCAAGTTCAAGAGCGCGCTTCTACGCGAAGCCTTCGAGCGTTTCAAGCAGAGGGCGGAGGCGAGCTTACGTTCTTCCTTCGAGCAGTTCTCTCATCAAGCCTCTTCATGGCTCGACGACTACGCGCTCTACCGCGCTTTGAAAGACGCGCAAGGCGGAAAAGCCTGGAACGAATGGGAACCGGGACTTGCCCGCCGCGACCCCGCTGCTCTCTCTCGCTCGCGTGAAGAGTTGCGCGAACAAATTGACGCGCAGAAGTTCTACCAGTTTCTCTTCTTCAAACAGTGGGCCGCGCTCAAGGCTTACTGCCACGAACATAATGTGAAGCTCGTCGGCGATATTCCAATCTTCGTCGCGCGCGATTCGGCTGATGTCTGGATGAACCCGGACGAGTTCAAGCTCGACCATGCGGGCAATCCTTTAGTCGTCGCGGGTGTTCCCCCTGACTACTTCAGCGCAACAGGCCAGCTCTGGGGCAATCCAATTTACAACTGGGAGCGAATGCTCGCCGACGGTTTCCGCTGGTGGATTGAGCGCGTGCGCGCCACGCTTCGTATCTTCGACATCGTGCGCATAGACCACTTTCGCGGCTTCGCCGCAAGTTGGGAAATTCCCGGCGGAGACAAGACGGCAGAGCGCGGGCGCTGGGTGAATGTGCCGGGCAGGGAATTGTTCACCGCGATCAGGCAGGCGCTCGGAGACCTGCCAATCATCGCCGAAGATTTAGGCGTCATCACGCCGGACGTTGAAGCCCTGCGCGACGACTTCGGATTGCCCGGCATGCGCATCCTCCAATTCGCTTTCGGCGGCGACACGAAGAACCTGGACCTGCCGCACAACTACATACGCAACTCTGTGGTCTACACCGGTACGCACGATAACGACACCACCGTCGGCTGGTTCACAAGCGTCGCCGGGGCAGGCTCAACACGCGACAAGGAGCAGATCGAACGCGAGCGCAACTTCTGTCTCAACTATCTCAACTCGGATGGGCGTGAGATTCACTGGGACTTCATACGCGCCCTCGTCGCCTCCGTCGCCGACACAGCGATTATTCCCTTGCAAGACCTGCTTGGCCTGGGCAATGACGCACGCATGAATCTTCCGAACAGCACGATGGGCAACTGGGCCTGGCGATACAAAGCGGGCGCGCTGACGGATGAAGTCAGAGGCCGTTTGAAGAGGCTGACACAAGTTTATGGTCGGGAGAATAAATCGGACGACAAAGCTTAGGGAACGATGAACAAGAGGCTACTCAAAACATCTACGCGCTTTCCGTTGCTCGTCGCGTTGTTGCTCTTCGCGGTTTCAATGTGCGCGGCGCAGAACGCTCCGGCGGTCCTGAAGGTCGAGCCGCCGAACTGGTGGGTCGGGCATTCGATTAACCCGGTGCGCGTTCTTATACGCGGGCGAAACCTGACGGGGGCGCACGTCGAAGCGGTCGGCGCGGGCTTGAAGACGGGGCTGACCAGAATCAACGCGGCGGGCACATACATGTTCGTAGATGTTGTGATTGACCCCAATGCGAAGCCCGGTCGCCGCGCGCTTCGCATCACAACCAACAATGGAACAACCGATGCTCCCTTTGAAATCAACACGCCGCTTTCCCGCGCGGGCCGCTTTCAAGGTTTCTCACCCGACGATGTTATTTACCTGATAATGCCCGACCGTTTCAGCGACGGAGACCAGGGCAACAATGATCCTCCTGAGTCGCGCGGCCTCTACAATCGAGAAAACAAGTTCTACTATCATGGCGGCGATTTTCAAGGCATCATCAATCACCTGCCTTACCTGAAAGACCTCGGCGTCACGGCCATCTGGCTCACGCCCTGGTACGATAACGTCAATCACCCGGACGAGATTGAGAAGAAAGAAGGAGGCACGACCACAGGCTTTCACGGCTACGGCGCGGTGGATTTCTACGGCGTTGAAGAGCATTTAGGCACGCTCGCTAAACTGCGCGAGCTGGTTGACGAAGCGCACAAACTCGGCATCAAGGTGATTCAAGACGAGGTAGCCAATCACACAGGCCCGTATCACGCCTGGGTTGACGACTCTCCTACGCCCACCTGGTACAACGGCACGCGCGCCTCTCATCTCAAGAATGTTTTCCAGACCTGGGTGCTACACGACCCGCGCCCGGAAGAGAAGATCAGGCGCGAGACGATGGAAGGCTGGTTTCTGGATTTTCTTCCAGACCTCAATCAAGAGGATGAAGAGACGGCGCGCTACCTGATTCAAAACACGCTCTGGTGGATCGGCGCGACCGGCCTTGACGGAATCAGGGAGGACACGTGGCAGTACGTGCCTAATAGTTTCTGGGCGAAGTGGACGGCTGCGATCAAGCGCGAGTATCCGTCGTTCCGTGTCGTCGGCGAAGTCAAAGACGGCGATGTCGTACATGTCTCTTTCTTTCAAGGTGGACGCACGCGCTTTGACGGCGTGGATTCCGGCCTCGATTCGCTACTGGATTTCCCACTCTTCTACCCGCTCCGCCGCGCCTTCGCCGAAGGCAAGGACGTGAAGGAGTTGGCGCAGACGCTCTCCAAAGATTATCTCTACACGAACCCTGAGATTCTAGTCACACTTCTTGGCGGCCACGACGACAAGCGTTTTATGAGCGAGCCAGGCGCGAACATTACCGGGCTGAAACTCGCGCACACATTTCTGCTGACGACGCGCGGCGTCCCGCAGCTTTACTACGGCGACGAGATTGCGATGACGGGCGCGGACGAGCCGACCACGCGACAGGATTTTCCGGGCGGCTTTCCGGGTGATCGTCGAAATGCTTTTACGAAAAACGGGCGCACCAGTGAAGAGCAAGACCTCTTCGAGCACGTGCGAAAGATGGTGCGGCTTCACGCAGAGCTTGAGCCACTCAGACGCGGCGCGCTCGTCAATCTTTACGTTGAAGCCCAGCAATATGCCTATGCGCGCGTCACAGATCGCGCATCTGTCATCATCGTCATCAACAACGATGCCAAGCCCGCAACCGTAGAGTTTGATGTTGCCCCGGCAAAGATTGAAGACGATGCCAGATTAACCGACAGGCTCGGTGTCTCTCAGGACGTGCGCGTTACGAACGGGAAACTCAAGGTAACTCTGCCAGCGCGGTCCGCGAGCGTGTTTACGATGAAATAAAAGTTTCAAGCTCCATGTTCCAAGTGAAAGCTCTTATCTTGGAACTTGAAATTTATAGCGGTGCTCAAATGAATGCGACTGAGTTTAGAGTTCAGCCTTGAGGCTGTCTTCACTAACACGCTGAAAGCGTGAACTCTGAACAAGTCGCTTCCAACTGAGAACTGTAGTAAATCCTATGAAAACGAAACCTTTTAACGAGCAGGTCGCCATCATCACAGGTGGAGGCACAGGGATAGGGCGTGCCTTCAGCGAAGCTCTGGCGAAGGCGGGCGCAGCCGTCGTGATCGCTTCGCGTCGTGAAGAGACTTTGCGACGGACAGCGGAAGAGTTGAACGCGATGGTGGGCGCAGAGCGCGTTCACGCTTATGCGTTCGATGTTCGTGACCGCGCGCAGACAGACGCGCTCGTCTCCTACACGTCGGAGCGTTTCGGCTCCATTGACGTGCTCATCAACAACGCGGGTCTGGCCGTGCCCGAAACTGTCGCCGCGATTACGGACGAAGGCTGGAACACTGTGATGGACACCAACCTGCGCGGCGTGATGTGGCTTGTGCGCGCGGCTCTGCCTCACATGCTCGCGCAGGATTTCGGCGACGTGGTGAATGTCTCGTCGCAGGCCGGGAAGCACGGCTATGCGGATGTGCCTTCTTACTGCGCCTCGAAGTTCGGCCTGCTGGGGTTCAGCGAAGCCTTGCGCGACGATGTACGCAAGAGCGGCGCGAATGTTCGCGTCTTCAATCTCTGCCCCGGACTGGTTGACGTTGATAATACTGGAGAGACTGAAGCACCGCGCCCCGGTGCGATTCACGTCCGAAACATGGCAAGCACACTCATGTTCGCGCTCTCGCTCGACCGCGACGTGGTACTCGAAGACGTTAGCCTTTACGCTCGTTGAGCGTAAAGGGCGTGAATCGTAAATCGTGAAATAGATGGAAACCGTTCGGCGATTTACGATTCACGATTCACGAGCAGACGATTCACGAAAAAGGAGATAGATCATGCAGCAGAAACCACGCTTGAGCTTCTGGCAAATCTGGAACATGAGTTTCGGATTTCTTGGGATACAGTTTGGCTGGGGATTGCAGTTGGGCAACATGAGCGCCATCTATGAAAAGCTCGGCGCAAAATCCGACGATCTTCCAATCCTCTGGCTGGCCGCTCCTCTGACTGGCTTACTCATTCAACCGATCATCGGTGCGATGAGTGACCGCACGTGGAATCGTTTCGGTCGTCGCCGTCCATACTTCCTCGCCGGTGCGCTCTTTGCCAGTTGTGCTCTCTTCTTCATGCCGACTTCGGGAACGGTCTGGATGGCTGCCGGATTACTCTGGATTCTGGACGCCAGTATTAACGTCAGCATGGAGCCGTTCCGCGCCTTCGTCGCCGATAAACTCAGCCCCGAGCAGCGCAACGTCGGCTTCGTCATGCAGAGCTTCTTCATTGGTCTCGGCGCGACGCTCGCGGGCTGGCTGCCCATCGCCTTCAGCAAGTTCGGTATCACAGGAACTACCGCGAGCGGCATCCCGCTGACAGTCAAATACGCATTTCAGATCGGCGCTTTCGCCTTCCTTCTGGCCGTGCTCTGGACAATCTTCACGACGAAGGAGTATCCGCCTGAAGACATGGAGGAGTTCGAGCGCAAGCGCAATGAAAAGCGTGGCTTCTCGGCAGGCATGAGCGAAATCTTCTCCGCAATTCGAGAGATGCCACAGACCATGAAGCAACTGGCATGGGTGCAGATTTTCACCTGGCTGGGATTGTTCTGCATGTGGTTGTTCTACGTTCCGGCGGTGGCGCGTCATATCTTCGGCGCGACCGATCCGAAATCGGCTACTTATACGGCGGGGCAAGAATGGGGCAACTATACTTTCTCGTTCTACTCAATCACATGCTTTGCTGTCGCCTTCTTGTTGCCGATTCTGGCAGCGAAGACAAGCCGCAAGACCGTTCATGCCCTTGCACTGATTTGTGGCAGCGTCGGCCTGCTCTCAATCCTGTTCATTAGTAACAAGTATTTGTTGATCGTCTCGATGGTCGGAGTCGGAATAGCGTGGGCCTCCATCCTTTCGATGCCGTATGCGATTCTCTCCGGCGCACTGCCAGCCGCACGGATGGGCGTTTACATGGGAGTTTTCAATTTCTTCATCGTCATTCCAGAGATTACACAGGCTCTCACGTTCGGGTGGATCATCAGACATGTGTTCGGACAGGATAATCCCAACACACCGCTCTACATGGTAAGTATCGGCGGCGTCTTCCTACTCATTGCTGCGGCTTTAGTAGTGCGCGTGCGGGATGTAGCTGACCGTGTCCCGCAGGCGGATGTCATTCGAGGCGATAGTCACGAGCCGCTAACTGTGCAGGGATCAATTCAACCAGTGCCGAGCACGGGACTGATTGATGAGAGGCAATGAATCTTAGAATGCGAAAAAGAAGAGACAATAAAGTCGCTGATGATTCGCCGGACGTGGCGCGTCAATTATTGAAACTCCTACAAGCAAGCCTGTGCATGTTGCTCTTGGCGAGCATTTTCGCCCTCTCGCTTGTTCAGGTGAGAGCACAGCAGGCAGCCGCGCGTGATTATTCAAAAGAGAGTGCGCGAGACTCTCGCTCGTGGGTGCGCGACGGGGTGATTTACGAAATCTTCCCGCGCGTTTTCTCTGCGGAGGGAAATTTTGGTGGCGTCGTGGCGCGGCTCGACGAGTTGAAAAACGTGGGCGTGACGATTCTTTGGTTGATGCCGATTCACCCGATAGGGCAGGAGAAGAGGAAGGGAACTATCGGTAGCCCGTATGCTGTGCGCGACTACTATGCTGTCAATCCTGACTACGGGACGAAGGATGATTTGAAGCGTCTCGTCGCGGAAGCTCACAGGCGCGGGATGAAAGTCATTATAGACATCGTGGCGAATCACACGGCCTGGGACAGCGTGTTGATGAAGCAGCCGGAATTTTACACGCACGATAAGAGCGGGAAGATTATTCCACCCGTGCCTGACTGGGCTGACGTGGCCGATCTCAACTACGACAACGCGCGCCTCCGCGACTACATGGTTGAGATGTTGAAATACTGGCTCAGGGAATTCGACCTCGACGGCTTTCGCTGCGACGTTGCCGGGTTTGTGCCGACAGATTTCTGGGAGCGTGCGCGGACGGAGCTTGAGCGGGTTAAGCCGGACATCATGATGCTCGCCGAATGGAACGAGCCGGACTTGCTGGTCAAGGCGTTTGATCTGGATTATTCGTGGCCGATGCACAGCACTTTGACGGATGTCTTGATGGGGATGAAGCCCGCGAGCAGTTTTCGACTAGCTTGGGAAGAGGAGCGTAAGAAGTTTCCAAAGGGCGCGCTTCACATGCGCTTCTCGGACAACCACGACGAGCGCCGTGCGATTGCGCGCTTCGGTGAACGCGGCGCGCTCGCTGCCTCCGCGTTGATGTTCACGCTCGACGGCGTGCCGATGCTTTATAACGGGATGGAGGTCGGAGACACGGCTGAGTCAGGCTCGCCCGCGCTCTTCGAGAAGATTCCAATACTCTGGCAAATCTCGGAGCGTCGCCCCGAATTTCCGCGCTTCTACAAGCAGATCATCGCGCTCAGGAAAGCGAGCGAGGCGCTGCGTCGAGGTGACCTGGAGTGGCTGCGTAATTCGGATGAGGCGCGTGTCGTGACTTACCTGCGCCGCTCAAAGGATGAAGAGATTCTGGTGGCGATTAACTTCTCGAATCAACCGTTCACGGGTTTTGTCGAAGCGGGCAACGGCGCTTCATTTGTAGATGTGACGCCGGACGTTTCCACGCCGCTGCCGCCCGATGCGCCCGCGCTCTCTAGCGCCGCCAGAACTCGCCCCGTCGCCTTGCCCGCGCTCGCACTCGATAGCTGGGGCTTTCGCATCTTTCGCCGCACGCTGAGATGAGATAAATAAGCCACAGAGACACAGAGGCACAGAGAAACTATAAATGATGAATTAGAGACAAAGGCTCTTCAGTTCAGCGCCAATCGTTCAGCGTTCATCCTTTTGCCTTCTCTGTGTCTCTGGGTCTCTGTGGCGATTTTTTGATCCATACAGGTTAAGCCCGATCAGGCTCATCGCTCTCGGAATCTCTGAGTTGCGCATGAACCAGCGCCAGACGTTGCCGGTTCTGAGGTTCTCGGCGCTCAAGAGTATGACGCCGACGTTGATGCCGATGACATCCGTGTCCACCCAGCCGTTGTTCGGATTGAAAGCGTCAACGAATCCGTACCTGCCATAAACCTTCTCGCCAAACTTCTCTCGCATCTCTCGGAGCGCGGAGAGCGAAATATCAGGCGTGAACATCAGGGAGCCGCCAGCGGCGGAAGGCACAACTGTTCCGTCAATCGCGGGGTCGCGCGGCGGACCGCCCCACGCCAGATAACCCTTGATGCTGTCGGATGCCGTGATGCCCCACATCAGGGGGCCGTAAGCGGGAAACTCCTGCGCGAGGTTGATGCAGAAAGCCCTGTGCGCTCGCGTCGCGTTTGTAGAGTTGACGAAGTAGTCTGTGTGGAAACCCTTCTGCTCGCGGCGATGACGGTAGTCTATCCAGGCGTGCGAGTATTGATGCATGAAGAGCGGAACAGTTTTTGTCGTGACATAGGTGTAGCCCGCATAGTTCATGCGCTCGCGCCGGAAGGCATACCAGGAGCGCGGCGAGATTGCGTGGGTGGGCGATGCGATGGCGAGCATGTAGAGAATCGTGTCTTCGCTGTAAGTGTCCCAGCGCGGTTTGAGAAAGCCGCTCTCCGGTTTCCAGCCGTGCGAAAGCAGGAGAGCATGCCCATTGAGCATCCACGCAAAATCCACGCGCTCGTAAATTTTTGACGCGAGCCGCACGATCTCTGCATCATCGCTAAACTTTTGACGCGCGGTCAGCACACCGGCCAGCAGCAGCGCCGTGTCAATGGATGAGACCTCGCTGTTCCAACGACGCTGACCGGTCTTCGCATCCAGCCAGTGATAGAACCAACCATGAAAATGCTCTGCACGCTCTGCAAAATACTGGAGCGTCACACGAACGCGCTCTTTCGCTTCACGCGGGTTAATCCATCTTCGTTCAGCCGCGATGCAAAGAGCGGTCAAACCGAAACCCGTCGAGGCGATGCTCGCAACATCACGATGATTCTCGTCAAGCAATGATCCGTCTGTCCGCGCGCGGTCAAGGACAAGGCCGGTGTTCGGATCGCCTTGCTCCCAGAAGTAACGAAACAAGCGTCGCTCAAGGTCTTCGAGAAAAGCTTCGTCGCGCGCCGAAAGCGAGTGTTGAGGGAGTAGGGGTTGGGCCGCATGGACGTTGAGAGCCGAGTAGTTTGTGAAGATAAAAGTGAGAAGTAAGAGAACAAACGATGAACGATGAACGATGAATGATGAACTGAAGAAGGTTTTCTTTCCATTCAGCATTCCGCGTTCCGCATTCATCGTTTATTTATCCTCTGTGGTTAATTCTTACTTCTCGCCGACTTCAAAGCTCGCTTCAAGTCCATGCTCGTCGGCAGAGCTATTGCCGACCATGACTTTGAACTCGCCCGGCTCGACGATGAAGCGCATCTCTCGATTGTAGAAGCCAAGATGCTCAGGCGTCAGGATAAACTCGACCCGCCGTTTCTCTCCGGGCCTGAGCGTGATTCTTTGGAAACCTTTCAATTCCTTGACAGGGCGCGTTACGCTTGCCGCCACGTCTCTGATGTAAAGTTGCACGACCTCATCGCCCGCGCGCTTGCCTGTGTTCTCGACTTCGACGCTCGCGGTCAGTCGTCCTTGAGGACTGATGCGCCGCGCGCTCAGTTGCAAATTCGAGAGCCGAAACTGTGTGTAGCTCAGTCCATAGCCGAAGGGGAAGAGCGGCGTCCACGAAACATCCAGGTATTTTGAGGTGTACTTGTTGTTGGCATCCGGCGGGCGGCCCGTGTTCATGTGATTGTAGTAGAGCGGCTCTTGCCCGACTGTGCGCGGGAACGTCAGGGGAAGCTTGCCGCCCGGATTGACATCGCCGAAGAGTACGTCTGCGATAGCGTTGCCAGCTTCAGTGCCTGCGAACCACGTTTCGAGAATGGCGGGCGTGTTCTCCGCGAGCCAGTTGATCGTTAAAGGCCGCCCGTTCATCAGGACGACAATAACGGGCTTGCCCGTCGCCTGCACAGCTTTGACTAAATCCAACTGTCGTCCCGGCAGATTGAGCGAGCTACGCGACGATGCCTCACCGCTCATGTCAGCCGATTCTCCGACCGCCACGATTGCCACATCCGATTTGCGCGCGGCGCGCACAGCCTCGTCGAAGCCTTCCGTCGAATCGCTATTGATGTCGCAGCCTTTGGCGTAGTTGATTTTCGTTGCAGGAGAAACTTTTGTCTTGATGCCTGCGAGAAGTGTGACGGCATCAGCCGCGTTGCCGTCGCCCGTCCATGAGCCGAGCATGTCTGGCTGATCGTCCGCGAGCGGGCCGATGAGCGCGATTGATTTCACATCCCTGTCGAGCGGCAGAGTCTCACGCTCGTTCTTTAAGAGCACCATCGAGCGTGCGGCGATTTCACGCGCTGCCAGTAGATTCTGAGGACTCAAAATCACGTTGCGCTCGCGCGCTTCGTCCGCGTAAGGGTGATCGAAGAGGCCGAGTCGAAACTTGATGCGAAGGATGCGGCGCACGGCTTCGTCAATTGTGGCCTGTAAAAGTTTGCCGCTCTTGAGAAGCTCTGCGCCGTGCTTGTTGTAAAGACGGCTGACCATCTCCATATCAACGCCTGCGCCGAGAGCCAGGCGCGCGGCTTCTGATTCGTTCGCCGCCAGACCGTGCTTGATGAGTTCTTCGACTGAGGTGTAGTCGCTGACGACAAAGCCGTCAAACTTCCATTCACCGCGCAAGACTTTTGTTAGCGTAAAAGGATTCGCTGAAGACGGCACGCCGTTGAGATCGTTGAAGGCGCTCATGAAGGTTCCGACGCCTTCTTGAGTGGCAGCCTTGAATGGCGGAAAGTAAATCTCGCGCAAGGTTCTCTCCGACATGTCGGTCGTGTTGTAGTCGCGCCCGGACTCAGCCGCGCCATAGGCGACCCAGTGTTTGGCGCAGGCCAGGACTTTATCCTGTGCGCTGTAGTCCTTTCCCTGAAACCCGCGCACGCGCGCACGCCCTATCATCGCTCCCAGGTAAGGGTCTTCGCCCGCGCCCTCGACGATGCGACCCCAACGCGCGTCACGCGCAATGTCGAGCATCGGCGCAAACGTCCAGTGAACTCCGGCTGCACGCGCTTCCATCGCGGCGATGCTGGCAGAGCGTTCCGCCGCAGAGGGGTCCCAACTGCTCGCTTCGCCGAGCGGAACAGGGAAGATGGTGCGGTAGCCGTGAATCACGTCGAAGCCGAAGATGAGGGGAATCTTCAGGCGCGATCCTTCCAACGCGATGCGTTGAAGCTCATTTGTTCGCTGCGCGCCGCGCACGTTCAGGGTTGAGCCGAGCAAGCCCTTGCGAACCATGACAAGATGCTCAGGCCGAAAGTTTCCGTTCGCTTCGCCGTCCAGTTGTTGAAGCTGTCCGAGTTTTTCTTCGAGCGTCATACGCGCGAGCAGCGCGTTGATTCTTCTCTCAATGTTAGGCTGCGGACTTTGCGCGGAAACTGGCAGGATGGAAAAGATGATGGCGAGAGCCAGTAGGAGGCTCGTTAATCTGGCAAGCTTCATTGGACAGTTCCCCTCCGGTGCGGAGCGTTATAAGTCGAGTGCGGCTACGAGTCAGTGCCGCAGGTGGCGCTGACTTTTTATGCGACGGTCTTAAACAAATTTGCTGCGAAATTATCGGTTAAGTATACTACAGCCCGCGCTCCCCGGACGCCCTACATCTTTCGTGCCGGAAACAGAAGAGTCGGCCCTCCGAAATGAACTCTGTGTGGACAACTAAACGCAACGCACGCATCCCTTCACGGGTCGCGTTGATGTTTGCTGCCTTCGTTATCCTCAACGGATTTATCGCGCCTTTCACTTCAGCGCAACGACGACCGTCAGGCGCAGCGAAGTCGAAAGGCGCTGCTGCTCAGCGCGAGCAAGCCGCATCGCTGCTACAGGCGGCTGCTGCGCTATTGCAGACGGGTAAGCCGGAGGAAGCGGAGCCGCTGGTTCGTCGTGCGGTCGCGCTCGCGCCGCTTGAGACGGACGCGCATAATCTGCTCGGCGTGATTCTGGATCAGCGCGGGCAGATGCAAGCGGCTGAGCGTGAATATGTGGAAGCTCTACGCTTGAATCCGCGAGCAATCTCTGCGCGTGCCAACCTGGGCGTCCTGCTTGCTCGAACCAATCGCCCGGAGCAAGCGGTCGAGGCTTTTGAAGCCGTCTTGCGCGAAGCCCCCACGCATCCGCAAGCGACTTTCAATCTGGGCCTGCTCTATGTGGCGCGCGGCGATTACGCCAAAGCCGTCCCGCTGCTTGAGCACGCAAACGCTCTGCGCCCGAACACCTTTATGGTGATTTACAATCTGGGCATCGCACTTTATCAACTCAACAGGCTTGATGAAGCGAGCTTCGCGCTCGAATCAGCCGCTAAGCTTTCGCCAGAAGATTCCGGCCCGCTCTATTACCTGGGATTGCTCGCCAACTCGCGCGGGCAGGGCGAGGCGGCGGCAGAACTGTGGGAGAAAGCTCTCGCCTTACGTCCCAATTTCCCGGAAGCGAATTTCATGCTCGGCGAGGTGTTGAGAAAAAACGACCGCACGGAAGGGGCAAAGGAGTTTTACGAACGGGCGCTCATGCAAGACCCTTCAAAGCTCGTTTACTACGTTCGGCTCGGCGGAGTTTATATGCTGCTCAACCTTTACGACCGCGCGCTGGAAGTCTTCAAAAGCGCGGCGGAGCGTTTTCCTAATGTGGCTGAGGCGCATTACTTCGTCGGCATCGCGGCGCGCGGGCTGGCGGCATACGACGTATCGGAAGCTGCTCTACGCAAGTCGCTCGCGCTCAAGCCTGACAACGCCGATGCGCTGGCTCAACTCGGCTTCATCCTGACTGAACTCGGTCGCTACGATGAGGCGGAGGAGTTGCTGCGCCGCGCCGTGGCGCTCAGTGGTAAACATTTCTACGCTCACTATGATCTCGGACGATTACTGGTGAAAACGCGGAGGTATAAGGAAGCTATCCCAGTGCTCGAACGTGGCGCAGAGATTAAGGCCAACAATGCAGGCGTTCATTATCAACTGTTCACGGCCTTCTCACGACTCAAGCTCAAGGAGGACGCAGACCGCGAGCTAGCGCTCTTCAAGCAGTTTGAGGAGGAGCGCAAAAAACGGCGAAGAGATGAAGATGAGATTCAGAATGTTGAGACCGACCGACCGCCTGCAACATCTATCCAGAACCCTGCTTCAAAGATTCCGTAATAACAGTCGGGTAAAGCAAGACAGCCCCGAAGGGGCGCAATAAGATAGCCTGTGGCAACGCCACAGGAAGAGAAGCTTTATTCATCAAGCCCTGAAAGGGCGGAATAAGTTATTGCGCCCTTTCAGGGCTTCAATGAATCAACACTGCACATCAACCCAGGGCGTTGCCCTGGGCTTTTATATTGCGCTCCTTCGGAGCTTTAGAAGCTGAATCGCCCCTGTATCTCGATCACCCGGCCAGATAGCCCACGCTCTGCGCGGCCAAAGTTGGGATTCTGAATCTGGGTGCTTGATGAATTAAACTGAAACGGCTGAAGGTTCAGAATGTTGAAGACGTTGAAGAAGTTGGCCTTGACTTCAAAGAATGTTCCTTCGCCAAGCAAGCTCGATATTCCGAAACGCTTGGCAAGGCTCAGGTCTACGTCGCGGTAGTTCGGGCCGCGAAATGAATTGCGCCCGACGCCGGGAAGCCGGAGGCCAGGGTCAGCCGTACTGAAGAATTTGGCTCCCCCACCGGGGAAATTGCTGCCCGTGATAAAGGCGTTGTTAGAAGTGTCGTTGCCCGCGCCGCCGAAATAGGCTATGGGTCGCGCAGGACAAATACTCGGGCCGCGTGTGCTGGCGCAGCCGCCGACGACAGGCGTCCACGGAAATCCTGTATGGAAAGTTCCGATGGTGCTGAGTTGCCAGCCGCCGAGCAATGCGCCCAGAGCATCTTTGCGATTCCTGAAGATGGGCAGGTCCCAGAGAGCAGAGACGACGAGACTGTGCCGAACATCGTAGTCCGACGGGCCGCGCTCCTGGCGCACGTCCAAAGGATAGGTCGGGTTTGTCGGAGCGCCCACCTCTTCGCTGGAAACGATGTCAATGCTCTTGCTCCACCTGTAGTTGGCATCGAACTGGAAACCTTGAGCGAACCGGCGCGAAAGCGTTGCGAGCATCGCGTTGAAGCTGGCGTTCGTATCCGGCGTCGGGAAGAAGACGTTTACGGCGAAGTAATTCGTGGTCGGGTAGTTGAATATTTCGTTGACGATCCGAGGCAGTTTGCGACTGGCGCTGCCCTGATAGCCGAGCGTGGCTGTGAGTTTAGCCGGGAGACTGTACTGTCCTTCGAGGGAGTAGGTATAGACATAAGGGGTCGGCACTTCGGCAGGCGCGCCCCAAATCTCAAGCTGCGCCGGGCCGTTTGAGGTCGGTATTCCGGTCGTCGGATTGAACGTCAGTCTTAACGCAGGATTAGTCGGATAGCTGAACGGCGTATTATTCGCTCCCGTCGCGTAGAGAATCTGGCCGTCGGCAAACGGAGTGCTGAACTCATTATTGGTTCCGCAGCAGATTGAGTAGCGAGCGAAGAACGGCGGATTGCCGCGCGAGTTGGCGAAGAGTACGGTCGGGATGCGATTGTAAGCAATGCCAGCGCCGCCGCGAATCACCAGTTTGTCTTTAGTCTCGATGCCGACAAGTTTATTCGGACTCCAGGCGAAGCCCACACGCGGCGCGAAGTTGTTTTTGTCACCCGGATACAATTGATCGGAGACGACGAGCCTGGCATCAGATAAGCCATTGGGGCCAAGCACTAGATTGCTGATGCGTCCGTTCTTCTCCTTTAGAGGCCCGAAATATTCCCAGCGCAAGCCGAGGTTGAGCGTAAAGTTTGGCTTAACCTTCCAATCGTCCTGGGCGAAGAACGCCAGGTCGTTATTGCGGAAGAAGCGTTGCGCCGTGGGCGGGCCGCCCGTGCGCGGGTCTGCGTCAATCTGGTAGAAGAGCGGCGTGCTGTTGGCGAAGTTGAAGAGTCCGCCAAAGGTAAAGAGCGGGCGCGCGCCGCCGATGAGATTATTGTTGTCCTGCTCCTGCCGCCACTCGCCACCGAAGCTCAGACCGTGATTGCCCGCAGACTTCCGCAGCGTGTCGCGCACCTCGAAAGTATTCTCCGCGAAAATACCCGGCGTGGTTTCCGACCAGGGCGCACCAAACTTGATACGCGCAAAGGGCAGGGTCTCGATCTCTATTCGCGGCAGCCCGAAGTTTGTCCTGCTTGAGGATTCAATCTCATTAAAGGCAAAGCGCGTGAAGTTGACGCGCGCCTCGTTGAGCATCGTCGCCGAGATGATGCGGTTGTATGTCACCATTCCAAAAAAGTTTGACGGCTTGGTTTCCACATCAGCCATCGGGCGTGCGCCTCCGCCTATATCCGTGTCGCTTTGCACGGCATGAAAGCGCGAAACGTAACTGCTGATCGCCAGCGTGTCCCTGGAGGTGAGATTGATGTCTATGCGCGGGTTGTACTGTCTACCGCGACTCGAATTCGGCGTCGCAATCTGCGCGAAGAGAACATCTGGAACGCCGTCAAATCCGTTGCCTGCCGACCCGACATTCAGGTATTGCCCGGTTGCTCCGGCCAGTGAGCCGATGTCCAATCCGCCTGCAACCTGCCGGCAGTTGCCAGCATTAAAGCCAGCCGCGATGCAGGTCGTGGGAATGACGCCGATGATGCGCGGGGCGATACCCTGCGCGTTCAGTATCTGCGCCGTCACGCTGCCCGGGCGCGTTGACGTGACGAGTTGACGGAACTCCGGTGTCTCCACGAAGCCGTTGAAAGTGCCGACGGTGTTGTTGCGCAGGGCTTCAAAGGAGAAGAAGAAGAAAGCTTTATTCCTGGCAAGCTTGAATGCCGGAGGCGGCCCTTCGCCAAAACGCGGAAGAGGCAGGGGGCCGCCAAGGCTTCCGCCGTATTGATTGTAGTGCTGAACGTTCTTGACGCCCGGCAACCTGCTGCCGTTTGCCCCTGGGCCGCCGTACTTATTAAAAGCATTCAGCCCCGGACTGTTGTTCTTGAGAAAGAGGCTGCCGTGAAACTGGTTAGTACCGTTCTGCGAGACGGTCAAGACCTGCGCGCCGGAGTTGCGCCCGTATTCCGCCGAGTAGTTGTTGGCGATGACGCGCACTTCCTTGACCGATTCCTGGTTCGGAGTGACGACCGCTCCGCCGCCGTGTGTCTGGCTGTTCACGCTCGTGCCGTCAATCTGGTAGTTGTTGGCAGAGACGCGCTGGCCGTTGGCGGAAATTTGCGGAACGTTCTCCGTCTGAAAGATGACTCTATCGGCGGCAGTGCCGCCAGGCCCTGTCATGTTTGGCAGATTGTTAGCGCCGCCCGCACCGCCGCGCGAGAAATCACCGAAGACGCCTGGAGTCAGACGTGTCAACTCGTAAGGGTCTCGCCCGAACTGTGGCAACCGTCGAACCTCTTGCGTGGTGATAGCTTTGTCAATGTTGGCGTTTTCTGTTTGAAGCGGCGGAGCCAGAACGTCCGTCACGGTCACGGCAGCCGTCACCCCGGCGGCATCAAGCACAATGTTCGCGCCCTGCACCGCCTCGGCGTTGACGACGAGGTTGTCGAGCGTCTTCTTATTAAAGCCTGCCTGCTCGACCGTGAGCGTGTAGCGACCCGGCCCCAAGCCGGAGAAGCGGTAGAAGCCTTCATCCGAAGTAGTCGCCTGTTGAGTCTTATTGGTCTCGTTGCTGGTCAGCGTGACGGTCGCTCCCACAACTGCTCCGCCCTGCGAGTCCGTCACAGAGCCTTCAACACCGGCTCTGAATTGTGCGTTGGCAGTTGTGGCTAGGAAGCTAAGGAGCAGGCCACACAAAACTACACGAAGAGGAAAAAGCAAATAACGCATTACGAGACCTCCATCCCAAATGTTGAGCGCGTCGCAGTTCTCGCCTTCCGAAGACGAGAACAGACCTGCACGCGCTGAGTAAGAAATGAGCGCCTCATGTGACCGGGACGGGCGCACGCGACACACAACAAGACTTTTTAAGTCAGAGGAGCTTAGGAATTATCACCCTGCGCTTTTTTTAACGACTGGTTGTCGGGGGAAGCGCGAACAAATTAGCACCGAAAGGGTAAAAATTCAATGGAAATCTACCGCACTGCTCTGTTAAGCTACGCCGCATCAATCAGGCTTTTTTTATTTTTCGCCGATTCCCCTAAATCGGATAGACCTGAAGCTTGAACTCAAAAGCTGGCTGAAGGTCTCTGAACACTGCCTCCTACCTGTGCGAGCGGGCGCACGCGAGCGATCAACTAGACGAAAGGAAAACTTGACTTATGCGAGACGTGAAGAGATGGATGATGTTCCTGCTGGTTGCTGTGTGCTTGAGCGCCGGGTGCGTGAGCGGGCCGCAGAATCAGAGCGCGGGGGGCGGTTGTCCGCCGAAACAGAAGAAGACGGGGCCTGTGAAGATAGGGTTTTCGATGGACACGCTGAAAGAGGAGCGGTGGCAGCGCGATAAAGAGTTGGTCGAGCAGCGCGCCAAAGAAGTCGGAGCTAATCTGGATGTGCAGGTCGCAAACGGCTCCGACGATGTTCAGCTCAAGCAGGCCGACAACATGTTGACGCAAGGCGTGGACGTGTTGATTGTCGCCCCGCACAACGGCGTCGTCGCCGCTTCAATCGCGGAGTCGGCGAAAAGGCAGTGCGTGCCTGTTATCAGTTACGACCGTCTGATTATGAAGTCAGACGTTGACCTGTATGTCTCTCATCAGGTGACAAAGATCGGCGAGATGCAGGCCAAGTATGCGCTCGACCACGCTCCGAAAGGCAACTACGTTTTAATCGGAGGGTCGAAGACGGACAACAACGCGCTCCTCCTCAGACAGGGACAGATGAACGTCTTGCAGCCCGCGATTGATCGCGGCGACATCAAGATTGTGACAGACCAGTTCGCAAAGGAATGGCTGGCGAGCGAGGCGCTGCGCATCACGGAAGATGCGATGACGAAAACGAACAATGATATTCAGGCGGTCGTCGCTTCAAACGATGGGACGGCTGGCGGAGCTATCCAGGCTCTCGGCCCTCTCGCCAGCAAAGTAATCGTCACAGGCCAGGACGCTGCCCTGGATGCCGTCCAGCGCATCGTGGAAGGCCGCCAATCAATGACCATCTACAAGCCGATCAGACCGCTCGCCTACAGCGCAGTTGATGCGGCCATTAAACTAGCTAACGGTGAAAAGCCAGACGCTAAAGATAAAGTCAACAACGAGAAGATAGACGTGCCCGCAATCCTTCAGGAGCCGATAGTCGTTGATAAGAACAACGTGATGGACACCATCATCAAAGACGGCTATGACAAGATGGAGGACGTTTACAAGAACGTCCCGAAGGATCAATGGCCTAAACCATAGTCCAGGGAGTCTGGAGTCTGGAGTCTGGAGTCGAAGATGCCGACGTTCAAGGGTCTCGAAGATATTCAAGCTTGGCAGAAAGCGCGGCAGGTTACACAGATGATTTATGAGGTCACAGCGGATGGCCGGTTCGCCTTAGATTACGGCCTGCGTGACCAAGCGCGGCGCGCCAGTGTTTCCATTATGGCAAACATCGCCGAAGGGTTCGGAAGGCGTTCCGATAAAGAGGCGCGCAAACTTCTTGAATATAGCTCACGGCTCAGTCTCTGAGGTTCAGTCACATTTGTATATTGCTCTCGACTTAAACTATATAGACCGAGCTTCATTCACAAAGTTGAACAATCTACTCGATGAAATTTCGCGTATGGCCCTTGTTCTCGCGCAGCATCTTCGAGCTTCAAAGTTATGAGACTCCAGACTCCAGACTCCAGACTCCAGACTCTTCTGGAGATGCGCGAGATTACGAAGACTTTTCCGGGCGTGCGCGCTCTTGATGGCGTGACGTTTGATCTCCACGAGGGAGAGTTCCATGCGCTCGTGGGAGAAAACGGCGCGGGCAAGTCAACTCTGATGAAAGTGCTGGGCGGCGTCTATCCGCACGGTAGCTACGGTGGCGAGGTGCGGCTCGGTGGCGAAGTGCGCCGCTTCGCCAGTGTGCGTGATGCTGAAACGGCGGGCATCGCGGTCATCTACCAGGAACTCTCGCTCGTTAAAGAGATGACGATTGGCGAGAACATCTTTCTGGGGCGCGAGCCGCAGCGCTTCGGTGTTGTCCGTTGGGATGAACTCTACAGCCGCGCGGGGAAGTTGCTTGACGAGCTTAATCTCAAGCTGGACCCGCGCACGCCTGTCGGACATCTTGGAATCGGGCAGCAACAGCTTGTCGAAATCGCCAAAGCCCTTTCGCAGAAAGCGCACATCCTCGTCCTGGACGAGCCGACCGCTGCTTTGACCGACACGGAAGTTGACACGCTCTTTGGAATCCTCGATAGCTTGCGTCAGCGCGGCGTTGGAATGATCTACATCTCGCATAAGCTGGATGAAGTCTTTCGGATGTCGGATCGCATCACGGTCTTGCGCGACGGGCGCACGGTTGGAACCGAGCCGACAAGTCAACTGGACGAAGCGCGCGTCATAGCACTCATGGTCGGGCGCGAGGTTGGCAATATTTTCCCGTTGGCTAATCATGAGCGAGAAGGGGCTGCTGCCTTTGAAGTTCGCAACATCACGGTCGAAGACCCGAACATCAAGGGCAAGCTGCTTGTTGATAAGGTGAGCTTCAGTGTGAGTCGCGGCGAGGTCTTAGGGATTGCTGGCTTGATGGGCGCTGGCCGGAGCGATCTTTTGATGGGAATTTTCGGGGCGCATGCCGGACGTTTTACGGGCGAGATTTTTGTGGAAGGGAAGCGCGTGCAGATAACGCGCCCGTCGGATGCGATCAAGCACGGCGTAGGCTTTGTGACGGAAGACCGTAAACGCTTCGGCCTGATTTTGGATCAGACGATTCTCAACAACATGACGATTGCCGGGCTGACGCGATTGTCAGGGCGTTTCCTGACGGACGTTGATGCGGAGGCTTCGGCGGGTGAACGCTCCATGCGTGAGTTGCGTGTCAAAGCTCCCTCCATCTTTACCGTTGCGGGCACGCTCTCAGGCGGTAATCAGCAGAAGGTCGTGCTGGCGAAATGGCTGCTCACGAATCCGAAGATACTTTTTTTGGACGAGCCGACACGCGGCATTGATGTCGGCGCGAAGCAGGAGATTTACGCGCAGATTAATAAGCTGGCGAGCGAGGGGCTGGCAATCGTGCTCGTCTCTTCGGAGTTGCCCGAAGTCCTGGGCCTTTCAGACCGCGTGATAGTCCTACACGAAGGCCGCATCACCGGGGAATTCAAACGAACGGAAGCGACACCCGAAGCAGTCATGGCCTGCGCGACAGGTCATCAACGTAAGGCCGGAAGTTAGGTAGTAGTAGGAAGCAAGTCCATCATCAGACATCTGAAACGGAGTTTCCATGAGCGAGCAAATTCCTGCTAACGAGCCTTCCCCTGATCGCCCGCTTGCCACAGCGGATTTTGCGCCGCCGACAGTTGATGTTGAAGGCACGCCGCAAACGCGCATCGGACGTTTCAAGTTGCCGACCGCAACCCTGCGCGCTTATACGATGCTCTTTGCGCTCGTGGTCATCTGGCTTTTCCTGCAATGGGCGACCGTCAGCGAAACGCACCCTTACGGCCTCTTTCTAGACCCGATCAATTTCTCCAAACTTCTTAAGCAGACTGCGGTCACAGGTATTCTCGCCGTCGGGATGTTGATGATTATTGTCGCCGGGCAAATAGACCTCTCTGTCGGGTCGGTGGTCGGATTAGCCGGAGGCATGGCAGCGATGACGCAGGGCTGGGGACTTGCGCCGTCGTTGTTGGTAGCGATTGTCATCGGTCTGATTATCGGCGCGATTCATGGCTCGCTCGTCGCTTACCTAAACATCCCGGCTTTCATCGTCACGCTGGGAGGCTTGCTCGCCTGGCGAGGCGTGGTCCTGTGGCGCATGAAGGGCAAGACCGTGCCCGTCGAGCTACCCGTCTTCCGCTCAATCGGCGGAGGTTTCGTTGCGCCCGTCGCAGGCATGGCGCTCGCCGTAGTTGTGATCGCAGCCCTCGCTTTCTTTACTCTTAAGCGGAATAGTGCGCGCCGTCGGCATGGCCTGAAGGTTTCAGGCACAGGCGCGACCGTTGCGCGCATCCTTATTCCTTCAGTTGTCATAGCGGTCTTCATCTACATGATGAACACGCAGGGAGGCGTGCCGATTCCCGTCTTCGTCTTTCTGGCGGTTGCGCTCCTCGGAGCTTTTCTGACTCAGAACACAACGTTTGGCCGCTACCTTTACGCCGTCGGCGGCAACCCTGACGCGGCACGCCTCTCCGGTATCAGCCTGCGCCGTCATATTCTCCTGGCCTTCTGCATCATGGGCGTCCTTGCGGGCCTCGGCGCTCTTGTTTACACGGCGCGCAACGGCAGCGCAGCGGGCGACGCAGGGAGCTTGATGGAGTTGGACGCGATTGCCGCTTGTGTGATTGGCGGGACGAGTCTGATGGGCGGACGCGGCACGGTTTTCGGCGCATGCCTGGGCGCGCTGATTATGGCGAGTCTGGATAACGGCATGTCGCTTCTAGACGTGCAGAACGAAGTTCAGATGATCGTCAAAGGCGCTGTCCTGGTCGCGGCGGTCGGCTTCGATATGCTCGGCAGAAAGCGCGGGTGAGATTCTTTGCACGGCAGACAGCGCCGAACTTCTACGGATCAATGCTTAAAGCTCTTCTCATTTGCGCCATCGCTTTTTCGTCCATCCCTTTGTTCGCTCAAACGACAAACAATCTCGCGCCGGGCGCGCCGGGCAAAGACGCGCAATGGGAGAGCGCGGGCAAAGAGGGAATCGGCACTTCCGCAACGCTCGAATCGAAAGTCTGGTTTACGCTGCGCGACGGGGTGATGACGGAGGTTTTTTACCCGGCGCTTGATGTTCCTAATGTTCAGATGTTGCAACTCATCATTGTTGGCGGCAAAGTGGAGACTGAGAGGGAAGATACAATCCATCATCTGGAAGTTCTCGACCCGCGAGCTTTATCTTTCCGGCAAATAAATACTGCCAAGAGCGATTATTACACCATCACCAAAACTTACGTCACAGACCCACAGCGAAACACTATTTTAATTGACATTCAATTTGATAGCCGGACCGCAAATAATGTTTATGTCTATTACGATCCCTCGTTGAATGGTAGTGGCATGCACGACTCGGCGTGGACGGAAGGCGATGCGTTGCTCGCCGTTGATGGAGATAAGGCTTCGGCTCTTATTTCCAGCTCCGGTTTCGCTTATGAGGATGAACCGCTTAGAAATTGGCTCAAGCCCGAAGACCGTGCAAAGGAAAAGGAGACTTCAAACGGCTACTCAGGGGTCAGCGACGGTCTGACAGAACTCAAAAGAAACTGGAATGATCGAAGCTTCACTCCTTACGCCCGCGCTGTTGATGGAAATGTGGTACAGGTAGCAGCGCTGAAAGGTTTCAAGGGAAGCTCAGGGATAAAGCCGCATTGCACGCTCGCGCTCGGCTTTGGCAAGACCCCAAAAGAAGCCCTCGCAAATGCTCGCGCCTCGCTCGCCAAAGGTTTTCGTCGCATTCAACGTGAATACGACGCGGGCTGGCAAGGGTACGTCTCATCGCTACGTCGTGTCAGACGAAAATATCAAACTCAATTCAACATGGCTGCGATGGCGCTGAAGGCGCTTGAAGATAAAACTTACCGGGGCGCAATGATTGCCTCTCCCTCAAGTCCCTGGGGCGGCGGGCCAGACGCTAACGAGCCAGGCGGTAGCGGTTATCATGCAGTTTGGGCGCGCGACCTTTATCAAGTTGCGACCGCCCTTTACGCGATGGGCGACATAGCGGCAGCGAGGCGTGCGCTTAATTATCTTTTCACAGTCCAACAAAAACCTGACGGCAGCTTTCCGCAAAACTCCTGGCTCGATGGTCGCCCGGCAGGTGGCGGCTTGCAGATGGACGAGGTTGCTTATCCGCTCATCCTCGCCTATCAATTAGGACGCACGGATAACGAGACGTGGCTCAAACACGTCAAGCCCGCCGCAGATTTTATCGTTCGCAAAGGCCCCATAACGCCGCAGGAGCGTTGGGAAGAAGAGTCAGGCTACTCGCCCTCGACCATCGCGGCTGAGATTGCAGGATTAGTTTGTGCTGCTGACATTGCGCGGCGCAACGGTGATGAAGAGTCGGCTAAAACTTACCTGGCGACGGCTGACGAATGGGCGCGCAAAGTTGAGCGATGGACGGCAACGACGAGCGGGTCTTATGGAGATAATAATTATTACCTACGCATCTCTGAAACGGAAGACCCGAACGACGGAGCGCGGCTTGAGATTAACAGCAACGGCGGGACGTATGACGAGCGCGAGATTGTTGACGCGGGATTTCTGGAGCTTGTCAGGCTCGGCATCAAGTCGCCCGGTGATCCTTTGATTCTCAAATCAATCGCGGTCGTAGATAAGTTGATTAAGTTAGAAACTCCTAACGGCGCGGCCTGGTATCGGTATAATCACGACGCCTACGGCGAGAGAGCGGACGGCGGGCGTTATGATGCGCGTGCGGGGAAGGGAAGACTGTGGACGCTTCTGACGGGCGAGCGTGGGGAGTATGAGTTGGCGCGGGGCGATAGAGAGTTGGCACGCAGGCGGCTTGATGCGATGATGAATTTCGCAGGTGAAGGCGGAATGATCCCGGAACAACTCTGGGATAAGCACGAGAGTCCGCAACCGGAATTACGCTTTGGCAAAGGCACAGGCTCCGCAACTCCGCTCGCGTGGTCAATGGCCCAATTCATACGTCTCGCCGTCAACCTTCAAGAAGGGCGAAACCTTGATACACCCGACATCGTTGCGGCTCGTTATCTTAAACCGAAAAGCGCGAGAAATTGACCATTGAACAAACATGAAAGAATCCGACCAGCAACAGCAACCTGACAACATCTCTGACAATGATCTCGTCATCGCAGCCGATCTCGGCGGGACGAACCTGCGCGCGGCCACCATTGACCGCGAAGGGCGTATCCACGAACGCACCAAGCAACACACGCCGAAGGCTGAGAAGGCGAGCGAGATCGTGCGCGCCATAGTCGCGGCGGCGCGCGAGTGTGAGAATCGCAGCCTTGACAGAGGCGCAGGCGTTCGCGCCGTGTCGGTCGTCGTGCCCGGAACGGTGCAGGTGGAAAACGGTGTCGTGATGAAAGCTCCGAACGTTCCCTGTCTCGACGGCTTTCGTCTCGCCGCAGCGTTGGAGAGCGAGTTGGAGTGGCCCGCCGTTTTGGAGAACGACGCGAACGCGGCGGCTGTCGGCGAGATGTGGAAGGGAGCGGGGCGCAATCGCAAGACGATCATTATGGTCACGCTCGGCACAGGCGTCGGCGGCGGCATCATCCTCGATGGAAAACTCTGGCGCGGCATTGACGGCTCTGCGGGAGAGATAGGGCATATCGGCGTTGAGCCGTTCGGCGGTGTTGCCTGCATGTGCGGCAGTCGCGGTTGCCTGGAAGTTTACGCTTCAGCGACGGCGATTGTGCGTATGACGCGCGAGGCGCGGCCACGCTATCCGCATTCGCCGCTGCACACGGCAGAGGAGTTGACTGCTGCCGAAGTTTACAAGAGCGGGCTTGAAGGCGACGAGCTGGCGCTTGAGGTTTTTCGCCGGATGGGAATTTCCCTGGGAGTGGGGCTGGCGAGTCTCATCAACGTTTTCAACCCGGAGATGATCGTCATCGGCGGCGGTGTGGCCGACGGCTGGGACCTGTTCATTCCTCACGTAAATGAGCAGATCGCGGAGCGCGCGTTTCCGATTCCTGCGCGCCGCGCGGAGATTGTTCGCGCAGAGCGCGGCGACGATGCGGGGCTTTTAGGGGCGGCGCATATTGCTTTCGCGGCGCAGGGTAAATGACGATTGGGATTATTCTACTGAAGCAGAACATCTGCGTCCTGAAGGGACGAATGAAAATAGCCCAGCAATTTATTGCCGGGATCAATATTGTGAATTAGAAATTGAGTCCCGTAGGGACGATTGAACTTCAGCCGTCCCGACGGGACTTCACAATTATTACCGTTGCTGTTCCCAGCAATAAATTGCTGGGCTATTGTCAGTCGCTCCTAACGGAGCTAAAACCTATCTACACTTGCCATGAATAAATCGCTCCTTTCTCTTTGCTGTTTGGCTATCGTCCTCTGCGCTGCCAGCGTTGGAGCGCAGGACATCGTGGGTGGCCTCGAACCGATTGGGCCGGTTTCAAGCTTCACAAAGACAGATGCCGCCGTCACCTTCAAATGTCAGGACGGCTCTGAGGTGCGTGTGTCAATCCTCGCCCCTGATCTCATTCGTGTTCGTGCTTCATTCAGAAAAGCGATGCCTGCGCGCGACCATTCATGGGCGATAGCTAAAGAGTCGTGGGATGCTGTCAGGTGGAATGTGAGAGAGACGGCGGAGAGTGTGACGATTTCTACGGATGAACTCGAAGTCGTCGTCCGCCGCTCTCCTTTGCTCGTCGAGTTCAGAGACGCGAAGACCCAGCAGGTCATCAATGCAGATGAGCGCCCGATGATGTTTGATGCGAAGGGCGTGATGGCGGGGATGATGTTCGACCCGAAGGCCGGGACGTTTATCACGGCTGCGAAGAAGCTTGGCTTTGACGAACATTTCTATGGCCTCGGCGAAAAGGCCGCGCGCCTTGATAAGCGGCGCGGCTATTTCGTCAACTGGAACTCGGACACGCCCGGCTACACCGAAGGCAAAGACCCTATCTATCAAACCATCCCTTTCTACCTCGGACTCCAGAAGGGTGTGGCCTACGGCATTTTCTTCGACAACAGCTACCGCAGCTATTTCGATTTCGGCAAGAACTCGCAGGCATACGCGGCCTTCGGCGCGGAAGGTGGCGAGATGAACTATTACTTCTTCTATGGCCCTTCCATCAAAAAGATTCTGGGCCGCTACACGGAGCTAACAGGCCGTATGCCGCTGCCGCCGATGTGGGCACTCGGCAATCAACAGAGTCGTTGGAGCTACTACCCTGATACGATGGCCGAAGAGGTCGTGCGGCAATATCGTGAGAGAGACTTGCCACTCGACGTGCTGCATCTGGACATTGATTACATGCAGGGTTACAGGGTCTTCACCTGGAACACCGACCGCTTCCCGAATCCGAAGGGATTGACGGAGAAGTTGAAGCAGCAGGGAGTCAAGGTCATTACCATCGTTGACCCCGGCGTGAAGTATCAACCAACGGCGGCGGGCACGAGTGTTTCAAACGCAGCCGCTAATCCAGAACTCACTCCGCAGGACAAGAGCTACTACGTTTTCAATCAGGGCACGGAGAAAAACTATTTTCAGAAGCGACAGACGGGGCAGCCTTTCATTCCACATGTCTGGCCGGGTGAGAGTTCGTTCGTTGATTTCACTTTGCCGGACGCGCGCCGCTGGTGGGGCGACCTGCATCGCGCGTACACGGATAACGGTGTGGCCGGAATCTGGAACGATATGAACGAGCCGTCGGATTTCGTGGATCAAACGGGCAAGAACCAGTTGGATGTCGTCTCTTTCGACGAAGGCGAAAATTCCACGCATGCCAAGAACCGCAACGTCTTCGCGCTCCTGATGGCACGCGCGACTTACGAAGGCTTAGAAAGGCTGCAACCGGACAGGCGTCCATACATCATCACGCGCGCGGCCTACGCGGGCATTCAACGCTACTCGACCATGTGGACGGGTGACACCAACAGCACCTGGGACACGCTGGCCCTGAGCATTCCAGTCTTTCAGACGCTCGGACTTTCCGGCGAGACGTTTGTGGGAAGCGATGTCGGCGGCTTCATCGGACGCGGCAACGGCGAACTTCTCACGCGCTCTTATCAGGTCAGTTTCCTCGCGCCCTTCTGCCGCAACCACAAAGTGATTGACGGCTACGATCAGGAACCCTGGCGCTTCGGGAAATACTACGAAGACATCATACGCAAGTATCTCAAGCTGCGTTATCGCCTGCTGCCGTTTCTCTACACGGTGCTTGAAGAGGCGCATCGAACGGGCGTGCCGCTCTTTCGCCCGCTCGTGTTGAATTACCAGAATGATTCCAACACGCTCAACCTCGACGATCAATTCATGGTCGGCAGCGATTTGCTCGTTGCGCCTATCCTTCAACCGAACCAGACAAGTCGGCTGGTCTATTTGCCGGAAGGAATCTGGTACGATTTCTGGACGGGCAAGAAATATTCGGGCGGAACGATGTGGCGAGTTGACGCAGCCCTTGAAGTTGTCCCGATGTTCATACGCGGCGGCTCAATCATTCCAGAAGGGCCGGAGATGAACTACGTCGGCGAGAAGCCTTTCGATCCTCTGACCTTCTACATCCACCCGGACGGCCAGGGGCGAGCCGCGACGACTCTATATGAAGACGACGGGACGAGTCCTGCTTACAAGCGCGGCGTCTATCGCCGCACACCCGTCACTGTTTCAACTTCAGACAAAGGTTTCGAGATAGCGGTTGGCACGAGCGAGGGCAGTTATCAGCCGGGCGCGCGAAAGGTTCTCTTTGTCGCTCCGTTTGATTCCACTGTTCGAGAGGTTACGCTTGACGGAAAGCGGCTTGGTGCTGGTGGCGCAGATGGTAAGACGATAGGCTATCACAGCGGGAAAGGCTCGGTCGGGATTATGATTGAGGATGATGGGAAGCAACATAGGATTATTGTCAGGTAGGGAAGAGTAGTTGTCTTTATTCGGTTGTGTGTAGGTTGAGAAATATTCACCACAGAGACACAGAGAGCGCAGAGGGGGCACAGAGAAAATCATTCAAGCCTCTGTGCCCCCTCTGCGCTCTCTGTGTCTCTGTGGTGAATTGTCTTAAACTCTACACAGGGATGAAGTGAAGCGAACTTCATTCATTACGATTTATAACTTACGAGGGGATTCATGTCTGAAGTGAAACGCATTGGAGTATTAACTGGTGGAGGCGATGCGCCGGGGTTGAATCCGGCGATCAAGGGGTTAGTCTATCGCGCTTCCGAACACGGCATCGAGACGGTCGGCCTTTACGATGGTTGGCGCAGCCTGCTCGATCCTGTGACGGAGACGCTGCCGCTCGACCGCGCTAAGGTGCGCCGCTGGGATAGAGACGGCGGAACGAACCTTGGCTCTTCTCGCACCAATCCATTCAAGACGACGAATGAAGAGGGCGAGCGGGTTGATCGCTCAAGCGAAGTTGTAGCCAACATCGAGCGACTCAAACTTGACGCCATCGTTGCCTGCGGCGGCGAGGATACTTTGGGCGTCGCCGCCAGATTATCCGAGCAGGGCGTGGCGGTCGTGGGCATCCCGAAGACGATTGACAAGGATTTGGCCGGGACGGATTACACTCTCGGCTTCGATACGGCCTTGCGGAACGTGACGGAGGTGATCGAACGCTCGCGCACACCGGCAGGCTCTCATGGCTGGGTGCAGGTCATCGAGGTCATGGGCAGACACGCAGGGCATCTGGCGCTCTGGTCCGGCGTCGCGGGTCAGGCCGACCTCGTCTTGATTCCAGAGCATCCGTTCCGTTACGAGAAGATTTATCATCACTTGAGAGCGCGGCTGGGAGACACAATCGGCTATCCGCGTGATTCTCAACGCCCGCGTTATTCCGTCATTGTCGTGGCGGAAGGGGCGTATGCGGAAGACGGGGAACTCATTACTGTGGATGATCGCCACGATGCATTCGGTCATGCGCGCTTGGGAGGCATCGGTGAAGTTCTGGCAAGGAGGATTATGAGCGAGACTCCTTATGATGCTCGCTCGGCGATGCTCGGACATCCGCAACGCGGCGGCGTGCCATCGCCCGTTGACCGCATCATGGGGATGATATTCGGCGCACGCGCGGCAGATGCTGTCGCCGGCAACGAGTTCGGCAAGATGGTCTCGGCGCGAGGTGTGGCTCCGGCGTGCGACCTCTCGCTCGTTGACATCTCAATCGTGGTCGGACAGATCAACACGGTCAACGTCGAGCGGCACTACGACACCGAGCGTTATCACCTCAAGGGCATCGGGATGTGAGGAAAGCAGGAGTCAGAAGAAAGCCCCGAAGGGGCGTAATAAGATAGCCTGTGGCAACGCCACAGGTAACAGAAGGCGAGTTTATTCCGCAAGCCCTGAAAGGGCGACATAAATATTGCGCCCCTTCAGGGCTTGATAGAAAACTGCTTTGTGCCGTACCTGGGGCGCTGCCCCAGGCTATCAAATAGTCGCCCCTTCGGGGCTTTACTTTGACTCCTGACTTCTGGATTCTGCTTTACCTTATGCTTGACTGGGAAAAAATCAGGCTCGATTTTCCGGTGTGTGAGCGCATGGTTTATTTGAACAGCGCGGCTGCTGGCGCAGTTTCGCGCCCGGCGATGGAAGCTGCGGCCAGTTTTTATCGGGAGATGATGGAAGAGGGCGACGCGCGCTGGGAAGAGTGGCTTGAGCAGCGCGAGGCGGTCAGAAGGCGCATCGCGGCGTTTATCAATGCCGAGCCGGATGAAGTAGCCTTCACGACGAACACTTCCACGGGCATGAACCTCATCATTGATGCGCTCGAAGGTCGCGGCGAAGTTATTTCCTCAGACCTGGAATTTCCGGCCTCAACAATCACGTGGCTTCATCGTGGCGTGCCTGTTCACCTGGTCGAAACGGTTGAAGGTGAACTCCGTCTGGCCGACGTGCGGCAAGCGATGAGTGATAAGACAGCGATTATCTGCCTGAGCCACGTTCAATACTCAAACGGTTTTCGCACAGACCTCGAAGAGTTGGGGCGCAGCAAGAGCGAGCACACATTGGTCGTCAACGCCAGCCAGTCGGCGGGAGCTTTCGAGATTGATGTCAAGCGAATGCGGATTGATGCGCTCTGCTCGACGGGGCACAAGTGGATGCTCTCCGCTTACGGCTCAGGCTTCGTCTATCTCAGCCGCAAGCTGCTCGATGAAACACGTGCGCGCGGCATCGGCTGGCTGAGTGTGTTAGACCCTTACGAGATGCGTAACCGTGAGTTCCACGTCCGGCATGATGCGGCGGCGCGCACCGAAATTGGATGCCCGCACTTCGCCGGCATCTTCGCTCTTGGCGCGACCGCTGACTACATGATGAAGCTTGGGACAAAGGAGATTGAGCAGCGCGTGCTTGCGCTCAATCGCCATTTGACCGGGCGGCTGGTGGAGGAAGGCTGGCATGTGCTCTCTCCATTGCGCGATGGGAAATCACGCTCCGGTGAAACGCTCGTTGCCATGCCGCGTCCGAAGCGTGTGGTCGCGCAACTGCGAGAGCGCAACATCGCCGTCACAGAGAAACCGCAGGGCATACGCATCAGCACACACTTCTTCAATAACGAAGCTGACATCGAACGCCTCATCGCGGCGCTGGATGAAATACGGAACTCTTGATGCCTGACGAGAAGTTTGTTTGTTGCGGATTATATTAACCGCAGAGGACGCAGAGGACACAGAGGAAAGAAGGGTTTAAAAAACCAGAACCTCAGATTTGAGATTTCAAATTTAAGATTGAGGATTTGAAAATGCTCTGTTGTTCCTTCTCTCTTCCTCCGCGACCCTCTGCGTTCAATAATCCAGCAGCCAGATACGCAAGTCGAATATACCTCGCACTGCTCTCAGGCTCGCGCGCTTCGTTTACGTTTCTCTTGAGCCGGTTTTGCTTTGGGTTTCTGCGAATTAAAATGTAGCCTGCACAGGCGTGTGAAGGTCTGGCAGATGGGGGAATCGTAGTCGCCTGCCAGTTTAGCCAGGCCGAGTTCCCAGTTGATCTGTGCGCCCTCAATCCACCAGGAGACGAGTCGCCCTGCGGCGATTTCCTCACGCGCGGAATTTGAAGGGACGATGCCGACGCCCATCTCCTCTTCGGCCATTCGCTTGATTGCCGCCAGCCGGCTCAACTCCATCGCCACCACCGGCTGCACGCCTGCCTCTTCAAATAAGCCGTCAATCAAACGGCGCGTGTTGCCGCCGCGCTCGCCCAGAATTAATTTTTCACCCGCCAGCGAAAACACGCTGATGACGCGCTGCTTCGCCAGCTTGTGTAGTGGGCTGGCGATGGCTACCAGCTCGTCGCGGCTCAACACCTCAGTCTGAATGCCGCGCGCCTCGACGGGCAGAGAAACAAATGCCATGTCGAGTTCGCCTGCCAGTATCTGTCGCACCAGGACTTCGCTTGTTCCCGAAACGATTGAGACCTCCGCTCGTGGGTGATGCCCGCGCAGCTCCTTCAGGATTTGCGGCAGAGGGTCTGCGCTGACCATCGCCGACGCGCTGCCAATCCGAAGCCGCCCGCGTTCCGCACCGGCAAGGTCCGCTATCTCCGCGACCGCAGCATCATGCTCGCGCAGGATGCGCCGCGCGCGTTCAAGCAGCGCCTCTCCTGCTTCTGTCAGGAAGACTTTTCGCGGAGCGCGGACAAACAATGGCGCGCCCAATTCAAGTTCCATCTGCTTGATCTGCATGCTGATGGCAGCCTGCGTGATATGCACACGCTGCGCGCCCGCAGTGAACGTGCCGCTTTCGGCAATCGCCGTAAACGCTCTTAGTTGCCTGATCTCCATAGCCGCTCCGCCATCACGTATGATTATTGCGTGGATAAAATCTTTTAGTTTCTATTATGAGATGGCACTGACTATAATCGAGGCTTGAGTTTGTGGCAACTTTTGTTTGCTACATGGGATGAGGTTTTAAGTTGAAGTCATGAAGACGGAGTCGAAGATAGCGAATTTTATGTCCCCCCATAGAATTCAGGGCCGAGAGATTGTGCTGGGAGTTGATGGCGGAGGCACGAAGACGCACGCCATCCTCACAGACGCAAGGCAGCACGTGCTGGGTGAGGGAACATCCGGCCCGTCGAATCCTCTGCGAGTCGGTATCGGTAACGCGGCGGCGGCCATTCGGGAGGCGATAGATCGTGCCTGCGCGAAGGCTCATGTGCAGCGCGCCGATATTGTCGCCGCCGAGATTGGGCTGGCGGGCGTCAGGCGCGGAGACTTGCGGCTACGCATGCGCGAGGCTCTCAGCGGCCTCGGCATTCATTCAATCGAGGTGGTGACGGATGCAGAGATAGCTCTGTTTGGCGCGACCAATGGCGAGCTTGGTCTGGTTATCATCGCCGGAACGGGGTCTGTCTGCTGCGGCATCAACGCGCAGGGCAAGCGTGTTTATGCGGGCGGTTGGGGGCCGCTGGCAGGTGATGAGGGAGGCGGCTCGTGGATTGCGCGTAGAGCTTTGCAAGCCGTGGCGCGTGCGGGCGACGGGCGAGGCACGGAAACCGCTCTGGCGCAAGCGGCGCTATCTTACTTCAACGTGGCGACCACCGATGACCTGCTGATTGCGATCTATGCGCCGGGCATGACGAATGAGCGCATCGCGGGATTCAGTAAATACGTTACCCAAGCCGCAAAGAGCGGCGACGAGGTTGCGCGTGCGATAGTCGTAGAAGCAGGACGCGAGCTTGGCGTCGCTGCTGTCGCCGTCATACGCAAGCTCAGAATAGCGCGAGAGCGATTTCAGGTAAGCTACGTCGGAGGCGTCTTCGCCGCAGGCGAACTTTTGCTCGATCCATTGCGCGAAGAGATTACGCGCGTCGCGCCCAACGCTTTCTTAGCTCCGCCAAAACTGCCGCCAGCCGTCGCCGCCGCACGCATGGCGCGCGAACACTTACACAGATTTCCGGTGGCAGTCTAAAAGCAGTGATAGGTGATGGGTGATAGGTGATAAGAGAAAAGCTCTTCCCTATCACTTATCACCTATCACTCATCACTTCTTTATGTCCCTTCCTCTGACAGAGCAGGAGAACCCGCGCACGGCTGAGATTGGTCGCTCGCCGACGCCGGAGATCGTGCGTTTGATGAATGAGGAAGACGCGCGCGTGGCGTTGGCTGTTAAAGATGTGTTGCCGGAGGTTGCGTGGGCGGTTGATGGAATTGTTGGGCGATTGCAGGCGGGCGGGCGTCTCCTCTACATCGGCACGGGAACATCAGGCAGGCTCGGCGTGCTCGATGCTGCGGAGTGTCCGCCGACGTTCGGCGTCTCGCCGGAGCTTGTGCAGGGAATCATCGCCGGGGGCTACAGTGCGACGTATCGCGCGGTTGAGGCTTCGGAAGATGACGCGGCTGCTGGCGCTTCCGATCTTGATGAGCGCGATGTGAAGAGTGCGGACGCAGTTGTCGGCATCGCTGCATCGGGGCGCACTCCTTATACAGTCGGCGCGGTCGAGCATGCGCGCTCCATTGGCGCATTCACGGTTGCAGTCACCTGCGCGCCTGATTCGTTGATTACGCGCGTGGCCGAAGTGAGCATCGTCGCGGCAGTCGGCCCGGAAGTGATCGCCGGATCAACCAGGCTCAAGGCGGGCACAGCGCAGAAGATGATTCTCAACATGCTCTCGACCGCGACGATGATCCGGCTCGGCTACGTGACGGGCAATCGCATGACGAACATGCTGACGCGCAACACCAAGCTGCGCGCGCGTGCGGAGCGTATTCTTGCGGCAGAGACTGGATTGAGCGAAGCGGAAGCCGCCGCACAACTCGAAGCGGCGCGCGGAGATTTGCGCGTTGCGCTTGTGATGAGCAAAACCGGACGTGCGCGCGGAGAGTCTGAACATGCACTATCTCAAACAAGTGGTGTCGTTGAAAGGGCAGTCGAGGCTCTCTTATCCGCAAGCGTGCCGCGTGAATCAAAGGTGTAGGGCAGACATTCCCGGTCTTTCGTATCCGACCGCCCACGCATCCATGCGCTGAGAGAATTGACAGGAGATGTCGGATGCTAGATGCTAGGGATCAGTTCCTGGCTTCTAATAATATCTGACATCCGGCCCAAAGCATCTAACATGAGATCACTCGATCTTGTCATCATCTTCGGCTACCTGATTGGCGTCGTCCTGCTCGGCGCATGGTTCGCACGCAAGCAGGAGACGACGCGCGATTACTTTCTGGGCGACCGCACAGTTCCCTGGTGGGCAATCGCCGCATCCATCGTCGCAACGGAAACCTCGACCATCACTTTCATCTCCGTTCCCGGCATAGCCTACGCCGCCGGTGGGAATTTCCAGTTTCTCCAACTCGTCTTCGGCTACATGGTGGGGCGCGTGGTCATCTCGCTGCTCTTTATCCCGTCGTACTTTCGCGGAGAACTGCTGACGGTCTATCAACTCCTTGATCGTCGCTTCGGTGGAAAGATCAAGATGCTGGCGGCCTCGCTCTTCGTCATCATGCGAAACGTCGCCGACGGCATACGCCTGCTGCTGACGGCCTTCGTGCTTGCTGCCGTTTACATTGCTTTTCAGCCGACTGCTGATGCCGGAATGCTGGTCGTTCTTTCTGTGATTCTGCTCGGCGTCGTGATGATTATCTTCACTTACTTCGGCGGGATGGAAGCCGTCATCTGGATCGAGGTCGTGCAGCTAGGCATTTATATCGCGGGCGCGGTTGCAGCAGCCGTCGTGCTGATTAATTCGACTTCGGGCGGCTTGACGACGGCGATGGCAGCGGGACATCAGTTCAACAAATTCAGCATCTTTGATTTCACGCTCGACTTCACGAAGACGTTTACTTTCTGGGCCGGACTAATCGGTGGCTGCTTCCTGACGATGAGCACGCACGGCACGGATCAATATCTCGTGCAGCGTTACCTCTGCACGGATCGCCCGCGTCGCGCCTCCGCTGCGCTCCTGACGAGCGGCGCAATCGTGCTCGCGCAGTTCATCGGCTTTCTCTTTATCGGCGTGCTGCTCTTCGCGTTTTATCATCCCTATACGGACGCCGCTTACGGCACCCTTGCCGCCGGGACAGCAACGCTTCCAGCGGGCGCTGGCTTTCAGGCAGTCGGAGGCGACCGTGTCTTTCCAGACTTCATCACGCAGCATCTTCCTTCGGGTTTGTCAGGACTCGTCGTCGCCGCCATCTTCGCCGCCGCCATGTCTTCATCGCTCAACTCGATTGCCGCGACCGCGCTCAACGATCTCTACAAACCTTTCAGGCCGAATCGCAACGACAAGCATTACCTGAAAGTCTCGCATGTGCTGACGCTCATCTGGGGCGTGGTGCAGATTGGAGTGGCGCTCCTGATGCGCCACCAGGGACGCTCGGCGCTTGATATGGCGCTCTCGGTTGCCGCGCTGGTCAACGGCCCTGTGCTCGGCGTCTTCCTCGTCGGAACATTCTTACGGCGCGTGAGCGAGCCGCCCGCGCTGATCGGCATGGGCGCGAGCATCGCTGTGATGATCTACGTTTATTTTGGGACGAAGATCGCTTGGACGTGGTACGGGGTGATTGGCAGCGGGATAACGTTTCTGGTCGCATGGGCTGTGAGCTTCGCTTTCGCTCCCGCGCCGAAAGAGCGCCGCGACGAACTCGCTCCGGGCGGCGCAGTCGAAGACCTCTTGCCGGAAGGGGAAGCATAGAGATGAGGCGAACACACGCCGGAAAATTCATCGCGCTCTTGATTGTTCTCTCGCTCGCCCTTGCGCCTGGCGCAGTAGGCAGTGAGAAGTTGGCAGTTGGCAGTTGGCAGTTGGCAGTTAAAAGCAAAGACGTTACCCCGTCGTTCTTATCTGCTAACTTCCTCCCTGCCGAGTATTCTCGTCATCCGTCTAAAGAGGCTTTGAAGTGGGCTGATGGTGAGTTGAAGAAGATGTCGTTGGACGAAAAGATCGGGCAGCTCATCTCCATCGGCGTCAATGCGACTTTCCTTAATCAGGAGAGCGATGCTTACAAGGCCATTCGCCGCCAGGTCGAAGAGAATCATGTTGGCGGCATCATCCTCTTCGGCAGTCCTGTTTATGAATCGGTCGTCCTCGTCAATCGCATGCAGCAGTACGCGCATCATCCGCTGCTTATCTCTGCGGATTTGGAGCGCGGCGCAGGCATGCGACTTTCAGACACCACCGACTTCGGATGGGCGATGGCTGTCGGCGCAACAGGCAATCCCGATTATGCTCGACGCATGGGTGAGATTACGGGACGCGAAGCTCGCGCGCTCGGCATACAACAAATCCTCGCTCCCGTTGTTGATGTCAATAACAACGCCGCCAACCCTGTCATCAATGTTCGCTCTTTCGGCGAAGACCCTGTTGAGGTCGGACGCTACGCTGCCGCTTTCATCAAGGGCGCGCAAGCAAGCGGCGTCATTGCGACGGCCAAACATTTTCCGGGTCACGGCAATACTGCCACAGACTCTCACAGAGGCTTGCCGAGTCTCAGCTTTTCGCTTGCCGACTTAAATAAACTGGAGCTTGTTCCGTTCCGCGCTTCGATTGAAGCGGGCGTCGGCTCCGTGATGGTCGGGCACATAGCTGTTCCGCAGATTGACCCGACGCCTATCACGGCGCTGCCACGCAAAACAGACGGCAAGCCCACCTACGCCGACAAGGAAATCATTGTTGAGAACGCGACCGCGCCCGCCACGCTTTCACCCGCGCTGACAGGACTGCTCAGACGCGATCTTGGCTTTGAGGGAATCATCGTCACCGATGCGCTCGACATGAGCGGCCTGACCATCTACTTCAAACAGGATGAGGCTGCCGTGCGTGCTGTGCTGGCCGGAGCAGATATGTTGCTCAAGCCTTCAGAGGCAGACGCCGCTCCCGCCATACGCGGTTTGAGTGAAGCGGTTCGCACAGGCCGAGTCACGGAGAAGAGAATTGAAGATTCTGCGCGGCGTATTCTCGCGGCGAAGTACGATCTGGGTTTGGTCAAGCAGCGCATCGCGCCGATTGACGAGATAGACCACATCGTCTCAACGCGCGACGCGCTCTCTCTCACGCGAGAGATTGCCGAGCACGCCATTACGCTCGTTCGCAACGATGCGAAGTTGCTGCCGATGAGTAATCTTAAACCCGATGCGCGCATCCTTAATCTAGTGATTACCAACGGCGACGACCGTCTGTATATTGCCAATCCTTTTATCAATGCGATGGGGCGCTCAAACAGGCGCGTCGAAACAGTTGTGCTCGACGAACGCTCATCCGACGCGGAAGTGCAGAAGGCGATTGAGCGCGCTGGGGGAGCTGATCTCATCATCGCCTCGCTCTATGGGCGCGTGCGCACAGGGCAGTCGAGCAGTATCGGACTTCCAGACACAGGCATGCGCGCACTCAATTCTCTACTCAGCCGCGACGCGCCCATCGTCGGCATCAGCTTTGGAAATCCGTACCTCCTGCAAGGCTTCCCAACGATGAAGACGTACCTCGTCGCTTATGGGGACATGCCCGCCCTGCAACAGGCCGCCGCACGCGCTGTGCTTGGCGAGTCGGATATAACAGGGCGACTTCCCATCACGCTGCCTTCGCTCTACGCTCGCGGAACAGGCATACAGATGAAAGCTGTCGAGAAGCGAACGGCGGAACTTTTGAACAAGTGAACTTGAAAGCTCCATCTTAACTAGGTGTGCAAAAAATCAGGAACATCACTCGCTCCTTGCGGCTTCGCCGCTTAGTTGTGCGGAAAGGCTCTGCCTTTCCGTGCGATGCTTCTCTCTATCCAGGCAAGGCTACGCCTCGCACATGGCAAGGCGTAGCCTCGCACATGATTATGAAGGGCAGTAGACGGAAAGCCATAGGCTTTCCGCACAGCCAAGCGGCAGAGCCGCAAGCGAAAACAATTTACGGCCTCTCTTCAATTCTGTTGCTCCTCACTCTCGCCATCCAAACCTTTGCCGTCAACTTACCCGTCGCTGCGCCTGCTACAGTTGGGATGTCTGCCAGACAACTCGCAAGCATTGACGGCGTGGTTGCCGAATCAATCGCAAAGCACGAGTTGCCGGGCGCAGTCGTTTTGGTCGCACGTCGCGGGCGCATCGTCTGGCGGAAGGCTTACGGCTCACGCGCAGTCTTGCCTGAGCGCGAGGCTATGACTTCCGACACGATTTTCGATCTGGCAAGTTTGACGAAAATTGTCGCCACCGCGACGAGCATCATGAAGCTGGTCGAGCGCGGAGAGCTTCGCCTGAGCGATCCCGTCACGCTTTATCTGCCGGAGTTGAAGGGCGAATCGAGAGACAGAATCACCATTGAGCAACTCTTAACGCACCGCGCGGGCTACGCGCCGGATTTTGATTTGAACGAGAAGTGGACGGGTTACGATGAAGCTATGAAGCGACTGATGATTGAGCCTCTACGCAACCCGCCCGACACGCGGTTCGTCTATAGCGACATAGGCTTCATCGCGCTCGGCGAGGTCGTGCATCGTGTCAGCCACTTGACGCTTGACGAGTTTGCCAGGCGAAACATCTTCGAGCCGCTCGGCATGCGAGACACAGGCTTTCGCCCGCGCCCGAGTCTTGCGCCGCGCATCGCGCCGACAGAGACGCGGGCTGCGGCTGGCAGTTACCTGGGCGGCGTCGGAGATAAAACTGCGGAAGGCAAGCTTTGGCTGCGCGGGGAGGTTCACGACCCGACATCTTTTCGTATGGGAGGCATCGCCGGGCACGCCGGGTTGTTCTCGACTGCGGACGATCTGGCTATCTACTGCCAGATGATCTTGAACGGCGGGCAGTATAACGGCGTTCGCATTTTGAGTCCGATGAGTGTGGCGATGATGACGAAGCCGCACGCAGTTTCGGAGGATGGTGGGGCGCGCGGGCTTGGTTGGGATATTGCCACGAGCTTTTCCAGCAATCGCGGCGATCTCTTCCCGCTCGGCTCATTCGGCCACACAGGATTCACCGGCACGTCTTTCTGGATTGATCCGGCGAGCCAAACTTTCGTCGTCTTCCTCAGCAACCGCGTACACCCGGACGGCAAAGGCGATGTCGGCCCTTTGCGCGGGCGCGTCGCGTCAATCGTCGCGGCTTCAATCACGGATACAACTGTCGAGCAGGCGCGCGCAGAAGATTCGAGGTTTGCATCGGAAGTTTTAAGCGGCGTTGCGCGCCTGTCGAGCAGAGCGAACATGATGACGACTCTCGATCCGCCTAATGATGCGCTGGTGTTGACAGGCATTGACGTGCTTGAGCGCGATCAATTCAAAGAGCTTGCAGGGATGCGCGTCGGGTTGGTGACGAATCACACGGGGCGCGACCGCGCGGGGCGGCAGACGATTGACGTGCTGCATGGTGCTGCGGGCGTTCAACTCGTCGCGCTCTTTTCGCCTGAGCATGGAATACGCGGGCTTGCGGATGAGAAAGTCTCCGACTCCAAAGATGAGAAGACAGGCTTGCCCGTTTATTCGCTCTACGGCGAGACGCGCCGACCAAAGCCTGAGCAGTTGAAAGACCTCGACGCGCTCGTCTTTGATATTCAAGACATCGGCGTGCGCTTCTACACTTATATCTCAACGCTCGGCTACTTGATGGAGGAAGCTGCACGCGCGCACGTTCCGGTCTTCGTGCTCGACCGCCCTAACCCAATCGGCGGCCTCGACGTGGAAGGTCCTGTCGCCGACGCGGACAAACTCTCTTTCACCGCTTATCACAGAATCCCTGTGCGACACGGGATGACTGTCGGGGAACTCGCAACGTTCTACAACGAAGAGCGGAAGATAGGTTGCGACCTGCGGGTCGTCAAGATGGAAGGCTGGCGGCGCGGGATGTGGTACGACGCGACGAACTTGACGTGGGTCAATCCCTCGCCGAACATGCGCAGCCTCACCGAAGCTGCGCTCTATCCCGGCATCGGCCTGCTTGAGACGACGAACCTTTCGGTCGGGCGCGGCACGGACACGCCCTTTGAGGTTATCGGCGCGCCCTGGCTCGACGGCCAGCGCCTCGCAAGCTACTTGAATAATCGAAAAGTAGTGGGCGTGCGTTTTGTGCCCGTGCGGTTCACGCCGAAGTCTTCCACCTTTAAGGATGAAGAATGCAGCGGCGTTAACATCGTCGTCACAGACCGCGCTCGGTTTCATTCCGTGCAGGCTGGACTGGAAATCGCGGTCGCGCTCAGAAAGCTTTATCCTGTGGAATGGAAAGTGGACGCTTACGCGCGGCTGCTCGTTAATGCCGAAACTTTTGAAGCCGTGAAGCGCGCCGATGCGCCGGAAGAGATTACGCATCTCTGGGCGGATAAGCTTTCCGAGTTTCGCCGCGCACGCGCGCGCGCGTTGATCTACAAATAGAGTCCGTCTGAAATGAGATGCGAGAGCGCACACCACACGAAAGCAGAAGACGTGACGCCGACGGTTTGCGAAATCCCTCTCTCAGCGGACAACCTCCTGCTCGCTCTGCTGGCTCTCCCGCCAGACCTCCGACTGAGCGTTCTTGATAGCTGCGGCGCTGGCAGTTCGTCTGCCCGCTTTCTCATCGCAGGCTTTGATCCGTCTGAAATTATTGAGGCGCGCGGCAATCAATTATCCATCACGCGGCGTGGCGACAAGCAGGCGCGCATCATACGCGGTGATGCGCTCAATACGCTTGATGAGAGGCTTGCTGAATACTGCGTCTCTGGCCCGCCGCCGGAACATCTGCCTGCTGCCGGGGCTTGCATCGCTACCTTCTCTTACGAGCTTGTTCATCAACTGGAGCGGCTGCGCTTAAACCCGGCGCGTCTGGTGTCTGATGAGCCTGAGATGGTTCTGGCTTTTTACGACACGCTCGTCGTTCATGATTACCGGAGCGGGATAACGAAGCTCACGAGCGTCGGTGGGCCGCAGCGGTTGGCTGATACCTCTGAGACTCTTAATAATGCTTTCATTCGCGCGTGGAAAGATTACGAATCCAATCCGGTTCCGAGTCTGTCAACAACTTCTAATCTGACGCGCGATGAATATCTGGCGACGGTTCGCCGGATAAAAGAGCGCATCGCTGCGGGCGATATTTACCAGGCGAATCTGACGCAGCGACTCAGTTGCGCGCTCCCGCAGGAGACTACGCCGGAGAGTATCTTCTGGAGATTGCGCCGCAATCATCCGGCTCCTTTCGCAGCTTTCATACGCCGCCGCGATGATGTCGTTATCAGCGCATCGCCCGAAAGATTTCTGCGCGTGGACGCGCGAAGCGGTGAGCGTTATGTCGAAGCCTGGCCGATTAAGGGAACCAGAGCGCGCGGCGCTAATTCCGAAGAAGATGCAGCCTTGCGTGCGGAGTTGTTGGCGAGCGAGAAGGATCGTGCGGAGAACATCATGATCGTTGACCTGCTCAGGAACGATCTGGGGCGCGTCAGTCGTTACGGCTCAATCACAGTCGAGGAGCTTTGCGCGCTTGAAGAGCACCCGACGCTTTTTCATCTGGTCTCGAAAGTGCGCGGAACATTGCGTGGGGATGTGACGGCGGGCACACTGCTGCGCGCAGCTTTCCCCTGTGGCTCCATCACGGGCGCGCCGAAGATTCGTGCTGTTGAAATTATCAACGAGGTGGAGACCGTGCCGCGCGGACTCTCTATGGGCGCGCTCGGGTATTTCTCTTTCGACGGCTCGCTTGATCTTAACGTCGCCATTCGCACGATGGTCATACGCGACTCCGTAGCGCGCTTCAACGTCGGCGGCGGCATTGTAGCCGATAGCTGCCCTGCGCTTGAATATGAAGAGTCTCTCATCAAGGCACGCGCTCTGCTGCGCGCCCTTGGCGCTGGTTGAGAGAGGATTTCAAAACCTGAAATTAACCACAGAGGCACAGAGAAAGCATAAAATGTGAAATCTCAAATTATGAATTTGAAATAGTCTTCTCCGTGCCTCTGTGCCTCTGTGGTTAGTGTTGAGCTGAGTTCCCGCGTCACGTTTGTCTAGTTGCAGTCATGTATCAGCAGAACTTATTTCTATGATAAAATCTTTTAGTTTCTATTATCTATAGGGAAACACCTACAATAGGGCTGAATAGTAGGGAAGCATTCACCCAGTTCCTTAGCCGTCATTACCACTAAAGCTTATCACGAGCGCGGGCAAACCGATCTTTGTGCTGTGGTCTTTCCAATCAGGAAGACAATGTGTGCATAGAGATTTCCCTGTTCAGCATCAAGAAGCAATAAGATTCTAAATGCTCTTCTGTAGAGCTTGACTCGATTGATGCCTCAGACAGCCATCGAAAATAGGAGCGAGAACATGAAAAGAAATCAATCCGCACGTTTCACTTTCGGCCTTCTCGTATTGCTGGTCGCAACCATCACCGCTTTCGGCCAGGGCACGACATCGCGCGTGACCGGAACGGTCTTGGATCAGCAAGGCGCAGCCGTGCCAGGGGCAACTGCGACGCTCACGAATGAAGCGACAAAGGTCTCATTCACTACTGAGACCAGCGGGAGCGGCGCATACGTTTTCGATTCTGTGCAGGTGGGAACGTACACCGTAACTGTCGAGAAACAGGGATTCAAAAAATCCGTCTCTACCGGCAACCAGGTCAACGTCAATCAACCGGCGACGATCAACGTTTCGCTTGAGACGGGTGCGGTGGAAGAAACCGTGACGGTTATCGCATCAGCCGAGCAGGTGCAAACCGGCTCTTCCGGCAATATTGGAAGCACGATTGATCAAAAAGTATTGGAAGCCCTCCCGATTGTCGGAACGCGTGGCAGAAATCCGCTCGACCTACTGAATTTTCAGCCCGGCGTTGTTTTCGGCGGAAACACCGGCGGCGCAGTTAATGTCAACGGCTCGCGCGACCGCGCTTTTAATTTTACGCTTGATGGAATTGACATCAACGAGTCTACCGCAGGCGGCTCAAACTTCACACCGCTTCGCCCCAACCCCGACTCGGTTCAAGAATTCCAGGTCGTGACCAGCAACTTTACGGCAGAGCTTGGACGCAGCAGCGGCGCACAGGTAACTCTGGTTACGCGCTCTGGAACGAATCAGTTTCACGGCAACTTGTTCGAGTATTATCGAACACCGCGATTCGATGCTAAGAGTTATCCGATTACTATCGCCGGACTACCTAAAGAACAGTTTGTCCAGCACATCTTCGGCGGCAGTCTTGGCGGGCCGCTCTTTAATCCTGGCTTTGGCGAAGGCACAAAGCCGTTTCACTTCTTGAAGGACAAAGCGTTTTTCTTTACCAATCTGCAATTGCTACGCGAGTACGATACGGCTTTGGTCACACGAACGGTTTACACACAAGCGGCGCGGCAAGGTCTGTTTCGCTATGTCGTAGGCCGTGCCAACGCTCCGTCGGGGGCAGCAAACGGAACGGCGGCGGTTGATGCCAGCGGCAATTCGCTTCTTCCAAATTGCACTGGCGCTCCACCGACGAACGCGCCGTGCATTTCCAGCTACAACATCGCTACAAATCCCACGGGCGTAGGAATTGACCCGACACTGGGGGCGATTATCAACGCGATGCCCTTGCCAAATAATTTTACGACGGGTGATGGCCTCAACACGGCTGGATTTAATTTCGCTTCGCCGCAACACGAGAAGCAATACGATTTTGTCACGAAGCTCGATTTCAAACTTCGTGAAAGCAGTTTGTTTTACATCCGCTACGCACAGGGAAGCCAAACCAGTTTAGGCGATTCTGCAAATGGCGGTCGTCCGATTTTCCCCGGCTCTCCGAATTTCGTGGATACGGCTCGCACTCCGAAGAATCTGGCTTTTAACTGGCGCTGGTCGCCATCGGCGACGGTGACGAACGAATCCATTTTCGGAATAAGCAAATACTTCTTCAACTTTGCGACACCGCACCCGGACCCGACTTTACCTTTCGCCTTCCTCAATCCGGCAACGCCGAACACGAACTTTTCGTACAACGCGCGTGGTGTGCGAACTTTGCAGTTGATTGATAATTTAACTTTCGTTCGAGGCTCACACACACTCAAGGGCGGAATTAATTTCCGGTTCAATCGTCATAAAGATGACAGGTCGGGCGTTGCCGGCACATCCATCGAGCCGGCTGTAGTCTTTAGCGGGAGCGCCGGTGGTGTCACGGCCTTTAATTTGCCGGCTTCCGGTTCGACCGGCATCAACTCCAATGACCTGCCGAGGCTGCAAAACACGATAGCTGATCTGCTCGGAAGAATCGGAACTGTCTCGCAAGCTTTCGTTTCAGACCCGAGTAATCCGAGCGCCTTTGCTCCGGCGGGAACAAGATGGCTCAACAAGGCCAACTATCCTGAACTCGATTTTTACTTTCAAGATAATTGGCGAGCCAGACCGAATCTGGTTTTCGACCTCGGCTTGCGTTGGGAAGCCAAACTACATCCGACTGTTGATGGAAGACCGATTCTAATTCCGAACCAACCGGTGAAACTTGGCGCGCCGCCATCAAACACTCTGCAATGGGTGGAGGGCGATGTGTTCAAGAGCGCCAACGTCTTTCTGCCGTCCGTCGGCTTTGCCTGGGACCCGTTCAAGAGCGGGAAAACTTCAATTCGTGGAAACTATCGAATCGCGTCTGACAGAATAGCCACATTTTTATTCGGCTCCTCTATCTTTCAAAGCGCACCCGGAAATACGACAGGCGCGACAAATTCTGCCTTTGGGCAAGCCGGAGGACTTTACCGAAATCTAGGATCGGTTATCGCCGCTCTGGTGCCGACGACAACGCCAAGTAGCCTGCGACAACCTAGCGTCTTCGGAACAGGTTCAACCAGCGTTATTGATCCTGATCTGCGATTTCCGCAAGTTCATGAATGGTCGCTCAGTTTCCAGCGAGAGATCAGTAAAAACGTCATCGAAGTAAACTACATCGGAAAGCATGCCGTTCATCTGCTCGGTGGATACAACGTCAATCAGGTAAATGTCTTTGCTAGCGTTCCAGGCATAAACCAGAGTTTTCTCGATGCGTTTAACCTTATTCGTCAAGACATCAGAGCGAACGGTAACACGATTACCTACAACAGCCCGTTGATTAATTTCTTGTTCACCGGAAACGCCGCGAACAATGCTGGGACTGCGACGTTTCGTAATGTGGCAACAACTAATACAATTTCTTTGGGGAATGCTGCCTCTGCTGCTCTGGCCGTTTCACAACGGTTGTGCGCGGCGGCGGATGTGACCAATGGAATCTGTACGGCGACGGGGGGGCAGTTGATTTCTCGAACAGCCGGGAATCCTTTTCTGTTTCAGCCATACCCGCAGTTCACGGGCGGTGTGAATGTTTTCGATAGTAACGATTACTCGAACTATCACGGTCTTCAGCTAATCCTGAAACGTCGGATAAACTCCGGCTTAGGTTTCCAGGTTGGTTATACTTTATCTAAATCGAAAGATAATCGCTCCTGGGACCCATCGCTCAGCACCGTTTCAACTGGCTCTGTTCAGTCCGCGTCAAGCACGCCGTTTGACCTCAGAGACCGTCACTTGAATTACGCCTGGTCGGACTTCGACCGCCGGCATGTCTTCCAGGGAACTTACACCTATGAATTGCCCGTCGGGAAAGGGAGAAAGTTTGCTTCCGGCGCGCCGAAGATTATTGATTTTATCATCGGCGGATGGCAGACGGCGGGAACAGTAGTCTGGGCGTCTGGAAGACCTTTCACAGTTTATTCCGGCCTCAATACCGTCAGCAATGTTGTGCAATCAACGGCTGATTGTAGCGGCTGCTCAAGGGATTCCGGCCATCTGGTGTTGGAGAGCGGAAGGAACTTCTGGTTCGACGCGACTACTCGCGCTCTTTTCACTCAGCCTGCGCCCGGCTCAATCGGAAACACTGGACGCAACTTCTTTCTTGCGCCGCCTTATTTTCAATGGGATGCCACGCTTTCAAAGAAGTTCGCAATCACCGAGAGGGTCAGCTTCGATCTGCGAGTTGATGCGAGAAACGTCCTCAACAATCCCTCGTTTGATAATCCGACGGCGCTTATTACCTCGTCAATTTTCGGGCGCATTAACGACAGCGTTACCAACAATGCGCGAAGGATACAGCTCTCCGGGAAGATCAGTTTCTAGGAGTTCATCTGGTGAATGATCAAGTTTTATCTAAAGTTCCGAGGAGCAAAAGCTAGAGCGTCTGAAACCTCTTACCCTGAACCGCAAAGGATCAGGGTAAGAGGTTCAGCCCTTCACGCGGAAGCTGCTCTTAAGATATGAAGAAACGTTCCAGCCTTCGTCTTTCCATTTTCACTCTGATGGTGACTTTCGCTGCCTCCGGCCTCGTGAATTTACCGCTGGCGCAGCAACCTGCAACGCCTGCTTATGATCTCCTGATCGTTAACGGGCGTGTGGTTGACGGAACCGGCAATCCCTGGTTTCGCGCAGATGTTGCCATCAAGGACGGGCGCATCGCGCGCATCGGCCACATTGATCCGGGTCAAGCACGAGAAGTGATAGACGCGCGCGGGCAAATAGTCGCTCCCGGTTTCATAGACGTTCACACGCACGTCGAGTCAATCTACAAACAACCCGAAGCTGAGAATTTCGTGCGGATGGGCGTGACCTCGCTCGTCACGGGCAACTGCGGTTATTCCGAGACCGACATAGGAAAGTTCCTGGGCCGCATTAAAGAGCAGCCGCTCGCCGTCAACCTCGCTACCTTAATCGCTCACGGCTCAGTCCGAAGCAAGGTGATGGGACTCGACAATCGCGCGCCCACGCCCGAAGAGTTGCAGAAGATGGAAGCAATGGTCGAGCAGGGAATGAAGGACGGAGCGGTCGGACTCTCGACCGGCTTGATCTACGTGCCTGGAACCTATGCGAAGACCGACGAGATCGTTGCGCTCGCTCGCATGGTCGCACGCTACAACGGGCTTTACGCCACACACATGCGTAACGAAGGCTCGCAGGTCGTAGAGGCAATCCGCGAAAGTATTGGCATCGGTGAGCAGGCGGGTTTGCCCGTCGAAATCTCGCACTTCAAGATTTCGAGCCGCAAGCTCTGGGGACAGAGCGACGTGACGCTGGGCCTTGTGCGCGAAGCGCGCCAGCGCGGGCTGGTCGTGACGGTTGACCAGTATGCTTACACGGCTTCTTCCACTTCGCTCGACGTGCGGCTGCCCGAATGGGCGCTCGCCGGAGGACGCGAGGAAGGCAAGAAGCGTCTGGCGGATAAAGAGACGCGCGAGCGCATCGTCAATGAGATGAAAGAGGGCTTGAAAAAAAGCGGCTTCAAAGACTACGACTATGCGGTGGTCGCTGCTTACGCGCCCAACCCTTCGTTCAACGGGAAATCCATCAAGGCGATTACGAAAGAGGTTCGCGGCAAGAACGACCTCAAGAGCCAGATCGAACAAATTCTTGAGATGTACGCGGCGGGCGGCGCTAGTATGGTCTATCACGGGATGAGCGAAGAAGATGTCAAAGAGATCATGCGCGAGCCGTTTACGATGATCGCTTCCGATAGCGGTGTGCGGCGTCTTGGTGAAGGCGTGCCGCACCCGCGCGGCTACGGCAACAACGCGCGTGTGCTCGGTCACTACGTGCGCGAGTTGCACTTGATTACGCTGGAAGACGCTATTCGCAAGATGACAAGTCTCCCCGCGCAGACGTTCAACCTGCGTGATCGTGGTTTGCTGCGCGAAGGCTACGCGGCAGACGTAGTCATCTTCGACGATGCGAAGATCAGTGAGCGCTCAACGTTTGAACAACCACACCAGTATGCTGCGGGCATCAGCTTCGTGATCGTCAACGGCCAGGCGGTTCTAGCTAACGGTGAGATGACGCAGGCGCGCCCCGGCATGGCGCTTCGTGGTCCCGGCGCGATGAATTGAAGAGTAAAACCTCCGGTAGACGCGATAATTCTTGCCACGAGCAAACGCGCTGGTGTATAAGGTGAGCAATTTCCTAAGGGACTAAACACAAGCCCTGGCCGCAAACCAGAAATACGCACTTTTGATATACCCCAATGCCCCGGTGAGATGCTCGAATCTCGTGGACCACTTTGGGAAGAGCTTGAATCTTCTGTAACGAAAAGGACGCAGCAATGACCCATTACACTAAGACCGCATTACGAATGTTCCTTCTATCCCTCGCGTTCTGCCTGAGCCTGAACGCAGTCGGTTACGCCCAGGAAATAACCGGCACGATCAACGGCACTGTTAAGGATGCCGCCGGTGCGGCTGTCAAAGGCGCAACTGTTACCATTACCGACGCTGATAAGAAGGTTGAAGTGCGCACAACCACTACGGGCGACGAAGGTGAATATTCGATTCCGCTCTTGCCTTCCGGGAACTACCTGGTGACTGTCGAAGCTCCAAGCTTTAAGAAGGCCGTCCAGACCGGTATCAAGCTCGATGTCAACCAGCGCCGAACTGTGGACGTTACTATGGAGACCGGAAGCATCACCGAATCTGTGACGGTTGAAGCCGATCCTCTGACCGTAGAGTTGACGACGCCATCAACCGGAACGGTTATCAACGGCGACCAGGCACGCGAGCTTTCGCTGAACAACCGCAACTGGGTGCAACTCGTCACCCTCGCGCCCGGCGTTTCCAACGACCTTGCGGATCAGGTTTATGTCGGAACGACCAACCCTGACGGCCAGGCAAATACCATCAACATTTCCGTTAACGGAGCGAGAAGCAGCCAAAATACTTTCACCGTTGACGGCGCGGACATCACGGATCGCGGCTCAAACATCACGATTCAAGCTTATCCGAGTGTGGACTCAATCGGCGAGTTCAAGGTTTTACGAAGCCTCTTTCCGGCGGAGTCGGGCCGGAGCGGCGGCGGCCAGGTCAACATCATCACGCGCTCAGGCCAAAGCAAAATTCACGGGAGCGCCTTTGAGTTTATCCGCAACGAAGCATTCAACGCGAACAACTTTTTGATTAATGCCACTCCCACTCCTCCCTTCGGGAGAGACTCGAACGGAAAAGCAAAACGCCCTCCATTCCGTTACAACAACTACGGGTTTACGCTTGGCGGCCCCATCTATTTCCCCAGGTTTGGAGAAGGTGGCCCACCGGCTTTCAAAAAAATACCGAGAACCTTCTTCTTCTTTGCTGAAGAGCGTCGTAAAGATAGACGTTTTACCTCGGCAAGTACCGTCACTGTGCCTGATGCGAATGTGAGACAAGGTATCTTCCCGATTCCCGTCTGTATCAATCGTCCGGCTTTAGGCGAGGCTAACTGCACCGGCGCGTTTATTCTGCCTGCCGGTACGCCAATTCCTGCGGGCCTGATCAATCCTGTGGCGCAGGCATATTTGACAGGAGTCTACAACAGGCTCCCGTTGCCAAACGCGGCGACGGCTGCCGCCCCGTATAATTTGGTCACTTCTTTACCGAACGTCGCTGACTTTCGTCAGGAGATTCTGAAGATAGACCATACTTTCTCAAGCAAGTGGTCGGCTTATTATCGTTTTGAGAAAGACAAGATTCCAACCATAGACGCCAACGCGCTTTTCTCAAGCGGCACAAGTTTGCCGGGGGTGGCGACAACTTCCACCGACTCGCCGGGTAAAACACACACCCTTCAAACAAGCTACGTTATCAACGAGAAGATGATTTTTGAGGCCATCTATGCGTATGGGTATGGCGCTATCCTCAGCCATAACGTCGGAGCGTTGGCGCTAGCCAATACTGCCGTTCCCGTTAATTTGCCGTTTACCAATACTCGTGACCGCATTCCGACGATTGGCACTTCGACTACCGTCGTCAACGGGTTCACGAGCTTGACCAGTTTTGGCCCTTACGACAACTTCTCCTACAAGAAGAATCTCACCGGAAGTTTGACGTGGGTTATCGGCAACCACACGACAAAATACGGAGCGACTTTTTCAAAATATCGCAAGAACGAAAACGCCCTGGCAGGAAATAACGAAGGCATCTATAGCGCCTTCAGTAACACGCAGCCCACTGGTGTCTCCACCAGCACGCTTAACCAGAACTTGCAGCGCTTTGCGAATTTTCTGGTTGGCAACGTAACGACATTCAGCCAGGCGCACTTCGATTACACGGCTGACCTGCGTCAGAAGGCATTCGAGGCATATGCTCAGGATGAATGGCGCGTCCGCCCCAGCTTGACGCTGTATTACGGGGTTCGTTATTCCTACTTCCCTTCGCCTTATGACAAGAACGGGCGTTTATCGAACTTCGTCCCGGAGCTTTTCAATTCGGCAAATGCTCCGCAAGTTACAGGCGCAGGTGTCCGTGTCCTCGGAACCGGCAACTTCTGTAATGGAATAATTGTCAACTCTCAGAATTTCACCACCGGCCCGGCGGCCTTTAATTGCACGCCGACTACTTCGCCGTGGGGTAAATACGTCATCAATGTCGGGAAGAGAGATTTCGCTCCGCGTTTCGGCATCGCCTGGGACCCGTTCGGTAAAGGCACAACCTCAATCCGCACTGGCTACGGCATCTACCATGAGCAGGTCCTGGTTGGAACCTATGAACAGAACATAGGCACTAACCCGCCGTATCAGGAGACCGTCACTGCTTCAAATACCAGACTCGATAATCCCGTAGCTGGTTTTTCCGCTCCGACGACTCCGCAGGGACTTCGCGGTGTTCAATCCGACTTCCATACGCCATACATGCAGCACTGGCAGTTGGACGTTCAGCACCAGTTCGGGAGCAAGACGGTCGTCACCGTCGGTTACTACGGCTCGAAAGGAACTCACTTGATCGGTCTAACCGAACTCAATGACCTTCCTCCCGGCCTGGCGTTAAATTCACGGTGCGCGCAAAACACCGCCTTCTATGCTCAGATACCGGCTCCGACCCTGGTCACATGCCAACCTGCCGGATATGCATTCCGCAATACGGCAGCCGCAACAGGAAATCCGAATGGAACCGCGCTCGACCTACTCATTCTCGATCAGCTTCGTCCCTATAAAGGGTTTCGCTCGATTGCGATGATTCAACCCCGCTACAACTCGAATTACCACAGCTTGCAAGTTTATGCTCAGCGTCGCTTCTCCGGCTCCTCGCAGATAAACCTGGCATATACCTTGTCGAAGAATTTGACCGACAGCCCGAATGATCGCACGACTTCTCCGCAGGATAGTTACAACATTAGGGGTGAGTACCAGAGAGCGACGCTCGACCGTCGTCATATTCTCACCGTCAACTACATCTACGAGTTGCCGTTCTTCAAAAAGCAGGCAGACTTCGTCGGCAAAGCCCTGGGCGGCTGGCAAGCGTCCGGTATCTTTGTTTACAACTCAGGCTTGCCGTTTACGGCAACAACATCGAATCTTGATTACGCAGGTCTAGGGCTGATTAACGCCAACCCTGCGGCAAGACCGAATCTTCTCTGTGACCCCAATGTGAATGCGCCGCATACCCAGTTGCAGTATTTCAACACTGCCTGTTTCCAACTGAATCCGAGTAACACTGCGACCGGTTTACAGAACACGCCCGGCAACGCGGGACGCGGTGTCATTCAAGGCCCGCCGACCAAGCGCGTAGATTTCACGCTGTCAAAGAATCTACACTTTGGGGAGCGCTTCGGCGTCCAGTTTAGGACCGAAGTCTTCAACATTTTCAACCACACGAACTTCAGAAGCTTCTCCAGCACGAATGTGACCAGTTCGTTGTTCGGCGTGGTCGGAGCTGTCAGAGACCCGCGCACGATGCAGTTTGGGCTGAAGCTACTTTTCTAACGAGTGGTTCTTCTCAAAAAGAAAATGCTCGCGCCGCTCCACAATGCGGCGCGAGCATTTTCGCTGGGCATCCGGCACTAGCGGGTAAACCAAGATTATGAAAACGCTCTTGCTCAGAAACGCCAACGCAATTTTGCCTGACGGGAAGGCGGAAAATGTTTCGGTCTTAATTGGAAACGGGAAGGTCTTGGAAATTTTATCGGGCATTGGAAATCCCAGCGCCGATAAAGAAATTGATATATCGAACACGACACTTTTTGCCGGGTTCATTGATATACACATTCACGGCGCAGTTGGTATTGATACGAATGAAACGGGCGCGGACGGGCTGAACAGGGTCGCCCGTTTTCTGGCGAAGAATGGAGTGTGTGCCTGGCTGCCGACGCTTGTGCCCGACTCGGAAGAGAATTATCTGAGATCAGTTCAGGTAATAGATGAGTTGATAAGCGCACAGGATGAGCTAGAGCCAGCGGCGCGTGTCGTCGGCGTTCATTACGAAGGGCCATACGTTAGCGAGAAACAATGTGGCGCGCTGCACGCGGAGTTTTTCAAAACCTATGATGGTGAAGATGGGCTGAAATTTCTACCGCGCTTGAAGAATCAAGGCGCGATTCATCTGACCACGCTCGCGCCGGAAATCGAAGGCGGCGTAGAGTTGATTAAAGCGTTGGTGAAACAAGGCTGGGTGGTTTCAATAGGGCACACGCGCGCGACGGTTGCCATACTTGAACAGGCACTCGAAGCGGGCGCACATCACATGACCCATTTTATGAACGCGATGTCGCCGCTTCATCATCGTCACCTTGGGCCAATCGGCTGGGGACTTCTCAACGACGGAGTTACCTGCGATGTCATCGCCGACGGTGTACACGTTGACCCGTTGATGCTGCGCCTCATCTTGCGCTGCAAGACGCCGGAGCGAATCAGTCTCATCAGCGACGCGGTTGCTCCGGCAGGCTTAGGCGATGGCGAATACAGCATCTGGGGCGAGACGATCACGGTCACGCAGGGGCGAACGAGCAACGCGCGTGGGAGCATCGCAGGCTCCGTCATTACCATGCTCGACGCCGTGCGCCTGATGCTCTCGCTCGGCGTTGCTGCGGAAGACGTGTCGCGCATGGCCTCAAGCAATCCGGCGCGCTTACTTGGCGTGGATCAAGATTGCGGCTCTATCGAAGTAGGGAAACGCGCCGACCTCACTGCTCTTGATACGGAAGGGAACGTGCGCCTGACACTCGTCGACGGGCGCGTTGCTTTTGATAACATTTAAGAAGCTTTCCATCTCATCACTCGTCACTCGTCACTGCTTTATAAAATCCTGCTCGCGCGTATGACTCGTCAAGGAGTTCCACCGGATGACAGACGCGCAAACGTTTCATTCCTTTAAGCTGCGCGCCCGCGCCGATCTGCATGTGGCAGCCGGGATTTCCTGTCGCCAGCGTTTGCGCGCCGGTCTCTTTGATATGGGCGAGCTTTTCGTCAAGCACGCGCGCCGACAACTCCGGCTCAAGCAGGTTGTAAACGCCCGCGCCGCCACAGCACACCTCGCTTCCCGCGAGCGGCTTGAAATCGAGTCCGGGAATCGCTCGCAGCATCTCAACCGGAGCCTGGCTCGCGCGCTGCCCGTAGAGCAGATGACATGACGAATCATAAGTCGTCCGGCAGTCGTCAATGCTTCCGCCTTGCCTGATTCCCGTCGTCTCAAGTTGCTGGCTGATGTCGCGCACCCGCTCGCTAAACTCACGCGCACGCTCTCTGTACTCAGCATCGTCCGCCAGCAGGTGAGCGTAAGAGACCAGCATCGCGCCGCACCCACCCGCGTTGGTAATAATCTTCTGAGCGCCCTCCTCACGAAAGGCATCAATGTTGCGCCGGGCAAGCTGGCGCGCGCCTTCAAGGTCGCCCGCGTGAGCATGAAGCGCGCCGCAGCAGACTTGGGCTGTGGGAGACTCAACAGCACAGCCGTTCGCTTCAAGCACCCTTTCGGTCGCACGATTGACACGCGCAAAAAGTCCTTCCGTCACACAACCCTTGAAGAGCAAAGCCTGTATCTTGGTCGAACGTGGAGTGCGGCTCGCGCTCTTTTCATGTTTGCTTCCGCTACCAGGGAGTGAGCTATCCAGAAGAGCAAGGGCAAACTCCAGTCGCGGTGAGATGAGGCGCGCGAGCCGTGATTTAATTAACAGTCCGGGCAGACGTGTGTTCCGAAGAAAGCGCGAGAGCGTGAAAGCAAAGCGCAGGCGCGCAGGATGAAGCCAGATTGTCCTCAAAGCGAAGCGAAGCGCGCGCGAAGTCCAACCGCTGGAGCGCGCCTGTGTCTGCGATAGATCGGCGCGCGCAGCTTCCAGCAGTTGCCCGTACTCAACACCCGCCGGGCATGCTTGCTCGCACGCGCGACACCCCAGACAGCGATTGATGTGCGTGTGGAAAGCGTTTGATTCGGGAGCGAGCCGTCCCTCTTCAACGGCGCGCATCAGGTAAATGCGCCCGCGCGGGCTATCGTTCTCATCGCCCGTGTGAATGTACGTCGGGCACGCCTCAAGACAGAGGCCGCAATGAACACACGCCAGCAGCTTATCCTCTTCGGTTGCCAGTGTGCTCGCTAGTTGAGATATAGCCATAACGAAGGGATGAGGGATGAGGGATGAGGGATGAATAAAAAGAAAGGACGGATACTAACCGATTCTTCTTCTTCATCCCTCATCCCTCATCCCTCCTTTAATATCCAACCGGGCCGCCCTCGCTTCGCCGGGAATCACTCGCCCCGAGTCGCACGCCCGTCTTCTCTTCAATCATGATAGCTTGAATGTCGCCCATATAGCCGCGCCGGGTGTAGCCCTTGAATTCGGGACGCAGCTCCAGCTCATGCCCGCGTGCATTGAGCGCGCTCACAGTATCCGCCGATAACCCGTAAGGCTCAAAACGAATCTCGTCGGGCATCCATTGATGGTGAATGCGAGGCGCATCTGTGGCCTCCTGTATGTTCATCTCATAGTCTATGACGTTGAGGATGACTTGCAGCACGGCTGTGATAATTCTTGGCCCGCCGGGCGAGCCGACGGTGAACCAGAGCGAGCCGTCTTTGCGTAAGACAAAGGTCGGCGTCATGGCCGAGAGCGGGCGCTTGCGCGGCTCAATCTGGTTGCGTGCCCCTTGAATCAAGCCGTAAAGATTGGGCACGCCGATCTTCGATGTGAAATCGTCCATCTCGTCGTTGATGAGCATCCCCGTGCCCTTGACGACAACGCCCGAACCGTAATCATCATTGAGCGTATATGTGTTAGCTACCGCGTTGCCGTCCCGGTCAACGACTGTGAAATGCGTGGTGTCTGACGACTCTTCTGCGCTCGGGTTGCCGGGTCTGATGTCGGCGCTCTTTGAAGCGCGTTTCATGTCAATGGTCTTGCGAAGACGCGCGGCGTAAGCTTTGTCAATCAACCCAGCGATGGGGACTTTGACGAAATCGGCGTCTCCCATGTACTCGGCGCGGTCTGCGAAGGCACGTCGCATCACCTCTACAAGAACGTGCAGGCTGTCGGACGAAGACCATCCCATGGAGTGCAGGTCGTAGCCTTCGAGCATGTTGAGCATCTCTATCAGAACCGCGCCGCCGGACGAAGGTGGCGGCATCGTGACTATCTCATAACCGCGATATGTTCCGCGCAAAGGTTGTCGCTCTTTCGCCGTGTAGCCGCGCAAATCCTGAAGCGTAATCAGCCCGTTATTTCTCTTCATGTCTTCGGCGATCATCCGCGCGGTCTGACCCTTGTAAAACTCTCGCGCGCCGCCGCGCTGCAAACGCGCGAGAGTCGCTGCCAACTGGGGCTGGCGCAAATGGTCGCCCTCTTCATAAAACTTCCCATCGCCCAGAAAAATCTTGCGGCTGTCTGGATACTTCGCAAGCTTATCCTCTCTGCGCAGAGAGTCTGCCAGCACATTGCTAACCGTAAAACCGTTGAGCGCAAGACGGCGCGCAGGCTCTATCAACTGCGCCCAGGTGAGCTTGCCTGAGCCGTACTTCTTCAGAGCCATCTCAAGACCGGCGACTGTTCCGGGCACGCCTGCGGCGCGGTATCCAACGGTTGACGAGCCTTCGCCTTGAATCAGCTTGCCCTCTGCATCCAGATACAGGTCGCGCGTGGCGGCAAGCGGAGCGACCTCGCGGTAATCAATCACGGTGCTTCTTCCATCCTTGAAGCGAATCAGCATGAAGCCTCCGCCTCCTAGATTCCCCGCGACCGGATGAACAACTGCGAGCGCGAACGCGACTGCGACTGCGGCGTCAACGGCGTTGCCGCCACGTTTCAAAATATCAACGCCGACCTCAGAAGCTATCTGTTTCGTCGAAGCGACCATGCCGTGCTGCGCTCTGACAGGCTCGCGCGAGACAGGAAAGGGCCTGATTGACGCTGAACCATTCGACAAAGATGCCGCTGGCGCAAACAGGAGCATGTAAAGCAAGAGAGTCGTTAGAAGGCCGCGCTTCGATTGCTTCAACATGAGCTTTTTCATTTGGTTTGGATAACCTTTTAAGTGTTGACGCGATGAGCAAGTTATGTCCCGTTAGGGACAATTGACAATAGCCCAGCAATTCATTGCTGGGAAACGGATGTGGAATTTGGTTTGAGTCCCGTAGGGACGATTGAACTTCAGTCGTCCCTACGGGACTTCACAATTATTAACGTTGCTGTTCCCAGCAATAAATTGCTGGGCTATTTTCAGCCGCTCCTGACGGAGCTTAAAGAGTTTGCGTATCGCGTTATTTGTTAAAGACGAAACACGAATCTTCCCGGCGAAAGCGTATCAGCCCGATCAAGCTGCTCTTTCACGCGCTGCATCAAAGGCCGGGACGCGCTCGACACACCCCACACGTCAAACGCCTTCTTAATTTCCGGCGGCGCGCTTTCGATGACGAGCGAGCCGCCCGACGCGCGTGCTCCGGCGCGCAGCCTTTCAAGCGACGCGATGCATGAAGCTGCATCTTCCGCCGGAGAACTTATCACACGTAACCTTCCATCTCCGACGCCAGCGTGCCAGAGCGATGATGAAGGATGCGCTGAGCCGCCATCTTCCATCGCCAGCTTGAGAAATGTTTGTAGCTCGGTTGGTCTCACGCCGGCACGCCAACCCAATTGGTTTTCGTCGTGTAGAGGAAGATCGGCAAGTTTGCGCCAGTAGTTCTCGTCCACATCAAGAGCGACGCAGTTTACAGTTGCATCAACACTACGAAGCTGCTTGATCGTCTCTTCGGTTTGGTATGCGACTGTCTCCGGTGTCCCGGCGTAACGAATCAGAAGAGTCGGATGTGTCTCTTCGTTTGAAACTGCTATCCGTGCAGCCGCACTCGAAGAGAGCAGTTCGATTGCGACAGGGAGAAGCCGTGCATTGAGAATGGAGTGTGCGGAGCGCCACAGGGAATCAAGAGGCGCGCAGGCCGCAACGGTCGTGGTCTGCATCGGCTTTGGGCGGAGCTTGAAGGTCAATTCGAGAATCAGGCCGAGCGTGCCGTAGCTTCCCGTAAATAGCTTGCAGAGATCGTAGCCCGCGACGTTCTTCACAACACGCCCGCCCCCCTTTATCAACCTTCCATCCGCGAGCGCAACGCGCATCCCTATGACGGAGCTGCGCGGTAAGCCATAACCGAAACTCTGCGCCCCGCCCATGCCTGTTGCGACCACGCCGCCGATAGTCGCCCTCCCATCATCAGGAGGGTCGAGCGGCAGCCACTGACCTGCGCGTGCGAGTTCATCATTGAGCGCGTTCAAGGTCACGCCAGCTTCCGCTGTTGCCACAAGATCAGCCGGTTCGTGTTCGATGATGCGCCGCATTCTTCTCGTGCTGACAATCACATCAGCGCGCTTCAAAGGATTGCCGACATCGAGCCACGTTCCGCTGCCAGCCGGAACAATCGCCCAGCCTTCACTCGCAGCCAGACGCAAAACCTCGCACGCTTCTTCAATCGAAGCCGGAGCAACTTCGAGACAGACGGATGCGGAAACGTGAAGACGTGAAGACGCGGAGACATTCTCGTCACCCACAACCTGCGCGAGCAAACGCTGCGCTCCATCAGGTGAAGAAGTTGACAATGAGTAGTTGGCAGTTGGTGGTTGGCGGTTGGGAGATAAGAACGGCGGCGTAACGTCTTCGCTTTTAACTGCCCGCTGCCCATCGCCAACTGCTAACTGCTTTCTCCCCGCTCTTGCTTCGCCGCAACTGCGCGAGGTTGGGATAATCTTGCCTGGATTGCAGAGTCCTGTTGGGTCGAAGGCGGCGCGCACGCGCAGCATCGTATCCATGTCGTCTGCGGAAAAGATGAGCGGGAGGTACTCGCTTTTATCAAGCCCGACTCCGTGCTCGCCCGTGATTGAGCCGCCAGCGCGAACGCACGTCTCCATCAACTCGCGCCCGGCCTCCTTAACGCGCAACACTTCTTCCGGCTGGCGCGCGTCGAAGCAGAGAAACGGGTGTAAATTGCCGTCGCCCGCGTGAAAGACATTTGCTACGCGCAGGCCATACTTCGCTCCGATGCGATAAGTTGCCGCGAGAACTTCCGGCAGGCGCGAGCGCGGCACGACAGCATCTTGCAGCATCGTGTCAGGCGAGATGCGGCCCATCGCGCCGAAAGCTCCTTTGCGCGCCGCCCAGAGACGCTTTCGCTCCTGCTCATCGCTCGCGCGTTTCACCTCCCGCGCGCCGTGCTCGCGGCAGATGCTCTCTGCGCGCTGCGCTTCTTCATCAAGGCCGACTTCAAGACCGTCCAGCTCGACGAGCAGAGCCGCCTCTGCGTCCAGAGGAATCCCTGCCGCGAAGACGCTCGCCTCGACTGCGCGAATGATTGCGCCGTCCATCATCTCCAGCGCGGCGGGCACGAGTCCGGCGGCGATGATTGCGGAAACAGCGCGGCTCGCATCGTCAATGTCTGTGAAGACGGCGAGCAGCGTTCGCACAGCGGAAGGAAGCGGAACGAGCTTGAGCGTGGCTTCGGTTGCGATGCCGAAGGTTCCTTCAGAGCCGACGAAGACGCCCAGCAGATCGTAGCCAGCCCAGCCCGCGCTCGCGCTGCCTAGATCAACAATCTCGCCTCCGGCCAGCACCACACGCGCGGCGAGCACATGGTCAACCGTCATCCCATACTTCAAGCAGTGAATGCCCCCAGCGTTCTCCGCAAGGTTTCCGCCGATGGTGCAGCTTGCCTGGCTCGACGGGTCCGGGACGTAGTGAAGGCCGTAGGGCGCAGCGGCACGAGAAAGCTGCGCGTTGACCATTCCCGTTTGAACCACGGCGAGACGATTCTCCTGGTCAATCTTGAGCAAGCGGCGCATACGCGCCAACTCGATAACGACGCCGCTATTGAGGGCCAGCGCGCCGCCGGATAATCCAGTTCCCGCGCCGCGCGGAGAAAACGGCACGCCACCCTGCGCCAAGAGATGTAGGACCGACGCGACCTCTTCAGTGGAAGCAGGAAAGACGACGGCGCGCGGGCGGCGCTTGTGTTGCGGCAGCCCATCACACTCGTAAACGAGCAACTCATCAGGCTCCGTCAGGACCGAATCGCGCCCCGTAGCTGCGCGCAAGTTTTCGATTAATGTGTCCACGTTTCGACTGGAAGAGCGAAGAATGATTCTTCTACCGCACCGGGAAAGGTCAATGATACACTACGCGCCCGGTCTTGAAGTAACCACATTGACGAAACTCGCGGCCACGACCGAACGGTTAAAGGGCCAGGCGAGCGGCGTGGTGAATAAAGGAGAAGCCTGGAGTGGAGTTCACCATCGTCGAAGGACTCAAGACGTTGAAGTTTGATCTTGTCTTCACGCTTGCTCTCGCCGCGCTGTTTCTCTTCATCGGTTATGCGCTCCAACGACACATCAAGTTTCTGGCGCGCTCAAGCATTCCCGCGCCTGCCATCGGCGGCCTCCTCTTCGCGCTCACCCTGCTTCTGCTCCACTCGCGCGACACGCTCGGTGTCGTCATAGACACCAGCCTGCGCGCTCCGCTGCAAACAGCTTTCTTTACGACCATCGGCCTGAGCGCGACCCTGGCTCTCCTGCGTGCGGGCGGTTGGCGCATGGGCTTCTTCTGGTTGATCGCTTCCGCGCTGGCGATTGTGCAGAACGTCGTCGGCATCGGACTTGCCCGGATGATGAACGCGCCTGCGCCGCTCGGCATCATCTGCGGAGCATTGACGCTGACGGGCGGGCCTGCGACGGGCTTAGCGCGCACTGGCGACTTCGAGCAACTGGGAATCCCAGGCGCGGGCGCGCTCATCATCGCCTCCGCCACATTCGGAATCTTCATGGCGAGCCTCGTCGGTAATCCTGTGGCGACTGCGCTCATACGTCGCTTCCGTTTGAAAGCCAAACCGGAGACGCGCGAAGTCAAGAAGGAGGCAGAAGAGTTTTGGGCGGTTGGCCCTCAAGGAGAGATGGAAGCGCAAGCCGACATTCCGCGCATGGAACAGAGCGCGGACGAGGCGCGGCCAACTTTGACGGGTATGGTCTTGCTCAAGACTCTGATGCTCATCCTGCTCATCATGGGATTGGGCGCGCTCATCGGCATAGGGCTGACAGCGTTAGGCGACATGCTGCCGAAGGGAAGTGTGCTGGCTGCGCTCGTCAAGCTACCGGGCTACATCGGGGCGATGATTGTCGCAGCCATCGCGCGAAACCTGGATGATCGCTACGGCTGGCTACGGATTGACCAGCGCGCCGTTGATGTCTTAGGCACAATCGCGCTCGCGCTCTTTCTAGTCATCGCGTTGATGGACTTGAAGCTGTGGCAACTCGCGGGGCTGGCTGTTCCGATGCTCGTCATTCTCGCCGTGCAGGTCGTTGTGATGATAGCCTACGCGGTGCTCGTCACATTTGTTCTGATGGGGCGCGACTACGAGGCGGCGGTGACGGCGAGCGGGCACATAGGCTTCGGCCTTGGCATCACGCCGAACGCTGTCGCCAACATGGAAGCCCTGACCGAAGCGTATGCTCCCGCTCCACGCAGCTTCCTGATCGTGCCGGTCGTCGGCGGATTCTTCATAGATGTCTCGAACTCGCTCATCATTAACTCGTCAATCAACCTGATAAGGTGAAACAGGATTAAATTGCGATGACTATAAAAACCTTGGCCTTTATTATCGCCTGCTTTTTCTGCGCTGCGTTCGTTCCCATTACTACAGCGCAAAATCAAAACAATAAAACAACTATGCCGAACGCGCAGCCTGACGCGGCTCTACAGGAGTTGGTCAACAGGGCGGCGCAGGCGGCGCTTGCGAAATTCAAAGACAAGAATCTTCAAGAGAGCAATCTGGCGATTACGTTGATTAATCTCAGCGACCCGCAACATCCCACTGAGGCCAGCTTTCGCGGGCAGGAGGGAATCTATCCGGCGAGCGTCGTCAAGCTCTTCTATCTGGTCATGGCGCATCACCTGCTCGAAGAGGGAAAGATAAAAGAGACGGACGAACTCAAACGTGCCATGAAAGATATGATCGTTGATTCATCGAACGATGCGACGGGCTTTGTGCTGGATAATATCACGGGCACGACGAGCGGGCCTGAGTTGACAGGCTCTGAGCTGAAGAAGTGGGCGGAGAAGAGAAATGCCGTCAACCGCTACTTCGCCACGCAAGGCTTTGCAGGCATCAACACCAACCAGAAAACCTACTGCGAAGGCCCGTATGGTCGTGAGCAACTGTTTCGCGGCACAAAGGGTGAGAATCGAAACAGGCTGACGACCGATGCGGTTGCGCGCCTGCTCTCGGAGATTGTGACGGGACGCGCCATCACACCTCAGCGGAGCGCAGCGATGATGGAGTTATTGAAACGCGACTTTTCAGGCAAGAGCGATAATGTGGACGACCAGGCGCACGGATTCACGGGCATTGCTCTTCCACAGGGAGCGCGTCTCTGGGCGAAAGCAGGCTGGACGAGCACCACCAGGCACGACGCGGCCTACATCGAACTCCCCGACGGCGCGCGATTCGTCCTCGTCACTTTCACAACCGATCACGCCAACGAGCAACAAATTATCCCGACTGTCGCACGCATCGTCATCGAGGGCATGAGCAAGAAATGAGAACGGAGGCGCAGACTCTACAATGAAACGAACACTTCTCAAGTTGGTCATCACCCTGTCGTTCGTTTGTCTCGCGCTGTCTTTTGATTCCTTTGCGCAGGGACAATTAAATGCTCAGGGCGCGCGCAAAATAGATGAGTTCAGCGATATTTATCTGACAGACATCAAGGCGCGTTTAGATAACTTCGTCATCCAGCTACAGCAGGAATCAGGCACACGCGGTTTCATCGTTATCTATCGCGCTCGTCGTGATCTTCCCGGTTTGAATAGCAGGTTGGCGAGCCGGATGAAAGAGTATTTAATTAACGCGCGTGGCATCCCGGTTGAGCGCCTGGTGACGGTGGATGGCGGCGTGGCCTCATGTTTGACACAGGAACTCTGGATTGTGCCGATTGGGGCGACGCCGACGCCTAGAAGCGATGCTCACTCCAACCAGTTTATAGATACTGATTCGGCCTGGAAATTCGATGAATGCTATTATCCTTTGCCTGGTAAATATGACGAGGGTGATGAGTATGCTGGAAGTTCACTCGAAGCTTTCGCGGATGCCTTACTGAAATATCCGCGCTCTCTTGCTTATATCCTGGCCTATCCGCAATACAGCGTTGAGCGAAGGCCGGAACCTCCAGGTACGGCTTTGAAAATGCTGGCAGCAGTGAAAGCCGAGCTAGTCGGCAAATATCACATTGCTCCGGCCAGGATAAAGTTTATGAACGGAGGTTATCGCAAGCTTCGGCATGTAGAGCTATGGGTTGTGCCGCGCGGCGAGCATCCGCCGATAGCAACTCCCAACGCATTTCCGAAGAAGCGTAGATGATTGAAGTGTTGTTGATTCTTCGCGTCAAGCCGGAACATTTCCTCTCTCAGGGTGTCTAAGAAATAGTTAGCTCAAATGGAAGATGGATAATAAAAAGCTTAGTGCTTTGAGAGCAGAAGTGTGTTTGGTTATCTGGAACAAAGGGAGTGAGGGAAAAGCTATGAGCGCAGAGAAACAGATGAAGAGAGCCGTGCCTTATATCAACGTCACACCGTTGATAGATGTCTTGCTGGTACTCTTGATTATCTTCATGGTCGTCACGCCGCTTAAGCCGAGCCGCTTTATGGCGCAAATCCCTGAGCCGCCTGAGTCGCACAAAGGCGCGCCGCCGGAAGAGAGCGGTCTGACACTCGTCGTCGCAATCAAAGAAGACGGGACGCTTGAGCTAAACAAAACCGCAGTCATGGGATCGGTCAACGATACAGGGAGCTTGAGCGTGGAGCTGGCAAGAGTTTTTCAGGGGAGATTGGAGCACCATGCCTACAGGCCGGATATGTACTATCGAAACGATCTGCCCGAAGAGGCACGCATTCAGAAAACCGTCTACATCAAAGCTCCCAAGTCGCTTCCGTATGGCGAAGTCGTCAAGGTGCTCGACGGAATCAAAGGCGCAGGAGGAGAGCCAATCGGACTTCAGGTTGATGAACTGGACTGAGGGAAATGATGAATGATGAATTGAAAACCTTTTTCCTTTCATTCATCGTCCATCGTTTCTTGGAACGCATCCGCTTCCTCCCACGCGCAAAATCTATCTGTATCCGCCTCCCATTGGGCCGCCGAAGCCTGGTGGTGGAGGCGGAGGCGCGCTGAAGGGATACGCCTTGCGCTTCTCGAACATCGCAACGCCGATAATTCCCCCGACGACTGAACAGCCGAAGATAGTCAAAGCTCCCACTATGCCCGTCATAGCGAAGAACGCCCCGGCGCTCATGTTTTGGCCCTGCATTCTTGAGACCATCTCTATGTACTCGCCGTGTATCGCGTATGCGATTGTCGTATCGAGCGCCAGGTAGATGACCGCTGCGATTGCCCCTGCGACAAGGCCGACCACTGCGCCTTCACCCTGCCTGACGGGAGTCTGTGAACGATTGATGTAAATTCTGGAAGCGAGAGCGCCGCCGATCATGGCCCACACGATGCAGAAGAAGCTGATGATGATGAAAGGACTCGGCGGCAGAAAATCTACGAAGAGAGAGAGAATGCCAGCCACCAGGCCGCCGATTAGTCCGGGAACGAATTTACCGGGTCGCGGCCCTGCCGGTTGTTCATAACCGGCTTGCGGCGCGTATCCGGGCTGGACTGTCGGGCGGGCAGGAGATTGCCAGTCTGTTCGCGCCCCCTGTGTTGCCCCTCCTCCCGGAGGCGTGGTCGGGATACTGCCGGGCGGCGCTACTAAAGTCGCCTGCGGATCATAAGATGAAGAGTCTGCGATGAGCGGCGTCCCGTCGTTGGTGCAGAAGGTCTGCGAGTCGTCGAGCACCAGGCCGCATGTCTGACAACGTTTCATTTTCAGTCTCCGGCTCTTTCCAGTTCGGAAGCGGTTGCAGGTTCAAAAGGTCAGTCGAGATCGAGGTTGAACCGTTCTTCGCGTTTTACTTTCAAGTGGATTTAAGCTAAGGCGCGTGCAAAGTACAATATAGTCGTGGCCGTTGACAAGGCCAATCATGCCGATTCCGAATTTCGGATTTCAGACTGTGGATTTAAGAGGGAGCGTCCTCTTGTTTTTCAATCCGCAATCGTCTATGGCGCAAGGTGAGCGCCCATGACATCAGCATGTAATAGATTGGAAAAGCGAGGGAGATCATCAAGAGAAATCTTGAATCCTCGGCAGGGCGGGCCAGGATCACCAGAAGCGTTGCGAACCAGAGCGCGGCCAGGAGGTTCGTCAAACGGCTGAACGGCGTGCGCTGCGACGGGTAGAGATAACGCAAGGGAATGAACGTCAGCAATGACAGCGCGATGATGAGCATCAGCGAAACCCAGACAGGCGGGCGCAGGAGGTATAGATAGAAAGCAACGATGTTCCAGTAGGAAGGAAAGCCTAAGAAGAAGCCATCGTCTGTCTTGGCGTTGACCTGCGAAAACCCGTAGGCGCTGGCGAGAAGCGGCAGCAATAGCCACCACGCCCGCCCGTCCCACAAAACACCGGCGCGCCAGATGAGAAGCAGCGGAAGCGACGTGTAGGTTTGAAAATCAATCAAGTCGTCCAGCCTGCGACCGTCGAAGCTCGGCGCAAACTCTTTAACGCGCGCGCGTCGTGCGAGCCATCCATCAGTTGAATCAATCAGCGTTGCCAGCACCATCAGCGCGAGCGCAGCGCGAAAGGAAGCGTCGCTGCCGCCGCGTACTATGAGGACAGCCATGCACGCGGCTGCAACCAGCCCCAACGCCGTATAAAGGTGAACGCTCCATGCGAGAATCTTTCTCAGCATCCTGGCCGCCTCCGCAGGATTTGATGTCCCAACACAAACCTTAAAAGATATAGCGACCCAAAGTTAAATCTTTTCAGGCCCGGAAGCTATCCTGGCAGATAGAGTGTCTATCTCATCAGATAGAATTGCGGCCTCCTACATAAAAAGCTGCGCGCTCTCCTGAGCAGCCTCAATAAAAAGTTAAGTCGAAGGCTTTCAGTTGGTTCAGCCTGCTGATAAGGAGCCGTGCTGCCATGTTAACCCGTGTGGCACGCGGCTCGCTCTATAATAGAGCCGTCCAGCGGTTCTACTGGATACACAATATTTGGACGGATGAACAAAAAGAGTCGGCGGCAAGCGCTTTGATTAAGAGATAAACTCGCGCATCTGCGAGGACCAACGCGAACCGGGACGACTAACCAGGTTGAGGAATTGAGCAAGCGATCAATTCCATTGAAGAAGAAACGGACGGCAGCCGGTCAGGGTCAGGGCCGCCCTCAAACAAGAAGACCCGAAGGAGATTATGATGACAAAGAAACTTTATAGCGCGTTCGCAATGTTGAGCCTCGTACTGATGCTGGCGGTCGTTTCCGTCCAAGCGCAGTCGAGAGGAAAGATCGAAGTCAACGTCCCGTTCGAGTTTAGTCTCGGCAACAAGACGCTTCCGGCAGGCGCATACAGCATCAGGCAGCTCTCGCGGAATTCCATTCTCATCGAGAGCGCAGACGGGCAGACGCGCGTTCTAGCTCAAACGCCCGGAACGGCTCAGGCTGGCGAAGGCGAGAAAGCCACGCAAGAGAGATTGGTCTTCCACCAGTACGGCGACCAGTATTTTCTCGCTCAGGTGTGGATGACGAGAGGCAGCGACGGGCGCGAATTGAGCCAGTCGGGTGCGGAGCGTCAGGCGGCTAAAGAGCAGAAGCTGGCAAGCGGCGGCGCGAAGCTCAAGAAGGTCGAAGTCGCAGCCAGCGCGCGGTAAAAAAACTTCTTCCCCGGATGCCTGGCAGTCTTAAATCCCGCGACCCTTACCGAACATAATGGTCGAGCCAGGCAACTAACAGAATCGGCAGCCCTGAGAAATTTCAGGGCTGCCGGTTCTGCTTTAAGAGATAACGAGACCGTTGGCTACTTAAAACCCTTAATCAGAAACACGTCATGGTTCGTGCCGCCGCGAGCGACTGCCAGTTGACGGCCATCGCTCGACCACGCGAAGCTGAAGATGCGTTCGGATTTGAAATCGGTGAGAGCTTTGGGCGTGCTGCCGTCAACCGGCAGACTCCAGATGTTTGAGACGCCGTTGCGATTATCTATGTAAGCCAGCGAGCGTCCATCGGATGTCCAGCGAGTCGTGAAGCTCCCCACATCGCTCACTGCTGACGGCGGTGTGGCAAGCGTCCTGACGATCTGTGCTTCTGGAAAGGAGATGATGGCGACTCTCCATTGCTGCGGGTCGGATTGATCATCCCAGTAGGCGCTGGCGATAAATTTTCCGTCAGGTGAGATACTCGGCGCTGGCAACTGCTTGGCGAGCATCTCTATAGGCTCGCCGCCGTCAATCGAGACTCTCGATAGTCCCTGCCTGTTGGCATGCCAGGATGAGTAGATGACCCACTTGCCGTCCGGCGAACAGACGGGCGCTGCATCGCCATCGGCATTGGTCAACTCTTTTGGATTGCTCCCGTCAATATTCATTCGCCAGATGTGATCCGTGCTTGTGCGGTCGGAGGTGAAGACTATGTAACGCCCGTCGGGTGAAACCGTAGGCGTGCGATTCGAGCTGGCGTTAAAGGTGAGCTGCTTCTGATTGCTTCCGTCCGGCTGCATAATCCAGATGTCCCAGTGGCCGCTGGCGACCGATGAATAAACTATCTGGCCGTCAGGCGTCCACGCCATCCCCAGCGCGCCTTCGGTATTGCCGGAAGTAATCTGTCGCGCGGAATTAGTATCATTGGCAACTAAGGCCCAGATATTACTAAGCCCGTTTCCACGCACTGTCACCAACGTGCTCGAATCCGCTGTTAGACTCAGATTGTCGTAGCCGTTCAGGTCGTTGGTAATCTTTCGCGCCTCGCCATCTGGATAGGAGATGTACCAGATTTGCGGCGGGCTGTTTCTCTGATCCGCAGCGATGATGACAAGGCCGCTGCCGTCGCCGAGCCATCCGATCTGCCCGACGCCCATCCATCTTTGAGAGGTTATCTGTCTCTCCGGCCTGCCATCAACGGGATACTCGACGACCGTTGAGTATTTGCCGCCTTCATTCCAGCGAACCAGGGCGAAGCTCTTGCCGTCGGGCGACCACGCGCCGCCCCAGCAGCCGTCAGGCGCAGTGCAGGTGACGAGCTTCTTCTCTTCAGTCCCGTCCACGTTCGCAATCAGGAGCGAGCTTGCGTTCTCCTGCGCGTAGCCGCGTATGTAGGCCAGTCGCTTGTCGTCGGGCGAGACGATGACTCCGGGCATGACATCGTGGACGACCTTCCGCGACGGAGTTCCACCGAGAACCGGGACTTGATAGATTTCGCCGACTCCCTTGCGATCCCACATGTTGTAATAGATGTAGTTGCCATCATGTGAGAAAGCCAATCCTTGATACGTCACTTCCGCCGGGGCGACAATCTGCACGTTGCTCGCCGTCGCCACCTGTCTCAGCCAGAGACTTTGCTTGCCCCCGTCGTCCACAACATAAGTCACATACTTTCCATCAGGAGAGATGACCGCATCGCGTGATTTCCCGTTGGTGGTAATCTGCGTCACCTGCATGTTCTGCAAGAACACGGCGGGTTTGTTTGCCGCGTGCGGCCCGATTAGATATGCGTAAAGAAGATAGCCGATACCCAGGAGCGAGATAACGATAGCTCCCGGCACAAGCATTGAGCGACGCTTGCCCTGCTTGATTCCGCTCGCCGTAGATTGCGCGCTGAGGGTCGTCTGCGCTCGCTCAAACTCACCCGTGCGAATCGCAGGGCCTTTCATACTTGTCTCAAAGCCGGGAGCGCTTCCATGAGTCTCATTGGTAGTTCGATTGGTCGAGTCGGGAGGGAGTATGTGTTCACGCTTGGACTCAAACGCCAACTCCTGCCTGAGACTCTTGAGGTCAATCATCAAGTCTTTGACCGTCTGGTAGCGTTCCTCTTTATCTTTACTGAGCGCCTTCCTGATGATTCGTTGAAGCTCGGCAGGCATGTCTCCTGAAATAGAAGTCAGCGGAGGCGGCTCTCTGTCGAGGATGGAGACGAGCACGTCGGTCGTCGTCCCTCCTTCAAACGGCACACGACCCTTCACCATCTCATAAAGGATGACGCCCAAACTCCAGATGTCCGTGCGCGCATCAACATCCAGGCCGCGCGCCTGCTCCGGCGACATGTAGTGAGTTGTGCCCATCACAGTTCCGGGATTCGTAGCCACACGCATAATCGTCGGAGCCTGCGAATCAATCATCTCCGTGCGCTGCTCTGTCAGCTTCGCAAGTCCGAAGTCCAGAATCTTGATGTAGCCGTCTGGCCGCACCATGATGTTCTCCGGCTTGATGTCTCGATGAATGATTCCGGCTGCGTGGGCTGCTGAAAGGGCTGCGGCAATCTGTGTGGCGATGTCGAGAGCCTCGCTCAATCTGAGCGGCTCGCTTTGCAGGCGACGACGCAAAGTTTCGCCTTCGACAAACTCGGTCGCCATAAAATGCACGGACGCTTCCTGGCCGATCTCGTGAATGGTGATGATGTTCGGGTGATTGAGCGCGGAGGCAGCGCAGGCTTCCTGCTCGAAGCGTTGCAGGCGGTCAATGTCCTCAGTGAATTTAGCTGGAAGCAATTTGAGCGCGACGGGACGACGCAGGCGCGTGTCTTGAGCCAGGTAGACCTCGCCCATCCCGCCCTTGCCAATCGGGGAGCGAATTTCGTAACGACCTAAATGAGTGCCGCTTTCAAATTCCATTAAGTTAGACGATGAATGATGAACTGGAAAACCTTTGTTTTTTCCGCGAGTCCACCGTGTTTCTCTATACGCCGTCTCTTGAAGACAAGTTCGGTTGAGCGCAAACGAGGATACTACCAGCATGCAAAATTGCGAAGAGCGGCCAAACTCAAGCCACAGGGTCTATTCAGTCTTGCGTCTTGATAGCAGGGCAGTTCACCACAGAGACACAGAGAGCACAGAGGGGGCACAGAGAAGTTAAAGCCTCTGTGCAATCTCTGTGTCCTCTGTGTCTCTGTGGTGAGTTGTCGTCATTGAGATGAAAGTATGTCTAGACGCTGCTCCCAGGCCAGAATCTTCCTGCGCCGTTCATCAATCGGGAAATTTTGGTTATAGTGTAGTCAACAACAAAATTCATTTCATTCAGACAAAGGGGAATCGAGCATGGGCGTACAACTTAAGAAGCTCAACGAGCAGACAATCGTCATTACCGGCGCGTCGAGCGGCATCGGTCTGGTGACAGCGAGAATGGCTGCGCGGCAAGGCGCGCGGCTTGTCCTGGCGGCGCGGAGTGAGGATGCGCTTCGCAAGCTGACGGGTGAGATTAAAGCGGAAGGCGGCGAGGCGGTTTACACGGTGGCAGATGTCAGCCGGGAAGAGGATGTCCGGCGCATCGCAGACGCCGCCCTTCAGCATTTCGGCGGCTTCGACACCTGGGTCAACAACGCTGGCGTCTCAATCTACGGTCGCGTGCTCGACGTTTCGATGGAAGATCATCGCCAGCTTTTTGAGACGAACTACTGGGGGCTGGTTCACGGCTCGCGCGTTGCCGCCGAACATCTTCGACTGAGCGGCGGCGCAATCGTCAACGTCGGAAGCTCGCTCTCTGACCGCTCTATCCCGCTTCAGGGAACTTACTGCGCCTCGAAGCACGCGGTCAAAGGCTACACGGATGCGCTCAGGATGGAGCTTGAAGAAGAGAACGCGCCCATCTCCGTCACGCTCATCAAGCCGAGCGCGATTGACACGCCTTACAAGGATCACGCCAAAAACTATCTGCCGGTCGAGCCGGAAAATCCCCCGCCCGTTTATGCGCCGGAGACTGTGGCAGAAGCCATCCTACGCAGTGCGACGCATCCAGAGCGCGATGTCTTTGTCGGAGTCGGCGGCAAGGCCATGTCGGTCGGAGGCAAGTACGCGCCGCGTCTGACTGACAAGGTGATGGAAGCCGCGCTCTTCGATATTCAACAGACAGAAAAGCCTTCACCCGTTGATAGGCATGACGGACTCTATGAAGCCTCTGGAGAGTTGAGAGAGCGCGGCGGCTACGAAGGCCACGTTGCCGAGAGCAGCCTCTACACGAAAGCTTCCTTGCACCCGTTTATCACGAGCGCAGTCTTCCTGCTCGGTTCAGGAATTGCGCTCGCGGCCTGGTGGCGCGCCGGAGGTAACGGCAGCAATGGGCAGGCTCAAGAGGTTGACCGGGGAGAAGCGTAAAAGGGAAAACGGATGGCAAAGGCAGCAGCCGTACCGGAGACTTGATAAATCCAGCCAGGAGGATTGAGGTCATGAGCGAAAGAGAAATGGGGAACAGAGAGACAGACGTGCTCAAGGGAGCCGTCGCAGGGTTCATCGGTGGCCTTGTCGCGTCGTGGACGATGAACCAGTTTCAAGCTGCGCTGAGCAAGGTGATGGAGGGAGTCGAAAAGCCGCACGGCGCGCAGTCGCTCAAGCCTGGCGGAGGAGAGGAGGGCGTGCGCGAGATGAAGCGCAAGCCGGAAGAGGATAGCGAGGAGCAGGAGGACGCGACGGAGAAGATTGCCGACGCGATTTCCGAGAATGTCTTCGGCCACGAGCTAGATAAAGATGAGAAAGAAACTGCTGGCGCGGTTGTGCATTACGCTTTCGGCGCGGCGATGGGCGGTGTGTACGGCATCGCCGCCGAGGTTGTGCCGGAAGTGAGCACGGGTCTGGGCGTGCCGTTTGGCGCAGTCTTCTGGATGACTGCCGATGAGATAACAGTGCCGCTGCTGGGACTGGCGAAACCGCCGACCGAATACCCGCTCTCGACGCACGTTTACGCGCTCGCCTCTCATCTGGTTTACGGTCTGACGGCGGAGGTCGTGCGCCGCGCTATACGCAATGCATTATGACCAATGAAGAGAAGCAACCACAGATGAACACAGATGCACACGGATAACCACAAAGACACAAAGGCAGTAAGAAACTTTCTCTTCCTCCCCATTTGTGTCTTTGTGCCTTCGTGGTTAATTCTTTCTCTAATCCGTGTGCATCTGTGTTCATCTG
>JAVHWL010000056.1:0-27808 GCA_032159825.1 Acidobacteriota bacterium
TGTAGCCTTTAACGAAGCGTCCGCTGTAGCCGAAGGGGTCGCGCTTGAACTCAGGCCAGGTCAGCTCCGAGTTGTGCGCCACGACTTTCAGCTTATCCATCAGGCGGCGCGTCAGCCCCGTGTCATCTAAAAAGGTTAGATGGTATTCAGCCCCGGCAGGAATCAGAGCGCTCGCTGCGACCAAGGCTCCGCTCAAGTGCATAGGCGGAATATCGGGCGCGTGTGATACAACGCTCTCCGCCGCATCGTTCAAAGGCGTTCCGTCAACGGGGCAGAAGCTGAATTTGTTGGCGAACTCTTCCTGGCAGGTGGGACAGTGTTTCATAAAAATCTCCTGACGATTCTCTTGGGAAAGTATCTGTTGGCGATAGGTCGTGATGATGCGCGAGTCCAGAGACGCAGGTGTCTGCGGCGCGCTCCAATGCCTGAACAGGGCACGTAGTTCCTGATCCGCTGCCGAATCCATATCGAGACCGCTCCGCTCGTCGTCGAGACGGTCGCGGTTGCTGTAAATTGAAAGTGGTTGAGTGTCTTTTTTATCGCTCATTTCAACACCTCGTCCACGATTGCTGCTTCGGCGTCGCTTTTGAAGTAGGGCGCAAGCTGTCTCTTCAAACGCTGGCGTGCGCGGTGGAGCCTGGCTTTAACAGTCCCGATGTCCGCCCCGACTACGGTTGCGATTTCTGAGAGCGCCAACTCTTCAAACTCGAAGAGCAGAAGCGCCTCGCGTTGAAGCGGCGGCAGACTTTCAATCGCCCGGCGAACTTCCCCGGACAACTCTTCGTCGAGCAGTTGGCTGAGCGGCCCGCGTCTTTCGGGAACACGCGGCTCATCCGCCAAATCTTCAAGAGCATCCTCCCCGCGCACCCCGCGAAAATGCTTCATCGCAAGATTTCTCGCGGCGGCGAGAAGATAAGTTTTCAAGGAAGCACGAGCCGGGTCGAAGCGTTTGGGCTGCTTGAGCAAACTCATGAAGCAATCGTGCGCGACATCTTCGGCCAGTTCTTTAGAGCCGAGCAAGCGATAGGCGAAGCGGAAGACCACGTCGCGGTATTGCTCGTACAGCGTTAGAAAAGCCGCTTCATCGCCGCGACTCGCTCTGTCCAACAGTCTTTCGTCTGTCATGCTTTCGGGCAACTCGGTTTGCCCCCGCGTCTGTTGCCGGGAATTGCTTCCCAGTTGTTTATTACCGGCTATCTCGGAAAAGATATGCCGAGGATTCATTTTTTTTGAGGGCTAAGAATTCTTCCCTGTGCGTGCGCCCCAAGACGAGGCCATTGCCTGATGCCATCTCTGATGTTCAATTTGGCCGGAGAGGTTGCCGGAAGGGGGAAAGAAGGGATAAGGGCGGCAGCGATGAGGGATGAATGAAGAAGAAGAACCTTGTTGGTCTTCGTTCTTTCATCCCTCATCCCTCCGCCCTCATCCTTTACTTATTGATCTCGGTCAGGAGTGTTGCGGCTTTCTTCTGGTCAAGCGACTTGAGCGTCCTGTACTCCTCCATCGCTGCGCTCTTGTTGCCCATAGAGACGTAGGTCAGGCCCAGGTTAAGGTGCGCTAAAGCGTAGTCGGGCTTGAGGCGAGTTGCTTGGCGTAGAGATGCAACGGCAGCAGGGTACTGCTGCATTTTCATGTAGGAGTAGCCAAGCTCGTTGTGCGCCTCCGCAAAGTCGGGCTTGATTCTGAGAGCTTCACGAAGAAACGTAACAGCATCCGAATAACGATCCATGTCGTTATACGACCAGCCGATGTTGTAATTCGCGGTCGCATTGCCTGGTTTCAGTCGTAACGCCTGCTGGTAAGCCGTGACCGCATCCGCGTACTGGTTGCTGCCGTAGAAATAGACATCGCCCAGACCGAGGTATGCCGCCGCGTAATCAGACTTGAGACGAATGGCTTCCCTGTAGTTCTCAATCGCGTCTGGGAAACGTTCGAGCTTGCGATAGGCGTAGCCCAGCTCCGCGTAAGCCTCCGGGTAATCCGACTTCAGAGAGATAGCTTTTTCGAGCGCGGAGGTAGCCTGGGCATACTTATCCAGCTCGTCGTATGACCAGCCGATGTTGTAGTTCGCGGTCGCGTTATCCGGCTTGAGATTGAGACCCTTTGTGTAGGCTTCGATGGCCTGGGGGTACTGTTTGGTGTTGTAGTAATAGACATCGCCGAGGCCGAAGTAGGCCGCCGCATAATCTTTCTTCAGCGTGACGGCCTCGGTGTAAGCCTCTATCGCGTCCTTATAGCGTTCGAGCTTGCGATAGGCGAAGCCAAGCTCGTTTTGCGCCTCTGGATAATCGCTCTTCTTGAGAATCGCTTGATTGAGCGGGACAAGGGCCTGCTCATATTGCTTCAGTTCGTTGTAGGTCCAACCCAGCTCGTAGTAAGCCTGCGCGTAGTCTGCATTAAGACGGATTGCCTGACGGTAGGCGTTGATAGCCTCGTTCGTCTGACTCATGTTGCGATAGGCGTAGCCAAGCTCTTTCCATGCTTCGGCGTAATCGGGTTTGTAACGAACGGCCTGCTTGAGCGAATCAACCGCCTGAGCGTGCTGCTCTGTCTCGTTATAAATCCAGCCGAGACTGTAGTGGGCTTCAGCCATGTCCGGTTTAAGACGCACTGCCTGCTTGTAAGCATTGATCGCGTCCGGATATTTACCCGCGCTCAGGAAAGCATCGCCCTGATCGTTGTAATCATCCGCGTCCATCGCGGCGGGGCGTCCGGTCGTGGTGGGACGCTGTGGGCGATGACGGACAGCCGTACTCCTCGTCATCGGGCGGCGGGCGATTGTGCGTTTGATCGTCGTTTGCGCTGCTGCATCCGCAATATCTTTGGCCGCGTTGCTCGCTCCGCTATCGCGCGAGAGGCTGCCCGCTCCACCAACGGGGCCTTGCGCCAACGCTCTGCCAGCATCGCAGAGCAAGAAGAGGATCACGGCCAGCATTAAGGGCGAGCGTAAGGGGGATTTTTTTAACATCGTCTGGACCTCCGGGCTTAAATGATTAGCTGTTGATTGCGGCATGCGATTCGTGAATTATAACTGCCCGACCCGGCGCGTCTGACTGAAAAACCGGGACAGAGTTGCGATGACCCGATTATAGTGCGGATTCTTCCGCGACCACAAAGGCGCTGCCGGAATTCCAGGCGGACTCAATCATAAACGATTGATAGATGATTCAACGTGCCGCCTGGCAGACGCTCTTGAGCATGGGCATTTGCGTTGCCGTCATGACCAGCCTGAAGTGGACTTCGGGCGGTAGCTTCTTTGGCTTACGGCCTGCTGATATCGTTCGCGTCGCGTTGCGCCTGTGGGCCTTCATATAATCCTAGTCCAAGGCCGAACTTCGCAGCCGCGCGTCTAAGCGACATGCTTTCGGCGTTTGAGCTGGGGTCGCCCCATTTGTCCACATCCTCGTCCTCCTGCCCTGTAGCTTCACGATAGACGACGCCTTCGGCGCACGGAATCGAGATGCGCGAGACGAGCACGAGTTTGCCGCCGATGCCTGTGAGGTGGCGAATCTCGTAAGACCAGCCGGGCGCGTAGAGGTCCAGGAACTTGACAGCCGTGTGCCAGGGCAGGAAGTGAATCTTCTGCCCGCCGACAGTCTTGCTTCGCAGCAGGCGGCGCGGAATAGGTTTCGAGAGATCGTTGATTACTTCTGTGATGCTTCGTAAGGCCATCGTTTTATCCTTTCTTGGAAAGCCCCAATATACCCAAAAGGCACGAGGACATGAAAGTTTCTTCTCCCTTCATGCCGCGCGTGCCTTCGCGGTAAATCCTCTTATCCCTCGCGGTTTGACACTCTTTATGATGTACGGTAATTTGAATCAACCCCTTGAAGCGAACTTCGCGGTCGTTCTTTAGTGGATTTTTCTTTCTCTTGAACAAAGCGCTTCGGGGTGTAAGCCAAACCTAAGTCCCGTTCGTCTAGTGGCCTAGGACACCGCCCTTTCACGGCGGCGACACGGGTTCGACTCCCGTACGGGACGCCACTTCCTTTTCAATTCATAACGCACATTGGCAGGCATAACGCAACGCTTGCAGCCGACCCCGCTCCGGCGTAGCTCTCATGCTGTTTCCTGCGCGGCGCAGATTGAGTTGCTGCTCACGCGGGGTCGGCTGCAAGCGTTGTTAGATACTGCGGATTTTAGTAATCGGCTTTGAGAGCCTCAAACCTCACTAGAGCGACCGAAGATCGTGAGATTTGGTGTTGCGTCGGAACTCCCTGCCCCGCTTTGCAAAGAGTAGCCGGTAGCGCAGAACAGTTTTTGATTGGGGTAATTTCGCCTGACCGTTAGGTAATCGCCAAATTTGTTGTCGTTCGGGCCGCGCGTGCTGGTGAACGTTGTCACCTGCCGGCGAGTCCCGGTCAAGATGCCTACCACGTGCGTCGGGAATCTTGTGCCGCCTCCAATCACGTAGGAAGCCCCCACTTCATCATTGGTATTGGTGGACAGACCGGCGTAAAAGATCGCGGCGTTGGGGTCCCAGAGGTTGACGTTTTCAATCAACGTCAGGTTTGTGGTGTTGATGCGGGCAATCTGGACAAACGGATTCGGGCGATTGTTGGCTCCGCCTTTGGCCGATCCCCAGGCAAACCAGAGTTCATTCCCGGCCAGGGTCGCGCCCGTGTGTCGTCCGTCAGCGCGTTGGAGCCAGTCGTGCCCGTCCGGTGTGACCGAACTGTACGGCCCCCTTGACCATGACGCCACCGGCACATCTTTTGTTGTTGGCGTTGCGCTCGTTTCCTTCCAGGAGAACACACGCAGGGAGCTGGTGTTATTATGCGCGACAAAGTAGGCAGTAGTTCCGCAGTTCTGCGCGACACGCAGGCTGGTGTTCGTCTTGGAAATAGTTCGTGACGCGGAGAGCGTCCCTGAAGTAAAGCTGGACAAATTTATTCTGGCTACTGCCGAAGCTGTCCAGGCGCTACCCGCAAAAGCGTTTGAAGTCATGTAAAGCATGTTCGTTCCGACGGCCAGATCGGGGAAGTCCAGCCAGATGCCGGTCCCCAGTCCCAGACTGGCAGGCGTGATGTCGAAGAATCGCCATGAACCTTTTTTGACGCGCGCTGTTGTAGCATACGCGATGCGCTGAAGATTTTTTCCCGAACTGTCTCGCCCGTACTGGAGCAGCCAGACGAACGTGTCTATGCTCTTGATGTACTGCACGACCTGATCGCAGCAGAATGTCATTCCTGCGGGATTCGGGAAGGTGGTGAACGGGTCAACATACTTGAAGGTTGTTCCGCCATCGGTGGACATGGCCGCAAACCAGTTCCCCGTATAAAACACTACCTTACCGTTGATGGCCGCGCTCGGCTCGCAAACATGCGAAGCAGTATCTTTCGTGGCGACATCGTTCAGTTGCACGTTTTTTACGAGGGTGACGGTATCGGTGGGGGTCATCGGGGAGACCGCTCCATCCATCATCGCCGACATCGGAACGCTGTCTTCAAACGACATAGGCATGGTCGGCTGCATGTCTAACACTCTTGGGCCAACCGGCGCTTTGGGGAGTATCTTGCGCGGATGAATTTCATCCTTCTTCCGCGCCTCGCAAAACTTGTAAGCTTCGTCAATGTATCTGACCTTGATCTCTTGCGACTCTACAGCTTTCAGCTTTCCTGTGGTGAGGCTGGCAGAAGCGGGAGCTGACTGCTTTTTTGCTGCTTTCGATTTTTTGGCTTTCTTCTTTGACGCAGCTTTCTTTGGCGCAGCTTTCACGGCCTTCTTCGAGCCAGTTTTCTTCGTGGGCATGATTGATTCTCGTCCTTTCGTGGTAGGGGTGGGCTATGGGTATGCGAGGAGACAATTCCCTACCGCAATACCTGTTGCCCTAACAAAGCAGGTGAAACCAGTGAGGTATTTAAGCCACTGCCCGCTCTGGTCAGCCGAAGCAGTGGGAAGGGTCATTCCCAATCAAGGTCAACCGGCGGCGAGGGGGCATCGTCTCCCACACTCTCCCCTTCAGGCACGGGTGGCATCTTTTGACGCGGATGAATTTTCTGACCCGGCGGTGGATGGGAAGGCGATGGCTCATAATTAACGTGTACTTCCTTCTCCGACTGCTTGGGCATCTCGTCCGTTGACAACGACTCCGAAATTGGCCGGGCCACTGGCTCAGACTTATCTTTGTTGCTCACTCGCGCCCTCTTTCTCTTAACGTAAGGTTCATCACTCAATAATGATAAGGACGCGCGCACGATATTCCCGTTGAAAGGTGAATGTCAATAGGAATCAAAATATGGGAGTGACTAAATCCGAGTAGGCGCTTAGAAAACATTGCCGCCGTCCGTTTACACCGGGCAGCTAACAAAGGATGTGAAGGCTCACGTCTTCCGCTTGCTGAAACTTCAACTACTCTGCTTTAGTCGCTCCCCTTACTCAGTTAACCTTGCTGCAACTCAGTGCAATATGCTAAATAAGCCCTTTCACGGCGGCTACAAAGTTTGGATTCAGGTGCGTGACGCCGCTTTCTTTCCTTCGCGCAAGCTGTTGACCTATCTTCAATCTCTTTTCGTTTTCTCGCAGATCAAGCAGGGTATATCCGGTTCGGATGTCAATCAGCCAAGCTCATCTGGAGGCAATAGAAATGACAATCAACGTCGTAGTAGACCTGTCGCATTACAACACCGTCTCCGACTTTAACACCGTCAAGGAAGACGGCATCGTCGGGATCATCCACAAGGCCACACAAGGAACGACCATTACCGACTCGAAATATAATTCCCGTAAGCCCGCAGCTCTGGCCGCCGGTCTCTGGTGGGGAGCTTACCATTTCGGCGAGAGCGGCGATGGCGTGGCGCAGGCCAAGTATTTCCTCTCGGTCGTCAATCCCGGCCCGAACGACCTGCTCGTGTTAGATTTGGAACAGAACCCCAGCGGCGGAAGTATGACGCTGGCTGAAGCCGAAGATTTTGTTACGTACGTCGAAGCTCAAACAGGTCGCTGGCCCGGCCTTTACGGAGGCTCTTACGTCAAACAGATTCTAGGTAGCAACACAGACACGGCGCTCGCCAACTGCTGGTTCTGGCTCTCCGAGTATGGCCCGGAAGCGAAATTGGTTCCACCCGCATGGCCGACCTGGACGATGTGGCAGTACACGGATGGAAACGTAGGGCCTGATCCTCATGCGGTCACGGGAATCGGAAACTGCGACCGTGATATGTTCAACGGGGAGATGGACGGCTTGCAAAAGCTCTGGGGCTACGCGACCCCTGCAAGCGCGGCAACGGCGACAACTCCAAATACGGAAGCGCCAGGCTGAGATAAATCTTCGCGCTCCGTCCAGCACACTTTTGAATCAAAAGACAGCAGGCTACTCCGAAACGCCGCTTCTCAAAAAACTCGGAATCAAAGAGGGCTTCCGCCTCGCGCTCGTCAACGCTCCCAAAAATTTTCCGGCAGAGCTGGGGCCGCTGCCGGAAGGGGCAAACATCGTCGCCGCTTCACAGGAGCCACTGGACTTCGTTCTTATCTTCGCTCAGAGCAGAGCGGAATTGCCCGGCAAGCTCGCCCCCCTGCGCGCGAATATCTCTCAGCATGGAATGATCTGGATAGCGTGGCCGAAGAAGAGTTCGGGAATGGCAACCGATCTATCTTTCGCCGCCGTGCAGGAAGCAGGACTCGCGGCGGGAGTCGTTGACACGAAGGTCTGCGCGATTAACGAGGTCTGGTCGGGCCTGCGATTTGTGATTCGCCTCAAGGATAGAGTCGCCGCAAGCTAGACTCCTTTGACCTACACTGAACATGACGCTCTTAAAATTCTTCATCTGCCTTGCGCTCATCTGCATACCCGCCCACCTCTCTGCCAGCGCACAGGATACGCCCTGCGCTTTCGACGATACATCTTTAAGCTACACGGGCACTCCGCAGGAACAGGCAAGATGCCTGATGCGCCCTGTGCTCAAGGGTGGGCATCTCGGCGCGCCGTTCAAAAAATTACCCGCGCCGCTCGATAAGCTGATCGGTAAACCGCTGAGCGTGGAGAAGGCTGCGCTCGAACGCTACCTGGCAGAGCACAAGATCAGCGAAGCAGACATCGGCGGCTCGCTCTCTGACCCCGTATCTCCGGCAAACCCCATCGAAGCGAATGCGCCGCGAGCGCGCTACTTCGTGATTCACGATGTCAGCACGCCTAACTACCTGGAAGCTCCCTTCCCGCCGGACATCAACGAAGCGACGTGGGTCTGGAATGATCTCAGCCGGAAGTGGGTCGGCAAGAAAGTGACGCACGTCTATATCAATCGTCTCGGAGCGTCAGTCACCGCCGTTGATTTCAAAACACAACTGCCGGACCCTAATCACGGAACCAAGTTCGCGCGCGACCACTTGAGAAACAAAGGCAAGGGTCTGTACCTGCACGTCGAACTGGTTCAGCCCAGACGCAGAGACCCGCAGGGCAGCCCCGGCAACGATGCCATTGCGCCGATGCCTGGTTTCACAGACACTCAGTTGGAGCGGCTGGCGCTCGTTTACATCGCCGCGAGCGTGAGAAGCGGCGGCTGGTTGATTCCGGCTTTTCACGCTGCGGTGGATGTCGGGATACCGGACGCGCACGACGACCCGCAAAACTTCGACACAACACGCTGGGCGAATCAACTCCGCGCTTTGCTCAAATCAATCAAGGCGACGAAGAGCGAGGGGAAAACGATGAATGATGAATGATGAACTGAAAAGCGAGGGTCTTTCTTCCATTCATCATTCATCGTTCATCGTTCATCATTTCGTTATTGTCCAACCGGAGGCAGCCGGGGGGCATCTGAAAGGGGTGCGCCTGGTTTGTGCGTGCCTCTTGCGTGTGGCAAACTAACTCTTTGGTGGAAGCGGCACGCGCGGGTTTGATTCTGGGATAAAAGTTGTTGGCTTACGGTTTCTTGCTCGCTTAAAGATTTGTTGGGGCCGCCGCCGCTCAAGTTGAAGCGCACCGACGGCCCTCTTTAGTTTTATAAGGAATGCTATTCATGTTAAGACGACCCGTTTTTATTTATGCCGCGCTCGCGGCCACACTCTTTATTCAATCCGCGATTTTCACTTCGAGCAAAGTAACGGCGCAGACCGCAGGCGCAAAAGATGTGGTGATGATCCTGCCGTTTGAGAACACCTCGAATCTGCCTGAGTACAACTGGGTCGGCGAGAGTTTCGCCAACTCGCTCTCCGAGCTTTTAAGAGTGCCTGGCCTGGTCGTTCTCTCAAACGATGAGCGCGAGATCGCATACCAGCGTTTAGGTCTTCCGCTGACAACCATCCCGTCGCTCGCCACCGCAATCAGGCTGGCACGCGCGGCAAACGCCACGATGGTCGTGCTCGGCACATACAGCGTCACACAGGGGCAGGATAAGACTAACGCCACGCTGCTCGGCGCGGCGCGCGTTATCAAGGTCAACGAGGGGCGCGTGATGGGCGAGGTGATGCCCGACGGGCGTTGGGCATCGCGCATCTTCGATTTCGGTGATCCGCTCACAGAGTTGCAGAGAATGCAGGGCCGTCTGGCGTTCGACATCCTCTACGCGCGCGACAAGGCGTTTCCTTTCACTCGCAACGAACTGATTGAGCGCGCGACCAAAGCTCCGCAACAAGCTTTTGAAGCCCTGCTGAAAGGCATGCTGACGGATGATAATGAGAAGCGCGTTATCTACCTGAAAAATGCGCTGAAAATTTACTCCGACGCTAAGGGCGGAATGGTCTACCCGGAAGCCGCTTTTGAGCTTGGACAATTCTATTTTCAGCAGCAGGAATGGAAACAGGCTGCCGAGTATCTCTCTAGACTTCAGAAGGAAGACCCGCACTACACGGAAGCAGCCTTCTACGCTGCGCTCGCTTATAACAAGCAGGGCAACCAGCGAAGCGCGCTCGATGTGCTGATGCCTTTGACTCCTGAGAATTCCAGAACGCCTCTGACCAGCGTCGTCAACAACGCAGGCGCAATCTCTATCCAGGCTGCGCGCGACGAAAAAAATGCTAAGGAACGCGAGGACTTGCTCGCGCAAGGCACTAGATTTCTCAAGCGCGCCGCTGATTCATCTGCGCCCGACGATTCCGTCATCCGCTTCAACTATGCTTACGCGCTCTTTCTTACAGGCAAGTATGCGGAGGCAGCAGATCAACTGCGTCCCATCATCGCCGCCGACCCGCGCGATGGGCAATCTTACTTTCTTCTAGCCAAAGCACTGGAGAAGCAGGGGCAGGCTGACCAGGCCACGGCTGCCGACGATCAGGCCAGACGTTTCCTTCCGTCCTATGCTAAGTGGCAAACCGAGTGGCAGAAGTCGCAGACTACCTCAAACGTCTCCGTCCGGCTGCGCCAGGTCTTCAATCGCAGCGACCTGCCGCGCCCCTCTAGTCCAGGGGATGAGCAAGCATCAAGTCCTGGAAGTCCGGCTGAGTTGCTCACTCAAGCGCAGAAACTCTATCAAGACGGGCGCGACGAAGAAGCTCTGCCGCTCCTGCGGCGTGTGCTGACGCTTGAGCCGACGAGCGCCGATGCCTTTCTCCTGATTGGCCGCATCAACCAACGTTTGGGCGACCAAAAGGCCGCCATCAGCGCCTTGAAGACCGCGATCTTCTGGGAGTCTAAGACGATTGACGCGCATATCCTCCTGGGCCGCATCTTCCTCGATCTTGGCGACCGCGCGCAGGCGCTAACCTACGCGCGCAGTGCCATAGACATTGATCCCAACAACCAGGAGGCCATAGGGCTTCTGCGCCAAGTCGAGATGGGCGGGAAATAAACGCAAAATTAAAAATGTGAAATGCAAAAGCGAGGCGGAAGCCATGATAGATTAAATCGGCTTCTCCTTCCTTTCGCATTTTTAATTTTTAATTTTGCATTTGTGTTAAAATCTGCCTCCTCGGATTTGAGCCTTTCGTTTCGATACCAGAAGCGGGCATGAATAATTCACAGATATTTTTGGTAGCGGTGTTGTTTGTTGGGCTGGCGCTCACGCTTATCATCGCAGCCGCGTCCAGGCATAAGAAGGCCGCTCACGGCGAGCTTGAGCTGATGGGCGCGCTCGCTTCGGTTGAAACAACGCTGACGCCGGAAGGCTCAGTGATAGTTCGCGGTGAATTATGGCGGGCGCGCTCACGCACGGGTGGGGAGCTTGAGCGCGGGCGAACGGTTCGCGTCGTCGGAGCAAGCGATCACCTGTTAGAAGTTGAGCCAACCTCGTCAGGCATTCTTCCGTAATAACTGTCCGGGCGGCATCATTCGAGCCAGGCGCTTATGGCGACAGATACTCAAAAATACGCAACTGAGGCAGAGCGCGAGCCGCGTCATTCGGCTCTCGCAGAGTTCAGCCGCGACGAGCGCCGTCCCGCCGTCTTGCTTCTGAGCGCGCTGGTCATTGCCGTTCTCTTTTTCACTATCGGCCTGCTCGTCGGACGCTGGACGGCTCTGCCGGATTCGCAACCTGCGGCTTCTTCATCCGGCACAGCAACAACTCAGGCTTCGACTTCATCTGCTGCCGAGCCGACACCACAACCGGCGGCTACCGCATCCACAAATACCGCAGCGGAAAACTTGCCCGGCTCGACACGCCGCTTCGCTCTTCTCGTCGCAACCTTCGACGCTCCTGAAAAATCCCAACCGCTCATCAAAACTTTACAGGAAGCAGGCTACACGGACGTTCGCACCACAACGCCGCGAGCAAATGAAGCGCACCCCAGATACTCCGTCCTCGTAGGACACTTCACGCAGGACGAAGCGCGCGAGGCAGCCCGCCGCATGCGCTCCGCCAACGATCCCCGCTTGAAGAACGCGAAGATGATTGAAGACGGTAGGCCGTGAGCAGTTGGCAGTAAAGAACAAGAAATGATCTGCGCTCCTGCTTTTGCTTTTCACTGCCAACTGCCAACTAATTCTTCACGTCTAATCATTCTCAGTTTCCAGAAATATTTTTCTTGTGGCACGCGAGGTGCTTTGGTTCATGTCGGCAAGCACGCAACGTAACGTGTACCCGCCGCCATCACCCCTCTGAGCGCCGCCTGCCGCTGCGCCAGCCGCCCGCCGAGCGACCCTTCAGTAAACTTTCCTAAATGTGAACCCGGTCAGAAATGACCGGGTTCTCCCGCGTTTACAGCCCTTTTTTCGATTACCTCTATAACATTCCCTCTTTCCATATTAATCCGCACAAGCTTGCATCGGGTAGAACACCAGCCCATGCTTCAACTCGGAAAGCGACGAAATTTGTCACTTGCGTAGTGACGTTTTCTGTCGGATTACTGTTACCTGTAACCCATTTCAGTAGAGTCTGGAGTCTTGAGTGTGAAGTCTTGAGTCAAGAGTTTTATCTTTGGACTCCAGACTTCACACTCAAGACTCCAGACTCTTCTTCTGTTAAACTCTCACGCATGGACGATGCGCTCTCGCTTGATGCGCCGGTTCGTGAGCGACTGCGGGTGCGGCTACGAAGGCGCGCACGTGCCTTCGCTCCGACGCGCGTGGAAGTTTTCCTCTCCGTCTTGTCAGCCGCGCTGCTTGTCTTCTCCTTCCCCGATTTTAATTTGTGGCCTCTCGCCTGGGTCGGACTCGCGCCCCTCTTCGTAGCGGTTGCGCGCAGGCCGCAGCGTGGAAGTAGTTTTCTGCTGGGATGGATAACAGGCACGCTCTTCTTCTATGGGTCGTGCTACTGGGTGACATATCCTATGATTCGTTACGGCGGTATCCCTGCGTGGATTGCGTTTTTGTTGTTCGTGATTCCCACACTCATAGTCGGACTCTTTCCGGCGATGTGCTGCATGATGCTGGCTCGCGCTGTGGCTCGATGGGGTTTGCGCGCATTGTTTCTCGCGCCCGCTCTGTGGGCAGCGCTGGAATGGATGCGGCTCGGAAGCACCGGACTGTTGTGGGATGCCATCGGCTATTCGCAAGCTTATGCTCCTCCGTTGATTCAGACGGCGCGCTGGGGCGGTGTTTATCTCGTCGGATTTTTAATCGTCATGGTGAACGCCGCCCTCGCCCACATACTTTTAGAGAGAAGCGCACGCGCAGCCAGGCGTTCGGCGGCGGCGATACTCGGAACAGCCGTTCTGATCTTCGCCGCTTATCTCAGCGCAAGGTCTGACACGTCGCCTGCGCCGTCCGACAAACCCGCTGCGGTCGTCGTCGCAGTTCAGCCTGATGTGCCGATGGGCCCAGGTTTATCAGAGGCGGAGATAGCGGCTCTCATCGAGCGCCATTATTCTTTGAGCGAGGGCGCGCTGCAAAGTAGGCCGGAGGCTGCGGACGTGCCGCGCGTCGTCATCTGGCCTGAGTCGCCGATGAACTTCCGCTATGCCGGGGATACTCAGTTTCGTGAACTCGTGGCAAACTTCGCGGCGAAGAATCACACCTCTGTTCTCTTCAACTCGCAGGAGCCTGCGCCCGCTAATGGCACTTACAATTCGGCGGTGATGGTTAATGAAGAGGGTCGGCTCGTCGCGCAGTATGATAAGATTCGTTTGCTGCCGTTTGGGGAGTATGTGCCGTTGCCGCGATGGTTGCCGGGCGTGAGTTCGATTCCGGCTATGGTTGGAGATTTCACGCCGGGCGCTCGGTACACGTTGATGCCTTTGGGCGAAGCTCGAACAGGCGTCTTCATCTGTTTCGAGTCGGCGTTTCCATCTATCGCGCGCCACTTCGCTGAGGATGGCGCAGACGTGCTGGTAAACATCTCGAACGACGGCTACCTGGGCGAGACGCCCGTGATGCGACAGCATCTGGCAAACACCGTCTTTCGAGCGGTGGAGAATGCTCGCCCCGTGTTGCGCGTGACGAACACAGGCATCACGGCTTTCATCACGGGGCGTGGTGAAGTCCTGGATGCGACGGCAGGTTTTCAACCGGCAGCGCGAACCTGGACTGTGCATCGCGCAATGAATGGAAACACTTTTTACACGCGGTTCGGCGACATGTTTGCCGGGCTGTGCGCGTTGATGAGTTTAGGTATCGTCGTTCTTTCATGGAGAAAGAACAGACGCACCTAAGACAGTTTTTGAAATCATGACACTAACTTTGCGCCTTGAGCTTTTCATCTTTGCGCCTCCAGCGAGAAAAAGCAGTTTCACGCAAGGGCGCAAAGTTAAGAACGAAGGCGCAAAGAGTTCGATTATTTGAGGGATGATTAAAATGTTAGAGACACTATCTATCTTAGATTTACGCAACTCTTACGACGACCTACGGCAGCGCGTCGAACAACTCGGGAGGTTTCTTTGATGTAGCTGCCAAACGCGCCGAGTCGAAACGCATCGAGGAGCAGGCTACCGCGCCCGATTTCTGGAACGATCAGGAGGAGGCGCAGAAACTGTTGGCCCGCAGAAGCAGCCTCGAACGAGTGCTTGCGCGCCAGGAACAGTTTGAGTCGGCAATTGCAGATGCCAACGTGCTCTTTGAATTTGCCGAAGAAGATGAAGACTCTTTGCGTGAGCTGCGTCAACTTATCGAACGTCTCGGACACGACATCGGCCAGGCGGAAACAGAGATGCTGCTGGCTGGAGAGAACGATCAGCTTAACGCCATCTGCACGATTCATCCCGGCGCGGGCGGCACGGAATCGCAGGACTGGGCAGAGATGCTCCTGCGCATGTACTTGAAATGGGCCGAAGCTCGCGGCTTCAAGACGGAGATTCTGGATTACCAGCCGGGCGAAGAAGCGGGGATCAAGAGCGTCACCTTCACGGTCGAAGGAGAGTACGCTTACGGTCTGCTGTCGGCGGAAGCGGGCGTGCATCGCCTGGTTCGCATCTCGCCTTTCGATCAGGCGGCGCGGCGTCACACGTCTTTCGCTTCCCTTTTCGTTTACCCGCAGATTGACGAGAACATCGAAGTGGAAATCAACGACAAGGATTTAAGGGTGGACACCTATCGCGCGACCGGCGCTGGCGGCCAGCACATCAACACGACAGACTCAGCCGTGCGCATCACGCACATCCCGACAGGCATCGTCGTCCAGTGCCAGAACCAACGCTCGCAGCACCAGAACCGCGCGGTTGCGATGCAGGTCTTACGCTCGCGCATCTATGAGCTTGAGCTTGAAAAACGACGCGCCGAGACAGCCGAGCTTGAATCGAAAAGGATGGACATCTCCTTCGGCTCGCAGATACGCAACTACGTGCTCGCGCCTTATCGTCTGGTCAAAGACGCGCGCACCAAGCTGGAACGCGGCGACGTTGACTCTGTGCTTGCGGGCGACATAGACGACTTTATCAAGGCTTACCTTCTCTCCCGACGGGCGGCGTAAGAAGGTCTTGAATCTAAAGTCAGAATCCGGGTTTTGACTCTAGACTCAAGACTTCAGACTCCAGACTTTTCATCGGAGTGTTTATGGCAACTACACAAACTGAAGCGCGTGGGAAGACCGTTGCGCCCAAGAACACGCGGCGCAACGAGATCATCGCCATCCTGCTGTTTGCCCTCGGCGCGCTGCTGGCGCTGTGTCTCTTCTCTTACAAGGCGAACGATCCTTCATGGAATGCCGCCGGACAGAATGTCACGCGCAACTGGATAGGGCCGTTGGGTGCGAACATCGCAGCCGGTCTCTTTCAGTTCGTAGGTCTCGCCGCATACCTGCTGCCGCTTCTCCTCCTCGCCGCAGCATGGCGACGCTTTCGCACGCGGCGCATTCGCGCTCCTCTTTCGAGAATCATCGGTCTCATCACGCTCGTCGTGGCTGCGGCTGCGCTCTTTGCCATCTTCATCGTGCGCCCCCTCTTCGACGCGAGCGTTCCGGCAGGCGGTCTCGCGGGCGCGCTCATCTCGCGCGTACTCGTGAGCGGTTTGAGCACGACGGGCGCAACCATCTTGCTCCTGGCTCTTGCCGCAACCGGGTTGTTGCTCGCCACCAACTTCTCTTTCGTCCGCTCATACGAGTGGATTGGAGGAACGTTCGGGGATCGTTTCGCTTTCTTCCGCAATATCCCTGAACGCTTCAACGCATGGCGCGCGGCGCGTAGTGAGCGCGCACGCTTGCGTATGAACATGCGTCGGCAGGCGCGCGAAGAACGTAACTCCACACGCGAAGCCGAAAAGGGTCTGAAGGAGAAGACCGCCGCCGAACGTGTCGCCGAGTTTATGCAAGAAGGCGAGGGCGTGTCGGCAGCAACCGCAATCAAGCGTGCCGCGATTGCTTCCGAGTCAAAAGTTCAGCCAACGATTACTGCGCCGGATGAAGTGAAAGCTCTTGCGGCGACGGCGAGTTCTGCTCCGGCTGTCACCTCGACCGGGCAGGGTGTTGCGGTTGTCGAAAACCCTGCGACTGCGAAACGCTCCGTCTCAACATCCACGCCTGCTATTGATTCAGAACTGGACGAAGCGGCGGAAATCGAGGAGATGATAAAGACCGCTGAAGTTGTGCGAACGGAAGTTAAAGATGATAAGTCTGTAGCTTCTCCCAAACAATCGCGCAAGGCTGCTCCACCGCCCATCAGCGATTACAAGATGCCGGACATGGAATTTCTGAAGCCGCCGCCAGCGCATCTTGAGTATGCCGATGATGAATACTACGCGATTGCCACGCGCCTTGCAGAGAAGTGCAAGGAGTTCAACGTCACGGGCAAGATCGAACATATCTGTCCCGGCCCCGTCGTGACAACTTACGAGTTCAAGCCCGACCCAGGCGTCAAGTATTCGCGCGTCACGGGTCTCGTTGACGACCTTTGCCTCGCGCTCAAGGCCGAATCCATACGCATTGATCGTCTGCCGGGCAAAGCTCACGTCGGAATCGAAGTGCCCAGCCCGCACCGCGAAACGATTCACCTGCGCGAAGTCATAGAGTCGCGCCCGTTCCGCGATTCAGCCTCGAAGCTGACCATCGCTCTCGGCAAGACGATTGACGGGTTGAACTACATCGCCGACCTCGCCAAGATGCCGCACCTTCTGATCGCAGGCACAACGGGCGCGGGTAAATCTGTTGGCGTCAACTCTCTGATCGTTTCCATTCTCTACAAAGCGACACCGGATGAGGTGAAGTTTATTCTGGTTGACCCGAAGCGCCTTGAGTTGGGTCTCTACGAAGGCATCCCGCATTTGAAGACGCCGATCATCACCGATCCGAAGCGCGCTTCACACGCGCTCAAGTGGGCTGTCGCTGAAATGGAGAAGCGTTACAAAGACCTGGCCGGATGGGGCGTGCGTAACATTGACGGCTTCAACACGGAAGTGACGCGGCGCAATCTCATCAAAGATTACGACGAGGCGACGAACGAGCCGCATAAGCCTCTGCCTTACATCGTCATCATCATTGACGAGTTGGCGGATTTGATGATGGTCTCCGGCCACGAAGTCGAAGAGTCAATCACGAGGCTGGCGCAGATGGCACGCGCCGTCGGCATACACCTGGTGCTGGCAACCCAACGCCCCTCCGTTGATGTCATTACCGGATTGATTAAAGCCAACTTCCCTTCGCGCATCTCCTTCCGCGTCTCATCGAAAGTTGACTCGCGCACGATCATTGATTCCAACGGAGCGGAGCAGCTTCTAGGTCGCGGCGACATGCTCTTCCTGCCTCCCGGTACGTCGCGCCTGATTCGCGTGCATGGAGCTTACGTTGACGAAGCCGAGATTGGCCGCATCGTCTCGCACATTAAAGCTCAGGGCGAGCCGCTCTATGATGAGACGGTCACACAAACCGAAGACGAGGCGATGGGATTGGACGGCTCAGGCGGCGAGCGCGACGAGCTTTTTGAAGATGCCCTGCGAATCTGTGTCGAGATGAAACGTGCCTCGACCTCCGTCCTACAGCGACGCCTACGCATAGGCTACGGTCGCGCCGCAGCAATCCTCGACATGATGGAGCGTGAAGGCTTCATCGGACAGGCCGACGGCGCGCGCCCACGCCCCGTCCTCAGCCGAGCATCTGAAATCCTTGCAGACTGGGACGAAGAGAGCAGTTCGCAGTAGGCTGTAAGAGTTGGCAGTAGGCAGTGGGCAGTGGGCAGTTAAAACAAAGGCCGGAAGCTGCTCAATTCTTGGTTCGCTTTGCACTGCCAACTGCCCACTGCCTACTGCCAACTCTTTTTCCACAGAAGCTGTGGAAAAGTCTGTGGAAAAGCCGCCCTGGGAAGTTACAAGTTCCTGAGAATTTTAAACTTCTAGCATTTTGCACACACTCGCGGCAAAGTTTTCAAAGCCCTGTAAACAGCCGCTTACGTCTATGCGACAAGGCTTACAAGTAAGACAGGCGCGCCTCCCTTTATCTCTCTTTCTAGCCTGCCCGCTCATCATCGCTTCCGCAGCTTGCGTCAAGTTGCCACGCCGGACTCTTTCCTTAGCCGGTCAAACTGCGCCGCTCGTCTCCCAAGCGGAAGCCGCCAACACGCCGCTTATCAATATCAACACTGCTTCGTCCGTTGAACTCGAACGCCTGCCCGGTATAGGCAAGGGTCTGGCGGCGCGCATCATCGCCTATCGCAACCAGTATGGCCGCTTCCGCCGCCCTGAACATTTGATAATGGTGCGCGGCATCAGCGACCGTCGCTTTCGTGCGATGCGTTCACTCATCTTTGCGGGGTGAAGCGGCGTGACAGACCTCTATGATCTTCACAAGGCGGCGCGTGAGATTTACAGTGGAGCGCTCAAGAGCGTTGATGCCGGTGATGCCGTGCGCCGCGCCGTTCGTGTGGAAGACTCTGGCCTCAAGATCGTAGATACAACTTTCAATCTCAAAAATCGCTCCGCAGGAATTTACTCTGTCGCAATCGGCAAAGCCGCGTGGCCTGCGGCCTCTGCATTGACTGAAATTCTTGGAGAGCGTTTGACGGCTGGAGTCATCACAGCGCCCTCAACAGAAAATTCAAGAGCGGATGCGGCAACAGATCAACAGATACAAGTCAACACTTCTTTCTACGACCGCTGGCGTGTATTCAAGGGAGGGCATCCACTGCCTGATCTCCAAAGTCTGTATGCAGCCCGCGCCGCATTCGACCTCTTGCGCCGTACCGATGATGAACGCGCGCTTGTCATCTTCCTGATTTCCGGCGGCGGCTCTGCGATGATCGAATGGCCGCGTGATGAGCACACGACGCTCGAAGACTTGCGGAAGATGAACGATACGCTTGTCTCCTGCGGAGCAAGCATAGCCGAGATCAACGCAGTGCGGCGCGCCGCGTCAGCCGTTAAAGGCGGTGGTCTCTCCGCACGCGCTCCTCACTGCGACCAGGTGAGCTTGATCGTTTCGGACACAGGCGAAGCGGCAGGTGTTGCTTCAGGGCCGACCTTTGATTCTCCGGGAGATGCGCCCGATGCCGCGTCTGTCATCTCCCGCCACAAACTCGAAGAGAGCCTCCCCGCGTCCATTCTTCGCGCGAGCAACCAACCTGCTCAAGAAAGTGTTTCATATTCTCGTGATACTCGACGTGAACATTACGTTCTGCTCGACAATGCGAGCGCATTAGAAGCAGCCGCCGAAGCTGCACGCTCTCGTGGCCTCACGGTGGAGATTGCGCGCGACATGATCGAACAACCAATTGCTGACGGGTGCTCACATCTTCTTTCGCGCCTTTTCGATTTGCGGCGCAGGAAAAGCGGCGAAGGAAACCCTGTGTGTCTCATCTCAGGCGGAGAGTTCGCATGCCCTGTGCGCGGGCGCGGGAGAGGCGGGAGAAACGCTGAATCTGCCCTGCGATGGGCAATAGAGTTGGACAAGCCCGGCGAAGCCCTATCAAGCTCTTCTCACACGGTCACACTCAGCGCAGGCACAGACGGCGTTGACGGTAACAGCCCGGCAGCGGGCGCGATTGCTGACGAAACGACCGTCGAGCGCGCACGCCAGCTTCATCTGGATGCGCGCAGCTTTCTTGACGCGAGCGACGCCTATTCTTTCTTCCGCGCCATCAATGATGCGATTATCACAGGCCCTTCGGGAACAAATGTTCGAGACCTCAGAATCATGCTTGCAAGCTCCTGAGCCTCTCTTTGACGGCTGCCGTAACATTGACGAAGGCACTGCTGTCATAATATAAACCCTCTGGCGCACCGGGACACATTTCGCGCGGCCCGACTTTCCTGAAGCCTCCATCTTCCGAGGAGTTCCACGAGCGATGTCAACAAACATTACGCCAGCAGTTCATCTCCCAAACCTCGTCGAAGACAAAACACAACTCTTCTCATTCGCGGCGCTGGCTGAAACACTCTGCGCGTTAAGCCGCCCGCCGACATTCACAGACATCAACGATTGGCTCTACCGCGTCGAAGTCACTCAAGACGATCTGCGTCCCTTCCTTTTTTTCAAACAGGGAACGTATGCGCGTCACCGTGTCTTGCGTAACGAGTTCGCAGAACTGCTCGTCCTGTGCTGGAAGCCTGGACAGCGCACACCCATCCACGACCATAACGGCTCCTATGGCGCGGTGCGCGTTTGCGAAGGCGTAATGTGGGAAACAATCTTTGCCTTAAACGACGAGCACAAGCTTTATTACCAACGGGCGCGCGAATGGAACGCACGCGAAGTGACCGCCGCCGACATACCCGACATACATCAACTCGGCAACCCGGAAATCAGCGGGCAGGATTTGGTGACGCTGCATCTCTACGCGCCTCCCCTCGGCGTGCTCAACACCTACAAGGTCGGCAGCCGTGAAGTCGGCCACTACTCACCCAACGAATTCATGGACGGAGCAGGCATCTAAGAAATGATGAACGCGGAACGATGAACGATGAATGAAAGAAAGACCCTCGCTTTTCAATTCATCATTCATCATTCCGCATTCATCATTTTCTTCTCACTTCTCTTCTCTGCGTTCTTCATCTCTTGCAGCTCTCATCGCAACTCGCAGGATAAGCAGGCTGACTCAGCGGAGATTACCGTTGCCGCCGCAGCGAACCTGACGGATGCCTTTACGGAGCTTGGGCAACGATTCACGGCGCAGACGGGCATTCGCGTTCGTTACAGTTTCGGAGCGACGGCTGACCTGGAGAAACAGATTGAAAACGGCGCGCCGTTTGACGTGTTCGCTTCGGCGGATGTCGAACACGTTGACAAGCTGAAGAGCCAGGGGCTGCTCACACCCCAAACAGATAACATTTACGCGCGCGGTCGCCTCATCCTCTGGATACCGCCGGGCAGTTCTCTAACGCTCAATCGAATTGAAGACATCACGCGCGCCGACGTTGCGCGCATCAGTATCGCCAAGCCGGACCTTGCGCCGTATGGCCGCGCGACCATAGAAGCTCTGCGCGCATTGAATCTCTGGCAGCAGGTTGAGCCGAAAGTCATCTACGGGCAGAACGTTTCGCAGACGAAGCAGTATGCGGCGACAGGCAACGCTGAAGTCGCTTTTCTTCCGATGGCTCTGGTCAAACCGAATGAAGGCCACTCAATAGAGGTTGACGAGCGCCTGCACCAACCAATTGACCAGGCGATAGCTGTCATCAAGGACTCACCTCAACAACAGGCCGCGCGCCGATTCGTTGATTTCGTCCTAAGCCCCGAAGGACAGGCGCTGCTCGAACAATACGGGTACAGAAAAACAGTGATGAGTGATGAGTAAGAACCTTTCTTTTCTCATCACTTATCACTTATCACTTATCACGGCTTTACAAACGTTTCCACTCTCAGGTCGTTCCCGTCTGTGCTGAAGGTGATTGTGCCGCGCTGCCCGGTTGTCAGAATCTCTGCGCCGCTTGTGCGCCAGCGTTCTAAGACTTCGCCGTGCGGATGGCCGAAGATTGAGGTGAGGCCGACGGAGATGATGGCGTATGCGGGCTTCGTCGCTCTCACAAACGCATCTATCGAGGATGTGCGGCTGCCGTGATGCGCGACCTTGACGACATCGCAGTTCAGTTCTTCAGGCGCGCTTGTGAGCGCGGCTTCCGCATCTTTTTCAATGTCGCCTGTCAGAAGAAAGGCGCGATTGCCGAAGCGTAAGCGCAGCACTACCGAATCATTGTTGCGTGAAGGCGCATTCAAACCCTCTGTGCGTGTCGGCCAGAGCACCGACGCCTCGACTGCGCCGAAGCGTAAGATGTCGCCGCGACCAACGAGCCGCACCGGGACGTTGTATTTCCCAGCCGTCGCCGCGAACTGCGCGAACTCGGAATCAGAGCCGGGGGCGCGTCCGACGATTGCCGCGCGCACATGAAAGTTGCGCGCGACATCCTTCAGGCCATCTATGTGATCGGCGTCGGCGTGGGTCGCCAGGATGTAATCAACTCGATCAAGCCCGCGCCACCACAGGTATTCTGAGACGACCCGTTCGCCGATGCTGCGCGTATCACGCTCAAACGTCTCGGTTGTCTCATCCTCGCTCGCGCTCCTGCGCGCGGCACGAAATTGAGGCCGCCCGCCCGCATCAACCAGAAGAGTTGTTCCATCCGGCATCGTTATCAATGCCGCATCACCCTGCCCGACATCCAGGAAATCAATTCGCAACCTTCCATCCGGCCTGCCCGCGCTGAAAGGATGCGCGACGATCAGGATAAACATCGCGGCGAGCGCAGCGGCAGCAGAGCGCGGCTTAAACAGTAGACGGAATTTGTTTTGCTCCACGTCTTCTGTTGCGTGGGCGAAAGGATTCCACCGGGCAAGAGCGTGAGCCAGGGCAAGGAGCGGAATGTAATAAAGTAGATAGAGAATAAAGGGCCATCCGGCGTACTCAGGTAAGCGCACGGATGCGATGCCAGCCCCGGCAAACGTGTGATTATTACCATAAGTTTTCCGACCCGGAAACCTGTGATTATTACCATAAGTTTTCCGACCCGGAAACCTTATGCTTCCGACTACAGTTGGAATACTTATGCTTCCAACTGTCAGTTGCAGAGATCATGCTATCGTCCATTACACTTAAAGACCAAGAATTATTAAAAAGTTAAATACAAAACGCCTCAGTAATAATAGGCTTTTATCTTTATATAGATTATTGATCTTTTTTCATCTCTCTAACAATCATTACAAAATCTCTAGGATTTACCACTACATCTAATCTTTTATTTACTCGTACTCTTGAGGGATACTCCCCTTCAGAGATAATACGGGTGATGACGTTTTGAACCTTTTGCCTCATGCCTTCTCTTCGTTCTGTAGCTTTATCTTTTATATAACCCACATATCGTTGTGAAATGGCTTTACATAAATCATTAAACTTGTGATATGGCGGCTCACACAGATCTAGTCGGCGGGCTGTTTCTTGTAAAGATGGAGGCGGATTTTCCGTTAACGTATCCCGCATACTGGATTCGATAAAGCTCCAATCGACCTCTTTATACCAATGTTTTTTATATCTTTGGACCAAAGTTTGGGTGAGTCCTGGAAAGTTATTATAAAGCGTTCCGCTATGTTTACAGTCTATTCGTTTAATCAACTGCCGGAGAGATGGTGGTGGGTTCTCTTCGAGAGCATTGAGCAATATTTTTTTCGCCTTTACAATATTAATGCGCTTTGAGCAAAGTTCAGAATATCTCGCGATTATTGAGACGCACAACTCAGGGAAATGTCTTTTTAATCTTTTCCTACCCCACCCGGTAATCTTCATTAAAGTTGAAAGAGGTTGAGGTGGGAGACTTGTGAGGGCTGCGATCAGTTTGCTCTCTACGTCAGATGGTGCCAGTTTAATGGAAGGCTTTGAAGAAATTTGTTGAGGATACTTATTGACTCTCTGGCTACTATTCAAATCGGAAAATGTTTTTTCACCAACCAAAGAGCCTCGCAGAAAAGATGTAGGTAATAAACCTAGATCGAAGCAAATTCTTAGAGCTGTTTCAATAACAGGAAGGGATTCACCATTGAGCCAAGATCTAAGTGGATGGTGACCTACGTCAATTAGGGAACTTAACTCGCTGACCCTTCCCCAAGCATACTTGTCTACACAGTAATTCAAAGATTTGGCGATATTTGCTCGTGAGGGCGGGGGAAATTGATTACTAGTCGCGAGTAATTGGCCTACCGCTTTTGACTTCCAAAACTCCCACTCAAGTTCATACTGATGCCTTGAGGCTGCATCCCCTTTCCCTCGCGGTAGAACTCCAAGATACCCATTACATCTGTAGCAATGCCCTGGTCTTGAGCGTGATGCAAGATGAGGAAGACGGGAATCACAGGTCGGGCAATTCGAAACAAGAAGTTCTTCATGTTTATGGCATACTTTAACTAGTTCTAATGTCCACAGCAGGGGGTCATATAATGTTTGATTTTTAATCCTCTGCTCTTCATAACAAGTAGGACACCAAGCACGGGATGATCGAATTAATCCATAACTTGTAAGCACTTCTGACCATGTCAACATTGTCAGGAGACGAAGTTGGTCCCACTTCGTAAGCTCCTCCGATGCATACACAAAAGCGGCTGCCGTGCGGCCTACTCCATTTATTGACCTGTGAAAAAGACTAAATTTTGCTCTATAGGCAACTGCTTGATAACCTTCTAATAAAGGCGCAATTTCGTTCAGCATCAGTATATATGGTGTTACACGATGCTCCTGCGCTAGTCGCGAGATATAGCCGGTTAGACATTCAACCTCGGCTGTTCCAACATTAACCGGCTTGAGATGGTAGAGTCGGCTGGGCGGTAAAAGTGAAGGGTGTTTCAGTTCGATTTTCTTTAAAGATGATTCAATCACACAAGTTTAATTACGTCCTCCCGTCCGATCTCTCCCAGGTTTTCGCTGGCCTACGCGATTGCTCTTGCGCCTCGCCCTAGACTTATTATGACCACGATTGGGTTTTTCTTTTTCGCTTTCTTCATCTCTGCTATCTTCACCCGACGCGCCAACGTCTTCGTCCGAGTCCTCTTTACCAATTTGCGTTAAGAAAGCTGACTCGTCTTCTTCGATACTCTTATTCATTTTTGAGGCTCTCGTTGCGGTCAACGGGGCACAAGCTTTCAGGTGTTTCAAAGTGAGGGTTTTCGCGCTACGATCATGTAGCGCCTGATGGAAGGAGGCTGACAGCCAATCATAAAGATTCCCTATACAACCCACCGACCGCTCATGAAGATAAGCCCAGACTAGAACAGAGCTTGCTAATGAGGGCTACGATAGCATTGAACTTGGAAACAAACTATTAAAAGATTTACGGAACGATATATCAGTGGTAAGCACCCGAGAAAACATCGTTTTGCCAAGCATATATCCTCCACGTGTATCTGCGCTCGACCCCAACATTGATTTAATTTGTTTCTCACATCTCAGATGGGATTTCGTTTATCAGAGACCTCAGCACCTCCTTAGCCGCTTTGCCAAAGAGCGGCGCGTCTTCTTCGTTGAGGAGCCAATCTTCGATGAAGGTCGTATGCATTTAGACATTAGTAAGCGCGATTGCGGAGTTTACGTCGTCGTGCCACGCCTGCCGAAAGAACTCGAAGGCGCAGACGCTCTCGAATCTGTACAGCGCGCGATGATTGATCACCTCTACGCAAAGCATCGAATTACTTCTCCTATCCTCTGGTATTACACGCCGATGGCGATTGGCTGGACGAACCACTTGCAGGGGAGCGCAATTGTTTACGACTGCATGGATGAATTGTCTGCGTTCAAGGGAGCACCGCCTGCTCTGAAAGAGCGCGAGGCAGAGTTGTTCAATCGCGCCGACCTGGTCTTCACAGGCGGGCAGAGTCTCTACGAAGTCAAACGTCACCAGCACAAAAACGTCTACGCTTTCCCCTCTAGCATAGACGCGGCGCACTTTGCGCAAGCCCGCTCTGTCGTGGAAGAGCCCGCAGACCAGGCAGAGATTCCGCATCCGCGCTTAGGGTTCTTTGGCGTCATAGACGAGCGGATGGACATTGAATTGTTAGAAGCGGTCGCGGCTGCAAGACCCGACTGGCATCTGGTTATAGTTGGCCCCGTAGTTAAAATTGACCCGGCGGATTTGCCCCGGCGCGAGAACATTCATTACCTTGGCGGAAAGTCTTACAACGAATTGCCTTCGTATCTGGCCGGTTGGGATGTGGCACTGCTGCCGTTTGCGCGTAATGAATCAACGCGCTTCATCAGCCCGACCAAGACGCCGGAATATTTGGCCGCAGGCTGTCCTGTGGTTTCAACTTCAATCCGCGACGTAGTACGTCCTTACGGAGAACATGGTCTTGTTCATATCGCGGACGACGCAAGCGGATTTGTCGCGAGCGTAGAGGCTGCGATGAATGAGGATGCAGCGGCACGTATGCGCGAGGTTGATGTTTTTCTGTCGCAGACTTCATGGGATCAGACCTGGGGACGTATGAATGAATTAATCGGAGATGTTGTTATATCCAGACTTGCGTCTCTAAATAAAGCGGCGACAGAGTTCCATCCTAAGCACAAAGATTTTCTTACAGCTCACCACCCCACGAGGGAGTTGCCAAGCTCTTAGTCAAGCTCTCGAAATAAAAAGCGACACCGGCGAGGGGTGAGGACTCGCCGGTTTCATTCCATCACAATTCGTTTGTGGAAACGTCTTGTGAGGGGGCGGAGACTTTCAGCCTCTGGCTCATCCGCCCTCACCCTGCATGAGCAAACGCCCGGGAGTGAATCCTTGTCAATAACGGGCGTACTCGATTCCCCAAATATTCGCTCTTGTTTATAACTCTCCTCTAATCCAGCGTCTATCTCTCGGCTTTGTGTGTTGTTGTCGATTGAATGCTAATTGACTTTTCATCCTCAAATCCATGCCTTCTACTATATTCTGGATAAAATAAAACGATGGGCAAAAATAACAACAAGAAAATAGCAAAGATAATTATGAGTAGATAATTACCGGCAAGAAGATAAATCAATACGAAACAATTTAAGAGTTGAATAATCACTGCCACTGAGACCTTGTAATCAACAGCAAGGGGAAGAACTAATAATATAACAACGAGAGAGATAATTATGGGGATTAGCCTGTTTAAAGCACTAACAGAAGGGCTAATTATCATAAATAAGAGTGGAGAGATGGCAATAATGGTTATGGCATAAACAAACCACTGCTTTCTACGGCCACCAGTGTGAAACGCTCGCAAGAAAGCCACGATCTCATATAGAGAGAATTCTCGTTTTGGCCATAGGATGCTCATTTCTTCATCCCCTTATACTCGAACGCCATCAGCTTAATTATAAAACTTATCAAGAAGACTATTAAAACAGCCACATAGCCAGCGTAATGAATTTTGTCAAAAAGCTCTTTTCTTTCTGGTGGATAATCTAAATGATTTATTACGATGTGAGATAAAACCAAGAGTCCCAACAACAGAGCGAAAATCAGCGTATGAGCAACTAAAGCTTTGAACGTCTCTCTATACTCATCCCATATTTCAAATAGCCAGAAACGTTTGGAATGTATCCGATGTATCGGAGGTAATTTCCCCGTATCACGTTTCTCGACATTATCATCGTACTCTTTTTGCCATTGAGCTAGTGTCTGTTCGTCAATCCCTATTCGCCTGCAAATATCTGGAATAGCCACGCCTAAATCCATTAAACGATTAGCATGCATTACTGTGTCTGTTTTTATTTTAGATAAGTGCTCCATTGATAGTTGCTAGCTTTCGAGGAAATGAGGACGAACGCGGGACATTAGAACATGGAGGCTTGTAAAAGTGAAGGTAAGATGTATTTTGGGAGTGCCTAAAGGCAAATAGGCAACGGACCTATGGTGTGCGCCGGATAATGCGGATGCTGCCATTTGCGCAGTTGCCGCTGATTGTAGAAATGGACGAACAGATCAACCACTCGACGTAAGGCTTCAATGCAGCGTGAGAACCAGCGACTCTCGCGTGCAAGCCGCGCCAGATAAGGCCATTCACAGATTAGCAGGCAATAAGGCCCTAAGCAGCATTCTGTGTAAGTGAGTTGGAGCTGAGTCCGGCAATCGGCACTCGCCCTTCAAACAATATCGCAAACTGGTTCATCGCACCGCTCCAGTTCCTGATTGGCATCGTCCATTTCT
>JAVHWL010000030.1:0-148001 GCA_032159825.1 Acidobacteriota bacterium
CACAAAACACGAGTAGAATGTTCATCGGGAGAACTCCTTCGCGGCGAAATGATGTAGTTTTGGTCAACCACATCTTACCGCTTGGGGTTCTCCTTTCTGCATCCTTACGTCGAACTCACGTTAGTTATGACTGATTCAAAGCAGTTATTAGAAGGAGCGCTAAAGAGACGAGGACAGTATATACCTAAATCCCTGACCGGCGCATAAGGTTAAACGGCAAATCGAGAGGGATTTTCAAAAAAGAGGCTCTCCAGCATTTGATACTAGAGAGCCTCTCGTTTCATTCATCTATCAGTCAACGTTTAAGGCGTTGACTTAGGCTGCGTCGAAGGTTGGGTCGTCGGCGCATCACTCGTGTTGTGCTTCAGCTTCGGCGGGTCCGACGGCTTCTGCTCGGATGGAGTCTCGCCGCTGTCGGAAGTTCCGGTTGAGTCAGGCGCAGGCGGCTGGCGGCGCTTGAGCGTCGGGCGTCCGGGCGTCCCATCATCGTCGGATGCGATATTACCGGCTGTCGTGGCACGCGCGTTAGACAGTCTCATCAATCGAGCCTTGACCTTCTGAAACTCGGAAGTGCTAATCATGTACTCATCGCGCTCCGGGAAACGCGCCACGAGCGAGAGCGAAGCAGCGCGCCGCTCCGGTGGCTGCGGGTGCGAGGCGAAGAGCTTGGACATAGTGCCGGGCTTCTTCTTATTCTGCGCCGATAGCTTCTCAAACATCGTCGCCAGCGCGTTCGGGTCGTAACCGGCTGCGTAGAGATACTGCACGCCCAGCTTATCTGCCTCAGACTCCGCACTCCGGCTAAACTTCATAAAGCCCAGCAGCGCGGCGAAAGGCCCCGCGTTGTTGACGATTAGTCCGGGAATGCCGCCCAGGAAGATCGAACCGGCAAGCAGTCCATACTGTGCGAGCGTGGCCTTGGCCTGGTTCTCCATAGCGTGGCGCGCAGCGACGTGGGCAATCTCGTGCGCCATCACGCCCGCGAGTTCCGCCTCGTTGTCTGCGGCCAGAATCAATCCCTTGTTGACGTAGAAGAATCCGCCCGGCAGCGCAAAGGCGTTGACTTCATCGGTGTCAATCACCTTGATGGTGAAAGGCACTTTGGCGTCCGAATGTAGAACGATGTTCTGGCCTACACGGTTGACATACTCCGTAATCACAGGGTCGTCTATGAACTTCGCCTCTCTGTCTATCTCTGCTGCCAGGTAGCGACCCAGCGCGACCTCTTTCTCCATCCCGCCTGCCATCCACGAGAAGAAGCCGCCGTTGATCTTGCGCTTGCCTATGAGCGCGGGGTCTTCATCGGGTGCGAGCGGCTTGCCGTTGCCGTTGCTCGGCGGAGCAGGAGCGGCAGTCTGCGTCGTCTTGTTGTCTTGCTTATTTTTAGAATCCTGTTGCGCTGCGGTCGTCTGCTGATCCTGTTGCTGACTACGAGCCGGAACAGCAACGGCGTTGATAGCGCTCGTCCACAGACTAAGGGCCAGGACAAGGGCTGTCATAAAGCGGGAGAAGCGATTATTCATGGTGAAAAGCCTCCAAAAACTTACGTTAATACTTGGGCGGTTGAGAAGTTGCCGCTCGCTAAGAGGAGTTTGTGCTCTTACTCGTTGCCGCGCATCGAGCAAGGCTGGAAATCTTCAAATGATCAAGAGGGGCGCGCACGCCGTTTGGTCAAAGCAGATTGCTTCAGGCTATCTTTTCGGCGGCAAGGCTTTGATGCCTGCTCGCGCCGGGAGGGTTGCGCCTCCGGTCGAAACTCCTTGCAATCAAATTCTGGCTTTAAGCGGGGCTGGCCTTAGCTGGCTCGCATTATAGCAGTGTGGCAGGGAAAAGTATAAATATTGCGCGCCCCCTTGTTGTCAACCTGTGTTTCATTACTCTTTAATCGCTGCCCATTGCTGAAAGTGCAAAATTAGTGCAAAGGTGCTGAGACTTCCAACAGTTTTTCGAGCTTACGACTAGCGCCTTCGCTGATAGAAGGTAAGACATGCTGATATACATCCATTGTGATAACGACGCTGGCATGTCCCAACATTTCACTTACTACCTTGACATTCTCTCCGGCTTCTAACAGTAGGGAGGCAAACGTGTGACGAAAGGTGTAGAGGCTGGCGTGCCCTAGTTCCGCAAGAGCGCAGATCGGGTTAATGTGGTCTTCATTGATATGCTCATATCTGAGGGGAAGCCCAAGACGGTCTGCGAAAACCAAGTCAAGATCGTCCCGGTAGAACCGCCTGACCTTCATGCTCTGCTCCGATTGCTGGCGCATGTGTTCCTTTAATAGATTAGAGACGAATCTCGGAATGGGAATATCTCTATAGCCTCGCTTGGTTTTAGGTGTCGAAAATTCCCAGCGAGAGCCTTTGAGCCAAACAATAACGGTTCTGACTTTAATAATAGAAGCCTTGAGATCAACATTCGCTCTCTGAAGTCCTACCAATTCCTCCGGCCTCATCCCGGCATAGAGGGCAAGGTTAAAAAGAACATGGTAGCGGTCTTCCCGCGAGCTATCTAAAAACTTCAATGCTTCATCTCGATTAAACGCTCGAACCTGTGGTCGCTGTTTGGCCGGAAGTTCTACCGCGTCTATCGGATTGGCGTGAATCAATCCCTGCTTGATAGCTCGTTTCAAGGCTGAGTGCCAGACCGTGACGCAATGGCGAATCGTATTAGGACTTAAGCCTTTCTCGGTCATGGATTCCATCACGTCTTCTACATGAGAAGAACGGATGTCAGCTAATTTAGTTGAGCCGCATCGCGGAATGACATAACGTGTTAGAACATTCTCGTACTCTTCTGCCGTGTTCGGGCGAATCACTTTCTTGGAGATGCGATTATCAAGCCACCTTTTTAGATAAACCTCAAGAGTTAGCTTGGTTGGTGTGATCGGCAGTCCTTGTTTACGTTGGGAGATAATCTTGCGCTCATAGGATTCGGCTTCCTCGCGCTTGCCATAGATGGTTCGATTGTGGAGTTTGACCTTGCCATTGATCGTGCCAAGCGACACTCTGACCAGGTATTTCTCTTTTCCAAGACGCTTTATCATGAGCGTGGATTATCTTTCATGCCGCCAAGTCTTGCAAACCATTTTCCTTGATTTTCTCAATTACTTCCGGGTCAAAGCGAACAACCCGCCCCAGGTTAGGCACTTTGGGTAGTCGGTTCTGTCGAATAAGTCTGTAGATGTGATTGATGTGCCAGCCCGTGATTTCGCTGACCTCTTGAGCCGTCAGAAGTTTCTTCGCAACGGGCGCTGGCGGATGTATAAACGCGCTCTCACGATAAACCTCTTCTGCGATAGCCCGCATCTTCTGTTCAAGTAACTTTTCATTTAATAGTTCGCTCATTACTGCTCCTTAAGTAGTAGGGGTGGACGCGACGTTACGATGGTTAAAATTTCCGTACTCCACTTGTCAGAATCCGTTTTGCGATTGACTGAGCTACGATGTCGCCGCACTCAAGTGTGAAACTCCATCGCTTTCTTCCAGCAAACCATGCCTGGGTATCTTGGCAGCGAGAGCAGACGCGAACGACCTCAAGACCGCTATTCCCGTTAGCTATGAAGTAATCCCACTTATGCCAGCCGATAAAACATCTCATACCACACACTCCACATCAGACTTGAGAGCGTCAACTAACATTTCAAATAATTCAACGGTTCGCAGTTCCAGATTCAAAACTCCTGCGGCATCAGCCGTTCAAGCTGAGTAAAAAACTCTGTTGCTAAAGTTTCAGGATCACGCGCTTTCACCATTTCAATGAGAGATGGAAAAACATCTGAATAGCCACCTTCAAAGAATCTTCTTGCGCCTTCACGTTCTGCATAGCCTTTCTTGCGTGTAAAGAAAAGGCAGGCTGAAATAATTAAAGAGGTTCGCTTTTTGAAGTCTCAGTGGCGAAAGTATAAGACTAAGGAAACAGGATTCAAGACAATTACCAATCCGCACGGCACTAAAATAATCACGCCGATCCATTGCCTTTCGGACGACTACGTTGCCGAATGTGAAAGGCTTTATCTTGCCTGCAAATCGCTTAACTATGGAAAGCAGAGTTAAGGGCGGGCCTGTGATAATGCAATCTACATGACCACCTCTGAGTTGTTGTATGACCTCAAAAGCGTCGCCGTGATAGACCGTCAAAGATTCTGTTTTAATTGTTGGTTCAATCATTTTAGATTCGGATTGCTCCCTTACGCTACTACCTTTTCTAGTCCAAAAGTTTTCCACTGCCCGCGAAGCCTGGAAGTTAATTTCATCCTCTTCTTAAACTCTTTCTCTGCCCACTCCGCATGCTCCTGATTTACCCAAGCTAGATAACAAGTGGCAGGGAAGAGAATAGAAAATACTAATGAGATATGAGTGCATTGTGGAACGGTTGATTCACATGAGCATCGTGCTTCATCGCCTACTACTTCCACACGATGCCAGAGACTTTTCCTTGTGAAAGATGAGACTTCAAAAGTATTCTCTTCTACTTGCCGAGATTGTAGATTCCGGCGTTCACTCTCTTTCCAGAGTTTGAAAAGTCTCTCGTCTGATTTGTGGATGAAAAGAGAACTCATTTGTTTAGCGTTCCTTTAGAGTGTGGGAGAAAAGTACGGGCTTAGTTTTTCTTTCCGAAGCGATCACACACATATAAGACCTTCGCCTCTGTGCCGCCGATCTTGTGCGGATAGGTCGGGCGCGGCCATGCGTACAACGCCTTGAGTGGCACTTGGCAGGCTATGTGTTTATCGCCAGCGGTTGAGCGAAACTCATCGCAGAAGTAGGGACGTGAGCAGAAGTGAAATTTACCGCCACCACATTCTGCGCTTTCAAGATCAGGGCTGTGGTGCTTTAGTGTTGCGCCAATCGCCCACAGGGTTTCTCTTTCAGCCCCTTCTTGGGTTTTGAAATCTTTGGAAACTCGTTTGTAGAGGATTATAGATTTACCGCTCGGTGCTACAGCGTTGTTTTCTAGCCAACCCTCTAGCCCTTCTGCGATGGTGGGAACGATCACAGTGCAGGTCTTTGATTTCTTTTGAATCTTCGCTTTGACCATCGCAAAGCAAACGGCGAAGGCGAACAATAAAACAGTAGCGGCGTCGGAATAGAGACGAACGCAAACGTTCCCCCGTGCCTCGACAGACGAGTCCCCCCATGCCTCGACAGACGAGTTCTCCCATGCCTCGACAGACGAGTTCTCCCGTGCCACGACAGACGAGTTCCCCCGTGCCACGACAGACGAGTTCTCCCATGCCCGTCGGACAATCACCCTCTGTGTACCCTTAATATGAATTACGGTGTACTCTTCAAAGCGATCTGGCAGGGCATCAAGTTCGGATTGATTTTTAATTGTGATTGTTTTCATTGCTATACAGTCCTCCGCAGGTGAAAAGGGCGTTTGCCGCGCGCCAGCGTTACACGGGAAAGGCGGGACGTTCAGGTGTTTCGTACTCGTCCTTTGCAATCCGCCCTGCTTCTTCGATCTCTTCGTCGTCTAAATCACAGTTGCAACTCTGAGCTTCTAACTCAGCCGCAAGGTTTGAATAGACGCCGTTCTCGTCTCCGTCATGTTCGACGCCGACAAGGAAATTGAGCCATGCTTCGCAGCGTGGACATTTAATTTCGACGTAATGCGCCTGGCTTAATGTCGTCATGCCGCCACCGCCTCTAATCGCGCAAAGCAGGAGACTTTTCTGATGAACGCTTGACCCCTTGCCCTTCTAACTTCCAACCAATCATGTCGCTTATCCAGGACTGTCACGATGCGCCCCGTCGCAATTTGCTCCACCTTCTGCCCTATCCCTACTTCATCAATGTTCCAGATACGACGATCAGCGTAGCGGTCAGAAAGTCTCTGCTCGGTTGCGATTGGTAAGTGGCGAGTGGCTCTCATAACTTATTCTCCAAAGGTTATTTTCAGAACGTTTCTTCATCAGACTGAAGCTGATAAGTTGCATCCTTTGTCCTCAGTACCATTCCCTGTTTAAGCCACGTCTTGACCAAGTCGGTTGAGTAGCCCGGCTCAGACTCAAGTTCACGGACAGCCTGACGCATTTCTATAGTCGCTACGCTGCCATCATTCTTCACCGTCTTTGTTATCTGTTGATTCGCGCTCATTGTTGGCCTCTTTTGCAGGGAACTACAGGGTGGTTGGCAATCTCAAAGTAGGCAAAGGGCGTTGGCACCGTCTGTCCGTCCATTAACGCTGACAACGCCTTCTCGGGGTCGGCGTAGTAGGGTCTGACAGAATCTTTGAAGCGGTGAACATCAACTTCCTGCGTGGTGCCATCCTGACTATCTGTCTTAATAATTGTCACGGTGCCATCTCCTTGATGCTCTTGTGGAATGTTGGTCATATGGCCTCTTGCAAAGACTTTTGCGAAACATTACTTGCTAGTGGCTGTCTTTCTCTTGCAAGTGCAAAGGCAGTATAATGCAACTAGGTTGCAATAGCAAGCACTATTTTATAAAATGCGAAAATAATTAGGAGGCTCAGATTTATTGAGCTTTTGAAAGACGAGAACTCTAACGCGGCAGATGTGGAGTCCGAAGCGGACTATAGAGGAACTTTTAATTCAGCGAGAAAGGGCTTTAGTCACCAAGCAAATTCTTTAGAGTGGATCGGAGCTTGCTGGTTATGCCTTGAGGCTCATCGGGAATATGAGTAACAATTTCTTCTATCGCTGTTGAGACTGATTTGAAGGCTATAAGTACAGTATCGTTTACGTCTAATTGTCTAATGAGCGCGCGTCGGATAGCAGCGACCGCTTGGAAGATCAAGATAATTACACATTGAAAGAGTATGGAGGCCACGCTAATGACTATGACTAGAACAGAGAACTTATCAGGCAGGCCGGGTCTGGAAAGTTCCCAAATCAACAAAGAGGCAGATAAGGCAATGAATAATAGTTGCAACCAGTATGCTTGGAAGAAAGTTCGTTTACCAGTTTTCCTAACAGTTGCCTTCTCTTTTCTAAGTGGCTTCTCTGCACGCCAGCTTCTTACCACTTTAATTAACGATGGCAATGGCCCAAGCACTGCGGCGATCAACATCAGTACTTGCATTGTATTAGGCTTCCTCTGGATTTTATCTATCTGGAATTGGTTTAGAAAAGATTAGAGAACGCATCTCTCTTATATAATCCAACCGCTGGCGGCTAAGGCTTAAATTCCCGCCGTTTCTTCTCTTCAGTATCCGCGCGCCGCTTCTTAATTATTTGGCTAGAGTTTGGGTCGTACAAGCGGATTTTCGGCGCAATCCCGTAGCTATAGTCAGCAACTAAGTTCAAGCCCTCACACTTCAAATAGCCATTCCAGGGCGTAGGCAATCCGAAAGCGTCTGCTAATCGTGAAAGAAATTCTTGCTCATTATTCCACGAAACAGAATGGTCATAGGTTACTTTGATGGATGTAAGGCTACCATCTAAAAACTCTAAATCAAGTGAACGGACTCCTTCTTCCGCGCCTACAACGAAAGCGGTCTGCTGGCCTACGCTATCAGGGGCATCAATGACGAGGCGCAGTTCGGGCTTTGCCGTCTTCACGTCGCTGATGCTCATCCCCAGCCTAAGCCCGCGCAGTTCCGGCCTCTTTACAGATGTTGCACCGCAAGTAACCATTTTCGAGTTGCTATCGGAAATTGGCTTATCAGTTTTGAGAGTAAGAGGAATATCGAAGAAGATGATACTTGCCACTTGTCGTAAATCAATCTTTAGTCCGAGGTGGTGAATATCATCCGTCTCAACTGAAATTTGCGTCAAGTCCAAACTGACAAGCGTGCCGTTGATCGGCTTTTTATTGAAGTCCTTAAAGTTAATGGCAACTGCCGGATGTTCCTGCTCTTGAGCAAAGACGAACAAGCTACAGATTGAGATTGCTATAAATAGCGTTACCAATCTCTTCATTGTGAGGACTCCTTTATCGTTCATTTCTTTTACTTAAAACAAGAGCAAGGCGTTGATTGACGCGCAGGAAAGTAAGCTGAACCTTCACAGCACGAGCGCCAAAGTAATAAATATAATCGAACTGTTCCGATAGCTTTGACCCTCTCAGAAATTCATCAAACCGACCTTTGTAGTCTTGCACATCCGCGCACGGTGCTACGTCGGCAAAGAAGTTCTTTCCGATAACCTCATCTTTAGATCGGAGCGATAACCTTTCTTCGGATTCGTTGAATGCAACAATAGTTCCGGTCTTATCAAGTTCGATTAACCCAAAGGGCAGCAAGTCAAGCTGTTCACTTGATAAATTCGGTATCCCTGTAGAAACCTGCTCACATTCCGAACAAAGATTCCCCCGCTCAAACTCTCCGACTTTTAATTCTTTATTACACCACAAACAGGTCATCCTCGTTTGCTCCCTCTGCGCCCGGTACTCCAACTGCCGCCCCAAACGCCTCGCTGTCTAAAGGTCTTGAGTAGTCATAATTTCGCAGTAGCTTGAACACTACTCCAAAGACCTCAAGTGTTATCTTTGACTGTGAGGTGAATGTTTTGGATTTATATTTAGGATTAGCAGGCTGCAATTCAACTTTTCTGCCTCTCCGCTTCCATCTCTTGAGTGTGCCGGAATAATTGCCGTTCTCAATTACATACACAGCAACAATACGATTTTGATAGATAGAGCTATCTCCGATGATAACTAGGTCATTGTGCAAAATATACAGACCTTTCATGCTATCGCCTACAACGCGCAACGCGCGAGGATTGTTAATACCTTCTAGCTCTGTTTCGGCTATATAGACAACCTTATCTTTATCTTCCTCTATGGCTTCAATCGGCTCTCCGGCTGCGATCCGTCCGATGATAGGAATAGGAAGTGCCTTGACCTGCTGTGCGTCAGGGAACTTTAGAAGATTGTCCTTTGGTCTTTTATCTTGCGCTGGCTTTTTGCCGCTTGCGTAGGGCGTTAGCCAGTCAAGATCAAAATCGTCTCTATAATATTCTGCCAAACGCATCAGCGTTCGCTTGGTTCTAGGATCGCTAGGGTTAGACCTACCGCTTTCTATCTTCGACAAAGCTTGGTGCGAAATAGATAAGTCCTGCTCTACTTTCGTGAGCGGTGTTTTGCCGCGCGCTTGAGTAATCCGTGCGCCTACCCGTGCAGCCTCTTCCGATACGGGCTTGTGTTGCCGTTTCCTACCTGATTTGTGAGGCAAATTCTCAGACACAATATTTTCTTCTTGACAATTGCAACCTAGTTGCATTATCCTTAGATTACACCTGCAAGAGCAGGCTAGATAAAGGAGTGACTATGCCACTTTCACCGCTAGACATCAAGATTTCTGTAATGAAGAACGGCGACAACTTTGTGAAACTGGCGCGCAAGTGGAAAACAACGCCCGGCGTCATAAGCCGAGTTGTTAATCGCCGTGAGCCATTCGTCTATCCAGAAGTCAGAATCAAGTTAGCTAAATACTTGGACGTTTCTGTATCGGAGGTCGGACGCCCTTTTGCCAGCATTGAAGACGAGGAAAGGCTAACAGCGTGAACGTCCAATCAATCGCAGTCTCCGATATAAACGTAGGCACTCGCCGCAGAGAAGACTTCGGCAATATCGAAGCTCTGGCCGCCAGCATCGCCAAGTACGGATTATTCCATCCCCTGATAGTGGATGATAAAAATAATCTAGTAGCAGGTGAGAGAAGACTAGTCGCTTGTACAAGTCTCGGATGGACTGAAATAGATTGTCGCCCGTACTCCGATCTGACCGAAGATGAGCGACACGAGATTGAATTAGAAGAGAATTTACAGCGCAAAGATTTAACACCTTTTGAAGTCTCTAAAAATTTAGTCCGATTAACGCAAGTTGCTGAAAAGATTATCCAAAGTGAATTTCCGTCAAAGTCTGACGAAAAGTCGGATACCCCTAAAATCGGCAGACCTGAGAAGGCCATCAGCGAGGAAAAGGTAGCCGAGCGAGTAGGCATCCCGCGCTCCACTGTTCACAACGCTAAAGCCCACGTCAAAGCAGTAGAAACTTATCCAGAACTAAAAGACGCTCCACAAAAGCAAGCTATCGAAACAGCCAAGACTCTCAACTCTCTTCCTGAGAAGAAAAGAGAAACAGTACGCTCAAACATTTCATCAATTAAGAAAGCTCCACTACCAAAGCCTAGTAAACGTAGCCAACTATCACCTATCCAGGAAGTTATTTATCAAATTAAAACAAAAGGCGGAGCCGTTTCATTCTCCGCTGGAATGACTCAACAAGAGCAATTTAATTTCAGAGACGATCTTGCGTCTTGTCGAGACGAGCTAGAAAGGTTCGTCAACGAGCTAACGGATTTCTTCGATGATTTAAGAGAGACGGCATAAAAGCTCTCTCCATCTCTGGAAACAGTGAAATCAAAATGGCTGACTTAAACCAAACAGACCTTTACTACCTTGACGAGTACACCGCGCCGAACGGGTGCCGCATGGTGCGTAAAGTCGCGGGCGGCAGGAAACAAACGTGGTGCGAGACGTGCGGCGTAAAGCTCGGTTCGTCTCGGCCCGGCAACGGGGCTGGTTATAGATGGTGTCGCACGGCAGACACGAGCGCATTTATAGATCATGTCCACTCGATGCCAACGAAAAGAGCGGGCGCTTAAAAGCAGGAGTCTCCGCCGAAGCTTTGATGAAACTGAACTCTCATAAAAAGGCATTACTCAGACGCTTGAGAAGCGGCGCAACTATCTATCGTGATGCAAGCGGCAAATTACGCATGTCCGACAATCAACAAGAGGTTCGAGTTATCACTTTTCACGATCTTGTTAAAAAGGGACTCATTGAACCAATGCAATGGAAGCCGATTGCTTGGGTGAGCGTTTCCGGTCAATAGCACATGGCTTGACAGCGCAAAACAGGAACTTTCTATGAACTCTCAACAGCTATCACAAATCATCTCCTCTCGAATAGACGAGCTATCACGCCTGGATACTGACCGTGATCGTTTAGCGGGAGAGATAGAAGACCTCCGCACACAAAAGCGAGGCATTGAGGTTCGTGAGAAATTTGAGCGTGAATTTCAATGTTTGAATGAGCCACTGACTTTGAGCCTTGTAGGTTAATAAATCTCATGTTGACTCAACAAACAATCAACGGCTCAAACCACCGTCGCGGAGGCTACATCAATTTGGCGCAGTTAAATTCATCTCTGCATTCTACATATAACTTCGATCCTGTTTGTGATTGCAGAGAATGCCGGATGCCTCGATGGAAAAGGGTGTTTCATTATCTGTTTGGGTGAAAATCAATGTCTCAATTAAGCGATATATGGAGTGAATTTAATTCAACGATCTGCAAGTGCGGAAAGTCAAAGTTAAGTCGGCAATCATTTTGCCGTTGGTGCTATCGCTCCTTAACACCCTCGGTCAGAAATGCTCTCGGTAAAAACTTTGGCGAAGGCTACGAAGAAGCATACTTAACTACACTTGAAAAGCTAGAACTTATCAATGGGCTAATGAAGAATCAATGATTCAACTGGCACTCATTTTTACTGCTGTCATTGTCCCTCTCTTAGCAGGCTATGGTCTGTATTGGATAGGGAAACAAGTGTTTAGGAATTTGATTTTAAGGAGAGACGACTGACCGTGCCGATTAAATCTTAGGTCTCCGTTTAATCGCTTCCACGAGGTAAAAGATGATTGACCTAAAAGATGTTGGCTATCTCAGTGCGAGTAAGTTCACCCGACTAAGCGTAGAGAAGATAGAACAGCTTTCGCCAGTTACGATTTTACTTGACGGCGATAAACCCGTCAGCGTGGTTATCAACTACAAAACCTATATCCAAATGCAGGCTGACTACACCAGCGCGGCATTAAGTGCCAGCGAAGCCGCTTCATGGAAAAGGCGTGCAGCACAACACGGCTGCAATACCGAAGAAGGCGACCATGGGTGCGGTTAGAGCGAAACTTTCAGCCTCGCTTTAGCGGGCAACCACTTAAGCGATAACAAGCAAGTTTCTTTCGCTTCGCTCTCACAAAGTTCTTTTAATTTTCAGGGTCGGAACCACGATAAAGCTAAGGTTGAAGCGGTGGGTATTACGTCCTGAGACTTCTGACCCTGAGTAAGTTTGACAATTTATGGGCTGTAGCAAAGTATCGGCTCGGAGGCTTGGGCAGCTATGGAAAGCCAGTGCCCGAAATTGATAGTAGGGATCGGTCATAGCTCTACAGTCCAGTTCGATTTGCTCGCACGGCTAATACAAAGCGGCTAGTGCCGTGCCTCTAACTCCTGACTAGCCGCAAGCAATTATTTCAGTTTTCAAGGAACGGTTTTGGTAATAACGAAGAGATTCATTAACGGCAGAGTTCCCCGCTTAAACGCGCTGGAAAGGTAAAGATGGAACAGCCAAAGCATTACCTTATCAAGACAGTCGAGGACTTCTTTCAAGTGCCAGCGGACAGGGTGGAGCGGTGTCTGAAAGAGTTCGGCATCATGCTTTATACCGCTCGATTCGTGAAAGATATTGCGGCAGAAGTTGCTACAACAGATGCCGTGAAGGTTCGGGTGTTTGAGTGGATTGATGATGACAAGTTGAAAGTCACCATCCGGCTAGGAACTGAAGAGCGGCTTGCCAGCGTGGGAAGCGGGGATTCCACAGCTAATGAATCTCTCGTTATTTAACTATCAAAAATCTTTGGCTTTTAGAGCCGCGCATCAGCGAACTGTTCGCCTTAATCGGTAGTGATTACCGACAGTGAGAAGAGTAGCAGCAGCGGGTAGTGATGAGAAGGAAATTTGAAAGAAAGTTTTCGCTATATGGAAAATTCAAAAGAAATCCTGCCGCCGGACGAATACGCGATTGATAAAGAGGTTGACGACCTTTTTCAACATGGCGATGCGGGGCCAGTGGCAAGGTTCAGCGGAATCAAATATTCCAGACTCACGGCCATGCTCAGAGTTGACGACCCTACCACCAACACCGTGAGCGAGACGGTAGCTTTGATGTACGGCGCAAGACGCCACAAGAAAAAGATTGCCAAAAAGATATTCAGAATCATTTGGAGACACGCTCTGGAATTGGAACTTCTCGACGAAGAGCCTGTCAGCATTTTACAGATGGCTAGAGACAGACTTCGCAGAATCACACCGGAAGCTATCGGCAAAATGAGCGCAGACGGCAAGACCGAAGCACTCGCCTGTGTTGCAGAAATAGAAAGTGAAACCGAACGAATCAGTAAAACAGCGGTTGATGCGAGAAAAGCTAATAAGCCGCGCGGCTATGAGATTGGCGGTCAGGGTTTACGAAAAGCGGTCAACGAATAAAGTCTCGCGCTTTGAAAAGCGCAGATTCCTTTTGAACTATGGCAAGACGCCCTAACGATTTTTACGCTACTCCTGAATGGGCATCTCGCGCGCTCTGTTCTCGCGTACCCATTAGCGGGCGCGTACTTGAATGTTGCGCGGGCAGCGGCGCGCTGCTCCCTGCTTTGATTGAATCTCCCCGCGTGGTGCGAGTCCAAACTAACGACATTGACCCTTTGCGACAGTGTGATTATTCCGAAGATGTTTCTTTAAGTTCTTCATGGGCGCGGCTTCCTAGTGTTGAGTGGATTGTGACGAATCCGCCTTTCAATGTTGCGGCTCAAATAGTGCCTCATGCGCTTGCACATGCAAGGTTCGGTATAGCAATGCTCTTGCGGCTTTCTTACCTAGAACCTTGTGAGAATCGCGGCTTATGGCTCGCTGAGAATCCGCTCTCAAAACTCATTGTGTTAGAGCGCACCTTTTGTAATTGTACCTAAGCGGCAGTCAGAGGTAATGCGCGATTTTGAAAGCACTCGCGCGAGGAAGGTAGCGGGTGGACATTTTGAAGGCTCTGCCCGCTACTGAAAGTTACACGATGGACATTAACCAATACAGGCCATCAACAAACGTCCACGAGTATCCCTGTGGGGCAGGATTAGCTTGGGCGCATTCCGGCGAATCACAGAAGCCGCCAACTTCTATCTCTCCTGCTTTCACAGACGAAACCACGCTCAGTGCGAGGGCTAGAGCGATTACAAGATGCTTGACTCTTCTCATCGTTAATCTCCTTGAAATTGGCCGGGCAATTCCGGCGCGCAGAGTTTACATGGTCTGAAATCCGTATGCACGTAATTAACCAAACCAAAGTCGAGCTAAAGCTCAACCGCTCTGTCAGACGGTGCATCACCGCTCGCGCCGAAGGCAAATATGAGCTGGCACTACGGAGACACTTACGGCTACAGCCCGTCTTTGATAAAGCAGAGCCGAAGTACAGAAGGCACTTCTATTGCGGCCTGGGGCGCACGTACAGGCTTTTGGGAAGGAATGTAGAGGCTATTAGGCAATACGAGACCGCGTTGCGCCTAGAGCCAACGGATGAGGAAGGGCGGCAAGTCTGCGCTTCAATCGAGTGCAACATCGCTTACGCCTTGGTTGACCTTAATCAGCTTGAAGAGGCTCACGCATTTCTTGACCACGCCGAAGAGTATTTCAGCCAGACAAACGATGATGCGAATTTAGGCGAGACTCGTCTGACCAGAGCCGATGTCTATTTCATGCAAGGCAAGTTTACCGAGGCATGCGGTGCGGCCTATTCAGCCCTGACCCTGTTGTGGTTTTACTTCGATTCGGGCGCGAAGGATAGAGCAGTTGAAACTCTGATGAGGTGCTGGCAGGCAAGCAGAGGGTCATGAGTGGGGAATGCGCCGACGTAGAAAAATGGTTAACAAGACAGCAAAACAAACCGCGTTGTGGGAAGGTCGGATTGTCGCATGGTTTTCTTGTGGCAAGGCAAGTGCTGTGGCTGCGAAGCTGACTATTGAGAAGTACGGCGACCGCTGCGAAGTGGTCAACTGTGACACGCTTTCAACAGAACACGAGGACAACGCCAGATTCTTAAAGGACTGTGAACGCTGGTATGGACGACCCATCAAACAGATTCGCTCAAAACTCTACCAGGACATTGACGAAGTATTTGAAGAGACCCGCTACATGGCAGGCATAGGCGGCGCGCGTTGCACGGTTGAGATGAAAAAGATTCCTCGATTTGACTTTCAAGATGTGGCAGACGTTCACATCTTTGGCTACACGGCAGACCCTAAAGAGATTGCCAGGGCAAGGAGGTTTGAGCAGCAAAATCCAGAATTGTTTGTTGAGTGGATATTGATTGACTTGGGAGTTACTAAGCAGATTTGCTTTGACGTGCTGGCGAAGGCGGGCATTGCCCCTTCTGCTATGTACTCGCTTGGATTCGACAATGCGAATTGTAAAGGCTGCGTGAAATCTAAGTCTCCTGGCTACTGGAATCGAACGCGCATTCATTTTCCAGATGTATTTCAAAGGCGTTGTGAGCAGAGTCGTAAATTGGGCGTGCGCTTGGTTCAACTGAAGGGTGAGCGAACCTTTCTTGACGAGTTGCCGCCAGATGTCGGGCTAGAAATTCCAGATGAAGATATTGAGTGTGGGCCAATGTGCCAAGCGGCATAACCGCACCTCTTAAGGAAGCGGGTACGCGGAGATAACAAACCAAGCAAGTGGAATTATGAAGACTTTTGCATCTCTTTTTACAGGTGGAGACTTAGCGGGCACGGGCGCGCAGATGGCTGGCCTTGAGCCAATCTGGGGAGTTGAGATTGGTGCTGAGATAGCGGCGGTCGCAGAGATGAACGGTCTTGAAAATGTCATCGTCAAAAGCGTCTGCGACGTTGACTACTCTCGTCTTCAATCACCCTACTGGCTTCATGCCTCGCCTGTCTGTGTCAATGCCTCTGTCGCTAAATCGGATGCCAGAGAAGAGTTCACAGATATTGAAACTGCGAAGGCCACAGCAAGAGCGATTACTGCCCTACAGTCTCCGGTGTTCTCCCTGGAAAACGTCTGGAAATATCGTGAGTTTGAGTCATTCCGCATCATCTGCGCTGCGCTTGAATCTCAGGGGTATAACTTCCGCTTCTGGCATCTCAACAGCGCCGATTACGGCGTGCCTCAGACTCGTAAACGCTTAATCCTTGTCGCCTCTCGTATTCGCAAAGTAGAGAAGCCACAGGCCACACACAGGCAGCATGGCGACATGTTTTTGCCTGCGTGGAATGGCTGGTATGCGGCTATTGAGGATTTGATTCACACACTGCCTGAATCGAAATTTGCGGAGTGGCAACTAAAGAGACTGCCGGAAAGCATTACGAACGCGGAAGGAATTTACGATAGCCAGAATGTCCAAAAAGCTCAACTTCGGCGACCGCGAAGCGAGCCAGCCTTTACGGTTACAAGTATAACGCGACCGGCGCACATGCCCCGCGCCTTCATCGCTCATCCCAATGCCGACAATGACAGGTTCGTTGTCAGAGGCGAAGCCGAGCCGGTATTCACTATCAAGGTCAACGGTAACGGCATACCAAGAGCTTTCATTCTTTCAGACCAGACAAACAGCGAAGGCGCAAAGGTGACACAACGCGAAGACAAAAGCCCGTGCTTCACGGTGGACACTAGAGACGCGCGCAAGGTTAGAGCGTTCATCGTGGATGGCAAGCCTGCGAACTACGAAGGCGAGTTGGCAGTGATGGATGGTGATAGTCCCGTTGTGACTACCACCGCGAGCCAGACAAGGCATCCGTTCAGAGCATGGCTCTCGCAGGGCAGAGTTGTTTCAATGACACCCCGCGCTCTCGCACGCTTTCAATCTATCCCGGACTCTTACGCTCTACCGATTAAGAACAGTCTGGCATGCAGGGTGATAGGAAACGCAGTTTGTCCTCTCTTAATGCAGAGGATAGTAGAGGCAAATCTGTGAGTCACTACTGCGAACACAAGGGATTCAAACGCTAACAGGTGAGGTTCTAACACCTCGCTCAAACTAATGAAAGGAACATTTCAATGAAGCAATTTCAAATAACATTCCTCTTAACACTTTTTGCATTGACCTTAACCGGCTACGCTCAACAATCCACTTCGGTCTGCATATTAGTGAGTCGCTCATGTGCAGTCGAAAACTTTCACTCGCCTCAATGTAAAGCCTCACTAGACAACGCGGTCAATTATGCCCTTGATGCGCCAGAGAAGGAAGTAAGAGCCGCCGTCAAAGTCTTAAATGATTTGTATGACGAGATAGAAAGTCACCCTCAGAGCATCACCCGCGAAGTCGCCGACCGGATTTTTAATGCTCTGCGCGAGATCAACGAAAAAGATAAGCTGCTTCACCCGACACCGGAGCAAGTCGCTGGATTGGCAATACATGACCAATGCGGAGATGGTAACAGAGACTCTATGACGCGAGAGCAAAGACTCCGCTTCTCTATCCGCGAACAGATTTCCAGCCTGCGTAAACTCCTGCCTGAATTTCCAGATGAGACGGAGCGCGGACGTGTGGCGGCATACCTCAAGACCCTGGACGAGATGTACGCCGATGTAACGAGTAAGCCGAAGTAGTTTTGGTGGAGCATGTGAAGCGGATGAAAGCGATTGCTCAGTAAACATTTTGGAAGGGGAAGCGAGGCCGTAGAACCTTCTATTTTAAGTAGGTGTGAGAGCCGCCTCTCGGCGGACTTTGAAAGGAGCATATATGAGTACAGCAACGGGTGAAACATTTATGAGGTCGCTCTACTGTGACCTAACCGCACCGGAGATTCAGGCGCGAGGCTCGGAACTGGCGACCAAAATGGAGGAACGCGAAAAAATCGAGAGCGAGTTTGAGGCCGCCAAGAAGGATTACAAGGGCAGGCTCGAAGGAGCGAGCAATGTCGTTAGCGAACTCAAGCAGATCGTCCTTGAGAAGCGCGAGAGGCGTGAGATTGAGTGTTACCTCCACCCGGACTACGAGCAGGGTGTGATGGTAACAATCCGACTCGACAACAATACCGAGTGCGACCGTCGGCGCATGACTAACGAAGAACTGCAAGGCATGTTGCCGCTCGTTAACGACGCTCTCCGCAAACTGAGCGACGACGACAAAGACCGCTGACTGTATTGGCACGAATTGATATTCACGGAAGCGAAACACCCGGCTCAAGGCTACGGTGGTCATGCGTGTTGACTCCACTGCCCGCAAGGGTACGAAAGCATCTATGACCATACGCCTTTTGAGGGATTAAGTAGCTTCAGCCTGGGGATGCGGGCAGGGAAACGCTTCCTGGGTCAATAAGGGCGGTGGCTGCTCCCTGTAAACGGCTGTCGCCCATTCGGAGATTTGCACGGATGGCGGTAGTCATGCTCCGCGCTGGAGCGAGGTAACAATGGCTAAACCAACTTTGGAAGAACAGCGGAGAATAGCGATAGAGGCAGCGGTTGACCGCGCGTTGATTTCAGTGCCGCACCCGCACCCACATGGCGGACACCCTGAAAACTGCGCCCGGTGTCATGCGCGGGAGAAACTTGTCGCATTGTTAGTTGAGCCGGTTAATGCTCTTCGCACTGTCGTGCGCCAAATAGAGGGCAGTCATCCCGTTGGTCACGATGCTTTTCTAGCGGCACGTCGCGCTCTAAAGAAGTTTGACGCCAGCATCGGACAGGATTGACGGCGCATTGGATTAGAGCAGACGAGCGAAGCGGCATAGAAAATATCCGCCTCATAAAAGCTCTCGTTATCTATTTTGAAAATCTTTCCATCTCCAAAGGGAGCAACAGAGCAAGGAGAAAATATGCCAGAGACAGCAGAAGCTAAATCGTCATTCGATCAGTTCGCCATTCTTGAACTGATGGGCAAAGTCCGCTTGGGCGGTCGTGTGAGAGAGGAACAGGTTTTCGGCGTGCCAATGATTCGCATAGACATTCCGAAAGACGTTGAATGGAAGGAGTTCAATACTCGCTACTTCCATCTCAATGCTTTGTACGGCATCACTCCCGTTTCCCAGGCCGTAGCTTTTGGCGTTGCCAGATACAACGACACTCCACCGGCCAGATCGTGGGAGATGCCGAAAGCTCTACCAGAAGCAGACGCAGAATCGGAGGCGCACATTCCCGACGAGTCGGATGGTTATACCGACCACGACGATTTTTGAAGTTCGTATCCTATAAACGACGCACACTTAGCTGACCTAAAGCGACGAAGCAAGCCGCTGGAAGTTTGAACGTTTCGGAGGGTCGCGGTAGCCGCAACTACCGTCTTGAATTTTCTTTCCTGGGAGCGAGTCCGCTGGATGATTCGTTCTCAGCTTTCAACTTTCCACAACATCTCCAAAGGGGGAGCGCAACTGAGACGTAATGAGCGAGGCTAGAAAACAAAACATTGATCGTGAGTCACCGATGGTCATAAATCTCTCCATTGTGGAAGAGAAGCGAAAGCTAATGACCCACATCGGCACGCTGTCGGGGTTGTGGGAAGTCAAGATGAAGGCGCGGAAACGAACGCGAAGTCTTGGCCAAAACGGTTATTACCATGTGGCGTTTGTCGTGCCATTTCATCAGTGGCTTAAAGCTGAGTACGGCGATCCATCTATTACGCACGAGCAAGCCCACATCACTTTGAAGTGTGCCGTGCTAGACCCGCGAACGAAAGTCAACGAGCAGGCCGGGCAGGCTTTGGAGCTAGGACTTGGCAGCTAAATTCTTGGCTGAATTTTGCGGGATTGTAGTTCTTGAAAGTGGGATGTTTGCAGAGACGAAATAAGAGTTGAATATTTTATGAAGCGAAGCTCGTGCGAGTTTCAATCAACCCAACAACAAAAGAAAGGTTCATCTATGAAAGGCTTACAAGAGCAGACAAGCGCAGGAACCACTTTCCTAGTAGTCAAACATAACTCAATTTGCACGGAATCAAAAACAGAGCGCGAAGGTTATCAACCCATCACGGTTGAACATCCGCGCTCAAAAGAGAAGATCGCCAAATTTATCAAGCGATACAAAAGCGTAGAAGCACTCGTTTGCAAAATCGAATGGTACGCACGCGAACATGAGGGCACGCATTACAAGGGTTGGAAGCTCTACCTTGATGCGGCTGGCGTGCCGTGCGTGCTTGATCTTCCATTTAACTCGCGCGCCGGGAACCGCTTTATGAAGTTAGCGGAGAATCTTGATTTCACACAACCCATAGAGTTCTCCGCGTGGTACGACGCGAAAGGCGACGCGACAGCCTTCAATGTCAAGCAAGGTGGTGAAAGCGTTCGACAGGTCTATACGCGAGATGATCCGGGCGAATGTCCACCTCCCACGCAAAACAAACTAGGTAAGTGGAATTTCGATGCTCAGGAAGAGTTTCTACTTGAGCGCATGGAGAATGTCGTTATCCCAGCCGTACAAGAAGCCGGAAATTTAATGCCACAACTTGAAGGCGCGCCTGCCGACGCGGAACTAGCACGGATGCGTAAAGACTTCAAGCAACTCGACACAAAAGACGAGGGGATTGAAGACGATGAAATTCCCTTTTGAAAAGGTAGACTGTGATTGAAACTTCCCTCAGAAAGAGTATAATCGGAGTTACCTGCCAAGGTCACGACACGGCGTTTTCCGTTTTTAGCGGAGCGTGTCAGTCAGATGGCTTTTATCTGAGGGGCGAACCCTCCGCATCAACGTTTTCAAACGACCGTGTGACCTTGGCAGGCACGCGATACGCGGAATGGTTGATGCGGGGGGTTGACTCTTTTATGCCATCAAAACTTGAGAGCAATGTCGGTAAAGTAATCTTAGAACAATTTGGCGGGTTTAGTATTAAGCGGAACATTAGGCCAGCATGGTTAACGTCGCCAGAAGGCGAGCGGCTAGAGCTAGATTTCTACCTTCCTGAATTACGAATCGCCTTTGAAATACAGGGCGCGCAACACTACCGCTATGTCCCACACTTTCACAGAACAACCTTCGCTTTTCGAGACCAAGTACGCCGAGACGCTTGCAAGCGAAAACTGTGTGTAGAGCAGCGCATTACTTTATTTGAAGTCTCTACATTAGACGAGTATTACGCACTTGACGAGAAGCTTGTAAAAATTATAGACGACTTTCACAAACATGAACTAGAAAATCACATTTTACGTAGAGTCGCCCAAGAATTTATTTGCAATGGTGGCGTGCAACAAAAGGTTGCTAAAATCCGCGAAGCCCTCACTCTGACATCCGACGAGAAGCAAATCAAACAGCTTAACCGATACCTAAAGAAGCATGTTTTCGATCTTGAGTTGTCAAACGAGCGCATTAAATGTCTTTCTGTAGTGGCTATCAATGATTTTGAAGGCAGGGAAGTTATCAGGGGCAGACTACGCTTCTATGCAATGAGGCGCAACAAGAAGGTTGCGGGTGCGAATTACAGACGATATACAGGCAGACATCTTATCTGATGAAAAATAAGATACTACAGATCACGCGAGACTCTATCCCTTACGTCAAGTCGCTACGCGCACTTGCGGGCAGCGTGACGGGCTGCATTCTCATGCAACAACTAGATTATTGGTTTGCCAAGCATCCAGAGGGATTCTTCAAATTCTTGGAGCCTTGCCCGAACTCACCACACTACAAAGAGGGCGATTCGTGGACTGAAGAAATAGGATTTAGCACAGCAGAGTTTCGCACAGCCTTTGATTCTATTGGCGTTCGTTACACTTCAAAAAAGCAATACGATGAGGCGCTAGCCAGCAACGTACTTTTTGAAGTCAACGAGTTGGGAGAGGTAAAGCAGAAATTCTATTGCAGCTACCACGACAAGATAAAAGGCATTACGCTCTACTTCCGCAACCATGAATTAGTTGATGCCGAACTCGATAAACTTCAGCTTCCAGAGATTAAGAAATCTAATATACGTAAATCAACAACCTCTATCTACGTAAATGAAGAATCTCAATCTACGGAGATGCACAATCTCAATCCCGAATATAAGGATTCAGAGACTACTTCAGAAACTACCTCAGAGAGAGAACAACGCGCATGCGCCGCCATTGCGGTTTTTTCTGAAATCTACGGACACCCTCCCCACATTCCCGGTCAGACGGAGATTGAGGCGACGGACGTTGACGATCTTGTACTCTTCCGCAGCGTCGTCAAACAGTGCCACGCCAACCTCACGCCTGCGAAAAACGTCGGGACTATCTGCCGAATGTACGCGGAGCAGCGCAGCCGCGCCGCGCGCGGATCGCCGTCCGTAAACTCACCACCAGCAAAACTCACCCACATTGACGCCTGTGCGCTCTGCGACTCCAGCGGTCAAAGGGAAGTTTGGAAAGACGGCAAGCGATTTCTAGCGAAATGTAACCATGAAGGGGCTGAAGATGAACGTAGACAGAGATCAAATGTTGGAACGACCGCTGCCTAACGACGCAGAAGCCGAGCGCGCGACTCTTGGCGCAATCTTGCTCGACAACGCCCTTATAGCCGAGGCTGTAGAGCGTTTGCTACCAGGGCATTTCTACGTCCCTTCGCACCGCAAAATTTATCTTGCCATGTGCGCGCTGTTCGAGAAAGGCTCTGAAATTAACCAGGTCTTAATTCGTGCGGAACTCGAAAAACAAGGTGAGGTTGAGTCGGTTGGCGGACTCTCGTTTATCACCAGCTTGGTGGTTGGCCTTCCACACTTCGTCAACATTCAAAACTTTGCGGATCGTTTGACGGAGACGGCGAAACTTCGTCAACTAATCCGCGCAGCGAGCCAGATCACGAGCGAGGCATTGGACGCCGAGGATGAAGCGGATGTTTTGCTTGATCGTGCGGAGAGCGCAATCTTTTCCATTCGTGACGCGGGAGCGAAAGATTGTCTCTCCAAAATCTCACAGCTTGCGGATGAACGAATCGAGGCCGCACAAGCTCGCCGGGAGAGCGGCAAATCAATCACTGGCTTAACGACCGGCTACATTGACCTCGACCACATCACGGCGGGATTGCAAAAAACTGACTTGATTGTTGTTGCCGCGCGCCCGTCAATGGGCAAGTCCGGCCTTGCGCTGAACATCGCGGAGAACGCCGCGAGCGGCGGCGCTTGCGTTGGACTTTTTTCTTTGGAGATGGGCAAGGGGCAGCTAACCGATAGATTGATTTCGAGCATGGCGCGGGTGGACGCCCACCGGCTCCGTCTGGGGATGCTCAACCGCGACGAATGGGCACGGATCGCGGGTGCGCGCGGAGCCTTGAGCAACTATCCACTTTTCATTGACGACACGCCGGGGCTAACCGTGATGCAACTCCGCGCCAAGTGTCGCAGGCTTCTCTCTTCTCAGAAGCGGCTTGACCTCATCATCGTTGACTATCTTCAACTGATGCGAGTTCCCAAAGCGGAAAACAGGTTGCAGGAAGTCTCGCAGATTTCCAGGGAACTGAAAGGATTGGCGAAAGAGTTTGACGTGCCGCTTCTGGCTTTGGCTCAACTCTCGCGCGCCACCGAGCAGCGAGCCGACAAGCGGCCACAGCTTTCCGATTTAAGAGAATCCGGCACGATTGAAAACGATGCCGATGTGGTGGCTTTTATCTACAGGGAAGAGATGTACAGTCGCACGGAAGAGAACGCGGGCATTGCGGAGATTATTGTTGGCAAGCAACGCAACGGCGCGACCGGAACAATTAAATTGTCGTTCATTCGTGAGTTTACGCGCTTTGAAAACATGTGGAGAGACGAGTGGCAAGGCCATCAAAGCTATGTGCAGGCTGAACCTAAAACATTTTTGCATTGAGCGAAAGTTTGAGCAAGACAATCAAAACATTATTTCTTGATTTACCGATTAGGACGGTGAGCGAACTTAATAGACGCGACCACTGGCGAACAGTTCATAAACGCCGCGCAGCGCAACGGCTTGAGGTCTGCATGGAATGGCGAAACGCTTTAGGCGTGAACAAGATTGCCCTGCCTTGTCGTGTGATTCTTACCCGCATTGGCCCCAAGTTGCTTGACGAGGGCGACAATCTCAGAAGCGCGATGAAGGGAATTGTTGACGAGATTGCAGCCCTCTTAGGTGTAGATGATAGCCCGTCAAGCCCCGCGCAGTTTGAATATAAACAAGAGGCGATGGGTAAAAGACAGTATCGAGTGAAAATTGAGATTCAAAGTTTAGTGAAGGGATCGCGATAGATGATAAGAGCCGAAACTATAGAGGAATTGCGGAGTGAGTTGAATGAGTCGCTAGACAGCGCGTCGAAAAAACTCAAGCCCTGCAAACGATGTGGCGCTCAACCTGTGATTGCTGTTGAGAGGGGCATAGTTGACAACTATGACATCGGCCACAGATGTCCAGACGGCCAAGCTCAACGCGGGGCGCACTACCCACATTTAGAAGTGGCGATTAGTGAATGGAATCGCCAGCAAAGCGACATAACGCTGGAATTAACCCGCGCCGAGCGAGAAAGGACAATATGAGCGCAGAAAAGAATGATGGCAAGGATGTTATTGCGGGTCAGGTTGATGTGGTTGTTAGACCGCGCGAGGCGTGTCCAATTTGCAAGCAGCCAATGGACTACAAGGGGCGTGGGTATTCCCAAGACTTCGGACGCGACGTTGATATGTACTATTGCAATCAAGGCTGTTGGACGCAGAAACGGATACCTGTAGCGGTCTAACACATATTAGACGCCCTATCAGGCTATCAGGGATTAGATGAGCGTGGCAGAAGAAACCCTACAAAATTCTATTGAGCCACAGGCTAACAATCGTGGTAATATATCCTTGCGCGAAACGGGAGAGCGTGCCCTTGCTCGTCAGGAAGAATTAACAGCTATCAGGCTAGAGCTATTAGCCCTGGCACAGGCAGACGATAAGCTGAGAAAGCTACTTTACGAAAATCGTCAAAAACACTTTGTCCTCGCGCAGCGTGTCTTGGAATTGATAATTAACTAATAACAGGTCAAGAACGACATTGCAGGATCGTTCCAGCCCGTTGGTGGATTCTTAATTAGAGTCCATCGGCGGGCTTTTTATTTGTCCTATGCCCGAAACAGAAACAGACATCTTCGAGCGTCAAGCAAAGCTCTTCATCGTTATAGAAGAACTTAAAAACGATCTGGACTCACTGAATAAACGGGCAGTGCGGATTGCAGAAGAGGCTCAGCGAGTCGGGGAAGATTACGAGAAGTTGAAAGGAAAATGATGGCAGAAGAAATCAAAACAGGTACTTCGACTTCAGAGTTTATGCTGACCGGAGCCGGTATGACTCTATCGGCTCTTCTGGCTCTACTCGCCGCGTTCAATGTTCTCACTCTAACAGAGTTGCAGAAGATAGCCATCTTCGCGTTTGCGGGCGCGTGCTGGACTTATCTACCAGCGGCCTATGCGAAGGGTCGGAGTCTGATTAAAGCGGCAGCAGTGGCACAGCCTCAGATGATTTTACAGAACAAGCAGGTTACTGAAGAAAAGGATTCGAGCAAATGAAAATAGGCAAACGAAAAGGTATCTGGCATCTGGATTCCATTTATGGAGTTCGGATAGCCAAGATTTCACGGCAGCGGCGCAGTGGAGATAAGGTTCGACCTTAGTATTTTTTGTGGAGAAGATTTTAGAAAGGCTAAGAAAATGCCAGTTATTAAAGTTTCGGTTTGCACGTTTTGTGAAAATTGCGGCAAGCAACGGCGCGTGGCTCTAGTTCCTGTAGGGCAGTGGTTTATCTGGTTCTGCTTTCCGTGCCAGCTACGACATAAAGTGAAAGCGGCGTGGGGTGTAGTAATACGCAAGGGTGCGGCGTTATCGGCGCATTGAAGCGCAAGACGTTTCAATTTGACAAAGGAAAGGGCGGCTCAGTTAAGAACCGCCCAAACCGTCAGCCAGAGGCTAGGATTTATTGGACAAATGGATTCTAGCACAGTGTTACCAAAAGTGGCAAATTATTTAATGTCACCAAAAGTAACACAGGGTTCATGTGGCAGCGGCGAGTACCTAAAAATCACCGCTAAGGTTGAAGACGGCAACCGATTCAAGTGTTCCATGTATGAGTAGAGAGTGGAATAGACACACCGCTCTTGAAGGGGATGGACGAAGGATGGCGAAATTGCTTCTACCGATTGTGAGCCAAAAGCCACAGCGGGTCTTACCAGGCAACGGGCTACTACTAGATGTAGCAACGGGGCATACGTCCTGGTCGCAGCTTGCGCTCTCTTAGTGAGAGATAGAAGTCAACCGTGATTGCAGGTCACGGCAAAGTATAAGCCAACTCCTTGAATCATAAATAATATCGGCTCTGGCTAATATTACGGTTTGCCGCTTTTGAGGCGTACTTTATCACGCACGCAGAAGGGAATGCCCCTAGTGTGCAGACGGAAGGAATATATGAAACGACATCAGATTCGCACAACCACACTTCTCTCACTTATTCTCACTCTCGCTATAGTCACCAGCGGCTTTACGGGAGCGAAATGCTCACCAACACAAAAGGCAGTTGTTGACATCTCGCTCGCCAGCCTGACACGGATTCTGACCCGTGCAAATAATTCTACTCTCAATGACATCCTTGCTGGCGTCTCAGCTTTTCAGAGCAATCCATCTGCCGATAATTACCAGAAGGCGCTTGCCTCTTTTGATGCCGTCTTAGCGCGTCATACAACTCTTTCACCTGGCGTTCTTGAAGTCGCGCAGCTTGGGAGAGACATATTCGCGCGCCTGACGGTAGGCCGTGCCGAAGGCGCTATGTCGGATGAGCCTCTGACGGCGGCAGCGAAACAAGAGCTTGAAGACAAGTTCAGACGACTTGAAAAAAAGGTTGATAAGTTGAGCAAGTGATGGGGCGGAAGATATGTCGCCTAATACGATTATCAATGTCAAGGATTTACCGAGTGGGAAAGTTGATGATTTGAAGGCGAAGGTTGATGCGCTTAAGGCATCGGTGAAGAAGTAGAACGGGTAGGTAAACGGGTGATGGCGAGTGTGGCTACTTATTTTCCTGCAAGTCGAATTGCAGCAAACTCCTGTGGTGCTAGGCCAGACAGGGACGATTATCTTAGGTGTAATCCTCCTTGTTCTGGCCGCACTCAATACTTACCAATTCTACAAAGCCAAAAACGTAGAGCGTCTCGATCAGGCACTGCACACGACCGAAACGGAGATGAACGTCTACCGCCAGCGCGCCGAGCGGCAGTCTAAAGAATTGGCAGAGGCGAATCAGAGGATCGGCGAATTGACTTCTAAGACTGACCTCTCGGCAGTGCTGACCATGCTTTCCGATACTATTTCTTTGACAAGGGAGAGTGTTGAGCTATCAAGAAAGTTTGACCGTGAAAACTCACAGACCAATCTCTCGATAGCGAATTTAATTCAGAAGCACGGCGAGAGCGATAAAGAGATTTTCAGAAGTATAGACGAGTCTTTGAAAGAGACCACAGCAACGCTCAAAGAGCTAAAGGATGAAATCACAGGCCATCGCGCGGAAGCTGCCACGATGGTTAAAAATGTGGTCGGACAACTCAAGGGTATTGAGGGTAGATTGAACAGGAGACCGCACGAGCGCACTTAGAATTATTAGAGCAGGTAGCGAGTGAGAGCGGATTATCCAAAATAAGTTTTGAGCGGGAATAAGGAGAAGACGAGATGTCAAAAGCGCAACTAGACCCGGAACAGTTACAAGCAATTCTTACTGCCATCCAAAATGCAAGTATCTCGGTAACGGTTAGTCCCGGGGATTTTGAGATAGGCGCGGCAGAGATTAAAGACGCTGCTACCGATACACGAGTAAAAGTCAAAACTGATGGCACTGATAACGCTTTAGTTGTCACTCAAAATACCTCTCCTCTGCCTACAGGTGCAGCTACCTCTGCCAAGCAAGATACTCTTATTTCACAATTAACTGCTTTGCTTGCTCAGACGGATGGCTTGGAAGGCTTCACTGATGGGATAGAAGCTTTACTTTCAGGTGGAGCAGCGGCAGGGGCGTCCCGCGTCAACTCCTCTGCACTAGAAGCAAGTCATATTCTGAAAGCATCTCCTGGCACTCTAATCTCATTGATGGGCTATAACTCCAAAGGCTCTGCTCAGTTCATCCAACTACTTGATTCGGCTACTTTGCCCGCTGATGCAGCAGTACCCGCACTGGTGTTTACCGTTCCGGCATCGAGCAACTTTTCTGTGGACGTGCCTATCACTGGCCTTCCGTTCACCGCTGGAATAGTTGTGTGCAATAGCTCGACGGCGGCAAGCAAGACTATTGGGAGTGCGGATTGCTTCTTTACGGGGGTGATTAAATGATTAGCACATCAGGTGGAAGTTCGGGTGGCGGCGGCTCAACCACTCTCTCTCAAGTAACAGATGTCACGGCGACGGCGGCAGAAGTAAATCGTCTGCATGGTGTCAAACGATATGTTGCGCTACTTAGTCAGAGTGGGACTGATGCGCCGACAGCGGCAGTTTTAGAGAATAGCGTAGGGGCGATTGTGTGGACGCGCACAGATGGGGGTATTTACACAGCTACCCTGTCAGGTGCTTTCCCGGCCAACAAGACAACGCCATGTAGCGGCGTTGTGAACCTGGGCAACAACTTTGCTTATTTTGGCTCGCGCACCGACAACAATACGTGGACGCTGATGACGGGCGCGATGGGGGATTTTCCGCAAGATGATGTTTTAACGGGACAGTTAATTACTATCATTGTCTATCCCTAATTTCAACACGCTCACTCGAAAGAAGGGGAACGACTCCCTGATAGTCTGGTTTGGAATAGAAGTCACTAAGGACTTCATCAAACATTCGAGCAGTTGTGTGGCGAAGAGGACAAGAAGATGCTTGAGCTTTTTGGAGAGATTGTTGGCGAATGAGCAAAATGCCAGTTAAAAAGGACATCAAGGTCGCCCGCGCCCGCCGCTTATCCGCCGTTTTTCAGTGGACGCCTAAAAAGAAAGAGGTTGCGCTCGCTCTCGCGCAAGGCAAGACGCAACAAGAAATTAGGCGCGAGACCGGAGTTGCGGAAAGAACTATCAGAGATTATTTGGCGGCGGACGAATTCTCTGCTGAAGTTGACACGCTCTCGAACATGATCGGCATCTCCAGTCGAGCAGAACGTCTTCGCATCGCCATGCGGGTTGTGAGGCAGATGACGAAAACTAAAATCGCCATCACGGAAAAGGATTTACTTGACTGGCTGAAATACGCGCAGAGTGAAACGGATGGCGTCAAACTTGACTTGGCAAAATTCGCAGAGGCTTTGAATATTCGTGAGTAGCAATCTTAATCTTCCCCTGTCACAGGAACTGAAACATCTCTGGCCTGTAGCAGATCGGATAGAAGCTGTCCGCCTCAAATTCAGTATGCAGGAAAAGGAAGATAGCCAGACCGAAAAAGTTCAGGGATTTATTGACCCCGACCCCATCGCTTGGATAGAGAAATATTTCTACGTGCCGGAACTCAAAGGCCCAATTCAATTAGACCAGTATCAGAAGAAAGCTTTAAGAGAAGCTTTATCCAGAGATGAAAACGGGTTGTTCAACTTCTCAATCATCGTCTGGGGCGACATCAAGAAATCTCTCAAATCCTGCATTGCCGCTGCGGTTGTTCTTTGGAGCGCCTTTCAGGTGGATGCCGAGACGGGCTGGGGATCGTTTTACATTATCGCCAACGATTTGAAGCAGGCTGATTCTCGCGTCGCCTATTACCTGAGACGCGCTATCTCGCTTAACCCTGAACTCCGAGCAGTCTGCCATGTTCGCACAGGCTCTTATAAAATTACGCTGCCTAATCAGACTTTTATTGAAGCCATCCCGATAGACCCATCGGGTGAAGCCGGAAGCAATGCCGACGGCATAATCTTCTCGGAACTGTGGGGCGCGCACGGTAAATCCATGATGCAAATGTGGGCTGAGATGACTCTTAGCCCGACTAAATTTGGTAAGTCTTTTCGCTGGATTGAAACTTACGCTGGTTATCGTGATACGTCTGAACTGTTGTGGAGTTTATACGAGCAGGCTGTCATGCCTGAGTTGAGGCTTGACGAAGATGTGGAGATGTACGCCAACCGACCCGCAAGGCTGTTTGCGCTCTGGAATACCCAGCCCCGCCTCTCCTGGCAAAGCGAAGAATATTATGCACAGGAGCGCTCTGCCTTAGCCACGATGCCGGAAGAGTTTGATCGCGTTCATCGAAACATTTGGTCTGAGGGAGGTATAGAAAAGTTTCTACCTTCCATTGCATTGTGGGATGCGTGCGAAGAGAAGTTGCCTACTCTTGACGCTCACACTCCCTGTGTCTTAGGTGTTGATGCCGGAGAAAGTAACGACACCTTTGCCACTGTGGTTGTCAGCCGTCACCCACAAAGACAAAACGCGCTTGCTGTGCGCTACGTTCGTCCATACGTTCCGATTGCGGGCCAACCTTTAGACTTTGATTCAATCGAGCAGGACATTAGAGATTTGTGTAAGCAATACGCCGTGCAGGAATTGGCCTATGATCCAATGTTGTTAGGTCAGATGATTAGAAGGCTGAAGCAAAAGCCAGTGACTAATTATGTGCCATTCCCACAAGGTGCTGCCAGGTTGGAAGCCGACAAGGGGTTGTTTGATTTAATCACCCAACGCCAGGTTGCGCACGATGGCAACGCAGACTTGAAGCAACATCTGGCGAATGCGGACAGGAAGTTGGACGTAGAGAGCCGGAAGCTGAGAATTGTGAAGCGGTCATATTCATTAAAGATTGACTTAGCGGTAGCTTTAAGCATGGCGGCCAAGCGCGCATCAGAGGTTTTGATGTTTGATGTAGGTACTGCCACGCCGGACGGGACAGAGCAAGCGAGCACGTGGAATCTATGAGCGTGAATCCAATAACAATCATGGAAGAGCGATTGCCAGTATTCAGAGGCCAATCTATTGATGACCACGTTGAGGCGTGGCGTGAAGTTGAATCCGGCATTGAGGGCGATCTGTGGCGGTTGGCATCCATTGCCGCATCTATCTGTGACGAGGCGCAGTATGGCGCGGGCGACGTGGCAGACTTTGCGGCGCAGGTCAGTTGCGCGCGGTGGCGCATCTACCGCCTTGCCTCAACTTACCGTATTTTTGGAAAGTCAAAGCGCTTTGACAATCTCTCGTTTGAACACTATGCCATTGCTGCTTGCGCGCCTGAGCCGCATGAGGCCATTCGCCGCGCGGTTAAAGACAACCTCGCATCCCGCGACTTGAAATTGTGGATTTCCGTTCAAAAAAGTAAGGGCACATCGGTTGTCTCCATCAACAGTAAGCGCCAGCACCGCGCAGACGAAGCCGTTGAAAAGCTCCAACAGTGGTGCGAGGTGTTTCCCGAATTCGCACACCATCAATCGCCTATTATTTCGATTATTGCGAGGGATGCTAACTCCACGCCTGCAACTGACCGTGAGCGTGTTGTAACAGCAATTAAAAACGGTTGCAGCAAGGTGTATGAGATTCAGGAATACACCGACAATATGCTCTCGGTCTCAAGAATTCACCATGCGATTGATTACTTGATTGCTGAGAAGGTTATTTGTGAACGCGCGCCAATGGTTCGAGAAGGGAATCGGCATAATAAAGAGAGAGAGTATTACTTAGTATGAACGATGGACTTGAGGGTTATAGGAAATTACAGGCGCGAATCAGGGAGACACCTTTAACTGAGCGGCTAAAGCAGGCGCGTTCCATGATAGGTAAGATGTGCAGCGAGCATCGCGCACCGAAACTATCCATTCCCGTACAGCATTATGACGAAGATATTTTCATCACAACCACGCTTGAAGATGCTCTGAAAGCGATCAATGGTGGCGGTGCGGAGTGGTCTAAATTACCAGATTTGGATAGCACTGACAGTTAAACGTGTATTGAATCCGTAAATAGCAAACCTCTGAAAGCATAATCTAACAAAATGGCTGAACCTATCATTCTCGAAGAAATCGGACGCACCGGACTTAACCAGTCCGGCGGATATATCTATGAAGACAACACGCCGGAATGGAAAGGACTCTTTAAGACCCGCACTATTCGCCGGATGCTCACCAACGCCATTTGCGGGGCCATCCTCTTTGCTGTCGAGATGTTGATTAGACAAACAGAATTTACGGTTAAGTCAGCAAGTGAAGAAAATAAAGACAAGGAAGCGGCAGACTTTATAGATAGCTGCCATAGCGACATGTCAACGGCCTGGCCTGACCTCGTGGCGGAAATCCTGACCATGCTGCCCTGGGGTTGGAGTTGGTTCGAGGAGTGCTACAAAGAACGGCGTGGCGATAATCCCGGAACTTATAAGGATAGCTCAGGCGTTGAGAAACAACTACCGCAAAGCAATTTCAATGATGGAAAGATCGGCTGGCGCAAGTGGGCGATTCGCTCCCAAGAGAGTTTGTTGCGCTGGCAGTTTGATGATGAAGGGGGAATCTCTGCGCTTGTCCAACTGCCGCCGCCTGATTTCAAGACTCGTGTGATACCAATAGAGAAATCTTTACTGTTTAGAACGACTGTTCACAAGGGCAATCCAGAGGGCGAGAGTATTTTCAGGCGCGGATACGAAGCCTATTACTACATGAAGAATATCGCTCGTATAGAAGCGATAGGCATTGAGCGGGATTTAGCGGGAATACCCGAACTGTGGGTTCCGCCAAATATCGCCAATCCGAAGACGGATGATGACAGAGCAGCAAAAGCAGCTTGGATAAAGGTGGGTCAAAATGTTCGGAACGATGAGCAAGCGTGTTTAATGTTCCCACTTGTCTATGACAACAATCATAACAAGCTGTATGACTTTAAACTCTCCGGCACGAACAGCCGAAGGCTGATTGACACGAGCACAGTCATTGACCGCTACAAGCACGATCTTTTGATTACCACGCTTTCTGACTTTCTGATTTTAGGCGCAGGCTCATCCGGGCGAGGCTCTTACGCGCTCTCAGCCGATAAGACCGAACTGTTTTCTACCGTAATCGGCGCTTGGATGGATTCGATTTGTGGCGTGGTAAATCGTCACGCGATTCCCCGACTCTTAAAACTCAACGGTTATTCTACAGAGCGAGTGCCAACGCTAGAGCATGGCAAGATTGACCAGATTGATTTGGCATCATTCGGAACTTTCATCGTTAATGCGGCGCAAGCTGGAATCGTGTTCACGGATGAGCAGGTCAATTATATCTTGCAACAGGTGGATGATAGTTTTCCCGTGAACGAAATTGTTAGCCAGCCAACAGCACCGCAAGCAAAGCCGCTTGTACAGCCTGTGCCGTCTAATCCTAATGAAGCGTGATTGAAAGGTAGGGTAAGTGTGAATGCTCCACCACTTTCAAAGAAGTGGCTTCTATTACAAACCGTGCGAGGTAAGGGTTAGACATTATTCATGTTCACGTTGACTTTCAACATATTTCTTAATCGTCTCAAGCGGTGCGCCTCCTACAGTCGCAGCGTAGTAAGAGGGCGACCAGAGATGGCCGCCCCACAGTCTATTTCTAAGTTGCGGATACTCTCTGAAAATCATGTAAGCGGTTCTGCCTTTGAACCTGTGGGCGATTTTCGAGAGCGTGTGCGTGTGCTTGAGCCTGACAACGATGTGAACGTGGTCAACGTCTGTCTCGATAGCAATTATCTCGCAACCGAGTTCAAGGGCAAGGTCTTCAATAATCGCCTTGACTCTATCTCCGATTTCGTGAGTCAGAATCGAGTGGCGATACTTGACACACCAAACCAAGTGATACGCGAGAGCGTGAATGCTATGCGCGCCGCTTTGTGTTGCGAGTCCCACGTTTTTCTAGTGCCTCCAAAGCCAATTCCAGCATCTGTGATTTCTCGATTTGAAGTGTGCCAAGCTCCCAACGAGAAATCGTGTTTTGAGTCGTTCCTAAAAGATTGGCTAGGGCTGTTTGGCTCAGCCCTAACCTTTCGCGTCGCGCTTTCAGTTCCGCGCCCGTCATTATTTGCTCTCCGCATAGTGCCAACGATTCTCAATCACCGTCTCGGCCATTTGGTCAAGTTCATCCTGACTCGGCATCGTGCCCTCATCGTCATAGGTGCTACCAATCATGTCGCGGATGTTCTGTTGCGTAAAATATTCTCTCACCTGCTCGTCGCTCGTGAACTTGTCGCCGTTCGCAAATCCCGTTCGGTCGTTGATGTCTGTGAATGTCATTGTTTTTTCCTCTTCTCTGTCAAATTCGTTATTGCTAACGTGAGAAGATATTACTACGTCACGTTGTATCTGTCAATAGTTATTTTCACTTTTCTACGAATTATTTTTAGCCTCATTTTTGCTGGCGTAGCGGGCAAATTAGTTGAGGTAGAACGCGCAGTTGAAAGCCTGCGCGTGGGGCTACGCATTCCTCTGCGGCCTGAAGGCGCGCAGTCTCCTGCGAGGTTCGGATGAAGAAAAACGCAAACGTCACAAAGCAGCTTGAGAGTTTAATGAAGGACGCTCGCTCTGGAAAGTTGCAGGGCTTTGTTCTGGTAGGCGTGGAAGTGCCTAAAACCGCAAAGGGTGAAGCTGAAGTAAGTAAGATTCGGTACACGATTGCCGGTTCAGTTGACACCGCCACTGACCTGGTGCTTGCGGGACTTGAGAAGCTGGCCTTTGAGATTAAGAATGTTGAGATGAGCCGCGACCCAATTCTTAAATAGCGGTTGTGGTTTGATCGTATGGCCGCGTTAATAATTCTTGTTTACCTGTTCGTCTTGTGTGGTAGCGTGAAGTTGCCGCGTGCAGTGGGTGTGTTCCTTTGCGAATTGCATGCCTAAGCGTGGCTTTATCGTCAGGCAACGGTATGCCGTATGGCGAGGGACTTAATGTCTCAAGCAGTAGTTCGGCGCAGCCTGCTTTAGCCGTGTAAGTAAGTCCGTCAAACGCGCCGCCTTCAAGTTTGATTTGAATGCTCATTGCTCTTCTACAGCTGAATGTAAACCAAGAGTCTCATCAACACATTGCTGCATTATCCGTGCCTGGTATTCTCGCCTTAAAATAGACACGCCACGCCCGTCCACAATGTCTATGTTGTTTTGCCTTGCTTCTGGAAAGTTAAGCTCAATCGCCTTGATGATAAGGTCGTTCATGGCTTCGGAGAATGTTGAGGTTTTACTCATCCTATTGCCTCTAATCTCTCCCTGACTATTCGATAGCGTTCCGCTTCAGTGCTTTCCCCTGACACGAATCGAAACGTGCCGGGATGTGCGAAGTAGATGGTTAGCACCTTAATGCCTGACTTTTCTTCTCGTTCCTCTTCGCAAACAATTTCCAGACCGACTAGTGCACCACTGTTTTGTCTCACCATTAGTCTACGCTTCTCAAAAAGGAATCCTTCCTCTTCCTTCGTATAAGCGATGGCTAGAGTGTGGCGTTTCTCATCATTGATGACAAAGTAACCGTTAGATGTTGGAATAACGTATGGCATCTTTAACCCCCAATTTTTGGTGTGTGCGGAACAGCTTGAAAGAGCTATTCGCTTAATTCGGATTTGTAGTGTTTAAGAAGTCTCATTATTACGTTGTCAATTGTCAGGCTTTCGTGTCTGTAAATAAGATAGTCGTGCGTCGCGCGCAGCCTTTCCAAATAATATTGCTCGTAGCGGATGCCTGTCGTTAGGGCAGGCTCGGCAATAGATTGCTTTTCCACAATAGGAACGCGCCACACCGAGCGTGTGTCGGGCAGGGGCATCCACTCGCCGTCTTTGCTTCCGCCTACGAAGAGAAAATCACGTTGTACACTCATGCCCTGATTATACCACTTCCACTTCACCGTAAATAGACAATTTTCATCATTCATACTTTCGCATGGAGGCCATTGATGCCGACTGCGAAAGAATCACTTATCGCTGAACAGCCACCATCCGCAGAGGTCAGTGTACCGACTTCGCTCAAGAAGAAGCGCAAGGGGCCGGGCGACCTGTTTCTCAACAAGCTCTACGAAAAGATGAAAGAGACGGCTGGCGAGACCTTCACGCAAGATCAATTCAGCGCAGCAGTTCGTTACGCACGCTCTCATGCGGGTGGGAAGACGAAGGGCTTGAACGCCAAGCCTGCGATGGCAGAGATGAGCTACACGCGCATGATTGAGATGGTCAACTCTGCGCTTTGCGAATCCTTCAAGAAACCTTTCTCAAACGAATCCTATTTTTATTGGGCGCGAGAAATCTATCCGGCTTACGTGATTGTCTGCTCGAATGATGATGGGAAGTATTACCAGATTGCGTACACGATTACCGATGACGAGGTTGAGTTTGACGACCCCGTAGAAGTCGAGCAGACCTTTGCGCCCGTCAATGCGAGCGAAGGCATCAACATCATTGACCTCTGCGCTAATGGTCACGGCGTGCGTCTCTTCAACGAGTTGCAGGAATTTGCCACGCCGCCCGACTGGATTCCTTATCTGCCTAAACCCGGAAAGTACAACTCACCGCGATACGGTGAAATCAACATTACGGAAGATCGCATCCAGAACTTCGTCAAGAATTTCGATGACAAGGTTTATCAGGAAAAGTTGCCGATAGATGCCGAGCACGAGACTAAGTTATCGGGAGCATTGGGCTGGATTACTGAGATGAGAGTCAACACGGATGGCTCTGTGGATGCGAAAGCGGAGTGGACGGATAGAGGCACGACGTTAATTGAGAATGATCGTTTCAAGTATTTCTCGCCTGAATGGTTTGAGGAATGGACTGACCCCGCTACTGAAGAAAAACATTCCGATGTCGCAGTTGGCGGAGCACTCACGACCCGACCTTTCTTCAAAGAAAAAGCCTTAAGACCACTTGTCGCAAGTGAGCGCGGACTAGAAGCAACTGAGACAGAGCCAAAGGATTTACCTAATTCACAGACTGTCATCTTCACGGCGCTTGCGCCAATTTCAAAAGGAGCAAATTCGATGCCATCGAAACAACAGGAAGATTTGCGTCAGGCTGCCACAACCAAAGACCCGGATGGTGGTGGCGACGACGACACCACTGCTACGGGCGATACCGATAATTCGCATTTTGACGCGCAGGGCAAGAAACGTCCGGGCATGTTCGATGCGGACGGCAACCCACTGGCTAAGAAGGCAACGGAGCCACAGAGCTTTGCCGAGTTAAAGGCCGAGCTTGAGACAGAGCGCGCCGCGCGCAAGGCCAGTGAAGAGGGAAGCCGCAAACTTTCTGAGCGCACGGCGGCAGTCGAGAAGGAACTCCGCACTAAGCGCTTTTCTGACACCATCAATGATGCCACCGGCAATGGCGCGAAACGCTTCATCGGCGGAGCAGAAGATCATCTGTCGTTTATGGAGTTCATCGCGGAGCACGACGGCGAAACATCCGACCGCATGACGAAATACGTCGAACAGCAGCGCGCTCATGCCGAGCAGGTGAGAAAGAGCGGCCTTTTCGATGAGGTTGGGCGTAGTGGCGGTGATGGCGCGAGTAGCAGCGCACAGGCACAGTTAGATGCGAAGGCGAAAGCTCTCCAAGCCTTTGACCCGCAGACCTATCCGACTTACGCGCTGGCTTATGACCACGTTTACACAACTGAGACAGAACTTCGCCAGCAGTACCGCGAAGAGGCGAGAGGAGCAAAATAATGGCAGTCGAAGGCGCACAACCACTTAATTGGAGTTTCGTTCCCGGCGGCGTGATTCGCCAGTACAGGTACGTCAAGCTCTCCGCAGCTAATACCATTGTCGAATGTTCGGCTGTCACTGACAAGGCTATTGGCGTTTCACAAGACCCGGCAACCGGAGCCGGAGCGCCCGCCGGACTCAATGTCTGCATCGTTGGGATTACCAAACTTGAGGGTGATGCTGACTTAGCGCCAGGCGATTCCATCGGCACGTCGAATGACGGCCAGGCAGCCGCATACACCGCAGCCGACACTACGAAATACATTAACGGCCAGGTATTGATTGATAACACGGCTGCGGGTGGACTCATCACTGCTGCCATCAACTGCGCTTCCCAGCGCACTCTGGCGTAAGCGGAACAAGGAGAATTCTAAATGGCACAGCCAACCCTACAACAGGTTCATATAGACACCGCGCTCACTAATGTCAGCACGGCGTATCAACAAGCGGATGACCAGTTCATCGCCACCAAAGTTTTTCCGATTGTTCCGGTGGATAAGCCAACGGGAAAAATCTTCACCTACAACAAAGCCGATTGGTTTCGTGATGAGGCAAAGCCGCGCGCAGACGCTACGGAATCTGCCGGTTCCGGCTACGGGCTGAGTACGGTTGGCTATAGCTGCGATGTCTTCGCGCTTCATAAGGACATCGGCCCGCAGATCAGGGCAACCGCCGATCCGCAGGTTGATCTTGAGAGAGACGCCACCCGTTTCATCACACAGCGAATGCTTCTCCGGCGCGAGATTCAATTCGTCTCCGATGTCTTCGGAACAGGCATCTGGGGTACGGATGCGACGCCCGCGAATTTGTGGAATGATTACGGCAATTCCAACCCCATCAGCGACGTGCGAGCAGCTAAACGAACCATTCTTTCCATCACAGGTCAACCCGCCAACGCGCTGGTGCTTGGCTACGATGTTTACGACCAACTCCTAGATCACCCGGACATCGTTGACCGCATCAAGTACACCACTTCTGTTACTGGCCGAACGGTCAATGAAGCTCTCCTGGCAGCGATGTTCGATGTCAAGAACGTCTATGTTGCGAAAGCGATTAAGAACACGGGCGTCGAAGGTGAGGCTGCCGCTTATAGCTTCGTTTTTGGCAAGAGCGCGTTGCTTCTGCACGTGGCTGACAATCCTGGTCTTCTGACTCCATCATCCGGCTACACGCTCGTGTGGCGCGGCGTTGATTACGGGATGGGCGATAACAACATCGGCGTCAAGCAGGAGATTGTTCCGCTCACCGGCGGCGCGGTGAGAGTCGAAGGGCAAAACGCGTTCGATCACAAAATTTTAGGGGTAGATTTGGGGTACTTCTTTAATGGGGCGGTAGCATAATCTTAGGGACAGACGTAGGTTAGAAAGAATGGCCTCTGATTTTTAAGGCTGAAGGAATTATCTGAACAAGGAGAAAGACAATGACTGAAGCAGAAGTGCAAGCCTTTTGTGCGAACAATGGAATCTCTGTGAGTCCGGTCGGACAGCCCCTTTTCGTTGTTGACCCGACACAGCTTCCACAGAGCGTCCGCGTCTTTGTGGGCGACGACGGGAAGTATATCGGGGACGGCACGCCAAAGGCGGAAGATGCGCGCCACGAGGAATCAAAGGGCGCTCCTGACCAGGATGAAACTGCAATAGCGAAGGGTCTGGGAGATGATGAGGTAAAGCCTTCGGAAGAGGCTGAGGTGGACTCTGAAGAATCAGGCGCGTCCCTGCCTCAAGGCAAGCTCCCTGACGACCTGCCCGGCCACGCCGCATTAGAAGCGGAAGGCGTTACCACTTACGCGCAGCTTCGCAAGCGTATTAGCGCAGGCACGTTGATTGAAATTCCCGGCATCGGTGATGCGACTGCCGCGAAGATCAAAGAGGCACTCGGAGAAGAGGCATGAACACACACGTCGTAGCCCGTCGGCTGCCAATGGGTCGAGAGACTCTTGAGGCAGGCACAGAGGTTGATGCCTCAAAATGGCGCAACACGGCGAAGCTCGAAGAGCAGCGTTACCTCAAGCCTCTTGAGAACAAGTCACAGGATGCCCCGAAACGCAGGGGCAGAAAACCGAAACAGGATTAACGCTCAAACCGGATGGGCGCTCACGCGCATGTGAAGGAGAGATATGAATCAGGGTACACGCGGAACTTTCAAGGTCGGCACTCTTCTCGCCAACGCTATCAAAATCGGAAACAATGCGCAGCCTAAAATGGTTAAGGTTGCTCTCGCGGCCTTAGACACGGGCGGAGGTGTTTTCTCATGGCAGAACCCGGAGTCGGGCGCAATCATTGTGTTGCGTGTCATCCTCGATATTACAACCGTAGCGAATGCCGCCTGCACGCTTGATGTTGGTACGACTCCAACAAGCGCTGCCACACTCTCGGATAACCTGATTGACGGCTTGGACGTGCGAACCGCAGTCGGTGTGTTTGGCAAGGACGATGGTGCGGACGCCAACGGCAAGGCGCAGCAACGGCTCGCCTCCGGCAAGTGGGTTACAGGCTCAAAAGCGAGCGGCGCAGCCGCAGGGCTAGTGGGCAATGCTTACATTTCATACGTGACCGTCTAGTGACTACTCCAACGTACACATACGATGCCGCGCTTGGCTCTTTGAAAGACAAAATCCGCGCGCTTATTCGTGACACTGATTCAAATGCCTGGATTCTCTCGAACGAAGAGATTCTCTTTTATGCCGAACTTGAAGGCAATGTTTCAGACGGCACGAATATCTACCGACAGGCTGCGAGGTGCGCACAAGAGGCGGCTACGGAGTTAGGACGACAGGCATCGCTTGGTGGAGTCATTAAAGCCACTGAGCAGTTCGACATGATGTCAAAGCGCGCCGCAGAACTTTTAGCGCGTGCTTCTCTCTCAGGTCTTGCGCCCTACGCCGGTGGGATTTCTCAAAGCGATAAGCAGGGCGTTGAGATTGATGCGGATAGGACACGACCAGCTTTCACAAGGGATAAGTTTGAAGATTCAAGTGTGGGCCATCGGAGTTTGACAGACATTTCAGCATGAACGGTGCAGGAATTACGGCAAGTGTAGCACGGCAGATGGATAAGGCGCGCCGATACGCAGGGCCAGTGGGCAAGCTCATCCTGCTGAAATATTTGAGCAAGGATACTCAAGGCGCTATCTCCTATGAGGTCGTTAAAGAATATGATCTGGGTTGGCGCGCCAATCGAATCAAAGGCTCTGACGGAGCGTTTTATACGGTTCACGAAATAGCCGATGTTGACTCTACTCTTGAAGCGCTCTTTGACAGCGATGATGCGGCCACGGATTACGTGATCGAAGGTCGTGTCTACAAACTCGAGCCTGACAAGATCACGCGCCCAATTACCGAGCCTAAAGTCTGGATATTCCAGGGCTACGATAAGAACGAGCTCTATCAATGACAGGGACGACTATCAAAGTAGAAGGACTCGTCGAGGTTGACGCTGCGGTCGAAAGTCTTGCCCAGCACGCGGGCGACATGCGCTCTCTTGCCACGGCCATCTCAACAGCCTGGTACGTTAAAGAGAAGGGTTGGCTTGATTCTGGCGGGCGCGGAAGCTTTCCCGGTCTGACCGAAGAGTACGCAAAGACCAAGGCTCAAAAATACGGTGAGCAGCCAATCCTAAAAGCCTCGGGCGCAATGGATGAAGCTTTAACAGGTAAGGATTCCCCCGACTCCGTTTATCTCGTAACTGAAAACGAATTGACGGTCGGAGTAGCAGGGCGAAGTGGTCAGATTGCTAGTTACCACCAGAAAGGGGAGGGCAATCTGCCCGCGCGACACGTCTACGATGATTTGATAATTGATGAGTTCAAATCCGAAGAGTTGGGCTTGATTGCCGTGGGGGAACTCACCGAGTATGCGCGCTCCATTTCTTTGAGAGTGGTCTAAGAGTATGGCGATAATCGGCATCACCCGGACCTTACCTGTGAACGTCCTGAAGCTTGTAAAGGAGGACATGGCGTCGGCTTTGCAGGAGGCCAACGGCGGCCAGGCGATGCCGCCATTCATAGAGTTCAATCTGGCGAGGCCAAAAGAGCCGCACTGGCCTTTTATTACATGCTACCGCAGGCGTACGTCGAAGATCGAGCAGATATTTGACCAGTCAGTCGGAGAACCTAAAACATTTTCGGCTGAATTCGCTATCGAGATTGGCTCATCGGCTGACACGGAAGACGGCGTGAGAGAAGAGAACGAAGTCAGGCAGGATGCGGTTGACACAATTCTATTGAGCACTATTGAAGATAGTCCCGGCGCGCTTCTTGAAGGCTTCGACGATGAAATCAAGGGACTGCTCAGCTTTAATATCAGCGAATGGGTCAATGGCAATAATGTTCATAATGGGGGCAAGCACTACATCGTTGGAGCAGGAACTTTAATCGTTAGTTTTTAACGGAGGCATGAAGATGGCAGAAGCAGATATGAATAAATCAGGTTCGGGGGGCAGTCAAACTCCGCCGGGAAACTCGGCACAACAAACCGGCAGTGGAAGTGCTGCCGCAATTCAAGCTTCTCCACAGTCGCCAAAGGTACAGCCCGACACCTTGAAGCTTGTCGTGAATGGTCAGGAAGTTGATGAGAAGACTTACTTCGAGGCGGCTGCGAAACAGTATGACGTGACGCGCTTGCGCGAAGCGAATCATCGTCCCGAGATTATCACAAAGTAGCGCATCCAGGATCAATCCCAGTTTAAGGAGTCAAACCGATGGCAGTTATTAGTAATCAAGACCTGACAAAAATCATGCGCGGCTTTCCTGTTCGCGTGTTCCTCGACCTGACTTTCAACGCAGATGGTACGGTTAAAAACTTGGCTGTTGACGGCACTATCGTTTCAGCGGATCACGCCAATGGGGTTGAGCTTGGATTCACGCAGGACGGTGCAGAGATTACGTTAAATCAAACGCGCGGGGGGCTAGAAGTGGATCAGCGTAATCACGAAGTGCTGCCTATTCTCAATAAGCAAGAGCCTCATCTGAAGCTCGGCTATTTGCAGGTCAACGACTTCGCTACGCTGGCAAAGCTGGTTCCAGGCGCGTCTGTGCAAACGGATTCTTATGCTACCGGCATTTCAGACCAGGTTGACCAGTCCATCACGCTCCATTCCATAACAGCCATCGCGCCGACGGCAGCCGATAAAACGAAGTTTCACCAGTTGACGGTTTACGCTTGCTCGAACATGGCCGCGCTGGCTTTGAAGCTCTCAAAGGCTTGGCACAAAATGCCAGTTGATTTTGTCGGCGAGGATGCGGGCAGGACAGACGGCAAGACATATTATGCTGGCATTATTACACCCGTTGCTCCATGAGTGTTGTAGCGATACATGACTGCTTCGGGACTGTAATCCAAGTAACGGATACCGACATTATCTTTCTCGGCGATAAGTGCGGTAAGCCTCATGCCTGGTTAAATGAAGACGGCCTCTCGACCACAAAAGAGCATGGCAAGGAGAAGGATCGGCACATTATCCCACTTCAAGCTTTAGAGACCATGATTGCTGAAGTGAAGAGAAGGAAGAAAAAGAAGTAGGCTACCTAAAATGTTTTGGGTAGAGACAATTCAACTGAGAGGTCTCATTAGAAGACCCGTGAGAGTGAATTCTTGCGGGTCTGTTGTATTTAATCTTAGAGAGAAAGAGAGATTGTTATGGGAGAGTCAGCAATAGCTAGTCGAACAGTAGAGCAATGGCGCGCACGCACGCACATCCCCCTAACATTAAAATCAGGCGCTCAGGTCGAAGTTAAAAAGCCTGGACTTGGCGTCCTTATCAATGCCAACCGTTTACCGCTTTCACTCGTCGCAAAAGTGGCAAGCGTTCAAAACGGCTCGGATGCGGAAAAGTTACAAGCCCTCGCAGGCGATAATGACAGCGAAGGCGAGGCTGCTGTAGGACTCGTTAAGATGATCTACGCCCTTGTTGCCGACATCCTGACATCTCCGCGCGTGGTCTTTCGTGAAGAGGGAGATGATACACCTCTTCGTGAAGGTGAAGTTACAATTCACGACATTCCAGGAGACGATTTGTTAGAACTTTATCAATGGGGTCTTGCGAATAAAGGAGAGATGCGGATAGGCGAAAAGGGGGTGAGTACAGAGCAGATGGAAAGCTTTCGTAACGACGAAACAGTTTCTGCTCATAGCACAGACGGCGGAGAGGTTCGGTCAGAGACCGTCCCAGATTCTACAGATGGAGGATGAGATAGACGCTCTAAATCTGGACATGGCTGCTCATGTAGCTTTGAAGCTCACGGAGCCGCCGCACATCTCCCTTGTGATTAAATCTATGTTTGCTGCCGAGGGTGAAGAGTAGTCAAGTGTAAAGATTCATGGCTAACCTTGATGTTTTATTAAAATTTCTCGGTGACAATACGGACGCCCGTATTAAGAGTACAGAACTGCGCGCAGCTATGGGCGCAGACCTTGACAAAATTCTTCTCGACAGCAAAGCGACTGCCGCCGCTCTTAAAGCAGAGCATGCGAAGATGTTTGAGTCGCTAAAGGGCACGAGTACCACATACAAAGCAGAGCTTAAAAGCGCAACGGATGTTCTGATAGCTGAATCCCAAAAGAGCATTGCGAGTGCTGAGAAAACTGCGTTAGGGGCGACTCAAGCCCTTCAAACTACTACAAACGCAGTTAGGGCTGCTGAACAGGAAACAGGCGGACTCAAAGGCGCATTATCCTCTCTTGCTGGCCCGGCGGGGCTTGCAGCTTTAGCAATAGGCGCAATAGGGATAGGTCTGTTCGAGTTGGTTAAGCATACAGCAGAGGCCGAGAACCGACTGTATGCATTAAGTCAGAAAACTCAACTAAGTGTTGAGACTCTATCTGCGCTAGATATTGCCGCAGAAAAGAATGGCTCAAGCGTTGACAAACTCGCACAAGGGCTTGTGATTCTTGATAAGAATTTATCTAAAGCCAATACCGGGACAGATGTAGCCTCTAAACTCCTTCGCAGTTGGAATATTGATCTCAGCAACAACGAAAAAGCGTTGGTGCAAATTGCTCAGAGGCTTTCCGATTATTCAAAAGGTGGAAATAAAGCAGCCGATGCTCAAGCCTTAATGGGCAGGTCGGGTGCAGAGTTCTTAAAAGTAACGAACCAACTGTGGAAGGAAGCCGGGGGCAATCTTGATGTCTATAAAGAGAAGCTTCGTGAAGCCGGAATCCTGATGACCGACAAGGCTGCGGAATCGGGCCATAAATTCGAGGAACAGTTAGTAGATTTACAGAATACGTTTAGCGCGCTGGCACGTGACATCGCGCAACAGGAAATGCCCAAGATTCTCGCCGCCATGAATGAGTTGCGTGATTGGGCTAAGGATAATAAGGAAGGAATTGTTTCAACTATAGATGCTATTGCTTCCGCTGTTGGACTCTTGGCGAAGGCGGCGATAGGCGTGGGCATGTCATGGTTGTTTGCCAGCGAAAGTTTATCAGGCTATCTCCAGCGAAATGCAATCGCTACCAAGAACGCTTCTCCAACATGGTTGAGTGAGACGTTTTCTCAGTACATGAGTCGAGGGAGTAGGGCTGAAGTTGCGATGGCCGGAATGAGAGATGCCGGACTTCAGATGATCGGCGGCACAGTCCCGCACGACCCTGAGATGGATCGTCTGATGAAACGGGGTCCGGGTGAGGATGCACCTGCGTTGCCAAAAGGCGGTAAGGGTGGCGGCGGCGCAGACAAGGCACGACAAGATCAAATCCGCGTATTTGAAGAACAGTCGAAACAGATTCAGCGCGACTATAAGAATGAGACTGATGATATTAACCGCGAGTATGAGCTTCAACGCATCACAATTGAAACCAAAACGGAGGAGATTGTCGCCGCAATCAAGGATTACTACGACAAGCGTAGAGCGGTAATACTTCAAAAACAGGCTCTTGCAAAGAAAGGCTCTGAGCGTGAAAAGTTTGGCGATGAATTAACCAACCTTGACGATGAAAGTCAGGGTGCTATTCAAAAAGCTTTCGATGATGCCGCTAAAACTCTGCGCGACTCAAGGCGTAAACTTCAAGAGGATATTCTTAAATTACAAGAGGACTTTGATACTCGAAACATCAATGCTATTCAGGGCCGAATTAAAATCGAGCAAGAAACCGAAGTAGCAGGCGAGCGGCAAATTGCGGAAATAGAACGCAAAGCTTATCAACGACGGTGGGCAGATTTGGTAGCTCAACGTGAAGATATTATCAACCATGCCGCCAATGTACAGGAAGGGGCAAACAGTAAAGAAGTAATCCTTCTTAATGCTCAAATCAAGAGGCTCGAAGAGATTGAAAAAACGGCGGGTGAAGAAAGAGAGCGCAGGATCGCTGAAGCTGAGGCGCGCGAGATACTACGCCAACAAGAATACGTTAATACCATTCTTGCGCTGGGGAAGCGTTACATCGAAAATCAGCGAGCGCAGGAGCGGCAACTCTACGAGTGGGCACTCAATAATCCTTACTCATCTCTTAATCAAAGAAAGATGGCAATTGCTAAGATCACAGAGTTTGATCTTATTGAGCTTGAAGAGCAGCATAGACATAATCAGGCCGTCTTAGATGCAGAGCAAGCTAAGGCCATCGCCCAAGCCAAGCGATTAAAGGCTAGTGAAGAGGAACAACTTGAAATCATCCGTCATTATAAAGCCCTTAAAGCTCAGGAGGAGACGGGATACACCGATCAGCGCAAAGAGCGACAGGATAAAGGAAATGATGATGTTACCTTTGCAGGAGCGAACGGTAATCCCTTCGGAGCCTTAGTTGGTCAATTCACCGATAACGCAAATATAATTGCCGGTGCAGGGCAAATAATTTCATCCACATTTAATGCTATCGGCCAAGCTGCCGGAAATGCAGTGAAGGCTTTTATTTTGTTTGGCTCTACAGGCGGCTCGTTTAGAAAGTGGGCTGCCGAAATGATAGCGAGTGTCGCACAGATGGCGGTTGTTCAGGCTATCTTCGAGGCGGCTCAGGCCGCAGCCATGTATGGCCTATTTTACTTTACTGGAAACGCAAGCTTCTTAAAATCCGCGATAGCGCACGGGCAGGCAGCTTTGATGTTTGGGTTAGTCGCGGCGGCGGCTGTACCCATTGGTCGCCTTGCCGCAGGTGATGCGTTTAAGCAAGACCAGCAACAGCAAGGCGCGGTAAACGGAGTGGTCGGCGGGGGCGGGGGCACACAATACAAACCGTTTACTTATGATTCGCAAACTCCTTCCGCATCGCAGGCAGCTTCGTCAGGCTCGCGCACTGGGACTGTTCTATCGGACGTTCTTAAAGAAGTTGTAGCTTCAAACAATCGCGTTGCCGATGGACATGCTCAAGTGGCAGCGGCTATTAACTATAATACGAAGGTGATGGCAGGGATTGAAAGTTATCCACCGGGCGATCTAATCAGACAGAATGCTCCTGCGGTCGGCGATGCAATGCAAGAGAATTATAGAACCTATCACGAGGTAACTAAGGATACGATTAGTTTAGGTTCGACGGGGCGGACTTAGTGGTTACGCTGCTTGAAGAGATCACGGATTCCCCTTGTTTTTTGGCAGAGGCGTTGATTCATTATTACCTTGTTCCATCGGACTAGGTGAAGCTCGCTGAATGATTTGCGGGCCTGTATCCTGCTTTCGCTTACGTTTAGCTATTCGCGGCGTTGATGTCGGCACTGGAGAGGCAGTTGGGCTATCTATCGCTGGCGTATTTGGTGAAGAGTTGGGCGCGTCGTAATTTCTTGTAGTGCCAAAGAACGCGCCCAGTATAATCACAGCCGCTATAATTCCTGCCCAGAGGTAGATATGTTTAGTATCCCACTTGTGCCGTGAAATTCCATTTGATGCAATGCGCGGTAGCTTGACAGGACGAAATTCATCAATATGCCCTTTACATGAAGGACATATCCGCACCTCTTCTTTGAAGAGTAGCGAAAAGAAAGCGCCGATTAAGCAAAAGAATAATCCGATAATAAAAACAATCCAGCCAAAGGTAGAAATCTTTTGCACGATCTGTGGCGGGAAAGGAGAACCACAATACGGACATCTATAATGATAGGCTGGAGATGGTTGAGAAGATGGCGAAGCATGAATCGGCGCAAGGGGGGCGGTGGGCCTTAATGGAGCACCGCACTTCAAGCATTCTGTGTCGCTTGGCGAATTTATGTTTCCACAGTAGGAACATGGAGAGGACACGAGCAACTCCTTTCAAAGTCGCCCGTAAATCTACACCACAAAATAAAAGAGGGGCAAGCCGAAAGTTGGCAGACCAACAAAAAAAGCTTCAAAGAAATAATCTTATGCTATACTCCGCCTCGACAATTTAACGGAGAGGTTCCTAGAGGACCCAAGTTACAGTGAAAACTAGCTTGGGTCTGCAACAATTCGGTTGGCGTCATTGTATGCCCAAAGCTAAAGAGCTTTGGGCATATTTTATTTTACGACAGTAATGCCTGACCAATCATACAAGAAGCTTCTGTATCGAGGGAATTTTGAAGTCGTTTGCGAGATTGATTTCTCGGAGAGCCTTTTGAGTGCGCGCTATGCAGGTGGCTATCACGAAACGGCTGTGATCGGCTCACCCAATGGCTTGCGAACCTGGAGACTCAAGTACACAGCACTCCATAAAAATGTCCTGTTGAACTTTCCGGGCAGCGAGCCAATGTCACGCGAAGAATATATTTGGCAGTTTTTTTGTAATAGCAAGGGCAGTGGAAATCTCCCCTTTATTCTTACGTGTCCGCGCGACAGCAAAGACTATTTAGGAATCTTCAAAGAAGACGCGCTCTCATTCACGCTGATAGACCAATTTTTACGAACGACCGGATTAACGATTGAGCAATGTTTTGTGCGCGGCACTAACACTTTGTCAGATGGCTCACTAGGCGACTCAAGTAATCCCGACCAAATATAAATGCCAGAATTAAGCACAGCAGATAGAGCGAAGTTAATCGCACTAGAAGAGCTAATCCGCTCTGGCGAAAAGCCGCGCTTTGCGGAATTGGTGAAAATCAACCTACCCGCACCTGAGCTAGAACAGTGGTTTGCCTTTACCCAAATAAATGAGGTCAGGGGTTTTGAAAGTATTTCATCTTTCGCTGACGTGCGCGCTCGATTGATTACGAGCAAGGGCAGCCCCTTTCTCGACATCCCTAAAACGACCGCCATCTCAGATGATTCGGTTGACATGACGTTCTCTGATATTGACGGCGAGATGTCGCGCATCTGCTTTCAATATGGTCAGGGTTTACGAACGGAAATATATTCATTCTACCCGGATGTTGACCTGGCTTTACTCGAATTTGTCGGCAACTTACGCGCTCCCAAAGATGCGAACGGCATCACTTTGAAAGTTCAGGCAGCCAGTGGGTTCAGAAGCGCGAAACTGTTGTTGCCTCATCGCTTGCCAGTGCCGGGCTGCATGTTCATCTATGGCGGCCTGCTTCCAACCCAAGCGGAGATTAACCTGCATAAAGGTTGCCCGTACAACGCGCATTTGACCGACGAAGACAGGGGCGGCGCGCCTCTTATTGGCGTGCCCGGACTGCCCGACTGCGCGCGTGACAGCGTTGCCACTTGCTTTGCTCATTTAGCAACTAAGAGATTCTTTCCCGGCTTCAAAACCGTCATCCAAACCCTGATTAACTATCAGACCAGTGGGCCGAACCTTCCGGCTACCGCTATCGGCAACGAAAACTCTCTCACAGACCCTATCCGCTCCGTCTATGGTCTTCGTCTTCTGAAGGGCTTGCGCATCCTCAGCTTTCGTCCTGAGAACGACAACAACCATCCGGATCATGGATTCGTGGCATGCCTGGTTGAAATCGGTGAAGGTGTGATGAACGCACTTTCTCAGGCTGCCATCAATAATCAGTACGTTGGCTTTCAGCATCTCCAGCTTCGCTATGGACAACTAGGACAATCGCCGACGGGCTATGAGCCTAACATCGGAACGTACAGCGGCACGGCTCATTTCTTCGGAAGAATTCAAGGAGATTTCAGAAACGTCACGGCAAGTGATTTGAGCGCAACCATTCTGGCCCAGGGGCATAACGATGTCAGAGTCTATACCGACATCAACACATTTGTAGAGCAGTACACAACGAACCCGGCATGGTGTCTTCTAGATATGCTCGCGAATAAGCGTTGGGGGTACGGTGAAGACTATGCGAGATACGACATTCAGAGTTTCATAGATGTCGCAGCATGGTGCGATGAAGAGGTTAGCGTCACTGATCCAAACGGTAATGTCTTCACCGGCACGCGCGCAACGTGCAACGTGGAACTAACGGGGCGAGCTACTCAAACGCAGATTGAAGATTTCTGCACGGCTCACTGCATTAGTCCACCGTTTGAACACAACGGTCTGAAGATGGTCGTTGCCTTGAAGAAAGAGGTAGTAGACGATTCTGTGATTCCCTTCTTCACAGACTACGGCCCTGACGCAAATATTTGCGTTGATTCAAAAGGTCAGCCGATGGTTGGCTGGTCTTATGTGGGAGACGATGAACTAATCAATCAATATACGTCCACCTTTGACGACGCCAGCAACGGTTTTACCTCAATACCTGTTCCGGTTGGAGATATGCGTCAGCAACTCGCGGCGGGCCTTGCTTGGGGTGATAACACTATTAGGATAATCAATAAAGACCTTCCTGCCCTCGGCGTTACGAGCTTTCAGGAAATGATGCGCCTCGTGAACCGTGTTCTTACTCTCGGCCCGCTTGATAAGGGTGGTACTAAGAATAATTTCCAGGTGAAGTTTACGACCTGGGTCTCTCAATGTTTCGAGGTTCGGATGTACAAATTAGTGAGACTCCGCATCCGCGCTCTTGAAGAACTTTGGGCGAAGCTTGGGATTGAAGGCTTCCACTATTTTCGCGTGATGAGCAGGAAGAGGAAGGGCAATCTGCAATACGAATTAACTGTGCAGGCTTATCCGGTTAATTACTACGAGCACATGGAAACGGTGATTGACCATACGGGTTCACCGGGTGGTGTTAATCCGGGCGGCGGGCCAACGGATAGACCCTGCTCGATTCCTATCACTGTACTTAATCACACGTCTGACACTATCGAAATTGAATTGGGGAATTGCTAGATGTCTAACTTCGGTGGATTTGATGTCAAGGTTGATAACGGCACAGGGATGCCAATTCTTATCCCAGGCGCAACGGTCATGGTACGCGATATAACCGACGTGGTTGATGAGACGACTGGGGCAGGCGGGACTGCTCTGTCTGACCTTACAGCAGACTCAAACGGACACGTAGTAGGGGGAACGCTACCTATCGCAGTAGGTAGAAAGGTTCGCTTCGGCTGGGTTCGGAGTGTTGATTTAAGAATGGGGTCGGCAGTAACGACGACGACATAAGGGCTTATGGATATTGTTGCTAAGGATAGCGGTGGAATCAACATAGTAGCGCGAGAAGAAGCTATACCGCGCTACTACCCGCCTGCGACCACTCACCCTGTCTCAGTAGACCTGCACTGGCGAAAAGTCGGCCAGAAGCCCGGCGAGGCTCTGCACGTGGGCAGTTTCGCGCCGGGCGCAACCGTCAAGCTCCCCTACAATCCACTCACAGATGGAGACCTTATCTTCTCGACTCGCTCATGGAGCGCAAATAATGTCCCGGATGTCTCAAGTCTCGAAGATGCCTACACACGACCTCTCACTGTCAATCCTAATATCGTCTCCGTTGGCGGCATTGATGAGCACGTCCCTACTGTCACGCTCGCACCGACAATTGCAAAAGCGAGCGCGACTGATGCGTGGATTGTCTTAACGCCTGCGCCTGACGCTTATGGTGCGACCATCACGGACGGCCAGCTCAGAATTGAGAAGGCAGATGATGCGAGCATTTTTGAAGTCCAGCCTATCTCTGACAGCCCGACTCATCAAATAGACCAGAAGCCCTATGCCTCAAAAATAAGTTATAGGTGGCGCAACCAGAGCACCGAAGATGCTGGAGGTGGCCGGGGATGGTCTGCGTGGTCGCCTCAGTCAAGCGCTGCCGAGATTGGAGCAAGTGTGCCGCCGCCTCCGGTCTCGACAGCCATCTCAACATTTACTTACGACGCGCATGATTCGCGCGCAGCCATTGAGAGAGAGGTTAGCCAGTGAACCAAGTTGTTCGACAAGTTATTGACCGCACAGGCGCTATGTGGGCTACTGCCAACTTCGACCGTATTAAAGAGCCTGTCTTGTTAACACTACCGAACGACCCTGAAGGCGTCGTGTATGCGCTCTTTCTTGAGGAAGGCGCATCGCACCCTTATTGGACAATCACGGAGCATAAGACAACGTCGAATGAGGTTTCTGAGTTGATAGAAGCCCAACAAAAGGCCAGACATTCAAACTGCCATCTTTTCACGACCGCAGATACGGAGAGGACGTTCATGGGCGTCATGGCTTGGGTAAAGAACGGGCGCAGTCCTCGATGGCTGCCTCATGCTCTGAAGGCGACCGTCCAACTTCAATGGGAGCAATTCTAAGATGAGAAATTTAATATTGACTACCTTCCTCATATTGTTGTCGGTGACTGCGCTCGGGCAAGGCGCAACCAATTATCCAGGGTCACTTGATACGACGACGACGTTACCCCAAGCTTCGGATTTTAAGATAACCTATCTCACCTCCGCCGCCTCATCAGGCGCAACAACCATTACCGTCAACTCCACCGCGAGCGTGCCCACATCTGGCGTGCTACAGATTGACTCAGAACTACTTTCCTATACGACCTCTGACTCTACTCACTTCACTGTGACGCGCGCCTTCACTGGCACTACAGCCGCCGCACACACTGTCTTTTCAACTGTGCACTTCCCTCTTGTTTCGGCGCACGTCAACGGCCTCAGAGGGGCAATGCTCGCCTTAGAAGCAAAGCTCGGCATCGGTTCAAGTGATGCGGCGAGCGCAGTAACAGGGCAAGTGCTCACAAAACAATCGGGCGGGACAACCATCTGGGCTACTCCGGCTTCAGGTGAAAGCCCGCTGACATTCAACGCACCCCTCACGCGCTCTGTTAATTCAATCTCAATTACGCAGGCGGACACAACGCACAACGGCTATCTGACTTCGACGGATTGGTCAATCTTCAATGGTAAGCAGAATGCGCTCGGCTACACTCCCTTAAATCCTGCGAACAATTTAAGTGATGTGGCGAGCGTGCCGTCGGCGCGCACCAACTTGGGCTTAGGCACGGCAGCGACAAAGGACGTGGCCGCATCAGGAAACGCCTCTTCATCTCAAGTCGTCAAGGGAGACGATACGCGCCTCTCAGACGCGCGCGCCCCTGTGACTTACACAGCGGACGGAACAGTGGTTACGGGCGCGCACATCGTCACAGGAGGCGTCGGGTTGTCAGGGGGAACGGGAACACTCACTTTTTCAGGCAGCGCGGTCTTTACCTCCAGCACGACATATCAATGCACGGGAAGTAATTTCAGCGCCACAAACGGATTCAGGATTGATAAAACATCAGGTTCTTTAATCACTGTCACGGGCACAGGCTCTGACGTGATCGTAGTTATTTGCATAGGCAATTAAACAAAGGAAGAGGGAAAAAAGATGAGAGCTTATAGAAAATATCTCAGTGTTGTTTTAGTGGCGGCTCTGCTAATCGTGGCCTTCCCGCTGACCGCACTGGCAGCAGCGCCCGTCGCAGTCAGTTTTTCGACCGCTGTGCCGGTTACAGCGCAATCGGCAATTCAACTTCAAGGGAGTGATGCAGACGGCACGGCTCTGACATTTGCTACAACGACAAGCCCATCACACGGCGCTCTCTCTAATCTGAATACCTCGACGGGCGCGCTTGTTTACACGCCGACAGTGGGCTACACAGGCTCAGATAGCTTTCAGTACACGGTCACAAGTGGAGGCGATACGACGGCTGCGGCCACTGTGACGCTCACGGTGACGGCTGCGAAGACGCGCATCATTGATAGCCTGCTCGATCCAAGCGGTGCGCCGCGCGTCGGGCGCGTGAGCTTCTTTCTCACACAGGTGGCGACTAGTCCATCAGGGATTATCCCGGCGAAGGCGAGCGTCTCAGCTTCACTTAACAGCAGCGGCCAGTTCGACGTGTCGCTCTATCCGTCACGCGCTGTTTCTCCTGCTCAGTATTATCAGGTCTGGTTTGATGACGCACAGAAGGGCAATACACAGTTGATAGGAATTTATGATATTCCAGCATCAACTACTACGATCAGCTTAACCGGCCACCGCATCACGGACGCGAATCTCGACGCTCAATTTACTTTCGCTTCAAAGGCTGAAGTGGACGCACTGACAGCAGCGGTCGCAGCAGCTACAACGGCGCAGCTTTTTCCTTTGCTGACCGCAGGCCATCACATTATCTGGAACGGAAGTACGTTCGCTAACTCTATTATTACTGAGAGCGGCTCGACTGCGAATGTCGGCGGCAATCTCAATGTCTCAGGCGTTCTGACGGGCGACGGGTCAGGGCTGACACATGTCCCCGTCACGCTGCCAGGCTCGCCTAATTTCGCGGGCACGGTCACGGCACCGTTTTTCAGCGGCAATCTGCTCGGTAACATTCAGGGCAACACGAATGTTTCAGGGAATCTCGGCGTCGGCGGCACGATGACCGGGCAAGTCAACGTCACAGGCGGCACGCTCGCGAACGTCACTTGTACGAACTGCACGAATGTCGGCTCGGCCACTTCGGGAGCTTTCGCGGCGACCGGCGACGAGGTGATTAACTTCGACTCGGATGCAAACGGCGCTGGTGCGTTCAGGGTTCAGCGAGGGGGCGTGGACAAGTTGGTGATCGGCAACGACGGGACGCTCGTGGGTCCGGGCGGCGGCCCGCTCGTTGAAGGTACTGACACACGTCTCCCCGTCACACCTCCTGTCGTTTTCGCAGATCGCTACTCAGGCGCGGATTGGGGCGCGAAAGTCGCGGCGGCAATTACCGCGCTGCCTGTCACGGGGGGCGTCATAGACGCCCGGATGCTCACCGGCTCTCAAAGTCTTTCGTCCGACCTGACCATCAGTAAGCAGGGTGTAAGTATCCTCGTAGACTCCTCTCCTACGACGGCGATTAACATGGGGACGAATAGGATTGTGGTCGCAGCAGGCGCGCACGGCTTCTCTTTGAAGGGAACAGTCCCACAAGGCAGGGGGCTGCCAAGCGCAACCTACAGTTTGCCGCAACCCGGCTTCACCTACACTGGCACAGGGTACGCAATCTTGATCGGCGATGCGACCCTCGCGTCGCAGACAAAAGACATCCTGATCGAAGACATTGCGATCTTCTGCACGAATCCAGCAGGGGGCGGCATAGATGCGAAAAATGGCGTCTACGTCACGGTGAGCCGCACGTCGCTCCGGCAGCAAAACTTCACGACGGCCACCGGTAAGGGATTCCTAGTGGAAGCTGGGACAGGCACAGGTACTACCTACGCAGCCTACAACATCTTCACCACCGGTTTAATCTCCGGCTTCAAGTACGCGATGCAAACAACGGGCACGGCGGCTGATGCGGCAAATGATAACTATTTAGTCAACAGCAACGTCTCCGGGAGCGGGCCAGTCGTTGCGGGCAGCATCGGCTTCGTTTTCTCAAACGGCGACGGCAACCACGTCTACGGCGGCTCGATTGAGGGCTTCGACACAGCGATGTACGTCTCTAGCGGCGTCATGGGATGCGGAAGTACCGGCGTGAATCTGGACGGCAATCAGACCTATACTGTCTATCTTGAAGCCGGGGCGCACGACAATAATTTTCAGTATTTCCCCGTCAGCGGCACTAATACAGATTTCGAGGGAACACCGCGCACCAACACTATCCAGGGCGACAAACTTCGCGTGGGCTACGACAACTCATCAACTGTTATCTCGGCGAAGCTTGGAACGCTCAGGATGGAAGCACAAGGCACAGGTGCGCTGCGTTTCAACCAGTACCAGGGAACGGGGGGGGCAGCATTCGGCAACGGCACAGGCAGTCTCACACTTGGGATCAGCGGACAGGGTGTCATCAATCAGTCGGGGATACCCTTTTCGCAATTAACTGGGGGCGTGGCGGATGGCACTTTTAGCTGGTGTACGGACTGCGCTATTGCGACGACGTGTGCAGGCGGTGGCTCAGGCGCGTGGGCTTTTCGTTCGCGCGGCAGTTGGAAATGTCCGTTCTAAGGTGGGGAGGGGCAGAAGAAAGGTGCGCTTTTCAGCTTGGCGACTAGGGAGCGCACCTTTCGGAATTAAGTTTTAGCGAGGCATAAGAACTTAACCGTTAACCTCTGAATCCCTTTTGTTCGCTGGCGTGCGGCTCTAGGTTGCATTAGAGCCTATCGCGGCTTATACCTTTCGATTACGAGCATGATTGCGGCAAGCTGCGATGTTACGAAATAGCGGAACATCGGGTCGGTCTGAAGCTTTTCAATCGCCCTCTGTTTAATCGTCTCAAGTTCTTCTGCTGTTGCGCCCCTGAAAGATTCGCTCTGAAATGCGAGTGAGAAAAGAAGCGCCTTGAGAACCTCTTCCTGTAATTCACGATAGTTCTCAATTGGTTTTCTTCGTTGTTGCTCGTGGTCAAGAAGAGCTAACACCTCTGATGGTATAGTATCGGCGGCATTAGAATTTACTTCACGAATAGCCTGCGACAGTATCGCATCGTTTAATCTTTTCTGTTCGTCAACCATCGTCGTTTCTCCTTTAACCAACATCCTAAACGCTTCCACACCTGCCAATCATAACTCTAATCGTGTTTCCCTGATGCTCTAAATCAAGAATTTAAGTTTGATGCTGCAAAGAACCTATTTCATCACTACTCGTTCCCTTGTGTTCGCAGGTAGCACGGCTCAATCGCTTGTGGGCTGTAAAGCATAAGCCGCTTCTAGTAATTTGAATCCATTTACACCATCCCTGAAGTAGTACGTGTCCCAATCGTCAGGTTTTATTTCAAGTAAAGATTCAGCGCGTAGGTCTTCCATCCCAAGCCGCCATCTTTCTTCACGTGGCAAGTCATACCATGTATCCCAATCCTCGCCATCTTCATTGACGGGCGGCGTCCATTTGGCTGCACCGGCGTTCGGGAATTGCTCACAAACACTGTAGCTCGTTACCACTGGCCTTTCAGAGTTAGACCGCAGCATCGTGATAGTTTCTTCCCATCCCACATCGGCACGCATGATTCCAGACGCGCGCCCCTTCTCAATAATACCTGCTACCCAATCACGATTCTTTCCTTCAATGTAAGCATGAATTTCGCATTGACCGTGTAAGCGTGCCATTAACTTGATTGGGTCAGAACCCATAATAAGAGCGGTGTTAAGAGCAGCACTAAAGACTTCTACCCGCTTGCCTTCTACTACCAACAACTCGTCGGACGTTGGCACGACTAAAGCCGTCTTAAGGCTTTGGGCAAACTCTCTTCCTTTATACCTCACAACGTAATGCGACGGCGCAATAATGTTCCGCAGCACGCTTGGACGTTCCGATGAATCGTAGTCATTCAAGTTTAGTGCGGCAAGGAACACCTCATTGCAGAGATAGCTCGCATAGGCACGCTCCGAACCTCTAACCTCTGAATCACCTTCCTGCTCGTGAAAATAAACTCTACTCATAATCATTCCCCTTCTCAAGAAAATATCCGCCTCAATTCTCCGATTATATGGTAAAATAAATGTGGCTCAGACGAGTGCGGATACACCCGAATGAGCCTAACCATTCAGCAAATCTTTCTAGGAGATTCACATCATGGCTACCTCTAAAATAGCACGCAACTGCGAAGTTTGTAAGAAAGAATTTTCCCCGCGCTCCTACGATGTAAGACGGGGCAACGGTCGTTACTGCTCTAGACCGTGCGCTTATGCTCACAAGACTGTAGCCGTCCGTACCTGTAAAAAATGTGGAACTACTTTCTCTAGAAGTCCCTCTGTCTTCAAAAGACAAGCAGGCATCTTTTGCAGCAAAGCCTGCCGACAGCCTCCGTCCACCATCCGCTTTTGGGCTGCGGTGAATAAGACTGACAGTTGTTGGGTATGGACAGCCGGAGTAAGCAACGCTGGCATCACGTAAACATGGTGAAAATACTCTTGAGTAAAAGCGATGATAGACTTGGCATCCCTTTCCTTGATAGTTCCTAGATCATCATGCTTAGCATGTAATTCCTTATTTGCGACAAGCCTGACCTTGTGTGCAAGTTGCCTGAGCGGTTCGGTGATGATGCCTTTTTTAGCTAGATCATCTATCTGCTGAAATAAGTTACCCCCCTGTGCGCCTAGATCATCGCAGCTTGATTGTACAGCCCTTCTACACATCGCAACCGATGCTCTGTATGCCTTAACCCATAGGCAACGCTTGGACTCGGAAAAATCTTCCGCTATAGGTGTTGGCACTTTTTCATGAACAGAATCATCGGGCGTCCCTAGAGGATAATGCTCTACATATCGCCAATCCTCTCGATGTCTAAATACAATGCCTAATATGAACTGCTGGCATCCCTGACATTGCATCATGGTGTAAACCATCCACTGATAGCTGTCAACGGCTACAGCATGATGCTGCGCCACCCTTATAAATACCGAATTGCTGCGACAGTGGGGGCATTCTCCAACTAAGGAAAATAGAAAGTTGCTGCTATCTAATACGCTAACTTTCATATCTCTAGGCCAATCCTTCCAGAGAATAGCCAGCGAGCCGCATAACAATCTAATCAGATCGTACTCGTCTGGGCTGATGTTCTCTAGAGCATTGTCGCCCCTCTCGCACACTTCATCAAGGGAATTGTTCTCTCTACTTATTTCTTGTACAGGCATCTTGCCCTAAAACCTTTCTGCCTGCCTATAAAGTGCTTAAGAATCTGACCCTTTATAGGCAAAGCCCTCCCATATCGGCTTTAGTAAATGCTCGTGCTATATCTTCGGCTCGCCTGCGAATGTAGAGGTTATCGCATGGCGCGCTTAAGATGTTCTCCAGGCAATTCGTAATGTAGTATATGACGTTTTCGCTCATTTTCTATTTTTCCTTCTAGCGAAGCTATCTACATAAAGCAGAGGCCGGAACCATTGAAATTGATCCGTTATTATCAAGCCAATAATACCGCTCTCCTAGCCAGCCAATAGCTACGACTCGACCTTTCCAGCCGTTGAGTTAGCCTTATCCTCAAAATCAAATAGCTCAATTAAATCTTCTACTCTCGCCCTATATTCGCTTAACTTTGTAGTCAACATCAGTACAGTGCAGTTCGGCTTATGGTGAATAGTGCCTCGCTCAATCGCACCATTTTCAATGTCGCCCACTTCGATTGCTTCACAATCTGAGCAATAGCGTGCGCCGCTCGGAGCTATCGCTCGACACAACCTATTGAGTTTCGCAACTGTTTGGTCTAGTAAAGAAATCACTGTCATCTTTTCTCTCCTGCTTATCGCCCCCAGAAGGGACACACATACTAAAAATGCAAGATTTGTGCAAAGCTCAACTCTCAACCTTCATAATCCACACACAACATAAAATCCATTTCTTTGATAATCGGCAACCATTCATTTACTTTCAGCGTGTGTGGTTCACTCAGGTTTAGTCTTGGATAAAAGTATAAATATTGCGCGCTTAAAGCGGCGCGTGCTACAGTCGGAGAATGGTAGCCCGTCGGTCTCACCACTGGCTCGTCTTCCCGGAGATTGAGAACACTTGAAGCGTGCGCAGGAGAAGATCAAGGATTTAGTCGAGGCTCAGGCATTGGCCGAGCTACAAAACTACGCCGATAATCCTGCCCGCGCGCTGGCCTCATATTTTTTCACTGACGCCACCTCAGACCTTTTCGCACGCTGGCTCGATGCCCTCGCGGAGCTTTCGCATAACCAGGGAACGGCCCGCGCCCTGGCCGGACTTCGCGGCGTCGGCAAAAGCCACATGCTCGCAGCCTTCGGCGCGCTCGCGGCCTTCCCGGAGCTTCGCTCCTCTATAGAGGACACACACGTCTCCACAAGCGCCCGCCGTCTCCTGAACTATCGCTACAAGGTGGCGCACGTCGAACGCGGCACGCGCCCCACGCTTCACGAAGAACTGAGCGCGGCGCTCGGCGGCGACCTTGAGACGTGGAAGACGGAGCCTTCCAAGATGCTCAGCTTCGCCGCGAGCATGTCGGACACACCGCTCGTCCTGATCGTTGACACGGCATTCGAGCGTGAGGCTCGCGTCGAGCGAGATGACGGCGCGCTCTTGAGTGAGCTGGCGAGCACGGCCAAATTGCAGAACATCTTCATCGCGCTCGCGCTCGACGACGACATCGCAGGCGCGGACGGAGCGAACGTCTCTCTCTCCGGCGAGTTTCAGATAGATTACCTGGACCCGGAGCATCTCTACAGGATCACGGACGTTCACCTCTTTCAGAAGAACGACCAGTCGCGCGCCGCGCTTCACGAGATGTACACGACCTTACGCACGCTCGTGCCCGGTTTCAACTGGAGCGAGCCGCGCTTCTCCGCCATCTATCCGATGCACCCGCTCATCGCTGAAGTTTCGTCTGCGGTGCGGCAGTATGTTCCGACCTTCGCTTTTCTGCCTTTCGCCTCTGCCGCTGGCGCGCACGCCGTCAACCGTCCGGCGCTCTCGCTCGTCGTGCTCGACGAAGTGTTTGACCGCACCGAGAAGGAGATGCGCCGCGCGGAGAAACTGAAAGATGCGATCAATGCTTACGATCACCTGGCTAAACACGCGGTCGCACAGATTCCTATCATGCAGCGTCTTCAAGCCAAGCTGCTCTTGAAGGGTCTCTTCATCCTCTCGTTGGATGGGCGCGGCGCAACGGCGCGCGAGCTTGGCGCGGCCATGCTGCTCTACGACGAGCAACAACCCGCCGCAGCCATTGAGCGCATCGCAAACATGCTCGCCATCTTCTTTGAGGCTGCGCCGCACGGGTCTCTACTGAGAGACGTAGATAAAGGCGACGCTCATTATCGTTTCAGTATTGACGTGCCCGAAAGTCTCAGCAATGCATCCGCTGTCGCCGCGCCCGCGCCGGAAGTCGCCGAAGAGATCGCCGACCCCGCGAGCGTGCCTGCGCACGCTGTCACGTTGAGCGATGAGGAGTTGGCTCAGTGGGCGTCGCTGCTGACGGAGCATGCGTTGCCGGGTTCGCTAGCCGAGCCGGACGCGCGCGACCATGTGCGGGCCGCGCTCGCCGAATGGCAGAAAGCCTGGCGCGCCGAGAGCCTTCTCAAAGATTTAGACATGCTGCCGGATGAAGGCTTGACGACGCGCATCTGGAATCTGGCGGCTGCCGTGCGTAAGAGTTTCGGCCATGCGACTGATGAAATCGAAGCGACGCTCAATAAGACCATTTCGCTCGAAGAAGGCTTAGAGCGTGTCGCCGTTGCCTTCAACAACTCGCCCGAACAGCTTGCGCGAAACAGAGAACAACTCGCGCAACTCAAGACCTTCGTTCGAGAATTGCCGCAGAGGGAGCGCATGCGGGCCTACCTCTCATTGGCCGAATCAACCGGCGTTGACGAAATTGAGAGCGCGCGCCGCGAGCTTCTGGCGATAGCTGAAGATGTCCAGAATCTTTTGGACGCAGAGTCCGTCGAGCGTTTCAATCGGCTCTGGAACGAGTTTCATACTCGCTATTCTGAGTATTACGTGAAGCTGCATGATGAGGCGCTGCGCGACGGCGCGCGTGGGCAGGCAATAGAAGAGCAGATGCAGACTGATGCGTGGCACGAGTTTGAGTCGCTCTCGCAACTTCAAATCGTCAACCGCCGCTACTGGGAAGAAGCTGGCGCGATGCTCGAACTCGCGCGCTCTTCGGAATGTGAGTTGCCCGCGCGCCAAATGCTCGAAGAGCACACGATCTGTGCCTGTCGTTTTCGTCTGACGATGGCCGCCGCGCTCGCGCGCCTCCCGCAAGACCTGGCGGAACTCATCGAGCGCGGGTTGGCTGCGCATCGCCGCACACTCTTGTTTCTCAGCACGCCGCTGGCGATTGCTCTCGACGCGCTCGCGCGTAAAGGCGGCGATGATGAGACGGCGAATCGTGCGCGTTCGCTTTCAGGCGCGTTCGCGCAGGGCACAGGCCCGGAGCATTTCAGCACGGCGGATGTTCATCTGATCGAAAGCGCTCTGGAGAGAATGACGACGCCTCCGCCCGTGCGCCTGCGCTTGCCCGTCAGCGATTACGGATTGTTGACGCGCGACGAGTTGCGCGCACGCCTCAATCAGTGGCTGGACGATCTGCCGAGCGAGCCTGCGCTTGTCGAGGTCGTCGAACGGGACGGCACTGATGGCGGTTGAGCGCATAAAGAGCGCAGCGAAGAACAGAGCTTCCGGCGCGAGAAAACGGAAACCAACCATCTCCATCATCGGCGCAGGCCGCATGGGAACTGCGCTCGCACTCGCTCTTGCGTCACGCGGCTACCCTGTTGAAGCAGTAGTCGCACGCCGGAGAAGCCACGCGCGGGCCTGCGCTGAACTGATAGGCACACAGCCGCTCATTCTCTCAAGCGCGCAACTCAATCAGCTTCCCTCAAGCGACATCCTTCTCATCACCACGCCGGACGACGCAATCGAGAGCACTGCTTCGCAGCTTGCCGCGATAATGAAGAGTCGTGTTGTGAAGATGAAAGAGGAGAAGGGCAGGAGCAAGCGGACGGCGCTGCATGCCAGCGGCGCGCTCTCGTCCAGTAGTTTGCGTAGTCTGCGCGGGGCAGGCTTCGCTACAGGCTCTATGCACCCGCTCATCTCCGTGAGCGATTCCCTGTACGGCGCGGAGAGTCTTTGTTCAGCCTTCTTCTGCATTGAGGGCGAAAGCGCGGCGCAAAGGGTTGCGCGTTCTCTGGTGCGTGCGCTCGGAGCAGAGAGCTTTTCCATCAACACGAAAGATAAAGCTCTCTATCATGCGGCGGCTGTCATGGCTTCCGGCCACATGACCGCACTCTTCGATATAGCGATGGAGATGCTTACGCATTGCGGCCTGACAAAGAGCCGCGCACGCGCAGTGCTTCTTCCGCTCTTGAGAAGCACGCTCGAAAACCTCTACACAAGCGACCCCGCGCATGCTCTCACAGGAACATTCGCACGCGCCGACACCTCGACCGTTCGCAGACACCTCGAAGCGATTAGTTCATCGGTGACGGGTGACGCGCTCGCAGCTTATACGATACTTGGGCTTCGGTCTTTGCAACTTGCTAAACGAGCGGGCGCGAGCAGTGAGGCGTTGAAAGAGATTGCGTTGATCTTGGCAGGAGCTAAGATGTAGGAAAAGCAATTTTCACCACAGAGGACACAGAGGACGCAGAGGAAGAATAAAGGAAAAGAAATCTCAGATTGAAGATTTGTATTCTTAAATTCGGAATCTCAAATTGCTTTCCTCTGCGTCCTCTGTGTCCTCTGTGGTTAATCGCTCTTTGCGTTGACTAACTTCATCAACTTCAGCGCGTCGCTTGCATGAGCCGCTTCTTTGGCGTTAGAGTGCATCGCACGCGCATCCCCTGAAATTTATTCACAAAGCGAAAGGATTTTCGCCCACTCGCAATGGAGAACACACCAAGCGCCAGTTATAGCCTGACCCTGAGAGTCAGGCTGGCGAGCCGCACCGGAACACTCGGAGAATTAACCACAGCCATCGGGCGCGCCGGAGGCGACATCGGCGCGATAGACATCGTTAACGTTAGCTCAGGCTCGGTCGTGCGCGACATTTCCGTCAACGCGCGCTCCAACGAGCATGGTGAGCAGATTGTCGAAGCCGTGCGCCACATAGACGACGTTGAAGTCGTCAACGTCTCCGACCGCACCTTCCTGATGCACATCGGCGGCAAGATTGAAGTCACCTCAAAAGCTCCTTTGAAGACACGCGACGATCTCTCGATGGCCTACACGCCGGGCGTTGCGCGCGTCTGCGAAGCGATTCACAGAGACCCTGAAAAAGCCTTCACGCTGACGATTAAAAAGAACACGGTCGCGGTCGTGACAGACGGAACGGCTGTGCTCGGCTTAGGCGACATTGGCCCTGCGGCGGCCATGCCCGTGATGGAAGGCAAGGCAATGCTCTTCAAAGAATTTGGCGGCGTGGATGCGTTTCCCATCTGTCTCTCGACGAAAGACCCTGACGAGATTGTGCGGACCATTAAAAACATCGCCACAGCTTTCGGCGGCATCAACCTCGAAGACATCTCCGCGCCGCGCTGCTTCGAGATTGAAGACCGCTTGAAAGAGGAACTGGATATTCCGGTCTTTCACGACGATCAGCACGGGACGGCGGTCGTGGTGCTCGCGGCGTTAATCAACGCGCTGAAGATTGTCGGGAAAAAGATGGAGGACATTAAGGTCGTCGTTAACGGTGTGGGTGCTGCGGGCGTGGCGTGCTCGAAGATCATCATGGCGGCTGGCGTTAAGAACATCATCGGCTGCGACCAACTCGGCGCGCTTTATCGCGGGCGCACGGAACACATGAACTGGGTCAAGGATTGGTACGCGCGCAACACGAACCCGAATGAGGAGCAGGGAACTGTTCACGACGTAATCAAGGGCGCGGATGTCTTCATGGGACTCTCTGCGCCGGGCGTCATCAATACGGAAGATTTGAAGAAGATGGCGAGCGAGCCTATCGTCTTTGCGATGGCGAATCCGACGCCGGAGATTATGCCGGAAGAGGCAGAACCCTACGTGGCTGTGATGGCAACCGGACGCTCAGACTATCCGAACCAGATCAACAACGTGCTCTGCTTCCCAGGCATCTTTCGTGGCGCGCTTGCCTGCCGCGCCTCGCGCATCAACGAAGAGATGAAACTCGCCGCCGCCCACGCCATCGCCGGAATCATCACCGATACGGAGCTACACCCTGACTACATCGTCCCCTCTGTCTTCGACAAACGAGTCGCCGAGGCGGTCGCACGCGATGTCGAAGAGGCTGCCTATCAAACAGGCGTCGCAAGGCGTGAGCGCGCGCATGTAGATTCGATAGCGTAATTGGTGAGGGGCGCGGGTTGTCGTGGCTACGATACTATGAATGGTTAGCTACGGGCTTCATGAGGCTTTCGCCTCTGGAACTAACACAGGCTTCTTCGGTGGAGATGAAACTATCTTCCTCTCGCTCTTCTCTTCCTGTTTCTTCAAATCCGCGTAGATAGCATCAAGGTCATAGCCGAATTTAGCCGCGTACTCTTCACGTATCTTTCTCGTTGATTCAACGATTTCATCCGCCCACATCTTTTTAATCTCCTAAAAGCTCTTCGGGTGTGCAAATAACCGGAGGTTCATATCCGCTCGCACGAGAAATAGCTGCAACTGCCGTTTGCATTTCAGCATTGGCTATGTGCCTGCAATTCCATGTCAGTAGATAGTCCATACCATGAACAGTGGCAACAGCAATGTGCAAAGCATCTACAGCCGCTTTTTTCGGTAGCGGCCCTTTGCTCACCAATGTGCGAGCAAGATTAATAGCATCTTGATTCACATTAAGTAATGAAACTTCATCAAGAGCCGCAAGGCGCAACTGCGCCATTTGCGCGTCTCCCGCACTCGATTCCTGGACAACTAGTTGAGAAGCATACAAGTCGAAATCCTCACGCCGATTAGTCCACCATTCCTGTGTGAGTTGTTGATGAGCAGCAATCACCAAGTCTCGACCAGGTCGTGCCGTCAGATAGCTAACAATGGTAGTTTCAATGTAAACTTTTGACTTCATAGAAGCGATTTAACCGGATCAAGTTTACCATACGCATTGAAGAACTACTGGCACAAAGCTAAAGATTAGGCTGCATAAGAAAACAACCAGACCTGATTGAGAGACCTCCTCATTATTCTTGCAAGCGCGCTCCATCCTGACTCAGCAGAGGAAATCCGAACCAGTGAAGCATAACTATTTCATCGCGCCGCCGGGCAAAAGAGTACGACTCAAAAATTACGATCCGGCTTTCACGGGCAAGTTTCAAAGTGAGCAGGAAGCGCAGAAGCGCATGCGTGAAGACTGTGAAACGCTCTCCATCTTGCAGGATAAATTCCTGGCGCAGGGCACACACGCGCTGCTCCTGATCTTTCAGGCGATGGACGGCGCGGGCAAGGATGGCACGATCAAGCACGTGATGTCGGGCGTAGACCCGCAAGGGTGCGCGGTCACGAACTTCAAGCGACCAGCCGAGAAGGAACTCAAGCACGATTATCTCTGGCGCTTCATAAGTGAGTTGCCGGAGCGAGGGCAAATAGGCATCTTCAACCGCTCCTACTACGAAGAGGTGCTCGTCAGCCGCGTCCACAGGAAGCGCATGGACGAACAATGTCTTCCGCCTGAAGTTCAGAAATCAAAAAATCTCTGGCGGCAACGCTTCACACAGATCAACAACTTCGAGCAATATCTTTCAGAGAACGGCATCATCCCCGTCAAGATTTTCCTGCACCTCTCGAAAGAGAAACAGCGCGAGCGACTGTTGGAGAGAACGACGCTCGTAGAGAAACGCTGGAAGTTTTCCCTCGACGACATAGAGGATCGCGCCCTCTGGGACGAGTACATGAAAGCCTACGAGGACGCGCTGACTCACACAAACACACCCCGCGCCCCCTGGCACATCATCCCCGCAGACCACCGCTGGTTCAGCGCCCTCGCGGTCGCCGAACTCGTCGTCCACAAACTCCGCACCCTCAAACTACGCTACCCGCATCCCTCGGGTGAGCACCGCAAGGAATTAGAGAAGGGTAAGCGAATGCTCAGGCGTGAATAGAAATTTTTGTATTTCGCTTATCTACATGTTTCAAAAAGTTCATGACGTATGAAAAGCAAGGCCGCCGCCTCTTTGGGAGTTGCGGCGGCCTCTCCGCACAGCCTGCTCCCACCCCGAAGCAGACGTGCAGCGGCGGGAGCGCCTGCGGCTCACCCTCCGCGCTCCCTCCAACAAACTCTTTTGCCTATGTCTTTAGTGAGGCCATAAAGTGATTTAAGGAAACCGCGCGCTCTGCTAAACTAGCGCGCACGTTCTAGTCTTTGAAAACTAAGGCAACGGCAAATGCGACAGCTCAACCCTCAACCTCAAGATGAGAGATGAGCATCGCCGTTGAGTATGAAAGGTTCACACTCACGGCGAAAAGTTTACGCAAGCACATTCTATGCTCCACAGAGCATAAAGGCAAGCCTCGTTTTTCAACTTACGTCCTGTCAGGAGGTCACTCCTGATGGGCTACGCACGTCCGAAGCCAGCACGTCTTGCCGGAAAGCTTCTACAGATTCGCAACGCACTCGGCCTATCTCAGACCGAAATGTTGAAGCGTCTGGGAGTCGAAGACATGATTGCGTATCACAGAATTTCAGAGTACGAATTAGGAAAACGCGAACCGTTGCTCATGGTTCTGCTGCAATACGCTCGCGTTGCAAGTGTTCCTACAGAAGTGCTCATTGATGACGAACTAAACCTACCAGACAATCTTCCTGGCACGACCAACCACGAAGAAATCAAACGCAGGTTCGCCGCCCGGAGCAAGAAACGTTAGCTATATTTGTTCCTTCAATGCCCAATTACCCCGCTTAACTTGAACAAGGAATCCTCGGTCACGCAAAATTTGTAATTGCTTGCGGATTTGCTCTTGGATAGTGTTGTTATCGGGGTGTAGGCGTTTAAGGTAAGATTCAAACGCATAAACATCACTATTTGAAAAATCCTTTTTACTAAGTGAGCGCACAATTCTTAAAACATCAAGAGTCCAGCCGCGTTCATCTGGCTCAAGCTCTTTTAACGGTTTCAGGCGACTGAACCTCTCCCTTACTTGATGAGGTGGAGTTGGTATGCCGTTTGAGATAATGCTGATTCTTGCATCGGGAGGAATATTACCAAGTACAATGTTGCAACCAATCCAAGCAGAGCCACGTTTAACCGGAGTCGTCGGGTTCCTCTTTTGAATTGCAGATGCGGGAAAGGCGAAATGCGGGATTAGAATTAAATTTCGTACTTCCCAAGAAGGTCGGCTGTAATGGAGTGCATATAAGTTGGGAGTTCTATCTTCAAAAATAGCCTGCATCATTGCACTGTATGCTGCGTCAGCGATTCGGTTGCGTATAGGCTTGCTTTGGCTTTTTAGTTGAAAGGGTAGTTTGCAATTCGGGCAGGAGTAATCAAAAGCTGCTCTGTTATTCGGCTCAGGCTTTAGAACAGGTGATTGGCAGTTCGGGCAATATAGATTATCGCGCCCCCACGCTTCACTCACGACGCGCGCCTGCTGCGAAAGGTTCTTGTAGCTTAGCGCGAGATGTGCGGGCATTGAAATGTTCATAGCGTAAGCGGTAACGACCACGACCAACCGGCTCGAAGCAGGCCGATTGTCGCACGACGCGACGCACGGTGGAAGCCCAAGTTATATTTTTCTTCGTTCGTGGGTTTCGCTTTACTACTTGATTGATGTCTTTCAAGTAGCCTTCACCGCCTAACTCAGCCAGCGCGGTTGAAACAATCTCCGCCCAAGTTGCTTGTTGGCTTTTATCGAACTGTGAGCCTATCCAGATTATCTCTACGGAGACACGGTTGAAGGAGAATGCTAATTGCTCGGCAGACGCTTCATCATGCAGACGCGCAATAGCAATTTCCAAATAGGGCAACATCAAATCAATCCCAATGAAACCCCGACCGAGACGCGCGCAGACAACACCGGTTGTGCCGCTGCCGCAGAATGGGTCGAGCACGATGTCGTGCGGGTTGGATGAGGCGCGGATAATCCGGTCGAGCAGGGCTTCAGGTTTTTGCGTCGGATGTTTGCCATAGCGTTTCTCGTGTGGTCTGGGCGGCAGAATGTGCCAGAGCGATTGCATCTGCTTGTTGCGATTCTCGCGCTTCATCTCTTCATAGTTGAAAGTGTGGCGCGCTTTGGGCGAGCGGCGCGCCCAGAGAATCGTCTCCGTCGCATGTGTGAAGTAGCGGCATGAAAGATTCGGCGGCGGGTTGACCTTGTACCACGCGATGTCGTTCAGAATCTTGTAGCCGAGCGTTTGCAGAGCGTACCCTACGCTGTAGATGTTGTGCGACGTGCCTGTCACCCAGATTGTGCCGTTCGGTTTGAGCAAGCGGTGACACTGTTCGAGCCATTCGAGATTGAATTTGTGTATCTCTTCAAAGGTCGTCGCCTTATCCCACACGCCCTTATTGACGCTGACCATCTTGCCCGCCTGACAGGTGATGCCATCGTTGGAGAGAAAGTAGGGCGGGTCTGCAAAGATGAGGTCGAACATCTCGCTTCTGGCTTGACGCAGCAATTCCATAGCATCGCCCTGATACAGACGAAGGCCATGCTTCTCATCAACGAAGACCGGGCTTGGAACGGCTTGAGGCATTTCCGCTTCCCAGAGAAAATCGTCCGCTACTAATGAATCTACCGGGTGGGTTAAAGACATGAACCTCTCTTGAAACGATGCTCAGACCTCTGAAAGCGATCCCGATCTAAGATCGAATCGGTGAGAACGTCAAGGCGCGGGAACGGCTCAACCGATCTGGCCTCAACAATTTAGGCTCGCAGTTGGAAGATGAAAGACGACGGATGTGTGTGATGTCGAAGGCGGCTGCCTACCGAACAGGTGTTGCTCGTTCGTAAGCGTGCGGGCACTGAAGGTGATGGTGTGACACGCTCCGGCAGCGCCTGACAGAAAAGAATTGATTATTCAAAATAATATGATAATGTACGCGCCGCTGTAGGGCTTATCTATAGCTGTTCGGCTCCTCAACTGTACGGGTTTCCGGCAGCAGGTCAATTTCGTAACGAACGACCATCTTCCTCATCAATTGCTGCAAGCGTCCAGTGAAATGTTTTACCTCAAAACTGCATTAAGATTTAGATAAAGAGCAAGCAGGATAATAATCTGTTGGACGGAGTAGCTGTAGAGAGGCCAAGAGCCTGATCTGAAATTGACCCGCTACTGGATTTCTACCGTCATTCCTTAACCTCTTGCCACACAGATTTACTCAGAATCTGTCATAGAAGGAGAATCCACCCATGATCTTCGGCTCAACCCTCCTGGAAGTTGCAATCGGAGTCATCTTCGTCTACCTGCTCTTGAGTCTGCTCTGTTCCGCGTTCAGCGAGTTGATCGAAGCTTTCCTCAAGTATCGCGCACGCGATCTGGAGAAGGGTATCGGCAAACTGCTCGACAATCCGCAACTGGCACAAAAATTCTTTGCTCACCCACTCATCAAGCCGCTTGGGGAGAAACCGTCTTACGTGCCAGCGCGCACATTCAGTCTGGCCCTCTGGAACCTGGCAACCACGAAGGCGGGGGAAGCTAAGAACATAGAGGGCGGGGTAACGCAAGACCTCAATGCTATCCGGGGCTTAATTAGCTCGTTGGATGAGAATCAGTACGGGAACATCAAGGTCTCTCTGCTTACCCTGATTGACGAAGCAGGCAGCGACATAAATAAAGCGCGTACCAACATAGAGGATTGGTACAACGACGCGATGGATCGCGTGTCCGGCTGGTATAAGCGGCGCGTCCACAAGATACTAATCGTCATCGGCTTTATCGCGGCTGCGCTTCTCAACGTTGACACCATCAATATAGCGAAGACCCTCTGGTATAACGACACGCTGCGCGCCTCGGTCACGGCAGCAGCCGAAAACTACGTCAAGGTGAATCCAAAGCCGACGCCGACGCCGCCAGCAACTACACCGCCAGTGACCACACCTCCTGAAACCACGACGCCGTCAACCACCACGACCGCTCCACAGGGCGAGACTGTGACGGATGCCGATAGCCAGGCGCTTGTCGTGCGAGAGAAAATTAATAACATCCGCAGCGAGATAGATAGCCTGGGCCTGCCTATTAGCTGGGTCTTACAGCCTGACAAGAACGATGATAAGTATAAAGACAAAGATGGGAAATTCGATAAACCGCAATACGACCAGGACATGCTGGCGTACACTGTAGACCCGCGTCGTCTCCCTAATGATTGGCGTAGCGGGCTTCTGAAATTGTTGGGAATTTTTCTCACCGCGCTGGCCGTCTCGCAGGGTGCGCCCTTCTGGTTCGACCTGCTCAACAAGATCATCGTCATCCGCTCGACCATCAAGCCCCACGAGAAAAGCCCGGATCAGCCGTCCAAGGACAGTCCTGCTCCTGATGTCACTAAGAAAGAGCCGGAGAATGAGGGCGAAGAAGGAGTAAACAAAGGCTGAACTGCACTGGCTCGATCATTTGAGATAGAGCAGGTCTCTCAGATTGCGACATCAAGTGCGCCGCGTCAGCGCGCTGCGAATGCAGCGGAAGTTTTTAGCTTGCGCGGCGTACCTCGTGTCTCTTCACTTTGTCTAATCGAAGATTGCTTCAAGCGAAACAGTGCATGCTCAGACGGAGGCGCGCAGGGATTGTGCGATGAGAGGCACGATGCGGCGCGGAACGGCGATGGCCTCTTTGATGTGACGGGAATATGTGAAATGGCCTGCGACGTAGAGGCCAGAAACGTTGGTCTCGAAAGTTTCAGGATCATAGACGGGCACGTCGGCCAGCCCGGCGCGCACGATCTCAACTCCAGCCTGGCGCAGCAGCGTTAAATCAGCATCGCTGCCGATGAGTATGAAGACGGCGTAGTTCTGAAGTGTGACCGCCTCGTCGTCTTCGCGCTTGATGCGTATGTGCGCTTCGGTAATCTCGACGATCTCTTTGAAGAAAAGAAGCTGCAAGCGTCCCTGTTCGAGTTCGCGTTCGAGCGGCGTGCGAACCCAGTGCTTGATGGCGTTCATCTTGGGGTCGCGGTTCTCCCAGTCAGAGCGCCAGATGGCAAGTGTCGTCTGCGCGCCTTCTTCCGCAAGAAACAGAGCAGCCTCAGCCGCACTGTTGCCGCCGCCGACGACCATGACATCTTTGCGGACGTAAGGATAGGCTTCTGTGAATCTGTGGTGAACTTTCGGTAAATCTTCGCCCCTGACATTCAAGCGGCGCGGATAGGCCATCGCGCCGATGGCGAAGAGGACGCGCGAGGCGCGATATTCGTTGCGCGTCGTGCGTACCATGAAGCCCTCCGTCTCAAGACGCACAATCTCTTTCGCCTCTTCCTCCGTGTTGATTCTAAGCTCCCGGTCAAGCGCGAAGCGGACGTAATGTGAGAGCAACTCCTCGCGCGTCGGCTTCTCGCGGCAGGGCTTGAGCATACCCTCGCGCATCTCCAACTCGTTCGGTGTGGAGAAGACCGTGCGCCCGATAGGGTAATGAAAAATGGTATCGGCGATCAGTCCCTTCTCGATGACGAGGTAACTCAAACCCTCGCGCTGAACGGCATCTGCCGCCGACAGCCCCGCCGGGCCTGCGCCGATAATCAGCAAGTCTAATCTCTCAACGCTCATAAGCTATCCGAACTCTTCCCCGAATTTCGGACATCCTCGCACGCCGCCAACCTGTATGACAACTCGCCGGACAGCGCGTTGTTTTCAGAACAAGCGGCCATAGCTCAACTCAAGTCCGCAAACAGCCCATGAAATGTTGTGCCTTAAAACTGCATACATGTTTAGAAAGGAGTAAGCAGGACAAATTTCTTCAGATGTATCAACCGAGGAGAAAACCATGTCGGATTTGAGACTGACACACTACTCGACGCACTGCGTTCGCCGCCATCAGAATTTTCCGAAAGCCATTGGTACGGAGTTGTTTGATGCTCGATTTCTGATGGAGAAATACAGGAACATTGTTGACTGGCGAAGGTCCGCAAGCGATAGCGGCGCACTTTTCAAAAATTCTTGACAACCATCTGGGCTTACACTATCGTGCGCTCGTTCTCATGTTCTTTCTCTTTCGTTAGTCTCACCTGCTCAGACCTTTCTATAATAATCAAGGACGGAGACAAAGCAGATATAAATTCTGGGTAGTGGAGCAGCTCTGAAACACCCGCCTGTCTTACTCAACCACTTTGCGAGTGCCACATGAAATGTTTTCCCTCAAAACTCATTAACATTTAGAAAAGAGAAGCAGGGTAATTATCTGTTGGAGAGATTAAATTGGAGAGAATCGGGGTCAGATATGAAATTGGCCCGCTATGGATAGTTCTTATTGGCCGCCGATTGGACGAACGTTATTCAAACAGCATGACCAAATCCCATGAAGTTCCAACAATGCTGATTGTCTCTTCATCAAATCAGCTCCACAAATGTCAGGACAATTTAGAATAGGAGAAAAACAATGCCCGCTACAGGTACATCATTCTCGGTTGACTTACTGGTTGTAACGCCAGACCAGAAAAGAAAGATAGACTTTAAGCTTTCTAAGGATTTTAAAGACGATGGGTCCGTTCTCTGGACGATGGTTTTTAGTCTACAAGAGAGAGCCAAAACCACCGACGCATTTGCTGATGTGGTTCAGTTGACTGTCACCATTAAACCGGCCAACCACAAAAAGGCAGAAGCGACAGCTAACAACGGTCTGGATGACGCTCAAACAAGCGCCGCCTTAGATGCCGCCGATACAGCCAAGGCGTTCACCGCCGGGGAAGTTTCCAAAGCAACTGCTCAGGCTGATGCCAGACGGGTGATCGCAGTGCGAGGAGCGTAAGATTAGAGATTTGATCAAAAGCCATGACTCAAATTAAAAAAACACGTCACCGGTGCTTCTTAGCGATTGTGCTGGCATGCCTGTGGTTACTCATCCTCGTACCTTCAGTCACGGCACAGGAATGCCACCATCTTGACAACCTGAAGTTTTACTCAGACGGAAATTACAAGGTGGGTGAGTTGCGCGTTGAAAGTCCGATTGATTTTCTGCACGCGATTTCAAGCCAGCTCAAGATTATCAAGTCAAAGCTTCCGTTGCAGCCCGGTGACGTGTTCACAGTTGAGAAACGCGAAGAAGGACGCAAGAAGATCGAAGCGGAATTAGATGCCGCTGAAAAGGACGTTGATCTGCGTGCTAGGGTTCGGGTCGTGTTGGCTCAAATCGAGAATTGTAAGGAGACCGCGCCGAAGCTTGAGGTTGATGTGGTCTATCGGGTTTTTACTACCAATTACAATTCTTATCTCAGCCACACCTGGGAACTTAAAGAGGATGAGATCGAACGTCCGGCGACTACTGCTGCTATTACACAGGCAAAAGGTTTCTTAACTGTTAGACCAATCGTCGGCTACAACCACACACGACGACTTTTCGCCGGAGGGCTGGTGCGATTGCAGATACCGGGCGGAATATTCAAGACACTTCAGTTTGCTGCCACCGGATCGCAGGTGAGCAATGTTGAAGAGTTTGAGTTGGTTGGCTCACGCTCGCCGCAGATGACCGCTATGAATCAACTGGAATATCGTTTCGCCTACAGGCATTCGAGTATTCCAGCCGACAACAACGTCCTGCGTGAGGGGTTGCTCCAAGCACAATTTTTCGGGGCGACCCGTCCGCTGGGAACCAAGGCGGTGGTTTTACGCTACGGCGCTTCAATGGAAGGCGGCAATCAACAGACGAACCTGACGTCGGCAACCCTCGCTGCGGATAGTGTCGCTAATTCAGGATACGGTGGTCTGAAAACCTATCTTGGGGCCACACTGAGATCGAAAGACTACTCCTTCACCGCATCTTACGGCCTACAAATCGGGACACGTGGGGCGACAACCAAAGTTGATTTCACCAAACATATTGCTGATCTAGCTTTCAGTGCTATCTGGAAAGAAAAAAATCCACTGCCAGGTGAAGTGCATAAGCCGTTTACTTTAGAAGCGCAATTCACTGCCGGAAAGATTCAAACTTCTGGAACGTTGCCAGTGACGCAAAGATTCTTCGGGGGAAACGCCCCGCCGGATTTCATTGAAGGCGATAGCTGGCGGATTCGTAGCGGACCTTTTATTCGCAGCATTCCGCAGAACCGCTTGAATTCTAGCTCAGACTTGGGCGCTATTGGGGGCACCAGCTTCTACTCCGCGAACTTCACCGTTGCGCGTCCGGTTTGGGGCTACCCTCTAATTCCGAAAGAGATGGGGCGAGACCCGGATTTTGGGCCGAAGCTGAATGCCTCAAAAGAATCAGCGCGGAAGGGACTCTTTTTATCTTACTTGAACAAAAGGCCGGAACTTTTTATAGAAATTTTAGAGGATTTAGCCAAAGTAAAAGAGAACGATTTTGCTGCCCTGGAAAGGTTGCTCAATAATATCCCGGAGGAGCTACCGGCAGATGCGCCTGAAAAGCTGAAGGATGATTACGAAGAGGTCAGAGGCTTAGTTTTTAGTGATTGGGAGAGTACCTCCAAAGTCACCCTTAAAGATGTTAACAAAGTTAACCTGATAGACAAGAGTAAGCTATCAAGCAAGAATTTTGAAGATTTGCTCATAGAGCTGGACCCGCAAGGCTGCCAACAGAGTCCCGAAAGTCGCGAAAAATGCCTGGTTCTCACCAAGCTACCAAGCAAGTTGGAAACTTTGCTAAATGATGCGGACCCACAGGGCTGTCAAGAAGATCGTGAAAAATGCTCTAAGCTAACCATGTTGCGCCATGATTTGGACCGCTTAGCTGATTTACTCAAAGGAGCTGGCCTGACTGAAGCCGCTGATAATGCCAAGGGTATTAAGAGATCGTTAGAGACCTCTCAGCCCGAACTGCTCAAAAAATATATTGCAGTTGATAAAAGCGAAGCGCGAAATCGTGCTGATGAAGACATGAAGGTCGTCGAGCCGGTTCTGGATACATTCCTGAAAGAACTTAATTGGATTACCATTAGCCCGGTTGCTGTCTTCGACGCCGCTCGCGTCTGGCCGGACAAATACGGTACGCGCTTCGGTATCGGCGGCGGTGCCAGGATTACGGTCGTTAATTTCAACGTGACAGTTGGTTATGCCTTCAATCCGAATCCGCAACCGCACGAAGGACACGGCGCATTATTCTTCACAATGGATATTACTGACCTGTTTCGTTAATAGCTTTTGCAAAAGGCCAGATCTTAAAAGAGAGTTGTAATAATCTAAATCCGTCATGCTCGCAGTATAGTCCGCATCAAGTCAGAGTAGCCAAAAACGATTAGCTCAGCGGCATTGCGCATCTTCGTAACGGCTTACTATAATGCTCTGGCTTGAAGCAACACATCGAAACAAATAAGAAAAACTCTTTCACCGCATCTGCCCTTCACAGTCTACGCGGGGTTCTACTCCCGTTTCCCACTCCATTCAATCAGGATGGCGAGGTAGGGACATACGCTCTCTCTACGAATATTAAAGACTGGAATAAAGTGGGTGTTAGTGGATACGTCGCGCTCGGCTCGACGGGGGAGCGTGTCCATCTGGACGAGAGGGAATTTCTTAGCGTGATCCAGGCGGCGCGAGCGAGTGTGCCGGAGAATTTGGCTTTCATTGTTGGGGTGGGACAGCAGAGCACGCGAGCAAGTATTGACGAAGTGCGCCGTGTTGCTGAAGCGGGGGCGGATGCTGTGCTCGTTATCACGCCGAACTTTTACCGGGCGGAGATGACGCAGAAGGTTCTCGCAGAACACTACGTAGCGGTAGCGGATGCTTCGCCTGTGCCGGTCTTGCTGTACAGTGTGCCGCATCTGACGAATGTCGCGCTTGCGCCGGAGACGATTGCGCGCTTGAGCGAGCATGAGAATATTGTTGGGGTGAAGGATAGCTCAGGCGATATTCTCGCTCTGGCGGAGACCATCAGGCTTGTGCCGGATGAGTTTGCTGTGCTGACGGGCAACGGGTCGGCGTTGTATCCTGCGCTGTGTGTTGGAGCGAAGGGTGGTATCTTAGCCATCGGGTGCATTGCTCCGCGCCTGGCAGTCGCAATCTACGAAGCGTTTGAGGCTGGAGAGCAGAAAAGCGCGCGTGAGATGCAAGCGAGGTTGACGATTGCGACGCGCGGCGTGCTCGGACGTTACGGCATTGGCGGATTGAAGGCTGCTCTTGATATGCTTGGGTACGCGGGCGGGCCAGTGCGTGCGCCGCTTCAGGATGCAAATGAAGAAGCGCGACGTGAGATCGCAAAGGTTCTGAAAGAAGCCGGGTTGTTGGGTGATGAAGCGAGCGTGGATGAATCTCGCTCGGCAGGAGTATCAATCAAGTGAGTACGACGGAAGCCGCATGTTATAGCACGCCGGAGGAAGCAGGGCTGCGTGTCGAGACTTTGCCGTTTGAGCGCATCCCGCATCAGACGCGCCTGTTCCTTGACTACCTGCGCGATCCCCTCTCGCTTCGTCGCTTCTATCCTTCCGCCGTGCGCTTTCATCACGAGTTGGCCGAGCGCGCACCGGAAGTTTTAGCCGCTCATAAAGTTGATCGCCGCCAGCTTTGCGATGCGCTCGAAGCGATGAATAGAAACTGGGGCGCGGGGCGCGAGACTCTGGACAACATCGCACGCTTACGCGAATTGGACTGCCTCGCGGTCGTCTCAGGCCAGCAGGCAGGACTCTTCACAGGCCCGCTCTACACCATCTACAAAGCTCTCTCAGCCGTCAAACTCGCCGGATGCCTGACGCAACGCGGCAACGCGGCTGTGCCTGTTTTCTGGATTGCCACCGAGGATCACGACTTCCCGGAAGTCGCAACAGCGGAGTTCATCGGCTGCGATTGCCGCCTGGCGAGCGTCCACGTTCCGCCGGAGATGCACGCCGAAAACGCGACGGTCGGCAGCGTCCGTCTTGATGATTCGATTGACGCGACGATCAAACGCCTGATCGAGGTGTTGCCGAGCACGGAGTTCATCCCCGAAGTCGAGAGTCTCTTGCGCGAGACGTGGGCTGCGGGCACAGGTTACGGCGAAGCCTTCGCGCGGATGATGACACGCCTCACGGGTCGCTACGGTTTAATCCTGCTCGATCCGCTCGACGCTTCCTTGAAACAACTCGCCGCGCCGCTCTATGCGGAGGCAGCGCGACGTGCGCCGGAGATTGCGAGCGCGCTCGCCCAGCGCAGCCGTGAGTTGGAAGAGGCTGGCTATCACGCGCAAGTCGTCACTTCGGAAAATGCTTTCCCACTCTTCCTGCATACGGCAGACGGAACGCGCCACGCAGTCGCGCGCACTGCGAGCGGTCTCTACAAGATGAAGAATGCGCGTGAGGAATACACAGCGGAGGAGTTGTCGTTGATGGCCGCGCGTGAGCCGCAGAGGTTCAGCCCGAACGTCACGCTGCGCGCAGTCGTTCAGGATTATCTCTTGCCGACCGCCGCTTATTTCGGCGGCGCAGCCGAAGTCGCTTACTTCGCGCAGACGGCGGAAGTCTACCGCCTGCTTGAGCGCCCTACGACGCCGATTCTACCTCGCGCGAGCATGACCGTTGTGGAACGTCGCACATGGCGCACGCTCGAACGTTACGGTCTCGGCCTCAGCGATCTTTTCGACGGGCTTGACGTTGTGCTGGCGCGCGTCGTCGAAGAGCATCTGGGCGCAGAGACGGCGCAGACGTTTAATCGAACTGAAGAGTCAATCAATCGAGAGTTGGACGCGCTCGAAGAGCAACTGCGAGGTGTTGATTCGACGCTCGCCGATGCGCTTGAAACCGGAAGGCGCAAGATCAATTATCAACTCGAAGGCTTGCGCTCACGTTTCCATCGCGCGCAGATGGGCCGCGACCGCGCCGCGCATCGCCAGCTCGAACGCGCCTTCGCCGCGCTCTACCCCAACAAAACTTTACAGGAGCGCCACATCAACATCACGAGCCTCCTTGCGCGCCATGGCTCTTACATCATCAACTGGATTTACGATGCAATCAATCTAGGCTCTTCCGATCATCAGATAGTTTATCTGTAATTTGCGATTTCTGATTTTTGATTTTAGATTGGATAAGGAGTAAAGAATTTTTAATACCTCTTCCAATCTAAAATCAAAAATCGCAAATCTAAAATCTTTTTATGTCCAAAATCCGCGTCCTCTCCGATCAGTTAGCTAATCAAATCGCCGCCGGTGAAGTGGTCGAGCGGCCTGCTTCGGTTGCGAAGGAGTTGGTCGAAAACGCGATTGATGCGGGCGCGCGTCGCATCACGATAGATGTTGAGGCGGGCGGGCGCAGGCTCCTGCGCGTGATGGACGACGGCTGCGGCATGACGCGCGACGATGCAGTGCTCTCTTTCGAGCGCCACGCGACATCGAAGATCAGCACAGCGTCTGACCTGAACGCGATTGCCACGCTCGGCTTTCGCGGTGAAGCCTTAGCGTCAATCGCTTCGGTGGCGCGCGTTGAGCTTGTCACGAAGACGGAAGACTCTCCGGCAGCCACACGTCTTTTGATTGAAGGCGGACGGATGCGCGACGTGAAGGATGCGGCGCACCCTGGGGGCACGACCATCACGGTGCGCGATCTCTTCTTCAATGTTCCGGCCAGGCGGAAATTCCTGCGCTCGGAAGCGACCGAAAGTTTTCACCTGACGAACCTGGTCACGCATTACGCGCTCGCTCATCCTGAGATTGCTTTCACTTTAACGAACAACGGGCGTGAAACCCTGCGCGCCACGCCTGCCGCCGACCTGCGCGAGCGCGCTTATCAAATCTTCGGCGCAGAGTTTCTCGAAAATCTTTTGGAAGTTAACGGAGGGCTGAGCCAGGTGGCGCGCGTGCGCGGCTACATTTCCGCTCCGCGCGAGCGTCGCACGTCGCGCGACGCGCAGTATCTTTTCATCAACGGGCGTTACGTTCGTGACCGCCTGGTCGGACGCTCTCTCTCGGATGGCTACCGCTCGATTCTTCCGCACGGAGTCTATCCCGCCGCGCTCCTTTTTCTTGAAATCCCGCTCGAAGAGGTTGACGTGAACGTGCATCCGGCGAAAACGGAAGTGCGTTTTCGCCGCGCTGCTGCTGTGGCGGATTCTGTGCGCGAAGCCGTTCGCGCCGCGCTTGCGAGCGCAGGCTATGCGCGCCCCGTCGAGGCGGTTTATGAAACGGTCTCTAGAGCGCGCGATGATGAAGCCGCCGCGCCGGAGTGGAACACGAGCGAAGGCCCTGCTTTCGATTCGCGCGCGGGCGTTTCGCAACTCAAGACAGCCCCGGATGCCGAAACTGGGTCTGCTCGTCGAAGTAACCTATCGGAAATAACGCAAGAGATTATTCCGCCGTCGAGACAGGGAAGCATCGAGTTCGGATTCACGCCGCCGGAGGATGAAGGGCCAGCGACGGAAGAATGGAAACAGTCGCAACCATCAAACGCAGACACGCCGCAGGGTTTGGGCGCAATCCTGCGCCACGCTCAATCCGCTTCACACGAATCGGAGGCGGGCGCAGAGACAGCGGGAACGATCTTGTCGTTCAAACAGGAGGCGACAAGGATGAGCGCGCCTGACACGGGCGAAGAGAATCACGCGCCCACACGTTCCGAAAGCGCTTTGCCGCCGCTTGTCTCCGCCGCCAACCTCGTGCGTGAAGTCCCGCTCGAATCCGTTTCGACGAACATCCGTCCGCTCGGCCAGCTTGAAGAGAGTTTTATCATCGCCACAGATGATGAGGGGCTGCTCTTGATTGACCAGCACGTCGCGCACGAGCGCATCCTCTTTGACAAGTACCGCGCTCTCGAAGGGGCGCGCAACGCAGAATCACAGAATCTGTTGATACCCGAAACTTTCGACCTCACGCCCGCGCAGGCCGCTGTGTTTGATACTGTAGCCTCTGAGCTTGAGACGTATGGCTTCGGGTTGATGCGACTCTCAGGCAGGACGGTTGCGGTTAAAGCTGTCCCTGCGGATTTGCCTGCGGGCGAGGCGCGCAACATGCTCGCGGAAGTTTTGGAGACGGTTGATGCGGAGAAACGCGGCGCAGCCCGCGCCACACTCAGAGATGAGATTGCGGCCTCGCTCGCCTGTCATGCAGCGATCAAGATCAACACACCGTTAGCTGCGGAAAAGATGCGCTGGCTGATTGACCGTCTACTTCTCACCTCTTCACCCACCACCTGCCCGCATGGGCGTCCGGTGATTCTTCGCCTGACAACGCGCGACATCGAAAAAGGTTTTCACCGGAGTTGAGCTTTATAGCGGTACTCAAATGAGTGCGACCGAGTTTAGAGTTCAGCCTTGAGGCTGTCTTCACTGACAAGCTGAAAGCTTGAACTCTGAACAAGTCGCATCTAATTGAGAACCGCTATAGGATAGGTGTGAAGTAGAGGGACGATTCACCACAGAGGAGGATGCGAAGGGAGGAGAGTTAAGAGATGAGGGATGAGGGTGGAGGGATGAAGAAAAGAAAAAAATCTCGCTCTTATTTCATCCCTCCGCCCTCATCCCTTCGCCATCCCTTATTCCACTACTGCCAGCACGTCGCCCGTATTGACGGTTGCGCCTGCGGCGACGTTGAGGCTAGTGACTTTTCCAGCCTTCGGCGACTTCAGTTCGTTTTGCATCTTCATCGCTTCGACAACGATGATTCCTGCGCCAGCTTCAACCAACGCTCCCGCCTCGACCAGCACGCGCACAACTTTGCCCGGCATCGGGGCGACAATCTGCGCTGTGCCGTTTGTCTGGCTGCCGGAACTCTGAGCGCTGCGCAAACGTTTCGGGTCGGCGAGCGTGACCGCGTAGGCGCGAGTGCCGACCGTGACCCCTAGCGTCTCACGCTTTGCCTTCGGGTAATCCACACGACATTCGTAGATGTAACCGTCATTCAGCAGGAGATAGACACCCGGCTGCGGGGTGCGCGCTTCAACTTCATAATGGCGTCCGTCAACCTCTGCGATGACGCGCGTGCCGTCATGCTTGATTTCCAGTGTGCGCTTTTCGCCCGCAATCTCTGCTGTTAGTTTCATGATAAATCAGGAGCCGGAGGTCAGAAGGAAAACTATAATCGCTCTCTCTACGCCTCCAATTCTAAGCTCTCCGGTGTAAGGCTGCGCGACCGGCGAGACGCCACCGGCTCTGCTCGTGTTCACGCGGCTGTTGATTGGGTGAAGACTGTTTCTGCGACTCCATGTAATCAAGAGCGGCGGCGATGAGAGCCATATCACAACGCTTCGTCTCAGTTTCGTCCAACTCTGCTGTCGAAGTTTTCGCATTGAGCGCCGTCTCGCGTTGCTCAAAGAAGCGCGTGATGAAGCCTGTGTCTAGACGGCCCGCGATGAACTCCGCGTCGCGGACGACCTCGCGGAAGAAGGGAAGCGTGGTCTTGATTCCGCCGACTGCGTATTCATCCAGAGCGCGGCGCAGACGATCAATCGCCTCTGCGCGCGTGCGTCCCCAGGCGGCGAGCTTCGAGATCATCGGGTCATAGTAGATTGAAACTTCCGCGCCCGCCTCGACGCCGCCGTCGTCACGCACACCAGGCCCAGCCGAAACTCTCAGGTGCGTGATGCGACCGGGCGAGGGAAGAAAATTGTTCTCAGGATTTTCGGCATAGACGCGGCACTCGATGGCGTGCCCGCGCCATGCGACATTCGCTTGCTTGAAGGAGAGCACAGCGCCTGCTGCGACCGTGATCTGTTCGCGCACGAGGTCTAGCCCGGTGACGAGTTCCGTGACGGGATGTTCGACCTGTAAGCGTGTGTTCATCTCAAGAAAGTAGAACTCGCGCGTCGCATCGGCGACAAGAAACTCGACCGTGCCTGCGCCCCGGTAATCAACCGCCCGCGCTGCTTTAATCGCAGCCGCGCCCATGCGCTCACGCAAGTCCGCGTCGTTAATCGGTGATGGGCATTCCTCAATCACTTTCTGGTGACGGCGCTGAATGGAGCACTCGCGCTCGCCCAGGTGAACGTAGTTGCCATGACTGTCTGCGAAGATTTGGATTTCGATGTGGCGCGGGCGTTCTATAGCCTTCTCAAGGTAAATCTCCGCGTTGCCGAAGGCTGCCGCAGCTTCGGATTGCGCCGTCTCGAAAGCCGAGCGCAACTCTTCTTCCGCTCGGACGAGCCGCATCCCTTTACCGCCGCCGCCCGCGCTAGCCTTGAGCATGACAGGATAACCGAAGCTGGCGGCCAGTTCACGTGCCTCATCCAGAGACGAAAGCGGGTCGGTCGTGCCCGGTACGACTGCTACTCCGGCTTCGACGGCAATGCGACGCGCGCTCGTCTTTGTGCCCATCAAACGCATCGCTTCGGCGGGCGGCCCGATGAAGGTCAGCCCCGCTTCGGCAACTGCTTGCGCGAACTCCGCATTCTCTGCGAGAAAACCGTAGCCCGGATGAATCGCTTCAGCGCCGCATCTTCGCGCCGCGTCAATGATCCGCTCAATTCGCAAATAACTTTCGACCGATGGCGCTGGCCCGATCTCATAAGCCTCGTCTGCGAGCCGGACGTGAAGGGCATCCGCGTCTGCTTCGGAGAAAACAGCTACCGGCGAGATGCGCATCTCTCGGCACGCGCGAATAATCCGCACGGCTATCTCCCCGCGATTGGCGATTAGAATTTTACGAAACATGAATAGGAAGTCTGGAGTCTAGAGTCTGGAGTCTAGAGAGTCAAACGGACTCCAGACCCTTAGACTACAATTGAATTGCCCGGTCGGTGCGGGTCGTAGCGAATGGTGACGTGAGCGCCGGGAGAGTAGTCAATCTCGCGCTGGCGTTGTGCGGCGTCAAGCAGTTGCGATGACTCGTACTCGACGCCGCTCACTTCGTAGCTGAAATAGACTTGTCTGATTGAGCCTGAATCGTCGTTGCCGGTGTCTATGATGACGCCCTCGGTGATACGTCCGGCTTGAAGCAGGCGTGTGCGCCGCAACGCTTCCGCGTCAACCTTCTTCCTTCGGAACAAGTTGGAGAGGGGCATGTCGCAGCTTTTCTCTTATGGCTTGTCAACGGCTTCGGCGGGCTGTGCCTGCTGCTCTTCAGTTTCGACCGGCTTGATGATGAGGCCGTCGCGTATCGTCCAGTCGTCATCAGTCCCGATCTTTTTATCCTCACCGGGCAGGCGCAGTTCATACTTGGTGAAGGAAAGCCCGCCGCCGGGCGCATCGTCTGTTGTGCGAAGCGTCGCATCTCTCAACGCAGAGCCGCGAAGCGGGCGTGTCTTTTTCTTGTTAATTGAAGCCACTTCAGCGCCGGGATTATAAACGCCGGCATCAACGCCCGAGAGCGCAGCGGCGATTGAGCCGTCCTTGTCGGGAATAACTTTTAACCCATCTCTTAATTCGTCAAGCGTCGCAGGCAAAGTTCCGAAACGCGAACGGTATTCAAGAAGCGCCCGCGCAATCGTATAGCCCTTCGCATACGTGGCCGCGTCGTTACCGCGCTCGTGTTGGCGCAAGCGTTCGGGGATGGTGATGCCGATGAAGGTTGCGAACATCAAGGCGACGAGCGCAACCGCTGAAAGCCCTGTATGCGCGATACGGCTTCCGGCAAAGCGTTTCGGATTGCGGCGAATGCTCTTGCAGATCAGAGAGCCTGCCCAGAGCGCCAGAATCATCACGGGCAGCGCGATCCATTTCAAACGCCACGCGGCTGTCTCGGCGGCGGAAACTACAGACCAGAAACGGAGCGAAACCGTCGTGCTCTCGAAAAGCGCGAGCGTAGTGCTGATGAGAAAGGTGAGAAGGATAATGCCGCCCGTCGCGCCGACAAAGAGTGCGCGCCCGTAAAACGGCAGTTCTTGAGCGGGCCTTGAAAGCGGCTCGCCAACAGCGCGTGCGCCGCACGACGCGCAGCCGTCGCGCTGTAAGTCGCCTTCAAACTTGAAACCGCAGCAAGGGCAAACAGTCAATTTTGGTGTACCTCAAAAACGTTTGGGAGAAGCAACGGGAAAACTTACGCCGCTCGTCCCATCTCAGTGTGTCGCGCCCGCGTTGCGCGCGAAATCCGGTTCTGGCCGTCTCTCCGGCCCGGCATTGGATGCTGCAACGCCCTTCGCGGCTGCCGCAGTTTTCAAAGCATCAGCTTTATTAACTTCGCGCCACGTGTGATACATGCGGTGCGCGAAAGTCCAGTAAGAACCGATGGCGAGAATCCAGAGCACAGCGGGCATACGGTTGAGAAAGGGATTCTGCGATCCGGGATGCGTCGTCATCGCGCCGATAATCAACAGGACAACTCTTTCGGGTCGGCGCAGGAATCCGACATCACACTTCGGAATCAGGCTCTCGGCGCGTGCGCTCGTGTAGCTGACCATGACGGAACCCATCAAGGCCGCGCCCGTCAGAAAGACGTTGAGCGTTGAATGAAACTCCGTGTCGCGCGCGTAGAAGATCATCAGGCCGATGAAGACGACCATATCCGAGAGGCGGTCGAGCGAGGAATCCAGGAAACCGCCGAAGCGCGTCACGCGACCCGAAAGACGCGCCACCTGCCCATCAAGCATGTCAAAGAGATTGGCGACGATCAGGATGATTCCCGCCCAGAAAAAATAGCCAAAGCCGAAGAGCAACCCGCAGCCGATGTTGATCGCAACACCGATAACGGTGAGAAGGTTCGGGTTGATCCGGCCATAAGCCAACCCGCGCACTATCGCACTAATAATTCGTTGCGCGCCGCGCCCGATGCTCGACCCAAACACTTCTTACGGCCCTTCTCCTACGAAAACAGAGGCGAACAAAGGCTCTGCCCGCGAAATACGGCAGCGCCTACTCAAACAGCGCATCATAGGGACGCGCCGAATAGCTTGTCAAGAACAACAGTGATAAGTGATAGGTGATAAGTGATGAGTGAAAAGCCCCTTCTCATCACCTATCACTCATCACCTATCACTTTCTTTTCATCATGAATAGTCGTCATCCGCTTAATCTCGAAGGTGCGCGCACCGGCAGGAGTACGCACCGTTACCTCGTCGCCCTCTTCTTTGCCCAGCAAGCTTTTCCCAACGGGTGACATGGTGGAGATTAATCCGGCCTGCGGGTCGCTCTCTTCCGGTGTGACGATACGGTAGGTCAACTCTTCTTCGCGTTCCGGGTCGTAGAGAACGAGCGTCGAGCCGTAGCCCGCTTTGTCGTGAGGTATCTTCGATACGTCTATCGAAGATACTTCGCTGATGCGCTGGCGTAACTCTACGATGCGTGCCTTGACTACGTTTTGACGGTCGAGCGCAGCCCGATACTCGGCGTTCTCACGCAGGTCGCCAAACTCCAGCGCGCGCTTGATCTCCTTCGGGAGATGTATTCTTAGCTCAGACTCCAGTCCGTCTAGCTCGGCTTGCAGCCGCTGCTTTGTTTCTTCTATCACGTTTGCTCTCTCTCAGGACGGGTACACGACAGGTACTCTCGCCCTCTGGTGGTTTCCTATGCAATTAAAATGCAATCAAATGAAAATATAAAAAATCAGCGGTTTAGTTATACCATCCTACGCAGCATTACCAAGAATGTCTGACAACTGAAAGCAGATTGTTTCAGTCTCGCCTCTCTCCCACGGCGGTCACAGCGTGGCCCCGCCATGTCTGTTCCTGTTTTGCTTGCCCAGAAGAGTTGCCGTTTGAATTCTTAAGTAGTTCGTCGCACGTTAGTCGCCTCGCTGATGTCCATTGAACGAATTAAAGGGAGAACTGTCATGCAAGAGCAACATCTGAACAAGCGTAGATTAGTCCTCTTCGTGGATGATGACCCGGAGTTACGCAGGCTCGGTCGCATCAGCCTGGAGCGAGCCGGTTACGGATTTGTCGGCGCGGCCAACGGAAGCGACGGCCTGCGACAGGCGCGCGAACTCTACCCGAATCTCATCCTCCTTGATTATATGATGCCGGGCATCAGCGGGAAAGAAGTATTCGTCACACTTGCCACAAGCGATGACGAGCGGCTGCGCCGGACGCCGGTCGTGATGTTGACAGCCAAGCATGACAATTACGATGAGCAACGCGAATTGCTGGAACTCGGAATGGCAGCTTATCTCTGCAAGCCGTTCGGCCATCACGAGCTGCTGAACGTGATTGACAACGTACTCATCACGGCTCAAATCAAGGAGCGCAACCGAATCCTGGAGATGGAAGCCAGACACTCTTTCGTCTCAACGGTGCGCGCACTGATCTCTCTGCTGGCAGTGAAAGACAACTACACGGGCGAGCACTCAAACATGACAGCCGACCTCGCGGAAGCACTCGCGCACCGGTTCAATTTAACAGAGACGGAAGTTATGCACGTCAAGCTCGGTGCGCTCTTGCACGACATCGGCAAGATCGGCGTGCCCGAATGCGTACTCTGCAAACCCGGCTACCTGACGCCAGAAGAGATGACAATCATGCGCCAGCACGTTCACTACGGCGAGCAGGCTCTGGCGGGCGTGCCGCACATGGAGACCGTGCGCTCGATAGTCAAACATCATCATGAGTGGTGGAACGGAGGCGGTTATCCTGATGGGCTGAAGGGAACGCAGATTCCGCTCAGCACACGCATCGTTACGGTCGCAGACGCCTACGATGCGATGACATCGGATCGTCCCTACCGGCGGCGCTTATCGCAGGCAACAGCCATCGAGAGGCTGCGCGCCGCCGCAGGCATTCAGTTCGACGCGCTCGTCGTCGAAAAACTCGTCGAATGCCTTGAGGCTTACGATACTGAGCAACCACGCTCGCTCAACCTGCAATTCCTCGAAAGACTACACCACGCAGCATAAAGAAATTAAAAATTAAAAATTAAAAATGCAAAATGGAGGATGAGAGGTTCGCTCTTTCTCTTCCATTTTGCATTTTTAATTTTTAATTTTTAATTCTTCGGCTGTGCCGAAGGAGATGCCTATGTCGCGCGCCGTGCGGACAAGCTGGCTGTCGGGTTGAACTGTCTTGAGGTTAGCCACCGCTTCCGAGATCGGGACTATTCGGATGTTTGATGCCTGAAGCGCGACCATGACGCCGTGTTCGCCCTGCATCAGTGCTCTGACAGCGCAGGCACCGAAGTTTGTCGCCAGCAAGCGGTCAAAAGCGTTCGGGCTGCCGCCGCGCTGCAAGTGGCCGAGCACAACACAGCGCGTCTCTTTGCCGGTTAATCTCTCAATCTCTCTGCTCAGGTGGTTGCCGATTCCGCCAAGTCGCGGCGCACGCTTCGTATCGCCCTTCTCCTGATAGACAGGGTTGCGCCCGACTTCCTGCGCGCCTTCCGAGACGACGATGATGCTAAACTGCGAGCCGCATCTTTCCCTGTCCTCAACTTTGCGCGCGACCGATTCTACTGAAAAAGGAATTTCGGGAATCAAAATCACATCTGCCCCGCCAGCGATTCCTGAATGCAGCGCGATCCAACCCGCATGCCTGCCCATCACTTCCAGTATCATCACGCGGTCGTGAGATTCCGCAGTTGTGTGCAGGCGGTCGAGGGCTTCGGTGGCGATGTCGAGCGCGGTGACGAAGCCGAAGGTGAGTTCAGTGCATGCCAGGTCGTTGTCAATGGTCTTCGGAACGCCGATGACCGGAAAACCCAGACGATCAACTTCAGCCGCAATACCGAGCGTTCCTTCGCCGCCGACCACGACGAGCGCCTCAATTCCAAGCCGTGAGAGATTTCCGATGGCTTCCCGGCAACTCTCTTCGTGCTTGTTTTCAATGCCGCCGCCTTCGCGTTTGACGAAGCGCCCGCGATTGCGCGCCCCTAAGATCGTGCCGCCGCGCGGCAGAAGCCCACGCACGTCGGCTGGCGTCAATTCGCGCGTCCTCGTCTCGCCGAGCAAGCCCTCGAAGCTGTCTTCAATGCCGATGGCGCGCATCCCATACTCGCCCACGCTCGTTTTTACCACTGCGCGAATCACCGCATTCAATCCGGGCGCATCGCCGCCGCCTGTTACTATGCCGATGGTTTTATACATAAGCTCAATGTTCAATGTATCACGGCGCGCATAAACGTGTAGCTATCTCCTGCGGGCTGTCGCAAATCAGATCGGCTCCCGCGCTTTCGAGTTCTCCTTCCGAGCCATAGCCGTAAGTTACGCCAAGCGACATGCAGCCGTTCCCCCTTGCGCCACGAATGTCGTACATGCGATCCCCGATCATCAAGGTTTCACCCGGCGACAGTTCCGCGTTTTTGAGAATGTGGCGAATCAACTCTACCTTGTTGTCTAACTTTCCATTCAACTCGCTCCCGTAAATGCCTTCAAAGTAGTTCGACAATCGGAAGTGTTTCATGATTTTTTCGGTAAACACGAGTGGCTTTGCCGTTGCCACAAAGAGCCTGTGGGAAGAAGCACGAAGGTCAGCGAGCATCTCAGGCACACCATCATAGACTTCGTTTTCGTAGATGCCCGTTTCTGAAAATCTCACCCTGTATAATCTGAGAGCTTCTTCCACGAGCGATTGATCCGTCGTCTTCAGGATGATAGCGAGGGCGTCTCGAATCGGAGGCCCGATGTGTACATGAAGCTCCGCCGGGGCCGGACACGCAACGCCCAGCTCACAGAGAGCATACTGAAGACTGCGCGTGATTCCTTCAACGGGGTCTGTCAATGTCCCGTCCAGGTCGAAGAGCACATTCTTGATCGAATCGGTCTTCATTTCGGCGATTGCTCCGTGATAATTCGGGCATAGCAGCTAGACTGTAAAGTCGCTGCCCAGGTTAGCCCTCTTGTTTAGTTTCTGATTTAATAGCCCCAAGATGAAGCAGAACGTCATTATCACACAACGCGGGGCGGAGCGCGCACGCGCCGGACACCTCTGGATTTATCGGAGCGATGTCCGTGATGCGAAAGATATAGAGGGAGGCTCGGTTGTTAGTGTGCGCGATGAGCGCGGGCGGTTCGTCGGGCAGGCTCTCTACAGCGACCGCTCGGAAATCTCCCTGCGTTTGTTGACACAACAGGATGAGACGATTGACCGCCAGTGGTGGCGCGCACGCCTTCGCGCGGCGGCGAGAAGGCGCGAGCACATTAAGCCTGAAGCGAACGCCTATCGTCTTATTTACTCCGAGGGCGATCTACTGCCGTCACTCATCGTTGACGTTTACGACGACGTGCTTGTTCTGCAAACACTCTCGCAAGGCACTGAGGCTCTGAAGAATTTATTCGTCGAATTGCTGGTTGAGGAGCACAGCCCGCGCGCCATTATCGAGCGCAACGACGTTAGGGTGCGAGCGCTTGAAGGATTGGAGATGAGCGTGGGCGTGCTTTACGGCGAAGCGCCGGATAAACTAGAAATCATGCAGCACGGCGTGCGCTTTCTCATCCAGCCTCTCGGCGGACAAAAGACCGGATCGTTTCTGGATCAACGCGAAAACCGTCTTGCCGCGCGCAGGCTCGCGCGTGGCCGTGCGCTCGATTGCTTCACCTTCAACGGCGCGTTTGCGCTCCACCTCGCAACGGCGTGCGAAAGCGTTTTGGGACTGGACATCTCACCCGATGCTGTCGAGTCGGCGCGGCGTAATGCCGAGTTGAACGACGCGCGAAATGTCGAGTTTCGGGAGGCAAATGTTTTCGACGCGCTGCGCGAGATGGAAGCGGCAGGCGAACGCTTCGACGCAATCGTGCTCGACCCGCCTGCGTTCGCCAAGAATCGCGCGAGCGTCAAGGCAGCCGCGCGTGGCTACAAAGAGATAAACCTGCGCGCTCTCAAGCTACTCAACACAGGCGGGCTGCTCGTCACCTGCACCTGCTCCTACCACATGTCCGAACAGACGTTCCTTGAGATTATCGCCGACGCAGCCAGAGATGCGCGCCGTCGCGTGCAACTCGTCGAGAAGAGAATGCAATCGAGCGACCACCCCGTCCTCTTCGGTATGCCCGAGACCTACTATTTGAAATGTTCTATTGCGCGAGTGTTGGGGTAACGCGGAAGTCAGATATTCAGGTACGCTGCGAAGTCAATCAGCCGCTTTCTTTTCTATCTTGACTCCATAGCATTAAAGCGGCTAGGCCAATAGACAAGCTCAAAAAGAAGAGTAAGAAGCCTGCGGTTTGCCAAGCATTCGTGTCAGGAGAAGCGTGAGTAATGCGGAAACCACCCGTTCTCCATTTCTCAATCTGCTGCTGCCGTTCGTACTTCAACTGATGTTCGCCAATAAACAAACTGCCGAACGCACCAAACAGCAATAATAGAAAAGCCAGCCAAAATCTGCGAACGATCTTGTTCATTGACCTGCCCCACATATTTTTGACCCACTCTAATATAGACACTAAAGCCAAAAAATAGTTCCCATGAGCAAGGGAGACAGACGAATTGCTAATTTGCTCTTAACTGATCGGCGTGGCGCTCTTAACGCTCTCGGCGAGGCGCTTGGCTTCCGGCAGGACTTCGAGTGCGCGAAGCACCTGCGGGTCGTTGTCAATGAGCACGCGCGCTCCCGCGTCAGAGGCGTAGGCGGCGGTGATGATCTCGTCGCGGACGCGGAGCTTCACGAAATCCGACTCTTCATCAATCTGCGCGGGCTGAAGTCCAAGATTGCCGTCGCGCTGAACGAAGTCGCGGAAGGCTTTGACGACCGCATCGGTAACGGGATAGTCGGTCGGGCGCAGGGTGTGATCGTAGTCTGTCTTCTCGACGCGATAAGCTTCGAGGCCGGGAATCTGTCCGGCGGCGAGTTCGCGTGTGAAGAAGAAGGCTGCCTCGGCGATGCGCCCGCGAAGCGGCGTAACCTGAAGCGGCTTGGATTCGATGTCGGGCGTGATGCCGCCGCCGCCGTAGAAGATACGCCCGGCGGCAGTCTTGACGGCTGGCCCTGCCGGTGGAGGCGTCGGCGCAGGTGTGGGTGTTGGTTGCGCCAGCGCCGGATCAATCGCGCCTTGCGCTGAAGGCGCGTGCGGCGTCTTGGGCTGTGGCAACTGCTCGTCTTCGTCGTGACGGACGTAATAGTCGTAGAGCGAGCCGCTGGAGTAGTCGCGCTGAAGCGAGCGACCGTAAGGCGTGTAGTATTTGGCGGTCGTTAAGGTCAGACCCGCGCCGAAAGGAAGTTGAAAGATACGCTGAACGAGACCCTTGCCGAAGCTTGTCTGGCCGACAATCAGGCCGCGCCCGTGATCCTGAATCGCACCCGCGACGATCTCCGAAGCGGACGCCGAGTTATGGTTGATAATGACGACGAGCGGAAAATCTTCAGGGTCAGTGCCCGTTGAACGATAGAAGTAAGGCTCTTTGTATTCGACGCGCCCGTGAACGGAAACGATGACCTGGCCGCGCGGCAGAAACTCGCTCGCCACTTCAATCGCCTGATCGAGCAGCCCGCCCGGATTACCTCTGAGGTCCAGAACGATCTGGCGCATGCCTTGAGACTTGAGGCGTGTGATGGCTTCGTGTAGCTCGTCGCCGGTCGTATGTTGAAAGCCGCCCGTCAATCCGATGTAGCCCGTGCCCGGATGAATCATGTAGGCGTTGCGAATGGAAGGCAGCGGGACGGACTCGCGTATGATCGTGTAGGTGATGGGAACTTGCGAGCCTGCGCGCTCGATCTTAACGCGGACGGGTTCGCCCCGCTCGCCGCGCACGTTCTTCGAGACCTGTTCGCTCGTCCAATCGCGCGCATCCTTCCCGTCAACCTCTACGATGCGGTCGCCGTAACGAAGACCTGCGCGCGCAGCAGGCGTGCCCTGAACCGCCGACTGAACATAAACGCCGTCGCGGTGGCGCAGGATTGTCACCCCGATGCCGATCAGACGTGAATCCTGATCCTCTTTGAGCTTGTTGAATTCGGCGCGCGGGAAAAAGAGCGAGTGCGGGTCGAGTGTGGAGAGCATACCCTGGATGGCGGCCTGCGTAGCCTTTTCATAGTCAACGTCACCGGCGTACTCGCGGCCTATGACCCGCACGGCCTCTTGATAATCTTCCGTCACGTCGGAGCTGGCGACGGCTTTGTTCGTTCCCCCGGCGGCTGGGCTTCGTTTCTGGAAGATGTCAGCCATGCCCCCGGCAAACGTCGCCGAGATGATGATTGCGAGCGCAACTATGCCAAACTTTCGCGTCATGCTATGCTCCAAAACTCTTGATAAAGCGGCCTCAGTCGCCGGGGCGCGAGGCACATAGCAAATATAACATAGCAAGCGGCTCGCCACCGAAAGGAAGCGAAGTGAAAAGCGCATGCTATAAACAGTTTTCAGTTTTCAGTTTTCAGTGGAACGCTGAGACCAAACTTCTGGAAACTGAAAACTCAAAACTTTGATGTCTTTATCTCTCTCAATCGTCATCCCTGCATTCAACGAAGCGGCGCGGCTCGGCGAAACCTTGCGCACCGTCTTCGAGTATTTGAACGAGCGCATCCCCGAAGCGGAAGTGATAGTGGTTGACGACGGCTCAAGCGATAACACGGCGGACATCGCGGAAGAGAGTTTCGCGCAAGCAGGCAAGGTGAGCGCAGAGGTGATTCGCGTCAGACCGAATCGCGGCAAAGGCTATGTCGTCCGCCAGGGCTTGCTCGCCGCGCGTGCTCCCATCGCGCTCTTCTCGGATGCGGACCTTTCAACGCCGATTACGCAAGTGCCGAAGCTCGTCAATCCAATCGAGCGGGGCGAGTTTGATTTAACTTTCGGCTCGCGCGCCCTTGATAGAAATTTGATCGGCGTGCATCAACCCTGGAGGCGTGAGCAGGGCGGGCGCATCATCAATCTCATCGTCCGGCTCGCAACGGGCTTGCCCTTCTGGGACACACAATGCGGCTTCAAAGCTTTTCGCATGGATGTTTGTCGCCCGATCATAGAGGCCGCAACAATTGAGCGTTTCGGCTTCGATGTCGAATATCTCTACGTGGCTTATCTCGCCGAGCTACGCTTAAAAGAGATAGCCGTGCGCTGGGATCATAATGAGGGAAGTAAACTGAGCGTGCTGCGCGATACTCCGCGCCTGCTTGAAGAAGTTCGCACGGTTCGCAGCCAGGTGAAGCGCGGCGTCTATACGCAGGCCATCGCTGCCGCCCGCGTCGGCGCGAAGGATGTAGAACGGGCGCTGCATAGCTCAGGCGCGCCTTCATCAGAGACCGATTCATCGCGCAAGCTTACAGGCGCTTTCAAAGCGGACACTGGCGACTAAAGGGCGCACGATTGATGGTTTACTCTGAGCGGAATCTAACGTCTAACGTCTGATATCTATCTTCTCAATATGGCTGCCCGACTCAACGTCAACATAGATCACGTCGCTACCGTTAGACAGGCGCGCCGCGCTCCAGAGCCGAGTGTTGTCGCAGCGGCGATGATGTGTGAGCAGGCCGGGGCCGATGGCATCACCACACACCTGCGCTCAGATCGCCGCCACATACAAGACAACGATCTGCACGCGCTCAGGCAGTCGGTCGCAACCTACCTCAACGTCGAAATGGCCGCGACCGAGGAGATGGTAAAGATCGCCCTGGAGGTGCTGCCCGATGCCGTCACGCTCGTCGCCGAAAATCCGAACGAGATAACGACCGAAGGCGGCCTTGATGTGCGCGCCAATCTCTCAATCGTGCGCGCCGCCGTTCATCGCCTGCGCGAAGGCGGCATTATCTCAAGCCTCTTCATAGACCCTGATCCGCAGCAGATTGAAGCCGCGCGCGAAGTCGGAGCGCAGCAGGTCGAGTTATGCACGTCTGAATATGCGTTGGCAACGCTGGGGGCGCGCGCCGCTCATAATGAAGGCGCGATGCGCGCCGCGCACGAGTTGAGGCGCTTGCGCGAAGCCGCGACGCTCGCTATGCAGTACGGGATGCGAGTCGCCGCCGGGCACGGACTTACTTACAGAAACGTCGGCGCAGTCGCCCGAATAGAAGAGATCACTGAATTCAACATCGGCCACAACATCATCTCACGCGCCATCTTCACAGGGCTTGAGCGCGCCGTCTTGGAAATGCGCGCGGCCATCAATAACACACAGAGATAGAACAAGGCGGTAATGACGCACGCCCCTGAGCGTGAGCGTCTCTTGTCCATCACTCGCCCAAAGGAGACCTTCATGAAAACTCGTTGGTGTTTTCTGGTTCTGCTCGTTTCTCTCTTTTCACTCGCCGGCAGCCTGACAACTGCTTACGGACAGATGCCCGCGCTCTCGTCCCTGCCCGGAACGGGAACGCTTGAAACGGACGCCAAAGCAGACTGCTTCGTCTTTGTAGTTGCCGGAGATAATCGCCCGGCGAAGTCCACAGGCGCTCCGACCCCTACGACCGGCCAGATTTTCACGGCTGCTCAAAAGGCCAATCCTGCGCTCACCTCTTGTAAAGACGCCAAACCCATCTTCGTCTTCTGGACGGGCGACAGCATCTATGGCAAAGACCCCAATGATGAATCAACTGTTGAGAGCGAGTACAAAGCGTTTCTCACGGTCGCCGCGCAAGCGGGAGTGCCTGTCTTCAATGCGCCGGGAAACCACGAGATGGATGATGCGAAGGATATTCCTAACGCGCAGATGCAGGCATTCTATCCAAAGTACATGGCCCAGCCTTACGGAGCGTTCAATTACGGCAACTCGCGCTTCATCGCCCTCAACACTGAAGAGATTGCGCCACAGGGGACGAAGAAATCTGCCAGAGCAATAACCGAGTCGGGCACGACGCTCGATCCCGGATATGTCAGCAAGAAACAGCGCAACCTGCTGGATGCCGACCTCAAAGCCAACCAGGACAAAGCGCACATCTTCGTCTTCATGCACCATCCGATTAAGCCTTACAAAGCAGATGATGGATTGGACAAAAAGAGCGCGGATGCTCTCGTTGCAATATTCAAGAAATACAAGAACGTCTCTTATGTGATAGCAGGGCACGAGCACATGTATTTTAACCCGCCCCCGCAGAGCAAGCACGGCTGGGGCAATCCGCCCAACCGCACAGACCCATCAAAAGACCCGCCCTATTACCTGGTCTCCGGCGGTGCAGGCGCGCTGCTCAAGGGCATCACCAAGAAGCACCCGCCGAAGGGCAGCTACTTTCATTACCTAGTCTTTGAAGTGAACGGCGACAACATCAAAGCCGTTCTCGTCCCGCTCAAATGAAAAGACCAGGGGCGACCCGTAAGAAGCGGCTCCCGATCCGCTCCTCACCCAGGTCGCCCCGGTTTTATTCGGCCAGTCAATTATGCCGACCGAAAATTAGTTGGCAGTTGGCAGTAAGCATTAGCTGATTGAACAAAGGGTTGTCAGTAAAGATTAACGTCTATCCACCCTAAATCACTGCCAACTGCCAACTGCTCCTAGCTTGCCAATGCATCAGACTCTTTCTGAGGTAAGGCGATGCCCAGATGCTTGTAAGCAGCGCGCGTGGCGACTCGACCGCGAGGCGTGCGATTCAGGAAACCTATCTGAATCAGGTAAGGCTCGATAATCTCTTCGATTGATTCGCGCTCCTCGCTGATCGAAGCCGAGATTGTGCCGACGCCAACCGGCCCGCCGTCAAACTTTTCTATAATTGCCGCGAGCAGCTTGCGGTCAACTTCATCCAGGCCGAAACGATCAACTTCCATCTCGTCAAGCGCGCGGCGCGCGACCACTTGCGTGATCCTTCCATCGCTCAAGACTTCGGCGTAATCGCGCACGCGGCGCAGGAGACGATTGGCGATGCGTGGTGTGCCGCGTGCGCGCCGAGCTAATTCACGCGCGCCCGTAGCTTCAATCTCAACGCCCAGAATCTCCGCCGAGCGGTGAATGATGATCTCCAAATCTTTCTGCGAGTAAAAGTCCAGGTGCTGGATGATGCCAAAGCGTCCGCGCAAGGGGGCGGTGATAAGCCCTGCGCGCGTCGTCGCTCCGACCAGAGTGAACTTCGGCAACTCCAGTTTAATCGAACGCGCGGCAGTGCCCTGGCCGATCATCACGTCCAACTGGTAATCCTCCATCGCCGGGTAGAGCACCTCTTCAATCTGCGGGCGCAGGCGGTGAATCTCGTCTATGAAGAGAACCTCGCCCTCCTGCAAGTTCGTCAGCAGCGCGGCCAGATCGCCGCCGCGCTCAATCGCGGGCGCGCTGATACTCTTCATCTCAGCTCCCATTTCGACGGCGATGATGTTGGCAAGCGTCGTCTTCCCAAGTCCCGGCGGGCCGTAGAAAAGAACGTGGTCGAGCGCCTCACGCCGCGAGCGCGCAGCTTTGAGAAAAATCTTGAGATTGCTCGTGACCTTCGTCTGCCCGATGTATTCATCCAGGCGGCGCGGGCGCACGCTCGGCTCGGCCTGCGCGTCCTCAGGCGTAGCCTCGCCCGCGACCGCACGCCGCTCTTCAGCGCTTGTTTCGGCTATAGCTTGTGACATTCTTTGAAGCCCTCTTGACGGTGAAAAATCGTTTGCTCAACCAGAGCGCATTATACCGTCTTTGGGCTATTGTTTCAAGCGTGAAACAAAGATAGGTGCGAGTCAGTACCGCCTGCCGCAAGCGGGCGGATTCTATGCGTGCAACAGACCCGCCCGCTTGCGGCAGGCGGTACTGTCCGGGGGCGCTTCTATGATATGTGAGATTAGCTGTGGATGATGGGAGTGCCCGCAGCGAGTTGGAGGCGGACGACGTTGCGCTCAAGGCGTGCGCGCGCAATCTCGAAATCTTCCGCTGTTCCGCTAAATGCGCTCAAGGTCTTTTCGGCGTGTTCGCGTGCGAGGCGTGCGCGTGCTGCGTCAATCTCTTCGGGGCGCTCGGCGATTTCGGCCAGCACGGAGACACGATCTGCGCTGACTTCGACGAAGCCGCCGGAGACGTGCAGCCGGTGCGCCGTCCCGCTCTGAACATAGGAGAGCACGCCCGTCTGAAGCTGCGAGATGAGCGGTGTGTGTCCGGGCAGGATACCCATCTCACCGTTCATGCCGGGAACGTTAACCGAATCCACAGCCTCCGACAGCACGCGGCGTTCGGGTGTGACAACCTCTAATTGAATCTGTTCAGCCATAAAGAAAGTGATGAGTGATAGGTGATGGGTGATGAGATAAGAGCTTTTTCCTATCACTCATCACTTATCACTTATCACTGATTTTATCCTTGTGCGGCGAGTGTTTTTGCTCGCTCTTGTGCTTCTTCGATGGTGCCGACCATGAAGAAGGCTTGTTCGGGTAGATCGTCGTGCTTGCCGTCAACGATCTCGCGGAAGCCGCGCACGGTGTCCGCGAGCTTGACGTATTTACCTTCGAGACCTGTGAACTGCGCGGCGACGAACATGGGCTGCGAGAAGAACCTCTGAATCTTGCGCGCACGCGAGACCGTCAGCTTGTCCTCGTCCGACAATTCGTCCAGGCCGAGAATGGCTATGATGTCTTGCAGGTCTTTGTAGCGTTGCAAGACCTGCTTCACGTCCTGCGCGGTCTTGTAGTGCTCTTCGCCCAAGATACGCGGATCAAGAATGCGCGAGCTGGATGCAAGCGGGTCAACCGCAGGATAAATTCCAATCTCGACAATCTGGCGAGAGAGCGCGGTAACGGCGTCCAGGTGCGCGAACGTCGTCGCAGGCGCGGGGTCTGTGTAGTCGTCAGCCGGAACGTAAACGGCTTGAATCGAGGTGACAGCGCCGGTCTTCGTGGAGGTGATGCGCTCCTGCATTTCGCCCATCTCGCTGGCGAGGTTCGGTTGATAGCCGACCGCCGAAGGCATGCGGCCCAGGAGAGCGGAGACTTCGGAACCGGCCTGCGTGAAGCGAAAGATGTTATCAATGAAGAGCAGCACATCCAGGCCCTGATCGCGGAAATACTCTGCGACCGTCAGCCCTGAGAGTGCGACGCGCAGGCGCGCTCCAGGCGGCTCCGTCATCTGGCCGTAGATGAGCGCGACCTTCGACTCTTCGATGGCCTTCATGTCCACCTTCGTCATGTCGAAGTCGCCCGTCTCTTCAAAGTGATGATAGAAGGCATCGCCGAAGTTGATAACTTTCGACTCGACCATCTCGCGCAAGAGGTCGTTGCCCTCGCGCGTGCGCTCGCCCACACCAGCGAAGACAGAAAAGCCTGAGTGCGCTTTGGCGATGTTGTTGATTAGCTCCATGATGAGCACTGTCTTGCCGACGCCTGCGCCGCCGAAGAGTCCGATCTTGCCGCCGCGCAGGAAGGGCTGAATCAGGTCAATGACCTTGATGCCCGTCTCGAACATCTGCAACTCGGTTGACTGCTCATCAAAGTCCGGCGCGTGACGGTGAATCGCGTAGCGCTGCTCGTATTTGACCGGTCCAAGATTGTCCACCGGCTCGCCGATCACATTCATCACACGGCCCAGCGTTCCTTCGCCGACCGGCACGGTGATCGGCCCACCCGTATCTATCGCGCGCATTCCGCGCACCATGCCGTCCGTCGGCAGCATTGAGACGGCGCGCACGCGGCCTTCGCCGAGGTGCTGCTGAACTTCGCAGACAACATCAATCGGTGTCGGCACGTCGAAACCTTCCGAGACAATACGCAGCGCCTGATAGATAGGCGGTAGATGCTTCTCTTGAAATTCAACGTCAACGACGGGGCCGATGATCTGCACGACGCGACCCTCGTTCTGTCCGTTCGTGCCTGCATTTCCATTAGGCGTAGCCATACTCTTCTACTCAACTCCTCTATATAGGCCGATGAAGGCGAAAAAACCGGCAGGGTTAAAAGACGGTCAAGATAGCATAACGCTCGCGCCTTTGGCAAAGCGCGTTAAAGATGGCAGGAAGGAGCAAAAAGAAGCGTAAGTGTGAGGTAAAATGGTTGTCATACCGAATTACAGAACGACGAGAAGTTCAGCGTTCAGCGTTTAGAGTTCAAGCTTTAGCTTGCTCTCGGAAAGACGCAAGCTAAAGCTTGAACTCTGAGCTTCTTTTTCGTTGCTATCGGCTTTCGTTAATCCGAATCTTCAAGCAATAGTCTAACGGTATCGAGCAGCGTCACGATGTTGTGAGGCTTCCGCAGAAACTCGTTCGCTCCGGCTTCGCGCGCTTTGCTTGCGCAATCCTCAAGGGAGATGAGGATAATCGGGGTCTGCTTCAGATGCGGCAACTTACGCGCGCGGCGCGTCAACTCCAATCCGCTGAAGCCCCGTAGCTCGTTATCGAGCAACAGGAGATCGTAATGCTTGCGATGCTCCATCAAAGCGCGGGCCATGCAGCTATCCGAGCAATGCTCGATGTGCCATCCGGCCATCTCCAACACATCTTTGACGGTTTGAGCGAGGATGAGATTATCTTCAACGTAGAGGATCGCGGGCACTGTCATAATCTCATTGCTCCGTGTGAAGAAAGGGGTGATAAAAGAGCGCGTGCTTTGGTATGATGCGCGCGTTCCAGTCTTTGAAAACTAGCAACGGCAAATGCGACGACTCAACCCTCAACCTCAAGCTGAGAGATGAGCATCGCCGTTGAGAAGAAAAGGATTCTCACGGCGGACAATTTGAGCGAGCGTATGTTAACGGCATTTGCCGTTAAAGGCAAGCCGCTGTGTGTTCCATCAGGAGGCTATGCCTGATGGGAACGAGGGCGCGTCATAAGCCGGAACGTTTTGCCGGGAAGCTTGTGCAGATTCGGGTAGCTTTAGGTCTCTCGCAAAATGAGATGATTAGACGCCTGGGAGTTGAGACGCTAGTTAAGCAGAACGCAATTTCAGAGTATGAACTAGGAAAGCGAGAGCCGCCGCTCGTGATTCTCCTGCAATATGCTCGCGTGGCAGGTGTCCACATGGAAGCTCTGGTTGACGATGAATTGAACTTGCCTGAGAAATTGCCCGGCCCTGTGAAGTACGGAGAAATCGAACGCCACTACACCTCCCGCCGTAAATCGAAGCGATAGCGCGACTCTATTCTTAAAAGTCTAACGTGAGTTCGGTATAAGAGGAGACTTCACTCTCAGCCCCGGAGGGGCGGAATATTCGTAGCCCACGGCGTCAGCCGTGGGTACAAGCATCGAATAAATGCTCAAGCCCCGGAGGGGCGACATATTTATGTCGCCCCTCCGGGGCTTAAACAATATTCTAACGACTTAACCCAGGGCTAACGCCCTGGGCTACTATCATCTCGCCCCTCCGGGGCTGAGCATTGACAACATTCTTGCTTACGTCGAACTCACGTTAAAATTCTATTCGCTTTCGTCAATCCGAATCTTCATGCGCCGGAGTGTACGCATGTCTTCGTCTGTTAATTCGAGCGCGGCGTCTGCTGCTTCCGTCTCTTCATCCTCCGACTGCTCGCGCAGGGCTATCTCCAGGCGCAGGGTCAACTCCATTTCGTAGCCTGCCTCGCGCAGGCGTTCGATGGCTTCGGCGACTTGCGTTGATTTCTCGACCGCCGAGTTGATGGCCGTGCCCAGGTCCTGGACGATCTGTTTGGCTTCGTCGTTAATATCCAAAATACACCTGAGCAGCGTTTTGATCTTCCTGAGACAAACATCCTTTTGGCGCGTTGGCAGTGATGCTAAGGGACGCGCAGCCTTGCGGTCAACCGTGCCCACGCCGGAAACGCATGGTTGCGACTGCTCTTCTTGCTATGATAGTCTTCGCCTTTCGGCGTAATAGGCGTCGGCATTACTCTGACTTTCCTCGAGCGAGAAGAATTATCTATGGTGACAAAAAACGGTGTCGAGCGGCAAGAACGCTTTGAGACACCTTCCGGCATAAAACTGCCGGTCGATTTCAACCCGTCAAACGCTGAAGCGCCAGATTACGATAAAGACCTGGGCGCGCCGGGTGAGTTCCCTTACACGCGCGGCATTCGCCCGAACATGTATCGCGGTCGCTTCTGGACAATGCGCCAGTATGCCGGATACGCGACCGCCGAAGAATCAAACGCGCGCTACAAATATCTTCTCGCCAATGGAACGACCGGCCTCTCCGTCGCCTTCGATCTTCCAACGCAGATTGGCCTGGACTCGGACGACCCGCTCGCAATGGGCGAAGTCGGCAAGGTCGGTGTCGCCATTGACTCGCTCGAAGATATGCAACGGCTCTTCGACGGTATCCCGCTCGATTCTGTTTCAACTTCGATGACGATCAACGCGACGGCCTCGACCTTGCTCTGTCTCTACCTGGCCGTCGCTAAAAAGCAGGGCGTAAGCTCCGACAAAATCAGCGGCACGATTCAGAACGACATCCTCAAGGAGTACATCGCGCGTGGCACATACATCTACCCGCCGCGCCCGTCGCTTCGTCTGATTACGGACACCTTCGCTTTCTGCGCTAGAGAAGTTCCTAACTGGAACACCATTTCCATCAGCGGCTATCACATTCGCGAAGCAGGCTCGACAGCCGTGCAGGAAGTTGCCTTCACGATTGCCGATGCCATCGCCTACGTCGAAGCCGCGCTCGCCGCCGGATTGAAGATTGACGAGTTTGCGCCGCGCCTCTCTTTCTATTTCAACTCGCACAACAATCTTCTGGAAGAAGTTGCGAAGTTTCGCGCTGCCCGTAGACTCTGGGCGCGAATCATGCGCGAACGCTTTCACGCGCGCGACCCGCGCTCGTTGATGCTGCGCTTTCACACGCAGACGGCAGGCTCTTCGCTTCAAGCTCAGCAGCCCGAAGTCAATATCGTTCGCACCACAATCCAGGCCCTCGCCGCCGTCCTTGGCGGAGCGCAGTCTCTGCACACCAACGCGATGGACGAGGCGCTTGCGCTTCCGACCGAAGATGCGGCGCGCATCGCGCTTCGCACACAACAGGTCATCGCCTACGAATCCGGCATCACCGACACGGTTGACCCGCTCGCAGGTTCTTACGCTATCGAAGAACTGACAAACGAGATCGAACGCCGCGCTATAGATTACATTGAGAAGATAGATGTCATGGGTGGCATGTTGCGCGCGATTGAGACGGGCTACGTGCAGCGCGAGATTCAAGACGCAGCCTACGCTTACCAGCGCGCGATTGAAACAAATGAGGCCGTCGTCGTCGGCCTCAATCGCTTTCAGATCGAAGAAGAGAGAAATATCCCTCTCCTGCGCGTTGACCCTGCCATTGAGCAGGAGCAAGTGGAGCGTGTGCGCGCCGTTCGTCAGCGGCGCGATAGTGAAGCCGCCGAGACCGCGCTCGTCCAATTGGAGGAAGCGGCGCGTGGCACTGAAAATCTCCTGCCGCGCATTCTCACCTGCGTTGAAGCCTATGTCACCGTCGGCGAGATCGGGCATCGCCTGCGCCGCGTCTGGGGCGAGTATCGTGAAGCCGTAACGGTGTAAGGCGGTTGAAGCCTAAGTTGAATCCTGAAGAGTGAGAGTTGCGCTCGTGGCAAAGAGTTTTAAGTATCGCGTGTGCCAGGTGCAGATGGCGCGTGTGACTTTCGTCAATGGGCACTGGCAGGGTTTGCAGGTCCCGGAGGAGTCCAACCCGGCGGAGTTGTATAACTCCTGCCCGATGGTCTGGGATTACCTGGAAGCCGCAGGAAGAGATGGCTGGGAACTCGTAGCCACTTCTGCTCAAGCCGTGACTTACGGCGAGGTTGGAAATGCAACCAGCCTCTTGTTTCTCAAGAAAGAAATGTAGTTGCAAGTCAGTACCGCATGCGGTACTGACTTCCCCTAGTCGCGCTTCACCTCATCTACTAAACTCAATTCGCAAGTCTAAGACTCCCAGCGATGCGGTCGAAAGTGGCCTGATAAGTTTGCGCTTCGTCTTCGGGCACGATGGTAATCAGGTAGAACAATTTTCCGTCGCGGGTCGCGGTCGTGTAGATCACGTCAATCTCCGTTACGCCTGTGACGGTTGAAGCGCCTGCGACGATTGTGGCGTAGCCCGCTCGCCCGCCAAAGTTGATGCGCTGGGGCGCGCGTTGGATGCGGAAGTCCTGGTTCATGTTGACCTGTTGTTGGACGAAGGCTGAGTTGGCCGATTCAAGGTCGGTTGATTGCGGTTTGACTGCGCCGATGAAGATGCCGTGCGTGACGACTAAGCCTTCGTCAATCTGCCCGTAAGCTCCTTTGGGGGCGAAGATCATGTTTGAGTCGTCTTCGATGAGCGCATCCCAGTTCTCAGGATATTGAAGCGCAAAGGAGCCGTCTCGTGCCTGAAAGTCTCTGAGACCTGAAGAGGGCGCTTCGGGTCGCGTGCCCGCTTTGGTGTCGGTCGGGTCGCTCGTCCCCTTACGCTCAGGCCCGGCGGACGAAGAGAGAGTAGTCGCGCCGCTCGTCAGTAGTCCTTTGGCCTGCTCAAACTCCTGAGAGTCGTGCGTCGGATTTGAACTCGTCTTGAGCGATGGGATTTCTCCGTTGATCGCCGCAACGCGATTGCCAGGGTCTGGATGATCGCTTAAGAATTCCGGCGTTCTTTGTCCGCTCTTGGATTCGAGTAGTTGGAAGAAGCTTGCCATGTCGTGCGGGTCGTAGCCTGCGTCGGCCATGATGCGCGCGCCTTCGAGGTCTGCCTGGCTTTCGGCTGTGCGACCGAACTTGAGAAAGAGGAGATTTGCGCCCGCGCCGCCGAGTCCTTCCAGAACCTGGCCGATTTCCTGCCCGCCAAGCCTACCAATAGTGCGCAAGCCTTTTTGGGCTAGATAGGCTTTAGAGACTTGATTGGTCGGATGGCGGAGCGCGACGTGGCTAATCTCATGCGCCATCACGCCCGCAAGCTCACCTTCGTTGCGTGCGGCGGCGATTGCGCCCGCGTTGATGAAAATAAATCCGCCGGGAAGAGCGAAGGCGTTGATCTCTTTGGTGGCGATGACGTTGAACTGGTAAGAGAAGTTGTAGCCCGGCGCTTTCGCGGCAAGGCGCGCTCCAAGTTGGCGAACGTAATTCAGAATCCTCTCGTCACGAATGAGCGGAGTTTTCTGCGCGACCTGCTGCGCCGATTGTTTGCCCATCTCAACGTCCTGTTCCGGCGTGAAGAGATTGAAGCCGGGTTTGAAGTGCGGGGCAGGACGATTGCTCGCGCCGCCGTAACCGTCCGAGCCGGACTTATCTCCGAGCATGGCACCGCAAGCGGATTGAAAAATCAGCGACGAGACAATCAATAAAACGGCTGCGCTTCTTCCACGTAACATGGCTCTCCCTTTTCTTGACTACAGGCTCAAGCGAGCGGAGCGCGTACCTTTGGAGCAAATCACGGCGCGCTCTCGTCCCGTATAGTTTATGCAGGGGGATTGCGGAAATAATCTTAGATTACTGAGCCGACATTTGCTACATAATAATTGGTCAAACCGGCTGCGTCGCTGCTAAACTTCGGCACAAGGAGAGAACGAATGTCACAAAGATTGAAAGCGGTTTACCGCGAAGGAGCTTTTATTCCGCAGATGCCATGCGATCTGCCTGAAGGGGCGGAAGTAGAGATAACCATTCACGAAGCTAACATCCTTCCGCCCGAAATCACAGACCCCGAAGAGCGCAAGCGTATTATGAGCGAGTTGATCCAAAACATGCTGGATAATCCGATTCCTGCCAATGCGCCGCGCTTTACCCGCGAGGAATTGCATGAACGCCGTTGACACTAACGTCCTAATCTACGTTCATGATTATCGTGACTCCACAAAGCAGGCAACCGCGAAGGCTCTGGTTAGCTCACTACCTGATGCCGTATTGTTGTGGCAGGTATCCTGTGAATACATTGCGGCAAGCCGAAAACTTGAGCCGCTAGGTTACAGCCGCGAGAAAGCCTGGCAGGACATTCACAAATTGCGGATGTTATGGACGACGCAACTGCCAACTTGGGAAATACTGGAAAGAGCAGAAGAGTTAATGCGGCATTACAGTCTTTCATCATGGGATGCCTTGATAGTCGCAGCTTGTCTTGAGGGCGGCGTAGCGCGATTGTACTCAGAAGACTTCGACGCTTCTGTTCATGCGGAGGGCCTGGAGGTTGTGAATCCGTTTATCACCTAGCTCGGTCAAGACTACTTAAAAGTTTTGTATGGATGAAGATTCATCGAAGCAACTCTCTAAAAGATATGCAGCATTTACTTGAAGTCAAAAACTTGCAGACACATTTCCCGACGCGCGCTGGACTCGTGCGCGCCGTTGACGACGTGAGCTTTTATGTTGATAAGGGCGAGTTGCTGGGAGTCGTGGGGGAATCAGGCTGCGGGAAGTCCATCACGGCGCTCTCGATCATGCGGCTCATCTCGCCGCCGGGAAAAATCGTCGGAGGTGAGATTCTTTTCGAGGGCGAGAATCTACTCAACTTCTCGGAAGAGCGCATGCGTAATTTGCGCGGCGACGACATCGCCATGATCTTTCAAGACCCTATGACCTCGCTCAATCCTGTCTACACTGTGGGCGAACAGATTGCCGAAGCTCTGCGGCTGCATCGCAAGATGTCGCGGCATGATGCGCGGGAGGCGACGATTGAGGCGATGAAGGAGGTCGCCATCCCAGACCCGGCACGCCGCGTCAAGGATTACCCGCACCAGCTATCAGGCGGGATGCGCCAGCGCGTGATGATCGCTATGGCTCTGGCGTGCGACCCCAAGTTGTTGATTGCCGATGAGCCGACGACCGCGCTCGACGTGACGATTCAAGCGCAGATACTCGAACTCCTGAATGAGCTGAGGCAGACGCGCGAGTTGGGCGTGCTTTTAATCACGCATGACCTGGGCGTGGTTGCGGAAGTTGCTGATCGCGTGGCGGTGATGTACACGGGACGCATTGTTGAAGAATCTCCGGTGGAAGAGTTGTTCGCGCGTCCGAAGCATCCGTACACGGAAGGCTTGTTGCGCTCCGTGCCGAAGCTGACGGCGGCTGAGGCTGCGAAAGTGCAGCGGCTCGAAACCATCGAGGGCACTGTGCCAAGCCCCACTGCGCTGCCGCCGGGCTGCCACTTCGCGCCGCGCTGCTCACACCGTATGCCGCGCTGCACCGAGGGCCAGATTCCGCTTTACAACCTGGAGAGCGGCGTGCGCGTGCGCTGTGTGCTTTATGACCTGGCGGCGGCAGTGACAGCCGATCACCAGAGCGAAGCCAGACCAACTGAATTGTAGGGGCAGAGGCTCACCCCTGCCCGTGTCTTTCTTTCGATTAAATAAGAGCGGGCAGGGACAAGCCTTGACCCTACAGATTGATTAAGAACATTGTGAGTTTCAATCAAGAGTCGCAGATGAATGTAAGTGTGCCGCAACGGGAAGCGGCGGCGGCGCGTGTGCGTGATGCTTCGCGGCAGGCGGCAGGCGAACTCGTGCATGTGCGTGGGCTGGTAAAACATTTTCCGGTCGAAGACTCGGATGATGTGGTGCGCGCGGTTGACGGCGTGACGTTTGAAATTCTTCAGGGCGAAACGCTCGGACTGGTCGGAGAATCCGGTTGCGGAAAGTCTACGGTCGGGCGCTGCATCCTGCGATTGATTGAGCCGACCTCCGGCGAGATCAAGTTTGATGGCCGCGACGTGCGAGCGATGGGCGCGCGTGAGTTGAGAGAGTTGCGGCGCGAGATGCAGATTATCTTTCAGGACCCTTACGCCAGCTTGAACCCGCGCATGAGAGTGCGCGACATCATCGGCGAGCCGCTCTTGATTCACGGGTTGAAGGAAAAGGAAGAAAGGCATGCGCGCGTTGGGGAATTGCTGAGACGTGTCGGCCTGGACCCGGATTACATGAATCGTTACCCGCACGAGTTTTCGGGCGGTCAACGCCAGCGCATAGGCATCGCACGCGCTCTGGCCCTCAACCCGAAGTTGATCGTCGCAGATGAGCCTGTCTCTGCTCTGGATGTTTCCGTGCAGGCACAGGTCGTCAATCTCTTGCAGGACTTACAGAGTGAGTTTGGTTTAACTTACCTCTTCATCTCGCACGGGCTGGCGGTTGTCGAGCACATCTCCACGCGCGTGGCTGTGATGTACCTGGGGCGGATAGTCGAAGTCGCAAGCTCTCTGGAGCTTTACGCCGGGCCGCTTCATCCTTACACGAAGGCGCTGCTCTCGGCGATTCCGATTCCAGACCCGACGCGCAAGCGCGAGCGCATCATGCTGACAGGGGATGTGCCGACGCCGATCAATCCGCCATCGGGCTGTCGCTTTCGCACGCGCTGCCCCGCAGCTATTCCTGAGTGCGCGCAGATTGATCCAGACCTGCGCGAAATCTCGCCCAATCACACGGTCGCCTGCATACGTGTGCCGGGTTGGGCGGAAGCTCCGACAGCCGCTTGAAGCTCGCGCGTCGTGCTCGCTCTGAAACTTGCTTTACCTGGTGAACGTAACAGCAAAGTAATCAGTTTTGAGTTTTCAGTTTTCAGAAATGCCCTTCATATAGCCTTCCTATGCTGGGCTTGGCTGAAAACTGAAAACTCAAAACTGAAAACTGATTAAAGAAAGGACTCCCCCTTATGCGTCGTATCGTTGGCATTATCATTTTTGCTCTTGGAATCTTGTTTTTAGTAGCAGGGCTTACGAAGCTTGTTCATGGTGTGACCGGGATTTCCATTTTCGCCATATTTATCGGCGTGGTGGTCTTCGGTTTGAGTTTCATTCCGCAGCCCGAGCCGGGGCCGGAAGCCCCGCCACCGCTCCCTCCTGCCGATAGAGTCACAGGCGTCTTTTACGAGCCGGAACGCATCTTCAAAAATTTGCGCCACTATCCACGCTGGCTCGCGGCGTTTCTCGTTCTGGTGGTCTTTAGCTTGACCTATCAAATTGCGTTTACGCAGCGCGTGACGCCGGAGAGAATCGCAGGCGAGATGGCGGACAAGATTATTGAAGGTGGTTGGCTTCAGAACAGCCCGATGTCGCCGGAAGAATTTAAAAGGATGCGGGTTGAAGAGGCCAAAGCGCCGGTCGGCAGAATCACCGGAGCGCTTGGTCTTGTCGGCGGAACTTTGGTTTTTATGCTTGTTTTAGCGGGGCTTTATCTGCTCGGCGTGCTGGCCTTCGGCGGGCGTATAAACTTCTGGCAGTCCTTGTCTGTCGCAACCTATGGCTCGCTCCCTCCGGTGGTCATCTCAACTATACTGAGCCTCATCCTGCTCTACGTGAAATCGCCTGAAGATATTGATACTGCCAGAGGGGCACGCGGTTTAGCACGCGCTGATCTAGGACTTCTGTTCACACCAGCACAGCATCCGCTGCTTTTCGTCATCGGCAGCTTTATCGGCATCTTTTCAATTTACGGCTGGTGGGTCACTGTGTCTGGACTACATAACACAGCGACGAAACTCAGCAAAGCCTCTGCCTGGACGATTGCGCTTCTCCTGTGGCTGCTGGGCCTCGCCATTGCTCTGCTTCTCTCAGCAATCTTTCCGAGTTTCGTTCAATAAGAACAGGAGCCGGATGCTATAGCGGTACTCAAATAAGTGCGACCGAGTTTAGAGTTCAGCCTTCAGGCTGTCTTCACTGACAAGCTTAAGCTTGAACTCTGAACGAGTCGCTTCCAATTGAGAACCGCTATAAATGTTAGAGTCAATAACCGGCGACCACATTTAGCACCCAGCTTCTATTATTCGTATCTCAAGGCTTCAATCGGGTCGAGCCGTGCGGCTTTCCATGCGGGCCAGAGGCCGAAGATGAGGCCGATACCGACGCTGGCGATAAAGCCGCCCAAAGGTGCCCAGAGCGGAACGTAAGAAGGCACGACCAGGCGTATCAAGAGCGTAATCAGCCAGCCGATAAACAGCCCGATCAGGCCGCCCACTCCGGTCAGCGTCATCGCCTCGATCAAGAACTGCCAGAGGATGTCGCGGCGTCGCGCGCCGATGGCTTTGCGAATGCCTATCTCGCGTGTGCGCTCCGTGACAGAGACGAGCATGATGTTCATCACGCCGATGCCGCCGACCATCAACCCCACACTGGAAATGACGACCATCGCAATGGCGACGCCGAACGTGATCGCGCGAAACTGGTCGAGTACCGAATCAGCCGTCGCCATCCCGAAGTTGTTCTCCTGACCAAAGGAGACCTGCCTGCGCACGCGCAGCATGTCTGTAATCTGATCCTTCGCTTCGTCCATCATGCCTTGCCGCGCCACCGCCAGGATGAACACGTCGTTGGCATTGGGCTTGAGCTTATGCGCGACGTTGTAGGGCATGTAGATGACGTTGTTCTGCTGATCTGAGCCGCCGCCGAAAAGAAAGGACTCTCGTTTTTCCAGCACGCCGAGGATGCGAAACTCGCTCCCGCCAATCTCCAGTGTCTTATCCAGCGGCGAAGTGAAGGGGAAGAAAGTGTCCACCACCCCTGACCCGATGATGCAGACTTGCTGGTTGGTGTCGTTCTCGAATTGATTGAAGTAGCGACCCTCGGAGACAATCTCTGTTCCGGCGCGCTCGTAGTCCGGTAAGGTTCCCTGCAACTGGACGGCGGCGGAAGTCTTGCCATTGGCCGAGACGTTCAGCTTCTGTCCGAAGAAGTTGTTTGTGATATCCAGGAAGGGAACGCTCAACTCGACCGCCGGTAAGCTGCTGAGCGCGAGGGCGTCGTCGTAAGTCAACTCTTTACGCATACGCTCTTCACGCGAGAGTCGCCCGACACGCAGGCCCGGCTGAAACTTGGCGATGAAGATCGAGCGCGTGCCGAAAGACTCGACCTCTTTTCTGACCGAAAGATCAATGCCGCTGATGATCGAGGCAATCGCTATCACCGTTACCACGCCGATTACCACGCCGATCACCGTCAAAAACGAGCGCAGCTTATTCTGGCGCAACGTCTGAAGCGCCATCTTCAGGTTTTCGTAAATGTCACTGCGAAGAATCATAAAAGTGATGAGTGATAAGTGATGGGTGATGAGATAAGAAAATTACTTATCACTTATCACCTTCCTAATCAGCTCTTAATGCTTCAATCGGATCAAGCCGCGCCGCTTTCCAGGCGGGAAAGATTCCCGACACGACGCCGATGATACCCGACACGCTGACTGCGGTGATAACGGCTGCGATAGACAAGTAGGTTGGAAAGAAGGTCGCCGTTATAACGCGCCCGATTAACCACGCGAGCAGCACTCCGATAGCACCGCCAATAGCCGAGAGCGTCACCGCCTCGACCATAAACTGCTTGAGAATATCCGCCCGTCTTGCGCCGAGCGACTTGCGTATCCCGATCTCTTTCGTGCGCTCTGTAACGGAGACCAGCATGATGTTCATAATCACGATGCCGCCGACGACAAGCGCAATCGAAGGGACGGCAATCGCCACGATTGAGACCGTGCCGAGCACGCGGTCGCGTATGCCGGTGATGGCGTCGGGGGTCAGGATGCCGAAGTTGTCTTTCTCACCGGAGGTGAGATGGCGACGGGCGCGCATCAAAAAACGTGCTTCCTCAACCGCGTCGCTGAAAGAGATGTTCGGCTTAGCGGTCGCCACGAAAAAGAGTCCACGCTGGTTAATCAGGTTGCCGAAGTTGCTCGCGTAGGTCTTGATCGGAACCGTGATGAAGTTGTCTTGCGGAACGCCGAAGACAGTTCCCTTAACAGCCGCCACGCCGACCACACGGTAAGGCAGTCCCGCGATAGAAAGCTCACCGCCGACTGCATTGCCGGACGGGAAGAGTTTGTTGGCGACATCTGCGCCGACATAGGCGACGCGCGACGCCGCATCATTCTCCGTCTCAGTGAAGTAGCGCCCCTCGGCAACGTCCAGATTATCAATGTCAACGATATTCGCCGTCGCGCCGTCAACCGGCACGTCTTCGATAATCTCTGCGCCGCGCTTGATCTGCGAGCGCGTGGCGTTGGCCTTTGCGCCGAGCTTGTCAATCAACTGCGTGCGCTCGCGCAAATACTCGAACTCATCGAGCGTTAAGTTTTTATTCCGGCGCTGCGCGGCGGCAATCGTGTCTATGTCCTTGAAGTCGTCGAAGCTGAAGCGGCGAACACTGAAAGATTGTGAGCCGATGCCCGCGACCTTCTCGTCAAAGTATGCGTTGAAGCCCTGGATGACGGAGACGACGACGACCACCGCCGTCACGCCGATAATCATCCCCAATAACGTTAAAGCCGAACGCAGCTTGTGCGCCCAGATTGCCGAGAGAGCGAGTTTTAAGGTCTCGATGAATTTCACTGTCGCTTACTACGTTCGAGGGAGGGGAAGGGTTGCAGCAAAGGGGCCAAGTGTCGAGGTAAAATCATTAGCCAAAGATTTGACGCACCTTACATTTGAATTCCGGTAACACGGATGAAGTCAAATCATCTTCATCCATCAAGGTCTCGGCCAGCGCGAGATTATGTCTCTTCAGGCGATATATTTCTAATGATCTATTAAGCGGATCAGCTATCCAATATTCTTTAACGCCATGCTTACCATAAACCTGGCGCTTCACTTCACGATCACGCCGCGCATTCTCTTTTCCCGGTGAAACTATTTCGATCACTAACTCCGGCGCTCCAATTATTCGCTCACCGGAAATGATCTCGCCGATACGTTGATGGCTGACAAAAACAGCATCAGGTATAGCGCTATTGAACTCATCGAATATCACACCGGGTGTGAGTAGCACCTCACCTGCTGGATTTTGAACTAGATAAGTCCTCAAAATGGCATGAAGATTTCCCAGGACACGTTGATGAGAAAGGCTGGGCGCACGTGACACAAAAAGTTCTCCCTCGAAGATTTCATAGCGGTTATCATCGTCAGGAAGTGCATCAAGATCAGCGACTGTTAAGAGTGGATCAACTTTAGCCGACATGAATATCTCCTATTTTATAGCTTAACGCACGAGACATTAACATGGTGTGAAGGGAAGCGCATAATATCTTATTCATACCTCAACGCCTCAATCGGATCAAGGCGCGCCGCTTTCCATGCGGGCCATAATCCGAAGATGATGCCGACGGCTGCCGAGATGCCTATCCCGACCACAATCGCCCAGAGCGGCACGAACGCGGGAAGCGGCGAATAGATGTTCATCAGGATGCTGAAGATTTCGCCGACGACGAGTCCAATGATGCCGCCGATGGCCGTCAGGAAGACAGCTTCGATCAGAAATTGCGAAAGGATGTTGCCGCGCGTCGCGCCGACAGCCTTGCGTATCCCGATCTCTTTCGTTCGCTCTGTAACAGAGACGAGCATGATGTTCATCACGCCGATGCCGCCGATCATCAGCGCGACAAACGAGACGGCGGTTAAGACGAGCGCGGTTGCGCCCGTCAGTTGGTTGTAGATGTCCAGTAATGAATCCTGCGAAGAGATGCCGAAGTTGTCGGGCGCACCCGCTGGAACGCGCCGCCGCCGACGCAGGATGTCACGCATCTCGTCCATAGCGGATTTCACAGAGGCGCGAGAGATGGGGCGGACGATCACGAAGAAGACGGATTCGGGCGCAGGCACGTCGGGGTAATATTTATCGTAGGTCGTAATCGGGATGAAAACGGAGTTGTCCCTCGACTGGCCGAAGAAGTTGCCGAGCGGCTCCATGAGGCCGACGATCATGTAGGTGTTGCCGTTAATCTTAATCTCTTTGTCGAGCGGGTCTTCGTAAGGGAAGAGGGCGCGCGCCACGTCAACTCCGAGAATGCAGATGTTGGAGCGCGCCGTCATGTCTGCGTCGCTAATCCAGCGCCCGCGCTCGGCGTACTGCGAATGCACAAACTCATAATAAGGCGTGACGCCCAGCAAAACAGGCGTGTCCGTCTGCTTGTCCGCGTAGCGCAGTGTGACTGCAATCAGGCGATGAATCGGCGAGACACCGACAATCGAGGACGCTTCGCGGCGCAACGCATCTGCATCTTCCATCGTCAGGTCTTTGCGATGTAGCTCTTCAGCGCGCGGCATGCGTCCGAAGCTGGGGTCAAACTTCGAGACGAAAATCGTGTTCGACCCCAGGGATTCGATCTGCTGCGCGAAGGCGCGATTTAGTCCCTGAATAATCGAGACCATGAAGATGACCGTGATGACCCCAACGCTGACACCCAAGATAGTCAACGACGAGCGCAGCTTATTCGCACGCAACGTCGAAACGGCAATCTTCGCGGATTCTTTTACGTCGTCGAAAGTCATATTTAATAAGTGATAAGTGATGGGTGATGAGTGATGAGTAAGAACCAAGGCTTTAACTTATCACTTATCACTTATCACTCCGCTCTTAGCGCGTCAATCGGATGCAAGCGTGCTGCGCGCCATGCGGGCCAGAGGCCGCTGATGATGCCGACGAGCGAGGAGACGCCGACGCCCAGAAGCGCCGAATTGATGCTCAGCAAGAGCGGGAAGCCCATCAGCTTCGAGATCAAGAAAGCGAGGCCGAAGCCGGTAATGACACCGATTGCGCCGCCGATGGCCGTGACCGTGACGGCTTCAATCAAAAATTGCCTGAGAATATCCGCCTGTCGCGCGCCGACAGCTTTGCGTATGCCAATCTCTTTCGTGCGCTCTGTGACGGAGACCAGCATGATGTTCATCACGACGATGCCGCCGACGACGAGCGAGATGGCTGCGACGCCGATGGTGACGATGTAGATGTTGGAAGTCGCTTTGCCGTAGAGGTCCAGGAAGACATCCTGTGTCTCCAAAGCAAACCCGTCCTCTTCGTCTCTGAAAGTACGCCCTCGACGATTGCGCATAATGGCGCGCACCTGATCCTGCACTTCGGTGAGTTTCTCAGCCGACTCCGCTTGAATGAAGACGACTAAGGAATCACGCGCGCCGTAAATTTTTTGATAGGCCGTGTAGGGTATATAGATCAGGTTGTCGCGCGAGAAGCCGAAGATTTTTCCTTTCTTTTCGGCGACGCCGACGATTTCAAAGGAGCGACCCGCGAGGCGTATCTCCTGCCCGACCGCGCGCTCAGGCGATGTGCCGCCGAAAAGATTCTCCAGAATATCCGGGCCGACGACGCAAACTTCACGCCCGCCCGCCTGCTCGCTGTCTGACCAGAAGCGTCCCGCATCAAGGTTAACGGCATCAATGTCGAACATCGAGATGGTGATTCCGCGAATCGTCACCTCATCGGATTTTTGATCTCCGTGTTTGACAGTCTCTCTGGGAATGTTGGCCGAGATGCCCGTGCGCCAGCACGTAGTGCAAAGCCGCGCGATGGCGTCGGCATCATCCTGCACCACATTTTTCCGCTTGTTGAATCTCAAAAAATCCTCGCGCGAGGTGATGATCTGCGGGCGCTTGGAGATGGTGAAGACGGTTGAGCCTTGCGAAGAGAAGGTTGAGGCGACGGTTTGATCCAAGCCCTTGATGATCGTGACGACGGCGATGACAGCCGAGACGCCGACGATGATGCCGATGAGCGTTAGCCCCGCGCGAAGCTTGTTGGCGCGCAGGCTCCCAATAGCCACGCGAAACGATTCCCAGAGAGCGGAGACGGCGATGCGGCGTTGCGGGGAAGACGTAGTAGGCAGTTGGCGGTTGGCAGTGGGCAGTGAAAGTAAGGACGTTGCGTCGTCGGTCTTATCTGCTAACTGCCTAGTGCCTAGTGCCAACTTATCTTCGCTGTGTCGCATTACTTCAAGCGTTCGTCCTTCTCGATCATCCCGTCGCGGATCGAGATGACGCGGTGAGCGCGTGCGGCTATGTCTGGCTCATGTGTGACGACGATGATGGTGTTGCCTTCGGCATGAAGTCGCTCGAAGAGATTCATGATTTCGCCGCTCGTGGCGGTGTCGAGCGCGCCCGTAGGCTCATCTGCGAGGAGAATCGAAGGATGATTGACGAGGGCGCGTGCGATGGCGACTCGCTGGCGCTGTCCGCCTGAAAGCTCGTTGGGCCTGTGCATGATGCGGTCTGTCAGGTCCACGGAAGCCAGAGCCTGTTTCGCTTTCTCATGCCGCTCAGTCGAACTTATCCCGGCGTAGATCAAAGGCAGCTCGACGTTGTGCAAGGAGGTAGCGCGCGCGAGCAGGTTGAAGGTCTGGAAGACGAAGCCGACTTCCTTGTTGCGTATGCGGGCCAGTTCGTCGTCGTCCATCTCGGAGACGTTCTTGCCGTTGATCCAGTATTCGCCTCTTGTCGGCGTATCAAGGCAACCGATTAGGTTCATCAAGGTTGACTTGCCGGAACCCGATGGGCCGATGATTGCCAGGTACTCGCCCTTCTGCACGTCAAACGAAACGCCGTGCAGCGCGTGAACCTCTTCCGAACCCATCTGGTAGGTCTTCCAAATTTCACGCATGGAGATGAGCGAAGCGGGCACGGCGTCGCGCGCTAAAAGGTCGCCGGGTTCGAGAGCGTCTGTCACAACGCTGGGGGGCGCAAGTGTCGCATCGCTCATAAGCTATTTCTCTCCGCTGGCGGCAGCGCCGGCTTTGACCGTCTGGCGTTTGATCTTCGTGTCGTCTTTCAGCGTCTTGAGTACACGGCTTGGACCTGTGACGATCTCCATGCCATCCTGCACGCCGCTCAGAATCTGTATGTCGGATTCTCCGGTGATGCCTGTTGTGACTTCGACAAACTTCACCTTGTTGTTGCTCTGCAAGACGTAAACGCCTTTGATGTCCTTCGGTTTTTCAGCGGGCGCAGGCTGCGGCACGCTGCCTGTTGCCGCAGGCGTCGGAGGCGGAGTCGCAGGCTTTTCTACGATTGCTTGAAGCGGAACGGCGATGACATCCTTTTCGACTTTGGTGGTGATGACGGCAGTTGCGCTCAAGCCGGGTTTCAGCCCTTCCTTTATCTCATCGGGCACATTCTGCAACTGCACCACGACGCGAAATTCTTTTGCCTCCTGCACGTTGATAGTGTTCTGGAGGCCGCCTTGAGTTGAAGACTTGCCGACGGCCAAAGGAGTTTTCTGCGTCACCTCGCCGTCAAGCTCTCTATTCTGAAACGCATCAACTTTAATCTTCGCTTTCTGCCCAACCTGCACATCGTTAATTTCAGTTTCGTCAACTTTGACTTCGACGTTGACCGTTGACATGTCCGCGATGGTGAGCAGCGGCGTAGTCGAAAGCCCTGCGACGGCGAATTGTCCGACCTTCGACGGAATCTCAGCGACAATTCCTGTGAGCGAGGCAAGCTGCATGGCTTTGGAAAGCTGGCTGCCCTGCCCGCGCAGGAGCGCCTGTTGCTGTGTGGCGCGAGCCTCGCTCGTCTTGACGCTTTGCTGAGCGAGGACGACACTCGTTTGCGCGTTGCGGATAGCGACGCGCTGTTGATTAACGCGCGCCTTCGCCTCTTCAATCGAAATCTTCTGCGCCTCAAGATTCGCCTGCGCCGTGCGTAAAGAGACACGCGCCTGATCGAAGCGGTCGCGCGCCGCGTCGTACTCAGAGCGCGAAGCCACGCCGGATTCGACCAGATCGGTCGTGCGTTTTAACTCGCGCTGCGCCGTGTTGAGATCAACCTGCGCGCGGTCAACGTTGGTCTGAGAAGAGACGACCTGCTGGCGCGACTGAGCAAGGCTGGCTTCGGCTGCCGACAAAGCCTGCTGCGCGTTTGCCACGCCGTTTTGGGAGGCGAGCACCTGCGTGCGCGCATTCTGCGTATCGCTCATCGCGGCTTGCAGGGCGGCTGCCTGCGCCGCTTCGTTCGACTGAAGTTGTGTGGGGTCAAGGCGCACGAGTTGCTGGCCTTTGGTTACACGGTCGCCTTCTTTAACATAGATTTCCTCTATGCGGCCTGCGACTTCGCTCGTCATGTTTACATACTGAACGGGTCGCACCTCGCCGGAGGCCGTCACAGTCGAACGCAAGGTGTCGCGTTTCTTGACCGTGACGGTCGTCACTTCAGGCTCATCCTTGCCACCGGCCAGGATGCTGACGACGATGATGATACCGAGCAGGGCAACTGCGGAAACGATGATAATTATTTTTCTCTTACGGCTCAAAGCCATCTTGTTTTATTCCTTAAGTCAAAAAGGGGATTCGGGTCGCGTGTCGGGCCAAGCAAATAGTGTTCACGTTCATCGGGCGCGAAAATGATTCAATAACGCTGGAACACATCTTCTACGTCCGGGTGTCGTAAACAGTTTCATTATAAGCGATAGGAGACATAAGCCAGAAGTCGAAAGCGCGAAGACTCAAGTCTTTGTTGCGTCGCGGTTAAATTAAGTTTTGAGACAGGAAAGTTGAAGGGATTTATGTTATTGCGTGTTGCGGTCAAGCAGATTGTCAAATGCTGCCTTTATCCCAGAATCTCATTAACGCCGATTGAAAGGTTAGAGACTTGTGGCGAGATTAGAAGCTCGCCGCGCTTTAGCCTTCGAGACTTCTGGTGTTTGTCGTTCGCTGGTTGCGTGTAAATTTCTACGATGTTTTTAGACAGGTTGACCAACCAGACTTCCGGGATGTTTGCCTGCGCGTAGATCGGCAGTTTTATATTCCGGTCGTAGTCAATAGATGTGTCGGCTACTTCGACAACGAGGAACACATCTGCCGGTGTCGGGTGGTGTTGAGCATAGAAGTCCGCGCGGCGTTTAAGCAAAGCAATATCCGGCAGCGGCTCGGAGTAATCATTAAGTCGAATGGGATTTTGCACCCAAACAATCGCCCGGCTTCCGGCCTGCTGGCTGAAAAGCTCAGTTAACCTGCCAACACACGCTGCATGACGACTTCCAATCGGACTCATTTCGAGTATCTCACCTTCGATTAGCTCCACGCGGTCGTCTTCCGAGAAAACGCCAGCCGCAGCCATCCGGTAGAATTCGGTGACGTTGAAATATCTTCTGGCAACCTGGACTGACATATTCGCTTGCTCCATCCGGCTTTCCTCTTTGCTTCGGGGCAGCATAATATCACAGGGAGCCGGGGAATTTATGGCTCAACCCGGTATATACTCCGATCAAACGTTCATTGGCGCGGCTCTCATTTTCGCGCTACAATAAAACATGTTTCTCGCGCGAGCAGGGCGGCGCGTCTGAACCTCCAGCGGGGGAAGGAGCGACGCACTCTCCCACAAGCAATCGCACGAGGGGAAAGAGTTATGACAATCTGCGATAGATGCAGTACGGAAAACCTGGACGGGTCGCAGTATTGCGACGAATGCGGCGCGCCTTTGAGTGCGGGAGCGCCGGCAAGTAAGTCTTTCGGCACGGGCAACTCCGGTAATCCGACCGATGGTCAGGAATTGTCGGAGGCACAATCTGCTCTCGTCAGGAATCAGGAAGTCGTCGCGCAACACGGAGCGCCAGCCTACGCCGCCTCCTCCGGCTCAATCGCCTTGATGGACGGAGCGCACGCGCGACTCGTCATCGAGCGCGGACGCTCCGCAGGCAAACAGTTTCCTTTGAGCGACGAGGAATCGCAGATCGGGCGCTGGGACGCGGACGGCGGCATCTTCCCTGACGTTGACCTGGACGCGGACGACCCCGAAGCTAAAGTTTCGCGCCGTCACGCGCGCATCATGCGGCGCAACGAACAGTATTTTATTGAAGACTTAGGCTCGACGAACGGGACTTTTATCAATCGTGGACGGCGACTTCTGCCGGGTGACAGGCAGCCCCTGCGCGACGGTGACGAGATCATCGTCGGAAAGACATTCTTACGTTTTCATATAGTTAAGTAGGGACCTCGATCACTTGTCGTGCATAACGCACGGCCACGAGCCGCAACGCTCAAGCTCTAATAGAAATTATCAAAGTTCCTCGCTGGCTAATCATCGAGAGAAGATGGCTTTCTGTCATGAATGCGGCGCAAAGAATGCGCCAGATGATCCTTTCTGCGGCAACTGCGGCGCGGTGCAGCTATCTGCGCCCGCAGCCAGCTCCACGATCATCGCGGGCGGCGCAAGCGCAACGGCTGCTTCAGCGCCGGAGCCTTCATCTGCTCAACTGGAAGATACGGAAAGTCCCGACAAAGATGCCGGTTCGGAATCTCTCGCCGCCGCCGAACCAACAAGCGTCGAGCCTTCTACTGAAACCGCCAGCAGCGCGCCACAGGCAGAGGATGATGCGCCCCCGGAGAAAAGCGACTCGCCCCCGGCAGATGAGGACGCGGCGCAAAGCGCTGTTCCAGAGGACAAGGCCACAGGAGAGCTTGCGCCGGACGCCGCTGCTCCTGACGTTCCCGCTCCCGCGACGGCGACTTCGCGCGCCGGTTCGACCGGAGGTCGCAAGCCCGCTGTCCAACAACTCGAAGCGGGCGCAGTCTTAAATGGTCGCTACGAGATTGTGCGTCGCATCGGCGGCGGCGGGATGGGCGCGGTCTATCTTGCGAAAGACAGGCACCTGGGCGATGCCCCGCGCGCCGTCAAGGAGATGGTCGAATCTCATCTGGATAACTCGCAACACGAAAAGGCCATCGGCGATTTCAAGCGCGAATCCTTGCTCTTGACCTCGCTTGAGCATTCTTCGATTCCGACCATCTACGACTATTTCTACGACGATGAAAAAGGGCGCTTCTATCTCGTCATGAAATATATTTCGGGTGGCGACTTCGCGGGCCGCTTGCGAAACTCCCCCGGCGGACGCATAGACGAGAAGACCGTCACGGATTGGGCCGTGCAGGTTGCGGATGTGCTCGACTACCTGCATAAGCGTCCAAAGTCAATCATCTATCGTGACCTCAAGCCTGCGAACCTGATGATAGACGGCAACACTGGCCGCGTGATGTTGATTGACTTCGGCATCGCACGCTGGGTCGCGCCGCAGGAGAAGGGCGTGACGGCGGTTGGCACGATGGGCTATGCGCCGCCGGAGCTTTTCAGCGGCAAGGTCGAGCCTGCCTCCGACATCTACTCTTTAGGCGCGACGATGTTTCATCTGCTGACAGGCTCAGACCCGCAGGACAATCCGCTCCTGATCTTTGATTTTACGAAAAACCCTCGCCCGCGCCAGATTTACACAGGAATCTCTTCCGAGATGGAGCGCATACTGATGCGCGCCGTCGAGTACAAACCCGAAAATCGTTTCCGCTCGGCGGGTGAGATGCGCGAGACGCTCGCGGCTCATCTGGAGAAACTGCGTAGAGGAGAAGTCACCTACGGCGCAGCCCCGGCGCAGCAACTCGGCGGCGAGACGATTCAGGTCGAGACCGTCTTCTGCGGTTTCTGCGGAGGCCGCATCGCCGCCGACGATGTGTTCTGCGCGCACTGCGGGATGAGGCAACCGCTGGTCGGCGTTGGCTCAAGCGCGGCCCTGCGCGCTGCGCGTGCGACCGCCAAGCTGATTGTCGCCGGAACCACCGAGCTGGACGTGTCGTTTGTCTTGCAGAAAGAGAGCAACCTCCTGGGCAGAAGCGACCCGCAGTCAAACATCTTCCCGGAAATTGATCTCTCGAAGTTCGACCTTGAGACCAAAGTCTCGCGCCGCCACGCGCGCATCTGGCGCGAGGGCGAGACGTTTCTGATTGAAGACTTGAATTCGGTCAACGGAACCGTCATCAACGATGCCGTTAGATTAGCGCCCAGGCAGCCGCGCGTGCTTGAAAGCGGAGACAAGCTGCGCCTGGGCGAAACCACGCTCCATTTTTTGGTAGGATGAGAACAGTTTTCAGTTTTCAGTTTTGAGTTAAAAGCAAAAACTGAAAACTGAAAACTGAAAACTCAAAACTTCTTTATGACTGCTCGAATAGAAACAACCTTGCTTCCAACAGACGCCATCGGTGAGCGCATTCACGCGCAGACCTACATGGAGAGATTCCGCGCGCCGTTCTCTTTGCGCTGCGGCGCGCTCTTGATTGACTACATCCTCGTCGTCGGCATCATCGCGTTCAGTACGCTGCTGGCGCGCCTCGGAGGTCATGGGCCTGCGACGACCGGCAACGCGCAGATAATCGGCATCATCATCGCTATCATCGTGGCCGCGATCAATTTCATAGGCTTATCGGCCTTGCGCGGGCAGACGCTCGGCAAGTGGGCAACCGGGTTGTGTGTCCGGCGAACAGACGGCGAGCCTTTGAGCTGGGAGCGCGCTCTCCTGCGCCATCTGGTGCTGTATCCGCCAGCCTTCCTCATACTCGGACTCGGTTTCCTCGTCGCTGGTATGTTGCCAGCCGCTGCCGTCGCGTGTGGAGCCTCCATCCTCACGCTGGGGATTGGATTTTTGATGGCGACCGTCAGCCCTCACGGGCGTGCCTTGCATGATGTTATCGCAGACACAGTGGTCGCCCGCGAGGATGTGCGACGTAAACAGCGGATTAGTTATTGAGTGACGACGACGATGCGGGGTCGAAGCAGGAAAGAGAGCTAATGGTCGTCAAGCCCTGTCCAAGTTGTGGAGCAATGCCGGTGCCGGAGGCGCGGTTCTGCCGTGTGTGCGGCGCGCCTCTCAAGGCCGCAGGCATGCATGACAACGATGCTCCCATCTCGCCGCTTGCTCAAACTGTTCCGCTCACGGGCGAAGGACGCGCCACAGATGGCCTGGCCCAGGACGACCCCTCACACAGCGCCCCGGAGACATCCAGAGTCGGAAGGGCGGAGATTGAGGACATTCTCCGGCGCGTGCAAGCCGAGTATGGAAATGATGGTCAGAAGGATGCGCCGCAGGAAGATTCGGTAGAAGTGGCCGCTCCGCAAACGACCACGCTTGCGTCTGAAGGAATCGCAAAAGCGCAGCCGGGCAACTCTCAAGCCGCCGCATCTACGCCTTCGCCTGCTCAAGTAGCTCAGCCTGCGCCTAACGTTCGTGCGCGCCGCATGTGGCAGGTGGCCGCTGCCGTTCTGCTTTGCGTTGCGCTCCTGGCCGCAGTGCTGGCGTTCGTCCTTTCGCGCAGGGCAAGCTCTACCGATGCGGGCAACGCGCCTCCGATCTCGATTAACGATCAGAAGCAACTTGTCGGCGAGAAGCTGGCTGAAGCCGAAACACTGCTTAACGCGGGCGAGTTCAACCGCGCTGTAGAAGTTCTTCGCGCAGCAGTCAAGCTCGATCCGTCGAACGCGGAAGCTCGCATGCGTCTTGGCAACGCGCTTGAGCGAACCGGCTCTCGAAGCGAAGCGATAGAAGAATATCGCGCGGCTGCCCAGAGCAGCCCGAATGATGTAACGGCGTGGCGTGCGCTCGCCTCCGCGCAAGTAGAAGAGAAGCTTTACAACGATGCTGCCGAAAGTTATCGTCGCCTGCTTGCGGCGAGCGGAAACAGTCTGGACGACGAGACGTGGCTGGCTTACGCGGAGGCTTTGCGATTGGCCGGACGCACAGAGGAAGCGCGTGCCGCTTACCAGAAAATTTCATCTGCCGCTTCAGCAACTGTGGCGCAGACAGCGCGCAGGCATCTGGCCGAGCTAGGCCCGCCCGCTGTCGCCGTCAACACGGAGCATGCGCGCGACGCCGCACGCCCTGAGCAGGAGGAGCGTAAGCCGGACGCCGCCACAGCGCCCACGACCACATCAACGCCTCTGGCGCGTGCGACGCCGCAGATGCCTGCGGTAGCAAACAATGCTTCTAATCCAGACTATGATTCTTACTACTTCCAGGCTTTGAATGTCGTCAACGGACGCGACCCGAAAAAGATAGAGCGAGCCGACTTGCTCCGCGCGCTCGCGCTTTTCCAACGCGCCGCTCTCGGCGGCACGCACCGCACGGACGCGCAAAAGTATGTAGACAGACTCGGCAAAGAATACGACCGACGGAGGAATAAGGGATGAGGGCGGAGGGATGAGGTATGAAGAGGAAGAAGAACCTGCTGGTCTTAGATTCTTTCTTTACTTCATCCCTCATCCCTCCGCCCTCATCCCTCCGCCCCTATGTCTGACCTGATAGTCAAATACCCGGATCGCAATCCTGACACGTTTCCCCTGGGACGCCTGCGTATTACGATTGGCCGCTCGGCGCGCAACGACCTGTGCATCCCTGACCCGTTCGCTTCGCGCGTTCACGCCGAGGTGCGCAGGGAAGGCGACCAGTACATCCTGCAAGATTTGGGTTCGGCCAACGGGACGCTCTACAACGGCGCGACGGTCGAGGGCGCGCTCCCGCTCACATCGGGTGGGCGCATACAGATCGGCGAAACCGAAATCGTCTTCAACGACGGCAACGCCGCCGCCGGTATGCCGACGATGATTACAGACCAGACCGCATCACCCGTCCCGGAAGCCACTATCGCGCTCAACTCCGCCGACCGGACTACCTCCGGCCTGCTCGAAGCTATCGAAGGCGCGCGCACGCAGCCCGATCAAGACATGTCGCGTCGCTCCGTCAAGCAGAGCGACCTGCTCGCTTTGATTAGCAAAGTGGGCGTGACCTTGCTCGCTTCCGCAACGCTTAACGAAACCTTGCAGCAGATCGCATCACTGGTCTTCGAGGCTGTCCCGGCGGAGCGTTGCTGCATCATGATGAGAGACGAGCGCGGCGAAGAGTTGAAAGTCGCAGTCGCGCGCCTCAGAGGTCGCCAGGGCGAAGTCGGCGAGATACGTGTCAGCCGCACGATCATGGAAGAGGTCGTCGGTCTTGGTAAATCAGTCCTCACGGCTGACGCGCAGCACGACCCGCGCCTGATGAGCAGCACGATGACCTTGCAGGGCATACGCTCTGTTTTAGCAGTGCCGCTGGGCGTCGGCGAAAAAGTCTTCGGCATCATCTACGCCGACTCGCCCATCGCCGAAGGAAGGTTCACGGAAGATCACTTGAAGGTGTTGACGACGCTCGCATCTGTTGCGGCCATCCGCGTCGAGAACGCGCGCCTGATCGAAGAACAGCTTGACCGCGAACGGCTTGAGCAGGAGCTACAGCTTGCGAGCGAGATTCAACAACGCTTTCAGCCGACGCAAGCGCCGAACGTCCCAGGCTACGAATTGCAGGGCATCAGCTTCCCCTGCTACGAAATCGGCGGCGACTACTATGACTTCATCGAGCGCGCAGACGGTCGCATGATTGTCACGCTCGGCGATGTTTCTGGAAAAGGAACTGCCGCCGCGCTCCTGATGTCTTCCCTGCACGCGGCTGTTCACGCGCAGGCTTCTTCTCACAGCTCGCTCTCCGAAACCATCAGTGCCGTCAATCAATACCTCGCCGAAAACATTCCGTCCAATCGCTTCGTCACGCTTTTTTACGCGGAGCTGGACCCGCAGACGGGCGGGCTTTCCTTCATCAACGCCGGACACAATCCGCCACTGATCGTCCACGCCGCAGGGACAGTCGAAAATCTCTCCGCTGGCGGACTCCCCCTCGGCATACGCCCCAACGCAGACTACCGCGAAGGCCGCACACAGCTTCAACACTCAGACGTGCTCGTCATCTACTCCGATGGCGTCTCTGAAGCCGTCAACCCGCAGGGCGAAGAGTTCGGGACAGACCGCCTCTACGAGGTCGTCTCACACAACCTCAACGCCTCAGCCGCAGGCATCCGCGACCGCATCGAAGCCGCCCTGACAAAATGGGCGCAAGGCACACCCGCCGCCGACGACATCACCCTCGTCATCGTCAAACGCCAGGCCGCAGGCTTCGTCGCCTCATCAAGAGGCTAAACAATAGTTGGACAGCTATGTCAGAAAATACGCCTCACCAAATAAAGAAAGTAATGATCAGCAGCACCGCGCTTGACCTGCCGGAGCACCGCGAAGAAGTGATGGATGCGTGTTTGCGGCAGGGCATGTTCCCGATAATGATGGAACATTTGTCCGCTATTGATGCCGACGCAGCAGAGAAATCACTGGCAATGGTAGATGACGCATCCATCTATCTAGGCGTTCTTGCCTATCGCTATGGCTATGTGCCTGACGCGAACAATCCAGAGCAAATTTCCATCACCGAGATGGAATATAACCGCGCTGTGGAGCGTGGCATTCCACGCCTAATCTTTTTCATGGACAAATCACATCCGCTCACGGCAGCGGATATGGACGAGGACACGAGCGATCCGGTTGAAACCGCGCGGCGCAAAGTAAAGCTGGCAGAGTTGAAAAAACGCGCAGGCAAAAAGCGTGTTGCTGCTTCTTTCAAATCCCCAACGGACTTGCGCGCACAGGTAATTCAGGCTCTAGTCCCCTACCGCGAGTCTGACCTTGCGACATTTCATTACGTCAGCGACATTCCCACGCCGCCCGAAGCCTTCATCGCGCATCCTTACACGTTGCTGCAAACTCACCGGCTCGTCGGACGACAGCCGGAACTCAACCTGCTAACTGATTGGGTCGCCAGACCTGATTCGGAAATCTACAAGGCGCACATCCTGAACATCGTCGCCATCGGTGGGCTTGGCAAGAGCGCATTGACGTGGAAATGGTTCAACGACATCGCGCCACAGGAGATGAAGCCGCTTGCAGGCCGCATGTGGTGGAGTTTTTACGAATCGGACGCGACGTTTGAAAACTTTGTCAGTCGCGCTCTGGCTTATGTAACACGGTGGAATCTGGACGAAGTGCAGCAAATTCCTGCGCCCGAGCGCGAGGCACAACTGCTCGCCGCGCTCGACCGTGAGCCATTCCTGATCGTGCTTGATGGATTGGAGCGGATTCTCATTGCGTATGCGCGAATGGACGCAGCGCACCTTAGCGACGACGATTACGACAGGCAAACAGCGAACTTCGTCGCCAATGCGATTGGCTTGCCGGAGGGCGCGACTCAATCGTTCACGGGCGAGCATCGCCTGCGCAAGTCCGCAGACCCGCGCGCGGGCGGATTCCTACGCAAGTTGGCGAACGTGCGCGCCTCGCGCATTCTCGTCAGCACGCGGCTCTATCCTGCCGATTTGCAAATGGGGACAGGCGCACCGCTGCCTGGTTGCTATGCGGTATTCCTGACGGGATTGGCTGATGACGATGCGCTCGAACTGTGGCGGGCGTTTGGCGCGTCCGGCGGGCGCGATTCATTGTTGCCGCTTTTCCAACGGGCGGATAATCACCCGCTGTTGATTCAAGCGTTGGCGAGCGAGGTGGCGCGCGACCGGCGTGCGCCCGGCGACTTCGACGCATGGCGGCGCGTCCATCCCGATTTCAATCCCTTCAGCCTACCGCTCATGCAGGTGAAGTCGCACGTGCTGGAATTCGCTCTGCGCGGGCTGGGCGATAAAGCGCAGCGAGTGTTGCGCATCATCGCCGCATTCAGAATGCCCGCGCGTTACGACACGCTGGCCTCATTGTTAATAGGTGAAGGAAAGCCGTGCGCCGACGAGCGTGAACTGGATGAGGTGTTGACCGAGTTGGAAGACCGGGGACTGGTCGGCTGGGACAAGCGCGCCAACCGCTACGACCTGCACCCGCTCGTGCGCGGCGTGGTGTGGAGCAGCTTGGGCGACGACGCCCGGCGGGGCGTCTATACGAGCCTGCACGCGCACTTTCAAGCAGTGCCGAAGATTGACGATTATCTCGAAGTCAATAGCCTCGAAGACCTCACGCCCGCCATCGAGTTGTACAACACACTGATCGGACTGGGACGTTATGACGATGCCGGACGACTGTTTGCTAGATATTTATATAAGGCGATGTTGTACCGCTTGTGCTTTAGCCGTCAATGTAGTGAACTGTTGTTGCTGCTCTTCCCCGACGGGCCGGATCAATCGGCGCGATGGGAAAACTTAGAGGCGCAAGTCTTCATATTCGCGCTTGCTGGGGCCTCTTTCATAGGCGGGCAGCCAAGAGAAGCCGCTCGGCTCTTTCTGTGCTACCACCAATTTTTACAGGGGGCGAAAGCCCTTCAGAAATGGGGAGCGAAAGCCCTTAAAAAAGAGGCAGGCAGCGTTCTATGCGGCGTAGCGATTTCCTTACACCATTCGGGAGCATTGCATGAGGCGGAAGTAGCTGCACTTCAATCATTATGCATCGCCCGTGAACAGGGCAGCCGCATTGAAGAGGCGAACTCATTATTTTTCTTGGGCCTCCTGTTTGCGGCGCGGGGCATGGTGCATGAGGCCGAAACGGCCCTCTGTCGGGCCTGTAGGATATTTGTAGCTTACGGAGCGGATGAATATCATGGAGTGTCCAGAGCATTCCTCGCTCAACGGGAACTGTGGCTGGGCAACGCCGCCACTGCGCTCGCGCTAGCAGATTGGGCCAGGGAATTGGCTCACGTTCAATGCTCGAAGCATGATATCGTCCGCGCGGAACGGTTGCGAGGCACGGCTGCCATAAATCTCAATGACTTGACCGGCGCGGACAAGCGTCTCTATTCCGCTTTAACACAAGCGCGGGCAGTTAATCTTGTTCTAGAAGAACTCCCTACGTTAATCGCGCTAGCAGAGTTACGGCGGCAGGGAGATATGGAAGCGGCGCGCGAATTTCTGGATGATGTCTGGGACGCGGCAGAGCGCGGGCCGTATCCGCGCTTTCACGCTGATGCCTGCAATGTGCTGGCGCAGATTGAGCAGGATGAGGGCAATCAGGCGAAGGCAGTCGAAGCGGCGACTAAAGCGTATCGGTTGGCGTGGTGCGATGGGCCGCCGTTCGCGTATCACTGGGGATTGGAGAAGGCGCGGAAACATCTGCGAGAGCTTGGTGCAGATGAGCCGGAGATGCCGCCGTTTGATGAGTCGAAGTTTGAGCCGATGCCTGAGGTGGAGATTGACCCGGAGGATGAGTTTCACGCGGGGAAGTCTTCTGACAATTAAAGGGTCAGTCGCGTTGCTTCCTGAGCAGCGTGAATCTTGCCGCAGAAGATTATGACGCCCGGTAGCGTCAAACGGTAGGCGGAAGGTGCTATGGTCGCAGGGCAGAGGTTAAGTCTGACACTCCTTGCGGGCGGCTTATGTCGCTGCGAAATCGTTTAAGAAATCCAGGACGCTCCGGGGAAGGTCTGTGTAGGTTCCTTTGGAGCCGAACCATCTGGACTGCTGGTCGGCGAACATTTTGACGTAGATGAAGCCTGTGCGCAGGTTGATGGCGAAGGCTGCGTTGTCTGTGTCGCAGGCGTGTGGGCGGCAAACTTTGACGGCGAGGTAATCACCTATCTGTTTGATGGGAGTCTCAACCTGATACTCTCTCGTTAGCAGGTTGAAATCGCTACGGCTCAACAAGCTCAAGAGGGGTCGCCGGATTTCGGGGAGCTTGAAGAAGCTGGTCGTGACCTTGCCTCTCTTGTTGGTCGGGTACTTGCCAGCCCAGCTTCTTAAATGTTCCAGGTTGCCTTGCGCCGCAAGCGTGCCGCCGAAGCAGAAGATAAGAAGCGCAAGCGCGATCAAGTTTTTTCGTTTCATCAAAACAAATTCCTCCTCGGAAATTCTGGTCTATAAACGTTTGAGACTCTCCTGGATTCTTTCTATGCTTTTTTCGCCTAACCCGTCAACCATCTCAAGGCCGCCGCCCGCGACGAACTGCTTGAGGTCTTTGAGTGAAGCGATCTTGAACTGCTGGTGAAGCGTGGCTGCGGTCTTGATGCCGACGCCGCTGACTCGCATCAGGTCGAGCACAGTTTCGGGCGTCTCGGCGGTCAGCTTCTCCCAGGCGTCGAACGTGCCCTTCTCAATGAGTTCGACGATCTTGCCGCTGATGGCCTTGCCCACGCCCGGCAATTGTTGCAAACCCTTGATGCCTTCTTCAGCAGCAATCTTCTGCAAAGGGGTCGGCCACGTTTCGATAACTTCCGCCGCGTTGCGGTAAGAGCGTATGCGATAACGGTCGTCGCCGCGAATCTCCATCAAGTTCGCCAGCCTTGTGAATCGCTCTGCAATCGCTTCGTTGTCCATTGGCTAATCGTAAATCGTAAATCGTGAATCGTAAATAGACGAACCGGCGTGTGACGATTCACGATTTACGATTCACGAATCCAGGCTTGACATTATACATCCCTCGCGGTTATCAATTCAGGCATCCCTTTGGCTGACCCGGTGTTCTAAGCAGGTGATCTAAAATTCTCCTCCGCTAAACTTTATACTTTTGAGGATCAAGATGAGATTGAGAAAATTTTTGTGCGCGGCCTTGATCGCGCTCTTTTCCATACAGATGCTCCACGTCACGGCTCTCGCAGACGAGGGCATGTGGCCTTTCAACAACGTTCCGCGCGCAGAGATCAAGCGCAAGTACGGCTTTGACGTGACAGACGCCTGGCTCAAGAAAGTGCAGATGTCTGCGGTGCGTTTTAACAACGGCGGCTCTGGCTCGTTCGTCTCTGCCGATGGCCTTGTCCTGACCAACTATCACATCGTCGAGGACTTCGTGCATGAGTTGAGCGCGAACGGGAAGGACTACGCCAAAGAAGGATTCATCGCACGCTCGCGCGCCGAAGAACAGAAAATTCCCAGCCTCGAATTAAACGAGCTAATCAGTATCGAAGACGTGACAGATCGCGTCAACGCGGCTGTCAAAGCAGACACCTCTGCCGCAGACGCTTTCAGCCTGCGCCGCGCATCAATCAGCGACATAGAGGGCGAGTCAACCAAGCAGACGGGCTTGCGCTCCGATGTTGTCACGCTTTATCAGGGCGGGCGTTACAATCTTTACCGCTACAAAAAATACACGGACGTGCGCCTTGTCTTCGCGCCGGAATTCCAGGCCGCTTTCTTCGGCGGTGATCCTGACAACTTCAACTTCCCGCGCTTCAACATAGACATGGCGCTCGTGCGCGTTTACGAGAACGGCCAGCCCATCAAGCCTGAGAACTACCTCAAGTGGTCAACGAAGGGCACGAAAGATGGCGAGCTTGTTTTCGTCGCGGGTCATCCCGGCTCGACTTCGCGCCTGAACACTGTCGCGCACCTTGAAGAGCTACGCGAGACGAGCATCCCGCTCATCATTCGCTCCCTTGAGAGGCGCGAAACAGTCCTCAAGAAATATATGGCGATGGGCGACGAGCAAACAACGGAAGCGCAGAACGAATTGAACAGCGTGCAGAACAGCCTCAAGGTCTATCGCGGGCAGCTTCAGGGACTTCAGGGCAAGACGCTGATCGAGAGAAAGCGCCAGTCTGAAGATGCTTTGCGGAAAGCAATCGCCGCCGACCCGAAACGCCAAAAAGAGTATGGCGACGCATGGGACGCGATTGCCACAGCGCACAAGAGCCTGGCTTCGTTTGCGAAGGAGAGAAGATTCTTAGACCTCTCCGCAGCCTTCAATACGCAGCTCTTCGGAATCGCGCGCACGCTCGTGCGTCTCGCCGAAGAGAACGATAAGCCAAACGCTCAACGGCTTCCTGAGTTCACGGACGCACGGCGCGCATCGCTTGAGCTTGCGCTCTATTCGACCGCTCCCATTCGCACAGACCTTGAGAAGCTGAAGCTGGCCGATTCGCTCGCCTTCATGGTCGAGGCTTTCGGCGCAGAAAATCCTCTGGTCAAGCGCGTCCTGGACGGCAAGACACCGGAAGCTCGCGCCGCCGAGTTAATTGATGGAACAAAGCTCAACGATGCCGCGTTTCGTCGTCAGCTTGCGGCTGGAGGTCGGCAGGCGATTGATTCTTCAACCGACCCGATGATTATGCTCGCGCGCAGCGTTGATAAAGAGGCGCGCGAGGTACGCAAGCGTTACGAGAACGAAGTCATAGGTGTGGAGCGGACCAACTATTCAAAGATCGCACGCGCGCTCTTTGAGACCGAAGGCGATAAGCTCTACCCGGATGCGACCTTCACCCTGCGGCTTTCCTACGGCGCGGTCAAAGGCTACATGGAAAACGGCAAGAAGGTTGAACCGTTCACAACTCTCGGCGGTCTTTATGAGCGCGCGACGCAGTTCAACCAGAAATTTCCGTACAACCTGCCGCCGCGCTGGATGGAGAAGAAGTCTGCGGTTAACCTGAAGACGCCTTTCAACTTCGTCTCGACCAACGACATCATCGGCGGAAACTCAGGCTCGCCGACGATCAACAAGGACGCGGAGCTTGTCGGTTTAATCTTCGACGGCAACATTCAATCGCTCGTCGGCAATTTCTACTACGACGAATCCATCAACCGCGCCATCTCGGTTGACTCGCGCGGGATGCTCGAAGTCCTCCGCAAAGTTTTCGGCGCAAACGAAATCGCGGACGAGTTAACGAAGTAGGGCAAAGTTAATAACTAAAAACGCAAAGCGGAAGATGAAGAGCTAGCCCTTCATCTTCCGCTTTGCGTTTTTAATTTGCCTTTTACATTTCTCACGGCGTCAGGTTTCAAACGTGCCGGGTGCGCCCGGCATCTGATGTGTGGCACTATTCGCATCGAAGGCATTCGAGGAAATTAATGCGAACCAGAATCACCAGTTTAACTATCTTCTGTCTTTGCGCGTTGAGCTTTAGCGCCTGTGAGCGCGCCGCATCCACGCCGCAGGGACAAAAATCTTCTTCAAGCGGGAAGTCTGAATTTTACGGGCCGCCCGTCCGCCTTGCCAGCCTGGAAGACCGCGCCATCAACGAGAGCAGCGGCATTGTCGCCTCGCGCCGCAATCCCGGTCTCTTCTGGACGCACAACGACTCCGGCGATGGCCCCGTGCTCTACGCCTTCGACCTGAAGGGGAAGAGCAAAGGTCGCTGGCTCGTGAGCGGCGCTCAGGCCGTTGACTGGGAAGACATCGCCGCAGGGCCTGGCCCGCAACCGGGCGTCAACTATCTCTACATCGGCGACATCGGAGACAACGGCTCCGAGCGCGATTACGTTACCGTCTATCGCGTCGTCGAGCCGAGCCTGAAGGATGAAGAAGCTTCCGCCGGAAATAATCAGCACACGACTGAGCCAGCCGAGGCGATTCGTCTGAAGTACCCGGACGGAAAGCACGATGCCGAGGCGCTGCTCGTGCATCCCTCGACAGGCGACCTCTACATCATCACCAAAGCTTTCGACACGGCTTCCGGCATCTACAAGCTCAAGGCTCCGCTCTCAGGCGCATCTCTCAACACGCTTGTCCGCGTCGGCCAAATCAGCGTTCCAAGCCTCGTTGGTGGACTGATTACCGGAGGCGACATTGCGCCGGATGGACTGAGGGTTGTGCTGTGCGACTATACGAATGCTTTTGAAATGACCTTGCCTGAGAACTCTACGGACGATTTCGACAAAATCTGGAAACAGCCGATGGCAACCATAGAGCTTGGCCCGCGTCAGCAGGGCGAGTCTGTTGGTTACAGTCTGGACAGCAACGCAATTCTGGCAACGAGCGAGAAGCGACCCACCCCGCTCATCGAGGTCAAGCGGAAGAAAAGTTAGCAGTTGGCAGTGGGCGGTTGGCAGTTAAGAATGAAGCACGGCTTCGCTATGCGTTTCTTTTAACTGCCAACTGCCAACTGCCAACTATTCCTATGCTTTTTCCAACCCGGCGTATTTCTCGATTAGCTTCTTCTGCCCGAAGCCTGGAAAGCTGACGGTGAGCTTCGCCGAGTCGCCAATACCTTCGCGGCGAAGGACTAGGCCGCGACCGTATTTCGGATGACGAACGTGTGAGCCGGGGGTGAAGTCGCCGCTCGCTGAAGGTGTGGAGTCGCGTGGTGCGGCCCTGGTTGCGCTGTCCTGTGTGGGGCGGCGCTTGATCGTCGGCTCGCTTTGCGATTTGGGACTAGAGCCTCCGAGTTGTTGCCCGCGCTTGCGGAAAAACTCGGCGATGGAATCAACGCTATCGTAAGTTTTACCTGTGAACTTCGTGCGCTCGCGCGTGTCGCTACGCTGTAGCGCGCTCGCGGCGTGCTTGTTCTCCAACGTCCCGGAGCTGCGCGCAAACGAGAGCCAGGAGTTTCCGCGCGAGAGGTCTTCCATCAGATCGAGTGGCATCTCGTTCAAAAACTGTGAAGGCTCGGCGGCCATCTCTTCGCCGTAGACGCGCCGCTTCATCGCGTGCGTCACATACAGGAATCTTTCGGCGCGCGTGATGGCGACGTAGCAGAGACGGCGCTCTTCTTCCAGTTCCGCCGGATCGGTTGCCGAGCGAGAGTGCGGGAACAATCCATCTTCGAGGCCGACGATGAAGACGAGCGGAAACTCCAACCCCTTCGCCGCGTGCATCGTCATCAAGGTGACGGGAGCATCGCGCTTGTACTGGTCGGCGTCGGAGACGAGCGCGGCGTGGTCTATAAAATCGCGCAAGCCTTCCTGCTCCTGCTCGTCGTAATCCACGGCTGCGTTGACAAGCTCCTGCAAGTTCTCAAGGCGCGCTTCCGCTTCGTCGGAGTTCTCTGACTTGAGCGCGTTCGCGTAGCCCGTATCGAGAATCGCTGACTTGACAACATCCGAGACGGGCGATTCGGAAGCCGAAGCGTTGGTGGTGGCAGCCACAAGATTGGTGATGATCTGCTGGAAATTTTTGAGCGCAGTGACGGCGCGAGGGCTTAAACCTTTGCCCTGCTCTGTCAGGATGGAAATGGTTTCCCAATGTGAGACTGCGTAATCTTTGGCGTGGCGCTCTATCTGATCGAGCGTCTGTTTGCCAAGCCCGCGCGCAGGGCTATTGATAACGCGCATGAGCGCAATCGAATCATGCGGATTAAGCGCGAGCTTCAGGTAGGAGATAATGTCGCGCACCTCCATGCGCTCGTAGAAGGAGAAGCCGCCGACGATGTTGTAGTGTAGGCTGGCACGACGCAGGGCTTCTTCAAAGACGCGCGATTGCGCGTTGGTGCGATAGAGCACTGCGGCGCGAATCTCCGGGTCGAGGCGGCGATGCTCTTCAATCTTGGCGGCGACGAAACGCGCTTCAGCGTCAGAATCGAAAGCCTGGTAGTAGCGTATGCGCTCGCCCGAAGGGTTAGAAGTCCAGAGAGTTTTGCCCTTGCGCTCCGTGTTGTTTTTGACGACCGCGCCCGCCACGTCGAGAATCGTTTGCGTCGAACGATAGTTCTGTTCCAGGCGAATCACTTTCGCGTCCGGGTAGTGCTGCTCGAAGTTCAAGATGTTGCCGATGTCCGCACCCCGCCACTTGTACACACTCTGATCTTCGTCGCCGACGACGCAGATGTTCTGCTGTTTCTCGGTGAGAAAGCGAATCAGCGCGAACTGAAGCATGTTGGTGTCCTGGTATTCGTCAACGAGGATGTAGCGAAACTTGTCGTTGTAGTAGTCGCGCACTTCCTGTACACGGCGCAGCAGTTGAACTGTTTTAATCAGGAGATCGTCGAAGTCCAGGGCATTGTTGTTGACGAGGCGTTCTTCGTAGAGCTTGAAGACGCGGGCGATTGCCGTGCGCTTTTCGTCGTTGTACTCGACGCGGGCGGCATAAGTTTCAGCATCATCGCCGTGCCGGTTCTTCGCGCCGGAGATTGCGCCCTGCGTGGCGCGCGGCGCGAGTTGCTTATCGTCGTAGCCCAAATCCTTGATGCAGGCTTTGACTAGACGGGCGGAATCATCCTGATCGTAAATCGTGAAGGAGCGCGTGTAGCCCGCGCCGAGACGTTCGATGTTTTGGCGCAGGATGCGAACACAGAGACTGTGAAAAGTAGAAATCAAAGGTGCGCTCGTCAAGGGCGCGCCGCTGAGCAATCGCTTGACGCGCTCGCGCATTTCTTCCGCAGCTTTGTTGGTGAAAGTGACGGCCAGGATGTTGTATGGGGCAACGCCGCGCTCCGAGATTAGATAGGCGATGCGATAGGTGATGACGCGCGTCTTGCCTGAGCCTGCGCCCGCGAGAATAAGCAGCGGCCCATCCGTTTCGATGACGGCTTCGCGTTGTCGGTCGTTGAGTGTTGATAAAAAATCCATAAGCGAGTTGTAGATATATTATTGAATGCGTTATGACAGGCAATTCACCGCAGAGACGCAGAGAGCGCAGAGGTTGCACAGAGAACAACCTACTCTCTGTGCAACCTCTGTGTTCTCTGTGTCTCTGTGGTGAAAGATCATAAAAGAGTAGTTCACTTTATTAATTTCTGAATCGCTTTGAACTGTTCGTGTTTCGCATCGCGCATCAACTCGAAGAGCGCCATCTCGGTTGAAGAGGGAAGCGCGCCGCTCTGTTGCATCTTGGCAAGCCCGGTCTGTTTGTTGTGCGCGGAGCGGGCAGTGATGCAGTCTGTCAGCAGATGCACGCGGTAGCCGCGCTCCAATAGATCGTGCGTCGTTTGATTAACGCAGACGTGCGCTTCGATACCGCAGATGAGGATGTGCAGAGCCTGGTTGCGTTCGAGTTCGGCCTCAAACGCCTGCGCGCCGCAGGAACTGAAGGCTGTCTTCTCGATCACGTTGAAACCGTCGGGCAGGACGGCTTTGATTTCGTTGGCAGTGTGGCCTAACCCGCGCGGATATTGCTCGGTGACAACGACCGGGACTTTTAAGAGTTGAGCGGCGTGAGCGACGAGAGCTATTCGTGCCGCCGTCTCCGCGAAGTCGGAGATGTGGGAGCGAAAGCTCTCCTGCATGTCTATAATAGCCAGCGTCGTGTGCGCCGCATCGAGCGTGTTCTGATGTAGCATGGCGATTCCTTTTGAAAGAGCATTTAAGCATACGATGCGCGGGGAGCAAAATGGACGTGCGAAAACCTTTTGAAGCCAGGGCGACCCGGAAAGCTCTTTTATTGAGCTTGCGGCGAATGATTATTGAGAATGTCGGGCGTAGACTACAGGAAATGAATCGAACTGAACGGTGATGTTGAGCGTAATACCTATCTTGCCTGATAGAAATAGCGAGGGTCAATTATGTTTTGTCCGAGTTGCGGGTCAGAAGAGAGACAGTTAAGCCAGTTTTGTCGCGGGTGCGGAACGGATTTGCGCGCGGTGCGAGCCGGACTTGAAAGGCCTGATGCCATCACGAATTCCGCTGCCACAGCGCGCGAAGATATCGGGCGCGCCATCGCGGAAAAGATCAAAGAGCTGAGAGGCTCAACCGAACTTAAGACGATGGCCGAGGATGTCCTGCCTAAGATTGAAGAGTTTCTGGAATCACCCGAAGAGAAACGTTTGCGACGAATGCGTAAGGGCGTCATTACGACGGCGGTCGGCCTGGGCGCAATGCTCATGTTCCTGCTGATTGCTCTGCTGATGCGGAAAGAGGAGATGCTGATTCCAATCGGCGCGGCAGCCGCTGCGTTTGTCATCGGCCTGGGAATGATAATCAACGGAAAGCTGCTCACAGTGCAGAAAAAGCGTTTGCCGGATCAATCGCAGGAAGACGTGTCGCAAAGCATGCTCGACCGATTGAAGGGAAACGCCGCTCACACTCCAAGAGAACTTCAGCCGCCAACAACGCCGCCGCTCTCCGTCATCGAACACACGACTCACAAATTATCGAACGAACAGTTCAGTGCTCGCAGACAAGCTCCAATTGAAGAGAAATGATGAGGAAAACAGAAGCCCCGAAGGGGCGCGATAAGATAGCCTGTGGCAACGCCACAGGTCAGCATTATAGGTTTATCAGTCAAGCCCTGAAAGGGCGGAATAAATATGTCGCCCTTTCAGGGCTTAATGAATAAACTCGCTTCTCTACCTGTGGCGTTGCCACAGGCTATTATATTTCGCTCCTTCGGAGCTTAGAAAATGAGGTCCCACTCGTTTGATAGCTGCTATAAATTCCGGCTTCTGACTCCTGCGTTTCATTGGCTCCTGACTCCTGAATTCTATTTTTCGCTCTGGTAGCGCAGTGTGTAATCAACGGTGCGCTGGCAGGGCTTCAATTCAAGAGCAGCGTTTGCCGCTTCTGCGTCGCGTCGAAGTTTGGCGCGTGCCGCCGCGTCCCAGGCGAGCGGGCGCGGGGTTCGCTCTAAGGGGTCGTTTTCGGGGGCAGGGCGAGCAATGATGAAGTAGCGACCGGGCGCAAGATTCGCCAGCGTGAACGTGCCGTCGCTCTCGATTGCAACCTCTGTGTAGCGCAAGACATCTTCAACACGCTCATGCTCTGAAGGAACAAGATAGACTTTCAAATTAGCGGGCAAGGCCACGCCTTCTGCGGCAGGCGCGACGCGCCCGCGCACGTTCGCCCCATCTTGCGCGATGTTGACGACTACATTCGTGATGTGTTCGCCCGTTTTGAGCGTGATGACCGAGGGGGTCGGCGCGCTCTTTGTTTCAGCGGGTTTCGATTGTGCGTTCGCTGAAGGTTTCGCTGCGGGCGCGACAGGCAAAGCTATGGAGCGGACATACCAGGCATCGCCGGGCAGGCGAACCATCATGCGATAGCTTCCGGTTTGCATGTTGTGGATCGTGAATTTGCCCTGATCGTTCGGGATGCTTCCGCTGCCATAAAAGAATGGTGCGCGCGTCGCCTCTTGAGATTGAGGTTTTTCGTCGCGGCGCGCGGAGATGAGAGTTTCGATAAGCGTTGCGCCGCGCTTGTCTAGGCAGCCCTCTTTGGGCGCTGCTTCTAAAAGGACGCTCCCCTCGATAGAAGCGAGCGAAGTGAGTGCCAACTCAATGCCGGTCACGTCCGAGCCTTTGACCGTCACGCGGCGAGGAAGTGATGCGTAGCTTTCGCCTGAGCCGGTTCCCTGCTGCGCGATCAACTCGTAGTCACCATCGCCGATGCCGATGAAGGAGAAGCCCGGTTTCGTTCCGGGCTGAACGTAGGTTGTTGCTTCGTATGCGCCGTTTGAAGCCTGCGTGAGCGTGACGGTAACGCCATAGCGTAAGTTGGGATCAATCGCGCCGGAGATGCTGCCGCTGATGGTGCGCCCGCGCTCGCCGCGATAGCGAATGTCAATGCCTGTCGCTTCTTCACCGCCGCGCACTGAAACTTCCGCCGCAGTGTCGCGTGTGGACGAAGGGAAATATGTTGGAGCATCGCCATCGTAAGCATTGGGTAGTCCAAAAAATCCTAGATTGCCGCCCGTCGTCACAAGGTATGTGCCGGATTGTAGCCCGTAGAGACGATAGATGCCGCGATCATCCGTCATTCGAGGCTGTGAATAGGAGGAGGAGCGCGCCAGGGTGCGCCCGTTTGCATCGCGCAGGCGCACAGCGCGAACTGCGACCGTAACGACAGGCTCGCCGTTCGCGTCTCGCACCGTCCCGGTAATCACACCGCCTTTGACGAGCGAGACATTGACAGAATCGCCGAGCCTGTAAAACTTAGACTCTCCGCTCTCAGTTGCAGCATCCTGCGCCGAAACATATCCGGGGTACGATGCGCTCACCGTGTAAAGACCGGGCGCGAGATTTGAAGCCTGAAACTTTCCCTCGCTGTCTGTCGTGGCAGTCTGCGGTGGCCCAGGCACACGCGCATACGTTCTATAAAAATAGACCACCGCATCGGGCATCGGGCGTCCATCTTCGCCAGTGACGCGACCCGTTATCTTGCTTGTGTATGATGACCCGGCGCGGGCTTCATCCGTCTCGCTGGAGCGTTCCTGCGCGCTCGCCATACTTGCAACGAGCATAACCAGGCAGAGGAAGGAAAGGAAATGATGAATGCGGAATGATGAATGATGTACTGGAAACCCGTCTATCTTTAATTCATCGTTCATCATTCCGCGTTCATCGTTTAATGGCGGGGCGAGGCTATTCATTGTTGCCGCCCTCCTTCTTCAGAGCAGTTAAATCGAAAGTGAGATTGACTTCCGATTCGACCCCGCTTGTAACTGTGACGTTCTGCTTGACGGGCGGCAACTCGCGCGGCCTGCTGCCGGTGGCAACCATGTAAACGAACAGGCTGACTTCGTACTCGCCCGTCGCCAGCCCTTCGATGAGGAAACGCCCACGCGCATCAACCTGAGAGCCGCGATTCGTGGGGACGTTGGTGTCACCGAGGCGACGAGCCATGACGTTCATTCGCAGACCTTCGGGCAGCGAGCCGTTTTCAAGCTTGACCAATCCACGAATGCTGCCAGCCCCGTATTCGACGACGACGCGGACTCCTGTCACCTGCGCGCCCGGCGCGACCTCAATCTCGCGCGATGCGATTCCATCCCGCTCAACGCGCGCGAGCGTGAAGCCTGGGATAGGCGGGTACATGGAAAAATAGAGCCTGACCTTGCCTGCCCGCACGCCTGTGATGTGAAAACTGCCATCGGGAGCAATTGTGGAACTGGAGAAACTTGGAGCAACGAGCGCCTGTGATTGCGGAGAAGGGATAGGGCCAGCGCCAAGTCTTATCTGGGAGAGTTTGGCGAGGACGCTGCGGTCAGTCGTTCCCTCAATGACCGCTACGCCGCTGATCGTCGCGCCGCGATGTAGTTTCAGCTCCAGACCTGAGACATCTCCTTCCGCAATCTCGAACGTAACGGGATCGCTATAGCCGCCCGTCTCTGCATCAGTCCAGACAAAAGCTGCGTAGCGACCCGGTATCATTCCGTCGAGTCGGAAGCGGCCACGATCATCTGTAACCATGCCGTAGCCGAAGGCTCCCATCCTGTTCTGATCTTTCACCACAGCGCCATGACCGACACGAACATTCGGCACGGGCTGGCCGCTTTCATCAACGACTCGACCCGTAGCCGCGAATGTTTGCGACTTGCGCCCCAGCGTGATGTCTACATTGGAGGCTTCGCTGCCTTCGGCGATTTCGATAACAGTGGCCTTTGATTCGTCCGTCACGTTCGGATGAAAAGTTCGCGCGTAATAACCACGCCCGCCAGCGCCGAATCTGACCGTTACATTTTCAGCGGACTCCCCGACGCTGACTGTGTACCGGCCAGGAGACAAACCGTAGAGGCGATAGATGCCGCGATCATCCGTCTCGAACATGAAGGGATTAAATGGCGAAGAGGCGCGCCCCGGCTTTGTCTTATCAGCCGAAGAGAGATTGATGCGCTCACCTATGACCGGGACTCCGTCGGCATCCGTGACGCGACCCGTAATGACGCCGCCGCGCATGAGCGAGAAATCTATCTTCTCGACCGTTTCTCCTTCGGCGATGGTAACGGTCTTACCCGTCTCTCCGAACATGCCTTCACTCGGCCCGACCATCGCAGGCGCAACCGCGACCAGGGTGTAGCGACCAGCTGGCACTCCCGTCAGCCTGTAGTGGCCTTCGTAATCGGTTGTGGCCCTGGCAACTGCCGTGCGGTCAGGTGTGCGCTCCGGGGGATACAAGAGCACTGTGACATTTGGCATACCTTTGTCGCCCAGCATGATCTGGCCTGTGATGGTTCCTGTGCCCTGTTTTTGAGTGGACTGGGCGAGGGCGGCGCTGAGAGTTATGCCAAGCAGTAGGATGCTGAAGAATGCGTTGCGTCTGAGAGGTCGCATGGCGGTGAAACTCCTTTGGAGGTCAGGAAGCGGAACGAACAATACGAAACACGCACGACATTATCATGAGTTTCAATTTCTTGTCGCGCGCTACGGCTCTAAGCCAAACTGAGCGCGGACTTCGCTGATGCCCGTGACTTTTCCGGCCTCAGTATCAGCGAGACCGGCTTCGATAGATTGACGCACGTATATCTCATGCATCAATTCATCCCACGTTATATTCTCAGGCGACTTCTCAATCAAGCGTCTTGCTTCTTCTTTAACATTTGCTGTACTCATCAGAATCACTCCGTAGGCTTTCGGATAGCGTGAATATAATCAGGGCGAGATTCAGGGTCAACTTGTTTCGGGAAACTCAATCTTAGCTTACCAGCCGACAGCTCATCTTTTCAGGCCAGCTTTTCTATAACCCTCTCTCTCAATTTCTGCACGATGAAGAGCAAGATGGCGCTGGCGATGCTGATTGCCGCGACCACACTCCAGTAGCGTGTGTCCAGGTATTCTATCTCGTAAAACTTCTTGAGCCAGTTCAGGGGCACGAAATCAATCTTGATGGCGGCGAGGAAAATGTAGCCCGCGAGTATTCCAAGCCCATAGAGCAAGTAGACACGAATGTTGGTCTCTCCCCTGTGCAGGGCGACGGCGAAAAAGCTGGCGATGGAAGTGATGACCATAATGCTGAGCATCACCATTTGTAGATCGGCCTCGCTGATCTCGTAAAACATCGGCGTGATGTGCTCGCCGAGGTGTCCTGCGGCGGCAATAAAGAGCGACGAGATGATGACGAACGAGAAGAGGTCTTTCGTAAAATTTTTAGCCTTGCCTACGTTGGCGTTGCGAAGTGCGATGACGAACGACGGGAGGGCGATGGCGAAGATGTTGATGAGAGAGACGCGCCCCGGCGTGAGCGGAAATTCAAAGAAGAAGAAAGTGGTCAGCAGGCTCAAGTAGATGACCAGGAAATTTTTGGTCAAAAAGAGCTTCGCAACCGCGTTGACCGTGTTCACAATCTTATTGCCTTCATCGAAGATGCTCGGCAGAAGCGAGAACCTGTTTTTCAGAAGCACGATGTCGGCGACTTCCTTTGTGATCTTGCTTCCTTCCTCCATCGCAATTCCCATGTCCGCAGCCTTGATCGCGGGAAGGTCGTTGACGCCATCGCCGATCATCGCCGTGTAAATCTTTTCGCGCTTGAGAGCTTCTATGATTCTCAACTTGTGGTCGGGTCGCAGGCGAGCGAAGATTAGTTTGTCTAAAACGACCTTTGTGAAGTCCGCATCATTTATCTCATCGAGTCCCTGTCCTGTGATGAGCTTGTCGTCGGGGATGTCCCAGCCGATCTCTCTGGCGACGGCCTGAACAGCTTCGGGCGCATCGCCTGACAAAATCTTGAAGCTTATTTTGTGAGACTGGAAGAGCCTGATCGCCTCCATCACATCGTCTCTCACTTGATCCGTAATCGAGACGATAGAGATTGGCTCGATTCTGATTTTCGACGAATCCGCTCTGAGGTCGTCGAGCAAGGTTCCTCCGGCGACCTTTCCAAACAGCACGTTCCTGTAAACGCTCAGGCGGCTCTCTTCAAACAATCTCCCCGCTTTCTCTTGAAATCCGGGGGCTACCGAGGGCAACAAAAGATCGAACGCGCCGAGAATGAAGACAGTCTTGTGCCCGTCAATCTCCACGCTAACCAGGCTCATCTTCTTCTCGGAGCTAAAAGGAATCTCGTCGAGCAGGCGGCCCCGCTCGTCAGCAGGAAACGGTTCGAGTGTTCTGAGAGTCGCGTTCTTGTCTGAAGATAATTTAGCGTAAGTGCCGAGCAAGAGTTCAACCTCCGCGCGGCTGTATTGATCGTTGAGGAGCGTCAGTTGATTGACCGAAAGTTTGTTCTGCGTGAGCGTGCCCGTCTTATCCATGCAGACGATCTGGACGTTTGAGAAAGACTCTATCGCGTTCAGCTTCTCGATGATCGCGCCAATACGGCTGATGCGATAGACGCCGAGCGCGAACGTGATCGAAGCCATCAGCACGAGTCCTTGAGGAAGAAGTGAGATGACGAGAGTTGAGAGGCGGCGGATAAAATCCATCCGGCCAAAGCTCGCCTGCGGATCGAAGACGATTTCAAGCAGGACAAGAACAACAGACGCGAGCATCATCAGCTCGACAATATGATCGAGCTTCTTTTGCAGCGGTGTGACGGTATGCTTGAACTTCTTGGCGAGGTTGGTGATTTCTACAGCGTGGCAGGCATCGCCGACTCTTTCGGCCACATACAGTCCGTTGCCCGAAACACAGAAGCTCCCGGAGAGCATCTCATCGAGCTGATTTTTATAGACGGGAACGGACTCACCCGTCAGCAAGGATTCGTCTATCTCAAGATGGTTCGACTGCGTAACCTTGCCATCAACGACAACCTGATCGCCTCTTTCAACCTGGATCAGATCGTCAACGACAATCTCTGTCTGGTCAATCGAAACTTTTTCACCGTCGCGGATAACCGTCACGACTCTGGCGAGCAGAAGGTTCACCTTGTCCAGAGCCTTCTTGGCCTTGATCTCTTGAGAGATGGCTAGAATCGTATTGATGAAAGCGACGGAGAAGACGCGCAGCGAGTCGAGCAAAAGGCGGCTATCTTTGGTCTTGAAGTAGAAGAAGAAGAGGAAAGCGATTATCCCGAGGACGATGAAGTTGAAAACGGAAAAGATGTGGTCGAAGAGGATTTCTCTCGTCCGCTTCGTGCGAGTTTTGGAAGTGACGTTGCGCAAGCCCTTCGCCACTCGCTCGTTGACCTGCGCGGAGGTTAAGCCGGTGAGTTCCAAAGCAATCCTTCCAGCATCGTTGATTTCAAAAGATCGAGACGCCGCCTTATTCCTCGTCCGCTTGAGATGCCTGACGGCTTCTAATCATGTCAGCCAGTCCTTCAAGCGCACGCCTGCCCATTCCCGTCGGGTCTTTCTTCACGCCCAAAGATTCCTGCGCATCATTGATGATGCCGAGCAACTCGTCCTGAACGATTGATCTGATCTTCTTCTCATCTACTTTGGTCATCGGTTATTTACCCTCCTGATTGAAACGGCAACGAATGCTGAATAGAAAGTCTGGGCAGTATAAAGCCTGTCACACGAGAGCCACAAACTTAAGGCCGTGTGATTTGGAAAATTCATATTGTTAGTTAGCGAGAGGTGAGGTAAATTCGTCGCCGAATTTTGGACTGGGAAGCAGCAAGAGCTAACGGTGAAGATAGGTTAAAAGATTATGTCTACACAAAAGCGTTTTCGAGTGGTGCTCGATAAAGATGATAAGAGCGAAGCGACCGGCATCGCCATTCCCTTTGATGTCGAGAAGGTCTTCGGCACACGAGCGCGCGTTCCCGTGCGCGGGACGATCAACGGTTTCCCGTTTCGGAGTTCCATCTTTCCGATGGGCGGAGGCTGCCACTTCATGGCAGTCAACAAAGCTACAAGAGAAGGCGCGAAAGCCAAAGCGGGCGATACAATCAGCGTCCAGATGGAGCGCGACGAAGAGCCGCGCGTGATAACACCGCCGCAGGATTTAGCACGCGCGCTCAAGGCGAGCAAGCAAGCCCAGGCTGCGTGGGAGAAATTGAGCTACACGCATCAGAAGGAGCACGCAAAGGCTATTGAAGAAGCCAAGAAGCCGGAGACGCGCGTCCGCAGAATCGAGAAGGCCATCGCTCAATTAGAGGCTGGAAAGAAGCCTGGGTAATTGCCTCACAGCCTTCGCTCCTAAAATAAAAAGGCACGAAGGAAGTTGAGCTTTCGCTCCTGACAGCCTTCGTGCCTTCAAAACTTTACTGAATTGCGCGTTAACTCTCGACCACATCCTGCGCGGCGTTCTGTCGCTTGAGCAGATTACGCAGTTTCATGCGCGCCTTGTGCAGTTGAGATTTTGAAGTTCCCACAGCGCAGCCGAGCATGCGCCCGATCTCTTCGTGCTCGTACCCTTCAACGTCGTGCAGCACGAACACAGTTCGATACCCGTTCGGTAACTGGGCAATCGCGTTGTCCAAAGCGATGCGATCAACCACGTGCATCCGGTTCGGGTTCTCCGAGCCTAGCACGGCCTGATCGGGTGTCTCGCCCTCTTCGGTAGTCTTCTCATCCCGCACGCTGCGCTTGCGAAAGTGCATCAGGACTTGATTGACCGTCAGGCGGTGCAGCCAGGTCGTGAAGGCCGACTCGCCGCGAAAGCTTCCTATCTTACGGAAGAGCTGTACGAACGCCTCCTGCGCTAAATCCTCAGCCTCCGAGACGTTCTGCGTCATGCGTAGGCAAAGGGAATAGACGCGACGGTGATGCCGTTTGTAGAGTTCCTCGAAGGCCGACATGTCGCCCTTGCCTGCACGTTGCGCCAGCGCATGATCCGAAGCCACAGGGACTTCCTTTTCTGCCCGTTCTTCAGCGCGCCCGAAACTCAGCAAATTTGGATAAATCTCAGCAGTTGTCATTTTCTCCCTCAAGTGAAACCCTAACTCCTTGATTCCGCCTTCAAGACCTGCTCTCGTTAGATTGACCTCGAAGACAACCGGCATTATACTTAATGCATCTGAAATATTCAAGTGAATTAATTATAAAGTGGAGAGAATTTTAATGGCAGAAGCGGCGCGCGTGGAGGTGGAGGAAATCTTGACCAGTTTTACAGAGGTTATGTCCAGGCTGATGATTGACCAGTATCAGAAGCAGATCACAGAGCTGGAATTGACTCTGCCGCAGGCGCAGGTTTTAAGGGTTCTCCGGCGTGGCCCTTTACCAACGGGGCAACTGGCCGCAGAGTTGAGGATTTCAGCGCCAGCCATCACGCAACTGACTGATCGTTTGATTCGTAAGGGATTGATTGAGCGGCGTGCCGCTGAAGGCGACAGGCGCTGCGTGATAGTCGCACTCTCGGACAGGGGGGCGCATCTGATAGATCAGTTTCGTGAGCGACGCAGGGACATTTTCACCAGGGCGCTCGCGGATTTGAGCAAAACCGACCAGAAGCAGGTGATTGAAGTTCTGGGGAGGGTAGTCAAAGCGCTCGAAAGTTACGAATCGGGCGTATTCGGTGGGCAAAACAAGGATTTGGCAGGAAAGAAGCAGAAAAATCAGTAGTAAAAACGAAGGCCGTGAGTCAATGACGACCAGGCTAAAGTTATCAGGCAGTTAAAACCTGCCTGCCCGGTAACTTTGCTGTTATATCTGGGAGTTAAGTGTGATAGGCTGTTTGGAGCCGGTCAACAGCAAAATCGAGTCATAAATCAGGTATTTAGTTACTGACAAACTTTCTTTAGAGAGTTGATACTGCATTAGAATTAAAAGCGAGCATCTAATATTTGGCTGGTTCGTATATAAGATGGGGCTTCGAGCCGGGATTCATGTAGAATGCTCGGCTGGGGCCATTATGGCGTTTGAGAATCGGGTTGGCGGAGAGCACGGACGCGCGAGCGGCTCTCCATTTGCCGCGTAAAGTCTCGCGTGAGAGGTGAAACGGTGAGCATGCTTGAGAAAGATGTGAACGAGGAGGGTTTTCGCTCGCTTGTGTTGAGCGATGATCGGTATCGCCCTTTTGAGGGGATGAACCCGGAGCATGAAGGGGAAGTTGTTGCTACCGGCAAACTGGAAGACGTATTGCAAAAGCTGGACGAAGCGAATCTGGCGGAAGCAGGCCCCGAAGCCCTGCTTCTTGAAGATGTCAGCCCGGGGACAGAGGAAAGCGGTGAAGCTTTTGCTGATGACGACCTCGATTTGTCTGCGGGCGAGGAAGACAAAGCGAGTGATCCTGTGCGCATGTACCTGCGGCAGATGGGGCGTGTGCCGCTGCTGACGCGCGAGCAGGAAGTTTCTATCGCCAAGCGCATCGAGAACGGGCAGATCAGGTCTAACAGGGTCATCGCGCGCTCGCCCATAGCCATCGCCGAGTTGGTAAAAATCGGCGGCTTGCTTGAAGCAGGAGCGTTCAGCGTCCGCGAGGTCGTCAACTTGTCTGACCAAACGGAGGTTGACGAGCAGGAGGACAGGGGCGAGGAGTATCTGCGCCTCACGCTCGAAGGCGTAGAGAAGATTTGCGCGCTTTTCAATCGCGGCCAGAAAGAATGGGAGAAGCTGCACGCCGAGCAGAAAGTGACGCGCGGCAAGAAGTCTAAGAAGCTCCTGCGTCTGCGCCGCAAAGTCGCGCACACGCGCCTTGAAATCGCGCGCGAGATTGCGCATCTGAGCTTGAGAGAAGAGACGCGCCAGCGTTTAATCAGCGCTATTGCAGCCCGCTATAAAGAGGTTCGCACGTCTGAGCGGGAGATTGATAAGCTGACCGAGAAGCTCAACAAGAAGCGGATCAAGCCGGAGGATGAGAAGGAATACAAACGGCAGATCAATGTCGCCAAGCGTCGCCTTAAAGAGATCGAGATCGAGACATTTCTCTCGCCCGTCGAGATCAAGCGCGCGCACCAGGCGATTGCTGTCAGCGAAGCTCAGACAACTGAGGCCAAGCGTGAGATGACGGAAGCTAACCTGCGCCTGGTCGTCTCGATTGCCAAGAAATATGTTAATCGCGGCCTGCAATTTCTAGACTTGATCCAGGAAGGCAACATCGGGTTGATGAAGGCTGTGGACAAGTTCGAGTGGCGGCGCGGCTATAAGTTCTCGACCTACGCGACGTGGTGGATTCGTCAGGCTATCACGCGAGCGATTGCGGATCAGGCCAGAACGATTCGCATCCCCGTTCACATGATCGAGACCATCAACAAGCTGGTCAAGACATCCCGCGCGCTCGTGCAGGAATTGGGGCGCGAGCCGACCAACGAGGAGATTGCCCAGAGGGTTGACATGCCTGTGGCGAAGGTTCGCAGCGTTTTCAAGATGGCGCAGCAGCCTGTCTCTTTGGAGACGCCGATTGGTGAGGAGGAAGATTCTCACCTGGGCGACTTCATCGAAGACAAGTCAAGGGTCAATCCTGCCGATTCCGTAGTTGCTACGAATTTGCGGGAAGTGACGGACGAAGTGCTGGCGACTCTCAGCCCGCGCGAGGAGAAGGTCATCAAGATGAGGTTCGGGCTTGGCGCGCAGGGCGAGGAGCACACGCTCGAAGAGGTCGGGGAAGATTTCTCCGTGACGCGCGAGCGCATCCGGCAGATTGAGGCCAAGGCGCTCAGGAAACTGCGTCACCCTTCGCGCGCACGCTTGCTCAAGGCTTTCCTCGAAAGCACACAACAGTAAGCAAACAGGGTTTAGAATAAAAATGAGAGGCATGGGGAGTTTTCCTCGTGCCTCTCATTTTTTATTCTGCAATTCAAAATCCATCTTATCTCCGTGCCTCTGTGTCTCTGTGGTTAATTCTCGCAAGGCTTGAAGAGTTAACTGTGCAGATACGTGTCTGCGCCAAGTGTCCACTCTGGGAATTGAGAACTCAACGCGCGTTCCCTTTGGGAAACATGACGCGCTCCGGCTCTGCGTTGAGCCGCTCAAGCATCTTTTTAATGAGCCTCGTTTTGACTCTTCCGGCCTCTCTGGGTCTGACGAGGTAGCGAACAATAGCTTCGATCCAGGTGTTAGGATTGACGCGGAAAAGAACGCTCGGATGCTCTCTGACCTCTAGTTGGTCAACCGGAGTATGCGCCAGCAGTTCGCGGTAGGTTCTGACTCGCTCCATCATCGCCGGGCCAAGTTCCTCCTCCGCGACCTCCTGCATGGTCTTCGCTACAAACTCCAGGTCGCTTTCGTAAGCAACCTGAAAACTAATCTCGTTCCAGATATACGGGAACAGCGGCCATGAGTAGTTATAGACGGGCGAGCGGAGAACAATGGAGTTTGGAAACTTGATGACTCTGCCGCTCGGGTGATCGGTCGAGAGCAACTGCCCGCCGAATTCCCAGAGTGTCGTATCAAGATAGCTGACATCAATCACATCACCCGTCGCTTCATCAATTTTAATTCTATCTCCGACCCGGTAGGGGGCGCGGACGAGAATGTAAATCCATCCGATGAAGCTCGTGATCGGAGTCTGAAGCGCGAAGCCTAGAATCAACGAGATGAGACCGAGCGAGAGGATCGTCGTGTACCAGGAGTTGGGGAAGAGTATGGAGATAGAAATGAAGGCGAGGATGAGAACAACAAGCAGTTTTAGAATCCGGTTGAGATTGTAGCGAGAGGCTCCATCGTCCAGCCGACCGATCAAGTAAATGCTAATGACCTTGAAGGCGGCCAACACGAGCACGATTTCCATTGTGCCCAATGTGAGACGTTGAAGCAGTGGAATATACCTGGCTGCAAAACCGAAGAAACTTAAGCGAAGTAGATAATACAGACCGCCCAGGCCGACGAGCAGCAGCACATAAGTTATAATCCAAACTTTCTGAGAGGTCTCGACAACGGGCTTCGTGGCTTCCTTATTGATTGCCGTCTGCTTGAGCGCGAGACGAACATCCTCTTGACCTTTTAATTGCTCGACCTCAACCTTCTCTTTTTCGGTTGCCATCCCTGAACTTTCCCTTCCATTGTGAATAAACAAATGAAGTTGTAGATGACTGGCTCAATTTAAAAGCTAGACCTAAGTACTCAGACAGAAATAGATTAAACTATGCTCCACTATGGGCAAAATCAAAACTGTCGAACTGAGCAGAGCACAACGCGCTGCATTAGAGAAAGGCTATCGTGCAGGCGAAAGCCATGCCTTT
>JAVHWL010000042.1:0-119377 GCA_032159825.1 Acidobacteriota bacterium
ACGAGTTGAGTCAGAATCTCAGCTTTGCGTAGATGTTTGCTGCTCAAGGTTAGTGTCCTCATAACTGACAGTATGCGGACAAAGTCGCTGAGCAGTTAAGGCGGACATTATCGCTGAGCAACTACACAGGGCAACAGATTTATTGACTTATATGCCTCTCATTAATATACTGCCTGCTACTTAGCGCAGTCGCTAACTTTCTGCTGGCGAAGTTCTTATTCCCGTCAGCCTCACGGAAATAATTTAACCTATATGCAATGGTATTAAAAAGACTTACCTTATAGCTGAGATATTCGCTAGAATAATCTTTTATGCAAACCTTCCTACGATTCAATCCTAAAATGCAAGAGTAGATATAAAAGGCCGCGATTATATGATTGTAGCTAAACAAGCTGATGATTTCATGATGCTGGCTAGAGAAGGGGCACGTAAGGTGTTAGCCGAATGCCTCGACTTGAGAACAGGTGATGTGTTGGCCCTCTTCTGGGATGAAACTACTGTCGATACCGCGCATTTTTTTCTGGATGCTGCTGGTGACCTCGGAATTGATATTCAACCAAGACCAACCACCTTAGAGGAACAAGCGACTTTCTCTGCAGAGCAAGGACTCAGTCTCGAGGACCGGGAGGCGCTCGACAGCGCACGTGGGATTCTTACCTGCCTGTCTAATCACATTCCCGGGACTGCCTACCGGACAGAGTTGGTACGTGTCGGGACGGACGGAGGCAAACGTTTCGGGCACATGCCGGGCGTCAACCTGTCCGTCCTCGTGCACTCGGTGAATATAGATTATTCGCAGGCTTCCTCCCGTTGCGACGATCTGGCCCTCGCCCTTACGCTGGGAGAGGTCGTGCGCCTTCAGACTTACGTGCTGCGTGCTGATGGCTCTTCCGATAAAGCTTACGACCTCGAATTTCAGATCGGCGGCCTCTTCCGTTCTCCGATTACCAGCACCGGAATTATCCCCTTAGGCACATGGGGCAACCTACCGGGCGGCGAAACCTTCATCGCCCCGATTGAAGACACGGCGAGTGGGACGTTCGTTCTCAACGGTGCGTTCAAAAATTACGTCATCAAGCCGCCCGCTTATCTCCTGCTGCATTTCGAGAAGGGGCGACTTGCGGGCATCGAGGGGACGCCGGAAGAGGAAGCCAGTTTCAACAAAATTCTGGACTTCGCCCGCTCGCACGGGGACATTTATTACGATTCGCTCGCGGAATTGGGTATTGGCGTCAATCCGGGCATCAAAGAGTTGACGGGCAATGCCCTCTTCGACGAGAAGTGTTACGGCACGGCGCACATAGCCATCGGCGACAACTCTCGCTATGGCGGTCGCTACTCCTCACGCATCCACGAGGACCTCATCGCGCGCGCGCCGTCGCTATGGGTTGATGACAAAGACATTCTCACCAACGGGCGGAACACGTTCGATCCGAAGCAGTGGCGCGAGAACCTCGATGAGATTACTCCAAAATTCCATTCGTTGAACAAAGACTGCATGGTGGCTCGCACAATCATCAACGTGGAGAAGGGTGCGGACGGAACACTGCGCGTGCATCGTGACGTGTCGGCGGGCCGGGTCTGCATGTACACCATAGCGGAGCACGACACCAGTAAAGTCCTCGCTAAATTCTACTCGAACTTGATTCCTCGTATTGGTCAACAGATCAAACTTGGTGATCTGTATGGGCAAGCTACGGAGGAGTTGGGCTTATCATCTGACAAGATAGAGGCTGCCGTCAATATTCTCATCAGCCACGGGGTCATCTCAATACGAGACCTGGTCAATCAGGCAGACAATTAATCGGCGAAGAGGAGGTTACATCATGGGTAGCGATTCAGGCTTTATACCCCCCGGAACCTTTATCTCACACCTCCAGAAGTGTGGCTTCAAAAAGCACGGCCCCGTCACAAACGTCAATGACTTCGAGGTTCATAATCTGGATCTCACTTCTCTAAAGCTGGACATGGGCCTGCTCACGCCCCTGTTGACTTCAAAACAGCTTGCGAGCCGTGCCGTCGTCACCTCGGATCATCTCGGACCACTGCTGCCCGAGCTTGAAGTCGTCGCACAATCGCTGCCGAATAAGTTCGTTGTGCTCGTCGTTGGTGGCAAGCTCTTGCAGATTGAGAAGGGAATCATTGAAGACCTCGGCCTCAACGGCATCGCTATCATAGACCGGACAGCGATAGATGCAGTATGCGCTGCCAACGAACCTATCAAGTCAACGCTGCTCAGCGCGGCGCTCGTCCGATTCCTCGGGCGCGAATCGCTTTCCCCCTACGTTTCGGGACGGCCCGCAATTGGGGGCCGATTTTTCGGGCGTTCGTCAGTCCTTAAGCGCGTCCTCCCGAGCAAAGTCAGTCTCACCATCGTCGGCAATCGCCGGATCGGCAAGACCTCGCTCCTCAAAGAAATCAAGGAACGGCTGAAGCTCCAGAACGTTCGCACGGCGGAGGTCTACGGCGCGACGTGTGGCTCGACGAAAGATGTTGTTTATAAAATCCTTCAGGGCTTAGACCTGTTCCGCGACGCACAGCACATCCTCAGCGACCAGCAGCCAGTCAAGAACCTGCCCTCTTACGTACAGAATATCCTAGACACAGAGAGGCGCTCGGTCGCCGTCTTCATAGACGAACTGGATCACATTCTAGACTTTGATGTCAAACAGAACTACGAAGTGCTGCACTTGCTTCGTAGCACCTTCGATGGGCACGACTCCTGTCGCATTTTCCTCGCTGGGTTCCGCAAAGTCATGGAACTTAAACAGTCTGTCAACGCTCCGCTTTTCAACTTCACGACAATCGTCGAGCTGCCCCTCTTCACGCGTGAAGAGACCTCCGAGATGGTGAAAAGGCCGCTCATGCACCTCGGCATCGATGTCTCGAACACGGGACTGCCCGAGGCCATTTATAAAGACACGGGCGGCCACCCCGAATTGATTCAAATTCACTGCGCAGAGATAGTCCGCTTCATGGAGACGCGCGGGCGCGTGCCGAGCGGCGAAGACCTGCTCGCCAATGTTTTCAACACCGAAGAGTATAAGCAGAAAGTTCTCGGGACGTTTCTCGCCAATACCAATCCTTACGAGGAACTGCTCTGCTACCTCCTGATGGAGGACGCGGAGAGGATTGGGCAGGCAGATCAGTATGAATTTGGGACCCAAGACGTTGACAGGGTGCTCAACTTCACAAAGATCAATCTAGGCATTCGCGAAATTAACGACATTATCACGAACCTGAAGGTGAGCGGCGTTATCGCGCTCGTGACTGGGCGCATGGACAAATACCGTTTCTCCTCTCCGCAGCTGGTCAACTACTGCGTCAGTCTGAAACTGGAATTCTGCATTAAGAAGACACTTGAGCGGATCAAAGACTGCCCGGAAAAAATCAGGACACTCTACAGCGAGCCGGAAGAGGCGGACACGAGCAGGTGGACGTTCATCAACTGAAAACGCACTTCACCAATTAAAACCATAGAGGTAAGATTTGTCGGAGCCAGCAATTCAATACGCCCTGAAACTTTTTGAAGATCAGGCACGGAAGAGACGTCCGCCGAATCTGGCGGTGCTTGGCCCCTCAGGAAGCGGGAAGTCTCATTACCTCAGTAACCTTCTTACGACGCTTAACAACAGTGAGACGTCCCCGCGCAAGCACTGCTTAATGCTAGATCTACGCGATATCCCCGTCGGATCGCAGGACGAGATATATTTCCACATCAACCGGATGCTGTTGCAGGAGGCCGTCAAAAACGACATCCCAAGGGAGTTCGACATCGTCGTTCAGCCCGCGCCCCTACGCTTCGAGGAGATTTTGAGCCGCCTGCTCAAGTCTGTCGAAGGCTACCTGATTATCTTCATTGACCACCTCGACAGCGTCCCACGCCTGTTTGCGAGCGACCTCAGCCATCGCTTTCGTAATTTTCTAGAAGAGACCGACGCCGACTCGGAATACAAGCGGCTGGGCCTCGTGGTGTCGGGAGCCGTGAGCCTTTATGAACTGAAACACGGGCCGAACTCCGCCTTCCAGATGCTGCCGATTGTCTCCTTCCCTCAAACCGACCACGAGATTCGCTGCGATATGGTGGAAAGTTATCTGAAGAATTTCATGTCGAGCGAGATTCCGAAGGATCTGATTGATCTGCTGGCGGAGCTGACGGGAGGCGAGCCTGGATTCCTCGGGCCGCTGGTTTTGAATCTGCTCAAGGGAGGGCGACAAATCTCTCTCAGCCAAGAACTGATCTGTGTGGCGGTCGAGGAGATTTGTTCTTACTCTCAGACACCGGTGCTGCGGAATCTTGCGCTTCATCTGTGGGGCGACAAGATGCTCCGCGAGATCGTACGGGACCTGAACACTCTGCCGATTGTCACTCCCCGTTCGATTCTTCCAGACATAGACCGCTACCAACTCTCTGGTGCCGTGTTCGTCCGCCGCATTTTACACTCGAAGACCTCCACCTACGAGTTTCGCAACAAGATTACCGCCGACTTCATGACCCGGATTTACCGTGAACTGGAAGGCCCGAGAGACGCAATACAGGCACGCATCTCGATTCTGGACGAGCTGGATGAACTCGAAGCCATCAAGTCCAACTGCCTTGAGTCGCGACAAATCTGGAAGTGGACCAAGACATTGCGCGACGCTTGGGCGGCGCTTACGCCTTACAGTCTACCCAACATGTTTCTCTACGTCACCAAACGCGACGCGGACTATGGGTGGTGGCTCGACGCCAACGCGAAGAGGGTCTTCGGGCCGGAGCTGCGTGAGGAGACGAGCGCCTCGACGAAGCTTGCCGCCTTCAGTGCTCTGGAAAACATGCCGCTCACCTTCAGCGGTGACGCAGAAAACCTTCGGGCATTTATCGAATCGGATGATGACCAAATCTCGGTTGGCCTCCCGCTGAGCGCCCGCGACGTGACCGTTATCTTGATCGCCACGTTGCCGCGCACAGACGCGGGCAGGGGATTGACAGAGTTCGACCTATGCCACTGGATTCGTTTTGTGCAGAACGTCAAGCACGTCGCTCCCATTATGGCTCTAGCCGAGATCGGGCAAAAGTGGGTTCACGATCCGCTGCATGAGGTTAACGCCACGCAGCCTGCTCCGACGGCTGCGACCATCGCCGTTCAGACGGCTGGCAAAACTCAGGTGACGCAAATCTGCCTGATGCCGAAAGGCGAGGTGTTGGTCAGGGATGGTCACGGGGTCACGATCTTCTCAGGGATGATAGACGGTGAAATCGCCGACGACTTGAACAACCGATGCCTTAAAATGATTACACATGGGGGGGACTACGGAAGCTTCGAAGAGGAGCTTAAGGGAATCGCCATTCAGTTAGCCGCGATGCTCTCGAAGGAGCTTCCAGACTTGCGCGAGCATCTCACACCGTCTGTGCAGAAGCGGGTCGTCATCGCCACCGATAAAGAGGGTTTGAGAGTTCCCTTTGAGCTGTACCCACTCGAAAAAAGTCACTTGAGTATGCTGACGCCCATCTCGCGGCAGATTATTAATTACCGACTGCCGCCGGACGTCTGCCAACCTTTTCACCAACTGCTCTCCTCGTTGGCAGCGGATGGAAAGGAACTGCGTGTGCTGCTTGTAGCCTCAGACGTGGGCGGGAAGCTATCGCAGGCAACCGAAGAATTGCAGCAGGTGCGCAATCACATCGAGTCAGGGTGCCTTCGCATCGGCCTCAAGCCAGACTTTGTCGAGATACTGCCCGAAGCGGCGACCATCAGTAGACTTGAGACGGAACTGCTCGAACAGCGCCCATATCATATCTTCCACTTCACCGGCCACGCGATGCACTTCACCGAAGACCAGAACGCCAGCGGCATTCTGCTGCACGGCGAAGACGGGCCGGAAGTCGTGCCGTGCAAGCGCCTGAAGCGTTGGCTCGAAGGTGCTGGACTCTGGCTCACGTATCTTAGTTCCTGCCATAGCTCGGCGGTCTCAGGCAAGGTCAGGGGGCTGTCCGAGAAGTACCTTGGGACGATTGATGCCGCGATCTCGGCTGGCGTCCCGAATGTGGTCGGCTTCCGTTGGCTGGTTTCCGATCGCAGCGCGTTTCATTTGGCGACTGAATTTTACCGGCAGCTATTCGAAGTTCAGAAAGACATGAACATCAGTGTCGCGATGCATAACGCCAGACGATCCGTCGAAAGGCGGACGGATTTCTTCGACGCATGGGCCTCATCCATCCTAGTAACTCAGTACTTGTAATCTAAAATCAATCTTAAGAGTCTCTAATAAAACCTCAATTCATATATAACATAATCAATATGGCAAAACAGTTGATAACTAATAAACTCTGGGCAGCCATAAAGACTTTGTTCCGAAACTTTCATTATATGCGCGAAAAGTTAAGGGTTTTCGCAAGTTATGCGCGAATTCCTTTTCACTATATGCGCGAATAACGCTTGTAAGTCATTGATTTGCTATGAGGGGGATTTTCACCTAATGCGCGAACCTACAAAATTATTCTGGGTTGTGATTAGAACCATAAGTTTGCCGTTGCAGTAAGCTGATGCTTCCAATAGTGCCCGGCAAACTTATGGTTCCAATTTGCTTGGGAGTATGTTTAGGGTCATTGTCACTATGCTACAGCAATTGGCGGACAATGACCCTCACTGGTGCGCGCCTGAAGTATCACTGCGTGGCAAAGTGAGGCTTTCGGCATCGTCTCATAAGAGGGACTCCGGTGCGAGACCCTGAAAGAAGGAAGATGGCGGTTGCCAATGAATAAGCGTAACTTGTTGTTGCAACCCCTAGGCACAGAAGTGAATTTCTTAAGCCACTTCTCTGCGGCGGCACGGTGAACGTAGCGTTGGGCGGCGACATCTTGATAACCTGAAAAGGAGAGAAAACAATGAGAAAGTTTTTGCTGGCGTCACTGATGGTGTTGGTTTGTCTCACCACCGTGTTGTCTCAATCGCGTAACCAAGCGACTACTCAGGAGAAGAGAGCACTCCTTCTACAAATGGCAAGAGATACTACACAACTCAATGACGCGATCTACCATTCATTAGGTGGATTCAAGGGTGCCTTAAAGGACATGCGCGTTAAAAAAACAGACCTCAATAGAGATGGTCAGCCAGATTATATTATTGATATACAAGATGCAGAGTGGGGGATGTGTACGAAAGGCAACTGTCTGAGGTGGGTGTATCGCAAGTCAGGTAACGGATATAAAAGTTTACTTTCCACCACGAGTGTTGCTCTCTCAATGGAGAGGAGTTCAACTAATGGCTACCGCGACCTTCGCTCAAGCCACGATGCAGACGGTGAGCCTCAGGTCTCTATTTATAAATACGACGGCACTCAGTATCAAGAAAGCCAGTGCTATACGGGTAAGTATGTCGGGAAAAGGTTAAAGCTTACTCCCATGAAGTGTGAAAAGACGGGTCAATAAAAGCACTTAAAATTACCACGCCTCCCGACAACTCATTTAACCGGAGCGCGGATTTTATCCGCGAGGCTTGAATGGGTGTCGAGGTTCACCGCGCCCGGTTAATTCCGGCGTTCTATTAGTTCCCACCCAATACTGACGTTATTCTAGCTCCATTTCTTGACTCAGAGCGTTATTTGGCATAAAACTTAGCGACGTTTAATAACCCCCTTAGAAAAGAGTCATAAGATGAGCAAGGTTTTGAAAAAGAGTAGGCTTTCCCTAACCCTGTTGCTCGCAGTTGCGTTCACGTTCTCGGCAGCATGTAGTAAGAGCGGTAACAGCGCTTCGGGTCCGGCGGCGGTTGGACGCGCCTACTACGAAGCGGTCAACCGCAAGGACATCACGGCTGCGAAGAGGTATCTGTCGGCAGGCTCCATAAGTAAGCTGGAAGCGGAAGCGAAGGATTTGGGTAAGACGTTGGACGTGGCATTCCGAGAGTCCGTTGAGAAAACCGGTGGGGACACCATGCCGGGTTTCAGCAACGAGAAGATCAACGGCGACACGGCGACCGTTGATATGAAGGGTGGGGGCATCACGGTGACGATGCCGATGGTCAAAGAGGGCGGCGAATGGAAGATGGCTTTAGACAAGGCGTTCCCAGACCAGAGAATCTTTGATAGCCCCAGCCCCGCCAGCAGCCCAACTCAGACGCCCTCCCCTTCTGAAGACAAAGAAGAGGGCGACGACGAGCACGACGGCCACGAAGATAAGTAGTATTAGATCGTATGACAATGTAGGAGTGTGCTTATTAATCACATAGCCATGAATCTTTGAGGCCGGAGTGTCCCTACCGCAAAAAACTTTCCGAGTAACCATCTAATAGCTGGGCCAGAGTCTAAGCCACGAGGTCAGGCTATGAAAAGAACAGCATCTCTTTTATTGGTTACATTAGTTTCTTGCTTTTCCGTTACGGCACAAAGGGCGAAGACCAGTCGCCCCGCCTTGCCCTCCGGCATCGCCGCAGCGGTGGGTCAAGACTCCGACAATCTACTCAAGAATCCTTCGATCAAAGCCCGCATGAAAAAGCTTCTGGGCAATAAGTATGATTCGTTCATGGAATCGTTCGAGACTCTGAACCCGATCACGAGGGAAGGGCATTTTCTCTTCTCAAGCGGCTGCCTGATTCACGCCTGCACGCATCTGGAATCGGCCATCGCGGTTAATCTAACCAACAACACAATCCACGCAGCCATCTTTCGCCAGGATGAAAAGATCAAGTATTTTAACGAAGGCGGCAAGGCTACGCCCGAAGTCATCAGAGATTGGGCAAAGAATTTGAGACAGATCAACACTGGGACAAACAGTTCAGAGTCCAGAAGCTCGTTGGCCGCTCCCGGTGTTGTTGCCGTGGCACAAGTTGAGGCTTCACCCCTCATAAGATTGCGGAGTCTGGCCCCTGTGCGCGGCTTCATCGGTGGCGAGTCACATGACAGCTATGTGGTCCGCGCGCGCAAAGGCAGTGTCCTGACGGTGCGCCTTTCCTGGCGGCGCGAAGGTGACAACCGGGCGTCGCTCACCGTGAGCGAATCGCGGGACTATTACACTGGCGAGCCGGTGAAGTTCGGGACTGAGTATAACAACGGTAAGCGATGGGTCGGCAGGATTCCGAGGAGTGGAGATTATTATATCGGCGTAGTAGCACACCCCTCGGCTCATTACACGCTCCACTTGAGTGTCAGGTAGCCGACTCAGAAGACTAAGAGCGACGCGCCTGTGATCGAGTCAACCCTTTATTCATCAATCTCCGTTATTAACTCTGAGTTTCATCAGGCCATGTGTCTCCAGGCCAGTCTGTTTTCGTCTTAGCATATTCAATCCAATCACCTGATGTGATTAATGTGCGAGGGGAATAAAATTCAGGGTTGGGTTCATAAGTCCAACATACTTTTCGGTGTGTGCCAAGAGAGATTTCAACCTGCTTCCGCAAATAATTGCTTGATGCTTCAAAATCATCCAACTTATTCAGAATCTCATCATCAACTTCATACACTTCGCCAATCACCAATGAGTTCGATTCATTAAGTAGCAAGCCAGGGTATGCGCCTAGATCATAGAGGTTGCCGCTTACTTTCGCACCAGCAATAAATTTTGAATTGGGAAATCTGATAGACATTGCGCCCGCACCGCCGCGCCTCAACGTCCCATAAACAAAGACGAGATGCTTATTCATTTAGCTTGGCCTTCCTCATAGCAACATAACGCTCGGCATCGGCGGCGCGCACGGAACTTTAAGGATGAGAGGCTCGCTAATTGCGCGTCCGCTGCATGCCGTTGGTAGGCGGCACGGAGCCGAAACGGGACTTATTACGAGTTCTGGGCTTCAGGGTTAGGCCACGTCCATGCATACCAGACAATGAACAAAGTGCAGGCAATTTCTATAGCCGAAAGAAATATATAAAAAGCGGGCGCCCTTGGGCTAAGGGTCACGGCGACAAACACCGTACCCACTATGCCTACGAAGATGTTTGCCCAGCGATTCGCTCTATACTTCAATATCCGGGACAGGAGAACCATGGCGATTAGTATCTCCATTAATGCTGTGGCTCCCAATACGACCCATTGAGACATTCGAGCGGCTATCGCTTGATATGCCCCGGGATTGAAGATCATCATAGCAAGGTCGGCATAGAGATAATTAAACATTACAAATATCCATAACGTTGAAAGTATTGCTTTCCTATCTTTCGTTGCGGTGGCCTTTTTGTTTGTATTCATGTCACCTCAGATACGATACGGCCCTACCCTTTGTTTCAGAGAGCAGGCATACCAAACGCATCTCATGGCACATACAACGTGCGGCACTACCGACATCGCCGCAGTGTAGTTGACGCCTAACTACTATTATGCCGAATGATTCGGCATAACATGCCTAATGCGTGTTAAAGGTCGCCAGATTGACGCTCCCTTTAAGTCCATTTATAGCAGTTCTCAATTGGGAGCGGCTTGTTCAGAGTTCACGCTTTCAGCGTGTTGAGCGCAAACAGCCTCAAGGCTGAACTCTCAACTCGGTCGCACTCAATCAAGAACCGCTATAATTGACGCGGGCGTGCTTGAAAGTCGCTGGCAGGTTATTGATTATTTGTTGGGAGAATTTTTAAGAACCCGGAAGTCGTAGGCGCTGACTTTTTCAGGTTGACCGTTTGTGTTCAGGCCGCTGAGGTTGAGTTGGTAATCCTCACTGGTTAATTTTGCAGCCGGAATGCTCAACTGCACGGCAAGACCGTCGCCTGTCGTTTCGGCCTTGAGGTTATCTGCTGTAAAGATTTCCTGCCCTCCTACGACTTTAACCGTTGCGCTGTAGGTCTTGTATTCATCGGACGGTAATTTAAGCTGTAGCCTTACTGTCTCAACACGCGCGGGGATGACGACTCTTTCGAGCGTTCCCGTCCCTCTGAGAGCGCCGGGTGTCAGAGTAACCGCTAACACGTTGTTCGGGTTTTCCTGGCCGGGATTGTTCTGCTGTCTAAAGTTCTTCACGGCTACCCACGTGACGCCGATCAACAGCATTAAGAGGGCAGTCGCCAGCGAAAAGCTGAGGGCTGGATGACGTGCGCGCAGAAAAGAGGGAAGAAAACGTTTCCAAAAGGAAGGCGATTGTTCGTTTGCGTCCGAGCTTATCATCCCGGCAGGCTCGTTGAGTTGTATATATTTTCTCAGCGCGCGGGCGAAGTTAAGCTTCTGGCGGCGTTCGGGTGTGGAGAGGAAAATACCGGCGAACTTCTCTTGCTCAAGGGAGGTGAGAGAGCCGCTCAGATATTGGTCTATGATCTCATCCTCTGCGATCAGGAGAGCTTCAAAGTATTCATCATCAGCAAGAAGGCGCTGCTCAAGTTGCTGCTGTGGCTCAGGATCAAGCTCTCCCAGCAGATAAGATCGGAGAAGCGACTGCCCTTCGTCATCTCTTTGCATTAATTAACTGCTTCCGCTAGAAAAATCCCCTCACTTTTATATTGCATCTTGAGCGAATCCATTTCACCCGGCCACGCTTTGCCCCATGCAATTCTGCACACACTTTTGCAGGGTCGCGCGAATGCGAAACGCACGTATTCTCAAGGCGTTGAGCGCGATGCCCAGTTGGTCTGCCAGCAGTTTCCTACTATTAATCTTGGCTTGCTTCTCGTCCCTGTAGTATTGCAAAACCAAATGGCGGCTCTTGGCAGTCAATCCTTGCATACAGCTTTCCAGACATTGAAACTCCTGCTCCAACTCACCCTCGTCCGGCTCAAGCGTAGTTAAGATAGGAGGGATGGGCACGGTAGATTTTTTTCGACAGTGTTCCAGAAACACGTTGTGCGCCACACCGTAGAAGTAGAGCCTTGGGTCGCCGACGTATGTAACGGCCAACTCCCGCACTTTGCCTATGACGCGATCAATGGTCTCATCGGCCAACTCTTCAGGCACGCTGCACCCGCGACTCGTAAAAATCTTGATAAGCCTATGGTGAATATCTTCATAAAGCTTTCCGGCCAACTCTCGATCCGCGTCTAGCCAGGAGAGCAGGCTCTCGAAGTTTTCGGGGGTCAGAATCTGTTCTCTCTTCATCTATAGGTTAGTTATCCGGGGGCAGTGTCTCGGAGGGGAAAATGAATTAAAAGTAGACTCTCCTGTGTAGCAGCCTCATCCCTTCAGCGCATGATGTCATTTCCGCCTGATAGCATAAAGGTCAACCGGCTATAAAGCCAAGTAAAGCAGCCGCGCTTCAGGAGCCGTCTCAAAAGGCAGCGGCTTCTTACTACAGGCATTTAACTGCCGGCCTTTATCGGTATGTGCCCGATGTTGTACGAAGCTCGCGCCGGGCGCGTTCAGAAATTGTATGTTGGGGTTAACGTCACACGTCTGAGGGGCAGGCAGCTATCTGTCGTGTGCTTTCTGCTCTCGTAGCCATCAGCTTGACCTTTTTCAGTTCCGTTCCCTTCATCCCGAAATACGTAGCCATCTGGATGATCTGGTTCGGATTCACGAAATCACCAGGGTCGGAGCAGAACTTCTCTATGCCAGGGCCAAACTCTCTGCAACTCATCGCCTTCGGTATCTTAAGGCCAAGCATGCATTCACCATCTTGCCGGTAGTTCAGACAGAATTCGCAAATTATCATCAAGCGCTTCTTTCAGAGGCTCCAAGTCGTTCAGTGCCGGAAATATCAGAATACATCATTGAGTTTGTAAATGCTCCACGACAGCGTTTTGAATAATGTAATCTTCGCGTCGAAGCAGGCTCGCTACGGCAACGGCTTCCTGGATACTCATTCTATCAGTATCAGCGCCGCCGCTAAACCTAACCCCGCTGGCTCTCAATTCCCAGCTATCGTGGCCTTCGTATTTTCGCCTGTTAAGTGTCTCTACTGCTTCATAGCCGCTGACGGCAGTAAAGGAACGTAGAAGCGCCGTGATTCTGTTTCGTTTTTGCGTGGTCTGTTCTATCAAAGCGCGGACTTCTTTCCTGGCCGTGTCAATCTCTTCACTTGATAAAGGCGACTCCGCATATAGATTGATACCGGGCGTGCCGGGAAGTTTGTAGAGTTCTGTGCGGTATTCGGCGAGCAGCGCGAGATACTGTCTACAAAGCTCAACGATGTTTTCGCTCGTCGCGTGGTCGAGCTTGAGTTGAGCCAGTCGCAATCTCTCTTCTAGTTTTGGAAATAACATGGGCGTTTCCCAAAGCCTCATCAGTCTCAACCGCTCTGGCCGACTTCCAGCATGTACCGCCTGACAAGCTCCTTCAGGAAGGGTGCGCTATCGAAACGCGGGCGCGAGCATTGTGTGAGCGTGCCCCCAACCAGTCGCTGGTAGATGAGCAACATGTGTTCCGGGTCGGAGTCTACGATGTCTTTGCCGGGCGTGCCTCCTGCGTTGCAGAGTCGCCAGTAGACGGCACGCATCAGGGCAGCCTCGCCTCTCAAGTTGTCACACCCCGTCAGAATAGCTGCCCGGTCGCGCCAGACGCCATCGCAAATCTTCTCAAACTTTTCTGAATTCATTGCGCCCATCAAATTATTCCGACCCTCGCGTGCGGAAGTTTAAGCCGTCGGCTCAGGAAGTGATATGCATCTCCTCCGTTTGATTGATATGACGAAAGATACCCAGAAAGGCGCACAGGCAAGTCGCAACGGCTGCCCCGATAGCCAGCCATAAGTGAAGCGTTCCTCCCTGAGCTTCCAGAAGACCTCTTGAATTTCTGAAGGCGACGAACACATAGAACTGCCAGGTCGCAATTGCCGCCATCAGTAAACCGATAGCCCATAACACTGCGTTACTCAAATTTTTCATGTTAGACCTCCAAAGTTTTTGTGAATAAAGCTCCGGCCTCAATCAGCAGCGCTGATCTATCCCAGACCGAAGACACGACCCCATCCTGTTCCCGCGCAACTCAAGCAGGGGCGGTCTGCGTTTCGCCTGCCGGAGCCTCCGCATTGCCTGCATTCTGCGGCGGGCTGGTCAACCGAGAGATGACCCTTCCCGCCGCAGACCAGGCACGAAACGATGTAGCCCGCGGAGACGGCCCGCGTCCCCGTCCCCGCGCACCACGCGCATGTTTGCGATGCATAACTAACTTGCAGCTTACTCAATTGTTCTCCTTCAAGTTGATCTTGAAGCTACGAGCATTCTCTAAACAAGGCGTAAGGGTCTTACATACCCATCCCGCCGCCCATTCCACCGGACATCGCTCCGGGCTGATCATCTTCCTGAAGTTCGGAGATGAGTGCTTCAGTCGTCAGCATCAAGCCAGCGATTGAGGCTGCGTTTTGCAGCGCACAGCGTGTGACCTTCGCCGGATCAATAATGCCTGCGGCAACGAGGTCTTCAAAGGTCTCGGTCGCTGCGTTGTAGCCGAAGTTGGCGTTCCTTTCGGAGCGCACCTTCTCGACGATGACCGCGCCTTCTTTCCCCGCATTCTGTACGATCTGACGCAACGGCTCTTCAAGCGCACGCTTGACGATGGTGACGCCGATCTGTTCGTCCAGATCGCCAACCACTTCGCCATCCTCGTCCGGCTCGAAAATCTTGAACTTGTCGAGCGCCTTTGCCGCGCGAATCAACGCCACACCGCCGCCCGGAACTATTCCTTCCTCGACCGCAGCACGGGTTGCGTTCATCGCGTCTTCGACACGCGCCTTCTTCTCTTTGAGTTCCGTCTCAGTGGCCGCGCCGACGCGAATCACCGCGACGCCGCCGACGAGTTTCGCCAGCCGCTCTTGCAGTTTCTCGCGGTCGTAATCCGACGTAGTGTCTTCAATCTGGGCCTTGAGTGTTTTCACGCGACCTTGCATGTCATCTGTGTTACCCGCGCCGTCAATGATGATTGTGTTGTCTTTATCAATCGTCACCTTCTTGGCGCTTCCCAAATCTTCGATCTTAACGTTCTCCAGCTTGATGCCGAGGTCTTCGCTGATAACTTTGCCGCCTGTCAAAACAGCGATGTCTTCGAGCATTGCCTTGCGACGATCACCGAAGCCGGGAGCTTTTACAGCCGCGACGTTCAATGTGCCACGCAATTTGTTGACGACGAGTGTGGCGAGGGCTTCGCCTTCCACATCTTCGGCAATAATCAAAATCGGCTTGCCCACCTTGGCGACCTGCTCAAGCAGCGGCAGGATGTCCCGCATCGAAGAGATTTTCTTCTCGCTTAGGAGAATGAACGGATTCTCAAGCACCACTTCCATGCTTTCTTGGTCGGTCACGAAGTAGGGCGAAAGGTATCCGCGATCAAGCTGCATCCCTTCGACGAACTCCAAATCCGTCTCCATCGTCTTCGATTCTTCGACTGTGATAACGCCGTCTTTGCCGACCTTGTTCATGGCTTCGGCAATTAACTCGCCGATAGTCGAGTCGCCATTCGCCGAGATCGTGCCGACCTGCGCGATCATCTCGCCTTTGACCGGCTTCGACATCTTCTTAATCTCTGCGGTCGCGCGCTCGACAGCTTTATCAATACCGCGCTTCAAAGCCATCGGGTTCGCGCCCGCCGCAACGGTCTTCACACCCTCGCGGAAAATCGCCTGCGCGAGTACGGTCGCGGTGGTCGTGCCGTCGCCTGCCACGTCCGAAGTCTTCGAGGCGACTTCTTTAACCATCTGCGCGCCCATGTTCTCCATTGAATCTTTGAGTTCAATCTCCTTCGCCACCGTCACGCCGTCTTTCGTGATCGTCGGGCTGCCGTATGACTTGCCGAGAACTACATTGCGCCCCTTCGGCCCGAGCGTGATCTTCACAGCGTCGGCGAGTTGATTAACGCCGCGCAAAATTGCCGCGCGCGACTTTTCGCCCTGAACTATTTGCTTTGCCATTATCTTTATCTCTTCTCCTCATCAAAATTGTTGGTGATGTCCCCCAAAGGGAACCCTTAACGATCAAGTCTTCCGCCATCAAAAGCTACTTGCCGCTCTTCTTGCCGCTGCTGCCTGTTGCGGAACTGCCTCCCGCTGAACTGGCCGCCGCGCCTGCGCGACTGATGATTCCGAGAATCTCGTCCTCGCGCATAATCAACAGCTCTTCACCGTCAATCTTGATCTCGGAACTGCTGTACTTACCGAATAAGACACGGTCGCCCGTCTTAACGTCCAACGCTTGTCGCGTGCCGTCTTCTCTGTATTTGCCAAGACCGGCGGCAATCACTTCGCCTTCTTGCGGTTTCTCTTTCGCAGTGTCAGGGATGATGATGCCACCGCGAGCTTGCTCGCCTTCCTCAATACGCTTCACAATCACCCGATCATGTAATGGTCTAATATTCGTCGTCATAGCTTGCTTCAATCTCCTTATTATGTTGGGGACGACCGCCTTCAAGTTGAAATCCTGCTCACATTCCAGACTTATCCGGTACAGGCCGAACGACTTGAAATTCCGCTGGCAGTTTGAGCTGTTGGCTTCAGGCAGTCTGGATGATTCCAGAGGAGCTGAGAAGAGAGTGAGCCGGACTCGGTTCTCAATGATTGTATTTTAGATATAGGATATATGTCAAATCTAAGATATACATCATGGACAATATCTCTCATATATGGTAAATACTCAAATATGATAAATAACGGATACCGGAGAGAGGAGGCGTATTGTGGTTGAGATTCGAGTTGATGAGCTGCTGGAAGAGCACGGGCGGACCTTCTATTGGTTGGCTAAAGAGACGGGCATCAGCCACACGACGCTCTGGCGGTTGAAGAAGGGCAAGGCGCTGGGGATTAACTTCGACACGCTGGAGAAGATCTGCCAGGGGCTTAACTGTCAACCGGGCGACGTGTTGAAGCTGGGGAGCGAGAAGAAGACAGGTAAGAGGCTGGCGACAAAAAGTAAGCATAAAAAAGGTTAGGGTTTTTCATGCAGGCGCTCATGCGCCTGGAGCAAGCCTGATACCGTCCAAGCGGGGAGTTAAGCTGATGAAAGTATTACTCGTTTACCCGGAGTTCCCGGACACTTATTGGAGCTTTCGGCACGCGCTGTCGTTTGAAGGCACGCGGTCGGCTTTCCCGCCCCTGGGTCTCTTGACTGTCTCGGCGATGTTGCCGGATGTGTGGGAACGCCGGTTGGTGGACATGAACGTGCGCGCTCTCAAGACAGCCGACATCGAGTGGGCGGAGATTGTATTTGTCAGTGCGATGCTGGTGCAGAAAGATTCGCTCAGATGCGTCGTCGAGTTGTGCAAAGCGCGCGGAAAGCGCGTTGTTGTTGGCGGGCCTTACGTCTCAACCAGCGCCGAACAGTTGCCCGAAGCCGATCACATCTTCGTTGGCGAAGCGGAGACGACGCTGCCGGAATTCGTGCGCGACTTAGGAAACGGGTGCGCGCGGCGCATCTACAAGGCCACAGAGCGACCGGCGCTCACCCTCACACCTGTCCCGCAGTTCGATCTCACCGACCTTGGACGCTATAGCGCGATGAGTGTGCAGTATTCGCGCGGCTGTCCATTCAACTGCGAGTTCTGCGACATCATAGAGATTTACGGGCGCGTCCCGCGCACCAAAACCAACGAGCAGATGCTGGCCGAACTCGACGCGCTCCTGGCTTTAGGCTGGCGCGGGCAAGTCTTCATAGTGGATGACAACTTCATCGGCAACAAGCGCAACGTCAAGCAATTTCTGCCTGACCTGATCGAATGGTCGGAGCGCAACAAACACCCGTTCCTGTTCGTCACAGAGGCGAGCGTGAATCTGGCCGAAGACGACGCGCTGCTTGAGATGATGCAGCGCGCACACTTCCGCCGTGTCTTTCTAGGCATTGAGACTCCCGTCGAAGAGAGTCTCAAGGAAGCGCAGAAGGGACAAAACACCCGGCGTAATCTACTGGAGTCTGTCGAGAAGGTTCAATCTTACGGCATGGAGGTGATGGCCGGTTTCATTGTCGGATTCGACTCGGACCCCGCAGATATTTTCGAGCGGCAAATCGAGTTCATACGCGAGAGCGCCATCCCGCTCGCTATGGTCGGCCTGCTCACGGCGCTTCCAGACACACAACTCTGGCGACGCCTCGAACGCGAGGGCAGACTCCTGCAAGAAAGCACCGGAAACAACACGGATGTTTCCCTGAACTTCATCCCTCTGATGGATAAAACACGCCTCGTCGAAGGTTATAAGAGAATACTACGCACCATCTATAGCCCGGCGGAATTCTATCAGCGAGCGCTCGATTGTCTATCGCGTCTGACGCATGATGGGCCAGACCCGTATCGCGGCGGCATAACGGGCAGTGTGATGGCTTTCATGCGCGTCGTGCTCGCGCTCGGAGTGCGCGACCGCGAGCGCCTGGAGTTCTGGCGTTATCTGAAACGCGCGACAATCCATCATCGCAAATACTTCGCGCACGCAGTCATGCTGGCCGCGATGGGTTATCACTTTCGCAGGCTCACCGAAGTTTACGGTGAGTAGATGATGGATGAACTGCGGATTGCATTAGAGTAACGTGAGTTCGGTGGAAGCGCCGAAGCTCTACCTTTTTGCGGAATGCGGATTTAAGAAAGAGAACCTTCGTTCTTCTCAATCCGCATTCCGCAATTCTATGTCCTGAGTCGCGCTCTGGTCGCAAACAGCAATCTTGACAAATATAAATTTGCAGTTACTATCACGATGCTAGCTTTTATTTCACTTCAGTGCTGGCAGCGGTTTAGATTAGTCGCGCGAAGAAGAGAATAGCCACAGCTTACCACGCAAGCTCTTTTGGCGCAGAGAACATTGGGGATGCTTCGGTTTTCAACCGTCGGCGTTATGGGTACATAACTCATATTCGCCTTCCGGCAACGGGACAACGTTACAGATATTCCCGCAGCGCAACCCAGAATTCTACGTGCCACTTTCCGCGTCAAACTTTAACCCGCAAAAATTCCTTCGCTCGTCCTGCTGCTGTGACGGCTGGCCGGATGCCATCGCCACTCTCCTCTGCTTTAACACGCTGGTTTCGGGAAGAACCCAAGTCCGCGAGAGGTTCATTACTTGACCAGTATTAAATCACACGCTCTTTAAGCCGGGACACCCGTGTTAGGAGAAAGACAATGAAGTATTCAGCGCGTTCGAGGCATTATCTCAGTTTAATATTGCTGCTGGCGATGTCCGTAAGTTATCTCCCCGTGTCGGCTCACGCTCTTAACTCACGCGCGGCTGATTCGACTCTCACATCACCCGATTCGACTGTGGCCGCGCGTTCCGGCGCGAGCCAGGCTAAGGCAGTTGACCCGGCGACTGAGCAACGCTTGCGCGAAGCTTACGGAAAGCTGCCCGTCAGCTTCGAGCCTAACCTCGGACAACTCGACCGTCGCGTCAAGTTCACGGCGCGCGGCGGCGGCTACACGATGTTCCTGACCGCCACCGAGACTGTGTTCGTCATGCGCGGCAAGCGACCAGCGAAGCCAGCGAGCGCGCCGACCACAGTGAAGCAACCAAGAAGCGTCGGCGAATTCGAGCAGCAGATAACTGAGCGGCACGAGCAAAAGGAGGCGAGTAGAAATCAGGAACTCGCGGCGCGGTCTGTGGTGCGGATGAAACTGTCCGGCAGCAATGAAGCCCCGGCTGTGGTGGGAATGAATGAGCTACCGGGCAAGGTCAATCACTTCTCGACGAACGACTCTAAAAAATGGGCGACGGACGTTCCCCTCTACAGTAAGGTTCAGTACAAGTCGGTCTATCCGGGCATTGACATGGTTTACCACAGCGGCCAGCAGCAACTGGAGTATGACTTCGTTGTCGCGCCGGGCGTGGACCCGAGCATCATCGCGCTCAACTTCGAGGGAGCAGACCGGGTTGAGGTTAACCCGGAAGGCGACCTGTTGATACATGCGCAGGATAAGGTGATGCGCCAGCAAAAGCCTGCTGTCTATCAGGAGGTTAACGGCAAGCAGCAAGCAATTGAGAGCCGCTTCGTGATGGAGGGCAACCAGGTCGGATTCCAGTTGGGCAGCTATGACGCAGCACGCCCGTTGATTATTGACCCGGTGTTAACCTACTCCACCTTCCTCGGCGACGAAGAAAATGATGATAACGGTTTCGATATTACTGTGGACTCAGACGGCAACGCATACGTCGTGGGCCAGACGTTGGGAGAGGTCTTTCCGACAGAAGACCCTTTGCAGTCGGTCAATGCGGACGCGAATTTCGATGCGTTCGTGACAAAGTTTAATCCGGCAGGCTCCGCGCTTATCTACTCGACCTACCTCGGCGGCACAGCCGATGAAGCGGCATACAGCGTCGCCCTGGACTCCGACAGAAACATTTACCTGACCGGCTATACGGACTCGGTGGACTTTCCACGACAAAATGCCATGCAGCAAAGTTGTGGCTCGGTAGTTCCAGGATTTTTCAGTCTCCTTCAATGCGAGGAAGACGAGGCGTTTGTCACAAAGATTGCCGCTGCCGGAAATCATCTTCTCTTTTCTACCTATCTAGGCGGCAGCGCTCCTGATCGCGGGCGCGGCATCGCGGTTGACTCCAGCAACAACGTTTACGTGACAGGCTTCACCTATTCATTTAATTTCCCGACGACGCACGCAATCCAGCCGTTTCTCAACAACGCCTCCAGCCTTCAGGCGAGCCGCGATGCCTGCTGCAAAACAGATGCTTTTTTGACCAAGCTCGAACCTGGCGGGCAGTTTCGCGTCTATTCAACCTTCATCGGCGGCGCGCAGGATGATGTTGCAATGGACATCGCTGTTGATTCTTCCGGCAACGCCTATCTGACAGGCTTTACCGATTCAACCGAATTCGATCCGACAGCAGACCCGGCTCCGAGTCCTACTCCACAACTCTTCCCGACCACGCCCGGAGCTTTCCAGTCGCAGCCGAGCGGCAGGGGATTTACGAGAGAAGCTTTCGTAACGAAAGTTAATACCGCTGGCTCAGGCTACGTTTTCTCAACGCTCATCGGCGGTAACAGTGAGGATGAGGCTTACGGTATCGCTCTAGGCGCTGACAATAGCCCCTACATTACAGGCTACACGGACTCTTCTCTCCAGAGCTACCCGACAACCGAGACCGCTTACCAGCAGGATAATCGTGGAGGTTACGACGCCTTCATTACCAGGTTCACGCCCGACGGCTCCGGCATTCTCTACTCCTCGCTGATCGGCGGTGAGCGGGATGAAGGACAAGGCAGGAACGAGTTTCTTGATGATAATTTTGACGGCGCAGCCATCGCAGTAGACTTCGCAGGCAACGCCTATATAACGGGCTGGACGGAATCAACGACCGTTGCGCCATCTTCGGGGCCGCCCCCCTGCGCCGCTAGCTTTAACTTCACAGACTTCAGCTCAATCACAGGTCTCACCTTAAATGGTAGCGCGGCGCAGTCGGGCAACGATTTGCGACTGACGCCCGACGCGAATAACCAGAACGGCTCGGCTTTCTACACCACGCCAGTCAACGGCTCGGCCAATTTCACCACGACCTTCGGCTTCAAAATCACCGTCACCGACGGGCAAGGCTCAGAAGGGTTCGCCTTTAACCTGACGAACAATGGCCCTGACACGCTACCCTCATTTGGCGAATCTGGAACATCGTCGGATTTCTCCGTCGCCCTACAGACTTATGATACCGGCAACACCGATACGCTGCGAATCTTTTACCTGGGCACTGAAGTCGCCAGCGCAGATGTCACAGCCCTCAACCTTGATGATGGTAACGCGCACACAGAAACGGTTGATTACACGGGCGGGGTGGTGTCGGTCAAAATTGATGGCGCATCCTCGCCTACTGTAACAGCGACAGTTGATCTATCAGCAATTTCGCCGTCCACCTACGTTGGCTTCAGCGCCCGCACAGGTGGCGATAGCGAAACGCCCGGCGCAGAATTCAGAGAAGCCCATGACATTCTCAGTTGGTCATTCTCAGGAGCATCTACTTGTCTGCCGCCTGTTGATATGTCTGCGCGCAACTTCCCGACGAAGAACGCCGTCCAGCCAAACCCCGGCAGTGCTCCCGGCGAAAGCTCGCGCGACGCCTTCGTAGCAAAGTTCAACACGACCGGAGCTGGCCCGGAGTCTCTCATCTACTCCACCTTCCTGGGAGGCATTCTGAACGATGAGGGACAGGGCATCGCTGTTGACGTGGCCGCCAACGCTTATGTCACGGGTAAGACCGGCACCGCGTCGGAGGATTGCGGCTGCCCCGACATCAAGCTGGCGAAAGGCGGCCTGAACGCGATCAGTTCATCTGTAACCCGCTCTGCCGGGGATAACAACTTTCCCACCACGCCCGGCAGTTTCAATCCGTCCAAGAGCGACGAGTCGAGCGACGGTACGGATCAAGATGCTTTCGTCACGAAGATTGGCGGCGGCGCATTTGTTGCCCACGACACAGACACAGGCTTCAGCATCGCCGGTCTGGTCACGAGACCCGACGGTGCAGGCGTCTCCAATGTGACGATCACGATCAAACGCAGCGACAACATGACCGCTGGCGTTACCTCTACCGACGCGAACGGCCTCTACTTTGTTGACGACCTCGCGCCTGGCGCTTACACGGTAACGCCGTCGGGCGGAAGCGATGCCAACAGCTTCTCGCCTCTCAGCCGCAGCGTAACAATCGTCAACCAAAACGAGCGTGCAGACTTTACGGCTACCGCGCTCTTCATCATCAAGGGACAAGTGACGGAGAACGGAACGGGCATGGCTGGCGTGGTGATAACACTGAGCGGTAGTTCTTCGGCCACGACCACCACAGATCAGAGCGGCAATTACACGTTCAATAATCTGCTGGCAGGCGGCAACTACACTGTCACGCCGTCGTCACCGCTCTTTACCTTCACACCGCCAAGCAAGACCTTCAACAACTTGAGCGGTCATCAACCAAACACTGACTTCGCTGCCACACGCCTGAGCTTCAGCGTCAGCGGTCGCGTGCTGGAAGGCGGGGCGGGTTTAGGCGGCGTGACCATTAGCGTCGTCAGAAGTATTGACAACCTACCAATCGCCTCGACGACCACCGCGAGCGACGGCACGTACACTGCCACCGGCCTTCCTGCGGGCGGCAATTACACTGTGACGCCTTCGCTTGCGTTCTACGCCTTCACGCCGCCAAGCCGTTCGATTACGACTATCGTCAGTAATCAAACGAACTTTGATTTTGCGGCAACGCGGCAGCGCTTTGCCATCGCCGGGCGCATCGCAACCGCATCGAACAACCTTGTCGGCGGCGTGACCGTCACCTTGAGCGGCGACGCTGCGGCGACGGCTACGACCGACATCAACGGCGAGTACACTTTTCCAAACCTGGTAGCAGGCCACAACTACGTTGTGACTCCGGCTAAGCCGAACTACACTTTCTCGCCGCCCTCGCGCGCGATCAACAATCTAAGCGGCAACCAGCAAGCCAATTTCACGGCGATACCGGCAATGGTCACATTCACCGCCGCAGCCGCGCCGGGCGGAGCGGAAAGCACGCGCCTCGAATCGGACGGCAGCTTCCATGTCACCGTCAACCGCACGGGCGACGCATCCGGCGAACTGTTGGTTGAATACGCGACCTTCGATGGGCCTGCCTCGCCCGCGCCATCACCCGCGCCATCGCCAGCGTCGGAACGCTCCGACTACATCACCAGCATAGGACGCTTGCGCTTTGCGCCGGGCGAGACGACAAAGACGATCACAATCTTCATCATTGACGATGCCTTTGTTGAAGGCAACGAAGCATTGTCTCTGGTCCTGACCAGCCCGTCTAACGGAGGAACGCTCGGCAACACGGCGGCTGTCACTTTGACGATTGTGGACAACGACACCGCGCAGCCCACACGTAACCCGATTGACGATCCGGCCTTCTTCGTACACCAGCAGTACCTGGACTTCCTCAATCGTGAGCCGGATGTGGACGGATTCGCAGGCTGGGTGGCGACTCTCGCTGCCTGCCCGCCGGGGAATCCAAACTGCGACAGGATTTCCGTCTCTTCAGCCTTCTTCCGCTCGGAGGAATTCCAGGGACGCAGCTTCTTCGTCTATCGTTTCTACTCGACTGCGCTGGGACGCATTCCGCATTACAGGGAGATGATGAGAGACCTGAGCTTCGTCACAGGTTTCCTGTCGGATGAAGAGCTAGAGGCCAACAAACAGCAGTTCGTCGCCGACTTTACTTCACGCCCGGAGTTCAAGAACAGGTACGACGCAGTGACCGACCCAGCGGCTTATGTCAACGCGCTCTTGACGACGGCAGGCGTGACGGTTCCGAACAAGCAGCAGTTGATTGACGATCTGGCGGCAGGGCGCATGACGCGCGGGCAGGTCTTGCGGGCGATAGCGGAGAGCCAGGAGGTCAAGTCTAAATACTACAACCAGGCTTTTGTGGTGACGGAATATTTCGGCTACTTAAGACGCGACCCGGATATTCTTTACCTCGACTGGATTCAAACGCTCAACCAGACGGGCGACTATCGCAGGATGGTTGATGGCTTCATGAACTCGCTGGAATACAGGCGAAGGTTTGGGCCATAGCCGCAGTAGCGATGAAAAGCGTTAGCCGATAATTACCAGCGGTGATATGCAGGATGGCCGGGTTTGACGGCGACGAATGTCCCGCGACACGTCGCGCAAACTTTATCATGCGCGATGAGTTCCGCTTCGACGATTGCTCTATCTTCCGTTGACTCGATGACGCGCGCAACGAGCTTGACGGGCCTATCTGTCGGAGTAGGACGCTTGAGCTTGACGGCATAGTCAGCCGTGACGGTGCAAGGCGCGCTCGCCTGTTTGTTGCGCTGCATCAGATGCCAGGCGGCAGTCCAGTTGCAATGGCAATCCAGTAGAGTTCCGATGATGCCGCCATTGAGCATTCCGGGAAACGCTTCGTGGTAACTTTCGGGCTGCCACTCGCAGACAACTTCCTCCCCACGAGCGAAGCTCCGAATCCGCAAGCCCTTCTCGTTCACTGGGCCGCACCCGAAGCATGCGCCTCGCGGCGAATATCTTTCCTGTAGACTCAGTTCATTCATAGAAATTAACCGCAGATGCACGCAGATGAACGCAAATTAGAGAATGAATTAACCACAAAGACACGAAGGCACGAAAGAGTAAAAGTATTTCTTACTGTCTTTGTGGTTAATTCCTGCCTTCTCTGATCTGCGTGCATCTGCGTTCATCTGTGGTTTCTACTTGTATTGATCGTCAGTTGAAAATCACTTCAACCGGCTGCGGCAGTCCTTCAATCGTCAGCACTAACCCGCGCGGGCTATTGATCTGCTCCTTCTTCGGCGTCTGGAAAAAGATTAGACCGCGCCTTTGTTTGCCCGCGTCGAGCGGCGTCGCCGTCTCGAAGGCATGCTCGCCGAGCGCCTCTTCAAATTTCTTACGCGAGTTTGGATTGTAAAGATAGATTTTGTCTGAATCCAGTATGCGCGAGACAACCTGTTTGGGCGAACGCAGCTTCCACTCTCTGCCATCGCTATCGCGCAAATGAAAACGCACGCGCTTGAAAGAGAGCGTCGCGCCGCTCTCGTTGCTCATCTCCAAACGAACGGGCAGCAAGCCGCCCAACGGCAGGTTCGCTTCAAATAGTTCCTGACTCTCTTCATCTGTCACGAGCGGCACGGCGCGAACGTTGAAGCCGCCCGCGCTCGCCTCTTTGCCGCCTGTGACAGGCGCATCAACCTTCGGCTTAACCTTATACAGCGAGCCGCCGCAGCCAGCCATCACAAAGGCCAGAACAAGCGTCGTCCACCACGCCGCGCCCCTGCGCCGGTTATGTTTTGTTGCTCCACGCATCACGCGCCCGACTCTCTCACGAGGGCTTGATAGCTGTCAACGGTGATCCGAATAAGGTGAATGAGAGTTTGTAACATTGGCGTGCGCGCATCTCTCACTCACTCTCTGCGTCGCGGCAGCTATTCCACAGTCCGCATTGAATCCTCTTCGACAGTCGCCCGCACAAGTTCCGCTATCTCGCTCACGATGTCCGCCGGGAGATTATCCAGCGCGAGACTCTCACACTGTCCTCTGAGGCCGATGACTCGCGCTAGCTGCCACCACCCTTCAGGCAGCGTGCCGCCGCCGTGCTTGTATCCAAGCGAGAAGTGAGGCTCGCGCACAGGGCTAAGCTTGCGCTCGTATTGCAGGAAGCTACTGATGTCGAACATTGGTGAGCCTGAAGCGGCTAACTCCCAATCGAGAAGCGCGGCAACGCGCCAGCGCCCATGCTCGCGCCGCACCAGGACATTACGGTTATTGAAGTCGCCATGAACGAGACAAGTCTCATCCTGCAATCGTGCAAGCCCTCGCGCTCGTGACCATGCCAGCTCGTGAACTCGCTCCCGCACGCGCGCCTCAAGGCGACCTTGAAGCGTCCGGGAAGCCAGGCAGGAATCTATAAACTCCGATATCGCATTCGGAGCATTCAGGTCTCGATGGGCGACTTCAGTGCCAGCGCCGAGCATACCGCGACGTGTGAATTTATAATGGCCGAGTGCCGCGAGTGTTTCTCCGATTGAGTAGGCAGCCTGCGCGATTGCCTCCGGGTCGTGAGTTTTCTTCAATTGCCTGAAAGAGATTCCTTCAACGTAGCGCAGGATGATGAACGGGCCGATGCCGCTAAGACCGCTCGCGTACACATGCAGGACTTCAGGCACAGGAACCGTCTCCCGGAGCAGCCGAAGAAGATCAACCTCTTTCCTGCAAGCTGCCGGGTCACGCCCGTAGATTCGCAGCACAACCGCTTCAGCACGTGCGCCCAACTCAACCCTGTAATTGAAATTAGACAAGCCCTCCGATAGCAACTCAACTTGAGCCACGCTGCTCGCTCCAAAGACAGCACCGAGCAGGCGCTTAACCTCGTCTGGCGATGGAGCCTGTGCTGCTTCGTTGGAAGACATGTGGGAATTTACTTCGTGCCCGGTAGGTGTTCAGAAGATTAATTGAGTTTACCCGGAAATCGCAGCGTGGTTTTTAGCAACAATTATTCATTTTGATTTTGGCTCTCTGTAGCTCGGCTCAAATGTGCGGGTGGTGCGCTCTGTAACGCTCAACACAGGTTCTGGAAGCGAATATTCCTCTGCCGCGCCAAGTTCTTTCGTTGCCTGCTCCCTCAATCGCGCAGTGTCGCCCGCTTCTTTAGCGCCCCGCTTGCGACTCAATAACAGCCAGGTGAACACTCCCTCGATGGCAATCATTAGCAGGAAGCTCAACATCGTGACGGTAAATATCATCCCGGAGTTGAGGTCGAGCAATTCTTTCATCACCGCCATGAGACCGATGATACATCCGAGGCCGACGACGAAGATTGAGACTATCGCCCAGATGAGGGAGTCAGGAAACAACTCCGATGATTTGGCGACCCCGCCACCTATTGCCTCGCCGAGCTTTGCTCCACAGTGCTTACAGTAGCTCAAGCCCTGCGCTACAGACCCGCCACACGATGAACAATACATCCTCTTTCGCCTCCCCAACGCCTTACGATACTGCATGCCGCGAAGTTCACCAATGCTTTTCCCTGAAGAGCGTCTTCCTTGCCCGGCCCGTCTCGCTCATGTTACCGTCTCCGCTTCATCCGAAGAGAGCAGAAAGCAGTCCAGTCACCTAATAGCAGCGCACCATGATTAGACCGTTTCGCGGCGTACACCCGCAGATTCATCCGACAGCTTACATTGAAGAGAGCGCGCAGATTATCGGCGACGTTCACATCGGCGAGCAATCAAGCGTCTGGTTCAACGCGACGGTGCGCGGCGATGTCTTCTACATACGCATTGGCCGTCGCACGAACATACAGGACGGAACCGTCATACACGTCACACGCGGCACGCACGCGACCATTCTTGAAGACGAGGTGACGGTCGGGCACAACGTGACGCTGCATGGCTGTTACGTCGAGCGCGGGAGCTTGATCGGCATCGGCGCAATCGTCATGGACGGCGTTCGAGTCGGCGCGCAATCGCTGGTCGCCGCAGGCTCGCTCCTTTCGCCGGGGACGCAGATTCCGCCGCGCTCGCTCGTGATGGGCCAGCCCGCGCGCGTCAAAAGAGCGTTGACGGATGAAGAGGTCCTGGGTCTTGAAGTGTTCTGGAAGAACTATATCGAGTACACGCGACATTACCTGGACGAGCGATTGAAAAGCGCATCTTGAGGAGTTTCTCTCGTCGTGGTCAGGTCGGCGTTGCCGCTGCTGCACTGGCAGCTACCGGTTGAAGAGAGTTTATCTTGCGCGATGCCTGTTTGGGGCCGAAGCTAAAGGTGACGTGGAAGACCAGGAAATAGAGAAAGTAGCTGTAATCGAAGACGTAGCGTAAGGCAGCAGGCCCGTCCCAATTGTTGTACCAGAGAACGCCTGCGACCGAAATCAGGTTCAGCGCAATCACTATCATGGTGAAGTTCGATACGTTGCGAAGCCTGGCGAGCATCCGATCATAAAGAGCCTGTGAAGTTGAAGGAGCAGCAGCGGCGGCTATAGTCGGCGCGTCTCTGGCAGCGAACAGCTTGTTGAAAGAGAAGACGTACCAGCTCCAGTAGTGAAAGACTACGACTAACTGGAACATGACTGGAACAACGTAGCCCGCGCCGCTCGTTTCCCTGAGAACCTTTTGGAGCAGGGCGAAGATAACGATCAAGGCGAAGAAGTAAAGCCAGAAGGTGCGGTTACGTTTGAGAGCGGGCAGCGCTTTCCAGAGAACGAGCGCCGCAAGGATGAAGATGAGCGCGAAGCGTATGACCTGCATGAGCGTCGAGAGGGGCGGCAGCGGCAGCGAGGTGTCCGGCGTCAGGTGAAAGACGAAGAGCGCAGGCTGCGCGGAATCTGTGGCGCGTCTGGTCGGAATCCAGATGCCCGCGAGGTTATCCTGCTCGGCTTTGAAAGTCTGCCCTAGATTATAGTCGCCCGATACTTGCACCTGTAACGCCTCGCTCTCGCCAATCGTTTCAGCCGGAGCTACACGTTGCTCGTTAGCGTAATACGGCTTGAAGACAAGATCGGAAGCTTGAGGCCATTTTCTATCGGCGACGCGCACTTCACCGTCCATCCTGGTCTCGCTTGTGGTCGCAAACGTGTTGTAGCCGCTCGCGCCTTTCTTCTGCGGCGATTGAATGTAGAAATAGAAGTCGTGCCCGCGCGAATAAGAGATGGGCTTGAAGGGAATCAGCGTCCAGCCGTCCTGGTTAAGCTCAGAGGCTTCAAGCTCGACGCGCCGCAGGTCTTGCCTGTAGTGTTGCGGGCGCGGGTCTGTGACGAGGAACATCAGCAGGATGAAGGGCACGAATCCTGCGACCGTGACGGCATAGCGCAGCTTGTGCCGGGCGCGCCTCTGAAAGTAGATGAAAACTTCGTCGCGGAAGACGTGATAAGTAAAGTAGATCGAGATGAAGCCGGTGATGGTGTAAGTGTAGTGCGCTGTCCAGAGAGCGAGGGTCAGCAGCAAGAGGAGCAGGAAGGTGGAGCGCGCGTGCCATTCGCCGCGCAGGACTTTACCGAAGTAGAAGAGAAAGCCGAGAATGATGTGCGGCCAGCCCATCGCCACAATCAGCATCTCGTAGCCCTGCGCTCCCGCGAGCGCGCCCGCTAATGCGAGCGAGGCCACAGCCAGGGCGAAAGTGAGCAGGAGATTACGCACCGCGACAGACATGGGCGCTTGCGTTTCTTGCTTTAACGTCAGACTGCGGTCGGCTATCGCGGCGGAACTCATCTTGATTTTAAGGGCGTAAACAAAAGGCGTTAAGCTCACAGCAATCACTGTCGGCGTGAGCATCTAGCAAAGGCTGACCAATTATTCCTAATAATTCTGTTTTGTCCAGCCCTTCGGTTAGTCTTAATCGAGCGCTTGAAAAAGGGAGCGGGACTGAATGCGTTTTGACGCAAGCGATGTGGTTATGATAACTGTCATTAACTTAAATGTCGTTTCAAAACACAAGCTACTTTAAGAAACAGTTCTTTGCGCCTCAAGTTTTGAGATAGGTGATTTTCTTAGGGCAGATGCCGGGCGGCATGGGTATGATTAAAGGAGACAAAAAAAGGATGCGTAGTTTTCTCAGGGTTGCGGTCGCTGCATTATTTATGATCGCCGTCGGCGCTATTTCGCTTCAAGCGCAAACCGCCGCTAGCCGCGCTGCTGTTAATGAGTCCGCTTCGACAGGAGATTCAACGTTGAGTCGAACCGTCCCCGGCTCGTCCTACGCGCTCAAGCGAGGCGATAACGAGTTTGGCTTCTGGGGCGGCGTGGCTTTCAAGGCCACGACCATCTTCGGCGGGCTGCGTGAAGACGAGGCCAGGGATCGCAGGTTTGTCGTCGCGGCTTTCCGCTACGGGCGAACGATTGCGGCCAATGAAAGTCTTGCGTTGCAGTACACGCTCGATGCTATCCCGCTTGCTGTTGCCACAGGCGACATCACCCAGAGCACGACCGTGACAACACCGGCTGGCTCGGTGACGACTTTCAGGCGTGAGACAGCTTACGGCGCTGGCCTGACGCCGCTCGGATTGCAACTCGACTTCGCAAACAGTTCGCACGTCAAACCGTTCCTACACGTCAACGGCGGCTTCCTGGTTTTCAATAAATCTGTTCCTCTGCCCGACGCGGGAAAGTTCGCTTATGTCGGCGAGGCGGGAACGGGCCTGCGTATTTTTACTTCCGAGCGGCGAGCCGTCACGCTCGGCGTTCGCTTTCATCACATCTCGAACGGCAATCGCGCGGGCGCGAATCGCGGCCTCAACGAGTTTGTCGTTTACGCTGGCTTCTCTATTTTCAAGTAATGGCTTCAGGCAAAACACAACCTGCGCGCGGAATGCGCGACTTTCTTCCGGCGGATGTCCGGCGGCGCGAGTATGTCATAGGCCGTATTAAGGAAGTGTACGAGCGTTACGGCTTTGAGCCTCTGGAGACTCCGGCGGTCGAGAACATAGAGACGCTGCTGGGGAAGTACGGCGAAGAGGGCAACCAGCTCATCTTCAAAATCCTGAAGCGTGGCGAGCACGCTAAGACCGGCGAGGCTGACCTGGCTCTGCGCTATGATTTGACAGTGCCGCTGGCGCGCGTCGTCGCCCAATATCAAGGTAAGTTGTCGAGAATTTTCAAGCGCTACCAGATTCAACCCGTCTGGCGGGCGGATCGTCCGGCGCGAGGACGCTTCAGGGAGTTTTACCAATGCGACGTTGATGTAATAGGTTCACGCTCGATGGTTACAGAGGCGCAATTGTGTGCTGCTGTAAGTGAAGCGTTGATGAAACTGGGCTTCAACAATTTCACCATTCGACTCAATCATCGCAATGTGCTTACGGGTGTGCTTGAAGCGGCTGGCATCCCCTCTGATAAACAAGCGAGCGTGCTTATTGCGCTAGACAAGTTAGATAAAATTGGTCGCAGCGGCGTGACAAAAGAGTTTACTGAACGAGGTATCAGCGAAGACTCGGGCAATGAATTACTCACCTTCTTTGAGCGCATATCTTCTCTGGAACAATCAGTGCGATTAATTTCAGCCGAGACTGTTGAAGCAGAAGCAGAGGCGATTAACCTATCTATATTAGGTCGGTTGTTAGAATTTGTAGGAGATCATGATGCAGGTGCGCGCGGCATAGATGAACTACGCCAGATTTTAGAGTTCACAAAAGCCAGTGGTATTGGATCACGAGTAAGACTTGATCCGAGCCTTGCGCGCGGATTGTCTTACTATACTGGCGCGATTATGGAAATAAATGTGCCCGACCTCGCTGGCAGCCTTGGTGGCGGCGGGCGCTATGACAACCTCATCGGAATGTTTTTGGGCAGGGATATTCCAGCATGCGGGTTCTCATTAGGACTTGAGCGCATCCTCGTTGTGATGATCGAGCGCGGAATGTTTCCACCAGATTTAGCTGCCTCTTCCGCAGATGTGTTAGTTACAGTCTGGGATGAGCAATTAGCTACTGATTCAATTGCACTCGCCCGTGAACTGCGTGACGCTGGATTGCGAGTTGACCTTGATCTAGAAGCAACACAGGGAGGGTGGTACGGGTATACGAGGTCGCGCGGGATTCCTCTTTTCACAGTAATAAGGACAGATGAGCGTGATCATGGTGAGGTAAGACTGGTGGACATGCGTTCAGAAAATCCACAAGACCAGAAGATTGAGCGCGGGCAGGTTGTAAAGATCGTGTGCGAGAAGTTAGGTAAAACTAAGTCATGAATAACTCATCACTTGCCAAACATTTTATTGAGGATGCTCTCCTGACCTTTCGGGGTTACAAGAAGCTGGCTGAAAAAGCGATTGAGCAGACGAGCGACGAAGAGTTTTTTCTCTCTCTGGATGAAGAAGCGAATAGCATCGCCGTCATCATCAAGCACATCAGCGGCAACATGCTTTCGCGTTGGACGGATTTTCTCACGACGGATGGAGAGAAGCCGGACAGGAATCGTGATCTGGAGTTTGTCGTTACGGCTGAGACGAGCAGGGATGATTTACTAGCGCAGTGGGAGAAGGGGTGGAGTTGTTTGTTCGGCGCGCTGGAAGGTTTACAGCCGGAGGATACGGAGCGGAAAGTTTTAATCAGGGGTGCGGAGCATACGGTTGTCGAAGCCATCAACCGGCAGTTGACGCATTACGCTTATCACGTGGGGCAAATAGTTTTTCTGGCAAAACATTTCAAGTCGGCGGAGTGGAAAAGCCTGTCCATCCCCCGCAACAAATCGGCTGACTTCAACGCTTATCTCACGGAGAAGACACAGACCGGCGCTGGACAGACGCGCGCTTCCCGCTTCGATGAGCCGCAGAATTTTATACGCGAATCTGAAATTAAGAATGAGAATTAACCACAGAGGCACAGAGACACAGAGAAGCAAAGAATAAAATGTTTTTGAGTTCATTCAATTAATCTTCTCTGTGTCTCTGTGCCTCTGTGGCTATAAAACTGAAATTATGCTCGACAATTTAGGAAACTTGGAACGCACACACTCTTGCGGCGCGCTGCGCGCTGAGGATGTCGGAAAGACTGTCTGCTTGATGGGCTGGGTTGCCAGGCGGCGCGACTTCGGGCCGCTGACGTTCGTTGACCTGCGCGACCGCGACGGAATCACGCAGGTCGTCTTCAACGAAGAGACGGCGCGCGCGGCCCACGCGAAGGCGAAAGAGGTGCGCGGCGAGTATGTGATCGCGGTCGTGGGCGAAGTCGTGTTGCGCGCAGAGGGGCAGCGCAATCCCAAGATTGCGACCGGCGAGGTAGAGATGAGCGCGCGAGAGCTTCTCTTGCTCAACGATGCGCGCACGCCGCCGTTTCAGATTGAGCCGACCTCTTCCGACGCACTGGCGAGCGAAGACCTGCGCCTGAAATATCGCTACCTTGATCTGCGTCGTCCATATCTACAGTCGAACCTGCGCCTGCGTCATCGCGTGGTCGCGGAGATTCATCGCTACATGGATGAGCAGGCGTTTACGGAGATCGAGACGCCTATCCTGATTAAGTCCACACCCGAAGGGGCGCGCGATTATATCGTGCCCTCGCGCATCCAGCCGGGCAAGTTCTACGCGCTGCCGCAATCGCCGCAACTCTTCAAACAACTCTGCATGATCGCGGGCCTCGATAAGTATTACCAGATCGCGCGCTGCTTTCGCGACGAAGATTTAAGGGCCGACCGCCAGCCTGAGTTCACGCAGTTGGACGTTGAGATGAGCTTTGCGACGACCGAACAGGTTTATCGTCTCATCGAAGGATTGTTCGCTCGCGTCTTCAAGTTAATCGGTATCGAGTTGCCCACGCCATTCCAGCGGCTCACCTACGCGGAAGTCATGAGGCGTTACGGCTCAGACAAACCGGACTTGCGATTCGGGATGGAATTGCAAGACCTGTCGAGCGTGTTAGAAGGAACGACTTTCGCGCCATTCGCTTCAACTCTGTCGGGCGGCGGGGAGATTAAGGGAATCGTCGCTCCCGGCGGCGCATCTCTTTCACGAAAAGTTCTGGATGAATTGCAGGAGTTCGTGAAGCGTTACGGCGCAAACGCTCTCGCCTGGATCAAGCTGGGCGACGAAACATCTTCGTCGCTCTTGAAAGTCCTGGGGCAGGAAACAATCGAGCGCATGGCGAGCTTGGGCGGCGCGCAGAAGAATGACGCTGTGCTCATCGTCGCGGGTAAATCAAAGACGGTTGCGGCGGGTCTCAGCGCGCTTAGAAACGAAATTGCGCGACGTGAAAAGTTGATCCCGGAAAATGTCTATGCGCCGTTGTGGGTGACGGAGTTTCCGATGTTTGAGTACAACGAGGCGGATGGGCGTTATTATGCGATGCATCATCCATTCACTTCACCGCTTGATGAAGACTTGCCGCTCTTGAGGCGTGCGGTTGAAGAAGGCGAGACGGAATTGCTGGGGAAATTGCGCGCGAAGGCTTACGACACGGTGGTCAACGGCGTAGAGGCTGCGGGCGGCTCCATCCGTATTCATCAACGCGAAGTGCAGGGATTAATCTTCAAAGCTCTGGGGATGACGCAGGAGATAGCGCGCGAGCGTTTCGGCTTCTTCCTAGACGCGCTCGAATACGGCACGCCGCCGCACGGCGGTATCGCCTCCGGCATCGAGCGCCTCTTGATGGCGCTCACAGGCATCGAGAACATACGCGACCTGATGGCCTTCCCGAAGACCGCTTCGGCTGCTGACCTGATGATTGACGCGCCGGGAGAAGTTGACGCGGCGCAGTTGGAAGAGTTGAGGCTTAAAATTGTGAAGGGCGGTTCGTGATTTGGTTAAAGGCTGTGCATAATCATGGCCGCTAACGCGGCTGAGAAGATAGCGGTTATCAAGTTAAGCACGCATTCGTAGAATAAAGTTAAGGAGATACTTATAACGTGGACGAATTACTGACGAAAGAGAATCTTGAATACCGTGCGATGGCGCGCGAGATTGCGGACAAGTATGTGAGGCCAGTGGCGGCTGAACTTGATCGGACGGCTGAGTATCCCTGGTCGGTCGTGCGCGCGTTGCAGGACGCGGGGCTGATGGGCGTCTGGATTCCGAAGGAGTACGGCGGGCGCGGCGGCGGTGTGATGAATCTCTGCATCGTCGTCGAGGAATTGTCGAAGGCTTGCGGCGGCGTTGGCGTCACTTACGCTGTGAATGCGCTCGCGTCGTTTCCGATTATCGTCGGCGGAACGGAAGAGCAGAAGCAGAAGTATCTGCCGGACGTTGCGCAGGGGAAGACGCTGATGGCTTTCGGATTGTCTGAGAAAGCTTCCGGGTCGGACGCTGGAAGCTTGAAAGCGCGTGCGGAGAAGCGCGACGGCTTCTACGTTTTGAACGGCGATAAGAAATGGAACACGAACGGAAATGCGGCGACGCTCTATTCCATCTTCTGCTCGACGAATCCTGATCGTGGAGGGCGCGGCGTCTCTGCGCTTCTGGTCGAGAAGGGAACGCCCGGTTTCGAGATCGGCAAGAAGGAAGACTTGATGGGGATACGCTGTGTGCCCGTGCATGAGCTTCACTTCAACGATTGCCACGTGCCGGAGGAGAACCTGCTTGGCGGAAAAGAAGGACACGGCTTCAAGCACGCGATGATGACGCTCGACATGGCTCGTCCGGGCGTGGCAGCGCAGGCTCTCGGCCTGGCTCACGGCGCGCTCGACCTGGCCGTTAAGTACACTATGGAGCGCCAGCAGTTCGGTCAATCGGTCGCATCCTTTCAGGGCATTCAATGGATGCTCGCGGACATGGCGACGAAGATTGAAGCCGCGCGCCAGCTTGTCTATGCGTCGGCGCGTGCGATTGACCTGGGCGCGAAGAACGTCTCAAAGCTCGCGGCGATGGGCAAAGTTTTTGCGACCGATGTAGCGATGTCTGTGACGACAGACGCCGTGCAGCTTTTCGGCGGCTACGGCTACTGCAAAGATTATCCGATTGAGAAATACATGCGCGACGCCAAGATCACGCAGATTTACGAAGGCACGAACCAGATTCAGCGTCTAGTCATCGGCAGAAGTCTGATTAAGGAAGCCGCTGCCGGTTCGTCACAGACACGCACGGCTGAAGCATAGAAATTAACCACGAAGACACAAAGGCACAAGGGAAATATAAATTTGTGTCTTCGTGCCTTTGTGGTTCTAATGTTTGTTCGGGCTAAAGCATGATTACGTTGCTGCGCGAGCATGTTGATGGAATGTTCGCGCACGCGCGCGAGGCAAGTCCGGCTGAGTGTTGTGGACTCATCGGTGGAAGTCATGAGGAAAGCGCGCGTTCCGTATACCGTCTTCGCAATGTTGCATCTGACCCGCTCGTCGGTTACGAAGCCGCGCCTGAAGAGTTGTTCGCCGCGCAGCGATTGATGCGCGAGCGTGGCGAGCAGCTTCTGGGTATCTATCATTCTCACCCGCGCGCAAGCGAGCCTGTCCCGTCGGAAACAGATGTTCGCCTCGCCTACTATCCTTCGGCCATCTACTTTATAATTGGACTCGCCGCGACCAAAGAGACCCTGCGCGCGTTTCGCATTTCGGAGCGCGACGGGCGTTGGGAGCGGATTGAATACGCCATAGGGGAAATGATGAATGATGAACGATGAATTGAAGCCTTTTGTCTTTACTTCCGCGTTCATCGTTCATCATTCATCGTTTTCTCTGTGAACTGAAGGCTCTCGAATTTCGTAAGTAGTCTCTGGCTATGGAAAAGATAAAGAAAAGCAAGTACGACACGAACCCGCTCGACACGGATTACGCACAAAGGGCAGATCAAGCGTGGGGCGAGCCGCGCCCGGTTGAGCCTGTGACGAAAACGGAGGAGCGCTGGGACGCGGAAGCCCCTACGAAACGCTACGACTCTTCTATCCCGGTCTCTTACCCGTCCATCAACGTTCCGCCGACCTATCCGCCCAAAGTTGCGGGTGCGACCGCTGAAATGTCCCCGAACGCGGCTGTTCCATCGTCAACGCGCATCGTGCCCGGCTTAGGATTGCCGGAGAACGTCACGCTCGCGCTGCCTTACGCTCCTTTCTTCATCGGCGCGGTGGCAGGAGCGGTCGAGTTGCTGCTCACGCCGCGTAACGAAATCCGTGCCAGGTCATATGCGGCGCAGGCATTGGTGTTGCATCTCTTAGTAGTAGCGATCACGACTATCTTCAACATCGTCGGAAACATCACCGGCTCTAACGTTGGTGGAAAACTCTTCTGGGCTGCCTCTACAGTCTTCTTCATCGTCGCCATGATCCGCGTTTGGAAGGGCGAAGAGATGCACTTTGCTGCGGCTGACGATGCCGCCCGCTGGCTCAACGAGCGGATTAGCCCGCAGAAAACTCAAAAGCAAAAGTAACTCGCCTTCCTCTTCTGTGTTAAGCTCTCAAGCGCGCTTCTCCCCCACAGTTAATCTCTGGTTGTCATCCCTAAAACGAGATTCTGAATTGATGAAGAGGAAAATTTCTGCCCTGCTGCTCGCGCTCGCCGTTCTTGCGAGTTCGCTTGTGCCTTCAATGGAAGTCGCTGCGCAACGACGCCGACCTGTGCGCCGCAACTTTCCGCCTGTCAGTTCAAGCGCGAGCTACCAGACTACGCGCTTCAACCAGATTGCGGACGAATATCTGAAGGGCTACTACAGTTTTAATCCGACAGAGGCGACCGCCGCCGGGCTGCACGAGTACGATGCTCAACTCGAAACTCGCAGCCGCGAAACGGTCGCGCGCGAAGTTCGCCGCCTGCGCGATACCGTCAGCGTGCTGACGCGCATCAACCCCGGCGTGCTCTCCGAAGAGGCGCGCTACGATTATCTGGTTCTACTGTCTCACGCGCGCGGGCAGCTTCTTGAGCTTCAGGACATACGCATGTGGCAGCGCGACCCGAACGTCTATAACCGGATAGCCGCAGCGAGCATTGATAACATTCTCAAGCGCAACTACGCGCCCATCGAACAGCGCCTCAACAGTGTGCTACAGCGCGAGCGCGAGATCGCAAGATTGCTTGGTGAAGCTCGCGCTAATCTGGAAACGCCGCCGCGCATCTACACCGAGACGGCTATCGCGCAGGTGCGCGGGAGCGTTGATTATTTCTCGCGCGTCGTTCCGCAGATGATCGAGCGCGCGGGCGGCGGTCGCATGAGCGCAGCGCGGAAAGCTGAATTTGAGACGACGAATGGAAGTGTCATCAACGCTCTGCGCTCTTTCAGTGAATGGCTTGAGCGTGATCTGCTGCCGCGCTCGACGGGCGACTTCAGCATCGGCGCGGAAAACTATCGCCGCAAGCTTCTGTACGACGAAATGGTCGAAACTCCCATCGAGCAATTAATCAATGAAGGCGAAAGAGAATTGCGGCGCACGCAGGAAGAGATGCGCGTGCTGGCCGAAGAGGTCGCGCCGGGCAAAGGAGTCAAGGCAGCCCTGCGCGCGCTTGGGCGTGAACACCCCACAGCCGATGGGCTTGTCGGCGACACGCGCGCCGAGCTTGACCGCATACGAGCTTTCGTCCGCACGCAGAATATCCTGACACCGCCCGCGCGCGAGAACCTGGCTGTCGCGGAGACGCCCGAATACGCGCGCTCGACCAGCTTCGCTTCGATGGATTCACCGGGCGCGTTTGAGCGCAACGCCACAGAAGCCTATTTCTATGTTACGCCTCCCGATTCTCAATTGGATGACACGAGAAAAGAGGAACACCTCAGTTTCTATAATCGCTATGCTCTGCCCATCATCTCGATTCACGAAGTCTATCCGGGCCATTACTACCAGTATCTAGCTCTCAAGCGTCAGCCATCTCGCATCAGAACTGCGTTAGCTGCGGCAAGCTTTGTGGAGGGTTGGGCACACTACGCAGAGCAGATGATGCTGGACGAAGGTTTCGGCGGCAACAACCCGAAGCTGAGGCTCGCGCAGTTGAACATGGCGCTGCTGCGTCTGTGCCGTTACCTCGTCGGGCTTCGACTGCACACGGCAGGCATGACTTACGAGCAGGGCGTGGAGTTCTTCATGCGGGAGGGTTATCAGGAGCGCGTCAATGCCGAGCGCGAGGCGCGGCGCGGGACTGAAGACCCGACCTATCTGGTTTACACGCTCGGCGAGATGCAAATCTTGAAACTGCGCGATGAGTATAAGCAACGCATGGGAGCTTCATTCAACCTCGGCCAGTTTCATGATCGCCTGTTGAGCTACGGGATGCCGCCCGTTAAGATCATTCGCCTGGCGATGCTCGGAGAGGAGGGCGACCCGAAAGCCAATTCAAACAGCACAACCGAGCCGCCGCGTGTCGTTGAGTTCTCGGTGCTGGCAACGGGGTACAATAGTAGTTATCAGGGCGGGCGCTTGGTCCGGCTCATCACGAGCCAGAATGATTGGGCGAGCGCGTGGCGCTCGATTGGTATGGGCAGCGCCGGGCTGATACCTGAAGTGAACTTCAATACGCGCGCTGTCGTCATCGTTTATCAAGGTCTCAAGAACACAGGGGGCTACGGCATCTCTCTTGCCGAGATTCGACGCGAAGGAACAAGCTTGATAGTGCGCGCCAGCGAGCAGAGTCCGAAGCCAGGTGACATGACGACCGCTGCTCTCACTTCGCCGTTCATCGCGGTTTCAATTCCGCGCCCGCCGGAGGGCGCAATCGCAAAGTTTGATGACGAGGTAAACAAAATAGAACAGAATCGTAACGTAAAAGAGCGAGGCTATCCCCCACGTAAGATTCGCAGGCGGGGTCGCAGAGGTTAAGCAAGGCCAACCCATCTGTAGCCCGCTTCATCAAAAGAGAGCCACTGAAAAGGGCCGCTTGAGATTGATGCGGACATTTAGTGGTAGAGATCAACGCGCTCTCTCCCCCTGCGCGTGAATTGATGAGTAGGGTTCGTAAAGAAGTTTCGGGGGAGATGCTGAATTTCGCACGAAAGAGCGGCGCGCCCTCGATTCCTTATTTGAGAGCGCGCCGCTTTTTTAGCTTTGCATCACAGAAGAGGACGAATGCGCCGCAGGCTCTCAAGCTCAGGCGCATCGGAGGAGGGGAGAATATGAGAACTAATATTTACCGCCGCACACAAGGCTTGGTCGTGTGGCTCATGGCGCTGGCTCTGTTTGCGATGCCTATCGCGGCATTCGCCCAGACCAGGATCGTTTATCACAGTAATAAGTACAAACCTAGTGATGATGTTCAAGTCGGTCGGCAAGCCGCCGCTGAAGCCGAACAACAGTTTCCGATCCTGCGCGATGAGGACATAACGGCTTACGTCGAGCGTGTGGGGCAGCGTCTGGTGGCTGCGATCCCGCAGGAGTTTCAGCATCCTGAGTTTAGATACTATTTCAAAGTCGTCAATGCGAGCGACATTAACGCTTTCGCATTGCCGGGCGGCCCGATGTACGTCAATCGCGGGATGATCGAAGCCGCGCGAAACGAGGGCGAGATGGCGGGCGTGATGGCGCACGAACTCAGCCACGTTGCGCTGCGTCATGGAACGGCGCAGGCGACCAAAGCGCAGAAGTATTCAGTGCTGGCAGGCATCCTGGGTGTCGGCGGCGCGATTCTCGGCGGCCCGGCGGTAGGTCAAATCCTACAGGGCAGCGTGGGCGTTTACTTTTTGAAGTTCAGCCGCGAGTACGAGACGGAAGCCGACCTGCTCGGCGCGCAGATCATGGCGCGTGCCGGCTATGACCCGCGCGATCTGGCGAACATGTTTAAGACTATCGAGCAACAGAGTGGCGGTGGTGGTGGTGGCGGCTTCCTCAGCGATCACCCAAGCCCTGCTAATCGTTATGCGCGCATCAATCAGGAAGCCGAGATGCTGCGTGTTAACAATCCGATTCGAGAGTCGGCAGACTTCAATCGCGTCCAGCAGCGACTTCGTGGGATGGGGCGCGCTCCGTCAATGTCGGAAATCGCAAAGAGCGGTCAGCGTTATCCAACTGAAGGCGGCAACAATCCTTCAGGTGGTAATAATTATCCGGCGGGTAATGTCGGCGGACGTGTTGCGTATCCTTCATCGCGCTACCGGACATACACGGGCGGCAACCTGTTTCAACTGAGCTACCCGGACAACTGGCGCGAGTTGGGTGACAACAATGGTAGCTCCATCTGGTTTTCTCCCGAAGGAGCATACGGACAGGTTCAGGGGCAGGCTATCTTCACGCACGGCGTCAACGTCGGTGTGGCGCAAGCCCAGGGCGGAGACTTGAGGCAGGCGACCGATGCCTTCATCAGTTCTCTGGCGCAGGGCAATGGAAACATGCGACAGCAGGGCGGCTACCAGCGCGGCACGATTGATCGCCGCAACGCGCTCGCTATCAACCTATCCAACGCCAACGAAGCGACCGGACGCCCGGAGGTTGTTACGGTCTATACAACCTTGCTCCGCAACGGCCAACTGTTCTACATGATCTCCGTCGCGCCGCAGGCTGATTATCGCAACTACCAGACAGCGTTTCGCAGTGTCCTGGGTTCTATCAGGATCAACGACTAACTAAACAGGGTCGGCATCACTGCCGCACATACAAAGGAAGCAAAAGGCTCGCTAGAATAGGCGAGCCTTTTGCTTCTTTCTAGTTCGTGGACAATCTATCGTCCGTGTTCTAACCGATGAGCGGCATTTTCGCGCCGCACTCGGGGCAGAACCTCGTCGGGTTTTCCGGTTGATGCCCGCAACCGGCGCAGGTCAGGGGCGCGGGCTTTGTCGGCGTCCCGCACTCAGGGCAGAACTTGGCTTTCCCGACATCCGCTCCGCAGGATGAGCAGTTGGCGCTCTGCTTATTCGCGCCTTGCGGCGCAGGCGACGGCGCGGGCGCTTTGGCAACCGAGCCTGCGCTCATGTCTATCTGCGAAACGTAGTCGGTCTGTTGCGCTTTTTCATAAAGCTGTTGACGGGTTGCTTCAGCCTTTGCCTGGGCGTGGGCCGAGGCGACTTCTTCCTGGTAATCCGGCGCGCAACCTTCACACTGTCCTGCGGAAGCGTTCCAGCAAACCTCCGGGCACACCCACTTGCCGCAACGCGAGCATTGATGAAAATGTTCCTTGCCTTCCTCAACGGCCTTCAGCAACGCATCATCGTGCGCTTTGCCTCCGGTTGCGCGTTGGACTTCATAAGCTGAATCGCCCGCCGAGCTTGCCCAGCCGCCGAACAGACTACCGGCGGCGCGCAGGAGCGACCCTGCTGTCCCTGTCACCGAAGGCTGAAAGCGCGACATAAATCCATTGCCGCATTTGTCGCAGTGAAACTTGAATTGATAGCCGCGATCCGTCGAAAGATCGTCATAGTTGCCGACGAACTGAATCATTGCCATACCTAAAAACCCCCAAAGTGATAAGTGATAAGTGATGAGTGATAAGTCGAACGAACGATGTTTATCTTATCACTTATCACTTATCACTTGTCACGCTTTTTCGCTTCCTGCCAGAGCGATTCCATCTCGTCGAGCGTCGCCGCGTCGAGCGCGCGCCCGCGCTTCCTGAGTCCCTCTTCGATGTGGCGGAAGCGGCGGCGGAACTTGCGGTTGGTTGACTTCAAAGCCGCTTCAGGCTCGACACGCAGGTGGCGCGCGATGTTCGTGACGGCGAAAAGTAGGTCGCCCAACTCTTCACGCACGCGCCGTTGGTCTTCCTCAGCAGCAGATTCGGCATGACTGCTAATCGCGGCGCGCAGCTCATCTATCTCTTCGTGCATCTTGTCGAAGATGTCTTCGAGGCGTTGCCAGTCGAAGCCGACGCGCGCAGCTTTGGTTGAAAGCTGGTGCGCTTCCATCAGCGCGGGCGCTTTCATTGAAACGCCGTCGAGCAGAGATGAATCTTCCGCGCTCTTGTCTTTTCCTGCGGCGCGCTTCTCTTCGGCCTTCATCGCTTCCCAGTTGCGTAGTAGCTCATCGTTGTCGCGCACGGTCACATCGCCAAAGACGTGCGGGTGACGCCGCACCATCTTCGAGTGAATCGCCTCGCACACATCCTCAATCGTGAACTCCTTGCGCTCTGCTGCGACCTGCGCGTAGAAGACGATTTGAAAAAGCAGGTCGCCGAGTTCGTCGCGCAACTCAAGGGGGCTTCCTCCGTGCGCTTCCTCGACAGCCTCGAATGCTTCGTAGGCTTCCTCCAAAAGCATCGGCGCGAGCGTCTCGTAAGTCTGCTCACGATCCCAGGGACATCCTTCGGGCGAGCGCAGGCGCGCCATCAAAGCAACAAGATCAGCAAATGTAGCCATAAAAATAGTTTCAAGTTACAGGGTTCAAGTTCCAAGCTCTGAGTCTGAAGTCTACTGCCTCAAGCCTGATGTTCCAAGTGCGGTTTTTGAACTTGAAACCTGTGACCTGGAACTTGAAACTTAAAGCTTGGGACTTGAAACTTATCCCTTTCTTGCGAGTGCGTGAGCGTAGGTGCTACCATCCTGCAATCAGGGTAAACATTTCAAATGAAAGATGTGGGCGCAAAGTTTCCCGCAGTTGAGACTCTGCGCCGATCAAGGGAATCACGATGAGCGAAGAACATCCAATTTTCAAAGTTACGGATCGCCGGCTTTTCAACGCGGACGGCACGCCGCGCGAGGGCGCGCGCGAGGAAGAGACCAAAACAGAGGCGGCAGCCGTTGAAACAAAAGAGTCTGCGCCGACCACAAGCGAAAGTCGCCCGGATGCTTCCACGCAAGAGGCGCAAACTGCAACGGAGAGCATCGCCGCCGCTGCTGCTACTCCGTCGTCCGCGCAGACAGAGCAGGGCAGCGATAGCGCAGTCGCCTCGAACGAAGCGAGTGCTGTAAGCTCTGCGAGCGTCGTAGAGCAGTTTCCCGAAGAAGATTTTGCGGAGAGCGAGATTCCGGGAGCGGACGACCCTGCGAGCTTTATCAACTTCCTGATGTCAATCGCCTCAAATGCCGCCGCCGCGCTCGGCATGATGGAGCATCCTGTGACAGGGCAGCGCGCGGTTGACCCGGAATTGGGGAAGCACTGGATTGACGTGCTCGGCATGCTTGAGCAGAAGACGCGCGGCAACCTCGCATCGCAGGAGCAACAAATCTTCGAGGGCTTGCTCGCAGACCTGCGCATGCAGTACGTCTCGCTGACCAGCACGCGGCCTGCGCCCAAAGCCCCGCGCGGCTTCTCCGGCAGCGACATCACGGGGGGAAGATAAGTCTGGAGTCTGGAGTCTGGAGTCAAAAGAAAAGTCTTTGGCTTTCGACTCCAGATTCCAGACTCCAGACTCCAGACTTTTATGAAGCTGACTTTCCTCGGCACGGGAACATCTACGGGCGTGCCTTCCATCGGATGCGAGTGTGAGACGTGCTTGTCGGATGATGGGCGCGACAAGCGCCTTCGGGTCTCTGTGCTCGTAGAGCATGGCGGGCAGACGGTTCTCGTGGATACTTCGTCGGACTTTCGACAGCAGGCGCTCAGGCAGAAGCTCAACTGGCTCGACGCCATTCTCATCACACACTGCCACGCCGATCACATCTTCGGCTTAGACGACATTCGCCCGCTCAACTTTCGCTACGGCTCGCTCGGTCTCTACGCCAACGAGCGCGCCTGGAAAGACATTCGCCGCATCTTTCAGTACATCTTCGAGCCGTCGCACTTCGGAGGCGGACTGCCGCAGGTCTTGCCGCATACAGTTGTGGCGGGCGCGCCCTTTTGTATCGGAAAGGATTTACAAATTACGCCGCTCGAAGTGATTCACGGGCGACTGCCTGTGACCGCCTATCGCTTCAACGACTTTGCCTACGCCACAGACTTGAGCGAGATTCCACAGGAAACAATGAATGGCTTGCGCGGATTGGACGTGCTCGTGCTCGACTGCCTGCGCTTCAAGCCGCATCCGACGCATCTCTGGTTGGAGCGCGCGCTCGAATATATTTCCGAACTCAAACCGCGCCGCGCATACCTGACGCACCTCGCGCACGATGTCCTTCACGCACGCGACTCAGCCATGCTCCCCGCCGGAGTCGAGTTCGCTTACGATGAGCTAGTGATAAGTGATAAGTGATAAGTGATGAGAAAAAGCTTGCTACTTATCACTTATCACTTATCACTTATCACTTCGCTATGAGACTATTTCACGGAACCGACAACGCAGAGATCGCGCGGCCAACCGTTTTGACCCTGGGCGTGTTCGACGGGCTGCATCTGGGCCACCAGTTGATTATGAGCACCGTCGTCCGGCGAGCGCGCACTCTTGGCGCTGTCCCGACGGTGATAACCTTCGATCCGCACCCGCGCGCTGTGCTTCATCCTGAATCCGCGCCGCCTCTGTTGCAAACTTTCGATCAGAAAATAGAAGCCTTCGGCGTGCTCGGCATCGAGCAGACAATCGTCGTCCGATTCACGAAGGGATTCGCGCAACTCGAAGCTGAAGATTTCCTGCGCGACGTGGTGCGCGACCGCCTACAGGCCGCAGAAGTTTACCTGGGGCGCGGCTTCGCGTTTGGCCGCAACCGTGAAGGCAATATAGAGCTTCTGCGCCGCGTGAGTGAGCGGCTAGGGTTTAGAGCAGAGGAAGTGCCGGAGGTGCGCTTGCGCGGGCAGCGCATCAGCTCAAGCAAGATTCGCGGACTGCTGGCTGAAGGCCGTGTCAATCTTGCGCGGCGAATGCTTGGCAGACCCTACGGCGTGGAGGGGCGCGTCGTGCGCGGAGCAGAGCGCGGGCGCACACTTGGATTCCCGACCGCCAACCTGCATCCAGAGAATCGCGTCATCCCGCGCGGCGGCGTTTACGTGACCTCAACCTTAATCGAAGGCGCGTGGCGGCGCAGCGTCACAAACATCGGCACGCGCCCCACGTTTGAAAACTATCTAGCGCCAGCTTCAGTTGAAACTTACGTGATGAACTGGACGGGCGACCTCTACGGCGATGTGGTGCGCGTGCGCTTCCTTCATCGCTTGCGCAACGAGCGAAAGTTTGCTTCCATTGATGAGTTGAAGCAGCAGATCGAGCGCGACCGTGATCGCGCCTCTGAATATTTCGAGCGGAGCGGCGTGCGGCGGATGTTGGCGATCATTTGAAGTTCCAAGCTCCAAGTTTCAAGTTCCAAGAGCGAGCTGACTTGAAACTTGGAGCTTGGAACTTGGAACTGAATCTTTATGGCAGTACAGGAACAGGACAAGCAATTGGTTTCTCAGGTTGGGAGCGCGAAGCAGTCTGCTACGGCGCTCGAAATCGCACGCAAGCGCGGCGCAGGGTTCAAGGAAGAGCCGTTAATCATTATTCCGGGCACACACGCCCACATCCTCAAAGACAACGAAGCGATCAGCGCGCATGGCCTGCGCGGTTGGCTGCGCGCCATTAAGGTCGCGCGCGTGCTCGGCCTGCTTTCGCTCTACCTGTTTCTGGACAGCTACGACATTCGCGCCACCTTCAGTCGGCGCTTCTCAAGCCGAAAGCGCGAGGAGGCAAGGGAGCATGGCAGGCGGGCGCAGTTTCAGGAATGGACGCGCAACGTTGACCGCCGCATCCTCGACCGCCTGATTCGCGTCCTTCGTTTCATGATCTTTCGCGGCGCGCAAGGCTCAAGCCGCAAAGAGGCGCGGCTGGAAAAGCAGGCCGTCTGGCTGAAAGAAAAGCTGGTGGGCTTAGGTCCGACGTTTATCAAGATAGGTCAGGCGCTCGGCGCGCGGGGCGATCTGTTGCCGCTCTCTTACGTCAAGGAACTCGTTAAGCTTCAAGACCAGGTTCCGCCGTTTCCGAATGCGGAAGCGTTCGCGCGCATCGAGAGTGAGCTTGGCAAGAGCTTGCAGGAGGCTTACGCAGAGATTGATACCGAGCCGATTGCCGCAGCCTCTCTCGGTCAGGTCTATCGAGCGCGCCTGCACACGGGCGAAGAGGTGGCCGTGAAAGTGCAGCGACCTGAGCTTGCCAAGGTCATCGGCTTTGACATCGCCGTCCTGCGCCGTCTGACGGAGATCATGCGCCGCTTCCCGCAGATGAATGAAAACGCTGATTGGGAAGGCATGATGAGAGAGTTCTCTGAAACCATCACGGAAGAGATGGACTACGTGCAGGAGGGCCAGAACGCAGACCTCTTCCGCGAAAACTTTAAGAAGTGGAACACCATTCTCGTTCCCAAGATTTACTGGTCACACACGACGGCGCGCGTCCTCACGATGGATTTTATACGCGGCACGAAGGTCGTGGATTTAGAAGCCCTGCGCGCCAAGCGCTTCTCGCCGGTCAAGGTCAATCGTCTTCTGGTGCGTACCTATCTCAAGCAACTTCTCGAAGACGGTTTCTTTCACGCCGACCCGCATCCCGGCAATCTCCTGGTGATGGACAACGGGCGGCTCGCCTTCTTCGACTTCGGCATGACGGGCAAGATCACGCCGCGCCTGCAATCGCTGATGATTACAGCCTTCTTCCACGTCGTCAGCCGCGACGTGCATGGACTGGCGCAGGATTTAATCAACCTTGATTTCTTAAAACCCGGCGTTGATCCCGAACAGGTGCGCCCCGTCGTCGAAGGACTTTTCCAGCACTACCTGAACCTCAAGCTCGGCGAAGTTAACTTCAAAGAGTTAACCTACGATCTGGCAGACGTGATGTACGAGTATCCTTTTCGCTTACCCGCCAACTTCACCTACATCATCCGCGCGCTGATGACGCTCGAAGGCATAGGCATCGTCACAGACCCGGAGTTCAGCTTCTTCGACACGGCCAAGCCCTACGCCAAAGAGTTCATGCTCAAACGCGAGGGCAAGCTCTTTCGCCAACTCATCCTCGACAAACTCATGGGACGCGACACGGAAGGCCGCATCGAATGGGGCAAGATGTGGAAGCTGGCGAAGATGGCCGCGAAGATGTACCTTGAAAAATAGGAACGCTCTATCTTTCATGCAGAAACGACAAACGCGACACTTTTAGTCAGGATTGGTCAATTTAACCCTTTTGACCAATTCTAGTATTCTCGGTTAATAATTTTGTTCGGGTTCGCTGTGACGGATGAAACGGAAAATTTAGCTGTATTGACCAATTTTAGAAACATGGAAAGCCTTTTGCTTTCTTCTCGTGAAGAGAAGCAAAAATCGGCTGCCCTTTCGAGAGCAGCCGATTTTCATTTGCAGTACAAGCTCAATTACTTCACAGGCGCTTTCGTTCCGTTCTCCGCCAGAAGATTCAAGCGGTCTTGAAATTTCAGAGAAGGATGCGGAAACCTTCTTGCGTGAAATGATTGTCGCTGGTTAAAACATCTGTGAGACCCTGCTCGCGCATAGCGTTCATCGAAATACAATCAGTCAAGCTGTAGCCTTTATCTAAACGCGCTTGATAAAGAGAAAGCCCCGACGTAAAGCTGTCATGCGACGACGGGATGATGGATACGTTCTTGTTAAGCAATATTTCCCGTACATTGATCGTCGCCGCCCGCCGCATTTCATCGCCCCGGTCGGCGAAGTAATTCAAAATCTCGATCAGCACTTCGTCGGTTGTCAGCAAAAGCGCGGCGCCAAGCGACTGGCTCGCCTCGATTGCTCTTCTGCGCCACTGATCTTTTGGGTTAATCAGAGCTATCCAGTAACTCGCATCTGCAAAGACTCTCATCACGATGATTTCTTCGGTGCTCCATACAGGTAATGATCCACGTTCAGCGAACCATCTGATGGCAACTTAGCCCACTCTTCTTCCGGCACTTGGCTGCTAATCTCGGTGATCACTTCCCAGATCGGACGCTCCCGCGAAGGCGCAGACGCCTCCTCTTGCGCCGCAAGCCGCTCGACAAATTCTAAGACCTCTGCCTGTTTTGACTGCGGCAGTGCCCTCACTTTTTCAAAAATGGTTTGGACGACTTCCGTTGACATACCCCAATATCTCCTTTGATTCCATTTTAGCCGTGCATCGCATACAAAAAGCAAGGCTGGCTAGTCGTTCCCAGCCAGCCTCATTGATGAAGAGCAGTCTTCTACTTCACAGGCGCTTTTGATCCGTTCTCCGCCGGAAAATTCAAGCGGTCTTTGAAGAGGTTGAGCAGGAGCAAGGTTCCGATGCCGCCCGCGCCTTCGCCTGAGCCGCCCGAAGCCATCACGTCGGGCGTGATGCGGACGTTTTTCTCGCCGATGACTTTGAGCGTTTCGACGAGCGCGACACCCTGCGCGCCGAGCGCGTTGACCTGTTCACGATAAGCGACGCCCTGGGCTTCACCCATCAGACGCACCTTCTCGGCTTCGGCTTTACCCGTTGCCAGAATGTAGTGAGCCTCGCCTTCGCCTTCGGCCTTGCGCTGCTCTGCGCGCTTGCTGGAGATTTCGACGCCGACGGTTTCGGCCATCAGGTCTCTCTGTTTGTCTGCGTTCGCTTTGGTCTTCTCCAGTTGAATGCGCTTCTCTTCGGCCTCGCGTTGCGCGTTGTACATGTTCTGCCTCTGCTCCGCGAGAATCTTCTCGGTCTGCGTCTTCATCAACTCTTCCGGCAGATGAATGTGGCAGATCAAAACGTTGACGACATCCACGTGATACTTCAAGAGCTGCGCGCGCACTTTGGCCTCGGCGCGCTCCTGTTCTTCATGACGGTTCTGCAAGTAGGCCATCGCACTTGATTCCGACGCCTGGTTGCGAAAGATGGAATCAATCAACGGGTGCATGACGTTTTGAATCAGCTTCTCAATCGAGCCGATCTTGGCGACCATGAACGGCGCATCTTCAGGCTTGACGCGAAAGACGACCCGCACTTCGAGTTGCATCGTGAAGCCGTCTTTCGAGATGACCTCGAACGGATCAAACGTGTTCCCGGATTCGCCCGCAGTCCATTCGACTGTCTGGTTCGTCGTCGGGATAACGATAGGCGTGATGGCGAGCGTGTTGACGTAGTAGCGTCCAGGCCCAACAACAGTCTCTTGAATGCCGCGATAGCCTTCAGGAACGACATAGGCTTCATGCGCGCCTTCATCAAGGCGGCGGTCGGCAGGGTCGCCCGATTTCAAGTCGGCTTCAATCTCCTCAACGCTGCGGTTTTCATCGTCGAGCTTATCAAGGCGCTCGGCAGCTTTCGTAATCTGTTCCTTCTCTTCGCGCTCCATCCGCTCGCGCACTTTCGCGGCCATCTCGCGCCGTACTTCTTCCGAAGGGTCTTTGCCGACGTTTGAAACAACGACCGCGACCTCGCCCGGCTTCACTTCCTTCGCGCTCTCAAGAATCACTTTGAAGAGGAGCGGGTTGATGTAGTAAGTGCCGGGCAGGAGAATATCTTTCTGCGGGCCGCGTTGACCGCCGCGCCCGATAAATTCGTGTGCGTCTTGAAAGTTGTCGTGTCCCTCGACGGGCGTTGCGACATAATCTTTCGGATTGAGCGGTGAGCCGTCCAACGCTTCGACGAGTCCAATCTGGTTCTCGCTAATCATGCTTGCATCGTAAAGCCGGACGCTAAAGAGTCCGTTCTTACGCAGATTGTTGTCTTCAAGCGAGATTGATTCTGTCAGGATGCGGTAAGTTCCGGGCGTCAGGATGTCCACCTGCGGGCCTTTCTGTCCGCCCGCGGCGATGAACTGCTCCGCATCCGAAAAACTGCGATGGCCTTCGATGGACTTAGCCAGCAGACGACCCGGATCGAGCGGCGCGCCGTCTGCCGCCGTCGTAACGCCGACTTTGCCCTGCGGAATCAGCGTCACCTTGGCGACAGAGACGCGGAACAGGTAAGGATGAATCGGCCACAGTCCGGGCGGCAGCGTGCGAAGCTGAATGCCTTTGACGCCGCCGCGCTTGATGAAGGCAATCGGGTCCTGAAAATTGTTGTGCGCGTTCTGCGCGCGGTCAGGCGCAAAGTTTCTGCCTGCGGGCAAAGGCTCGCCGTCAACAGCTTCGATGATGCCGAGTTCGTCCGAGCCGATCTCTATGAGCGGCACTTTGCGCACGACGCGCTCGAACGGCCATTTGACCAGATGAAGGCCGGGCTTCAAGACATCAGCCTGAATGCCTACCTCGCCTTCCGTTGCGACCACGCGACCGGGAGGCATCTTCGCGCCGAAATAACGCCGTTCCTTGATTGCGATCTCACGCGCTCCAATGTTGACGAGGATGCGTCTCAGAATAACGACCAGCAAGATAAACGCGACGAACCCGACGATCAGATAGGGAATGTAAGGGGTAATATTGAAGTTGTTCATAATGAACCTCGGTCAGGTGATAGGTGATGGGTAATAGGTGATAAGAAAGAGCATTTCTCTTATCGCCTATTACCCATCACCTATCACTGTTCTTTCTGCCGCGAGTTTGCGGCGAAGTTGTGCGAGTTTGCGTTTGAGCACAAAGCCCGCGCCGGAATTTCTCTCGGCGGGAGCGAGTATCCAGAACTCGCTCTCGATGAGCTGGCGCAATTGGGTCGCAGAAATTTGCTGTAATCTACGGTCGCGCCAGAATTGATAGGCCGTTTCGATGGCCGTTTGATAAACGTTTGCGTTGCCTGCGAGCGCCGCGACGTGCAGCATCGCGGCGGTCGAGTTCCTGTCAGGCGAAGCCTTCCAGCTTTCGAGAAACTTTTCTGCCAGAAGGCTATTGACTCTCAGGTGAGCGTCGCTTCTCGCGATGTAGGAAACGAGCGAAAGCAATCTCTTTTCGGAATCCACTCGCTCGACCAATACGTTCAATACTTCATCGTAGAGTGCATCGTCGCCAGTCGCGTTCGCATCACGCAACGCTTCTTTGTCGCCTGCGCTCGCGCGTCGAAGTAAGTCGCGGCGTTGTTCTGAAGCAGTGTTTTCTCCGCTCGGTAGCTCACGCTGATGTGCTTCGCTTAAGCCGTCATCGTCGAAGAGGCCGACGGGCAGCGGCGGAAGCGAGAATCCTGCGTCCGTTTTGGACGAAGGGCGTTGCCAGAGATAGACGGCGTAAGTGATTCCAGCAAGCAGGAGAAACGAGGTGATGAGAAGAGTGACCATTGTGGCCTGTAGACGCCCGGTGCGATTGCCTTTCTTTTTACGCTTACGGTCGGGCGTCGTCTGCGAAGTATTATACGCCAACCGCGCCCGCGATGTTTAATTTTTCAGCAGAAGTTGTATCTGTGTGCTTTTGCGGCTGTGCCGCAAAGAGGCCGGATATTCAAGCCTTGTGTAGAACCGACGTTAATTACGGCCTGTTTGCGTGATGGCGTTGAAAAAGAGCGGGTAGGTCGCCAGCGATTGCCCGCGATATTGCGGGCGAAAGCCGAAAAGGTAGATGCGGCCCTTGCCCAATGTGACCTCGACGAGAGCGGCCTTGCCCTTGATTCTTTCGCCGCCCAAGAGCCAGCCGGAAAGCAGCGGGTCTGAAGTCTCCGGGTAGCGCGCGATGACATGAACGCGCGCTGTAGCATCTTTCGCATCGTTCAGCTCGAAGACAGGTGACTCTTCCGCCCACGCGATTGATTCCTTCAGCATCCCCCTCGTTATCGGGTGCGAGGTGTCAAGCTCGACGCGCAAGATAGAGCCGGGAACGTAAAACTCCGTGCGCTTGAGACCTGCCGTGATGTCGCGCAACGGTAGCTTGAACTGCTCGATGGCGAAATCTGAAGCACGGTTTAAGAAGATGAGCGTTCCGCCCTGTTCGACAAACTCACGCAACGACTTCACGCCTTCCGCACCGAGTCCGCCCGTGTATTCTTCCGGCATCGAACCGGTTTTATGGCCGCTCAGAATCGCACGCGCCGTTTGATCCGGGATGATGATAGTGTCGTACTTAGAATGTAAATTTCCGGCACGCGCTTCCCCATCCAGCAGCGATGTGTAGATGGGCTTACTTTTGTCCTTCACAGCCTTTGCCCATTGCTGTTCAATTACGAACCGCGTCCATCCTTCATCTATCGCGGGGACATACGATTGATAGATGGCGATTCGCTGCGGATAATCGCCCCAGCCTTCGCAGCTTGCAAAGCCGCTGTAAGCCTTATTCCTGAAAGGCACGCGCACTTCATGCACTTCAACGCCCATGAGCAGCGGCAGCGTGTGCGCTGTGACATCATAGGGCGCTACGGGTTTGCCGGATGAGTCGCGCAGGTCAGGATAATGTTGAGACTCAAGCAGTGCTTTGGCGAAACTGCTGTAAGGTTGCGCCATGCGTACCACCGCCGTGCTGTCCGGGAACGCGACTCCACCAGCCTTGAACGGCGGCGCAATGTCTACCTCCACATCCCCGACTCCGAGTACACGAATCAAATCGCTGCTATGCGTGGAAGGCGGAATCACGTAGGCATACAAGTCACCTTTTTTACGAGGACGCACAGCCTCTTTGCCAATCTCATAAAAACGACGGAGCCATTGCTCACGATTTTGCGCGGCGTGTTTCAGAAGAGAGAAGGCGGCGGTCGTCATGTAGTTGGTGATGTCGCGCAAGCGCCATTCGCCGCCTTGCCAGAGTTCGGGGAAGTTGGGAGAGACTTTGCGCGGGTCGTAGCCCATGCCCTCGCGTAGTTGGTCGAACTTGACGTTGATGGGCGTGGCGAGTTTCGCCGAGGCTGTTTCGGAGAGGATGCGGACGCCGCCGTGATAGTGAGAGTAGGCGCGCGACGGCGACCAGGCGTCGTAGGTTGAATCCCAGGTGATGCCTTTGAACCCGGCGGCGCGCATCTCTGCTGAAATCGCGTGTCCCAGTTCCGTGTAGCCTTCAACAATCTGCTTCGGCACATTCGGCTCGACGGGCTGCATGTAGGGCGGTAGAAACAGGCGCGAGCCGAAAGCGCCCTGCTGGTGTATGTCGTTGACAATCTGCGGATGCCAGACGTTGTGAATCTTATCAACCGTGAGCCGTGTTTCGACCTGTGTGAAGGCATACCAATCGCGGTTATCATCATGGCCCGTGTACTTGTGATAAAGCTCAGGCGGGTCTGTTCCCTCGTAAGGCGTGCCGAGCGTTTTGTCGTACCAGTTCTTCACGATGTCCACGCCGTCCGGGTTGAGCGACGGCACGAGCAGGATGATTGTGTTCTCCAGGATATTTTTAATCAACGCATCGTCGGATGAAGCGAGGCGATGCGCGATTAACATGGATGAGAGGTAAGAACCGACCTCTGTGGAATGAATGCCGCAGGTGATGAGAACGATAGTCTTGCCGCGCGCGATGAGTTGCCGCGCTTTGCTGTCAGGATTTGCTCCGAGTGTGCGCGGGTCTGCGAGTTGTTGCTGAATCTCCTTGAACTCATCGAGCCGACGCAAATTTTCCGGCGCGCTGATCGTTGCCATAACGAAGGGCGCGCCCATCGTGCTTCGCCCCAACTCTTCAAACTTCACACGGTCGCTCGCCGCGTCCAATCGCTTGAAGTATTCGACGACACTTGCCCAACTTGCCAGCTTGCGATCATCGCCGGGACGAAAGCCGAGCACATCTTCGGGCGCAGGCACACGCGCTGCCGTCGCGCTCTGCTCGTTCTTCTGCCGAGCAAGACGCTCTGCGCTCGATGGAACTTGAAATAAAAACGAGAGAACGAAGGTGGCAATCAGCGGGAAGACGTGCGTGCGTTTGTTCATTCGCGTCGAGCCTCAATGAGAGTCTTGCGGTTTAGCTTTCCTCGTCCAGGACCTTCCGAAAGTCTTGCCACTCCATCTCCACTTTTTGATATGTGCGTCTCACACGCACCAGATAAAACAGCAGCCGACCCGATTGAAAGAGCCAGGCCATGTAAAGATAGAGCAGGCATTTCAGAATCAAGGCAACGTCCAGGAGTATCACCGCCCATACTTCCGGGGCCGCAAGAAACATGAACAGGGGTTGAATCGCCGTATAAGAATAAAGCGTGATGAGAAGCCAGGGCGGAGGACCTAGAAACTTACTTTGGAGGCGGCCAAAATATAGAGCCATAGCGATGCCTCCGGCAATTCCGCTGACTGAGCTTGTCACCTTCAAAATATCGCCCTTTTGAAAAGTGGTCGGAACCGCGACGAGCGAGATTTCGATGACAAGAAAAACTATCACGAACGCCGCGCCCTTAGTCCACGAGGCATCCTTTATTTTTCGCTTTCCTGATCTGTTTATTATCGGCTCGTTGAGAATACTGAAGCAGAGAACTATCATCAGCGTATTGCAGTTATTAAATGTGGTCGTAGCTATCCTGAGCGCAATTTCCTGTTGCGAGAGGTCTCTCTGGGCAGAGAGGTTATTCAAATTTAAGCCTTCATATCCGATGAAAGTCAGCAAAGCATATAACAGGAGCCAGGAGCCTAACAGGTACTGCCAGTATTTTGTATATCGTTCCAGAGCATCCTTTGCTGTCTCGCTGGCTGTATTCCAATCCGACGCGCTTTCGTATCCGGTAGACGTTCTGATGTCTTTCTTTAATTGGCCGTTTTCCGCTACGTCTTCTCTATTTATGTGAAGCCCCTTCGGTTCGCGCAGGGGATAGACGAGAGCAAAAAAGATGACGAAGAACTGCACGATGCAAACGACCGGCATGGCCCACTTTCTGGTGTCTCCCGAAACGTAAAATGCGGTGGAGACGACGACAGTCAAAATCACACAAATGATGAGACCCCATGTGAGCGGCTTGCCATGTCCACGTCTCCAATCCTGAAACGTCAGCATTCCATCTTTTGAATACTCTGCGGCGACAGTCTTAACCACAGGCTGCGCGGTCTGTGTCGCTGCCCCGCTGCCCTGAGCCGAAAGTTTTTCATCCGGGATAGCCTCTCCCGCCGTCAGAGGTTTTTCATTGAAATCTTCATCGCTCACTTTCCTGACATCCGCTATGAAGCGATAGCCCATGCCCCTCTTCGTCTCTATAAACCTGCTCTCTTTTGAGGCATCGTGGAGTTTGCCTCTCAAGTTTAAGATTGCCTGCTCAATGCTGTTCGGGCCAGCAGAAGAGTGTCCGTAGACATCATTGACAAGTTTGTCTTTCTTAACGAACTCTCCATGATTCTCGATAAGAATATGAAGTATTTCAAACTGTATCCTGTTGAGAGGGATGGGGTGATCTTCGTACAGGAGTTCTTTGCCGGCGACGCTCAGGCGATAACGGTCGAATATATAGGAGTAGCTAACGGGCTTGCTCATAACTCAAACTCCAACGATCTTTCAGCCGTGACTCTAAGTGGTTGAGCCTATTGAAGCGCGTCGCTGAAAAGCTTTTCAGAAAGTGTTCCGAAAATTTCTATTTAATCTATGCCTGAATCAGCGTAGGGTTTGCTGTGAGAGCGAATAGGCTTTTGAAGCTCTGACGGCGTGCTGATTCTAATTAAAGTAACGGGGCAGGGCAAGAGAAGGGGCAAAGGAGATAAAGTAAACTCTACTGTTTCTACTGAGAACTCGTTCAAAACTAGACACAGAGACACAGAGGCACAGAGAATGATATGGAAAGAATGTCGAAAACCCTTTCTCATTTGCTCCGTGCCTCTGTGTCTCTGTGGCAGATTCCTGGTTTTGAAATATTCTCTAAGAATTAGATGCACGCTATTTAACTGCTTGCTCTAGCATTCTGAAGCGATGTAAAGTATGGGCGCTAACCCCATTCGCTCTCCCGTTCTGAAAAATTTAAGTTGGAGGTCACACGACTGATGGCGACTGAAAGCTTTGACCCTGCCAATCCGCCTAACGAATATCCCGATATTGTCGGAGCTAAACCGGAGAATCCGATTCTAGCCAGATTTCGCCCGTACATTCCGGCGCGAACGCAGATGCGCGAGCTGACGGCACGCGCCATCATCGTCGGCACAATCCTCGGCGTGGTCTTCGGCGCTTCGTCGCTCTATCTGGTCCTGAAGGTCGGGTTGACCGTCAGCGCCTCGATTCCGGTTGCCGTTATCTCCATCACGCTCTTTCGCCTGTTCGCCAAGTTCGGCGCGAAGGATGCGACGATCCTCGAAAACAACATCGTTCAGACGGCAGGCTCTGCGGGTGAGAGTATAGCCTTCGGCGTCGGCGTGACGATGCCAGCGATCATGATCTTAGGGTTCGACCTTGAGATGACGCGCGTGCTGCTGGTCTCCGTGCTCGGCGGTCTGCTCGGCATCCTGATGATGATTCCGCTCAGGCGCGCACTGATTGTGCAGCAACACGGGCTTCTCAAATATCCTGAAGGGACGGCCTGCGCGGAAGTCCTCAAAGTCGGAGCCTCGGAGGAATCGAAAGCTGCCGCCTCGGATGAAGCCAAGGAGGAGATGGCTGCGGCTGGCGCAAGCAACATCGGAGCCAAGACCATCTTCGCGGGCTTCGGCATCGGCTTCATCTATTACGTCATCAACAAAGCCCTCTATGGTTGGAAAGAGGTGCCGGAAAAAGTTTTCGGCGGACATCTTAATGCAGGCTCGGTTGGCGCAGAGGTCAACCCGGCTCTCTTAGGCGTCGGCTACATCATCGGGCCGCGCATCGCCTCGATCATGTGCGCTGGCGGCGTGCTGGCTTACCTGGTCCTGATTCCCGCAATCAAATTCTTCGGCGGAGGGCTGACAAGCCCACTCGCGCCCGGAGACAAGCTCATCAGCGATATGGGTCCGAACGAAATACGCGGCGCATATATTCTCTACATCGGCGCGGGCGCGGTCGCAGCGGGCGGCATCATCAGTCTCTTCCGCTCACTGCCGACTATCTGGCACGGACTCAAGGGCGGCATACAGGATTTCAGAGGCGGGCAGGCCGCAAGAGATGCAGCCCCGCGCACGGATCAAGACCTTTCGATGAAGTTTGTGCTCGGCGGGATCATCCTCCTGCTCGCGGCGATTATGATCTTCCCGCAACTGAATCTACAGTGGAACATCATGGGCGCGATTCTGATTATTATTTTCGGATTCCTGTTCGTCACGGTATCATCGCGTCTGACGGGCGAGATCGGATCATCGTCGAACCCGATTTCAGGTATGACGGTCGCAACCCTGCTCCTGACCTGTTTGATCTTCCTGATTGCAGGATGGACAGGCCCGACCTACTTCGTCACGGCTCTTTCAATCGGCGCAATCGTCTGTATCGCCGCGTCGAACGGCGGCACAACGTCGCAGGACTTGAAGACGGGATTCCTCGTCGGCGCGACGCCAAGCTATCAGCAGATTGCGATTCTGATTGGAGCGGGCGCATCCGCTCTGGTTCTAGGCCCAATCCTGCTGAGCCTCAACAGTGCTTCGACTGTTTTTGTGCCGCGCACCACGCTTGAGCCGATGATTGCGGAGAACACGAAGCCTGAAGAGATAATTACGATTCCGCAGGGAGCCGTCACGACGCCTTATGCGGACCAGGAAGCCAAACCCAACAAGCCGGGCAACTATAAGGTCTTCTCAATGCGTAAAGACCTGAGCGCGGGCCAGTATCTGGTTGACGAATCAACCGGAAAGATCGTCTATAAGATTGAGAACAACGTGCCTGAGCCGGTGGGTGAAACTGTGGCTAAGGTCGAAACAGGCCAGAAAGCAACGGAGCTTCCCGCTTACGACGGCGCGGCCAAGCCTTCTTTCCGTACCTTCACCTACACCGGAGACCCGAAGATCGAAGGTCTTGAGCCGGGCGATTACCTGGTGGATGATATAACGCGAAAGATCGCCTACAGGGTCAATAACGGTAAGCCTGAGCCGGTCAGCAAGGAAGTCGCAGAGCTTAAAACGGGCAAGAAGATTAGCGACCTTCCCATCTATACGGGCGACGCTCAGCCAACTTTTCGTCTTTACACCTACGGCGCGAAGCCTCAAGCTAAAGACCCCAAAGACGAGCCTCCTCTCAAGGATGGAGACTATCTAGTCAACGAGCAGGGTCAGGTGGCTTATAAAATCTCGCGCAACTTCCCTGCGGACCTTCGCACGGATGTCTCGCAGTTGACGGCAACGGAGAAGCTATCCGGGCCGCAGGCGGAAGCAGACCAGAACACATACCATGTCTGGCAGAAGACAAACGAAGCCAGCGGCAACGCCAAGCGATACCTGGTTGACGATCAAGGTAACGTTAAGTATTTGGTTGACCCCGGCATCAACGGGACACACAAGTACAGGCCGGACGAAACGTCTGTAACGAAGTTCGACGCGCCGAAGGCGACCCTGATGTCCTATATCATCAAGGGCGTGCTTGATCGCAAACTGCCCTGGGGACTCGTCCTGCTTGGCGTGATGATTGCCATCGTGCTAGAGATGTCGGGGATTCCATCCTTAGCGTTTGCCGTCGGCGTCTATCTGCCGCTTGCCTCTTCTGCTCCAATCTTCGTCGGCGGAATGGTGCGCTGGCTGGTTGACCGTAATCTGCGAAAGAAACTGAGGCACAAGAACCTGACCGAAGAACAACTCGTCGCCGAAGGTGACAAGAGTCCGGGCGTGTTGATGGCTTCGGGCTACATTGCGGGCGGCGCGATTGCCGGAATCGTGATCGCGTTCATGCAGGGAGTTTTGACGGAGAGGACAAAGGGAATCGAGGAATGGTCGAAGGCGCATAACCCGTTTTACGAGGGGCCATACGCCGATGTTCTGACGCTGATTCCGTTCCTCCTGCTGACACTCCTGCTCTACATGGTTGGCAGAGAAATGATTCTCGCGTCTAAACAAAGCAAGGAGTGACGTGTAAGAGATGAGGGATGAATGAAAAGAAAGAACCTAAGACAAACAAGGTTCTTGTTCTTCTTCATCCCTCATCCCTTCGTTACGGCAACGTTTTTTGCCTTTCGATACTCTATAATGTGCGGCGCGGTTGCCAGCGAAGGCGAGCGCGCCGCACATTCCTTGTATTGAGAAGACTGAAATATGAATTATCGCAGATCAACGGAGCGTTCACGCCTCCTTTCAAATTCAATCGTTGCGCTTCTTCTGCTCGCAGTAAGCTGCTGGGGCTTTGAGGCATTCGCGCAGGCGAGCGCGCCGCGCACGCCGACCGAGACCGTGCGTGAGTTCTACAAAGCAATGCGCGAAAAACGTTTTCGTGAAGCCTTCGCGCTCTCGATTTACAAGCCTGCGATTGATGGCTTGAGCGCGGAAGAGTTTGAGGAGTTGCGCCCGGATTTCGAGAAGATGGCGTTGGCTATCCCCGAAAAAATCGAGGTCAGCGGCGAGCAGGTGAGCGGCGACATCGCCTCGGTCTTCGTCAAGATCGCCGACGAGCCGGGCAAGGCCGCCGACGAGCCTGAGCCGGTCAGCTTGATGCGCGAGGGCGGCGCGTGGATTGTCGGAGACAAAGAAAATCAGGAGATTGTCAGGAAAGCTGGCAAGCAGTTCTTCTTCCAGGCTCGCATTGAAACGCATCAAACGGAAGTGCAGGCGATGTTGCAGCGCATCAATCTGGCGCAAATGGCCTACGCTTCACAGCACAATAATCTTTACGCAGACCTCCCGGCGCTCATCGCCGCAGGGCTTGTCCCCAAAGACATAGAGACGCCTGACACGACGGGCTATAACTTCCACGTGACGCTCGCAAAGGACGCGAAAAGCTGGACAGCCGGAGCCGAACCCGTGCGCTACGGTCGCACAGGACGCCTATCTTTCTTGATGGATCAAACGGGAATCAGAAGCGCGGACGTTGGCGGCAAGCTGCTCATCCTGCCAAGCGAGAAGCAGTAAAGCTCAGATTTACCACAAAGGCACAAAGGGCACTAAGAAAGTAAAGACAGAGCGAGGGTCAGGAAAATTCTTAGAGACTGTTTGAAAATTCCATTAAAGCCCCGAAGGGGCGACCATTTAATAGCCTGGGGCAGCGCCCCAGGAAACAAGTCATCATCATCCACACAAGCCCTGAAAGGGCGGAATATTTATCTCGCCCTTTCAGGGCTTGATGAATTAACACATCCCTTTTCCTGTGGCGTTGCCACAGGCTATCGCATTACGCCCCCTTGGGGCTTTAATGGAATTTTCAAACGGCTTCTCTATTTCTTGATTGAAGCCTCTACCGCGTCGAGTCGTTGCTGAAGAGTCTCGGCGCGGCGGCTTGCGTCGAGCGCAAAGAGAAGCGCGAAGGTCGCCATCAGGATTGCGGCAGCGATGACTCCCCAGCGATGGCTTTCACGCGCCGCGATTTTCGCGCGCCGCCCCGCCAGGCTCTCTCCCTCCGAAGAGTTAAGGAGCTTCCTTCCAGTGCTCTCCTCATCGCCCTGCTTCAGGTCAACAAGCCATTGCTCGTCGAATTGGTGAAGTATGTGATAGCTCATATTAGTTGATTGCTGTCGAAGTCAGCTTACCCGTGTCCAGATCAATAACGGCTTCAACGTTATCTTCGAGTCGCGCGCGGCGTTCCGCTTTATGCGCGGATTTGGCAGAGTACATCGCCTGGTCAGCAGCAATGAGTAGTTGATCCAGGGTCTCGCCGTCTACCCCGTAGGTTGCTGTGCCGACGCTGATGCCGACATGCGCGTTGTGGCCTGCGCGAACGTGTAGAGAGAATTTGGAGACCGATTTTTCGATTCGCTGGCGCAGTTCCTCGACCTGCTCTCCGATCAAATCCTGAACGATGGCGACGAATTCATCGCCCGCGTAGCGCGCCAGAAAATCATACTCGCGCAACTGTCCTTGAAGGATGTGAGCGACCTCGCGCAGCATCTTGTCTCCGACGCGATGACCGAACGTATCGTTGACCTGCTTAAACTCGTCCAGGTCGAGCATGACGACCTGGAACGGGCGATTAGAGCGCCGCGCGCGCGCAGCCTCCTGCTCGAAGCGCAGGTACATGGAGCGGGCGTTGGGCAGGCCCGTGAGCGGGTCTGTCATCGCATTCGATTCCGCTTCGGCATGGTGCATGGCGTTAAAGAGCGCGTCGGAAGCAAGGCGCGTGACGGTTTCAAGCAGGCGCATGTGATCGTCCGTGTATTCGTTCAGTTCCATCGAATAGACGGAGATCGCGCCGAGAAGCCGCTGGTCTTTGATGAGCGGCAGCGCGGCCATCGAGCGATATTCGGTTTCGGGGTCTAGATGCACGCCCTCGAAGTCCAGCTTCGGGTCAATGCGATTGATCGCGCGGCGATTCGCAAGCGCGAATCCGGTGACGCCTTCGCCGGGTGCGATGCAGCGGTCGCGCAGAACGTGCGAGTTCTTGCCCGCGACGTGCGCGGCGGTCGCGTAGGCTTTCAACTCGTCGAAGAGATAGACGACGCAGGTGTCGAACGGGACGACGTGGCCGACCTTGTTGACGAGAATCGAAATCGTGTCCTCTATATCGAGCGACGAGCCGAAGGTGCGCGCAATCTCGTAGAGCGCGTAGACCTCGCGGTTCGCATTCTTGATCTGGTCGTAAGCCAGGACAGATGGCCGCTCTTTCGTCTGGTGTATGTCGGCTTCGATGAGCACGTTCGATTCACACTCTTCGTCCGTGAAGCCCTGCGGCTCAAGACCTAGCTCGGTAATCTCCTCTTCAAAGCGGGAAAGGTTTTTGAGAAAGAGGTTGACGACCTTCGGGTCGAAGTGGGTGCTAGCACCGCGCAGAAGCAGGGCGATAGCCTCCTCTCTAGTCATCCCGCGACGGTAGGGGCGATCTTCGCGCACGGAGTCGAAGCAATCAACGACAGAGATGATGCGCGCCGTGATTGGAATCTCCTCGCCTTTGAGTCCGTCAGGATAGCCCAGGCCGTTCCACTGCTCGTGATGATGGCGAACGATGGGCACGACCGGGTAAGGGAAATTAACGCGCTCAAGAATCTGCGCGCCAACGGTGGTGTGAATCTTCATCCGCTCAAACTCGGCTGTGGTCAACCTGCCCGGCTTATTCAAAATGTGATCGGGCACGGCGAGCTTGCCGACATCATGGAGCAACGCCCCGGCCTTGAGCGCCTCAATCTCATTCTGTGAAAGACCGAAGACTTTGCCCATCCCTGCGGCGTAAATTTGCACACGACGAACATGACAGTGCGTCGTCTGATCTTTGGCGTCAATTGCTGTCGCCAGTGCTTCGACTGTCGCTAGATGGAGGCGGCCCAGGGCATCTGCCTCGCGCGACTTTTCGTTGACGCGCTCGAAGAAGATTCTGTAGGTCGCGTAGGTCGCGGCGATGACGGGTACGCCTAGCAGGACGTAGAGAAAGCCAAAGGTGATGATTGCTCCATAGATGAGCGCAGCCGTGCAAGCGGCAGCGACGAAGGTCAGGCTCGTCCAGAGATAACCCTCCTGCCAGAAACTTCGGAAAGTGCGGCTCTTTTTCAAAGCGTACATAGTGGCAACCGAAAAGCCATTCAGGATGTAGTGCGAGGTTGCCATGACTGCGAGCGGGACGAGGAGTTGATCCGAGCGCAGGCGCATTGTTCCCAGGGGAACGTTTGTGATGTGAGCATAAGCGGAGATCGTGTAGTAAAACGCGCTGCCGGAGACGAAGGTCGCAACGGCCATGATCGCGGGCGCGCCCAGCCGGCTCGTCATCTTCTTCGTCGTGCGCGTTGAGCCTAAGAAGGCATCAACGACGCTGAGCATGATAGCTGAGGGAACGCCTAGAAAGATGACGCTCAGGAAGGTGAAGGTGTCGCCGACGGTGACGCTGGCGGTTGTGCCCGGAATGCGAATCGGGTAGCAGCTTGTGACGATGACGAGGCTGAGCAAGGAAAGAAACTGCGCCCACTCGACCGCGTTGAAAGCGAGGCATTGATAAAACGCCCATGCGCCCGTCAGTGTGCCTGCGGCAACCATCACAGACCAGTAGATTCTGGCTGCACGATTGTAGTCAGACATCTCTATGAGTTTCACTTGCCCGCTCCAGTCTTCCCTTGACCGTGAGTTGAAAAATCGTAAGTTACAGATGAGAGCCGCCGCGTCAATGCCTCTTAAAATCAAACTGCCTCATCACACAAAATTCGCTCGATCAAAACCGCCCCCTCAAGTGAAAGTCCTTTACCGGAAGCGAAGGCCGAGGAGCAAATTCAGCTCTCGCTTCCGGCAAAAGGACGGGGCAAGGGCGGGCTAGTCCAAAGGAGCACTTCGGCCCGCCGTTCTGGGGGTGAGAGTTCAGTGTTCCCTGCGCTTTTGGTCCGTCGCACTTTTTAACCGGACTCCTGGTCCGCGCATAGGGTTGTCAATTGGTGCGGCTGTCGGACTCCGTGCGGAGAGTCCGTGAAGCGCTCTTAACGCTTCGAGCCGCGCCTCTCTCTTAACAAGCACTGTGCCGCGCACGCTTGCCCTTCGGTTTGCGGAATCAACTGACTAGAATATTGAGGTTATGGGATAAGGCGGCCTGATCTGCTGAGAGCGAAGGGTTGAGCATTGGTCAAGATGATAGGTCAGAATGATGATTCGGTCTCTGATTTGATTGAGCGCGTAATGGTATCAGCGCAATCACGGAAAAGAACGCAGTTTCGGTGAGACGTTGCCTTTATAGCAGTTCTCAATTGGAAGCGACTTGTTCAGAGTTCACGCTTTCAGCGTGTCAGTGAAGACAGCCTAAAGGCTGAACTCTAAACTCGGTCACACTCATTTAAGTACCGCTATAGGTTTCTAAAAACTACTTGGAGGCGGCTCACGCTGAATGGTATTATCCGGCCCGTAAATTTCAATGACCGGGTGGTACTAAAACACCTCTGTTCCTCGTCTTTCCTCTCAGGCTGACATCATGGATTCAGACATACTTCTATTCATCAGCTCAACCTCAGACCTCAAAGCAGAGCGTCAAGCTCTGAAGGACGCAGAAGATTTGCGCGACTTATGCAATCTTTTTCTCTATGAGGATTTTGGCGCAGGGAGCGATGAAGAGGGGAACACTTCTCCAGAGGGCATTCTGCGAGAGAAGTTGGAAAAATCCGATGTGTTCGTTTGTTTACTTGGCCCACGTCACGGCTCGCTCTACAAACCTCCGGCGGATAAGAGGTCAATTGTCGAGTGGGAATTCGATACCGCGCAGACCCGGCGACTTGTGATTATGCCGTTTCGCAAGACCGTGCCGAAAGAGCAGATTGAGCCATCGCAGCTTGGCTTCATTAGTCGAGTCTCCGCTTTCAGAGAAGAGGATGGCGGAAGGTGGGGCGGAGAATTCGATTCCCCGGAAACTCTTGTCAAGCTCGTCAGAGAATCGTTGGTGAAGTGGCTGGGTCGGCAGTATAAAAAAACGCAAGCTCAAGTTGTGCCCTGGTTGAACCGGATACTCGCGCCGTTAGCCATCGGCTTAGTCTTACTATGCATCGTCGTCTCGACGCTTTTTATGCTCCAAGTCGTGACTTTCTCTAAAAGCTCTATGTTCGGTTTTTGTGTCATCATCTTTTTCACGCTCTTGCTTTGCTTCATGGCGTTCTTGTCTCAAACGGGAGGTAGAAATGTCCCAACCAGATAGCGAAAACATTCCTCAACCTGAACGGGAAAGACCCGGAGTCGAAGTTAGCGGAAACTCGCAGGCAGACGCCGAAGCGCTCTCGTTTGTTGAGCGTGAGACACGGCGTCGCAAGCGCCTTCTCAGATTTTATCTGTTGCTACTGGCTATCCCTGTGGCGATTGGGATCGTAGTCCTGGTTTTCGGGCGCTCCGACAGTCGGCTGGTGATAGACGAGATCAGGACGCAGGCTCCGCGCATCGTGCAGCGAGAAGTGGGAGAGCAAATCAGGCCGACTATCAAGACTGAGGTGCAAAACCAGATCAGTCCCACGCTTGGGCAGATTGACAGTAAAATAAGTGAGGTCGCTCAATCGTCGAAAACTTCGCTGGAGGAGACTAATAAGAAACTACAGGAAGAGAACGCATCTCTCAAGACAGAATTGAACAATAAAATAAATGACGTAGCCCAATCGAGAGTTTCGCGGGAGGAACTCCAAAAGCAAAACGAATCTCTCAAGACAGAGTTAAATAGCTCAAGAGATGCGGCCATTCAAGGAATCAACCAGAGATTAGGCCAGATTCAGACCGGCCTCGAAGGGAAAATTCGAGTCTTACAGCAGAGGGTTGAGGTATTGCCCAGGCAGAGAACCGGCGTAAGCGAGCGGAATTCGATAACAACACCGCAACCATAAAAACACCGCGATAAGTTGTCAACGGGTTGACAATCGCCAGACTGAAAGTACACCCTCTCATCCAACTCTTATCATCTGGCGGTGCGCTGTTGGACGAAGCGGTAAGCAAAGGTGTCGGCCCGGAAAGACCTTCCGGCTATCTAGAGGTTCTCAGCAATAATCGCAACTTCCGGCAACTCTGGCTGGGCCAGGTCGTCAGTCAACTAGGCGACTGGTTCGACACCATTGCGCTCTACACACTGCTGCTGAACCTGACAGGCTCCGGGCGAGCCATCGGCCTCCTGCTCGTCGCGCGCTTTGTTCCGAGCTTCATCGTCGGACCCCTTTCGGGTGTGATCGCGGATCGCTTCAGCCGTCGCGCGATCATGATTATCTCAGACATCATGCGCACCATCGTCGTGCTCGGCTTTCTCCTGGTGAGAAGACCGGATCAGGTCTGGCTCGTTTATGTCCTCACGATTCTGCAACTCGTCTTCTCCACATTCTTCGAGCCTGCGAAGACGGCTGTCATTCCGTCCATCGTAACGGGACGCGAGTTGCTCGCAGCCAACGCCATCGCTTCCGCAACGTGGTCTGTCATGCTCACGCTGGGCGCGGCCTTCGGCGGACTCATCACGGGCTGGTTCGGGACAGACGCCGCGTTCATCCTCGATTCGGTGACTTACCTGGTTTCGGCAATGCTCGTCGCCAGCGTGCGTTTCCCAAAACGCCCGGCGCGCGCCAAAAGCAAGCTCACACTGGGCAAAGCCCTCGGCATCACCGACACGATTGAAGGCGCGCGATACGTCTGGCGGCGACCGCGCGTGCTCGCCCTGATGATGGTCAAGCCCGCCTGGGGCATGGGCGGCGGCATCCTCACTTTGCTAGCAGTCTTCGGCGAGAAAATCTTCCCCGTCGGGCGCAATGCCGCTACAGGCATCGGCATTCTCTACGCCGCGCGCGGCATCGGCACAGCCATCGGCCCCATCATGATGCGCCGCTTTGCGGGCGAGACGCGCGAGCGCATGCAAACTGCCATCGGCATCTCGTTTCTCATCGGCGGCGTTTTCTATATAGCCTTCGGCGGCTCAACAGGCTTTGCGCTCGCGCTTATCATGTTGATGATCGCGCACGCGGGCGGCAGCACGCTCTGGGTCAACTCGACCGTACTCTTGCAGGGCACGGTTGAAGACAATTTTCGCGGTCGCGTCTTCGCCGCAGAGCTTGCTCTGCTGACGTTGACGATGGCCGTCTCCAACTATGCGACCGGCGAACTGCTTGATCGTTTCCACTACTCACCGCGCACCGTTACAATCGCCATCGGCGTTCTCTTCCTAGTTCCGGGCGCGCTCTGGTTTATCACAGAGCGTTGGTGGGATAGCGGGCGAGGTGAGGCAGGCACAGAAACAGTTGAAGCAGGCGCGCAGCTTGAGGAGGAGATAGCCGAGGCCGCAAGGTGAGTAAGAGGCGCTTTGAAGATGGAGCACGTCATAGTCGAGATGAGTCCTGCTGATTGGGAGCAAGTGCGTCGCATCTATCTTGAAGGCATCAAGACCGGGCACGCGACATTTGAACAGGAAGCCCCTGATTGGGAGAAGTGGAACGTGAGTCACCTGGAGCAGTGCAGGCTGGTAGCTAAAGCAGGAGAAGATATATCAGGATGGGCAGCACTGAGTCCGGTCTCGACGAGGCGCGTCTATGCTGGCGTTGCGGAGGTCAGCGTCTATGTCTCGGAAAATTGTAGAGGGCTAGGAATCGGCCAGGCGCTGCTTGAAGCTCTCATAGCCTGTTCGGAAGAGCACGGCATCTGGACTTTACAGGCTGGCATACTTACTGACAATGTTTCGAGCCGCGCACTGCACGAGCGATGCGGTTTTAGAGAAGTCGGAAGACGCGAGCGAATCGGTTGGCTTGGCGGTGCGTGGCGAGATGTGGTCTTGCTTGAGCGTCGAAGCAAAGTGGTTGGAGTAGAATGAAGATCAAAGTTGGCGTGATGGGTTCGGCAAACGACACGCTGCCGCTGGGCGTCACAGATGCCGTGCGGGAGAAGGCCGAGGCTCTGGGACGCGCCGTAGCCTCGCGCAATCTAATATTGCTGACGGGCGCGACTACAGGGCTGACTTATATTGTCGGCAAGAGTGCGCGTGAAGCGGGCGCGTTTCACTTAGGGGTCTCGCCTGCCGCGAGCGAGAGCGAGCACGTCGAAAAATATAACTTGCCGCTCGACGCTTGCGACGCGATTATTTATACAGGCTTTGGCCTCAAAGGGCGCAACGTGGTGCTCGTGCGCTCTTGCGACGTTGCGCTTTTCATCGGCGGCTCGTGGGGGTCGCTTAACGAGTTCACCATCGCGCATGATGAAGGCCGTGTGATTGGCTGTTTGACAGGAACGGGCGGGGTGGCGGATGAGGCCGAGCGGCTTCTCCAAATTTTTCCGAAGCGCACGGCAGCCTGCGTGCTTCACGGCGACGATCCGTTGCATCTGCTGGCGGCATGTCTGGAAGCGTTCGAGCAAACAAGGGAGAATTGAGAGATGGATTTGGGATTGCGTGAGCGTGTAGCGCTTATTGCTGCGGCGAGTAGCGGGCTAGGCTTTGCGGCGGCGCGTGAACTGGCGCGCGAGGGAGCGCGCGTGTTTCTCTGTTCGCGTGATGAGACGCGCGCCGCAGCAGCAGCCGAGCGCATACACAATGAGACGGGCGCAGAGGTCGTCGGCGTGCGTGCCGATGTGACGAGCGATGAAGATGCTGCGCGCTTCGTTCGACTGGCAGAGGAGAGGGCGGGGCGCGTTGACATCCTTGTGACCAACGCCGGAGGCTCGCCCGCTTCCCGTTTTGCTGAGACGAGCCTTGAGATGTATCGCAAGGCGTTTGAGCTAAACGCGCTCTCGGCAATTCGACTGGCGCAGCTAGTTGTTCCTTCAATGCGCGAGCGGCGTTGGGGACGCATCATCAACATCACTTCCATCTCCGTCAAGCAACCTATCAACGGCCTGCTTCTCTCCAACACCATTCGCGCAGGACTGACGGGCTGGGCCAAGACTTTATCAACTGAAATCGCACCGGACGGTGTGACGGTTAATTCGGTTGCGCCCGGCTACACTTTGACAGAGCATCAGGATGAGCTAGCCGAAACGCGCGGACGCGCCGCAGGCAAGACGAAAGAAGAGATGATCGAGATGTGGGCTGCGGAGATTCCGATGCGCCGTCTGGCGAGCGCGGAAGAGATTGCGGCAGCCGTCGCTTTTCTAGCCTCCGAGCGCGCCTCTTACATCACGGGCGTTACCTTGCAGGTAGATGGCGGCTGGGTGCGCGGCCTGTTTTAAGATAACCCGTAGGAGCAGCCAGTCGAAGCTGCTGCCGGATGAACAATGGACGATGAGCAGCCAATTATAGACAATGGAAGAAGACGAATTGTCGTCCAGAGTCTATGGTCTATAGCCTGTTTAGCAGGGCTGATGCCTGCTGTTATGGTGCGGAAGAATTTGAAACGCGAAGCTGAAAATGTAATCAAGGCGCAGCGTGTAGCTCACGCCCCGGCAGCCTCAGACCTGGGCCACGCTGCGTGGAACAAAGCTGACGCTATACATATCACTCGCTACTGGTCAGGCGAGGAAGCGCCCGTCAAGCGTCATGCTGAAGCGAGGCTGTTGTGGTCGGATGAAGCGCTTTGCGTGCGCTTCGTTTGCAGCCAGGACGAGCCGCTCATCTTGAGCGCAACTCCGCAGAAAGATCAAAAGACCATCGGCCTGTGGGATCGTGACGTGTGCGAAATCTTCATCGCGCCGGACGCCGGTCGTCCTGAGCGCTATTTTGAATTTGAGGCTGCGCCGACAGGCGAGTGGCTGGATTTAGCGATTCACTGGAAACCGGAAGAGCGGGAGACTGATTGGGATTTCCATTCAGGAATGACAGTGGCTGCGACAATCGGTGGCACCTCGGTCTGGATTGCGATGCGCATCCCCTGGAAAGCTCTGGGCCATACGCCGCGAGTGAATGATCGCTGGCGCGGTAATCTCTTCCGTTGCGTCGGCGCAGGTGAAACGCGCGGCTACCTCACATGGCGACCGACACGCACCGAGCAACCTCACTTTCACGTCCCCGAAGCCTTCGGCGAGATCGTCTTTAAGGGATGAGGGATGAAGAAGAGCAAGAACTGGTTTGTCTCCGCTCTTTCTTTTCATTCATCCCTCATCCCTTAACTCTCATCCCTTCGTTAGCGTTTCCAAATATGCCTTGAAGAGCGCGCGGTCGTTGTCGCTCATTCTCTCAATCTGGATGCCTATAAGATAGCCTGTATCGGTTGCGTCTTTGTCCAATGGACTGTAGCGAGCAGGTGTGCCATGAAGCTTGATGATGCCGGTGGGAAGTTTGAGCATGATTTGCAGCGTGCGATTGCCGTCTGTGATGTATTGGCCGCCGATGCGTATGGCGGGCACGATGAGCGCCAATCCGCTCTCGCTGATATCGCGCGTGTAACCTGCGAGCCTCAACTCTTCCAAACGCTGCGCGCTCGCTTTCACGCCGGGCAAGCTGACGCTCAACGCCAGCCCGACTTCGAGATGCGTCTGGTATCGCGGCGCGTGTCGGCGGTTGCCCACAAACTCGCGCAGCCGGTTAGCAATAGAACGTATGAACTCTGGCATTTCGTTATTAACGTCCGCGAAAACGCTTTGGCGTTCTCAAAAGAGCCAGCCGGGAGAGCGAAACTACACAACGTCAGGGGGATTCGTGTGAGGCATCTGGGCAAGCTTGAAGCGATTGGCGGGCCTTAACCGCAGAACTCAATCGCTCCTCCGCATTGTAAATCGTAAATCGTGAATCGTAAATCCTGAACAGACGAAAGCGGTTTTTATCTATTCACGATTTACGATTCACGATTTACGACTTAGGACTTCTTGACAAACCCGCTCTCCATCGCATTCAATCCTTGTGGGGCATTGATTGAAGGGTGAACAGGAAGCGATTGATGCCTCTTGCATGCCTGACTTTATTACCTTTACCTTTTTTCTTTAACCTTACTTGAATGTCTGCTGTTTCCGGGACCATCGCCGCAACTGCCACGCTGCTCATCGTTGACGACGAGGCGAGCGTCCGACGCCGCCTGCGCCAGATTTTCGAGAGCGCAGGGCATCGCGCTTTCGTTGCGCCGGACGCGCCCGAAGCTCTCAAATTGCTTCATAAGGAACACTGCGACCTTGTTATCCTGGATGTCGAGATGCCTGGCGTGGACGGCCTCGCCCTCTGCCGCCTGCTGCGCGCTCAGGCTGCGACCAAACAACTCCCCATTGTCATCTTCTCTGCGCGCGATGATGAAAACCGCAAGGTCGAAGCGTTTGCCGCCGGAGCGGACGACTACATCGTCAAGCCTTCGACGCCGCGCGAGATACTGACGCGCGTCAGTGCTCACCTTGAAACCGCGCAGCGCGAATGGGCGCTGGTCGGCAGCAACCTTGAGCTACGATTTCTGGCCGACTTGGGGCGCGGGCTTCTTCGCGCGCTTGAGCCTGAGCAGGTCGTGCGCCACGTCGCGGGCGCAACCTACGAGGGAACAGGCGCTACTCTTTGCGCCGCTGCCGTCAACATCAATCAAGAGCAGCTCGCCGTCTGCGCCTTCGACCGTGAAGGCAGCGCGGAAGACGCCTCGCTCATTCACATGGATCGCCTGAAGGCGTGGCTCACCTCCTCAGCCTCTTCAACCTCCACGCTTGTTGATGATCCGGCGAGCTTCTTTCTGCGCGACGACGCGCACCGTGTCGAATACGTTGCGCCGTTGCGCTTCAGCGGTCGCACTAAAGGAATCATCGTTGTCGGGTTCGATAACGCAAACGATTGCGGCGAAACTAAGGTAAGGCTCGTTGATGCTGCGGCGCAACAGGCCGCGCTCGCCGCGCACGTCGTCACTCTTTACCAGGCGGCTCGCCAGTCTTCTGCCACGCTCGCTCTTGAGGTCGAGCACCGGACAGCCGAGGCGGAAGCCCAGCGCCGCTTCACGGAGGCAATCATTGATAGCCTTCCGCTTTCGCTCTACGCGGTTGACCGCAACTACAAGATCGTTGCCTGGAATCGCAACAGAGAGCTGGGCGGGCAGGGCATCCCGCGCGGGCGCGCCCTGGGCCGGAATATCTTCGACGTGCTGACGCGGCAAAAGCGCGCTGTTCTCGAACACGAGTTTGCCCGCGCCTTCGAGACAGGCGAGATTGAGCGTATCGAGCAAGAGACCACAGGCCCAAACGGTGAGTCTCATCACTGGCTAGTCAGCAAGATTCCGATGCGCGCCGGGGGCGGCAGCGGAGGCCACAAACCCACACATATCATCACGGTTGGCGAAGACATCACGGCGCGCGTCGAGGCCAACCGCGCCGTTGCGCGTGCTGAGAAGCTGGCCGCCGTAGGTCGTCTGGCGGCGGGTGTGGTGCATGAGATCAATAATCCGCTGGCGACCATCTCTGCCTGCGCCGAAGCTCTCGAATCGCGTCTCAAGGAAGGCGCGTTTGATTCTTCGCCCGAAGTTGAAGACTTGCGTGAGTATCTTACTTTGATTCGCAGTGAAGCCTTCCGTTGTAAGTCAATCACCAACGGCCTGCTAGATTTCAGCCGGACGCGCGCAGGCGAGCATTTGCTCGTCCAGGTCAGCGAAGTTATAAGCTCTGCGGCGCGGCTCATCACACACCAGCAGCGCGGCCAACACATCGAGATTCAAATCGAAGTGGCGGACGACGTTGCTCCGGTCTCAGGCGACGAAGGACAGTTGCAGCAGGCCGTGATCGCGCTTGCCACAAACGCCATTGACGCGATGCCCGAAGGCGGTCGCCTGACTTTGCGCGGGCGCAAGGAGAACGGCCACGTGCTGATTGAGGTGGGCGATACAGGCGTAGGGATTGCGCCTGAGAATATGACCAAAATTTTCGACCCGTTCTTCACGACCAAAGAGATCGGGCGCGGCACAGGACTTGGGCTGGCAGTCTGTTATGGTATTGTTGCTGAGCACGGCGGACGCCTTGAAGTGCAATCGGCGGTCGGAACGGGAACGACGTTCACGATTTCGCTTCCCGCCGCCAATCCAGAAGATGGAGACTGATTGACTTGAGCGAGACGAAGGGTGCGCGACTTCTCGTTGCCGAAGACGAAGCCAATTTGCGGCTTGTCATACAGAAGGAGCTAAAGCGTCTGGGCTACCGCGTGGATGTCGCGCCCGATGGCGAGGCCGCGCTCCGGCGGCTGGAAGAAGGCAACGTAGATGTCCTGCTCTGCGACATCAACATGCCGCGCATGGACGGCATGGAACTGCTGCGCCGCGTTCATGAGCGTCCCAACCCGCCTGAAGTTATCATGCTGACGGGGCACGCTACGGTCGAGACGGCAATCGAGGCGATGAAGCTCGGCGCTTACGACTATCTTTCCAAACCCTACCGCATCACAGAACTCGACGCGCTCGTCAAGCAAGCTGCCGAAAAGCGCCGCTTGCGTGTGGACAATCAACGCCTCAGACAGCAACTAGCCCGCCAGTCGCAGATGCCTGAGATCGTCTCAAGCTCCGTTGCGATGCGCGAAGCCATACGCCTCGTCGAGCGCGTCGCGCCTTCGGATGCGTCCGTCTTGATTACGGGCGAATCAGGCACAGGCAAGGAACTGATCGCGCACGCCGTTCATCGCCTCTCTAATCGCGGCGACGCTTCCTTTATTGATCTCAACTGCGCTGCCTTTCAGGAATCGCTCCTTGAATCCGAACTTTTCGGTTACGAGGCGGGAGCCTTCTCCGGCGCGAAAGGTCGCAAGTTAGGATTGATTGAGCTGGCGGACGGCGGCACGCTCTTCCTCGACGAGATCACGGAATTGCCGACGCAGTTGCAGTCGAAACTTTTAAGGGCGATTGAGACGCGCACCTTCTATCGCGTCGGCGGCGTGCGTAAAGTAGAGGTCAACGTCCGCATCGTCGCCGCGACGAACCGCAACGTTGATGAGGTTGTCGCAGACGGTCGTTTCCGCGCAGACCTGCTCTATCGCATCAACGGATTCCAGATCGCGCTCACGCCCTTGCGCGAGCGACCCGAAGACATAGAGCCTCTCGCGCAGCACCTGCTCAAACAAGTCGGCGGCGCAAACCCTCCCGAACTCACTGCGGAAGCCCTCGCCGCGCTTCGCTCCTACAGTTGGCCCGGCAACGTCCGCCAACTCAGAAACTGCCTGGAGCGCGCTGTGCTTCTAGCCAACGACGGTCGCATCACCGTCAACGAACTGCCGCCCGAAGTCGCGCGCCCCTCAACTGCTCCTTTCATTACGGCGGCGGCTGCTACCGGAGACTCATCTACATCATCAAATACCGTTGCACCAGGCGATGCCGCGCCCGCTTCCTTGCGCGAAGTCGAACGCCAGCAAATCCTCGCCGCCCTCGAACAAACCAACTGGCATCGCGGCAAGACCGCCGAAATCCTCGGCATCTCACCCTCCACCCTCTATCGCCGCCTGCGCGACTATAATTTAGATCGGCGCAACTGAAGAAAGCTGCGAGATCTCTAGCTGTCTAATGCTAGAAGTATCTCAGCCTAAAGATAGGACATAGGTTTCCTGAACTACACTGTTACGCACTTATGGCGGACTTCCATCGCATTTCTGCGGTAAAATACACATTAGGGCGATAGAATTTTCTATAAGAGGCTCGTATGAAAATATTTATTAGTTGGTCAGGAGAGTTAAGTCAAGCAGTAGCTTTGATTCTTAGATTATGGCTAAAGAACGTCATACAAGTCATTGAGCCTTATGTTTCTTCCGAAGATATAGAGAAAGGTAGCCGCTGGTTTGCTGATATTGATAAAAAACTTGATGAATCTGATTTTAGTATTGTTTGTTTGACTCGCGAAAATATGAATAAACCTTGGATACTCTTTGAAGCGGGCGCTATATCAAGAAGTATCAATCGTTCTCGCGTTACGCCTTTGCTCATTGATTTATCTCCAGCATACCTTAATGGCCCGCTTGCACAATTTCAGGCCACCACTATTTCCGAAATAGATATGCTCAGATTAGTGAAAGATATAGGAAATTTCTTAGGAGATTCTCGCTTCAATGACTCTCTAATTGAACGGGCTTTCTATAAATGGTGGCCTGATTTGCAACAAGCCGTAAGTGAAGTGATTGAAGCTGCCAAAGATAATGAGCCTAAAGTGGAAATACGACCGGATCGTGACATTTTGGAAGAACTATTACAAACAACACGTACCCTTGCTCAGCTACTTCCGACCTCTTTACTTGAAGCAGAAGCGCTAAAGGCTCCAAGAAGTGCAGATTCTGATCTAGAGCGTATAAAAAGTGAGCTAGAAAAGAGGCAGCGAATGTTTCTGGTTATTGCTCTTGAAGGGGCGAGCCGAGCCACTATTGAAGGGAATGAACTCTACGTTGAATTTTCCCCTGAAGCTAAACACTTGCGTGATAATCTTGCTAAACCTGAAAGTGTTAAGATTCTTCGTGAGGTTTGTAGAAAAGTATTGGGTCGAGATATTGGTATCCGCATAATTGTTAATGATAGAAATGTGAATAGCGATCAGTCTAGTTCATTGTCTAAAGAAGAGGCGAATTTAGAGAAACAGCGATTAAGAGTATTGGCTGAACAGCATCCAGGTGTGCAGCAACTCCTGCGTAGTTTCAGAAGCGAAATTACCGATGTACGTCTTGTTGAGGATGAGCAAAGCGAAGACAATCAAAACTAGGCAGTGCCTATAAACTCATTCGAGCCTAGTGCCAGATAACATTCTTCTCAAAAGCTTTCTTGCGTTGAAGGCTGAATGCCTGTGCTCAGTTCAAGCGTTTGGCGTCTTACCCTTCAGTGAGGATTCAACTAAATGCTGTGACCAAAACTTCCCGCTTGCCGCGCGCTTTGGCGTAATTAACTTCGCCGCTCAAGGTCTCGTTTGCCAGGTCTTGAGCTTCCTGCGCGGTCTCTTCATCAAGATACGTCTCACCGCAGTTTTCGCACACGCGCGCAGGTATATCTGTGATGAGCAAGATGGCATTGCCGCGTTCAATCAGTAGCACCGTAGTGCCTTTCTTAAAGCGATTATGTTTGCAGACCAAGCACTTCATTTCGTCACCTTCTATGCTTCAAACATACGGCAGATAGATTATTTCCATATTTGAGTTAGTATTCTACTGTCTCTATACTCAATCATCAATCCAATGGTCTTGTGCTATTATCCTGACGACGAGATGAAAACAGGGTGAAGATTTATGTCAGTTCAAATCGCGCGGCGACATTTCAATATCAACGAATATTACCGGATGACAGACGCTGGCATTCTTTCGGAAGGAGACCGCGTTGAACTCATTGAGGGTGAGGTGGTCGAGATGAGTCCGATTGGTAGTCGCCACGCGGCGTGTGTTAACCGCCTCAACAAGCTCTTGAATAGACTCGTTGCATCGGATGTTATTGTGCGTGTGCAGAATCCGATTATCTTAGATGATTATTCGGAGCCGCAGCCAGACATCAGCTTGCTTCGCCCTCACCCTGATTTTTACGCGCAGGGGCATCCAACACCCGCAGACGTTTTGCTGGTAGTGGAAGTTGCGGATTCTTCCACACAGTTTGATCGAGAAATAAAGTTGCCGCTCTACGCCCAGGCAAGGTTGCAGGAAGTTTGGCTCGTCAACTTGTCTGACGAGACGGTTGAACTCTACTCTCAGCCTGCCAACGGCGCTTATCAGATAACTCAAATCTTAAAGCGCGGCGAATCCTTAATCTCACCAGCCAGCCCAAATCTGAATTTAGATGTCAACGCTATTCTTGGCTAATCTCCGACCAAAGTAATTTTGCAAACACAAAGCCTCGAACTCTCCAAATGGTCTTGTTGAAACAGGCCGTGCTTGACAACCGCGCCGCGCAGCATCGAAGATACGTGACTGTTGCCTTTGAAGCATGATGTCTCCCGTCGTTTGCCCAATCCCGGCAAAAACCGGCTTTCGGCGCGTTCAAATTCTGTGCATGAATCTAGAAAAAGTCTCCCGCTTACACTCTGGATAATTTGTTTTTGGAGAAATGATGAAAGTTCGCCGCACCCCCAACGCCCGCTCGCTCAAGCTGTTTAGCCTGGCCCTCTTCTGCGCTCTGGTGAGCGTGATGTTTATCTCGCGCTTTCATGCCGATGCCGGGAGCCGGTCGCCTGTGCGCTCTCTTCTCGCGCCCGCTCTAACGATGGCGCAGGAGAATCACCCGCCGGAGATGGGAGAGATCAGGTACAAGCGCGTCGGCGTCGGCCAACGCATCTTCTTCGGCATCTCCGTGATTGACGAAGAGGAGGACGACGTGCGCGTTGAGATGACGCAGAAGCCCGCGTCCGCGAAGTACGACGAGAAGACTTTGACCGTTGACTGGACACCGCGCAAAGCGGATGGCCGCGTGGGGCAGTTTGCAGTCCGCATCACGGAGTTTCCACGCGACGGCGGAAAGCAGCGAACCCTGTTGAAAACTTTCAACATTGAGATTGCGCCGAAGCCTGTTTCTCTCCCGACGGTAGCGCCCGCGCCGCTCGCCGTCGAAACGCTCATCTCGATTACAGACCCTGAGCGGTTAGCGACGGCAAACGCGCGCTGGCCTATCATCGCCATGTTTGACCGCATCGCCGCGATTGAGGCGAGCAAGCAGATCAAGCCTGATAACGGCATCCAGCCCGCCACAGGCGCGAGTCTCTTCCGCGACACCCTGCGTAATCTAGCCGCGCTTCATCACAACGAAGAGATCAATCCCGACAGCCCAAAGTTCAACCCGCAGTGGAACGCTGAGAACTGGCGGCTCATTATGGTGCGCCCGCGCGTCAACAAGCGTATCTTCGAGCTGCGCCTGGTCTATCGCAACCAGGTCGCACCGGAGCCCGTTTACCTGATGCCGCGCATGCGCATTACCCGTCTGAAAGACCCTGACTTAGACAAAGACGATGCCGCACGGCAGAAGAACAACAAGACGTTCGCCACGCTCCTTTACAATGCCTTCTTCGACGGCGCTGACCTCAAGCCCTTCGTCGCGCGCGACAAGAAAACCTACGGCGAGGCGCTCGCCGACTTCATCTCAGCGGTCGTCAACTACAGCGACAAAGACGATCCCACAATGCAGGCGAACTTCGCCGCTCTGCCTCACAACGCACGCCTCGGCGGAGACGATACTTTGGACGCGAAGGGCCAGTACCTGCGCGGCGATGGTTGGGCGCTAGGCGTGATGAAAGTTGTGCCGGTTGAGAAAAACGGGACGAAGGTGCTCGCTTTCAGCAACCTGCCCATTGATGGTTTTGCGACGAGCGTTAAGCTGACTCCTGACGGCACGGCCTACAGGCGTGTGCCCGCGCCTGCCTTTGATCCGAAGAGCGCGGCGTTCATCCCAGGCTTTGACAAGCTGGTTGATGTAGGAAATTTCTCCTCCATCCCGGACGATCACGACGGGGAAGTTAAGCCAAGCCAGATTGATGCGTCTCACTTCGCGCTCGACTTCAAGCAGAAGCAGATGGTCGCCGAGACCGCCTTAAACGATCCGCGCCGGAGACTCTTTGAAGAGCGCGGGATGACCTGCATCCAATGTCACGTCCGCAACTTTGATGAGGGAGACTATCTCAACCCTGGCGTTAAGAATCCGAAGGAGGGCAGCCCCGGCACGACTCGCAACATTCCGCGCCTCTTCTTCGTGTTGACGCCCGACGAAGTACGCAGCGAGTTTTTCCGGCGCAACGAGGAAGAGCAGATGGGGAATCTCAAAGGCGTCATGCGTGATTATCTCAACGTGAAGGTGAACATCGAATCGCCGCTCGCCACCGAATGGCCCTTCAAGACACGCGCCGGGCGAAGCTGACAATAAGTGATAGGTGATGGGTGATAGGTGATAAGAGAAAAGCTCTTTCCTATCACCTATCACCCATCACTTATCACTAAATATATGGCCGCTGCCACACCTCGAAACCCTGCGACACCGACCAGGAGCTTGCCCGTTATGGCGAAGAAGCCGAACGAGGCTGACGCCGAATGGTGGATTGGGCCTGTCAAGTGGGCCGCGCTCGTGGTTTTCATCGCCGTCCCCGTTTTCTCTCACCTGGCGATGATGGAAAGCATTGCGGGGCGCGTTGTCTGGACGGTTGTTGTCGCGGGCATTCCTCTGTTTATCGTACTCGTCGGTTATCATCGCTGGCGGCGTCTGTGCCCGCTCGCTTTTTTCTCGCAGATACCTGTCCGCCTCAAACGCCCAGGCATCCTGAAGGCTTCACCCTGGCTCGAAGCGAACTATTACTACGTCTCTTTCGCGGTCTTCTTCTTCTCGCTCTGGATGCGCCTGATCGCCACCAACGGAGACGGCCACGCCATCTCCGCTTTCTTCGTGATGATCGCGTTTGCCGCGCTCATCTTCGGCGTCTCCTACACGGGCAAGACCTGGTGCAACTACATCTGCCCGCTCTCCTTCATCGAAAAGATTTACACGGAGCCGCACGGCCTGCGCGAAACCAAGAACTCACAATGCACGAAATGCACCGCGTGCAAAAAGTCTTGCCCGGACATCAACGAGGAGAACGGCTACTGGAAGGAGATTGACTCGCGCCCCAAGCGTTTCGTCTATTTCGCGTTTCCCGGCCTGGTCTTCGGCTTCTACTTCTACTATTACCTGCAAGCCGGAGATTGGAGCTACTACTTCGACGGCCAGTGGACAAAGCAGGCGATGGTGATGCACTGGGCCTTCCTGCCGGGACGTAATGCGGAAACCGCTGGCTTCTTTTTTCTCCCGTCCGTGCCCCGCGCGCTCGCTTCGATTCTGACGCTGGCCGTTTGCGCGCTCGCAAGCTACGCCCTGTTCTGGATGCTCGAACGCCCCGTCGGACGCTTCCTCAGACAACGCGACCCTGAGATGGAAGCGGGACGATTGCGCCACGTGATGTTTACGATTGCAGCAGCCACAGCCTTCATCACCTTCTACACTTTCGCGGGCGCGCCGACCCTTTGGAGAGCGCCCTGGGCCGTGCCGCACATCTTTATCATCATCGTTGTGCTGACGGCGACGCTCTACCTTGCGCGCCGCATGCGCCGTAGGCAAACGACGTTTGCCGAAGAAACCTTGGCGCGCAACGTCATCAAGCGTTGGGAGTGGACTGACAAGCCGCCGCGCGATCTGCATGAAGCGTTTCTGATTCACAACATACGGACGCGCGAGAGCGCCAAGGGAGCGGCACAGGTCTTGGACATTTACAAAGACGCCGTGCGCGAAGCCTTGGCTAACGGATTTGTGACGCGCGAAGAGGTGCAGCTTCTGGAATCTTTGCGTAACCAGTTGCAGATCAAGAAGGCGGATCACGACAAGGTGATGGCCGCGCTCGCGGAAGAAGAGCGCGCACAGCTTCTCGACCCGTCGAAACAGATTTCTGCGGAGAAGCGCCTGCAACTTGAAACCTATCGTCACGCGCTCGAAAGCTATCTAGACCACGTGCTCGCCGCCGAAGGCTCTTTCGACGATAGCTTCATCGTCCAGTTGCGCTCCGAATATCGCGTCACGAAAGAGGAGCACGCGGCTGTGCTCGACGATGTGCTGGGCGGAGAGCGCGGACTTGGTGCGCGCCTCGCGGAACACGCGGCGGTCATCGAACGCTCCGCAAAGACCATCGAAGCCCTTGAGCTTTGGCCGACGCCGACGCACGATTTTCTCAAAGAGCTTCTGCGGCGCAAGCGCGCTCGCGCCGTTGATAGCCTCGTGCGTGGCTTGAGCTTCACGATGGATGACGAGATGAGCCAAATTCTTCGACATGGGCTTTTCAGCTCCGATGAAACGGAGCGCGAGTCTGTCATCGAAAAGTTGAATACGGTTGTCGCGCCTGCGATTGCCGAGCGGCTCGTCAAGACCTATCGAGAGACTGCGCTCTCCGAATCCTCCATGCCGACGCTGACAGACATGCTCTATGCGCGCACGACGAGCGTTGATCCCTACATTCGCGCCGTCGCGCTCTACGCTCTCGGCGAGCGTGGCGCAGCCGGGCCAGAGCTTTTGAATCGAATGAGTGCGGACGAGCATGAGCTGGTGCGCGAGACCGCCCTGCATTTGAAAGAGCGCGGAGGGGTTGATACGGACGCTCATCGCCAACTCATCACCATCGAGAAGATGATTGCGCTGCGCTCCGCGCCGATGTTTTCCAAGATCGCGCCTGAAGGGTTAGGGGAACTGGCGCGTGCGAGCACTGAAGATGAATTCGCGCCGGGCGAAACCCTGTGTGTTGAGGGAGAGCCGGGCAACGAAGTCTTCATCCTGCTGGCGGGAGAGGTCAGGATTCTGAAAAAAGATGGCGCAGGCGAAAAGCTCATCGGAACTGAGAAAGCAGGTGGCTTCATCGGCGAGATGGCCGTGCTTGATCCCGCTCCACGCTCCGCTACCCTCGTCGCCAGCGATGAAGGCACACGCGCCCTGCGCCTGAACGGAGATGCCTTCCGCGCCGCACTCAACCGCGACTCGACAATCGCAGCAAGCGTGCTCCGCACACTAGCGCAACGCTTACGCAGACAGTAAAGGAAAATGATGAATGTGGAATGATGAATGATGAATTAAAAGCCAGCGCCTTTATTCATCATTCATCATTCCGCATTCATCGTTAAAAAAATTGGCGCGGATGAGGAGCACCCTCCATCCGCGCCGTTTAGTCTGGCAGGAGAATTGAGAAACTTTTTTATGCGGCGGCGCTATCTTTCCCGGCTTTGCGGCGTTTACGTATTTTGGCAGCAACGCCCGCCAATCCCGTGCCGAGCAAGAACATCGTGGCCGGTTCAGGAACAGGCGCAGTGCCGGTCGTGAACTCAAACGTGATGCCGTCGTTGAAGAAGTGGCAGTCGGGATCAAAGCCAAGCGCCAGGTTCCCGCCGTTGGCGATGTAGGCCGAGAGTACATTCAATTGCGCGGCGGTGAAATTGAAGACGAAATTTGTCGGCGTCATGGTGAACGACGCTGAGGTCAGAAACGTGTCCGCTGTGCCGTTAGCCACCAGCCAGTTGGACTGGCTGTGATAGCGCGGGTCGGTGAAATCGTCCCTAATATCCGTCACCGGCACGCTGCCGGTCGGGTCATCAATAAACGAAGCGACGCCTGCGGCCTTGGCTGTGTCGAGCAGGTGAATAAATAACCTGTTGGGGTTGTTATCCCAGTTGGCGATGTTTTTGATCGTGATCTTGGCCCCGGTGATGACCTGCCCGCTCGGCACGATGGCCGCCATGCGCCAGGTGTAAACACTATGGTGATCCAGGTCGTTTAAGTCTGTTGGGTTGGGCGTAAAGGTGAAGGTGTCGGCCAGCGCAACGCTTGGAAGGCCAAAAATAATCAGGGCTGCAAGAGAGAGAAGTGTTCGATTCATTGAGTTTTCCAATCCTCCGGTCGGGCAATTCTTGTTTTCTGCTATAAAGAAACGCTCAGTAGGGTTGGTTTTCCAAAAAGCCGAGTCTGATTTGCTTAGTCTGCGAGGCTTGATCGTCGGCGAAGGCTTAGCTATCCGGCATTTTCCGCAAAAATTGTGCGGTACTTGTCGGGAATCGGCACGGAACTGCGCGTCTCTAAGCTCATCGCAACGTGGATTTGAGTCTAGCGGGCGCAAAGAGCGTTGTCACTCGCGCGCCTGATGTTGTATTCAAAGGTCACGGAACTTCGGCCCACGCGCGCGACCGATACCTCAACTTCAACTTCGTCGCCGTACACGAGCGGCACGAAAAACTCTGCCTGCGCGTTGACGGTCGGAAAGCCTATCCCTTCGTCTACCATCAGAGCGTGATAACCGATTCCGCAACGCTCGGCGAAAAACTCCTCCATAGCGACGTGGCAGTAATGGAAGACGACTGGATAGTAAACAAGTCCCGCCGGGTCTGCATCGCCGAAGCGAACTTTGATGTGTGTGGAGAAAATCATGGGTGATAAGTGATAAGTGATAAGTGATGGGTGATAGGTGATAGGAAAGAGCTTTTCTCTTATCACCTATCACCTATCACTACTTCAGTTTTTTCCGATCAATCTTGCCCCGGTCGTTCTTCGGTAATGATGAGACGAATTCGATCCAGCGTGGATATTTGTAGAGAGCGATTTTTGATTTGACGAAATCTTTGATGTCTTGCGCGAGCTTGTCGGAAGCCACTGCGGGTGGGCGAACGACGACGAAGGCTTTGGGTTTGATGAGGCCGTCGCCTGCCTCGTGACCGACGACCGCCGCTTCGAGCACAGCCTCGTGTTGCAGCAGGCAGTTTTCAATCTCCGCAGGCGCAACGAAAACGCCTGAGACTTTCAGCATCTCGTCAGTCCGCCCGTGATACCAATAGTAGCCTTCCGCGTCCAGGTGGAATTGATCGCCCGTGATGCACCAGTCGCCCGCGAAAGTCTCTTTCGATTTTTCGTGCGCGTTCCAGTAGCAGAGGGCGGCTGAATCGCCCTTGATCCGCAGCGTCCCCATCTCGCCCGTCGCAACCTCACGTTCACCGGCATCAACGATGCGCGCTTCGTAACCCTCAACGATGCGTCCGAGACTTCCGGGCTTCACGTCTCCTGGGCGATTCGTGATGTAGATATGAAACATCTCTGCCGAACCGATACCATCGTAGATTTCAGCGCCAAAGGTTTCCATCCAGCGAGTGTAAAGCTCTCTGGGCAGAGCCTCGCCTGCCGAATAACAGAAGCGCAGGCTGGACAAATCTCTTTGCGCGCCGCCTTCCATATTCAGCATCGCATTGATCATCGTCGGCACTGTGGTCAAAATCGTCGGGCGATAACGCTCTACCACTTCAAACAACTTTTCGGGCGTTGAGCGTTCGGCAAAGAGCGCACACGCTCCACCGACTGCGAAGGGGAAGAGCAGGTTTGTGCCAGTAGCGTAACCGAAGAACAGCTTGGGCACGGAGACAGTCAGGTCGTTTTCATTTACGCCGATGGTGCGCTTTGCGAAGACTTCCGTGTTGTAAGGCAGATCATGTTGAAGATGCACAGCGCCTTTCGGGTGTCCGGTCGAGCCGGAAGTGAACAGCCAGATCGCAATGTCGTCGCGGTGCGTGTCGGCGGGTGCGAGTTCATCCGATTGAGCATTGACCATTTGCTCGAAGGAATGAAACACACTTTCACCCTGCCCCACCACGAGGACATGTCGCAGGTAGCGCGCATCTTTCGCCGCTTCCTCAAAATTCTTCAGCAGCGATTCGTGAATGATCGCGCAGCGGGCGCGCGTGTAATTCAGGTAGTATCTGTAATCCTCGGCTGGCAGGAGCGGATTGACCATCGTGATAACCGCTCCGATGCGGCTCGCGCCGAACCATGTCCAGACGAACTCAGGACAGTCTGGCAAAACGATCAGCACGCGGTCTTCAATCTCAACTCCAAGCTCTCGCAAAGCATTACCTGTGCGGTTCGCCTGCCGCACAGCATCGCCGTAGGTGTAAGTTTCGTCGCGGAAGTATAGACAGGTCTTGTTCTCGCGTCCTTCCTCTATGTTGTGATAGAGAAAGTAGTCGGCCATGTTGAATTTTTCCGGGAACTCAAAATCCATTTTAACGCTTTGCCAGCCTTTTCTCCTGGATGTAGAGGCAAGATATATTGCCGAACGCCGGATGTCCACTGTGATGAACTAAACGGACGCGCGCTTCGTTATCCATAATCCCTGCGGCACGAAAAACATTGCGCGCGACACGGAAGTTATAGTAAGTATGATGCTCTTGATCACGCGCCGCGAAGAACTCTAACCGGCACTGGCTCGCATCGTACATGGGAAGCCCGCACTATCGCAGCGAAACCAAAACGTTGGAATAATATTCCCCACTCGGAAAGGAACAAGACAGTGAATACTGCTTCAGAAAACAGGTTAAAGAAAGTTCACCCCGAACTCGCCAGCCGCGTGCGCGAGGTGGCAGCCGCTCTAGCTCAGGGCGGCATCAACATCGAAGTTGTTCAAGGCTTGCGCACGATTGCAGAGCAGGATGCGCTTTTCGCCCAGGGCAGAACCAAACCGGGCCTTGTAGTGACAAGAGCGAGAGGCGGGCAATCGAATCATAACTATGGCCTCGCTGTGGATGTTGTCCCCTTCACGAATGGGCAACCGCAATGGAATGCCCCGAACAGTGTCTGGGTGGCGATAGGCGCGGAAGGCGGAAAGCAGGGACTTGAGTGGGGCGGAAGCTGGAAGAAGTTTATTGACAAGCCACACCTGCAACTCGGCGGTCTCACCATCAAGCAGTGCCTTGCTCTCTACAAGAAAGGCGGACTAGAGGCTGTCTGGGCGGAAGCATCGCGCCTGCTGGGAGGAGCAAAGCCGACCTCCACACCCTCGCCTACTGCGCCACCGAAGCCTCAACCGCCCCCGGCGGAGCGCATGCTTGTTCGCGGTGATCGCGGCGAGGATGTGCGGCTCGTTCAAACACGGCTTGCCGCGCTCAAGTTCCTCGACTCGAAAGGCGTGGACGGAGTGTACGGTCCGGGCACAGAGGAAGCAGTGAGGAAGTTTCAGGCAAGTAAGAAACTGAAGGCGGACGGCAAAGTCGGCCCGAAAACGCGAGTGGCGTTGATGAAGTAATGCAGGAGTCAGAAGTCAGAAGCCAGAATGAAGAGGCGAAAACCGCTTCAACAGATTTTCTTTTCTTCTGGCTCCTGGCTTCTGACTTCTCTTTATCCCCTGGCAAAAGGACAGCCGCCTTCGCCGTGTTTTGTGTCCAGATAAGTGCGCGCTTCCCATAGCTCAGGGAAGAATTTTTTGTCGAGCGTGGTCAGCAGATAGCCAATGCCTTCCGAGCCGCCCGTGCCCCGCTTCGCGCCAACCATCCGCTCGACCATCTTGACGTGGTGCGAGCGCCACAGAGAAAAATACTCGTCGTGTTCGATGAGGCTCTCGATTAGTTGAAACTCCTCATAGCGAGTCTCGAAGTGTGTGAGGATTTCGAGCGCCGCGCGCGTGCGCTGGCCGTAGCGTTTGCGGTTCTCTTCCACTGAGAGCTTTACGTCATCCTTTGGCGCATCAAGCCCACGCCGCCGCAGCAGCGCATAGAGAGCGTCGGCCAGGGTTGGTGAGTCGTGACGCGCTTGAAGACGCGCGCGAGCAAACTCATCGGAACTGAAGCCATCTAAAATGGTCGCGTCTTTCAGCCCCGACGAAAACTCGATTTCACGAAACTGCATACTCTGAAAACCGCTCGCCGGGTTCAGCTCATCCCGGAAAGCCAGAAAGCTGATCGGTGTCATCGTCTCCAGGATGTGTATCTGCCCGACTAATACCTTCTCGATCTCAACGACACGTCGCAGGCTGCGAGTGGCCGCCGCCGCACGATCCTCATCTATCTCGGAAATAGCAGCGTCAATCTCATGAAGTATCTGCTTGAACCAGAGTTCATACGTTTGGTGAATCGTGATGAACAGCAACTCATCGTGATGCGCCGGATCGGAGAGACAATCCTGCAAGCCGATCAGGTCAGCGACCCGCAAATATTTATTGTAAGAAAGCGGAGGGCTGCTCCCGTATTCTTTGCTCATAGTGATAAGTGATGAGTGATAAGTGATGAGTGATGAGTGATAAGAAAAATGGTTTTACTCATCACTTATCACTTAAAATGCTGCTCCCGCCGCTTCGTGCTCGGCGTAGGCGCGTGTGTCGCGGATGGTTTTCATCTCGCGGACGATGAGTTCGAGTTCTTCATCCTTAGTGTAAAAGTGCGGGGAGATTCTTACGCCTGCGCCGGGGCGGTAGTCAACGATAAACTCGCGGCGAATGAGTTCTTTGGTCATAGCTGCCGCGTGTTCGACTGCAATGGTGATAGTTCCGCCGCGCCGGTTAGGGTCTTTCGGACTCGTCACACGAAAGCCCGCTTCTTCTGCCAACTGGATGAGCATTTGCGTCTGGCGCGTGCTCTTCTCTCGAATCGCCTCAACTCCGATTTCGTTGATGATGCGATAGCCGCTCTGCGCCGCGTAGAGCGCGGGGATGGCCGGAGAGCCATGCAGAAAGCGTGTGATGTTCGGCGCATATTTCATCGAGCCTTCAAACGCGAACGGAGATTCGTGCGCCATCCAGCCGGTCGTGCGCGGCTCAAGCTTGCTTTGCAGGTCTGGACGAACGTAGAGATAACCTGCGCCCGGACCACCGCACAGCCACTTGACCGAGCCGCCGCACGCAAAATCCACATTCAACTCTTTGACGCTGAACGGCACAGTGCCCGCCGACTGATAAGTGTCGAGCACGACCATTGCTCCGACTTCATGCGCGCGCTCCGTGATGGCGCGCGCGTCTTGCAGGAACGCGCTCTTGAACAGAACGTGCGAGATGGGAACGAGCAGGGTTTCTTCATCTATCGCGGCGAGCATTCTTTCGAGCGGCACGGTGATGCCATCGTCAGACTTGACCGTCTCGATACGCAGGCGTCCATCGCGCGCGTGAGCCTCATAGACGTACATCACGGAAGGGAAGTTCAGTTCCGAATAGACGATCTTGTTTCTAGGCGGCGCTGGGTCGAAGCAGGAGATGACGAGCGACTGGCAGATGGAGACGTTCTGGTGCATCGCCACGCTCTTCGGCTCAGCGCCGATGATGCGCGCCACCTCATCGCCCAGAGTGACGGGCATCTCCCACCACCCTTCAGCCCATGCGCGCACGCCGCGCGTCGCCCAGGCTTCGGCGTAATCCTGTAGACTCTGGTAAGTCCCGCGCGGCATCGCGCCGAGACTGTGCGAGATCAGGTAAACAGTCTTCTCCAAAATCGGAAACTCCGCCCGCCACCTTAAAAGCTCATCCGTCAAAAGCTATCTCCTTTGCATTTGAAGTTGCCCGATGATTCTAGAGTAGTTTCGATGTGTAAGCAAAACAAGAGAAATGATGAGCGCGGAACGATGAACGATGAACTGAAAAGCCGCTCGTCTTTTAATTCATCGTTCCGCATTCCGCGTTCATCGTTTCTTTGCAAACCTGCTACACTTTCTCAACCATCAATATGTGGCATCCCGAAAATCCAATTCGACACGCGATTCCTGAAACGCGCTGGCCGATCGAAGAAGAGGCCGCGCAATCGCTTCTCTTTCGACCGATCAAGATTGGTTCAATCGAGCTTGAAAGCCGGACGTGGGTTCCGGCGATGGTTCCCTGGCGCGCGACCGATGATGGTTTTGTGACGAAGGAAAATCTTGACTGGTACAGGCGCTTCGCCGAAGGGCAACCCGGCGCGATTGTGGTTGAAGCGACAGGCGTGCGCGACATCGCCAGCGGGCCGCTTCTACGAATCGGGCACGACCGCTACATTCCCGGCCTGCGCCAACTCGTAGAGACTGTGCGGCGTGCGAGCGGCGGCCACACGCGACTTTTCATACAGATCATAGATTTCCTCGCAGTCAAGCGTCGCCCCGAAAAATCAAAATTCTTCGAGCGGTTTCTTTCTCTGTCTGAACGCCATCGCCTGGCGCTCGTGGAAGCGACTAATGATGCGCACTGGCTCGATGTGGATGAAAGGGAAGTGCGCGCTTTTCTCTCGTCTTCGCCGGATGAATTGCTTGATCGTGTCCTGGATGAGCGCGAGCTTGAATCGCTGCGCTTCGGTTATCGTGAGCGCGTTACGGACACGCATCTCACACACATACGCGAACTCCCGCAAGTCTTGCCTGAGATTTTCGCCGCCGCTGCCTTACGCGCACGTCTTGCGGGTTTCGATGGCGTTGAGCTTCACTACGCGCACGCCTACACGATGGCCTCTTTCCTGAGCGCGCGGAACACGCGCGAGGACGGCTACGGCAGAGCAAGAGAGAATCGTGTGCGCCTGCCGCTGGAAGTTTATAGAGAGGTGCGCGAGCGAGTCGGGCGTGATTACACGGTCGGCGTGCGTTTCCTCGGCGATGAAGTGATCGAAGGTGGAAACAGGATTGACGATGCCGTCTATTTCGGCGTCGAGTTTGCGCGCGCAGGCTTTGATTATCTTTCTATCTCGAAGGGCGGAAAGTTTGAGGACGCGAAGCAACCGAAGGTCGGGCAGTCTGTTTATCCTTACACGGGGCGCAGTGGCTATGAATGTATGCCGACGGTGATTTCAGATGAGCGCGGGCCATTTGGTCGAAGCCTCCCGCTCGTCGCCGCAATCAAGCGTGCAGTGAACACGGCGGGCTTCACGACGCCGCTCATCGCTACGGGCGGGCTTGCCACCTTCGAGCAAGCCGAGGAAATACTTCAAAGCAACGAGGCGGACATCGCGGGCCTCGCGCGCCAGGCTCTCGCTGACCCTGACTGGTTTTTGAAAGTGCGTATTGGGCGCGGGAAGGAGGTGCGCCGCTGCACCTACACGAACTATTGCGAGGGCTTAGATCAATTGCACAAGCAAGTGACCTGCAAGCTCTGGGATCGCGCGCAACTGGATGAGCCGAACATTCCATTAACTGAAGATGGCCGCCGCCGCCTCCTCGCACCGGATTGGAAGAGAGAAGATTGAACTAAGAGAAATTCCTTTGGGGGAATTACACCCTGCCGCAAAATAAGGATTGTGTTTTACTGAGGATGGCGGTAAAAGTCGCTTTTAAGAATGATTAGACCGCCGTTAGCGGTCTAATCGTAGTTTCGTAGCTATCGAATAGCGTATCTATGTTCAGTTATAGAATCAGCGGAGAGATAGAACTTCGCTTGCTTGAGGAACGGCACGCGGAGCAGGTGTTTGCCTTAATCGTGGAGGATCGAGAACGACATGCTGAATTAGATAAAGACTTATCTCTTGATGATGTGAGAAAGAAAATCAGGCATGACCTAGCCCTTCTTGCCGATAATAAAGGTTTGAATGTCGGCGTTTGGTATCAAGGTATCCTGGCCGGTACTGTCCGATACCACGAAATTGATTGGCCTAACAAATCAACAGAACTTGGCTACTGGGTCGGAGTCGCATTTGAAGGTCTGGGTCTGATTACAAAGACTTGCCGAGTCTTGATTGATTATGCGTTCAAGGAGTTGGGCCTGAATCGAATAGTGATAAGTTGCGCTGTGGGGAATCAAAAAAGTCGTGCCATTCCAGAGAGGCTAGGCTTTACGCAGGAGGGCATCCTGCGCCAATCTGAATGGCTTCAAGACCACTTCACTGATATGGCAGTTTATGGGATGCTTGCGAGCGAATGGCGAGCTAAAAACATGTCATAAAGGCGACGCGTTTCTCTATAGCAAATTGCGATTGGGTATAGCCGGGAGCGCACGCAGGGCGCGAATCATTGAGCTTGCTGTAGCAAGCTTTGCAGGCAGGGATGCCTGCGCTCCCAGCAAATGGCTATAGCGGGTGCTGAAGAACAAGAGGTCGCTCCCTGGGCTAACTCGCGTCAGAAGTGTGGGCGCGTTTTTCAATCCAGCTTCCTTAAATGCTCGCTGCTTCGTAGGCCGCTATGAACTGCGGGTCGCGCCTTTTGAGATTCTCGTAATCAATCTTCTTACTGCGCGTCATCAGACTGTAGGCGAAGGGCAGAGGTTCAAGGTGCATGTAGTTTCCGGCGTTCTCAAACCAGAGCAAACTTTCGTGTGCGGCTTCCTGGTATTCTTCGATGATGGGCTTTCGCCGTCTCTCAAACTCGCGCAGAGCCTCTTTCACTCCTTTGCTTGATTGGAAACAATTGTAGAGCGCGATTGAGTCTTCGAGCGCGAGCTTTGTGCCGGAGCCGATAGAGAAGTGCGCCGTGTGCAGAGCATCGCCGAGCAGCACGATCTTTTCATGGCTCCAATGCTCGTTGCGGACGTTGACGAAGTTGATCCACTTCGAGTTGTTCGAGAGCAAGGGATGTCCGCCCAGGTCATCGCGGAAAACTTCTGCCAGATAGCGGCGCGTCTCTTCGTCCGGCATCTTCTCGAACCCTGCGCTCGTCCAGGTCTCCGCATCGCATTCGACGATGAACGTGCTGGTTGTCCGGTTGAACTTGTAAGAGTGCGCGGCGAAAACGCCCGCCTTTGATTCATGGAAGGTCAGGGTCAGCCCATGAAATAATTGATTCGTCCCATACCAGATGTATTTGTTCTTGCCTGCGCTCAAGCGAGGCGCGAAAAACTCGCTGTATCTTTGACGAACCGCGCTGTTGATACCGTCCGCGCCGACGAGCAGGTCTGAGTCTGCTGCCAGCGCATCTATGTCGGAAACCTCTGCGCGGAAACGCAGGTCAACGCCAAGCTGCCGGCAGCGGTGCTGTAAGATTTGCAGGAGCTTGATGCGTGCGATGCCGGAAAAGCGGTTGCCGCGAATCGTGATCTTCTGCCCGCGATGCACCACATCAACGTTGTCCCACATCTCGAAGCTCGCGGTGATCTGTGCGTAAGATTCCTCGTCCGTTTCTTTCAAGTAAGAGAGGGTCTTGTCGGAGAAGACCACGCCCCAGCCGAACGTATCATCGGGCGCGTTGCGCTCCATGAGCGTAATCACGTGCGCCGGGTTCTGCTTCTTCATCAGGAGCGCGAAATACAACCCGGCTGGCCCGCCGCCGATGATGTTAATTTTCATTGCAGGAAAATTTAATCTCTCAAAAGCTGACCGGCAATCACCAGCTTCTGAATCTCAGACGTGCCTTCGTAGATTCTCAGAGCGCGCACATCTCTATACAGGCGTTCGACACGATGGCCGCGCACGAGTCCAGCGCCGCCGTGAATCTGAACGGCGCTATCCACGATGCGTCCCGCAGCTTCTGTCGCGTAGAGCTTGGCCTCGCTCGCCTCGCGTGTGACGCGCTCGACGCCAGCATCTTTGAGATAGGCCGCGCGATAGACGAGCAAGCGCGCGGCGTCGAGTTCCGTCATCATGTCGGCCAGCTTTTCCTGAATCAACTGGTGCTCCGATAGGGCGCGTCCAAACTGTTGCCGGGTCTTCGCGTAAGTAATCGCTTCATCGAGCGCGCGTCCGGCCATGCCGCACGCGGCTGCGCCGACACTTGCGCGGAAGGCGTCGAGCGTCTGCATCGCCAGCCGAAAGCCATCGCCTTCATTTCCAACCATGTCTTCCGCAGGAACGCGGCAACCGTTGAACTCAATCTCGCCGATTGGATGCGACGCGAGCATCGCGGTGCGCTCGCGCACAGAGAAACCGGGCATGCGCGCGCTGACGACGAAAGCGGAAAGCTCCGCGCGACCGTCTGCGCGTGTCCCGGTGCGCGCGAAGACGGTGTAGAAATCGGCCAGCCCCGCGTTTGAGATGAAACGCTTGCTCCCGTTGATGACGTATGCATCGCCTTCACGCCGCGCAGTTGTTTTGATAGCGGAGACATCCGAGCCTGCTTCGGTTTCCGTTAAGGCGAAGGCCGCTATAGCCTGACCACTCGCGGCACGCGAGAGCCAGAAATCGCGCACGTGTTCGGGCGCAGCAAGGCTCAAAGGGTAAGTCCCTAAGCCCTGCATCACAAACGCCAGGTCCGCGAGCGGGGAAGAATAGGAGAGCGATTCGCGCAACAAACAGAGCGAGCGCGTGTCTATCCGGCCATTGGGTTCGGCAATCGCGTAACGCAACAGCCCGGCTCTCGCCAGAACATCTATGTAAGCGCGAAAGCTCGCGTCAACCTCTACGCCTTCCTGCTCCTCTTCAATGGAGCGTGTCTCAATCTCGCTCTCGATAAATCCGGCCACGCTCGTCGCCAGGTTGCGCTGCGCCGGAGTGAAGAAAGGCGTCTCTGATATAAAACTATCCATAAGAGTGATGAGTGATGAGTGATAAGTAAGAAGAGTTTTCAACTCATCACTTATCACTTATCACTTTATTAAATCCCGGTTCGCGCTTCTCGACAAACGCTTCGTAGGCTTCGCGGTAATCAGGGTGTTGCATACAGATGGCCTGCGCTTGAGCTTCCCATTCGAGCGCGGTGTCGAGGCTCGTGTCCATCTCGCGGTTAAGCATCTCTTTTGTCATTGAGAGAGCGAAGGCCGGGCCGCGCGCGAGTCGTTCGGCCAGTGTACGTGTCTCGGCTTCGAGTTCTTCAGGACTAACGACGCGGTTGTAGAGACCGATTCTTTCCGCCTCTAACGCTGAAATGAAGTCGCCCGTGTAGAGCAGCTCCGTTGCTTTAGCCAGACCCACCACGCGCGGCAGCAAGAAGGCTGCGCCCATATCTGCGCCCGCGAGTCCGACGCGGACGAAGAGAAAAGCAATCTTAGCATCCGGGCTGGCGATGCGTATGTCCGACGCTAACGCGATGCACGCGCCCGCGCCTGCGGTCGTTCCGTTGAGACTGGCGATAACAGGCTTCGGTAAAGCGCGTATGCTGCGCACAAGCTCACAGGTCATGCGCGTGAACTCAAGCAGACCCTGCACGTCGCGCTTGAAGAGTTCGCCGATGATGTCATGCACGTCGCCGCCCGAACAGAACGCGCGCCCCGCGCCTCGGATTACTACAGCGCGCACGCTTCGCTCGTCGCGTAAAGCCGAGAAGGTCTCGGTCAACTCACGATAGACTTCAAACGTCAGAGCATTGAGCCGCTCAGGGCGATTGAGCGTGAGATAAGCGACCGCATCGCTTTCTTCGTAAAGGAAACTGCCGGGGGTAATCATAAAAGTGATAAGTGATAAGTGATAAGTGATAGGTGATAAGAGGAAGATTCTTTCTTATCACTTATCACTCATCACTTATCACTATATTACAGCGATGCCTTCAATCTCGACCTTCGCGCCGTCTTCGAGAAGGCTCTTGACTTCAACGAGCGTCATCGCGGGATAGTTGTCATCCATCTGCGCGCGCCAGCGCAGCCCGATCTCGCGCCTGCGTGCGCGGTATTCTTCCTTGTCCGTGACGTAGACGACGAGGCGCGCAACACCATTGGGTACGCCGCCAGCTTCGTGTACTACTGCCAGCACGTTTTGCAGCGCGCGGTCGAACTGCTCTACGAAATCCTCACTGACAAGCTTCTGCGACTCGTCCCATCCAATCTGACCGGCGATGAAAAGAAGTCTCACGTCGCGCGTCGTCAGCAGCCCGTTCGTGTATCCGCTGGGGCGTCCCAAGGATTCAGGATTGATGCGTTTGAAAGACATTGGAGATTTTAGATTTGCGATTTTAGATTTTTGATTGGATAAGGAAAGTTTTAATCCTCTTCCAATCGCAAATCAAAAATCTAAAATCAAAAATTTTACTAAAAGAGTACGCTTCCGCCGTCAACGTTGATGGCCTGCCCGTTGATGCCGCGTCCCTCTTCGCTTGCAAGCAATAGGGCGAGCGCGGCGACTTCTTCCGATGTGACGAGACGATTCTGCGGGTTCATGCGCTTAATCGCTTCGAGCGAATCGGCGGCTGATTTGCCCGTCTTGGCTTCGATAGTTTCGAGTGCGCGCGTTGTCATGGCGGTGTCAACATAGCCGGGGCAGATTGCATTGACCGTCACGCCTTTAGTTGCGACTTCGAGCGCGACTGTGCGCGTCAGTCCCAGCACGCCGTGTTTCGACGCCGTATAAGCGGAAATATACGGCGCGCCGGTCTTGCCTGCAATCGAAGCGATGTTGATGATGCGTCCCCAGCCACCCTCGATCATCTGAGGCAGAGCGGCGCGCATACAGTAAAACGTTCCCGAAAGATTGATGGCGAGATGGCGCTGCCACAACTCATTGCTGGTCTTAACGAGTGGCGCGCTCTCGGCGATTCCGGCATTGTTGACGAGTATGTCAACAACGCCCAGATGTTTTTCGACATTAGCAAACGCACGCGCGATGCTTTCCCCGTCGGACACATCACAGATGGCGTGCATCGTCTCAACCTTGCATTCATCTCTTACTTCTTCGGCAACGCGCGCAACCTCCTGCTCCGTCCTCGCAACCACAGCCATACGCGCGCCCTCGCGCGCAAACGCAAAAGCAATGGCGCGTCCGATGCCTCGTCCGCCGCCCGTAATCAACGCGATTCTGTTGGCAAGTCTATTCATGAGTGATAAGTGATAAGTGATAAGTGATAAGTGATAAGATAGGGTTTTATCTCATCACTCATCACTGGATATTTTACGCGGCTCACGCCTTTCGAGAAATGCCCTCACGCGCTCGCGCGCCTCCGGCGATTGAAAGCACTGTAGCTGCGCTTCGGTTTCGTATTGCAGCATGCGTTCGAGGCTGCTGGACTCGCTCATGTAAACGGCGTGCTTGGCGGCAGCGATTGAGACGTAAGGCGCATCGCGCAGACGCTCTGCGAATTTGCGCGTCGCGGCTGGCAACTCCGCGTCGGGCACGACCCTGTTGACGAGGCCGAAGCGTAGAGCCTGTTCCGCATCGAACGCATCGCCCAGAAAGAACATCTCGCAGGCGATGTTGGTCGGCACGACGCGCGGCAGAAGATATGTGCCTCCCCAGTCAGGATGCAGGCCGACTTTGACGAAAGACTGGCTGAACATTGCAGACTCTCCGGCAAGGCGAATGTCGCACGCAAGCGCAAGGTTGAAGCCCGCGCCATAGGCAGGGCCGTTGATGGAAGCGATCACAGGCTTCGACATCTCGCGGATTGCCAACAGCACGCGGCGTCCTGCGCCGAGCAGACGCTTGAACTCCTCCACGTCCTGCCGCTCCATTAGCTCATTCATATATTTCACGTCAGCGCCAGCACAAAACCCGCGCCCCGCGCCCGTGATTACAACGACGCGCGCCGCACGGTCGCTCGCAGCGTGTTCCAGAGCTTCGGCCAGATCACGCCGCATGTGCCCCGCAAAAGCATTCAACTTCTCAGGCCGGTCGAGCGTGATCCAGACAATGCTCGAATCGAGTGTGACTTTGATGTTGTCGTACATAAGAGCTGTGATGAGTGATGAGTGATAAGTGATGAGAAAGAGCTTTTATCTTATCACTCATCACTCATCACTTATCACCTCCCTTTGAATTGAGGCTTGCGCTTGTTGACGTAGGCGTCGAGTCCCTCTCTGGCGTCTTCGGATTGGAAAAGTTGCTGTTGGAGTTCGCGTTCGAGCGCGAGCGCGGACTCGAAGGGAATCTCTGCGCCTGTTTGAACGCTGCGTTTAATTCGCCCAACGGCGCGCGCAGCCTTCGTTGGTGTCGTGAACTGCCGCGCGTATTCCAGCACCTGCTCGATGAACCGAGCGTTTGTTTCGGCTTCGTAGATGTGATTGAGAAGCCCTAGCTCCGCGCCGCGCTCGAAATCGAAAAGCTCGCCCGTCGTCATCAATTCAATTGCGCGCGACTTGCCAACCATGCGAACCAGGCGCTGCGTGCCGCCCGTTCCAGGCAGAACGCCTAAAGATACTTCAGGCAGCCCCATCTTGCCCGCACCCTTGCGTGCGATGCGTAGGTCTGCGGCCATTGCGACCTCAAGCCCGCCGCCGACGCAGTGGCCGTTGATGGCGGCGATGACGAGCTTCGGCGTCTGCTCAAGGCGCGAAAGGGTTTCGTTGGCGTGGAGACAGAAATAGTATTTGAATTCGGGCGTCACCTCGGAGAGCATCTGTATGTTTGCGCCCGCGCAGAAAAACTTCTCGCCCTGCCCTATCAGGATGATGACATGCGCGCTCTCATCCATCCGCGCGCGGAGGATTGCGCGGTCAAGCTCCTGCATCATCTCGTAAGAATAGGTATTGGCCGGAGGATCGTTGAGCGTTAAGACTGCGATGCCTTCATCAGCGCGATATTGCACGAGATTGCCGGTCACATCATTTGTCCCCTGAACTTTTGCTTCCGCTTCTGCCATCTCTCACCTGCTCCTTAGCTAATAAGTTTTGAAATCTACGCTTGAGGTGCGCGCCAGACGCTGAGGCGTTCGGCCTTGCTTGCTTTCGATTTGGATTGTAATTCTTTCAGGGGCATTCCGGCGAGGAAGCCTGAGAGGTAGAGGCGCGAGATGTTATCCACAAGTTCGTTGACGGAGAGCTTGCCGCATGGGTCGAACCAGTTGTAAATCCAGTTCATCATTCCGAAGAGGGCGTAGGTCGCAACCGTCAAGTCAACTTTCGGCCCGTTGCCGGTTCGCGTTTGCTGTACCTCTGAAAGAATCTTGCGGACGAGGCGCGTGTAATCCTGTTTCTTGCCGGAGACGTGCTCGCGCATCTCGCCCGCGAGTGATTCGGCTTCGTGCGAGAGCACTTTCATCTCGGCCATGTTCGCGGCGAAGAACGAAAGATGGTTCTCGATAACGAGCCGCAGCTTGTCAATAGGCTCGCTCGTCTCTTGCAAACGCTCCTGAAGCCGTTCGTGTACGCGCCCAAAGCAGTTGTCCTGAATAAGGAAGAGAAGCTCTTCTTTCGATTTGCAGTAGTGGTAAAGCCCCGCGAGGCTCACCTGCGTCTCGCGCGAGATGTCGCGCATGGAGGTCGAGTGATAACCTTTGCGCGCGAAGATGCCCGCCGCGTTGCGCAGGATGAACTCCAGCTTCTGATCGTAGCGCGTGAAGCTTTCTGGAAGATTGACGGTCATAAGATATTTGTAGGGGCAGGGCTTGTTCCTGCCCCTGTCTCATAGCAATCAATGCGGGCAGGGACAAGCCCTGCCCCTACAGTTATAACCTCACGTATTCAAACTCAAACGGCCTGCCTTTGATTCCGGCGTTGGGCGGAGCAATCCAGTTGGCGATCTGGCCGGGTTCGGTGACAGGGTGCATGAGGCTGCGAACGTACTCGCGGTCTGCGAGCGTGGGCAGCCATTCATCCCTGCGCCCTTCAAACTCTTCCTTTGTAATTAACTGGCCGTGAACGTCCGAATGGTGTCCGGCAAACTCTCCGACGTGGCGATGAAAGTGTGTGCTCGGCAAGTAAAGCTCTGCCTCAACGCCTTCGTCCTTGAGATACTTGTTCCAGCGCGTCATGGCGCGCTCGCAATCTTTGACATACTCGCCGCGCAGGACTTCGTTGAGCGCGTTTCTTAAAGGCACTTCGCGCGGCACGAGCTTTCCATCCTCGACTACCATCAAGGTGAAGCTATCGTTTGCGGCGAGGTGGTCTTCATACTGATCCTGCTCTTTGTAGCGTCCCTTGAGGCCAGCCGCGAAGAAGTCTGCGCTGTTTGAGCTAATCTCGCCGCCGAAGAGGTCCAGCGAGTAGCTGAACCAGAAGTTGATATAGCGTTGGATGATGTCGAGCGGGATACCGCCAAGCTCGCGCACGCCGCCTTCCTTACCCTCACGCATGAGTTGCGCGGTGCGTTTGACGACGCGGCCCACGCCCGTCTCGCCGACAAAGAGATGGTGCGCTTCTTCCGTGAGCATGAACTGGCAGGTGCGCGCCAGAGGCTCAAAGCCCGACTCGGCGAGCGCGCCTAGCTGGTATTTGCCGTCGCGGTCTGTGAACATCGTGAAGCAGAAAAAGTTGAGCCAATCGTCGCAGGGCTGGTTGAAGGCTTCAAGGATACGCGGCTTGTCGGGGTCGCCGCTGCGACGCTCCAACAATGCATCGGCCTCGTCGCGTCCGTCGCGCCCGAAATAGCGTTGCAGCAGATAGACCATCGCCCAGAGGTGACGGCCTTCTTCCACATTCACCTGAAAGAGATTGCGTAGGTCATAAAGCGACGGGCAGGTCTTGCCCAATTCGCGCTGCTGTTCGACAGAAGCAGGCTCCGTGTCTCCCTGCGTGACGATGATGCGACGCAGCGAGTTGCGAAACTCGCCGGGCACTTCCTGGTAGGCTGGCTGCCCGTAGTTGTCGCCGAATCCTACGCGCGCATCCTTCTCGGCAGGCTTCAGGAAAATGCCCCAGCGGTAATCCGGCATCTTGATGTAATCGAAATGCGCCCAGCCTTCCGGCTCGACGCTGATGGCCGTGCGCAGGTAAACGTCCTTGTCCTGAAAACCATCTGGCCCCATCTCACGCCACCAGTCGAGATAGTTGGGCAGCCATTTCTCCAACGCGCGCTGGAGTTGCTTATCCCCTGAAAGATTAACGTTGTTCGGGATGCGTTCGTGTAAATTCATGCTCATGGTAGCTTCTCCGAAGCAGTGATAAGTGATGGGTGATAGGAGAAATGCTTTTACTTATCACCTATCACCCATCACTTATCACTTTCTTAAGTTCTCTTGTAATCAAATTGCGGCTGCGTCGGTTTCCCGTAATTGGTCAGCGCGCCTTGGGGGCCGACGGCGTTGGGCCGCTGGAAAATCCAGTTCTGCCAGGCCGTCAGGCGACCGTAGATTTTCGTGTCGAGCGTTTCCGGCCCGGCGAATCTCAAAGATGCTTCCATGCCTGTGAGCGCATCGGGCGAGAGCGAGGTGCGCTCTTCGATGGCGACGCGAATCTCGTCTTCCCAATCCAGCTCGTCGGGCGCGAACGTGACAAGCCCCGCTTCTTCAGCCTCGTCGGTGTCGAATCTGCCTTCGTGCTCGAAGACTTCGTTTGCCTTCTCAGGATTGGCAAGGAAGCGCGAAGAGAAGCGCGTCAGGCCGTTGCTCATCGGGAGCGCGCCTTTATTCAACTCGCTCGTCGCAATCTCAACTTTATTTCCCGGGTCGTTCAGCATGTAGGTGCGGTCGGCTGAAAGAGCCAGTTCCAGCAGGTTGCCTGCGAAGCAACTCCCCGGCTCAATCAGCGCAAAGAAACTCTTGGCCGTCAGGTCAAGGCGGCGCAGCACGCGCGCCATGTAGAAAATTATCTCCCGGATGAGCCAGTGGTCTTTGTGCTCGACAAGTGTTTCGTCAACGGCGAGAACGTCGGCGATGTTGCCCTCGGTGCGTAGGCAAACGAGTCCGATCTCAAGCTCGTTCATGCGTAGGTGCAGCAGGGCATCGTCCAACTCACGGTAAGCCTGAAGCGGCCAGTATGCGTCGCCTTGTTTTTCGATCTCTTCAACGGTAGTCGGCACGCCTGCTTCGGGAGCGCGCACACACAGGTTCGCGTAGCGGCCTTCACGGTTTAATTTTACGCTGACGTACTTGTACTCACGTCCCGCATCGCTCGCTTCGACTTGAAGAGGATTGAGCTTGATACCTTGCAACGCTTTCTTCTGACCATCAGTTTCAACAATCTTGCGAACGCGCTCCTTCAACGCATCCTGAAATTTACTTGTCGGAAAGTAGTCGTCAATCAAGCCCCACTCTTTGGCGCGCTTGCCCTTGAGTCCTTCGGCGAGAGTTGAGAACACGTCTGCGCGGTCACGGCGCACCTTTCGCTTGTCAACAAGGCGCGTCAGACCGCCCGTGCCCGGCAGCACACCGAGCAGGGGAACTTCGGGCAGCGAGATCGCAGAGTTGCCGTCGTCCACCAGGTAGATTTCGTCGCACGCGATGGCTAGTTCATAACCTCCGCCCGATGCCGTGCCGTTCAGAGCGGCAACGTAGCGTTGGCCGGAAAACCTCGAAGCATCTTCGATGGCGCAGCGTGTTTCGTTGGTGAACTTGCAGAAGTTGACTTTGAAAGCGTGAGAGGAAGTGCCGAGCATGTAGATGTTCGCGCCCGCGCAGAAGATGCGAGGCTTGAGGCTGGTGACGACCACGACGCGAACCTCCGGGTGCTCGAAGCGCAGGCGCTGAACGGCGTCTGCCAACTCTATATCAACGCCCAGGTCATACGAGTTGAGCTTGAGCTTGTAGCCCTCAAAGAGCGTCGCGTCTTCCTGCACGTCCATCGAGAGGGTTGCGACATGGCCGTCAACCTTTAGTTTCCAGTGCCGGTAGGCTTCCGGCGAAGTCTCGAAATTAATCATTCAGAACCGAACTCCATTTGCTTGATCGAAAACCTCCGAAGCGCACGCGCCCTGCTCACATATTTCGGAGGGTGAAATTACCCATTCGAACGTCCGTTCGGAAAATATACTAATGGCCTGTGGCTGGTCAGTCAAGCCGCGAAGGTTCGAGTGGAGAGGTTATTTTCCAGTGGCTTGGAGCTTTCGAGAGTCTTCCTGCTACACTGTCTGAGTTTGGGAAGTATGATGCAAAGTCTGACTCTACACGAAACCGCCACGCAAAACGCTTCGCTTGATTTGGAGCACGAAGTCTCGTGTGTTGAAAAACTCTTGGCCGAGCATCGCGCAGAGCTTGTCACCATGCAGCAAGACTTGCGCGCCTTTAAGGAGCGTTACGCGCAGGTTGTCGGCAGTCGTCTGGCCGAGCTTGGCGAAGTCGAGCGCGCCATCAAAGAGGCGGAAGCGCATCTCTTTAATCTTGTGGCTGAAGCGGAGAGTAAGATGGAGGAGGAGGCTGCGACGTTTGATGATGCGCGGCATTCAGGGATCGCATCAGGCAAAACGGCTTTACGCAAATTGTTCTGGTCGGTCGCCAGGCTTTTTCACCCGGACCATGCAACGGACGAGAAGGAGGCCGGGCGCAGGCACGCGGTCATGGCTGAAGCGAGCCGCGCTTACCAGGAAGGCGACATCGAAAGTCTGCGCACGCTGCTGGGCGATGAGCAGTTGCAGTTCTTTTGCGCGCAACAAAGCGCAGATGAAGTAGAAGAGGACTTGACGGGTCGGCTCTTGAGGCTCAAAGGAGAGTTGCGCACGGCTGAGTTTGGCATCAAGCGCATCAGGCTGGATGGTCTCTATCACCTCAAGCTCAAGGTTGACGAAGAAGCGAAAAACGGGCGCGACGCTCTCACGCGGATGGCGGAAAATATTAACCGGCAGATCGTCAAAGCACGCCGCCGATTGGAACACTTAGGCGGCGCGGAAAAGGTCGGACAGCGATAGAACGAGATTAACAGGATGGACAGGGTAAAAGAAGATTGAATCAATAAACCGATGAACCGATGATTCAATGATTCAATCCCTTTCTTCATCCTGTCAATCCTGTCTATTTTCTTCTTAGTTCTCTTATGCTTCACACAGAGGATTTCCGGTCAAATAACATTAGCTTGACAGGCGCACGCGGTCGCGCGTAGGGTCTTGCTCGTTTTCATTACTTATCCGAGGAGGCGCATCTGTTCTGGTGAACGGCGCGGTCTTCAAAACCGTCTGTGAGCCTGTGAGAGCAGGCTCAGGTAGGTTCGATTCCTACACGCCTCCGCCAACGAATTTTTGATTTTAGATTTTAGATTTGCGATTGGAAGAGGACGAAGAGATTTGAATCCGAGATTTTGAAATCTCAGATTTCATCCTAATCCAATCAAAAATCTAAAATCGCAGATCTAAAATTTATGAGAGAGTGGATTGCGCTGAACATGACGCCGGGCGTTGGGCCGCGAGCGTCGGCGAAACTCCTGGAGCGCTTCGGGTCTGCGGAGGCGGTCTTCGGGGCGACGCGCGCGGAGCTTGAATCCTTGCGCTTGCGGCCAGAGGCTATCGAGAGCATCAGGGGGCGCGAGTTCTTTGAGAAGGCGGAAGAAGAGATCGAGCGTGCGCGCTCAATCGGCGTGGACGTGCTGCTGCTGGATGACGGCGTTTATCCCGCCTTGCTGCGAGAGATTTTCGACCCGCCGATTACGCTCTACGTGAAGGGCGCGTGGGCTGAGTGTTTTGAAAAGCCGTGCGTGGCGATTGTCGGCTCACGCCGTTGCTCGACCTACGGGCAGAACGCGGCGACGATGCTGGCGCGCGACCTGGCGCAGAAAGGCGTCACGATTATTTCGGGCCTTGCGCGCGGCATTGATGCTGCGGCGCATCGTGGGGCGCTCGAAGCCGGAGGGCGGACGGTGGCCGTGATGGGGACGGGGCTGGATCAGGTCTACCCGCGCGATCACAGGAAGCTGGCGGATGAGATTCTGGCGAGCAAGGGGGCGCTGGTTTCAGAGTTTCCGCTTGAGACGCCGCCCGCGCCGCAGAACTTCCCGTATCGCAATCGCGTCATCAGCGGGTTGAGCCTGGGCGTTTTGATTGTCGAAGCGGCTGAGAACAGCGGGTCTTTGATTACCGCTCGACTGGCTATGGAGCAGAACCGCGAAGTCTGGGCCATCCCCGGCAACATCACCTCTAGAAATTCCTTCGGCACAAACTATCTCATCAAAGGCGCGGGCGCGAAGCTTGTGCAGCAGTGGCAAGACGTGGCGACGGAGCTGCCGCCTGAGATTGCAGCCGAACTGTTGCCACCATCCCCTTCATCAAAGAAGAAGGAGGGCGGGCTGGTCGAGCAGTTGGAGCTTGTCCCGGAAGGTCTCTCCGCAACAGAACACGCCATCTGGAAACTGCTTTCAACAGACGACGCGACACATATTGATGCGCTCGCGCAAGAGAGTCGCCTCTCGATCAACGAACTGACCAGCGCACTGCTCGGCCTCGAAATGCGCGAGCTAATCCGACAGCTTCCGGGTAAGTGCTTCGTGCGGAAATTATGAATGCGACTGCCCGCAATTTGCCCTCATAGCCAGGATAAAACACATTAAGTCACGAAAGCTGTAATCAAATTAAGGCGCGAAGCGTCAACCTCATGCCTTATTCATTCATGTGGAGTTATCTTCATCTTTTTAATATGATGAAAGAAAGTAATTTGAGTCGCAGAGAAGACCTTAGACCCAGAGGTGAGTTGTAATATCAATGACTAAGCAGTTACTCAATTGAGGCTCATGTCTGTAATCTACATAATCCTTTCGATACTTGGCTCAATTGCTAGTCTTATAGGCATTCCTCTAGCACTTATTGCTATTCGGCAAGCAAGAAACGCAGCTCGTAGTTCGGAAGATGAAGCCAGGGCATCAAAAGAAGCATCTCTTCAAGCAAAATCTGAAGTTGAGAAATTCAGGAAAGAGTTGCGCCTTATTTCAAACGTAATTGATTTTGAAAAAGCTCTTACTTTAATGGATGATATAAAATCATTCGTGCGTCACTCGAATTTCAATCCAGTGCCGGATAAGATCGCAAGCTTGATAGTGTTGTTAAATACAATTCGCGCCCTCAATGGAAATTGGAATCGAAGGTGAGCGTAAAGTGCAGGGATGCGTAGTAGCGTTAAGAAAAATTGAAGACGCTATACACCAGAGTTCACTATCTCAGGAAGAACCCAAAGGTATAGTAAACTTTAATCGGATTATTTCTGAGCACATTGATTCTCTTCAGCCTGTGCTGATTGACCTCAGAAACCGAATTGGTGATCGAAAATGACCGAACAAGAAATTAAAGAAATATACAGCCATCTACTAGGTTTGACGAAAGTCCGTGCTATTCAGTGGAAAAAAACCGGAAACTCTGAGTACGCTATAAGCTTCTCTCGATCAACTGTTGTTGTTGAGCGTGACTGGAATTTTGATGAACCGGTGATTGCTATGAACATCTTTAATGAGGATGGTCTCTTAATTGCTTATGCGTGTGAAACAGACCTAGCAAGGAACGAGGCAATTATCTGGGTTGATTTTGATCCTGCCGAGTTATTCAATTTAATTGAAGGACAGGTCTATAAGTATTCTGAAACCTCAAAGAACATATTGGATGAGCTAAAAGCTTTGGAGCATAAGCGGAAATCACAAGGGCCGGAGCTTTCAGAACGCGAAGAATGGCGTCTCTCAGATATTATAGAACAAATAGACAGTAAACTGTCTGAAACCTTCAATGTAGAACCCAAACCCGTTGCAGCATCATTCCCTATAAAATGCCCAAAGGGCGAACTGACACCAGCAATGTTCGCTAACCTTGAAGTCCACTATAAGGCGCGAGGATGGAGAAGTGTATTACTTCATGAACACCCTACTAACCCACCTGACCAATACTACGGCATCCAGATCAATGTGTGAACCCTTTTATTCTTAGCAAAGGCAGCGTCATTTATCCCTTGTTAAGAATGTATGAAGCATTGATGGCTTCCATAAGTGGAAAACCCCCGAAGCCTATCAGAAAGCATTTGATAGATTGCTTCCGAGTTGGACGCAATCATGCGTAACCAGTTCGTCAACGACCCTGCATCTCTCGCCGCGTGGCTCTCTGCCAGCCATACAGAGCGTTCCCCGCGTCATGCCCCTGCAAACCCACCAACCACGCCTCCTGCGCCCACACCCACGCCGAAATAAAGGTAGGGGCAGAGGCTCACCCCTGCCCGTTTTGTTTAGGGAATACGGGCAGGGGTGAGCCTCTGCCCCTACAAGTTTTGTAGTTAAGGGATTTGCACTTTGATGATGCGGCCAGTGAATATCTCTGTGATGTAGATGTCTCCGGTCTGTGGATCACGCGCCATGCCTGACGGTGTGATTAATCCGCCGGTTACTACGGTTGGGGCGGCAGCCGGCGAGGTGAACGACAACAGTTGGCCGGGCGCGTTCGCAAGAAAGTTGGTGCTGAACTCAAGCACGTAATATTGTGTGTTCGCGCCTTTCGATTTTCCCGCAACCACGTCAATGGCTGAAGTCCGTCCGCCGATGAAGGTGGCGGTGTTGCCCGTCGTTACATCAACCTTTCGCACCTCAGATAATCCGGGAACAAATGGGAAGCCTGTCAGAAGTGGAACTAGAAGCTCCCCGTTGATGATGCGTATGCCGTCGGGCACTGCCTCTATCACAGGGGGGCCGAAGGGTAGTGGATTGAGCTTGGGCGGGAAGACTGCTACGGTTTGAGTGTTTCCTGTGGCGATGTTGACCCTCACCACAGAGTTCATTCCGCCATCTGCGACATAGAGGTCTTTCCCGGCCACGACAAGCCCGAACGGGTTCGAGTGGCGCACGTTCGGCTGAAAGAACGGAAGCGGGGCGGCAACGAAGTTCTTAAAGTCTGCCACCAACTCGACCGTTATCTTATCTCCACGCCCATTGCTGAGTGTGACATCGCCGCCGCTGGCTAAAGTAAAGTGGTCGGCCAGGGTGAGCGAGAGACCCTGCGTTGACTTCTCGACTTCCGCGCTGAAATGAATTGCCAGCACTGAACTGAGAATCGGGGATGACGGGTTCGGGTTAGGCAACTCTGTGCCGGGAATGGGGCCAGCCAGAGTTCCATTGCCTTCGCCGATTGCGACAAACAGAGTGCGCCCGCGCAGGTCAAGCCCCGAAGGACCTGATGGGCCTTCGGTAGAGATGCCCGACGGCAGGCCGTCAACGAGGGTTCGCCGGTTGCCGAATGAGTCAATGATTGAGATGCGCCCGGAGTTTGGCGCGCCTCCGGTTTCGGTCACGAGCAGATTGCCTTCAGGCGTGATGATGATCTTGGCTGGCTGGCTCAATCCTCCTGTGAACACTGATGCGGTTTGCGCCTTCGCATCTGTGAGAGTGAGCATCAACACCAGCGCGAGAGCGCTTGCTAGAATGTAAGTCTTCTTCGTCATAAATTCTCCTTGCAGGGTCAGTACCGCCTGCGGTAGCGGGCGGGTCATATCGTCGCAATACCCGCCCGCTTGCGGCAGGTGGTACTGACTACATGACCTCGCGGCCTTCAATTTGGTATCAGACAACTTCTTACCCCTTTACATGGGTTACGCAAAATAACTCTGCTTTAACCCTTCACCTCTACATGCGAAATCGGCAGGCCGCAGACACCACACAGGGATTAAAAAATTTTCCAGGCCGGATAGAGTTGATTGGAGGGGCTGAAAAAGGGTGTATAATCCCGAACCCTACAGGTCGCCCAACTCATTGCGAAGAGGCTTACCTCGATGGCGCTCGTGCTCAAGCCGAAAGAAATTTCACAGCTACTCGTCGAGTGGAGCAACGGCGACAAACCCGCGCTTGATAAACTCGTGCCGCTCGTCCACGAGGAACTGCGTAAACTCGCTCACCACTACATGAACCGGGAGCGCTCCGATCACACGCTGCAAACGACCGCGCTGGTCAATGAGGTTTACCTGCGGCTGGTTGACCGGCAAAACGCGCGCTGGGAAAATCGCGCGCACTTCTTCGGCATTGCAGCCCAATCCATGCGACAGATTCTGGTCGAATATGCGAGGCAGCGTGGGGCAGCCAAGCGTGGCGGCGACGCGCAGCGCGTGGAGTTGGACGAGGCGGCTCTCGTCTCCAAAGAAACGGATATGGATTTGGTTGCGCTCGATGAGGCGCTCAAAGAGTTGGCCGCGTTTGACGAGCGCAAAAGTCGCGTGGTGGAGTTGCGTTTCTTCGGCGGGATGAGCGTGGAGGAGACTGCGGAAGCTCTCGGCGTTCATGTCAACACGGTCGTGAGGGATTGGGACGTGGCGAAGGCTTGGCTGCGTCGCCAACTCAAACGCGGAGCGGACGGATGAAGGCTAAACACTGGCAGAAGATTCAAGCCATATTTCACAAGGCGCGACGGCTCCCGCCGGGCGAGCGCACCTCGTACCTGGACAGCGAGTGCGGTAACGACGAGCTTATCCGCTCCGAAGTCGAATCGCTCCTTAACTCCGCTGGCGGTGAGGAAGATACTTTCCTGGAGTCTCCGGCCTTCGAGGTCGCGGCGCGTTTGACGGCGCGTGATAGTGTTGCCTCAATCGTCGGGCAGGTGCTCGGCCCCTACAAGGTTCTTGAGCTTCTGGGCGCAGGCGGGATGGGCCAGGTCTATCTGGCGCGCGACAAAAGATTAGACCGCAAGGTCGCGCTCAAGCTGTTGCTGGATTCCTTCACGAAAGATGCGGAGCGTTTGCGCCGCTTTCAACGCGAAGCGCGCTCTGCCTCCGCTCTTAATCACCCGAATATCCTGACCGTCTATGAGATCGGTGAGATCGCGGAGACGCATTTCATCGCAACCGAGTTTATTGACGGCGTGACGTTGCGCAAGCGCATGAGCAATGCCGCCGTCACAGTCTTAGAAGCGCTTGATATTGCGCTTCAGATGGCGAGCGCGTTAGAGGCGGCGCACGAGGCAGGGATAATCCACCGCGACATCAAGCCTGAGAACATCATGCTCAGGCGCGACGGCTACCTGAAAGTCCTGGACTTCGGACTCGCCAAACTTTCGGAGAATTTAGATGAGCATCAGAAAAATCAGTCCGACGCCTCGACCCAAGCCTTGATACAGACCGCGTCCGGCGTGGTGATGGGCACGGCGCTTTATATGTCGCCGGAGCAGGCGCGCGGGCTTCCCGTTGATGCGCGCACGGACATCTGGAGTCTGGGCGTTGTGCTCTACGAGATGCTGGCGGGACACCCGCCGTTTGACGGTGAGACGCAGAGCCACTTGATCGTCTCAATCCTGGATGAAGAGCCACGCCCGCTCGCTCCCCAATCAAAAGAGATTCCGCCCGAGCTTGAGCGAATCGTTTTCAAAGCGCTCCGCAAGCCGCGCGAAGAGCGTTATCAAAACATCGGCGAGTTGATTAAAGACCTGCGGCAGATTAAGCAGAAGTTGGAGCTTCAAGCTGCCCTTCAAAACTCAGGCTCATCGGAGCAGCGCACGGAGAGACTCGATCAATCAAGCGTTGCGACTGAGATTGTCGCAACGAACGAAAAGCAACAAACGCCCACAGCTCCGACCGAAGCGGCGCAGACTGTCGTTACCTCAGATCCTGCGGCGGGCGAGAGAAAGCGTTTGAAGTTGAGCAGCCCGCTTGCGCTCGCCACGCTTGCGCTCGTCGCCGTTGCTATCGTTTTCGGCGTCTATAAATTTACGCATCGTTCGCAGGCAAACGCCTCGAACGCTTTCGCTAAAACCAGCCTCACCAAGCTGACTACCAACGGCAAGGCTGGACAGGCCACCATCTCGCCCGACGGGAAGTACGTCGCCCACGTCAGCGGAGATCGCGGCAAGCAGAGCATCGTGCTCAAGCACATCCCCACAGGAAGCGACAAAGAGATCGTCCCCGTGACGGGTGACGATTACCTGACCCCCTCCTTCTCGCACGATGGCAACTACATCTATTACCGCCGGGCCGAGAAGAATCAAGCCGTGCTTTATCGCGTTCCTGTTCTCGGCGGCGTCGCGCCCCTGAAGCTCGCCGAAGACCTTGACTCGGCAATCGCTCTCTCGCCCGACGATAAACGTTTCGCCTTCGTGCGCGGCACTCCTGCCATAGGGGAATGCGCCATCATCATCGCCAACGCCGACGGCACAGGGGCGGAGGAAAAGCTCTTTGTGCAGAAAGGAAGCATCCTCTTCCCCTTCGGAACTGCTGCGGCGTCGGCATTCGGCCCCGCCTGGTCGCCTGATGGCGAAATGATCGCTTTCCAAATTCGTGACACTTCGCAGGGGACTGCGGGCAGCTACTTGAAGGCTTTGAGAGTCAGCGACAAAACAGTAAGGGACCTGGCGAATCAGACGTGGACGAACATCGGCCAGATCGTTTGGCAACGGGACGGCAGCGGATTGATTTTTACCGCCGCCGAAGATTCTTCGGGCGCGTTTCAGCAAGTCTGGCGCGTCGCCTACCCGACGGGCGAGGCGCGCAGGATCACGAACGACTTAAGCAACTATTTCGGCGTTAGCCTCACGGCGGATTCCGGCTCGCTTATCACCATGCAGGGCGAGCGGCTCTCTAGCATCTGGACTCTGCCGGACGGCGACACTAAGCGCGCTGTCAAGGTCGGCTCAGGTAGAAGCGACGGGGACGACGGCATCTCCTGGACGCCCGACGGAAAAATCGTTTACACCTCAAGCACGACCGGCGATCAGGACATCTGGGTGATGAACGCAGACGGTAGCGAGCAGAGGCAACTGACTAGAAACGCACGGCGCAGCAGCGCTCCTGTCGTTTCGCCCGACGGGCGCTACATCGTCTTCGCCTCCACGCGCGCGGGTGATCGTCGCATCTGGCGCATTGATGTTGACGGCGGCAACCCGAAACAACTCACGACCGGCAAAGACGACCAGTACCCGTTCTGCACGCCCGACGGCCAGTGGGTCGTCTACATGAGTAGTGACACCGGCACGCCCACGCTCTGGAAAGCGCCCGTTGATGGGGGCGCGCCGCCTGCTCAACTGACAGACTATCTGACGTTCAAGCCGTCCGTTTCGCCTGATGGTAAGCTGATCGCTATCATGTTTACGGACGAGCAGGCGCAGCCGAAGCGCAACCGCCTCGGCATAATTTCGATTGAGGGTGGAAAGCCGATCCACGTCTTCGACGTTCCGCCAGGCAGGGGAAAATTCGTCTGGACGCCTGACAACCGCTCGCTCATCTACATCCAGACACAAGCCGGAGTCTCAAATCTTTGGAGCCAGCCGATAAGCGGCGGGAAGCCTGCGCAGTTGACCGACTTTACCTCAGATCAAATCTTCTGGTTCGACTACTCCCGCGACCATCATCAACTCGCCGTCGCGCGCGGCACACAAATCTCCGACGTTGTTTTAATCAACGACCTCAAGTGAGAATTTGCTTCAGCATTTGAAGGAAACCAGCATGGGCGGCCTGTTGGCGTTTACTTGATTGCCGGAAGCGTAGGAATCAAATTAGGGCAATAATATATTTGACTCACCTAGAGAGTGGTTCCGGTTTAGATGCCGCAAATAAACGAGTCCCGCGTACCAGATGGGTGCCGGATAGTAATATATGCTTGCGCTATAAATAAATGGTCTTTTCTAGTAATTAGGCTTAACATGCCGTTCAAGCGGCAGATGAGCCGAGGCTCCTCATCTGGTTGCCTTGTGCTTCTTATTTCTAAACGTACTGGATACTTGCGCTACCAAGGAGAAAATCTTTGCTAACCAAAGTCACGTATCTGAAGGGTAGTACGAAGCGAATCTGCCAACTGACGGGGGAGAGGGACAGAGAGCGTGGGACCGCCGCCTTCAATAAAACCGAGACCAACTGGGGGCTGATCGGGACTGACCTCGGTGCCTCCTTCGATGATGGCGCGCGCACCTACTTCCTGTTTGGTGACAGCCACCCTAACCATCCTGACGACACCTACAGGCCAACGGACGGGGACGCCATCGCCTACACCACAGACACCAATCCCGAACCGGGCATCAAGCTGACATTCATTACGGCTCCTGACGGCCATAACTACCGATCACCGAGCGTGCCCGGTGTTGACCCCGGCAGCTTCAATGTGCCGGTCGGCGGCTTCGTCGTTGGTGCGGATAAGTATATCTTCTTCACCACCGGCAACACCCTGACGACCAAGAATGGTCACGCCGTGCTGGCTGTGACCAAAGATTTCATCAATTTCGAGAAGGTCTATAGCCTGCCGGCACTCTCCCCACACGAAAAAACGCCGCTCATTGACATCTGTCCTTTGGTAGTTGACAACTCTACGATTCCGGGGCTGCCAGATAGCACGGGCCACGGCGTCCTGCTCTGGGGCAGCGGCCAACACCGCCAGAGCAACCCGCACCTCGCCTATCAGCCCAGACAGAGCCTCAGAGACCGAAACACGATCCGCTACTTCGCCGGGCTGAACGGCAATACTCCCCGCTGGGATAAGATGCCGGAGAACGCCTCGCCTCTGTTCGATCACCCGTACCTGGGCGAACTGTCAGTGACCTATAACAAGTTTCTGCGTCGGTGGGTGATGCTCTACAACAGTTCGGACGTGAATAAGCCGTGGATCATTTGCCGCGTCGCGGAGACGCCGTGGGGGCCGTGGTCAGATGGGGAGACAATCTTCAACCCGTGTACCGAGGGCGGCTTCTGTCATTTCATTCACTACAACGGCACCCCGCCGCGCGACCCTCAATGTCATGACCTCCAGCCATGCCCTGAGAAGCACCTGTCTGACACAGGGAGGGAGTCGGAGATCGGCGGACCGTATGGGCCGTACCAGATCAGCCGGTATGCCAAAGCAGCACCGAACGGGACAACGATCTATTGGGCCATGTCAACTTGGAACCCGTACAACGTCATGCTGATGAAATCCACTTTGGTAATGGCTTAATCCCCTTTAATGGAGCAATAATATACTTGACCCACACCGCGATTTGAGAGAAACGTTGTCATGTGACCATTGGCAATAAAAGCCGCAACGTGCTTCGGCAAGCCACAAATGCTCCTTAGAGATACTGGCGAGTCAAATATATCGTTGCCCAAATTAGGGTCGCAATTCACGGCCAACCAAATTAGCCTCACCGTCTTCAAAGGTACTCACATAAACGCGGGAAGATGACTCAGGCGGCGATCAGTGTGGTCGCCGCTTCATTTGACTTTAGAGTCACTAATGATGTTATTTTCAAATAGTGTGTTGAATCTCGACAATTTATGCGGTCAAAAAGTCTGATTAACAAGAGATGTGTTGTGATGGGCGGCTCAACTGAAAGATTTTCCGGTGTTGCCCACCACTGATGAACTATTAAGGAAAAAATGGCAAAGAATCTGGTTATCGTCGAATCGCCTGCGAAGGCTAAGACAATCAATAAATATTTAGGAAGCGATTATCTCGTGATGGCCTCAATCGGCCATATCAAGGATTTACCGTCGAAGGGGTTGGGCGTTGATGTCGAGCACGATTTCGAGCCGACCTACGAGGTCATCCCAGACACGAAGAAGCGCAACAACAAGAAGATCGTCGCCGATTTGAAAAAGGCCGCGAAGGAAGCCGACGCTATCTACCTAGCGGCTGACCCTGACCGTGAAGGCGAGGCAATCTGCCAGCACCTCGCGGAAGAGATCGTGCCGAAGCGTCCCAAGAAACCTTCGTATCGCGTGATGTTCAACGAGATCACGAAGCGCGCCGTCAAGGAAGCATTCAATCATCCCAAAGAGATTGACGCCAACCTGGTGGATGCTCAACAGGCGCGGCGCGTGCTCGACCGCCTGGTCGGTTACAAGGTCTCGCCCCTCTTGTGTCGCACAGTCGGAGGGCGCTTGAGCGCAGGCCGCGTGCAGTCGGTTGCGCTCCGCATGGTTGTCGAGCGTGAGCGCGAGATTGAAGCCTTCGTCAAGACGGAATACTGGACGATCACGGCGAACCTCGCGGCGAAGTTGCCGCCCGCATTCGACTCTCGCCTGCTCAAGATAGGCGAGCAAACGGTTAAGACCGGCAACTTCGATCAGGACATCAAGAAGAATGAGATTCTGATTGGAACCGAAGCGCAGGCCGCAGAAATCGTCTCAGAAGCAGAGGGGCAAAGCTACAGGGTCGCGGATGTTTCGACAAAGGAGCGCAAGCGCAACCCTGTCCCGCCTTTCATCACGTCGAAGTTGCAGCAGGAGGCTTCGCGTAAATTAGGCTTCGCGGTGAAGAAGACGATGATGCTTGCGCAGAAGCTATACGAAGGCGTGGACGTAGGCTCTGAAGGCGCGGTCGGTCTCATCACGTACATGCGCACGGATTCGACGCGCGTATCGGACGCGGCTCTCGCAGAGGTGCGCGACTTTATCGGCGCGCAGTACGGCGCAAACTACTTACCGGAGAAGGCCGTTCATTATCGCTCGAAGAAGGACGCGCAGGACGCGCACGAAGCGATTCGCCCGACGGATGTCGCGCGCACGCCCGACGCAGTTGCGAAGTATCTCAACAAAGAGGAACAAAAACTCTATCGCTTGATCTGGCAACGCTTCGTCGCCTCGCAGATGATGGCGGCCATCTTCGATCAGACGACGATTGACATTGTGGCCGGGCGTTTCCTGTTCCGCGCTACTGGGTCGGTGCAGAAGTTCGACGGCTTCCTGAAAGTTTACCAGGAGGGGCGCGACGAGAAGACGGAGGACGACGAGGAGGCAGAGCGCAAGCTGCCTCTGGTGGAAAAGGGCGAACCCTTGAAGCTCAACTCCATCTCTCCCGACCAGCATTTCACAGAGCCTCCGCCGCGTTACACGGAGGCGACGCTCGTCAAGGCGCTCGAAGAGAAGGGCATCGGACGCCCGTCTACTTACGCGGCGATTATGACGACCATCCTTGACCGCGAGTATGTCGAGAAGCACGAAGGACGTTTTCATCCGACCGCTTTGGGGACGACCGTCAACGATCTCTTAGTCGCCAGCTTCAACGATCTCTTCAACGAATCCTACACGGCACGGATGGAAGAGGCGTTGGACGAGATTGGCGAAGGAAAGCTGAAGTGGACGGCTGCGCTGCATGAGTTCTACGGCAAATTTGCGAAGGACTTGAAGACCGCCGAGCACGAGATGCGCGCGGCGAAGCAGCAGGCGATTCCGACGAGTGAGATTTGCGAAAACTGCGGCTCGCCGATGGTTATCAAGTTCGGACGCTTCGGGCAATTCCTGGCCTGTTCTAATTATCCTGAATGCCGCACGACGCGCGAGGTCAGTAAGCCTTCGACAAGCGGAGCGGAAGCGGACGGCGCTGGAACGGCTGCTTCGTCTTCCGGGGCGAGCGCTAAAGGAGGCGCGGAAGCGGGCGGCGCTGGCAGCGGCGCAGACGAGGCGGAAGAGTGTGAATTGTGCGGCAAGCCGATGGCGCTCAAACGCGGACGCTTCGGGCAGTTCCTGGGATGCACGGGCTACCCTGAATGCCGCAACATACGCAAGATTGCCAAAAGCGGCGCGGTTGCTCCCGCGCCCGTCGTGCTTGATGAGAAGTGTCCAGTTGATGGCGCGCAGTTGGTCTTAAGACACGGGCGCTTCGGCGAGTTCACCTCCTGCTCGAATTATCCGAAGTGCAATTACATCAAACGTGAGACAACGGGCGTGGCGTGCCCGCGCCCCGGCTGCAAGGGTGAGATCGTCGTCAAGAAAACGAAGCGCGGCAAAGCATTCTACGGCTGCTCTGAGTATCCGAAGTGCGATGTCGTTTACTGGGACAAGCCCATCGCCGGGCAGTGCCCGAAATGCAACGCGCCGTTTCTGCTTGAGAAGACAACGAAGAAGGAAGGGACTGTGCGCTACTGCGCGAAGGAAGGTTGCGACTATCGCGCCGAGCAGGGAACAACTACTGCTCCGGTCGTTCAACCTGAAACCGCCAGCGGCAGAGACCGCCGCATCGCAGGGTGATTAAACGATGAGCGATGAACGCGGCAGTGATGAATGATGAATGAAAGACAAAAGCTTTTTCATTCATCATTCATCACTGCCGCGCTCATCGTTTCTCTCATGGATTATTCGTGCTGCGGTGCAAGCTCGCGCTGTTGAGGTCGAGGTCGGCTTCACGTATGACTTCGACGTTGGGAAACTGCTTGCGTAAGCTATCGAGAAATTTGCTTGCGTCGCCGACGATGATGAGATTAGCCCCTTTGGATGAAAGACGCCCGCCCGCGAATTGCTGCACATCGCTCGAACTAATCGCCTGCACATTCTTAATGTAGTTGTTGATCTCATCGAGGCTCAGGCCATAGAGAGCCAGCGATGACACCTGCCCGACGAGACCGCCAGAAGTCTCCAGGTTGCGCGCGAAGCTTCCGATAAGCACGGCCTTGCGCGGCGTCATCTCCACATCAGAAAGCTGCCCTTCGCTGAGTCTTGCCAGCTCTCCCATCAAGAGCGATGCGACCTCCGCACCCGACTCGTTCTTGGTCTGCGCGGAAGCGACAAAGGGGCCGACATCCCGGCGCACATCCAGGGAGCTGCCCGCGCCGTAGCTTAACCCGCGCTTGATGCGAATCTCCTGATTAAGTCTTCCAGAATAACCGCTGAGGATTGAGTTGGCGACGATGCCACGAAAGTAATCCTGATCTGTGCGCTTTATCCCTGCGCGCGCGAGCACGACAGCGGCCTGCCCTGCGTCCGGTTTGTCAATGACGATGACGCGCGAGCTTTGATTGGCCTGCATCGCGCTCGCCGTAGTGTTTGACGTGGGAAGTGCCCCGGCAGGTTTTTGCCAGTCGCCGAAGACTCGCTCCGCCAGATTGAAAGCGTCAGCGGGTTTGATCGTGCCGCCGATGACGAGCACGGCGTTGTCAGGCCGGTAATAGCTCTGATGCTGGCGCTGTATGTCTTCGCGTTTGATGAGGGGGATGGTTTCCAGAGTGCCGCCGAGCGGGTGGCCGTAAGGCGTATCGCCGAAGATGACGCGCGCGGCGACGAGGCTGGCAATCGCTCCCGGGTCGCGTAAGCTGACGCGCAAGCCATCTAAATTCTGCTTGCGCAGCCGCTCGATCTCTTCGTCCTTGAAGGCCGGATGGCGCACCACATCTGCCAGAATCTCCATCGCCTGCCCAAGCCGCGACGACATGATGTTGGTGCTCACGCTCGACGCATCCCAGCGTGCGCCGGAATTGAGTGTGCCGCCCAGGGCTTCAATCGCCTGGGCAATCTCGGTTGCGCTGCGCGTGGTCGTTCCCTTCGTCAGAAGCGTGGCGGTCATCTGCGCCAGACCTGAGAGCTGCTGAGGGTCAGTCTCACCGCCAGCCCTGACCAGCAACTGCGCTGAGACAAGCGGCACGCCCTCGCGTTCGACGACGATGACGCGCAGGCCGTTCTTCAAAGTCTTCTCGACCGGTTTGGGAAAATGGACCGAGCGCGGCGCAGACGGCGGCGGCGGCATCTCCTGTTGCGCCAGAGAGGTCGCGGGCAAGGCAGCGAGTGAGAGCGCGACGAGCGCCGCGAGCGAGAGCACAGGGTATCTCAAAGGTCTTCTTAAATAATTCATCTTACTTGTCTCCCTTCGGGCGCTCGGATTCCGGCAGATAGTAGAGGACTACGCGGTTCTGATCGGTGAAATATTTCTGCATCACGCGCTGCACGTCCGCCGCCGTGACCGATTGCAAGCGTTCGGTGTCGGTGTTGACGCGGTTGGGGTCTTTGAGCAGCACGGCAGCTTCTCCGAGGGCGTCTGCCTTCCCGTTGTTCGTCTCAAGCTCACGCAGTTGACTCGTGACAAGCTGGTTCTTGGCCTTCTCCATCTCGGCGGCTGAGACGGGCGCATCCTGCATCTTCTTGATCTCATCAAGCAGTGCGCGCTCGGCCACTTCAGGCTTCTTGCCGCTCGCAAGCACCAGGGTGACATTGAAGAGGCTGATGTCTTCGTGCAGATTCGTCCCGGCGTTGGCTGACGTGGCGAGCTGCTGCTGGTAGACGAGCGATTGATAGAGTCTGGACGATCTGCCTCCAGAAAGAATTGTAGCTGCCACTTGCAAGGCGTTGTTGTCGGCGTCTGCCTCGGGTGGAATCAAGTAGTTTAAGGCAACAGCCGGAAGCGGGACGTTCTGCCCGTATTCTTTGAACCTGCCCTCGGCGGTGCGTTGAGGCTCTTTGACGGTCACGCGCGGGAGCGGAATGTCAGGCTTGGGAATCCGCGCGAGATATTTATCAACCCATGTGTCCAACTCCTTCTGATTGAAATCGCCGACGACGACGAGCGTCGCATTATCAGGGCGATAGAAGCTACGATGAAAGGCACGCACATCCTCAATCGAAGCAGCATTCAACTCTTCGATGCTGCCGATGCCGGGCCGTTTATAAGGATGCGCCGTGAAGGAGTGTTGTGTGACGAAATAGGAGAGTTTGCCGTAGGGCGGCGCGAGAATCCTTTGCCGGAATTCCTCTTTCACCACATCGCGCTCGGAATGAAAGTTAGACTCATCAACGTTGAGGTCCGACAGCCTATCGCCTTCGGCCCAGAGCAGTGTCTCCAGATAGTTTGATGGCACGACCTCATAGTAGACCGTCACGTCGTTAGCCGTGTAAGCGTTGTTGATGCCGCCGACATCCTCCGTCAGCCGATCCATCATCTCCGACTTCATATTCTTCGTGCTTTTGAACATGATGTGCTCGAAGAGATGCGCGAAGCCGCTGCGCCCCTCTGGGTCATCCTTTGAGCCGACGTGATACCAGACCTCTATGCAGACGGTCGGACTCTGATGGTCTTCGGCGCTCAGAACGCGCATCCCGTTTGAGAGCGTGCGGTCTTTGAAGTTGATGCGCGGGACTTTAACCTGCGCGGAAGTTCGCGTGACGCGAGCAGCCATCAGGAGGCCGAGCGCGCAGAAGGCGAGCAGAACAAGATTGAAACGACGCATTTTGAGTTGCTCCAAATTTAAGGATTGAATGGGTCAGCCTTGCCAGTATCTCAAATTCCAACCATCTCCTTCAACCGCCATTGCCGCTACGTAACCGTCTTCGGGCATCAATGACTGAAGCGTCCAGCGTGCGGTTTCAGACGAAGCTTGATGCACGTTGAGGGTTAGTGGCTCCTCGCCCGGAATCAAAGAGACATCGAAGCGGTCGAGCGGAAACGAAAGCCCTTCGCCCCTGGCCTTGATATAAGCCTCTTTGCGCGTCCAACAGTTGAAGAAAGCTTCCGTGCGTTGCTCAAGGGAAAGCTTGCGGAGCGTGGCTATCTCGGTGGAGGAAAAGAAACGCTCCGCAATCTCATCGCCTGCAAAATCGGCGCGTATGTATTCAACGTCAATGCCGATCTCACGGTTGCGCGTGACGGCGTAAAGAGCCAACTCATGGGAGTGTGCGAGGTTGAAGCGAAGCCCGCTCGAAGCTTCGTCACCGTCCAGGGCAGGTTTGCCGTATGCGTTGTAACGAAATTGCAGTTGGGCCGGATGCAGTTTGAGATAAACGGCGAGGATGGTTCGGAGCATTCCGCGTGCGACGATGAACGAAGCACGGTCGCGCTCGAAATGGAAACGCTCTGCCCGGCTGACCTCATCAGGAGAGAGGAGAGTGTATAGGCTCTGAAGCTGCGGCGGCTTCGTCGTCGTGCGCGGCAGTGAAGCGCGCCAGACGTGAACCTCATCGTCCAATAAGGTGAGCTGCTCAGGTGGAGCAGCCCACCGTGTGTCCAGTGACATTAGTCTTTATCAAACTTCATGCTCGAAGCCGGGCCGGGGCTATGAGCCACGCTCAGCCTCCTCCATCTTCTTCCTCAAGCTGAGCGGCCTCATGTCCGTCCAGACCTCCTCGATGTAGGCCAGGCATTCCGCTTTCGTACCCGTCTTGCCCGCGTCCATCCATCCGAGCGCATTCTCACGGTCGGCGGGCCAGATTGAATATTGCTCTTCATGGTTGACCACGACTTTGTAGATGGTGTTGTCTTCTCTCTCGTCCATGCAGGTTCGCTGCCTCCTCAAAAAGTTTTCAGGTTGAATAACTCATCAAGCAATGGCGCGTCAAGCCCTCGCAGTCGCCAGCCGCTCCAGTTCCGCAGAGAGTAAATCAAGGAGAAGCGGCTCGGCTGTATGCAGGAAAAAATGGTCGCCGGGAAACATCTTTATTGAGAAAGATGAATTGGTTTCTGAGCGCCAGGCTTTAAGGTCGCTCCGAAAGAGCCTGCGATCTTGCAGACCGCCAAAGGCTGTGATGGGGCAGTTCAAGACGGAGCCGTTTCTGTAAGTATAGGTCTCGCAGACTGCGAAATCGGCTCTGAGAGTCGGGAGCAACAACTGCATCAAGTCATCGCTCTCCAGCAACTCTTTCGGCGTTCCGTTTAAGCGTCGGAGCGCCTTGAGCAATTCAGCTTCAGGCAGATTGTGTAAGGGAAGCTCGCGGCTCGGCACGTGCGGTGCGCCTGCGCCAGAGACAAAAAGATGCAGCGGCTCTACGGCGTGCTTGCTTTGAAGGCGACGAGCAACCTCGAAACTAATCCACGCTCCCATGCTATGGCCGAAGAAAGCGAAAGGCTTGTCGAAGAGCGGCAACAGTTGATCTGTCAAAGCAGAGACCAGCGCGGGCATGCGTGTGAAAGGTTTATCCATCATGCGCGCCCCACGCCCTGGAAGCTGGATCGCACAGACCTCGACCGCCTCCGGGAGCTTGTCAGGCCACGAGCGAAAAATTTGCGCTCCACCTCCGGCATAAGGGAAGCAGAAAAGACGCAAACGAAATCGCTGCTTTGACAGGGGGCGCGAAATCCAGCGGGTCACGACTGTGCTCGACATATAGACTTCTAGTTCGTTATAGCAAGACTGAGAATTAGCCACAGAGACACAGAGGCACAGAGATAAAAGCTGAAGGAAAAAGCCGCCGCATTTACCAGGACATTAACTTTTCCGCTTCTCTGCGCCTCTATGACTCTGTGGCTAAGGTTTTGACATCTGCATCGAACTCTTCAACGCTTCGGGGACTTCCAGCAATCCCGTGGAAGAGATTTTCGCGCGATACTGTTCTCTCGAAACCCTGCTGATGGCGGGCGTGTGAGACTCAACCTCACTTTTCAATTCCACTCCAACTGCCGCCGCCAGCCCTGCTACAGTCGGATTCGCAAAGAGCGCGCGGAGCGGCAACTCTAACTTGAAAGTCTCACGGATGCGCGAAATGATCTGCGTTGCGAGCAAGGAATGGCCGCCCAATTCAAAAAAGTTTTCGTTGACGCCGACGCTCTTCAGGTGAAGCACGGATGCGTAGATGTCTGCGACCATTCCTTCAACCGGAGTCCTGGGAGAGGCAAAATCTTTTTCCTCTTCCGGCATCACCTGTTCGGGGCGAGGCAGCGCCCTGCGATCCAGCTTGCCATTAGCAGTCAAAGGCAACTGCTCTAACAACACAAACGCAGACGGCAACATGTACTCCGGCAATCTCTCTCCCAACAACCGCCTCAACTCACTCACCGAAA
>JAVHWL010000044.1:0-7850 GCA_032159825.1 Acidobacteriota bacterium
TTTCGGTGAGTGAGTTGAGGCGGTTGTTGGGAGAGAGATTGCCGGAGTACATGTTGCCGTCTGCGTTTGTGTTGTTAGAGCAGTTGCCTTTGACTGCTAATGGCAAGCTGGATCGCAGGGCGCTGCCCGAACCGTCGCAGCATCATGAGGCGGCGAGCATTTACGTCCCGCCGCGAACAGAGTTGGAGCGACTCATCGCAGCCACCTGGCAGGAGGTCTTTCGCGTCGAGAAGTTGAGCGTCCATTCCAACTTTTTCGATCTGGGCGGGCACTCTTTAACTCTGGTTCGGGTACACAGCATGTTGCGCAACCGCCTGCATAAAGAGATTTCGATGATTGATATGTTCAGGTATCCGACCATCAATTCCCTTTCGGATTATCTAAGCCGCGAGCAACCTGTTCGCGCAGAGTTTGAGCCTCCGCGTTACCAGCAGATTTATGACCGGGCGGAGAAACAGAAAGACGCTTTGAGTCGCCGGAAGCATGCCATGCGGCAGAGAGCTATGACCAATGAATAGCACTGAAAATTTCGACAACGACATAGCCATCGTCGGGATGAGCGGGCGCTTTCCCGGAGCGAAAAACATTGACGAGTTCTGGCAGAACCTGCGCGACGGCGTAGAATCAATCTCGTTCTTCACGGACGAAGAGTTGCGCGCAGCAGGAATTGACGAGGAGACCTTGAGCGAGCCTGGCTATGTTAAAGCCGCTGGCGCGCTCGACGGGATAGAGTTGTTCGACGCCTCGTTCTTCGGCTTCAATCCGCGAGAGGCTGAAGTCCTGGACCCGCAGCAGAGAATTTTTCTGGAGTGCGCCTGGGAGAGCCTGGAGCATGCCGGATACGATCCTGAAACGTATCCGGGGCTGATCGGCGTCTACGCAGGCGCGAGCATGAGCAGCTATCTCTACAACGTCTATTCAAATCCTGAGATCGTCGGACTGATAGGAGACTTTCAGGTTCAACTCGGCAACGATAAAGACAACCTGCCCACCAGCGTCTCTTACAAACTGAATCTGAAGGGGCCGAGCATAGCGATTCAGACCGCGTGCTCTACGTCCCTGGTCGCGGTCTCGGTGGCTTGCCAGAGCTTACTCAGCTACCAGTGCGACATGGCGCTGGCAGGCGGCGTGAGAATCGCTCTGCCGCAACCCGCAGGCTACTTTTACCAGGAGGGAGGCATCATGTCTCCCGACGGGCACTGCCGCGCTTTCGACGCACAGGCCGGAGGGACGGTCGGCGGCAACGGCATCGGCATCGTCGTCCTCAAGCGTTTGACGGATGCGCTCACGGATGGTGACTGCATTCACGCCATCATCAAGGGCACGGCTATTAATAACGACGGCTCTTTGAAAGTCGGCTACACCGCGCCCAGCATAGAGGGACAGGCGCAGGTCATCACGATGGCGCAGGCTGCCGGTGAAATTGATCCACGCACAATCACGTACATCGAAGCTCACGGGACCGGAACAGACCTCGGCGATCCTATAGAGGTAGCCGCGCTCACGCAGGCTTTTCGCGCAGGCACTGACCAGAAGGGCTTCTGCGCGCTCGGCTCTTTGAAAACCAGCGTCGGGCACTTAGATACGGCAGCCGGTGTCGCCGGATTAATCAAGACCGTGATGGCGCTCAAGCACAAAGCTATTCCGCCGAGCCTGCACTACGTGGAGCCGAATCCGCGTATTGATTTTGCGAACAGCCCTTTCTACGTCAACGCTCAACTCTCCGAGTGGAAGACTAACGGGCATCCGCGCCGCGCCGGAATCAACTCCTTCGGCATCGGCGGAACAAACGCGCACGTGATTCTCGAAGAAGCCCCGCTGGTTGAAACTTCCCATCATTCCAGACCCGAACACCTCCTCCTGCTCTCTGCCAAAACAGATGCGGCGCTTGAGACCGCGACCACTAACCTGCTCGAACATTTCAAGCAGCATCCCGACCTTAATCCGGCTGACGCGGCCTACACCTTGCAGGTCGGGCGCAGAGCGTTCGACCGCCGCCGCATGCTCGTCTGCCGTGATGTGGATGATGCCGTAAGCGCGCTTGAGCGGCTCGACCCTGCGCGTGTCTTGACGAGCAGACAAGAGTCAACGGAGCGGCCCGTCACGTTCATGTTTTCTGGACAGGGAACGCAGTATGTGAACATGGCGCTCGGCCTCTACGAGCAAGAGCCTGTGTTTCGTGACTGCGTTGACGCTTGCGCCACACTGCTCATGCCTCACCTCGGTCTGGACCTACGCACAGTGCTGTACCCGCGAGCCGAAGAGATAGAAGAGGCCGCAAGACAGTTGCAGCAAACCTCTCTGGCGCAGCCTGCGCTTTTCACAATCGAGTATGCGCTCGCCGGGTTGTGGATGGAGTGGGGCGTGCGCCCCGCTGCCATGATCGGGCACAGCCTGGGCGAATACGTGGCCGCCTGTCTCGCTGGCGTCTTCTCGCTCGAAGATGCTCTCGCGCTCGTCGCCGCGCGTGGACGCTTGATGCAGGAGATGCCCGCTGGAGCGATGCTCGCCGTAACGCTTCCTGAGCAGGAGGTGCGCGCCTTCCTCAATGGACGACTTTCTCTAGCTGCGGTTAATGCGGCGAATATGTGTGTGGTGTCGGGGCCAATGGATGCGGTGCAAGAGTTTGAAACCGAGTTGACGCGCAAAGGTCTCGCCAGCCAGCGGCTTCATACCTCGCACGCCTTTCATTCGGAGATGATGCAGCCCATGCTCGATTCTTTCGTCGAGCAGTTTAACTTCGTGCGGCTTCAAGCTCCGCAGATGCCCTACGTGTCGAACCTGACGGGAACGTGGATTACGGCAGCGGAAGCGACTGACCCGGACTACTGGGCAAGGCATCTGCGCCAGACCGTGCGCTTCGCTGAAGGACTCGAACAACTGCTCTCCGGCGAGGGCATCCTGCTTGAGGTCGGCCCAGGACAAACGCTCTGCGGTCTGGCGAAGCAGCAGAACGGAAAGTCTGCACGGCAAATCCTGCTCTCATCGTTGCGCCACCCGCACGACCGGCAAGATGACGAAAGATTCCTGCTCAATACTCTGGGGCGTCTCTGGCTCTCAGGCGTGGAAGTGGACTGGCCCGGCTTTCACAAAGACGCGCGCCCGTTACGCACACCTTTGCCAACCTATCCCTTCGAGCGTCATCGTTACTGGGTTGAACTGCAAAACGAGGTCGCGCCAGACTCTTCATCCCTGGAAGCACAGCTAGAGAAAAACCCGGACATAGCGGACTGGTTCTATCTCCCTTCGTGGAAACGAAGCGCGCCGCCCGAGCTACTTCAAACGAATTCCTCCACACAAGAGAGGCGCTGGCTTCTGTTCACGGATGCGTGCGGAGTGGGCGCGCACCTGGCAGAGCGTTTGGAGCGCGCGGGTAAAGAGGTCTTCACGGTCGCGGCGGGCGACCAGTTCGCAAAGCATGGTGAGCGCGCCTACACCGTCAATCCGCGCGAGCGTGCGGACTACGATGCTTTGCTCAAAGAGCTACATGCTCAGAATCGTCTGCCGGAAGTGATCGTTCATTTATGGAACGTCACGACGGAAGACGCAGCACAAAACGAACTCGACTCGTTTGAAAAGTTTCAGGCTCTGGGCTTCAACAGCCTGCTCTTTCTGGCTCAAGCTCTCGGAGAACAACCCGATGCGACTCAACTGAAAATTGCCGTCGTCTCGAACCAGTTGCAGGCCGTGACGGGCGAGGAGACCCTTTGCCCGTCGAAGGCGACCCTGCTAGGCCCGTGCAAGGTAATCCCGGAAGAATACACGCAGATCGTTTGCCGGAGCATTGACGTTGAGCTTCCCCGTGCAGGCATCCAGCCCGAATCGAAATTGCTCGATCAACTCCTGGCGGAACTCTATATAGACACTTCCGACTCTGTTGTGGCTTATCGCGGTCAGCATCGCTGGGTACAGACTTTTGAAGCCGTCCGGTTGGCTGAAGCTTTGAACCCCAACTTGCGATTAAGAGAGCGAGGCGTCTATCTCATCACAGGGGGCTTGGGCGGCATTGGACTCACGCTCGCAGAGCATCTGGCGCAGACCGTGCGAGCGAAGTTAGTGCTCCTCGGACGCTCTTCATTTCCCGCCAGAGAAGATTGGGGTAGTTGGCTTGAGGCTCACACGGGCGGAGACCGCGTGAGTCTCACAATCGGAAAGTTGCAGGCGCTGGAAGAGTGGGGCGCGGAAGTTTTTGTTGCTGCTGCGGACGTGGCCGATATGGATGCGATGCGCGAGGTGGTCAAAAGCGCCGCCGCGCGCTTCGGCCAGATAAACGGCGTCATCCATTCGGCGGGAGTCGCGGGCGGCAGAATGATTCAGCTACAGACGCCTGAAGAAGCCGCGCGCGTGTTGTCGCCGAAAGCTCAGGGGACGCTCGTGCTCCACTCCGTCCTCAAAGATGAAGGTCTGGATTTCTTCGTCCTCTGCTCATCTCTCAGCTCTATCTTAGGCGCGCTCGGCCAGGTGGACTACTGCGCCGCGAATGCTTTTCTGGACGCCTTCGCTCAACACGCCAATTCGCCAGGCGGCAATCGAGTAGTGTCCGTCAACTGGGACACGTGGCAGAAGGTCGGGATGGCGGTCAACACAATCGTTCCGCGCGACATGGAAGAGATGCGCGCGGAGAGTCTCAAGCAGGGAATCCTTCCAACGGAAGGTGTGGAAGCCCTGACAAGAATCTTGAGCACAACACTCGCGCAGGTCGCCGTCTCGACAACCTCTTTACCGGCGCTGATGGAGCGCGACCGAGATGAGGCAGCTTCGGGCGCGGACGAGATGGAGGAGGAAGAAGAGCAGGCGGCAAGCGTTAAGCCTCTCTACGCGCGGCCTGCGCTTGGCAATGATTACGTTGCGCCGCGAGATGAGGTCGAACAAAATCTTGCCTCCACCTGGCAAAAACTTCTGGGAGTCGAGCAAGTCGGCATTCACGACAACTTCTTCGAGTTGGGCGGACACTCCCTGCTCGCCCTTCAACTCATCTCACGCCTGCGCGAGTCGTTCCACATCGAGATGAGCGTGCGTCATCTTTTTGACGCGCCGACCATCGCAGAGCTTGCGAGCGTCATCGCGCAAACACGAGAGCAGGCATCGGAAGATACTGACCGGATTGCCGAGATGCTGAAACTGGTCGAAGGACTTTCGGAGAACGAAATTCAGAAGCTACTGTCAGAGCATAAAGACTCTAGAGAAGGATTGGACTACACATGAGCAATCTGCAAGAGCGCATCGCGGGGCTTTCCCCTGAGAAACGCGAACTCTTCCTCCGCCTGCTTCAGAAACAGGGTGTCACCACCTCGCCTCTGCCCATCGTGCCTCGGAAACGCGATGCGGGGCACGCGCCTCTCTCCTTTGCGCAACAGCGGCTCTGGTTTCTAGCTCAACTGGAGCCGGGCAGCTCCTTCTACAATATCTTCGACACTCTCTCCTTCGACGCTCCGCTCGACGCTCAAGCGCTTGAGCAAAGTCTGAACGAGATTGTGCGCCGCCATGAAGTCTTACGCACCACGTTCGCAGAAGTTGACGGTCAGCCCGTGCAGATGATTGCTACAGATTTGAGTTTGCCTTTGCGCGTGATTGACCTGAGCGCTCTCGCCCCGCTCGAAAGAGATGAGGAGGCTGCACGGCTCTCGACCGAAGAGGCACGTCATCCCTTTGATCTATTCAACGGGCCGCTCGTGCGCGCCACGCTGCTGCGATTGAGCGATGAAGTGTACGTGCTCATGCTCTCCATGCATCACATCATCTCGGATGCGTGGTCGCTGGACGTGCTCAGCCGGGAATTGCGGACACTGTATGAGGCGCTCTCCGTTGGAAAACCTTCGCCGCTTCCAGTGCTGCCTATTCAATATGCCGACTTTGCCGTCTGGCAGCGAGAGTGGTTGCAAGGTGAGGTGCTGGAAGAGCAACTCGATTACTGGAAGAAACAACTTGCCGGAGCGCCGTCTGCCCTGGAGCTTCCGACGACGCACCCGCGTCCTTTAGTGCCGACCTATAGCGGGGCAACGCAATCGCGCACCCTTTCCGCATCTGTGGCGAACTCACTCAAAGAACTCAGCCGGCGTGAAGGCGCAACGCTCTTTATGACCATGCTGGCAGCCTTCAACGTGCTGCTGCACCGCTACACACATCAGACGGACATAGTTGTCGGCTCACCTCTGGCCGGACGCAACCGCGCAGAGACTGAAGCCTTGATCGGCTTCTTCGTCAACACACTGGTGCTGAGGACTGATCTGTCGGGCGACCCCAGTTTCAGAGAGTTGCTGGGCAGAGTCAGAGAGGTAACGCTCGGCGCTTTTGCTCATCAGGATTTGCCTTTCGAGAAACTGGTTGAAGTCATTCAGCCTGAGCGCGACACGAGCCGCAACCCGCTTTTCCAAGTTTCGTTCCAGTTAAGCAACGACTCAAACTCTGCCGTTGATGCGTTCGGAGAGGCGGAAGAAGTTGTGATTGAGTCTCAGCCGGAAGTTGAGAAAGGGGCGGCGAAGTTCGACCTGGAGGTCAATATCTGGGAGAGCCAAAGAGGGTTGAAGGCACAGATAGACTACAGCACAGACCTCTTCGACGACGCGAGCATCACGCGCATGCTGAAACATTTCGTGAGATTGTTGGAGGGAGTTGCTGCCGACCCGTACCGCCACGTCTCCGAGTTTCCTCTGCTGACCGTAGAGGAACAACACAGGCTGCTGGTCGAGTGGAATGACACTGAGGCAGACTACGCACGCCAGTCTTGTCTGCACGAATTGTTTGAAGCTCAGGTGGAGCGCACACCTGATTCGGTTGCGGTTTCATTTGCCGGTGAGCAGTTGACCTACGCGGAGTTGAACAAGCGCGCCAACCAGGTCGCACGACGTTTGCAGCAACTCGGCGTCCAGCCAGAAGTCTTAGTCGGCATCTGTATGGAACGCTCGATTGAGTTGGTCATAGGGATTCTTGGGATTCTCAAAGCGGGCGGTGCGTATGTGCCTCTCGATACCGAATACCCGGCAGAGCGTTTAGGCTACATGATCAAAGATGCAGGAGTCTTTGTGTTGCTGACTGAGCAGCGGATGCCCGGAGCATTGCCCAAGGCGCTGCCCGCTTACGGCGTCAACTTTATATGTCTCGATGACGAATGGAAAAGGATTGCCAGAGAGAGCGGGGATAATTTAGAGCACAAGGCGGCAGCTGAAAATCCTGCCTATGTGATCTACACCTCCGGCTCGACTGGCGTGCCGAAGGGCGTCGTCATTACGCACAGGGCTGTGGCGCGCACGGTTTGCAACACAAACTACATTAAGCTTGAAGCGGACGACCGCGTGGCGCAGGCGTCGAACTCTTCGTTTGACGCCGCCACCTTTGAAATCTGGGGCGCGCTGCTTCACGGAGCGATGCTCGTCGTCATTCCTAAAGAGTCCATGCTTTTGCCACACCACTTCGCGGAGCAGATTCGTGAGCTTGGAATCAGCGTTATGTTCCTGACGACGGCGCTCTTTAATCAGGTGGCAAGCGAAGTTCCCGGAGCATTCAGTTCGCTGCGATGCCTGCTGTTCGGGGGCGATGTGGCTGACCCTCGCTGGGTTCGGGAAATACTCAAGAGCGATCCGCCGAGAGCATTGTTGAATATGTACGGGCCGACTGAGAACACGACCTTTGCTTCCTGGTATCAGGCAGAGAATCTGCCGGCTGACAGTTCGACCCTTTCTATCGGTCGCCCGCTGAGCAACACTCAGCTTTATATTTTAGATGAGCGTCAACAACCCGTGCCTATCGGAGTCACAGGAGAACTCTACATCGGAGGCGACGGCCTGGCTCGCGGCTATCTCAATGGTCCCTCGCTGACCGCCGAACGCTTCATTCCCAATCCTTTCAGCCCA
>JAVHWL010000022.1:0-61978 GCA_032159825.1 Acidobacteriota bacterium
AGCGCGGCCTGCTCGTCCAACTCTTTCTGCGCGGCGTACTCGCGCACGTCCTGCGTGATCTTCATAGAACAGAAGTGTGGGCCGCACATAGAGCAGAAGTGCGCGAGCTTTGCGCCCTCCTGCGGCAACGTTTCGTCGTGGTATTCGCGCGCGACCTCAGGGTCGAGGGCGAGATTGAACTGGTCTTCCCAGCGAAACTCAAACCGCGCCTTTGACAAAGCATTGTCGCGAAATTGCGCGCCCGGATGACCCTTGGCGAGGTCTGCGGCGTGCGCGGCCAACTTGTAAGTAATCACGCCGTCTTTGACATCCTTCTTATCGGGAAGTCCGAGATGCTCTTTCGGTGTGACGTAGCAGAGCATGGCTGTTCCGAACCAGCCGATCATCGCCGCGCCGATGCCTGAAGTGATGTGATCGTAGCCGGGCGCGATGTCTGTCGTCAGCGGCCCCAGCGTATAGAACGGCGCGTGCTGGCAAATTTCAAGTTGCCTATCCATGTTTTCCTTGATGAGATGCATCGGCACATGACCCGGCCCTTCAATCATCACCTGGCAGTCGTGTTCCCATGCAATCTTCGTCAGTTCTCCGAGCGTCTCAAGCTCCGCGAACTGCGCCTCGTCGTTGGCGTCTGCGATAGAACCCGGACGCAGGCCGTCGCCCAGAGAGAACGAGACATCGTAGGCCGCCATGATCTCGCAGATTTCCCGAAAGCGCGTGTAGAGAAAACTCTCTTCGTGATGGGCCAGGCACCACTTCGCCATGATGGAGCCGCCGCGCGAGACGATGCCTGTCGTGCGCTTGGCCGTCATTGGAATGTAAGGCAACCTCACGCCTGCGTGAATCGTGAAGTAGTCAACGCCCTGCTCGGCCTGCTCCAGCAGTGTGTCGCGGTAGATTTCCCAGGTCAGTTCCTCGGCCTTGCCTCCGACTTTTTCGAGCGCCTGATAGATGGGCACAGTCCCGATGGGCACGGGCGAATTGCGTAGAATCCACTCGCGCGTGGCGTGTATGTTCTTGCCTGTAGATAAATCCATCACCGTGTCCGCGCCCCACTTCGTTGCCCAGCGCATCTTCTCGACTTCCTCTTCAATCGAAGACGCAACAGCGGAGTTTCCGATGTTGGCGTTGATTTTGACGAGGAAGTTGCGGCCAATAATCATCGGCTCGGATTCAGGATGATTGATGTTCGCCGGAATAATCGCGCGCCCCCGCGCCACTTCATCGCGCACGAACTCAGCCGTCACGAACTTTGGAATCGAAGCGCCAAAGCTCTCGCCTCTGTGTTGGTGCATGAGCGAATCCCTATTGCTATTGCCGAGCGCCTCGAACGCGGCCTCGCGCCCCAGATTCTCGCGGATGGCTATGAACTCCATCTCTGGTGTGATGACACCTCGACGCGCGTAATGCATTTGCGTCACGCGCTCGCCTACCTTTGCGCGCAAGGGGGCACGACGCAGGCCCGGAAACTCTTCAAGCCGTCCTTTATCACGCCCGCGCGCGTACTCCTCCGCCCCTACGGTCAGGTAGCCGTTATCCAACGGCTTCACGTTTCTCCCTTCGTACTCTTCAACGTCCTCGCGCCCGACAATCCATTCACGGCGCAGAAGGGGCAGACCTTCGCGCACATCGCAAACGACCGCAGGGTCATCCCACACCCCGCTCGTGTCATAGACTCGCACGGGCGGGTTCTCTTCCACCTGACCGTCAAAGTTGCGCGTCACGTTCTGCGTGATCTCACGAAACGGAACGCGCACGCCCGCCTGCGAGCCTTCAACGTAAACCTTGCGCGAGTTCGGCAAGCTCACTTCGTCGCTCCGCTTCTCCGCCGTCTCAATTACCTTACTCATAGCTTTCCAGAACTTTCCGGCCTGGTCTCTTCAGGCCCTAAAAGGAAAGACCGCTCCACACACTTTTTGAAGAGATGGAACGGTCTTAACCTGTGTTTCTCCCTTCGGCGGTATTAACCGCATCAGGTTCTAGGGGTCTCACACGTTTGCGACTCTCAGCCTCGACTGCTTTATCGAAGCTCCCCCGAAAACTTTTGAACTATCAAACCAATAATTGCGAAAACCGACTTTATTCCGGTGGCATTAATTCATCTACGCCGATCAATATCTCAGGAAAAGCGGCGAGATTGAAATCTTGCCCGGCCTTGTAAGTCTGCATACTGCCATAACCTTCCGGGCCTGGCTCGCGGTAATCTTCTATCTCTCTGCTCTGCAAATTTATCAGGCAGTATTGAATGATTCCGGCTGTCGCGTAAAGTCGGCCCTTAGTGTAACGATCGATGTTCAAGCTCGTGTCAGCAATTTCCAGTACGAGCAAAACTTCCGGCGGCGTCGGATGATGATCGAAATATCCCTTCTCCTGCGGAACTGCGAGAACTAGGTCCGGTTCAGGCTCTGAAGCATCATTAAGGTGAATGGGATTTTGATTTCTGACTATGACTCGATCCGCCAAATGTTTCCCGAAGCAATTACTAGCGCGATCATTCGTAGCAGCGTGCCGAATTCCTTTGGGACTCATCTTGACGATCCTTCCTTCAATCAACTCTACACGCTCGTCAGGGCAGAGGATTCCAGTCTCTGCCATTTTGTAGTATTCAGCAACAGTAAACGGGCGGAGCGCTGGCGTTTGATCTTGGATCGCTTCAGTTTCAGTCAAGTTCTCGATAAAGGTAGCCATGTTGTATCTCCCGGCTGCTTTCCTATCCACCGATAAAGCTCATCGTTCGCGCGGGCTGCATGAAATTAGGATCGTTGATGTAGTGGCGCGGCTCTTTCTTCAACACCACTGATTCGATGTACTCGACAATTTGAGAGCGAGTCGCGCCGCTGCGTAAACAATCGCGCAAAGAGTGTTCGACCGTCGAGAAGAGACACGTCCTGATCTGCCCATCGGCAGTCAGGCGGATGCGGGAGCATGCGCCGCAGAAGGCTTCTGTCACGGGAGCGATGATGCCTATCTCGCCTGGAGCGCCGTCGGCAAAACGATAACGCGAAGAGGTCTCGGAGCCGCGCGCAACTTTGAGGGGGACGAGCGGGAAACGCTCTTCAATCCTCTCAAGTATCTCGTGCCCTGAGACGACATCCGTGCGCGACCACTCGTGGCCGGAGTCGAGCGGCATGAATTCAATAAATCGCATCCAGATGCCATGCTCACGCGCGAAGGCTGCGAAATCCGCGACCTCCGTCTCGTTGTGCCCGCGCACGATGACGGCATTAATTTTAATCGGCGTCAGATGCACGCTCTTCGCCGCTTCGATTCCTTCAAGCACGCGCTCCAGCACGTCCACACCTGTCATCCGCTTAAACACATCCGGCTTCAGGCTGTCTATGCTGATGGTGATGCGATCAAGCCCGGCGGCTTTCAAGTCTTCGGCGCGGCCCGGCAGAAAGTAGCCGTTGGTCGTCAAGGCCAAGTCGTGCAGGCGCGGCTTGAGCGCGGCGAGTTTACTGATGATGGTTTCAATGTCTCGGCGCATCATCGGCTCGCCGCCCGTCAGTCGAATCTTCTCAATGCCGAGCGAGACGAAGATGTCTGAGAGATACTCTATCTCTTCATAGGAGAGCATCTGCTCTTTAGGCGCGATGGGCGGCTCGCCGTGCGGTAGGCAGTAAAAACAGCGAAAATTGCAGCGATCCGTCAGCGACACGCGCAAATCGCGGATCACACGGCCAAAGGAATCTTTGAGTAAAGCAGTCACTTCTCTTCTTTCACTTTGCGCTTCCGAGCGCGCCTGGATAGCAAGGATTTCGTCCACCTCAATCATACGCTGCCTGAATGAGCGTTCCAAGCCGCCATAAGAAGATTAACGCGACGTGAGGTAGAGGTGAGTTCTGCTCAGGAAGTCTCTTCGCGTTTATGTTCAAGCAGCGCGCGGGCGTTGCGTTGCAGACCCGCGAGCTTGGCGCGCTTGATGGCGCTCAGGCGGAAACGCTCACCGTAAGTCTCAGGATTTAATTCCAGAATGTCGGAAAGGTTTGCGTTGATGTTATTGGGTCGCGGCTCGAAACGTTTTTCATCGGTTGGGTGCTCAAAGCGATTCCAGGGGCAAACGTCCTGGCAGATGTCGCAGCCGTAGAGCCAGTCGTCAAGGTTAGAGGCCACCGTCTCAGGAATCTCAGGGGCGCGCAGCTCGATGGTCGCGTATGAGATGCACTTGTTCGAGTCAACAACGTAAGGCTCGGTGATCGCGTTTGTCGGGCAGGCTTCGAGACAGAGCGTGCAGGTTCCGCAGTGGTCTTCCGTCAGCTCCGTGTTGTATTCAAGCTCAAGGTTGAGAAGCAACTCACCGAGGAAGACCCACGAGCCGTAATCGCGCGTGATGAGATTCGAGTGTTTGCCGATCCAACCAAGCCCTGCGCTCGTACCCCAAGCCTTGTCCATCATCGGCTGAATATCAACGCAGGCTTTGCCCTCCGCTTCAGGCCATTGCTCCTTGATCCACGCAAGCAGCGATTTCAAACGGCCTCCAACCACGTCGTGATAATCGTCGCCCCAGGCGTAGCGCGAAATTTTACCCGTCGCAGCATCGTTGGCGTGCTCGTGCGGCGTGTAGTAGTTGAGCGCGACGACTACGACCGAGCGAGCGTTGGGGAGAACGAGGCGCGGGTCTGTGCGCTCGGAGGGATCGCGCTCCATCCAGCGCATCTCGCCGTGAAGCCCGCGCCTGAGCCATTCCTGCAAACGCTCTCGCTCGCTCTCCAAAACTTCGGCGCGGACGATGCCCACCATGTCGAAGCCTAAAGCCTTCGCATGCTCCTTGATTTTTCTTGAGAGCAGCGCCCGCTGTAACTCTTCTTTCTCCACATTTAAGATTCTACCTTTTTACTCTCGCCTTGCTAAGCCTGCCCGTGAGCCGTTAAGCTCATCGCACAAAGCGATTCTCTCCCTATTGTTTTGCGCCAGCGCTCAAGGAAGCGTTCCGAACCGAGAATGCTTGCGCTTTGATTGGCGCACAAGGCCGGGCGTTTGGGCTGTCGAGTAAAGATTGAAACTTTATGCCGGACAGGGCACAGCGAAAACAGGGCGTGGACGCTCAGTCAATCAAGCGAAGGGCCGGGCGCGTCCTCTTCATCGGGCTGCCGGGCACGCGCCTGGACAAACACACGCGCGCTCTGCTTAACGAAGTGCAGCCGGGCGGCGTCGTCCTCTTCGGGCGCAACGTCGAGTCAGCCGAGCAGGTCGCGCTCTTGAACGCGCAGATACGCGATGCGGTAGATCATGCGGTCATCATAGGAGTTGACCAGGAGGGCGGACTCGTTGATCGCTTCCGCGAAATCTGCGAGCCGATGCCTTCCGCAAAGGCTGTGCGCGAGGCAGGCTCTTCCAGTCTGGCCGAAAAATTCGGCGAGCTTTCGGCGCGCGCTCTACGTCTGCTCGGCTTCAACATGAACTTTGCGCCCGTTGTTGATCTTTCGGGCGACAACCATGAGAACGGGTTGCGCGGGAGAACCTTCGGGGATTCTCCTGCGGAAGTCTCAAGGCTCGCGGGCGCTTACCTTGACGGGCTGCAAAAGGGGCGCGTCGTCGGCTGCGGCAAACATTTTCCCGGACTCGGCGGCTCCGATATAGATTCTCACCGGCGACTGCCGGTTGTGAAGCACTCGTGGGAAGAAATCCTGGAACGCGATTTAGTGCCCTTCATGGACTTGATGTTTCATCGCCCCGGCGAACACCTGCACTCGCTGATGGTCAGTCACGGAGCATTCCCTGAAGTCTCCGAATTATTACAAGCCTGGTTTCGTCGCACGGGTGAACTGCCTGCGCTCGAAAGCTTCCACAATCTTCCGGCAACTATCAGCGGCAACGTCGTCATGCGGCTCCTGCGCCTGGTCCTGAAATTCGACGGGCTGGTTATCACAGATGACATGGAGATGGGCGCGGTCGTGCAGACCCTCTCGGTTGCGGAAGCAGCTTTGCGCGCTGTCCAGGCCGGTTCAGACATGATTCTGATTTGCGAAAAGGAAGCGAACTTTGTCGCCGCGCGTGATGCTATCGTGGAAGCTGTCGAAAAGAATGAGCTATCCGTTGATTCTCTTGTTGGCGCAGGTGAGCGGATTGATCGCGTCTTAAGTCTGGCGGGCGAGCCGGAGCAATTCGATCAAGATGAGTTTGAGACTGTCTCAAGCGACGTGGCCGAACTCAAGCACGCTTTGAAGGCTGCCGAAAACAATGAAGAATATGCGCCGCTTTTCGGCACGCCGGAAGGCGGCGAACGCCATTCATCCAATTTCTGATTATCCTATTTTCCATCCAGCTATTGACTCGCCGCCGGATTTAGCATAGAAGCACTATCGCCATTCCATCCCCTTTTCGAGGAGTTTCACGCATGAAGAAAATTCTCCTGCTCGCGGCTCTGCTGCTCGCGGCGTCTGCCTGCGCCACGAACACGCCAACGACGAACAATACGAACACAACCCCTGCCAACACGAACGCGAACGCCAACACCTCGCCCACGCCGAAGGCGGAAGCGACCGTCACCGATTCTGACATCACAGCCCAGGAGAAAGCGATCTGGGACAAGATCAAGACTAAGGATTCGGACGGCTTTGCGGGCATGTTGGCCGACGATTTTATTTATATCGCCGAAGACGGCGTATATGACAAGGCTGGAACTGTGAACGGCGTCAAAAACATAGACATGACAGACCTGACGCTCTCCGACTGGAAAGTTGTGATGCTCGATAAGGACGCGGCGGCTGTGACCTACACCGTCAGCATGAAAGGCACGAGCAACGGTCAGCCGATCCCTGACAAACCTTTGCGCGCCAGTTCCGCGTGGGTCAAGCGCGGCGATAAATGGGTGGGCGTGTATCACCAGGAGTGTGAAGTTAAGGAAGCTCCGCCGCCACCGCCAGCGAAACCGGCTGACAACAAGGCTGCGGCGAAAACAAGCCCGACCCCTGCGGCGACGCCCGCCGCGAGTAGTTCTAACGATCCCGTCGCCATGGAAAAACAGGTCTGGGATGCGATCAAGAGTAAGAACTACGATGCCTTCGCCAGCTTCCTGGCCGACAAGGCAATCGAAGTCGAAGATATAGGCGTGTTTGATAAGGCCGGGTCAGTCAAAGGAATCCAGGAGTTTGACGGTTCAAAGGCTGTGTTGAGCGACTTCAAGACCGTCAATCTCGACAGCGATGCGACGCTGGTGACTTACCTGGTTAAAATACCGATTAAGGGTGTAAGCCCGCTGGGTGAGAGACACAGCACCATCTGGGTTAATCAGAGCGGGAAATGGCTAGCCAATTTCCATCAGGGGACTTCGGTTAAGCCACCGGCCAAAGCTCCAGCGAAGAAGTAGAACATTTTAAGAGAACGATGAACGTGGAATGATGAACGATGAATTAGAAAGTAGTTGGCTTTACATTCATCATTCATCATTCCACGTTCATCGTTCTCTTAGGCCCACACGCCCGGAATTGCGGTCGCGCACTTCGGACACTTACCGGATGCAACCTTCATCTGCCGGATGATGTAGCCGTAGCGCTCGATCAAGAGTTCATCGCACGACGGGCAATAAGTGTTCTCCCAGCGTCCAACCTTGCCCGGAAGATTCCCTGCGTAGATGTACCGCAAGCCCGCTTCGCGCCCAATCTCGCAGGCGTGGATGAGTTGCTCAGGCCGCGTGTTGGGGTTCTCGGTCATGTTGTAGTCCTGGTGAAACGCTGTCACATGCCAGGGGATGTCCGGCGAAACCGAAGCGATGAAATCGGCGGCGCGGCGCAGTTCATCTGCCGAGTCGTTGAAGCCTGGAATAACCAGCGTCACGATCTCTTCCCAGAAGCCGCGCTCGCGCACCATCTTCACAGTCTCTAAAATGTTATCCACCACACCGCCAAGCTGACGATAGTTGCGATCCGACATTGACTTCAAATCAATCTTGTAGCAATCCGTCCACGGGCGTATGTAATCCAGCACCTGCGGCGTCGCATTGCCGTTTGAGATAAACGCCGTCTTGAACCCTTCAGGCTTCGCCTTCTTAAAAACTTCTATAGCCCACTCAGCCGTAATCAAAGGCTCGTTATAACTCGTCCCGACCAAAGAAGCACCGTAAGCCTTAGCCATCGCCACGAGTCTATCAACGGACACCACATTTGGCGCGACGCCTGCTGAATCATCACGCAACGTTTGCGAGGTTAGCCAATTTTGACAGTTTGAGACTAGAAAGAACCCTGCAAGATAGTTGTGCTCTTCTTCTACCTCCATGTTGTAAACGTCGCCTTCATAATCAAGAAAGCCGACGCTGCGAAGCGGGACGAGATAGAAATCATCTGTCTCGACAACTCTTCGTTTAATAGCGTCGCTTTCATACCACACGACTGTGTATTGATGAGGCGAGCGTTTAACGGCGCGCTCCTGCACAAATCCCTGTTCTGATATTTGCGCGTCATATACGGACGGAAGATACCCTAGCTTCAACGCCAGCCACGCAATTCCATAGGCCATCTGGCGAGAAATGGTCGTGACGCTGATTTTTCCATTGGCATAACGATGCCCGTCTCCTTCGATGTAAGCATCAAGGAACGCCCGCACGATATGACGATGCGCATCGAAGAGCATGCGTGGAACACGCTTCTCGCCGGAGCGTTGCCCTGCCAGAGACTTGAATAGGAGTGCCGCCGATGACTTGCCGACGGCGACGGCCAAAGTCGTCGTGCGTCTCACTCTCGCCGCTTTGATTCCCAGACACTTGCGAAGTAAATCCAGGACTTCTTCGACTAAATGTTCTTCGGTATGTGAAAAACTGAAATTGATAGTGTGGCTGTTCGGGCGAGTTTTGCCACTGCACACGGAACCTTCTGCGCAATAGAGACCAAGCAGCCGCGCCATGTCTTCATCAAGTGGAAGCGACAAAGGAATGCCCGGCCTGTGCTCGTTGGGAAAACGCAGCGAATCATTCTCAATCAGAGGCCCACTGGTTCGCGCCTCTTGCGCGCGTCCCCGCGCCATTTTGCTGCGAACGTGCCGGATATAAGAGGCGTCTTTGCCTAATGCCAACCCAATTTCGCGTGAAGTTTCTCCGCGCGCCGTCGCCTCAACTATTGCTTCGCGTGTAATGGATGATAATTCCCAGGGCACGCGATAAGTAATCTGATATCCGCCTAATTCTTTTGCGACATCCACCGCTTGCTGAGAAGAGAAAGCATAGCGGCGCGGAATCGCAAGATAATGTTTGTCGGTCAGACGTTGCGCCTGAATAGGTTCTGGCGCGACTGTGACATCCTCTGTCGCATAGACACGATGGTCAACGGTGCAGCGCAGCTCAGGTAAATAATATGGACGGATCACGGTGAGGCGACCGCGATAAGGATGCTTGAAGATTCCGCGTACCCGGCGCAGCCTGCCTGAAGCGGCTACAGCGTGGAGGTTCTCGTGATATGCGATATCAGCATCAGGATGACGATCAATTCGCGCCGCAGAATTAAACGCCTCTGCGAAAGTCATTGGCCCTTGCTCTGTGATAATGACTGTATCTCCTGTAAAGCAATAAGCGCAGTGCAGGTCGCATCCGAGCATGCCGAAAGTAAGCGTGTCGGAGCCGGGCAGGGCATGGAAGAAGGGCTTCTTCTCCGTCGGGTCGCAGGCGAGCGCGGCGACGTAGTTCATCGGAACCATCAAACGCCCATGCTCGTTGTAGCGCACCTTGCAGATGCCGCGCTTGCCTTCGTTAATCAAGCAGCGATGGCCGCAGGCGTAGCAGCGCAAGGCATCACCGGGCAGATGCTCCGTTAATTCAGCCGCGCCTTCGCCCGTCATCTCATCTAAAACTTCGGCCAGGCTGGCCGAGCGCTCACTCATCGGCATCGTCTTAAAGCCTCTTCTAATAGCGGATTTTTGATGGGGGAATTATACTCCGCTTGGATGCTAATCATTAATGTCTTGCTGCCCTAAAGGTTCTCTATGATTATTGAAGAAATCACCGTCACGGCTTTCCAACAACACACGCGCATAGTGGGATGCGAGAAAACAAAACTCGCTATCTGTATTGATCCGGGCGACGAGGCGTTGCGTATTGTTGCTGCGCTCGATAAGCATGGGCTTGAGTTGCAGGCAATCACGCTGACTCACGCGCATCTGGATCATGTGGGTGGTGTCGCCGCGCTCAAAGAGCTGCGACCTGACGCAGAGATTATCATTCATCAAGAGGATGAGCCTTTATACATGGCGCTGCCAGAGCAGCCAGCATGGATAGGGATTCCGCGCTCGCGTTGGGCAGCGCTTGGTTTCAACTTCAGCGCGCCGCCAAAGATTGATAAGTATTGGACGGATGGCGAGACTTACCATGTGGGCGAGATGAGTTTCAAGGTCATACATTGTCCGGGACACACGCCCGGCCACGTTGTCTTGTTTGAAGAGCGGGAGAGAAAGGTCTTTGTCGGTGATTGCCTGTTCGCGGGTTCAATCGGGAGAACGGATTTGCCGGGCGGGTCGAGCGAAGAGTTGATGGATTCGCTCTTGAACAAAATCGTGCCGCTCGGCGACGACGTGGAAGTTTATTCGGGGCATGGCCCGCAAACGACCATCGGGCGCGAGCGGCTGACGAATCCGTTTCTGACGGGAGCTTACACTGTAGGGCGCGGATTTTAAGAAGAGCGGAGCGTGCCCCTTTTGAGGCTCCTTACCGGGAAGGCTCGCCCGCTCCCGCGCGCTCACCGCTACTTTCTAGGTATGATAGTTTTCGGCAGCAAGTTGTCTTTCAGTTTGTCCCACTTCTCTTTCGCTTCTCCGCTTAAGTCGCCCGGCATAGTCTCGACCGGAATGTTGTTATCGGCGCAGAACCTGCGCCAGAGCAGAAAACGCGCGTCGTGCTGACCCGTCTCATCGGAAATCTCGTTAGTTATCTTCGGTTTCTCTTCAGCCACTTTTACTCTCCCTCAAAATCTTTGCCATCTTACCGGCGCGCCCAATCTCGCGGGCGGCTTTTCCATAGTGTAGCAAGTTTTCCGCTAAGAGTTCATCCGCCGAGAGCGGCTGGCACTCCCACACTAGAAAGCGGACACCATTCAAAGACCGGGTACGCGCTATTGCGGCAGAGCAAAATGAAAGGCGCGCTGGAAATTTCAGCGCGCCTTTCCCCCTTGTCACCCCTTGAATAATTCAACCTGTAGCGACTACGGCAAACGCGCCGCCACAGATCAAGCGTCTGTCCTGTTAGTTAGGCATGAGGACGGTATCAACGACGTGTATGACGCCGTTTGACTGCATCACGTTGGCGATGGTGACGTTTGATGTGCCGCCCTTTTCATCTGTCAAACTGATGCCGTTCATTCCGTTCATGCGGGCTGTCAACGTTCCACCACTGACGGTTTTGAGAGTAGCCATTCCGCCACCCTTCTTGATGAGCTTCATCAGTTTCTTACCGTCATACTTACCAGCGACCACATGGTAAGTCAGGATTTTGGTCAGCATCGCTTTGTTCTCAGGCTTGACGAGCATGTCAACCGTTCCGGCTGGCAATTTGTCGAAAGCCTCGTTGGTTGGAGCGAACACTGTGAACGGCCCTTTGCCTTTCAGGGTCGAGACCAATCCGGCAGCTTTAACGGCAGCGACGAGCGTAGTGTGATCGGCGGAATTGACTGCATTATCAACGATGTCTTTGGTGCTATACATTGCTGCGCCGCCGACCATTGGATTGCTATTCTGCGCGAGAGCAGATGACGTTGCGATAGTGAGTGATGCTACGGCAAGCAGTAGCATGACTAAAGTCTTCTTCATTTTCTTTCTTATCTTCCTTCCATGATTCATTAGTTTTCTGGGGGTCACAACACAATCTACGCAGCACAAGAACAGATTGGATTTTAGAGGCGGAAATTTTTTAGAGGACTTGTGATCGGCTACGACGTAGCGCTCAGAAGATATTTCGGGCCGGTCGGCGCGGGCACGCCCTTCGACGGCTCTAGCGTGACGGCGAAAACGGTTGCGTTGCGCCCTTCGGCTGGAACTTCGTCGCGCATTTCGGCGTGACCGGAAGCGTCGGGAGTGAAAACCTGACCGGGCATCGGCGGCTTGCCCTCGGCAATAAACCAGAGTTGATAGGCTTTGCCCGCAGGCGCTTGCGGCAAGTTGTCAGCCATCAGCATTGCCCGTCCAGTGTTGCGGTCGAAGACAAACTTGGCGTGAGCCGTAGTCGCGTTCTCTGTCCCTGCCAGCGTCTCCATGCGCGCGTTGGGGTTGGTGATTAATTCTAGCGCCTCGCGCTGGTGCGCTAACTGCTCGCGCTCGCGCGCCAGTTCCCCCTGAGTTTGGTTCAAGCGATCCGAAAGCCGCGCCGTCTCCTGCTGCGTCGTGTTGTAGCGATTCCAGATCACGATGAGCGAGATGGCAAGCGCAACGAGAGCCAGAGACGCAGCCAGCGCTATCGGCTCGGAAACGATAAGCGAGCGGCGGCGAGCAGGCTTTACGAACGGCACCACATTCGATTCAGCCTGGGATGATTCAGCCGCAATGTTTGCAGCTTTCCCGTTATCTCTCTTCTGAGCGAAGCGCGGAACGGGCTGTGCGCCTTCCGCATGAATACTTTCGAGGATGCGAGAGCGCAATTCGGCGGGCGGCTCGACCGGAGGAGCCGCGTAGGCAAGCGCGGCAGCGGTCTCAAGCCACGTGCCGGCCTCTGCCCGACACTCGGCGCAGCCCTCAAGATGAGCCGTGAGTTCGCGCGCTTCCGCCTCGTCAAGCGCTCCGAGCGCATGAGCCGCAAGCATCTCTTTGTACTCTTCGTGTGTGCTCAAAATCTTTAACGTCTATCTTCTGATAACGGGGACGAAAGACACCCACGTTTTTTCCGTTAGCTACAAAAACTTCTATAGCAAATCCTTCACGCGCGCTCCCAGAAGCTCACGCAAGCGTATCATCCCGGACCTCATGCGCGTCTTGACGGTGCCGAGCGGAGTTGCCAGCCGTTCGGCAATCTCCGATTGCGTCAGCCCTTCAAAATAGGCCAGCACGAGCGTGTGACGCTGCTCTTCGGGCAGTTCAGCGAGCGCGCCTCGGACGATTTCGCCCTGCTCGGATTTAACCGCATCGTCCGCTGCATCGGAGATGCTGTCAGGCACGTCGCGGGCTGCCTCCGTCGCCGTGCGCTCACGCGAACCGAGAGCGCGCAGACGGTCAATTGCACGACTGCGAGCCAGCGTCACCAACCACGTAAAGGGACGCCCGCGCGCTTCATCAAAGTCGGAGGCTCTGCGCCAGACTTGCAGGAAAACTTCCTGCAAAACATCTTCAGCCTCCGGCTGACTATGTAATATACGGAGGATGAGGCCAAATAGGATTAGCCTGTAGCGATCATAGAGCGCGGACAGAGCTTGCTCATCTCCGCCAGCAATCGCACGGAGGGTTTCCACATCTGTTGTTTGCGCTTGTTCGGGATGCAAGGTTCTTCAGCAGATTCTTCGACTCTGACTAACGGTGACATCATACCAAGAGTCGTGTCTTGATGCCTATTCGCCCGGCTACCAGGATAGAAAATAATTTTAGGGATTCCGATGTGGGGCTTATTTCAGTAAATTAAGGGGTTGGATATTCTGCATACAGCTTACGTTTGCCCGTTCCTGCCCTTTTCTACAACGTCAATCAAGGCATTCAATCTCTCGTCCGTGTGCTGTTGAGCGTCTGCAATGACAGCGACAACTTCATTGATATGCTCTTGCTGGCGCGCGATTGATTGAACCTGAGTTGTAAGCTGCGCGATAGCCGCATCAGTGCGTGACTGTGCTTCGCGCAACGACTCTATGTTGATAGAAAACTGCGCCTGCTGCTCAAGAATAAAATCCATCGTGCGTTGGCGATCTTCGTCAGTCATAGGTGAGGAAACTCCTTTACATCTTATACATCTCAAACACTTCTAGCCTGCTGTTGAATCTGAACATCTACAGGCTGTTCACATCCAATGGCAAGATTATTTACTGATAGCCGTAGTCGCTCTCTTTTTCTCGCTGCCTTCAGCTTTACGGTAGGTTGTTCCGAAAACGCGATCCCAGAATCTCATCGTCACGCCGAAGTTTGTTCCGGGCACTTGATGGTGAATCTTGTGGTGGGTGCGGAGTTTCCTGTACCAGGCGCTTTTCGGGTTGAAGTGATGATGGATGTGATGGAAGCAGTAGTAGAAGATGAATCCGGCGAGCACGCCCGAAGAGAAGCCGGAAACGTAGCGCACCTGTAGCCAGTAGGTGAAGACGTACCAGACGCCCAGATAGACGCTCGTATTCAGGAACCAGGGCATCCCGATCAACATCTTCGGGTCTTCGTGGTGCATGGCGTGTCCGGCGTGAGCCAGCGTTCGCCCTTTATGATAAATCCAGCGGTGAAAGCAATACTCAAGCAGCGTCCAGCCTGACAGACCTGCCACAAAACTTGCTGTGAGGAGATAGACATTGCTGCCCATGACGGCTATGTCCCAGAAGATCAGGAAGGCAATAGTTAAGGGATCGGTGAAGAAGCCAATCCAGTAGCTGAAAAGAAAATTGCTTCTAACGATGTCGAGCCAGCGCCCGGTTCTATGACCGAAAGATTCAGGGGTAACCTTCAGTGATGCAGACATGTCTTTTAAGGGCTAAGCTCCCGAAGGAGGAGTAGTTTCTAAATTTTCTGGTTGAAGCTCATTCGCTCACATCTACAAAGAGTTTGCCGGAGGATTCTTGCCGGTTACCGGAGCGAGGATGTTTTAGACTTTCGATGCCCGGCAGAATTAAATTCCGGTCTCAAACAGGGCGTCAACAACCAAGTGCCGGAGATGTATAGCACAAAGCAAGAGCCAGTTAAAAGCAGAATTCAGGAGTCAGAATCCAGAAGCCAGAATAATAAGGCTGCGAGCCGCGTTAACAGATTTTCTTTTTTTTGACTCCTGGATTCTGGCTTCTGAATGTTGCCTTTCCTCAAGCTACCGTGATCTCTTCGGAGAGATACACATCCTGAATCGCATTGAGAAGCTCGACGCCTTCGTTCATCGGTCGCTGGAAAGCTTTGCGCCCGGAGATCAGCCCCATCCCGCCGCCGCGCTTGTTGATGACAGCGGTTCTGACGGCCTCCGCCATATCCGATGCGCCTTTGGATTCGCCGCCGGAGTTAATCAAGCCGCAGCGACCCATGTAGCAGTTGGCGACCTGATAACGCACCAGGTCAATCGGATTGTCCGACGTGAGTTTCGTATAAATCCTCTCGTCCGTCTTGCCGTATGAGCTTTCGATGTTCAGCGCCTTGTAGCCGCCGTTACGCTCAGGCAGTTTCTGTTTGATGATGTCTGCTTGAATGGTCACGCCCAGGTGATTCGCCTGCCCCGTCAAATCCGCCGCCGCGTGCATGTCGCCTTCCGCTGTTTTGAATTTCGGATTGCGTAGGTAGCACCAGAGAATCGTCGCCATCCCAAGCTCATGCGCGTAAGCAAACTGCTGGCTAATCTCCGTTATCTGGCGCGTTGATTCCTCAGAGCCGAAATAGATGGTCGCGCCGACGGCGACTGCGCCCATATCGCGCGCCTCATCAACTGTGCCGAAGAGAACTTGGTCGAACCTGTTTGGATACGTCAGCAGTTCGTTGTGATTGATCTTAACGATGAAAGGAATCTTGTGCGCGTAACGACGGGCGACTATGCCGAGCACGCCGAAGGTCGAAGCGACAGCGTTGCAGCCGCCTTCGATAGCGAGCTTGACGATATTGTCGGGGTCGAAGTATTGCGGGTTGGGCGCGAAGCTTGCTCCGGCTGAATGCTCTATGCCCTGGTCAACCGGCAGGATCGAGAGATAGCCTGTGCCAGCGAGTCGCCCGTTGTCATAGAGCGTTTGCAGGGAGCGCAGGACCGAGGGGTTGCGATCAGATTGAGACCAGACGCGGTCAATGAAGTCTGGGCCGGGCACTTGAATTTGATCTTTGGAAATCGTGCTCGTCGTGTGGTCAAGCAACGCGCGCGCGTTCTCTCCCAACAACTCCTCTATCTTGTCGAGCGATGCGCTGGCGTGTTTGAGTTCGGTAGCCATCTGGCGAGTCCTCCTGAGACCGGAAATAAGCAGGCATCTTGTTTTACTAAAATGAAGTCGAAGCGACGCGCATTATAACACAACGACCACCGACAATTGAGCGCGCCTGAGTAGCCTCAAGGCCAACTCATTTTCAGAACCGATTTTCAATACACAGAGGAATCAGCCACAGAGACACAGGGGCACAGAGAATAGATTGAAGGGAAATGCTTTGCTCCTGTTTCTTATATATGTCTCACTCTCTGTGCCTCTGTGTCTCTGTGGCATTGCCTCGTTTCACTAGAATGAATAGACACCGAATCGCTCCCTGCCCGCTTGCATTATTTTCTGTACCTGGCTTAGAATCCCTGGTCGCTCATTCCTCGGCGGCCTACCCAGAGCCAACGCCGCCTTACCTTAAACCCTTCTCCAGACCGGACGAGCCTCGCAAATCGCTGCGCTCCGGTGAAAGGTTCAAAGCCATGAAGTTCCCTCGCTCTTTCTTATTCCTTCCTCTCTCTGTGTTCTGCCTGATAGTTTTGACCGCGCCGCCTGCGCTGGCCGACGACTGGAAACCGGTTGACCCGGCTGAGCTGGCACTCAAAGCCTCTGTTGTCGAAAAGGATGCCGACGCCGAAGCCATCTTCTGGGAAGTGCGCGTTGAAGATGTTGCCGAAGTAGAAGGAGACTTGATTTTCCAGCATTACATCCGCATCAAGGTTTTCACCGAGCGGGGACGCGAATCGCAGAGCAAAGTTGACATCCTGTTCGGAAAAATCTTTGGCAGCAACACCAAGATTAAAGACATAGCGGGCCGCACCATCAAGCCTGATGGAACAATCGTCGAGTTAAAGAAGGAAGACGTTTTCGAGCGCACAATCGTGCGCGCCAGCGGCGTCAAGGCCAAGGCCAAATCCTTCGCCATGCCGAGTGTCGAGCCTGGCTCGATCATTGAATACCGCTGGCGCGAGGTGCGTAGCAACCAGTCGGCCAACTACGTGCGCCTACAGTTCCAACGCGAGATTCCTGTCCAGAACATCAGCTACTACCTCAAGCCGCTGCCGGGCGTCGCCATGCGCTACCAGCCTTTCCACATGCCTGATGACACCAAGTTCGTCAAAGACAAAAACGGCTACTTTAGAATGACGGTCAACAATATCCCTGCCTTCCGCGAAGAACCTCGTATGCCGCCGGAAAACAACGTGCGCTCGTGGATGCTCGTCTATTACACGGCGGACCCGCAGGTTGCGCCTGAGAAGTATTGGAAGGAGTTCGGCAAGAGGGTTCACGAGATTCTCAAGCCGCTGATGAAAACCAACGACGAGGTGAAGCTTGCGACGACCGAAGCCGTCGGCGACGCCACCACGCCTGAGCAGAAACTCGACCGCATCTTCGCCTTCTGCCGGACCAAGATCAAAAACGCCAGCAACGACGCTTCCGGTATGACAGCGGAGGAGCGCGCCAAAGCAAAAGATAATAAAGTGCCTTCGGATACGCTCAAGCGCGGTATGGGAAGCGCCGCAGACATAGACCTGCTCTTTGCAGCGATGGCGACTGCTGCCGGATTCGACGCGCGCGTCGCGTTCGTCGCGGATCGCAGCGACATCTTCTTCAATCCAAACTTTGCTAACGCCTATTTTCTCGAACCCGCCAACATCGCCGTCCGCGTAGGTGAGCAGTGGCGCTTCTTCAACCCCGGCTTCAACTACGTCCCTGAAGGCATGCTCCGCTGGCAGGAAGAGGGACAGAGTGCGCTCATCACTGATCCGAAAGAGCCTGTCTTTGTGGAGACGCCTCTCTCCGGGCCTGAGAAATCGGTCGAGAAGCGCACGGCCAAGTTGCGCTTGAGCGAGGACGGCACGCTCGAAGGAGACGTGCGTATCGAATACACAGGCCAGTTTGCCATTGAGAAGAAAGCGGCGAACGACGACGATTCGCCCGCGCAACGCGAACAAAATCTGCGCGACGAGATCAAAGCGCAGATGAGCACAGCCGAGCTTTCCAACATCCAGATCGAGAACGCCACTGACCCGGTTAAGCCGTTCGCCTATTCTTTCCACATCAGCGTTCCCGGCTACGCGCAACGCACCGGCAAGCGACTCTTCCTGCAACCCGCTTTCTTCCAGCACGGCATCGGCCCGCTCTTCCCGACGAGCAGCCGCACGCATAACATCTACTTCCATTATCCCTGGTCGGAAGAAGATGTCGTGACTATCGAGTTGCCAGCCGGGTTTGCGCTAGATAGCCCGGACCAGCCCGCCCCGTTCGCTTCCGGCAACCTGACTCGTTACGACGTGAAGATTAGCGTGACGCAAGACCAACGCACGCTGGTCTACAAGCGCAATTTCTTTTTCGGCGGCGGAAGCACCGGACTGAGTGCCCTGTATTACGATGCCGCCAACTACGGCCCGCTGAAAACCTACTTCGACACGCTTAACAAGACAGACAATCACACGATCACACTCAAGCAGGGCGCAGCCACTGCGTCAAAGTAGGAATTGAGCGAATGTAGGGGCAGGGCTTGTCCCTGCCCGTGTACTTATTCATCAGAACGGGCAGGGACAAGCCCTGCCCCTACAATGTCAGGCACTCACGCCTGAGAGGTTTAGAAATGCTTTATCGTTTACTCGGATTCTTCGTTCTCATTCTGTCGTCCGCTTCGGTTGCCTTCGCAGGAGGTGATGAAGTGCCCGCGTGGTTGCAGCAAGCTGCGGCGCAGAAAGCTCCGGCCTATGAAAGGGACGTGAAGGCAGTCGTTCTCCTGGACGAGTCAATCGTCAGCGTAGGCGAAGATGGACGCATCACGACCACCAGCAACTACGCCGTCCGCATTCTCGCGCACGAGGGGCGCGAGGAAGCCATAGCTCGTGAGTTTTACATGACGGATTCGGGGAAGGTGCGCGAGATGCATGCGTGGCTGCTTCGTCCCGGCGGCGAGACCAAACGCTACGGTAAAGATCAGGTGCTCGACATTGCGGACGCAAGCAACGATGTCTATGACGAGAGCCGTTTCAAGATTATTGACGCATCAAATGATGCCGAAGCAGGAACAGTCTTCGGCTACCAGACCGTCTCTGAGAGCCGCTCGATCTTCAGCCAGTCGCTCTGGTATTTTCAGGAAAACCTGCCCGTGCTCCAGTCGCGTTATCAATTGACGCTGCCGCAAGCGTGGACCGCATCCAGCGTCACTTTCAACCACGCGAAGATTGACCCGACCGTCAACGGCTCGACCTACACATGGGAATTGCGCGACCTGCCGTTTATCGAAAACGAGCCGTCCGGCCCTTCGGTCAGCAATCTAGTGCCGCGCGTTGCTATCAACTATGCTCCGCCCGCAGCCGCGCAAACGCCCTCAACTAAAACCTTCAACGGCTGGGCTGATGTCTCGCGCTGGTATTCGGAGTTGAGCGACCCGCAGGTCACGCTCGACGACGCGCTTGCTGGCAAAGCGCGCGAATTGACTGCCAACTCAAAAACCGAGATGGAGCGCATTCAGGCCATCGGGCGCTACGTGCAGAACTTGCAGTACATCTCTATTCAGATCGGGGTGGGACGCTTCCGTCCGCATTCCGCGACGGAAGTCTTCGCCAAGTCTTACGGCGACTGTAAGGACAAAGCAAACCTGATGCGCGCGATGCTCAAGGCCGTCAAGATTCAGGCTTACCCGGTTCTGATTTTCTCCGGCGACCCTACTTACGTCAGAGAGGATTGGGCCAGCCCGCGACAGTTTAATCACTGCATCGTCGCCATCCGTGTGGGCGATGAAACGATTGCGCCGACCGTTATTCAGCATCCTTCGCTCGGTCGCCTTTTGATCTTCGATGCGACCGACGACGACACGCCTGTCGGCGATCTGCCCAGCTATGAGCAGGGGAGTTTCGCGCTGCTGGCTGCCGGTGATGCGGGAATGCTTCTGCGTATGCCTGTGACGCCGCCCGAATCGAACAAGCTGGATCGTCAGGCCGATGTGAATCTCGCTGCCGATGGTTCAATCAGCGCAACTGTCAGGGAAAGATCAATCGGGCAGTCGGCTGTGATGGAGCGCGCGATGTTTCGCCATCTCTCCAGGCCCGAATACACGAAGCTCATCGAAGGCTGGATTACCAACGGCGCTTCGGGCGCGAAAATTTCAAAGGTTGACCCGACGGATGGCGGCGCTTCTGGACGCTTCGCCCTCGATGTTGAATTCACAGCCGGGTCTTACGCGCAACTGATGCAGGATCGCTTGCTCGTCTTCAAGCCCGCTATCGTCTCGCGCCTGGACGATCTTTTCCTGACCAAAGCATCGCGTAAGCACCCGGTCGTCCTCCACTCTCATGCCTACACGGAGACGGTGCGCGTCAAGCTCCCGGAAGGCTTCAACGTAGATGAGCTACCAGACCCTTTGAAACTCGAAACGGCCTTCGGCAACTACGCCTCGACCTACGAAGTCAAAGACGGCCAACTCATCTTCACACGCACCTTCACCACACGCGCCGCGATCATCCCAGTAGACCAATACCAATCAGTCCGCAACTTCTACGAGCGCATCCGCTCCGCCGAAGGCTCCCCGGTTGTGCTGGCGAGAAAATAGAAGCGCGATAGGTGATAGGTGATGGGTGATAAGAGGAAGATTCTTTCTTATCACCTATCACTCTTTAAGCGTCAGTTGCCGGAAGGCTTCGCGCAGGCGCAGGGCGACGCTGCCGACCGGGACGGTGTAGCGATGAAAATCAAAGGTTGTCACAATCGCTACGCCTTGCCCTGCGGACGTGAGAAAGATTTCGTCGGCGTCCCCTAAATCGGATATGTCATAGACGCCTTCGACGAGCGGGACGGAGAGTTCGCCCGCGAGTTGCATGATCTGGGCGCGCGTCGTGCCTGCGAGCGCGCCGGTTGCGAGCGCGGGCGTGTGGACTGTCCCGTTAATTACCCAGAAAATATTCGCAACAGTCGCAGAGACTATCTCGCCGCGTTCGTTGAGCGCCACGGCTTCGTCAAAGTCGCGCGCACGCGCTTCTTCCCGCGCGAGAATGTGATCCAGATAGTTGACGCTCTTAATTCCTGTCAGCGGAGAGAGAGTGCTTGCGCGGTAGGGCGAGACTGTGAGCGCGAGACCTTCTTCGTTGACGACGTGAGGGTCGCCCGTCATTATCAGCAGGTCTGTCCGGCGCGACTCAAGGGCTTTGATTTTCCAGACGCCGTGCTCTGCTGTCGTTGCCAGCAGCGTCATGCGCGCCAGCCCGTTCTTCACATTGTTTGCTTCGATCAGGTGCGCGAGCAAGTCTCTGACACTCGCTTCTTCATACTCGCTTGTATCCACGCCAGCACGGGCAGCATGTTCCGTGAGACGCGCCCAGTGCGATGAGTAGAGAAATGGCTGGCTGTTGTAGATGGCAAGCGTTGTGAAGACGCCGCGCCCGTAGAGCGAGACGGGCGAGACCACGCGCGTGCGCGCCTTCGTCGCATCCACCAGGCGGCTGTTATGAATGATGCGGGAGTGCATCTGTTAAGGGATGAGGGATGAGGGACGAGGGATGAAGGGAGAAGAAAAGCATTTGTCTTTTCATTCATCCCTCATCCTTCATCCCTCATCCCTTCTAATAGTCGTCTAACCCGGTCAGTTCTTTTTCCATCCGGTCGGCGATCAGGATCACGCTTTTGATTGTCAGCCTGAGAGATTCCGGGTCGCTGTCGGCGGAAATCTGCGCGGCGTACATTGCCAGGTACTTGCCTGCGTTCGCGCCGCTATTAATCACGACCAGTCGCCAACTGCCGAGCTTGACCGAATTGTTCTCGCGCAAGAGACGGTTGGCGACAGCCGCCGAGAGCGGCCCGTTTGAGAGAAAAGCAGGAGAGAGCACTTCACGAATCTCCAGCGTCCCATATTTCTCCGTGTTCGAGTTGACGTAGACAAGCTGGCTTCTGTAGGCGGGCTTTCCATCCGCCGTCTTTGCGCCTGATTCTTCAGTCTGAATCGGGACCAGCTTGTAATCGTTATCGTCCGTTAGCTCAAACTTGTAGCCGATTGAATCAAGAGCGGTTTTGACGCGCGGGTCGGCAGGCGGTTTCTTGGCGGTGTTGCCGATCTGCGCGGCGGCGACCTGCGCTAATAAGAGGAGAGAGCAGAGGGCTAATATGGCTCGCTTCATCGGGAATAATTCCTTTCTGTCTGATTGAGAGGGCGATCACTGCGGCGGTTCGTTTCACTACCGCTCGTAAACATCTTTGCGATGTGCTACACGAATGATTTCGATAATCAAATCAGCCCGGCGACCAATTCGTCATGTGAGATTGTCGGCTCTTCGCGTCTCTCTGCTATCGCCGCCAGATCGTTGATGTCTGCGAGAAGTGCTTGAAACTCCTCGATAGATAGAATCACGGCGGTCTTTTCGCCCGTATGATTCGTGACGTACTGTATGTCGAGTTGTTTCAGGTCTAACATTTATGCCCTCCAATTTGGAGTATAACCACAAAGAGAAAACAGCGCATCCCGGTTCACGCTTCAGCCACCACTTCCGCACGGAGCTTTGTCGCCAGCGAAGATCGCCACGCAGCTTCGAGTTCGCTGACCGGGAGATTGATGACCTCTTCGCCGTCCGCTTTGATGCTCAAAGTGTTGCCTCCAGTGCTTCCCAGAAGTGTGAACGGGCAGCCCGCGCGCGCGGCCAATTCCTCCATCTCGCCAAGCGCAGCTTCGTCGAAGCTGACGATGATGCGCGAGGGCGATTCACTGAAGAGCCTGGTTGGAACGGGAAGCGTTCCCGTGAGGTCAACCTCTGCTCCGACTGCTGCGCGATTGAGCGACGAAAAGCAGCACTCGGCCAATGCGACGGCGAAGCCTCCGTCAGAGCAATCGTGCGCCGAACGAAGCAACGCTGCCTCAGCCGCGCGCAAACAAGCTTCCTGCACGTTGCGCTCGCGCTCCATATCAATCACAGGCACGCGACCCTCTCGAATCATCTCATCCAACTTGCGACCTTCAACGGTCGCGGCATACTCGCTGATGGAAAGATCGTCATTCGTTGCGCCGAGCAGCGCGATTAGATCGCCGGAAGTTTTGAAGCCGTGTTGAATGGTGCGCCGCACGTCTTCGATGAGTCCAACCATGCCGATGACGGGTGTGGGCAGAATACCGCGCCCTTCTGTCTCGTTGTAGAAAGAGACATTGCCGGAGACGACCGGTGTATCAAACGCCTTGCAAGCTTCGGCCATGCCATCTATCACTTCGGAGAAAGACCACATCACTTCGGGGCGCTCCGGTGAAGCGAAGTTCAGGCAGTTGGTGATAGCGATGGGGCGCGCGCCGACGCAGACGACGTTGCGCGCAGCTTCGGCGACGATGAGCTTCGCGCCCTCGCGCGGGTTCGCGGCACAATAACGCCCGTTGCCGTCCAAACACATTGCCAGCGCGCGGCGCGTCTCTTTGATTCGCACAACGGCAGCGTCCGCACCCGGCAGCACAGCCGTGTTGGTCCTGACCATGTGATCGTATTGACGATAAATCCACTCTTTCGACGCGATGTTCGGAGCAGAAACGAGACGAGTCAAAACTTCGTTTTGAAGTCTGGAGTCTGGAGTCTGGAGTCTGGAGTCCAGGGCGGAAGATTTTTCTTCAGACTCCAGACTCCAGACTCCAGACTCCAGACTCTTCTCGTGAACGCTGAGAGGTTGAATCCGTGACGCCGCATCCATAATGGCTTCGTCCTGCGAGGTGTCTATCTTGAGAGATGCTTCAATCTCAGCCCATTCATCCTTCAGCCTTCCGCCTTCATCCCTGGCCTTCATCAAACGCTCGTAGAGCGGCGCTTCGTCCGTGAGCGCACTCACAGGGATGTCCGCTACAGTCTCTCCGTTATGCACGACGCGCATCGAAGCGCCTTCACAGACTCGACCGATGACGACCGCATCCAAATCCCACTTGCGAAAGATGTCCACCACCTCGCGCTCGCGCCCCTTGTGCGCGACGATCAGCATGCGCTCCTGCGATTCCGAAAGCAGCATCTCGTAGGCGCTCATCCCCTGCTCGCGCTGCGGGACTAAAGAGAGATCAAGCTCGATGCCCGTCGCGGCACGCGCAGCCATCTCGCATGAAGATGAAGTCAGCCCAGCCGCGCCCATGTCCTGTATGCCTGCGACCGCGCCGCTTCGCATTGCCTCAAGGCAGGCTTCGAGTAAGAGTTTTTCCAGAAAGGGGTCGCCCACCTGCACGGTCGGGCGTTTCTCCAGCGCCTCTTCATCAAACTCTGCCGAAGCCATCGTCGCGCCGTGAATCCCGTCGCGCCCTGTCTTCGCGCCGACGTAGAGAACAGGATTGCCAACGCCCGTCGCCTTGCCGAAAAAGATTTGGTCGCGGCGCACAAGTCCGAGCGCGAAAGCATTGACCAAAGGATTCAAAGCATAAGCGTCGTCGAAGGCGACTTCGCCGCCGATGGTCGGGACGCCGAATGCATTGCCGTAGTGCGCTATGCCTGCGACGACGCCAGCGAGCAGAGCGCGATTTCGTTTCCCATACTTTTCATCTTCAAGTGAGCCGAAGCGCAGAGAGTTCATCGCCGCAATGGGTCGCGCGCCCATCGTGAAGATGTCGCGCAGGATTCCGCCCACGCCCGTCGCTGCGCCCTGAAACGGCTCGATAAACGATGGATGGTTGTGCGATTCGACTTTGAAAGCGGCGCACCAGCCGTCGCCCAGGTCAACCACGCCCGCGTTCTCTCCCGGCGGGACAATGACGCGCTCGCCCGTCGTCGGCAATCTCTTCAAATGCACGCGCGAGGATTTATACGAGCAGTGCTCAGACCACATCACAGAGAAAATGCCAAGCTCTGTGAAATTAGGCTCGCGTCCCAGCAACTCTTTGATACGCGCGAACTCTTCAATTGTCAGATTGTGTGCGGAGACTACTTCAGGAGTGATTGTTTCGGGATTCATAAGAGCAACGCTGTGAACGATGATAGATGAACGGTGAACTATAAGAGGAAAGCTCTCATCTTGCAATTCACCGTCTCACGTTCAGCGTTTTGTCGAGCGCGACGCGAAGCTCTGCGGGCTGGATGCGTCCCATGTGCTTGAAGACCATCTGTCCCTGCGCGTCGAAGAGGAACGTGGCAGGAAGACCGCCGCCCCAGGTCGCATCCACTTCCTTGATTGACGGCTCAGGGTCAACCACGTTCAAAAGATAAGCTGGCATAGAGGCGTGCATCGTTTGTAGATATTGCGGCACACCCGTTTTAATATCGCCGGGATCGTCAAGCGAGACGGTGACGAACTCAAGGCCGCGCGCTTTATAGTCTTTGTCTATTTGAACCAGGTCTGGAAACTCTTCGCGGCAAGGGTCGCACCACGTCGCCCAGAAGGTGACGAGCAGCGGGCGCGCTCGCTTCGAGTCACGCTGCAAGAGTCGCTTCAACCCTGCGGCGTCTATCTCGCGCACCGCCGCCTGAGCGTGCGGCGTTGAAGCCTTGCGCGTTTGCGGCTGCGCGCGAGCGGCGCGCGAAACGGGCACGCGCCGCGTTGCGGCAGAGATGGAGATGGAGAGGAGCGCCGCAAGGATGAGCGCGAGAAAAACATTTCGTCTCATTTGAATCTCAACTACCCGCGTTTGATTGAGCAGCCGAAGGCAGCCGCTTCCGTCTTGGCGACGGGTTTGCCGGAAAGCGTCGCATCAATCGCGTCGCGCAGGTCGTTTGACTGAACCATCTCAGCGTTGCGGTTATTGTCAATGCGACCGTGATAGACGAGCTTGTTGCTTGCGTCCAGGAAAAATGTTTCGGGCGTGTGCTGAGCGTCGAGCATGTCGGCGACCTTATTGCCGCTATCTCTGAGAACAACGAAAGAGAATTTGTTGTCGTTGATGTGGCGCTTGATGTCGGCGATGGTTTCGGTGACGTTGGAGTTGATGCCGACGACGTTGACGCCGCGCTCTCTGTAGTCCTCGGCCAGCTTTTCGATGCGCTCGTTGTAGGCACGCACCACAGGACACTGCGCCGAAAGGAAAATAATCACCGTGCCATTCTTCCCTCTGAGCGATTCAAGCGAATGCTCCTTGCCATCCACATCCGAGAGCGTGAAATTTGCGATGGGCTGCCCGATTGAGATGCCGCTCGGCTTACTACTGTTTCCACTGCCGAAAGCGATGGCGGCGGCGGTAAAAATAAGAGAGAGAGCGAGGAGAGGGACGAATCTGTAGTTCTTCATGGTTCTTAGTTAAAACTCCTTTCGGGGATATGGCGGAAGAGAGGTAAGAGTAACAGCAGAGGTAAAGCAGTGACAAGTGACGAGTGACAAGTGCCGAGCAAGAACAAATGTTTTAGCTCGTCACTTGTCACTCGTCACTCGTCACTCGTTTCAGAGTGAACTGCCAGAGCATACGATTTTCCTGCTCGTCGAAAATCTGTCGTCCCTCAGCAACGCGCCAGAATCCCATGTGCTGCCAGCGCCCAACCGAGAGCTTGTTGAAGAGCGGCACACTGTGGCCGCTTTCGATTGCCGAAAGCAGGGCGCGATTGCCTGGGTTCAAGTATTGATCGCCGCGCCGCCCGTTGCCTGTGTAATAAATAGTGTCGTCGGATTCGGCAACGCGGTCTGGATAGCATGGGTTGATGCGCCCGAAGTCCGTCAGCAAAGAGATGAGTCGCCCCTTGCGCTGGTAGACGCCGTTGCGTATGCGGTGCGTGCGGTTGACTTCCTCCCAGGAGAGAATCTCGTCCGACTGTGGCTTTGGCAGGCGCGCGGGCGCTGTAGTAGTCGTCGGAGCCTCATGCGCTACTTTTTGGCCGTGTCGTCTTCTGAAGCCTTGAGTCATTAATCGCTTTCATCCCGTTTTGGATTACCTCTCTTGTCAGCGGGAGGTTGATTGACACATCACAGCCGGGCGCGGGCTTTGGACATTGAAATTAACAGACTTTGACGCAAGCGTGTCCGTCCACAAAAAACCGCGCGCACGCCAACGCTCGCGCAAGCTGTCCGCGAGTTTTTTAGATTCGTACCAGGTGGAGACTGAGAGATAAAGAGTATGCTCGCCTGCCGCTATCGAGGAATTGACCGCAGGCTCGCCTTCACGCGCAACGGGCACGACGAGGACTTGCTTTGTCTCGTAGGCGGACCGGGGCGACAAAACGGTGAAGGCGTTGCCCGGAACAGCGCCTTCGATCTTTTCCGGTTGCTCATCGTAGAAGCGAGCGTGCGTTGTGCGCAGCTCATACTTTTGCGCCGCAGCCTCTTCCTGACTTCGACTGATGAACGCCTGGTAAAAAATCCGAAAGCCTTTATAAAGGATTAGCTTTCGGCTGCCCGTATTTGTGTAGCGCAACTGTAAAGTTAATTGCAGCGCATCAAGCTTTGCGTTCAAGGCACAGGCTTGCTGGCTGATAATGTTTGTCGTTAGCTGTAAGTCTCGCTCTTGTCCGAAAGTGGCCGTGCAGCTAAACAGTAATAATAGTACCGCCATAGATACAAACAAGAGCTTCATTCTTTCCTCGCCTCTGAACCACGGCTTATTCCTGGGGCTTCCGCCGGGGGGTCATTCATGAGATGAACCTCGGCCATCTCCTGGATCAAGATGTCTGGATGCTCCCCATTAATGAATTCAGGATCAAACTCTCGCCGCCACACAAAAGATGCTCGACTGAAGTGCGGCGCAAAGAATCGGAAAAGGTATTGTGAAAATGAATCCATCATCATGACCATCCGTGGCAGTCTCGCTCCCTCACGCTTTGAAATTGTTATCTCATCAACCTTGGGCGAACTGATAGGCTGCCCGTCAGCTCCGGTATACTCCTGTTTAGGTAAACTAAGGATCTGAATTTCTTCTGTGATAACACCCGTCAGCCCTAACATCCTTACAAGGTCTCCCGTATACTTTTGCGTCGCTACCAAGCAATCTGACTCGGAGATCATCTGCTGCCCGGTTAGCAGTCCTCCTAGTTCCCTGAAAATAGCTTGGTAGGCAACCAGCCCCCCATAGTAATTCCAGTGAGTATCCGTTTTATGGTAGAGAAGGTGACTAGCCTTCGCTTTAAAAAGCGCTGGTCTGAGGTCAAGAATCTCCAGAGTTGAATGTTCTTTCAGATACGCGATAAGTTGATCAAGGCGTGATGTTCTATCGCGTCTAAACGTGTCGGGTAAGTATTCCGGGTAGATTGTGTGCTTGCCGGGCGCAACCGTAAACAGGTAACGTATTCCTCGTTGCGCCAACCAATCACGCCATCCCTCCAAAAATCGCTGCCAACGAGCCAACTGCTCTTCATTAAACGGTGGGATTAGTGGCTCTCCCTTATTCGAATACTCTACCGCATGAAAAAGCCAGCCCTCTTTGCCTAAAATTACTTGTGGCGAAGAAGAGACTCCAAGTAATTTCACTCGCGCCAACGCTTGCCATCGAATCAGGGTATCTCGAAATCCAAAATTATCCTGGAAATATATCTTAAAGTTTGCCGGGAAAGCGGCCAACACGCGAGGGTCTGTCGAGAGACTGGGGAAGACTGCCAACCGACGATTTTCCTGGGCAGATGTCATGACGCCCCAATGGAAACACATACCCAGAATTGGAAGCCAAAGGACCACCATAAAAAGTACGATGAGAGATGTTTCCGCAGTCGCGCGAATTTTCTGGCCGTTCGACATCGCCACCTTCTTAGAATCTGAAATAGATGAAAGGACTATATGTTCCGGCAGCAGAAAAAGCTATGGAGGCCAAGAAAATCATCACCAGCGCCACCAGGTTAACTAATTGGATACATAACTCGAACGGAATTTTGGTAGCGCCTTTCAGGCCATTCATGAAACGCTCCTGCCATCTCCGCAGCAGCGGAATCAACGGCATACTACATAATATTCCGGCAATGAGAGCCAACAGCAATTCTGAGTTTAGATAGAGGCTCAGGTTATATTCAATCTCGCCACCGTGCATAATGCCCGTCATAGCTTTCAGGAAAGCAAACGCCTGGGAAAATGTTTCAGCCCGGAAGAAAACCCACCCGACCATAATCGCCAACATAGCGTAGAGATGCCGGAATACTTTCTTGCGCCCTGACATCCAAGACAACAAGCCCATCCGCTCAACAACCAGAAACATGCCATGAACTAAGCCCCAGATAACGAAGTTCCAACTCGCTCCATGCCACAGTCCGCAGAGGAAGAAAACAATCAGCACATTGAGATAGGTTCGCCAGACAGAGCGACGGAATAAAGGAAAGAATAGATAGTCACGAAACCATGTCGTGAGCGTGATGTGCCACCGTTTCCAAAAATCAGTGATTGACTCTGCAATGTAAGGGTAGTTGAAATTTTCCGGGAAATGGAAGCCGAACATCAACGCAAGGCCAATCGCCATGTCTGAATAGCCTGAAAAATCAAAATAGATTTGCAGCGTGTAGCTAATTACTCCCAACCAAGCCACGCTTGGCGTCAATTGCCCCAAAGGAACTTTGAAAATGCTGTCAACCGTCAACGCCAGCGTATTAGCAATGAGTATCTTCTTACCAAGCCCGATGACGAAGCGCTTGATGCCCTCCGCGAATTGAAGGCGGGTGTTGCGGCGACTCACGAGTTCTTTTGCGATATCGGTGTATCGCACAATCGGCCCGGCGATCAAGTGTGGGAAAAGAGTGATATACAGAGAGAAAATATTGAGCTTTCTCTCTGCCTTGATCTGCCGCCAGTAAACATCAATTAAATACGACATCCCCATAAAGATAAAAAAAGAGATTCCAATCGGGAGATGTAGAGTAGGGACCGGCAGAGGTTTGAGGTTTAAAGCCGCAGCAAGGTGGTTGAGATTCGCTACTAGAAAACCCACATACTTGAATAACCCAAGAAGCAGAAGATTGCCGGTCATTCCCAATGAGAGTATGAGGCGACGCCGCTTCATTTCACTAGCACGGTCTATCAGCAGTCCAGCCACGTAGTTTAGCAGAATGGAAACTAATAACACGACGACATACTTCTTCTCACCGGATGCGTAAAAGAACAGGCTGGCACCTAAAAGCACCCAATTACGCACGAACCGTGGCGAGGTGAAGTACACTCCCAGAAGAACAGGCAGAAAGAGGAAGAGGAATAATGGTTCGGTAAATAACATAGACTTGTGGTTAGTGCTTCATCCTACTGCCCTAGAACTATGGCGATCACGCTTGCTTGAAGATGCGGCTATCTAAGCGATTTTAACGGAAGATTTTACTGGTTGATAACTTGTGAGAGCTGATACGTTTCATCATCTGTCAGAAAAGTGAAGCAGACGCTGAAGCCGAGGCCCGGATGATGAAAAGCTACTGTCCCGCGAAGCGGCAGCCATTCGCCCGTAGGCAGCTTGATCTCAAGCTCGACCACCTCGCCGACCGTCGCTCCGCCCATTGTATCAAGGTAGCAGCCTCCCAGACTGAGGTCGCTGATTCGAGCAGGGTGGCGGCCAGAGCTTCCTTCCCAGCGAACCTCCAGCGTGATGTTCTTTCGTTCCTCTTCTCTGCGGTCTTCTTCTATCATGGTTTCAAGCAAGTACCTCGCTCGATAATCTACTGCTAAAAAGTTGAGGCGTGCGCGGCGAGGGTGGCCGCGAGCGAACGGAAGATGTCGCGCCCGTCTGCCGAGCCTAAGAGGTCTTCGCACGCGCGCTCAGGATGCGGCATCAGTCCCAAAACGTTGCGCGCTTCGTTGCAGATGCCCGCGATGTTATCGCGCGAGCCGTTCGGATTAGACTCAAGGGTAGTCTTCCCCTGCTCGTCGCAGTAGCGCAAGACTATCAGATCGTCACGGCACAGTTCATCATAGGTCGCATCGTCGCAGACGTAGTTACCCTCGGCGTGCGCGATAGGGATGCGAAGCACGCTGCCGCCTTTCAACTGGTTTGTGAAAGGCGTCTCGGTGGTTTCGACGCGGACATTGATGTGGTCGCAGATGAAATGCAGGTCGCGGTTGCGTATCAGCGCGCCGGGCAGGAGTCCTGCTTCGCAGAGAATTTGAAAGCCGTTGCAGATGCCGAGCACCAGACCGCCCCGCGCGGCAAACTCTTTGACGGAATTCATCACGGGCGAGAAGCGAGCCAAGGCTCCGGCACGCAGGTAGTCGCCGTAGGAGAAGCCGCCCGGAATGATGACCGCATCGTAGGTGCTCAAATCCGTGTCACGATGCCAGATGAAATCAACGGGCTGGCCGACGTGTTTCGAGATCACGTGATAAGCATCGTGATCGCAGTTGGAGCCTGGGAAAACTATGACGCCGAATTTCAACTTTCTATCTCCACGCGATAATCTTCGATGACAGGATTCGACAACACCTCACGCGCCATCTTCGTCGCAGCTTCGCGCGCTTGGGCCGAGTCGAGCGCGCCGTCCAGCGCAATCTCGAAATACTTGCCCTGACGAATGTCAGCGATGCGGTCGAAACCTAAAAGCCCGACCGCGTGCTGGATGGCCTTGCCCTGCGGATCAAGGACGCCCGGTTTGAGTGTGACGTAAACTTTTGCTTTCATAATAGTGATAAGTTATAGGTGATAAGTGATAAGTCAAACAACTCTGTAAGCCAGTTTCTCCGTCCCGTAGGGACTGTTGAGAATAGCCCAGCAATTTATTGCTGGGAAGAGAACGAGAATAATATTTGAGTCCCGTAGGGACGATTGAATCTTTCAGCCGTCCCTACGGGACTGCATTGAACTTTCTATCAACTCCCCAGCCATGAATGGCTGGGCTATTTTCAGTTGCCCCTGACGGGGCTGGAGAACCAGAGCGTCCGGCAATTACGAACGACTTAATCTTATCACTTGTCGCTACCGCTAAACACTCGCTCGAAGACCGCATCAATGTTTCTGAGATACGTGTCGAGCGAGAAGGCGCTCTTGATCTGCTCAATGGAAAGATGCCCTTGTATATCGGGGTCTGCGGAGATAAGCGTTTGAAAATCGCCGCCCTCGTCCCAGACACGCATGGCGCTGCGCTGCACCCACTCGTAGGCCGTCTCGCGCGAGACGCCGCTTTGCGTCAAGGCAAGCAATAGCTGTCCGCTGAAGACAAGGCCGCGCGTCGCGTTCAAGTTTTCCAGCATGCGCTCTGGATAGACGACTAGGCCGTCGAGAAGCGAGGCCGTTTTGTCGAGCATGTAATCGAGCGTGACGCTTGAGTCCGGCAGCACGATGCGTTCGGCTGACGAGTGAGAGATGTCGCGTTCGTGCCAGAGCGCGACGTTCTCAAGGCCGACGATGCTGTTAGCGCGAACCGTGCGCGCCATGCCGCAGATACGCTCCGAGAGAATCGGGTTGCGCTTGTGCGGCATCGCACTCGACCCTTTTTGACCGCGCTTGAATTTCTCCTGCGCTTCTCTGACCTCAGTCCGCTGCCAGTGGCGAACTTGCAGGGCAAACTTGTCGAGCGATGAAGCGATGATGGCGAGCGTCGAGAGATATTCGGCGTAGCGGTCGCGCTGAATGATCTGCGTTGAGACGAGCGCAGGCTTGAGTCCTAATCGCTCGCAGACCTTCTCTTCAACGATTGGGTCCAGATGCGCGAACGCGCCGACCGCGCCGCTGATCTTGCCGACCCTTATCTGCGCGCGCGCAGCCTGAAGCCGTGTGCGATTGCGCCGCATCTCGTCGTACCAGAGCGCAAAGGTGAGGCCAAACGATGTCGGCTCGGCATGAATCCCGTGCGTGCGCCCGATCTGCGGCGTGCGTTTGAACTCGAAGGCGCGACGCTTCAAGACTTCAAGCAACTTTCCGATCTTCTCAAGCAGCAGGTCGCAGGCGTCGCGCAGCAACAGAGCGTTGGCAGTGTCCACCACATCGGAAGACGTGAGGCCGTAGTGAACAAAGCGCGCAGCCTCACCGATTGATTCCGCGAGGTTCGTCGTAAAAGCTATCACATCATGGTCAGTCGTCTTCTCAATCTCGTTGATACGCTCGACCGTGAAAGATGCTCGACTCTTAATCTCTTCCAAAGCCTCGCGCGGAATCACACCCATCTCCGCATGAACTTCGCAGACGGCTATCTCCACATCGAGCCACTTCTGAAACTTAGTAGCTTCCGACCAGAGCGCGCCCATTTCGGGCAAGGTGTAACGTGGAATCATAAAAGAAGTGATGAGTGATGAGTGATGAGTGATGAGTGAAAAGTTTTTTCTTATCACTCATCACTTGTCACTTGTCACTACTTTAAGGCGTCCGAATTAACAAAGTATCTTGCCAGGAGCCAGCTATTATCGCGTTCCGCGAGGGTGAATGTCTCCATAGCGTCGCCCCGGTCGAAGGTTGTTTTGTAAGTAATAATGAATGAATGGCCGGGAAGCGGCCCGCTCGTGTTGCGCTGTTCGGTGGCTGAGTGAAACGAGCGGCCTTTGACGTTGCCGAGCTTATCTTTCAGCGTCTTGAAGGTCGCGCTGGTTTGTTCGAGCGTGGTCTCCTTCCGCCACTCCTCTGCCGCTTCCGTGTAAATCTTTTCGTAACGACCTTCGGCGATGTCATTGCTCACGCCGTCAATCGCTTCCTGCGCCTGCGGCGGGATACCGCTGCGACTAGCCTGCAACGCACAGCCGGCGAAGAAGGCAAAATTAAAAATTAAAAATGCAAAATGGAAGACAAAGAGCGTGCTTCTCATCCGCACTTTTGCTTTTTTAATTTTTAATTTTGCCTTCACAACTCTATCCACGGGGTTGGCTCTTTCGCAAAAGAGAGGCTGATCTCTGTGTCAACCTGAAAGAGCGGGGCGCGTTCTTTCAGCGCCATCTCGGCGGAGATTTTCGCCACGTAAGGGTTGTTGGCGCGCTGCGAAAGATGCGCGAGCACGATGTGACGCGCCGTGCCGTCGAATCCGTCGCGCAGCCAGTCGGCAATATCTTCGTTTGAGAGATGGCCGGTGCGCGACAGTATTCGCTGCTTCAACTCCCAGGGATAAACCTCGCACGCCTTGAGCATGTCGCGGCTGTGATTCGACTCGATGATGATCGCGGCGCAGCCGCGCAAGCGTTCCGTGATGAGTGTCGTAATGTGGCCGAAATCCATCAGCGTCGCCACGCAAACGCCGTCGTGTGTGGCCGTAAAGCCGAAGTTGTCGGCAGCGTCGTGCGGAATCGTGAAGGGGTGGAAATCAATCGCGCCGATCTTGAAATCTTTGCTCGACTCGATCTCCTCCGTGCGGTTGTGCAGGGCGTCCGCGCGTTTGCGCGCTTCATCCGATGAGCGAAACCCGTGCTCGCTGATGTACGCTTCGCGCGTCTTGCCGGAGATGAAAACGGGGCAGTCCAGATTCTTCAAGAGTACGCGCAGGCCGCCCGCATGATCCGAGTGCTCGTGCGTGACGATAACGCCGTTGAGTTGCGCCGGGTCGCAGCCGACGAGCGCCAGCCGCCGCGCAATCTCCCTGGCGCTCATGCCCGCATCAACGAGCACGCGCGTCTCATTGGCCGCGATCAAGATCGCATTGCCGGTCGAGCCGCTTCCGAGAACAGTGAATCTCATAAGTGATGAGTGATGAGTGATGAGTGATAAGTGATAAGAGAAACGCTTTTTCTCATCACTTATCACTCATCACTCATCACTGTCTTTCAAATTTCCAGCCGTGCGCGGTCTACGCTAAAGCCGTTGAGGTCGCCGAGCGCGGCGAGCGCCAGGCCCTCGGACGTGAAATACTCGCGCGCAATGCGTTGCAAGTCTTCGGTGGTGACTGCTTCGAGGCGTGTGATTACCTCGTCCGGCGAAATGCGGCGACCGTGTATGATCTCCTGCCGGGCAAGTGAGCCAGCGCGCACGCTCGATGATTCAAGCCCAAGCAGAATGCTTGAGACGGACTGATCTTTAACGAGCTGAAGCTCCTCCTCCGTCACGCTTTCGCGCACCGCGCGCCGCAACTCTGTGAGCGCGAGGTCAAGAACTTCGTCCAACTGCGCTGGCGAGGTTCCGGCGTAGATGTTGAAAACGCCGATGTCAGAAAAAGCGCCCGCACCAGCCCCGACCGAATAAGCCAGACCGCGTTCCTCTCTAATTGCCTGCCAGAGACGGCTGGATGTTCCGCCGCCAAGCACGTTGGCGAGCAGGCTGGCCGCGAACCTATCTTCACTTCTAGCGGAAGGCCAGGGAGCGGCGATGATTAGATGCGCCTGCTCAAGCTCTTTCTTGCGCTCGATTAATATCGGCGCGGACGCAGCAGGCGTTGACGATTGGCTGGATGCGCTCCCAGTTGCCGCGTCTTCTTTGAAAGCGCGTGCGGCCATCTCCAAGAGTTGCGCGTGCTCGACGTTTCCGGCGGCAGCGATGACTAGATTGCGCGGGGCAAACTCGCGCGCGTGGAAGGCAGCCGTTCTTTCCCGATCGAAAGAAGAGACGGTTTCGGCAGTGCCTTCGATGGGACGGCCCAGGGGGTGGTCTGGAAAGTAGGCGGCGTTGAAGAGTTCGCCCAAAAACTCGTCGGGCGTGTCTTCAACCATCTTCATCTCTTCGATGATGACCTTTTGCTCGCGTTGCAGGTCTTCGCTATCAAAGCGCGGATGAGCCAGCATGTCGGCCAGAAGATCGAAGGCTTGCGGCAGCCCCTTGTCTGTAACCTTCATGGTAAAGCCTGTGACTTCGTGCGTGGTGAAAGCGTCGAGGTGACCGCCCAGGCGGTCTGATTCGATGGCGATGTCGAGCGCAGTGCGGCGCAACGTGCCTTTGAAAACGGTATGCTCTATAAAATGGCAGATGCCGTTGAGTTCCGACGATTCGTGGCGTGAGCCGCGCCGTGCCCAGATGCCTATGCTCACAGAGCGCAGGCCCGGCATGTGTTCGGTCAGAACGGTCAAGCCGTTGTCGAGCCTGGTTGATTGAATCTGATCTACCATACTGCTGAAGACTTTTTGAACTCCGGTTGGCGAAAAAGTGCGTATCCAATTAAGAGTGCATCGTAACATGCCCTAAAACAGGGCGGCAAACGTTCCATGTAGTTGCATGCTGCCGGATGCCGGATTTGGCCCCGACATCCTATTGCCGACATCTGACATCTGACCTCCGGCAATCAACAGTTTGCTTGACACACCTTGCGCGATTGGCGGAAAATAGCGCCTTCTCAAGCGGGGTTGGCTCATTCCGAAGGAAAAAGTTAAAAAGAAGAAGATGAAAGTTTGGAAAGACCTGGTTGTTGCTTTCTCCTTTTGCCCTTTTCACTTTTACCTTTCGGGCATGGCGACGGTCGAAGACATGAACTCGGTTGGCAGGCGCGCTTTTCACTCGCAAAGAGGTCGCGCTTGGGAGGTTTTGCCGCAATGAGAAAAGCTTTGCGTGTAAGTCTGGCGCTTTTGGCTCTCGCAGTTGTTTGCGGAGCCGCCGCGCCGCAAGTTTTTGCGAGCGGTCGTGTGGCGACCGTGAGCGGCTCGGTCCGAGACAGTAAAGGGAACCCGATTGAGGGCGCGCTCGTCTCGCTCATCAAAGAGGGCGCAGCCGAAATAATCAAACAGGTCAAGAGCGCGGCTGACGGCAGTTTCATCGCCAGGATCGCTCCCGGTCGCTACTCTTTGCGCGCCATCGCCGACGGTTTCAGCGCCGTCCTCTTCGATTCCGTGCAGGTCCGCCCCGCCGATGAAGTCATCTATCGCTTCAACCTCGAACCCATCGGCTCAGGCAAGACTACGCCGGAGCGTCGCAAAGACCGCGATGACAGTAAGTGGATACTGCGCTCACGCTCCGGGAGCCGCTCCATCTTTCAGGCGGGCGAAGGCGAAGACGAAACTATCGCCGCCGTACTCGCCGCGCAAGCTGCCGCAGACGAGATGGAGAGCGCCTCTCCTGAAGATGCCATCACACAAACCTCCAACACAGAAGACGCAACAACTGGCGGCGCACGCACGCAGGGTGTAATCGAGACCTACGTCGCCACTTCTTCAGGCACGCAGGCTTTCAGTTTCGCCGGAATGAACTTCGCGCTCGCCAGACCTGTGGGTGAGCGCGTTGATCTGATCTTCGCCGGGCAGACGGGCACAGGCGCACATGCTCCACAACGCCTTGAAACCACAGCCAGCATTCGCGCGACAGACAATCACCGCATCAGGTTGGGCGTCGCCGGAGGCATACTCAATAGCCTCAACCCGTCAAATCAATCAAAGGGCAAGTCGCTCGGCCAACTTCAGCTTCGCGCTGTTGATGAATGGGTCGTGCGCGACGGCGTGGTGATCGTGCTCGGATTGGACTACGCGCGTTTCTTTGGCGCAAGCAACGCCCACTCGGTCAGCCCGCGCTTCGGCGTGCAGTTTGACGCCGGGCCGCGCACGCGCGTTCACGCTGCCTTTACGCCCGCAAATGATTGGACGAGCGCCGCGCAGAGCGTCGCAGAGTTTGAAGATAATCAAGTCGTCTTTCATCAACCCGTCTCAACGCCGGTTGCGTTCGTTGACGGGCGCGCTGTGATGGAGCGCAGCAGCCGCCTTGAATTCGGCGTAGAACGTGTGATTGACAACCAGTCGAATGTTGAAGCGACAGCCTTCTTTGATACGACCTCAAATCGCGGCGTCGGCCTCTTGAGCATGCCGCTCTCAGCTTTCTCAGGCGAGGGTGGCGCACCGCTCATGAGCGTCGCCAATCAGGAAGGCGCGGCGCGTGGCGTGCGCGTCGTTTACACGCGGCGAATCAGCCGCATCCTCAACGCAGCCGCCGGATACTCTGCGGGGCGCGGGCAGCAGCTTTCAACCAAAGGCTTGACCAATCCAGCGGAAGCTTTCGACAGTGGCCTCTTCCAGACCGCAGCCTTCGAGATGAGCGCGAATCTTGACACCGGAACGCGCATTCACACGGTCTTCCGTTTCAGCCCACGCGCGACCGTCTTTGCGATTGACCCGTTTGCCGGACGCCTCGCAGTCTATGATCCCAGCTTGAGCATTCTGATTACGCAGGAGTTGCCCACCTTCGGCCTCCCAGTGCGCGCGCAGGCAGTGATTGATGCGCGCAACCTGCTCGACAAGCAATCATGCGCGGATGACGGCGAGACCTTCATGTCCGTTGACGCTGCGCGCCGCTCCCTTCGCGGCGGTATCTCCGTCAGATTCTGAAAACAGTGGTCGGTAGCCAGTGGTCAGTGGTCAGCAAGAACGTTTTTCGCCTTCACTGACCACTGACCACTGATTACCGACCACTGCTCTTTACTTTTCCAAAATCTCGGACATGTCCAAAAACTTGGATATAACCGTCCTTGAAACTCCTGTTCAAGCGCTGATTGAAAATATGCTGAGAAGTGAGAAAGGTTTAGGCCGCAAGCGTATGCTCTATGAGCATTGAGGCTGGTGTTGAAGAATGGGAGTTGAGATTAGATTCCGAAACGGCTTGGAACATTGATTGCTTGAATTGAACCGATGTTGAAGTGTGCCCGTCCCGTTATTTGGGCACAGCCAGGTTTCGGAAGGACTCGATCAGCGGTGAAATGAGATGAAAGGCTCTGTGCTAACGACGCGGGCGTGGGTGTTGCTGATTGCGGCGGCTTTGCTGGCCGTCGCCGGTACGCTCAACTTCGCGCAGCGTTGGAAACACAAGGCTCCGCCCACTGACGGTATCAGATGGGTCCAGACTGCTGATGGGGTCGTCGCACAGGATGTTGAGCCAAACTCGAACGTCGGGCGTGCAGGCATCCTCAGTATTCGCCCCGGCGATGTTCTGCGCGCCATCGGCAAAAGCGAAACGGAATTAGAAGAGGTCCGGTACGTTCAGGACATTCCGATTTATCTGGAAGAGGCTGGCGTTGGCGGGCATCTGGTTTACATGGTCGAGCGCCCTTCCGATCTCTCAGGGACGCGCTGGCTGGCAGATATTTACCCGGAAGGAGTTTCCACCTGGAAGACCCACGATCTTTACATCAATTTCATCGGCCTCGTTTATCTCTTCGCAGGTCTCTTCGTGCTCTTCAAACAGGGCGCGCGCGCTCCCTTCGTCACACACTTTGCGACTCTCTGCCTGACGGCTTTCGTCTTTCACTTCTACAAGTCAACGACGCAATACGAAGACTTTGATCTGGCGATTGCGTTTCTGGACACGGCTGCCTACATCCTGTTTGCGCCGCTCCTTGTTCACTTCTGCGCGCGCTATCCTGTGCATCAGCAGATAGCAAGCAAACGCCGCTGGCCTATCTATCTGATCTATACCCCGGCTGCCGTTCTCATCATTCTTGCGGCGCTGATCTATAACATCACCACGCTGACGCCGCCTTCGCGCCTGCCCTTCGCAGACAAGTTCATAGACGGATTTTATATCGCGCTCTTCGTCCACTTCATGCTCGGAATTTTTACGGGCGCGGCTCTTCTCGTGCGAACATTCGTCAAGAGCGAAGCGGCTGTCGTGCGCCAGCAACTCAAGTGGGTCGTCTGGGGTTCGGCGCTCGCCGTCACACCTTTCACACTGCTCTACGCGATTCCCTACATCTTCGGAATCCGAACCGAGAACTGGATGACGGACGCTGCCGTCATTCCGCTCATCCTGATTCCGCTGACGTTCGGCAACTCCGTTGTTCGCTATCGCCTGATGGACGTGGACATCGTCGTGCGACGCGCGGCGGTCTATGCGCTGACGACCGTAGCCATCGCCTTGATGATCGGCGCGGTGGTTTACGCGGCGGGACTTTATGCCTTAGTCGGCGAAGTCAGTATTAACGAGCTGACCCTGCGCGTTGTTGGTGCGGTTGTCGCCATGACGGCAATCGTGATGATTGCCGCGCCGATTAAGAAGTATCTTCATGAGCGAACCGACCGGCTCTTTTACGGCGAGCGTTACGACATGCGAAACGGCTTGCTCGATTTCGGTCGCACGCTCTCGGCTACGACCGCGCTTGAGCCGCTTCTCAATGCTCTCATCAGCCGCTTGCAGCAAGTCTTAAACGTCAACCGCATCGCTATCTTCATCGAAGACCGCGACTCTCCCGCAGGCTATCATGTGGGACGCGCCCTTGGCCTTTCGTCGGCGATGATCGTGCCGCCCGATTTCAAGGAGATGATCCGCACGCGCTCCGCCGAAACAGGCGTCGTCCGCGCAGATGATTTAGACCTTGTGCCGCAGACGGCTGGCTTCGTGCGCCGCGCGCTACACTACTACGTGCCCTGCGTCGTGCGCGGGCGAATGGTCGCGGTCATCGGGTTGGGCCGCTCCGCAGACGGTGCGCTGCTCTCATCGGAAGACGTGGAGATTCTACGCACAGTCTCCGGCTACGTCGCGGTCGCCATCGAAAACAGCTTGCTCTATCAAGAACAGCAGGAGCGCGCCGCAGAGCTTGAGCTTCTGAAAGAACTCAACGAGTCAATCGTTGAGTCAATTAACGTCGGCCTGCTCGCGGTTGATCTCGACGGGCGGATTACGCATTGCAACTCCGCGCTCGAAGAGATGCTCGGCGTCTATCGTGATGAGGCTATCGGCAAGCATGTCGAAGAACTCTTCGCGGAAGATTTCACAGAAACGCTTCAGCAGGTTCTCGGCAACGCCAGGTGGCATCTGACAGAACTGCGCCACATCTACAAACTCCACACGGCATCGCAAACGGGTCGCTCGCTGGTGCTCAACATCGCGCTCGCGCCCCTACAGGCCGACAGGCAGGGACGCACGGGCGCGCTCGTCGTCCTCGAAGATGTGACCGCGCGCATGCGTCTCGAAGAGCAGTTGCAGCAGCGCGAGAAACTCTCAAGCATCGGTCTGCTGGCCGCAGGTGTTGCGCACGAAGTCAACACGCCTCTGACGGGCGTCTCAAGCTACACGCAGATGCTGCTGGGCATGCTGCCCGAAACAGACCCCAAGCATGCTCTCCTGCAAAAGGTCAGGCGACAGGCAGACCGCGCCTCCGACATCGTCAACAACCTTCTGAACTTCTCGCGCACAGGCGGCGCAACCGAATTCACGGAGCTTTCAATCAATCAGGTCTTAGACGACACGCTGCAACTTCTAGAGCCGCAACTTCGCCGCAACCTGATAGAGATTGTGCGCCACTACAATCCAGATATTCCGAGGGCTTACGGCAACGCGGTCAAGCTGCAACAGATTTTCACGAACCTGATCCTCAACGCGCGCGACGCCATCCCGGAGGGCGGGCGCATCATGCTCTCTACATCTTCGACTGAGGAAGACACGCTCACGGTTGAAGTCTCAGACACAGGCATCGGCATCGCGCCCGAAAACGTCGCCAAGATTTATGACCCGTTCTACACCACCAAAGGCGTCGGGCGCGGCACGGGCCTCGGCCTCGCAGTCTCCTACGGCATCGTGCAGGAGCATTCCGGCCACATCGCAGTCGAGAGCACACCGGGCAAGGGCACAACGTTTCGCATCACACTTCCGACCGTCAACGCACGCGCGCATCTTCAAGCTGCGAGCGACTAAAGAAGATCTAGCTTGCTGCCTAGAATCCACTGAAAGAGATGAGACCACTTCATCTAATCTTTGGCGTCCTCGTGCTCGTCGTCTTCCTGCTGACGGGGAAATATATGGACGTTTATTACAACCACATGGTCGGCGTCAGCGATGCGCCGAGATTGCTCTATCGCACCCGCCACATCTTCATTCTGCTCTCTGGCCTGGTCAATCTGGGAATCGGTATTTATCTCAGTTACCGGCAACAACTGTGGAGCAGGATTCTGCAATGGCTCGGTTCGGTGCTGATCGTAACTTCTTCACTACTTTTCATCACAGCTTTCTTCTATGAGCCTAAGCTGACCGGTCTCTACACACCTCTCAGTCACTGGGGCACGTACACCATCGCAATAGGGACGCTCTGCCATCTGTTCAGCGGTGTGCAGAAAACCTCACCTACCAACTCATTGTGATGAACTAGCATCCGAAGCATTGCCCACATGCAATGACGATATGTATCTTCCCCTGAATTAGGGTTGGAAGAGATGATAGTCAAAGGTTGTCGGTAATCTACCAACCAACCTCTGACCTCTATTTGCCGTGTTGATGTTTTTTGAGTTAGCTTACTACGTATGGCGAAAAAGGGTTCGGTGCTCGTCGTTGATGACGAGGAAATAATGCGCGATGTGCTGGAGACGCTGCTGTCGGCGGAAGGCTATCGCGTTGATCTGGCGAAGACCGGCGAAGATGGGCTTGAGGCTTACGGGCGCAGGTCTTACGACGTGGTGCTGTTAGATGTCTCCATGCCTGGCATGGGCGGCCTTCGCGCGCTCGAAGAGTTTTTGAAGATGGACGCGGAAGCCGCCGTCATCATGATTACGGCTTACGCGACTTTCGACACCGCCATCGCCGCCTGGGACAAAGGCGCCTTCGGCTGCATTCGCAAGCCTTTTCAGAACGAACAAATCACCGGGACAGTCGCAGCCGGAATCAAACGCAGGCGTAAAGAGGAAGAGCGCCAGACCTTGCGGCGCGCGATGAGCCGCGCGGTTGATCGCGGCGAGATGGTCGGGCATTCAGACGTGATGCAGGAAGTCTTCCGTCTGGTGGATCAGGTCGCGCCCGCGCGCTCGACCGTTCTCATCACAGGCGAGAGCGGCACGGGCAAGGAACTCATTGCCAAGGCAATTCACGAATCAAGCCCGCGCGCCACCAAGCCTTTCGTCACCGTCAACAGTTCCAACATTCCCTCAGAGCTTCTCGAATCCGAACTCTTCGGCCACACGCGCGGCGCATTCACGGGCGCGGTCGCAGCGAAGAAGGGTCTGTTTGAAGTCGCAGACGGCGGCTCTATCTTCCTGGACGAGATCGGCGACATCCCGCCCGAAACGCAGGCGCGCCTGCTGCGCGTCATACAGGAGCGCGAGTTCACACCGCTTGGCGATACCAGCCCGCGCCGCGTTGACGTGCGCATCATCGCCGCGACCAACATTGATTTGAAAGATGCCGTCAAGCAGGGCACGTTCCGCGAAGACCTCTACTATCGTCTCTCGGTCGTGCCGATTGAACTCCCCCCTTTGCGCGACCGCTCCGTAGATATACTGCCGCTCGCTCAACATTTCATCAGAAAGTATAACGAAGAGAACGGGCGTCTGGTCTCCGAGCAGATCAAACCTGACGTACTCGCCCTGCTCGAATCCTACTCATGGCCGGGCAACGTGCGCGAGCTTGAAAACGCTATCGAGCGTGCGGTTGTGATTGCGCCGGGAGAGGAGATTACGCGCGAGTGTCTGCGCACCGAGATCAGCGACCCGCAGACGGCGCGCGCGGCCATGCGTGAGGGCGCGAGCGGCGTCTCGGCTCTGGAGATCGGGCGCGGCATCAACTTCTATGATGAAGTGCGCCGCTTCGAGATTGACTTGATTCGCCGCGCGCTCGAACAAACAGGCGGACACCAGTCGCGCGCCGCGCGTCTCCTGGGCATGAACGCGACGACGCTTAATTCCAAGATCAAGACCTACAACATAGACCCTCGACAGTAATACCGGATAGCAGAGTTCAAGCATCAGCTTGCTCTTTAGCACAACAAGCTAATGCTTGAACTCTGAGCCTCTTTTTCGTTGCCTTTACGTTTATGGAAGCGTCCCGCCCAAATCCGTAAAGCGTTTTTTACCAATCTTACGGATTTCGTCTGGTGTTTGCGGCTTGCCATTACCGGAGCCTGGAAACACTATGGTCAACACGTTCTCATCAATAGCCTCATTGAGAAGCTTTCCGTGCTTGATAGTCTCATGGCCCAGAGAGCGATGGAGCGCGATAGAGCCTTCGCCGAGCTTTATCTTGGGACCTGTGTCGGCGAAGACAGCGAATTCGACTTTATCTTTGTAGATAACAGCCGCAACGTCGCCCGGATTTATGCCAAAGTCCTGGAAGAATCCCTTTCCAGGCAGCACGAAATAGGGAACGGCATTTGAGTCAACCGGCGAGCCATCCGGTTGATGCATAGACGTGTCAGGGTCTCCTGTAGGGTCCTGCTTTGCATAGATCGAGCCGTCCGTATCCAGGTCTAGAAGAGAATCGTAATAGAGTTCACCGCCTGCAAGTTTGAAGATGGCTTTTCCGCCCACCTTAAAATGGTGGTTAATTTTTGTCGCAGTTTTAAGCGCATCCGCGATTTTGCCAAGCCGACCCAGAGAGGCTGTCGGAGGATGGTATCCGTTCATGAGAAAACTCCTTTCAGATTCAGACAATGAGAGCAGATAATTATCCTGCTTACTCTTTACCTAAAAGTTAATGCGGTTTTGAGGCAAAATATTTCATTGGCCGCTTGCAGCGATTGACGAGGAAGCCAATCATTTGTTACATCGGAAATTCAGCCTTAAATTTCAGGCGCACACAGCCGACTCCACGCGGTTGCGTCCCCCTTCTTTAGCGTGGTAGAGGGCCATGTCTGCGCGGGCGATCATGTCGTTGCCGGACTCGCCCGCGCAGAGTGAGCTTGTGCCGACGCTCAAGGTGAGATTGAAGAGTTGCTCGCCGTTGCCAAAAGGACGCGAGGCTGCTGTAGCGCGAATCTTTTCGCCGAGAGCTGTTGCTCCTTCAAGGTCTGTCTCAGGCAGCAGCACTAAAAACTCTTCGCCGCCGTAGCGAAAGACTGTATCGGAGCCGCGCACTGCTTCCCTGAGAATGTCTGCGACTTGCTGAAGCGCGAGGTCTCCAACGGTGTGGCCGTAGGTGTCGTTTATCGTTTTGAAGTTGTCCAGGTCAATCATCAAAGCTGAAAGCGGGCGATTGTAGCGGCGAGCCTCTGCGTGTTCGCGCGCCAGGACGTGCTGCAAGCCGTAGCGATTGAGCAGGTCGGTGAGAGCGTCCGTCATGGCGCGCTCCTGCGCGACTTCAGCGCGGATGGTTGCTTCTTCGGCGTTCGTCCGCAACCTATCGCGCTCGCGCTTCAAACGAATGGCAACATGAACGCGCGCGAGGAGTTCTTCGGCCTTGAAGGGTTTGCTGATGTAATCGTTCGCGCCTAAAGAGAGGCCGCTGACTTTCATCTCCGTCTCGTCGCGCGCCGAAAGAAAGATGATGGGAATGTCGCGCGTCCGCTCATTCTCTTTAATCAGGCGACAGGCGTCCATCCCGTCCATCTCCGGCATCATCACGTCGAGGATCACCAGATCAGGCAAGGCTTCCTTAGTCTTCTCGACAGCCTCGCTCCCGTTCTGTGCCGTCAGCACACGATACCCTTCACGCTCCAGCCGACGCTGAATCAGCGCACGGTTAACCGGCTCGTCGTCAGCCACGAGAATTGTCAGCACTCTCTCTTCTTTCTCATCCATTAGTAATGGTTCTTTTGGGATTTATTAACCACAGAGGCGCAGAGACACAGAGGAAGCGCGATTTCAAATTCCGACTTTGAGATTCCAATTTCTTTTGCATTCTCTGTGTCTCTGTGCCTCTGTGGTTCGTCCTGGCTTTATATATCAACGCCCGGAATCTCTGGCGGCAGGCGTACCCAGAAGACAGAGCCGAGGCCGGGGGTTGACGTGACACCGATAGTTCCGCCCAATCGTTCGACCAATCTTTTCGAGACGGCGAGGCCCAGCCCCGTGCCGCCGTGCGCGCGTGTAGTCGAGCCGTCAGCTTGTCGAAACTCATCGAAGATGTGTGGGAAGGCCGCCGTGTCGAAGCCAATCCCCGTGTCCTCCACATTGATCTGAATGCCTCCGGTCTCAACCGCTTCAACGTTGATTCTGATCGAGCCTGAGTCTGTGAACTTGACCGAGTTTGAGAGCAAGTTAGTCAGAACCTGGCGCACGCGCTCCGGGTCTGTGCGGATGGTTGGAGCATCCGGCGAGATGTGAGTCTTGATGTCCAGTCCTTTCACTTCGGCCAGCGACTGCACGCTTCCCATTGCGCGGTTAATCACTTCGTCCAATGCGATGCTGTCCATGTAAACCGGAAAACGCTCTGCATCTATCCGCGCCAGATCGAGTGTATCTTCGACCATCCTCAACAAGCGGTCGGCGGAGTCAACAACCGTTTTCACGTCTCCTTGCTGCTGCTCATTCAACTCGCCGGAAAAACCGTCTGCCAGCATCTGCGCGTAGCCGATGATAGCGTTGAGCGGAGTTCTCAGCTCATGCGAGATGAGAGACATAAACTCTGACTTGTGCCGCTCTGATTGGTGCAGGCTCTCCTCAAGTTGCCTGACTCGCTCCGCGCGGGAGAGAGAGTTGAGATGCTGCTCGCGGTTCTGAATCGCAATAGCCGCCGGGCGCGCGAACAAATCCGCGAGGCGTTGTTCCTCTGTTGAGACTCCGGTAGCGGTGCGAGAGAAAGTGACCATCACGCCGAGCAGCTTGCCCTGAGCGCCCTTGACGGGAGTGGCCCACGCGCCGCGCAAGTTTGACCAGCGGGCGGCAGCGTGAAGGTCTGCGAACCGCGCTTCGCTTGCGAGGTCTGCGACCACTCCGGCGCGACGAGTTGCTGCCAGGCCGCAAACAGGGTCGGCGAGCGAAACGCCCTGCGTGTAGCGCTCAAGGATTCCGGTCGGTAAATCTTTCGACGCCGCGAGTCGCAGGAGTTTCGTCTCTTCGTCCCAGCGCAGGATGCCTCCCGCGTCCGCGCCCGTAATCTTCGACCATGAATCAAGCGCCGCGCGCAAAGTCTTCTCAAGGTCTGCCTGGCTCACGACATCTCCGGCCAGTTGAAGCAGCATCAAGAGGTCTTCGACGTAAGTACGCAGATTGGCCTGCAACTGAGCATTGAAGATGAGCGGCGCGAGCGTCTCACTGATGCGCGCCAAACTCATTTGCTCGTCGTGCGTCCAGCGGCGCGGCGCGTCCGCTTCAATCAGTCCGATAGCAGCAAGAACTTGCCCATCATAGATGACTGGCGAAAGATAGATGGAGCGCGCCCCCAGACGCTCGACGAGCGGAAGCAAAAGCTCGTCGCGCCCGGCGCACTCTGCGCGCGCGTCCTCGATAAAAACGGGATGCTGCTCGCTGTACACAACGCGCTCGGTTTTCGAGACAGGCGTGTTGATTTCAAGCGGAGGCCGGTCGTCGTTTGGCGTCCAGGCGCGCAAAGTCGGTTCAGGAAGTCCGAAAGAGACTCCTCTGAGCAGGATGAAGCTTGCAGGAATGGCACGCGCGATTGATTGAATCGCGTGCTGAATAGCATGGGAATCTGCTCCGGTTTTTATCATGCGGGACAGTCTGCTCTAAAGATCGCGCGGGCCGAAACGTTACGAGCCTGATCGTGCCCGGTGAAGGCAAATTATCTGTGGGCGCAAGAGAACTGCCAAGAGCGCGAAGGCTTTGCAGTAGGCCCATCTTAAAATAGTTTCGTTGATGGCTGCAACAGCGGGCCTTTGTGATAAGCTCTGCGAGAACAGTCTGGAGTCTGGAGTCAAAAGCCGGAAAGCAGGTCTTTGCTCTTGACTCCAGACTCCAGACTCCAGACTCCAGACTCTTAAGGAGGCTCTAGAGGTGCGACGACGCGAAGGTGATGGATGTCCTGTGGCTGGCGCGCTGCAATTGGTGGGCGACAAGTGGACGATGCTTGTGGTGCGCGACCTGGCGCAGGGGCCGAAGCGCACGACAGAGCTGATCGCCGCGCTGCACCCGATCAGCAGCCGCACACTCGTCGGACGCTTGCGCGATATGGAGCGGGATGCGCTGGTCGAGCGTCGCAGTCTTGGCGGCAGCCCGCCGCATGTGGAGTATGTTCTGACAGAGCGCGGTCAGCGGCTGCTCCCCTTTCTGGACGCTTTGAGGCAACTGGGTGAATCACTCGACTGCAATGAATGCACAGACCGCATGCAGCGTCGTGGCGATTACTGCGACATCTGCCCGCACCACCAAAGCGAACAGCGGCGCACTCCTTCAACGCGCCGAGAGAGAGATGATTCGATTGTGCTACTGTGAGAGAAAACGATGAACGCGGAATGATGAATGATGAATGGAAGAAAGAACCTTGCTTTTCAGCTCATCATTCATCATTCCGCATTCATCGTTTCACTTTCCTCGCCCTGCCGTAATTTTCCCGCAAAGCTGTAACCTTTCCGCGCCCCGCGCCACTTACTAAGCGGGCTATTCGTTTGATCCGCATTTCAAGAGCTTGAATGCCCGCAAAACTTGCTGCCGATTAAAGCTGCTCCTTCACTTTTGAAACCTTTTCGCTGCGTGAGACACTAACTGGAACGATGATGAAAGGGCTGGCAATCGAGACCGTCAGACAGGCGAGACCGTTAGGAGCAACGCCCGGAACAGTGATGAACACAGCTTCTGATCTGATAGAGCGCACGCGCTCCGGCGACACGGAAGCCTTTCACTTGATCTTTGAGCGATACAGCCGACCCGTCGTCAGTTTCATTTACGACATGGTAGCGGAGCGCGAACTCGCCGAAGAGTTGATGCAGGAGACTTTCGTTCGCGCCTACAAAAATCTAGGCACGCTCAGGACGGACGCGCGTCTCTCGACCTGGCTCTTCGGCATCGCCAAAAACGTCGCACGCGAATCCCTCAGAGCGCGCCAGCGAGCCTCGCGCAAAATTGAGCTTGACGACGAATCGGTCAAGGAACTGCGCGATCAGAAACTCACGCCGGACAATTTCTTAATTAACAAAGAACTGAACGGCGTCATTCACGATGCGCTCGCACGGCTCGACGAAGACAAGCGGCTCGTCTTCGCATTGAAAATTTTCCAGCAGCAGAGCTACGAGGAGATTGCTGCCATCACAGGTTTCTCGATTGCGAAATTGAAGACCGATCTGCACAGGGCACGCGCCGAGATGCGCCGGTTGATTCGCCCTTACCTGGAGGTGCGCCAGTGAAATGTGTTGAATGCTTGCCCCTCATCGAAGAGTACATTGACGGGGAGCTTAACGAGCGAATGTGTGAGCGCATCGAGGCGCACCTTTCAACCTGCGCTGAGTGCGAGAGCGAGGCTGCCGAGTTGCGCCGCGAGCAGGAGATTTACGCGCTCTACCAGCGCGACGTTGAAGTCACGCCAGCGCAGTGGAACATCGTGCGCGCAAGGATTGAACAGGAAAGGGACGCTCAACCGGATGAGCCACGCGCGCGGCTTCGCGGGCGACTCGGCGGACTCTTCGCACCAGGAAAAGTGTTTCGTCCCGCGCTCGTCGCTGCTCTCGTGCTGATTGTCATCGGTATAACGGCAGGCATCATCTACCTGAACTCTCATGGTCGCCCAAGTGAGCTTGCTTCCGAGCCTACGAAGCAGAAGGAAATGAAATCACCTGATGGAGCGAATCAAACTTCGCCGCCCGTTAATGGAAATAAGAACAACGAAGTTATTGCTGGTGATGAAACCCATAGGGAGCGTAATTCCATTCATCAGGAACGGGCGGTGGCAATCAAGAGAGCGGGTGCGTTGCAACAGAAAAAGCCTACTGTCTTAGCCAGCCTTCCGCATCCTGAAAACCGCCGTCTACAACAAACAACCCCTGATGAAGCGGCGCGGATTGAAGAGGCTGTGGCGGACACCGGCAATGTCATCACAGGCATAGGTGGAAGCGCGCCTGGGGGTGATTTCGACTTCGAGGTTGTACGACACGCCGAAAGAGCGCAGTTGCTCTTACGATCTTTCAGAAACGTGCGATTGTCTGCGAGCAACCGTGCGCTGGATGTCTCTTATGAAAAAGAGCAATCACGCAAACTTCTCTACCGGAACATAGCGCTCAAGCGCGATGCGGCAGCGCGGGGCGATCAGGAAACCGCAGAGCTGCTCAACACGCTTGAGCCGATCTTGCTCGACATAGCGCACCTGCCTGATCGAGCGAAGGCGCGTGACGTGCGCTCAATCGAACAGCGCATGGAGAAGAAAGAGATCGTCGCTGCGCTGCAAGTCCACACGCTGGTGGCTTCAAACTAAATATTAACGAGAAAAATCATGCTACATAGAAACAACCGAAATAGATCAGTCAAGAATGTGCGTGCGGAGTTCCGCCTCGTAGCCGTCTTCCTGGCGTGCGCGATGCTCATCGGAGCTTTTCTGGTCAAAGGCTCCGCGCAGCAGCAGGACCTGGACAAGCTCAATCGTTTCGTCCAGACACAGAATGCTGCGGCGGCGAAAGTCTTTCGTGAAGGCAGAGACTTAATCGGCGACGAAGATTGGAAGAAGGCTGAAGGTAAATTCCGTAGCTTCGTCAACCTCTACCCGAAAGACAAGAACGTGGACGCGGCGCTTTACTGGCTCGCCTTCACGCTCACCAAGCAGGAGAGATACTGGGAAGCTGAAGACGCATTGAAGCACTTGCTCGCAGAATTCCCGCGCTCGAACTGGGCCGACGATGCCAGCGCGCTGCACGCTCAGATCGCTTCGCATCTGGGAGACCAGCGCGCCATCGAGCAGACGCTTAATGAAGACGACGTAGAAGTGAAGATCGTCGCGCTGCAAAGTCTCTTCGAGACCAATCCTGAGCGTGGGCTGGCTTACGTCTCGGAGATGATGAAGCCCGGCTCGAAAGCCAATCCGCGTTTGAAAGAGGCGGGAGTTGAACTCCTTCGTCGCTACGGCGGGAAGCAGGCGGTCTCTCTGCTGACAGACATCATACGCAATCAGACCGACTCGAAAATTCGTGTGACGGCGATTCAAACTCTGGGGCGCACGGGCGACGAAAGCGTGCTGCCGCTCTTGAAAGAGTTGGCGACAACCGCGACGGATGAAGAGGTCATGGGAGCCGCAGTGTTTGCGATCTCACGCTTTGAAGGAGACGCGGCTCGCGCTCTGCTTCTTGAGCTGGCTCGAACAGGAAAGTCTGTCGAAGTTCGTAAGATTGCGATTTTCTGGGTCAGCTCACAGGGTGAATCGGTCATAGATGAGTTGCTGAAAATCTACGAAGCTGATCGAGACACGGAGATTAGAAAGCAAATCGTCTTCGCCCTGAAACGCATCGGCAACCCGCGCTCCTTCGCCAAACTGTATGAGATTGCGCGCAACCAAAGCGAGGACGCGGAGGTTCGCAAGACTGCGCTTCACTGGATCGGGCAGAGCGGCGATAAGTCGTCAATGGATTTCCTGCTCCAGATGTATGACGTTGAAAAAGACGTAGAGATCAAACAGCAGATCATCTTCGCTCTGAGCCGGACAAGCGACAAGCGCGGGGTGAGAAAGCTGATAGACATCGCAAAGCACGACTCGTCGGTTGAGTTGAGAAAGCAAGCCATCTTCTGGCTGGGCCGCAGCAACGACCCGGAAGCGCGGCAGTTTCTGGAAGATATTTTGAAGTAGGGAGTAGAAATTTAGTCGCATCGCTTGCGGCCTTGCTGAAACCGATTATCTAAGAGGTAAAAACATGCCGTACTCAATCATTCCATGCCTACTTGTGATTGCTTCGTTTTTCGCGCCCGCCGCGCAGGTTCAGCGAGAGCGTTTCATTAAGGTCGAAGGCGCAGACCTGCGCGCGAGATTGGAGACGGCTACAAAAATGGGTCGCGCCGCCTCGCCGCAAACTCCCTTCTGGGCGGCTTACTCTTTCGACGTGAGGCCGGGCGTTGCCGTTGACCCTCAAGCCAACGGATTCAGTGGGAGCATGAACACCTACGGCGACATAACAGTTTTCATGGGCAGGTCAAACGGCGAAAACATCGAGACGCGCAACCTGGGCGTTTTCCTGCTCTATGCGCCGGACGGAAACAGCATCAGCCGGGTCGAAGTTTATAACCTGGACCGCCAGCGCGAATACAGCGGCTATCCGGTTTACTGGCTCGGTCGCGGCGCAAATGAAGAGAGCCTGAATGTCTTGCGCTCTCTGACGGAATCGAATCAAGCGAGCAAGGTGGTCGAGCATGCGACGGTTGCCATCGCCCTGCACGACGACCCGCGCGTCAGCGATGTGCTCAAGACCCTCGTGCGTAAATCTACGAACCAGGATGCGCGCCGCACAGCCGTTCACTGGCTCGGCTTCACGGGCGTCGAGACAAATTTCCTGGCCGATCTGGTGCGAAATGAGAGCGAGGACAAGGAGGTGCGTAGAGCGGCTGGACACGCGCTCGGTGTGAGCAGCGACCCCGCATCTCTGAGCGCTCTGATGAATCTTTATGGAACGGTCGCAGACCGAGAGTTGAGACGCAATCTGATTCATTCAATCTCCATCAACTCGAATCAAGACCCGGCTATTGATTTTCTCATCAAGGTCGCCAGGACCGACTCTGACCGCGAAGCAAAGAATCAAGCTCTCTTCTGGCTCGGACACAAGGCCGGTGAAAAGAGCCTGGGCGTGCTCAAGGAGACTGTTGAAAACGAAGATGCCGATACGGAAGTTCAGAAGCAGGCAGTCTTCGTCATCAGCCGCAGGCCGGTGGATGAAGCCGTGCCGCTGCTCATCAAGATTGCGCGGACGCATCCGAAAGCGGAGGTACGCAAGCAGGCAATCTTCTGGCTCGGACGCACAGGCGACGCGCGTGCGCTCGCATTCTTTGAAGAGCTGCTCGGAAAGTGAAAAAGGGAGGGATATCATGAAATCCAGATTTGTAATCGCGCTTGCCGCGCTAATCTTTGCCACAACCTTCTCTCTTGAAGCCTTCGGACAAAAGACGAAGAAAGTCAAAGACAAGAGATTCGAGGCGGTCATCAGGCAAAACTTAAAAGACTACGAGGGAACGTATATCGGCATTGAGCCGACCTACGTGATCGAGATACGAGTTATGGCGGACGGGAAGCTATCTGTCAGTAGCCTTGAGAATAATCGAAAGGTGGTTTTAGAAAATATCAAGATCGAGGGAGCGCACCTGACAGCTACGAAAAGCTATCAGGACGGAAGCCGCGCGAATTTCGACGCCACCTTTAGCAATCGAATCCTGAACGGCGCGAGCGTCTTCGGAATCCTGGTGGACGGCATGCGTATCAACGTTGATGGAGTCTCTCTCACCAGGGTCTTCTATCAGCGCAAAAGAGATTAGACACGCAACCGCACTCAAATGCGGCTTCGTTATCGCTCGCTCTTGAAGAGAGTCGTCACCCATTCCGGCTCTCTTGGCTCTTGTCGCATCTCCATCCCTTTCGCCAAAGCCCAGCGATGAAGCCAGGAGAGTCCCTTAGAGCTTGGCGCGTCCGCTAGCAGATAGGCTTTGTCCTCAAGAGCCTGCTCCAGAGAGATGAAGGTGTAGCCGCGTCTCTTCATCATCTGAGCAAGATCGTCAAAGTGATCCGCATTGAGTTCGCTTGCGTGCAGCAGGAGCACCTGCTTGACTTCGTAGCCGACCACCTCAACCGAGAGCTTCTCGAAGAACTCAAACATTCTCTCCATGTACGGAACGTACTCATCAGCAATGCGCTTCATCAGTTCAGCATTACCTTGCCGCTTGGCCCTCGCGTAGAGAATCGCAAAGATGAAATCCTGGTTGTCTATGGTGATGGGAGCAATCGTGTAGCCGCGCTCTGCCAGGAATTTCTCGAACGCTTTTTTGGTTTCAAGGTCCGGGCCTGTCTGTAGCTCCGGGTGGCGAAAATATCTGAGCTTCATGCCTCGCTCGGTGAGAAGCTGTTTGGTGATCGTCTCTCCGCGAATCAAATCCTGTTCGACCAATGCTAACGGATGAGACTTGAGAGACATGTGAGAAAAGGTGTGATTGCCAAGCTCCGCGCCCGCATCAAGCCACATCCGTAAGATAGCGACTCGTTCGGCATCCGGCTTGCCGTTGCTATAAAGTTTGCCTTCGTTAACGTCTCCGAAGACCGGAACACGGTTCGCCTTTGCGCTCCGCAAAAGTCTCCCGGTCATTTCTCGCAAGGCTTTCACCTCAAGGGACGGCCCCTGTAAAGGCAGATCGTCAAAAGTGACTGCAACCTCCCGGCGCGTGTTTCGGGCGGCGTCTCCTTCCTGAGCAGCGGCTGCTTTTGAGAGAATGGTTAAGAAAGTAGCGGGATGGAGAGCCAGCAGCAACAACATGGCAGCACAGGCGACCACGTAGCGCGCTCTGGCGCTATAGCCTCTGAGCATCAGAGGGACGCTAAAGAGCGTCTCAATCATTTTCGTTTCTCCTTGCGCTCGTACTTAACTACGAAGATACGCATACCGTCAACGAAAAATCGGGAGCGGGTCAGTTTGAAGGAACGAGTTCAGAGTACAAGCTTGAGCTTGCTCTTTAGCATCGGCAACCTGAAGGTTGAACTCTGAACTCACCCACCACCGAAAAATTCTCGTAGTTATTGACAGAACCGCTGTGGCTAGTAAAATGGCTGCCCTTCGGAATGTATAGCTGTTTGCGATTGCATACGACCACTCAACAAAACGTTTAAGTCAGTACCGCCTGCCGCATGCGGGCGGTTATTGGCGACCATATAACCCGCCCGCTTGCGGCAGGCGGTACTGACCCGTAGTTACAGTCAAACTCATTATGGCTAAATATGAATTCGAGACTATCTGGCGTTTCAAGTCGCCGCTTGAGCCTGTGTGGGAGATGATCTATCACTCGGAGCGTTGGCCTTCGTGGTGGAAAGGCGTTGAGCGTGTCGAGGTCGTTAAAGAAGGCGGCGAGGACGGCATCGGCAGCATCTATCGCTACACCTGGAAGAGCAAGCTTCCCTATCGCCTAACATTCGAGATGCAATTGAAGCGTGTGGAGCCGATGAGGATTATCGAAGGCGTTGCCCTCGGCGAGTTGTCGGGCAAGGGACTCTGGCAGCTATCGAGCGATGGCGAAATCACGACCGCGCGTTATGATTGGCAGGTTGAAACTACGAAGCGTTGGATGAACCTGTTGACTCCGATTGCGCGCCCGCTGTTTAAGTGGAACCATGATGTGGTGATGGGCTGGGGCGCGGAAGGATTGGCGAAGCGGCTGGGAGTCGAGCTTGCTTGAGAGGGTAGAGCGATTGATGCAGTCGCTTCTTATGAAATTAGAAACGGGGACTTTTGCGAAAGTCCCCGTTTCCATTTTGAAGTTTCGGCGGCGTCGAGTCAGCTAAGCACTCAACGCTTCTCGCTGAGAAGTTTTACCGGAGCGTCATGCCCTCAAGCGCGACTGTGTATTCCCGCGTGATCGGGTCATAACGGACGCTGTACCTGGTCGGGTAGTAAGCGCGGCGCGCATACTTCGCAGGCAGCTTGATGTTTTCCGTCACGTTGGTCTTCGTTTCCAGGAAAGCTTTCGTAATCATCGGCTCGGCGAAAATGAGTTGGCCGTTGTAGCTTCCGTAAATAAACGTTCTATCGAACGCCTGACCATGAAGCTCCTGCGAGAGCGGGTTGACCCAGTGCGAACCCATGCGTGGAATCGCAGGGTCAGGCGCGTTGACATATCCCTCAGGAACGAACTCCGCAGCAGGTTGCTTGCTGCTTCTCGCCACATCATCGCCCTGCACAGTAATCCCGTTGCGCTCCTCTTCGGTAATCATGTAGAAGTGGAAATCAAAGTGCGGCACATCGTAGATTTTCTCAGGCGGATGCCCGTTCGGATTCCAGTTAAGCCCGATATGCTTGAACGCGGTTCTTGCAGCCTGCGTGGGCAGCGCGAGCGAAACCTCGGTCCCTTCCGCACCCGGAGGCAGTTCTTTCGGCAGGGTTGAAAGCGCCTCTTCACTAAACGTCAGCCCGATGGCTGTCGGGTTGCCGTTCAAATCAAGGCTCACCCATGAGCGAACCTGGCCTTTACCGAGCGCCTTAGTCTCTCCAAAGAAAGTTACAGCCTTAGAGCCAGCGGTCGCACTCTTGCCGACCGCGACCGGCTGCGAACTGTTCAGATCACTTCCGGGATTCTGCGCGAAGACGAAGCCGGAGACGACGAGAATCATTGAGAGCGCGACGAACAGTTTTCTGAAAAGGAAAATCCTGTCTGCCTGCATCACGAGCGCCAGCACGCGCCTCTCGAAACTTCCAACGTGAACTCTATCTCTTTTCATATATCTTACTTTTCTGACCTCCTACTCACTAACGCGCAGCCCGCAGACAAATCGAATCACGCGCGCTCGAATTTTTCTTTCTGACCTGTTAAGAGAACTTAACCTAATGTCGGTTCGGTATAAGCGGCTCTGCCGCCCACGCCGAACCCTGAAGTTAATCTGGCTTCACCTGATTCAATCCGGCCCGTAGTTGCGCGTTATTAAGTGTAGGCGGTGAGCGCCGAAGTAGATTTAGAGAGGTAAAAGGATTATGCAGGCCGGACAAGCAACACTAAAGCAGTACAACCAAGGCACGGGAGTCAATCTCAATGAACTGGCTCCGGTTCTCTCAAACTGGCTGACGCGCATCTTCGGATGCTGGCACAGGGAGATGAGCCGTCCGTTCACGCACGATGGAGAATCGTATCGCGTTTGTGTGGATTGCGGCGCACGTCGAACCTTCGATGCGAGCCGCTGGGAGATGGTGGGCGACTTTTACTACCACTCACCTTACCTGAAGGCTACTTCGCATCATTGATGAGCACGGCATCGTTGGTTCTGAGTCCTCGCGCGAGAATAAGTTGGCCGTCGCGCGCAAGGTCGAAGGCGTAGAACTGATCTTTGTTAAAGTTGGTCAAAGGTTTCGGTGGGCCGCCCGTGAGCGGTTGGCTCAAAAGGTTTGTCACGCCGTCGCGCAGGTCAATGTAGATTACTGCGCTTGCGTCCTGCGACCAGTGCAGGACGGAGTTTCCGTTAGCCGCGCTCTGCGGAACGTCTAAGAGCTTAATGGGCGCTCCGCCTTCAAAAGGGACGATGGCAATGCGCCAGGGCGCGTTCGGTGTTTGCTCCTTCTGCCAGTAAGCGATGAGTTTTCCGTCTTGAGAGATGCTTGGGCGCATTGCCAGGTCGTCGGTTAATCGTTCGGGAGCGCCGCCGTCAATCGAAACTCTCCACAGGGTAGCGAGCGTGCCCGCGCCCACATGCTGGTAAATCACCCAGCGTCCGTCGGGCGAGACCTGCGCCCAGTTGCTCTCTTCTTTACCATTCGTTAAAGGCAAGGGGTGGCTGCCGTCCGCGTTCATGCGCCAGATTTGCCACGCGCCTGAGCGGTTGGAATGAAAGAGTATGTAGCGACCATCGGGCGAGGCTACGGGGCCGTAGTTTCTGCCAGCGCCCGCCGTCAGTTGTTTCTGGTTTGTTCCGTCAGCTTCGATTTCCCAGATGTCTGCGTTGCCGGAAGCGTCCGAGGCGTAGAGTATCTTGCCGCCGGGCGTCCATGAGAGATCGAAGTAGCGGCCTGCGCCGGAGGTAATCTGCGCTGGCTGTCCAGCGCCTTTCAGCATCACCCAGATGCTCGTGAACGTCTGACGCTGGACGCTCAGGAGCGCGCCGGAGTCAGCAGGTAAACTCACGCCCCTGTAATCGCTCAGGTCGTTAGTGATTCTTCGCGCTTCGCCGCCCGGATAGCTGAGATGCCAGACTTGAACGAAAGATGAATCCTCACTCTGAGCCGTGATGATTAGTCCGCTGCCGTCCGAGAGCCAGGCCATCTGCCCAATCTCAAGCCACCGCTGCGGAGAGATGATCTTTTCCGTGCGGTCTGCAAGCTGCACTTCGACGACCTTCATGTAGAAGCCGCCCGTGTCTGCGCCCTGCATGGCGTAGGCGATTCTCTTTCCATCCGGCGACCAGATGGGCGCGGAGTTGGTGGAAAGATGCTCTGGAAATTTTCTCGAAGCGAGTTGCTGCTCACGGCTTCCGTCTTCATTAGCCACGACCAACGCTTCTTCGCCCTGATCTGGAATCTCGCGCACGAAGGCAAGCTGCTTACCGTTTGCAGAGAAACTGACGGGGCTATCAACGTCCTGTTTGACCTCGCGGGCAGGGCCGCCGAGCGCAGGCACTTGATAAAGGCGACCCCGGCCTGTGCCGCTTCTCTCGTAAGAGACGTAGTAAACGTAGGAGCCGTCAGGAGAGAACGTCAGTCCGCGATAGTCAACCTCTGCGGGCGCGACGATGCGTATGTTGTTGGCGATAGCGATCTGTCTGACCCAGAGTCCCTGCTTGCCCGCTTCATCAATCGCGTAGGCGGCGTATTTGCCGTCGGGCGAGATGGCTGCGCTCGTGACGTTGCCGCTCGTCGTGAGCTTGACCATGTTGTTGGACTGGAAACGTGGAGACTGTCTGCCCTGGCTCAAAAGTCTGAACAGTCCGTAGCCGAGAGCTGCGATGACAATCACGCTTGCCAGCGCAAGCACCCAGTTTCTACGGCTTCGTTTCACAGCTTCAAGATCAGCATGGGTGACATGGATTGTTCTACCCTCAGCGGTCTGCGAAGCCGAATGCTCGGTTGCTTGCCCGCTCGCCGCAGCAACCATAGCTTCGTGACCCAAGACTTCTTGTCCCGAAGAAATCCCTTCGATTTCAACCTTCGGTTTCCGCCCGTTGGTCTGCGCGTCTTCAGATGGTTCTTTTCGCTCCATGCTACCCAGACCTACACGTCGAAGCAGGTCAATGAAGCGCGGGTCTGAATGCAACTCCGCCAGCTTCGGCTCTGTGCCGAGCCACATCATCCATGCGTCGCGCTCTTCGTAAGCTTTTTCGAGGCAGGAGAAGGCTTCGTCGCGCTCGCCTAAGCCCACATGGATAATCGCGGAGTGATAGGCGGAGATGTAGTGATCCTCTTTAGAGAGGCGGTGCATCTCGGCCAGAATCTCTCGCGCCTCCGCGCTCCTTCCCGAGACAGCCAGAGCATGTCCGAGCACCCACAGATGTATCACCGCGCCCGGCAACAGCGAATCCGCTTTGCGCCCGGCGGCAATCGCTTCCTCAAGCATTCCCTTGCGTTCATACGCAGCCGAGAGCGCTATGTACGAGACGGGGAAGTTGCGGTCTACCTCAAAAACATTTCTGGATTCGCTGATGGCCTGTTCATGCTCGCCCGCCTGGTATAGATTCCAGCAGACCATCGTCAAGTCCATCACCGAGAGCGGGTTGATTTCAACAGCGCGCCTGATCTCTTTTTGTCCCTCGTCGAAACGACCTTCGGAAGTAAGCAGGTAGGAATACCATTGATGCGCGCCAGCGTAGTTGGAGTTGAGATTGATTGCGCGCTTGAACATCTCTTCGGCGCGCCGCCAGTCCCAATCGTAACAGTGTGTGGCGAAGCCGAGCGCAGCGTGAGCTTCGGCGAGCGTCTCGTCTATTCGCAAAGCTCTCATCGCCGCTTCTTTGGCCTGCGGGTAACAGTCCTTCGGCGCGAGCCTGTGATAGATGCCCGCCCAGATGTAGAACTCCGCGATGCCGACATGAGCCAGCGCGTAGTTCGGGTCGAGACGGATTGCTTCGCTGAAGCACTCCAGGGCGAGACCCAGCGAATCGTCCGTGAATTTGCTCCAGTGATAACGCCCCTTGAGATAGGCTTGATAGGCGCTGGCGTTCTCCGTCTCGCGCTTGTTCAGAGCTTCGCGCTCTTGTCCCGTCAGACGCGGAATCAGCGCCTCCGCCACCTGGCTTGAGATAGAGTCTTCGACCGCGAAGATGTCCGTAAAATCCTCGTCAAACTTCGCAGCCCAGAAGGGCGTGCCGTCTTCGACTCTCACCAGTTGAACCGTGACGCGCACACGCCTTCCTGCGCGCTGAATCCTTCCGTCGAGCACGAAGGCGACGTTTAACTCGTAGCCCGCGATTTGCGCGCTCTGCTCTCCGTCGTAGTATTTGAGCACGGAGCTTGTCGGGCGAACCAGGATGCGATGAATGTTGGTGAGCTTGGTGATGATGGCATCGGTCAGGCCCATCCCCAGGAATTCGTCCGTCTTCTCTTCAACGCGCAAGACCTTAAACGGAAGAACTGCGATTGATCTTCCGCCGGTCGTAGGCTCGTCATGAAACACCTCCGCTCTACCCGCAGACGTGAAATGAGGAGGCGCGGAAACAGGCAAGCCTTCCAGGTAGTGCCTGATGTCTTCCGATAACTCTTCGACCGATTGGTAACGCCGCTGCGGTTCTTTACGCAGAGCTTTCAAGATGATGTTGTCCAGGTTTCCTGAGAGCTGGCGGCGAAGTTGTTCGGGCGTGGAACTGCGCGCACGGCTGACGGATGAGGGCGTGATCTCAAGCGGGGGAGCATTGTCTATGGGAATCACCTCGATGAGATTGACGGCGATGCTCGGCCTTTCGGGTTCTTCCTCGCAGATAATGCGCGAGACTTCCAGCGGCAGACGATTTCGCAACTGGTACGGGCGATGATCCGTCAACAACTCGTAGAGCATCACGCCGAGCGTGTAAACATCGCTCGATGCGGTCGCGCTCTCGCCGCGCACCTGTTCAGGGCTTGCGTATTCGGGCGTCATCATACGCAGAGCGGCTGTCGTCGGGTCGAGCATCTGCGAGGAGATTTCCGGGTTGAGGATTTTAGCGATGCCGAAGTCCAGAAGCTTCGGCGTGCCGTCTCCTGCGACGAGGATGTTGCCCGGCTTGAGGTCGCGGTGAATGATTAAATTCTGGTGAGCGTAATGAACTGCGGAGCAGACCTTGCGAAAAAGTTGAAGCCGCTCCGCAACGGAGAGCTTCTGCATATCGCAATAGTGATGTATGGGCTGGCCCTCGACATACTCCATGACGAAGAAGGGCAGCCCGTCTTCTGTCGTGCCGCCGTCGAGCAGGCGCGCGATGTAGGTGTGGTCGAGCGAGGCGAGAATTTGTCGCTCGTTGCGAAAGCGGCGGATGATAAAGTCCGTGTCCATCCCGCGCTTGATTAACTTGACGGCAACGCGCTTCTGGTATTCGTCGTCGGCGCGCACGGCCAGGTAAACCGAACCCATCCCGCCGCGCCCGATCTCGCGCACGATTTTGTAAGAACCAACCCGCCGCCCGATAAACGAAGTGGGCGAATCATCAATCAGCGTATCGCTGGTGCTGGAGGCGGCAAGCGCAGGCACTTCGATGAAGTTCTCGGCCCTTTTGTAAGAGACGATCAGCGTCTCCACCTGCCTGCGAAGCGATTCATCACCCGCGCAAACTTGCGCCAAATACGCAGACCGCTCCTCCGGCGCGCGTTCCAACGCCGACTCGAAAACTTCCTCGACTCTCTTCCATCTCTCAGGATTCATAAAAACAGTTACAAGTGGCGAGTGACGAGTGACGAGTTAAAACCCGTCTTTGCTCGTCACTCGTCACTTGTCACTCGTCACTGCTTTTACTGACTTCGTGATAAAGCCACGCCTTAGCCATCTTCCACTGGCGAATGACGGTCGCCGTGCCTATGTTCAGGACCGCCGCCGTCTCTTCAATTGAGAGGCCACCGAAGAACCTGAGTTCTACGATTTTACTTTTCTGTGAGTCAAACTCGGCCAGTGCTTTCAACGCATCGTCGAGCGCAATCAACTCTGCGGCTCGTTCATCTGTTAAATCAATCGCCTCGTCAAGGGAGATTTTGATTCCCCCGCTGCCGCGCTTCGCCGCTTGATGCTTGCGCGCATGGTCAATCAGGATGCGCCGCATCATTTCCGCCGCCACACCGAAAAAGTGCGCGCGGTTTTGCCAGGGAACATCTTGATCAATCAGGCGCAGGTAGGCTTCGTGGACGAGCGCGGTCGGTTGTAGTGTGTGGTCAGGGCGTTCCCTGTGAAGATAGCGTTCGGCCAGATGGCGCAGTTCTGTATAGACGAGCGGGAGAAGCTTATCGAGGGCTTCCTGATCGCCCTGGCTGGAGGCTACCAAGAGATGTGTGACATCTGACTGCGGGGGTGTCATACAAGGTCAGGCCAACTGCTTAACTTACGCAATATCAGCACCGGCAAGACGAGAATATAAGCAGACGGATGCGCAAGTCAAACTCGTCAGGTCGAGAGCCGCCATAGAACGCTCGCCGACTCTACCCCTTGAGCTTGACCTTGCTCTTGGCGACCCATCAAGGCCCGAACCTTCTGCGATACTCCAGCGAGTTCATAAAGCCATCAATCATGACTCGATAATCACCATTCTGATTCATAGACTTGATCCAATCCAGATAGAAGATGTCAGGATCACGCCTCAAATACCCAAAATACTGCATCACCACAAACGCCTCATTATAGAACTTACTGTAAGCCTCTGCGCTTTCAGCCAACTCTCTCAAGACTCGCGCTCTCGTTAGTGTTCCATTCTGCAAGCCTGCTATCCATCCTGCTCTTGATGGATGATTCTGTAGCCCTGCTGTATTGAGTAATGCATCCACATAGCTGGTCGGATTACCGATTGTCGAATCATACTTACTCTTGAAGGCAGTTCTTGCCATGAACTCGTCAACAAAGGCTACTTTGTTGGCTTCCTTCTCAGCATCTGTCAGAAATCCACTGACTTTCGCTAGATCAGGCATGAACTCACTGTAATCAGGCTTTCTGCCCAATGCCACCGAGTAGAAGCGATAGGTGAAGTAGCCTCGCTCCTGAAACTC
>JAVHWL010000059.1:0-65232 GCA_032159825.1 Acidobacteriota bacterium
AATGGACGATGCCAATCAGGAACTGGAGCGGTGCGATGAACCAGTTTGCGATATTGTTTGAAGGGCGAGTGCCGATTGCCGGACTCAGCTCCAACTCACTTACACAGAATGCTGCTTAGGGCCGCGCCGCCTAACAACTCAATTTAACCCGACGCCTCGATAGCATGGTTCACTATTTTGTTCAGGCGACGTTTACTTGCTGTCCACCTTCAGCCGCAATATTGACCTGTAGCGCTGGCGCGTAACGCGAGAGTTTGCGAACCCTTGCAAGTGATTCGCACGCCCGCGTAAATCTGCGTTGCGCTGTTAATAAACGCCGATCCCAATATAAGCCTGTTTCAGTCGAATGATTTTCATAGGTTTTAACCCAATGTGTGCGCTCTAGAAGATTCAGGCGAAGCCAGCATAAAGCGGCTTGAGTTATCAGCAGTTTTTCCAGAGGCAGCGCGTCTGCATACCCTAAATCTTCTTTTAGCTTATCTACGCCCGCCCGTGCCGATTCAATAATAAAAGGCGTGCCGTCAATGTCCTTATCTGGAATAAAAACTTGAAATGTTTTTTCCTTTTCAGGTGATACAATTGTACCGGGGCATTGGTCAACTTCTGATCGTTCTATTACCAATAGCCTAGTTGTTTTTCCGTTCTCGTAACGTTCTATCCATACTCCATTGTCTATTAGAGTCCAATATCTTATCCCTGGGTCTGGATCAAATTTATAATCCCATTTGAACTTTATAACTTGATTAGCTCGAAGTCCCTTACTTTTCTTCCATCCTCTTTCAACGGCAGCTACTCTTTCGGCCCTCGACGGGGGATGTGCTTCAGATAAGCGGCGGGTTCCATCGTTGATTCCACTATAGTGATAACGCTCTCAAACGTACTGACCTGCGGCGTAAGCTGAAGCCCACGCCCATTGAAAATTGTAGCCCCCTAGTTGTCCTGTCACGTCCACCACTTCTCCGATGAAGTAGAGTCCGGGCACGCGCCTGGCTTCCATAGTTTGCGAGGAGAGTTCTGTTGTGGCTACACCGCCCGCTGTCACTTCGGCTTTCTTGAAGCCTTCTGTGCCGCACGGCCAGAGTTGCATGTGATGAATCTTTTCGGCGATGTCGTGCAATTCGCGTGTGTCGTACTGCTTGAGCGGTTTGGAATCCACGTATAGTTCGCACCAGGCCAGCGCAAAGCTGCGCGGCAAGCGGCGGGAAAGGAGATTGGCGAGTTCTATCCCGGAGCTTTGGCTGTGCGTTAGCATATCGAAGACATCTTCATCAGGCAGAAGGTTGATGGAGATTGGCTCACGGGGTCGCCAGTAGGATGAGATTTGCAGGATTGCCGGACCGCTCAACCCGCGATGAGTAATCAGAATGTTTTCACGAAATTCTTTGCCGCAGCAAGCCACCAGCGCATCGAGCGAGACGCCGCTTAACGTCGCGAGCTGCGCCTGAATCTGCGAGGTCAGAGTTAAGGGCACAAGGGCGGGTCTAGGCTCTTCAATCCGTAAACCGAATTGCCGCGCGATGCGATAACCAAAATCGGTCGCTCCCATCTGGGGGATGGATAATCCGCCGCTGGCGATGACGAGCGAGGATGAGATGAAGCTGCCCTGATTCGTTTCTATCAGAAATGAGTTCTCCTTCTGCACACTCGTCACCTGGCAGCGGCAGCGAATTTCCACACCGGCATCCGTGCATTCACTTTGCAGCATGTCAATGATCTGGCGAGAGCTTCCATCACAGAACAGTTGGCCTAGTTTCTTCTCGTGGTAGGCGATTGCGTGCTTTTCGACAAGTGAGATGAAGTCGGCTGGCGTGTACCGTGCGAGAGCAGACTTACAGAAATGAGGGTTGGCCGAAGTGAAGTTTTCCGCGCTCGTATAAGTGTTTGTGAAGTTGCAACGCCCGCCGCCTGAGATGCTGATCTTCTTGCCGATTCGCTCCGTGTGCTCTAAGACCAGGACACTGCGCCCGCGCTTGCCTGCCTCAATCGCACAAAAAAGACCTGCGGCTCCGCCGCCAATTACTATGACATCCCATTCGAGCATGAATACCTTGTCGAGATTAAAAGGAGAGTTTGTTTACCCGCCCAGGCTTTTTGATGATGCGCTAACTTAGAGCAGATTTCAATTGAACGGAAGGGAAATGGAATGACAATTCACCACCGCAGACACAGCGGACACTGAGGGGGCGTAGAGGATTGCCAATACAAGCCCGCCCCTACTATTTTGAGAAAGCTTTAGCAGTTGTTTCGGGGGTTGAGCGATTATTCCTAGCCCTCTCGATTTCATCCCACGCGGTTGCGATGTGCTTTCGTGCTTTCCGCCAGTTGCTGACTACTGTGTAGTTGATCGTCTCGACATCTAATCCGAGCGGCTTCTCAGGCGCTGGCTCAGTCCAGTTGTTGACTGAGACAACTGCTGCCGAGGCTTCTCTGCGCGCGCGTGTCTTCTCCCACCAGAAGAGACCGTCGCTATAAGAATTCAAGGCATTCTGTAGATGGTAGTAGAGTGGATTTCGCGGTAAGGATGAGAGTAGTCGCTGCGCTGTGCCGCCGGTAGTCTCGAAATCTTTTGAGAGCTTATCAAAGGAGACTCTGGCGACTGCGTTGTGTTCTTCAAATTCACCTAACGATGAATATGAATTTACTTCTTCGTCTAAAGTCTTAATGATGGCAACCGCGCTCTCCGCCAGCTTCAAATCTATCGAACGCTCTTTCTCAATCTCCGAAATTGTTGCGACCGTCAAAGCATCCGTGTTGCCGCGATAGAATCGAACCAAAGCTTCAGCCCAGTTGGTGTGCAGTTGCGCCTTCGCTAATAAGAGTTGAGCGCGAGTTGGGTTACCGCGCTCCAGGCAAAGATTTCTGTAGAGACCTCTAACTTCATTGTTGCAATCGGCAGCATCATTGCCGCGCTCAATGCCGCGTGCTTGCTGATAGAGAAACGCGGCGGTCGAGAGGTCTGTTTTTAGGTCGCCTTCCGGGAGGGTGGCGACATTGATGAATAGTTTTGGATAGAGCTTTCTGACAGCCCGTTGGTAGGCGTCTGGATCGGCGGCAGCCGTTTGCAGTTCATTGAGTTTGGCTAAGACCTTCTCCGCTTTTTTGAGTTCCTGCGCGCCGGGCGCTCTGCCTGTAGCCAGGCAGAGGCTTTCACCTGCCAGGAGAATGAAAGCGTAGAGAGCGATACAGAGAAGTTTATTGAGGTGTCGGGGCATAGTTTTTCCATGCGAGCGGCTAAGACTTCAACCCGCCGGGTCTTTCTATAAAATTGTTACGTTATGAAGATATGGGTAATGTGGGTCATTTTCCATGTCCCTGTATGCTACGCACCATCCCAAGAGCAGATTTCAATTGAACGTCAGGGATAGCTTGAGCCTTTTTGTTATTTACTTGAGAGTGGTCTTTGCTCTTTATTACATACACCGGCAAGGAATTCTTTTTGTCGCCCCGACAGGCATGAAGCGGTTTGCGTTCCAGCGATACTGTGTGACTTCATTGTGGTCGCAGCGCGCATCCTTTCCATAGACGCGCTCGACGCTAATCATGCCGTCCTCAATTTCTATGTAATGGTCTAGCTCGCAGTTGATTGAATCAGCCACGATGAAAGTTTCAAGTAAAACGGGGCGTCCGTTCCGCAAGGTATAGACGCGCGCTTCAGCCGCGCTTGGCGCTTGCGCCGTGCCGTGACTTAAAACGAAGGCGACTTCATCTTTGCCGTCCCCTGTCAGGTCGCCGTAGAAGGGGCCATCAACCATTCCCAGTTCCCACTGCGCTCCGGCGGCGATAGCTTCCGCATAGTAGCCGTCTCTGAGCTTGTATGATCTGGCGTCCAGCGTGTAGATGAAGTTCTTGAAATCAATTTGCCGGATGTCAATGACGGCTTGTTGAGTGGGCGCTGCCGGCGGCTTTTTATTACGCGATTGCGCCTGAAGAACGTTTAAGGGACATAGCAGGCAGAACGCTATGATGGCGAAATGATGTTTCAAAACTCTGACTGGCTCCTTGTTGCTGAATGTTCGTTGATTATCGCTTGCCCGGAATAAATAAGAAAGGGCGAGAGCCTTACCAGCTTCGCCCCTCTTCTGAAATCCCTGCTCTCAGCCGGATTAGCTTTGTGGTTTAGCGAAAATATCTCCGCCCTCGAAATCTATAAACACGAACGGCTCATCGCCATCAACCCAGGCATCATGTCCTGCCGGGATAACGCCCACGTCGCCCGCTCTCCATTCGAGCTGCGTGCCGTCGTCCATCTTCATCTTCATCCGCCCGGAAACGACGTACCACTTGTGCGAGACCTGGCAACTTTCTCCTCCTGCAACCGGCTTGACGCATGCAGACCAACTCCACCCCGGCTCGAAAGTCCCGCGCATCACTGTCAGGCCACTGACCTCCACGATCTCTGCACGCCCTTTATCAAACGGGCGAGTTTCATCCGGGTGATCGAAGTTCTGCCTGATGTTGATTAAATCCTCTGGCTTTGACATTCTGGTTAACCTCCAAAAGTTATTAGACCATTTGTAGTATGATAGCTTACTAGCTCCACTTCAAATTGAACAGCTAAGGAGACCTATAAATGTCGCGCTCAACCGCCCTGCTCATCTCAATATTCTTCAGCACAATCCTGCTGAGTTTTGCTCAACCAGGGCAAGCTGATAATTACACAGCCGCGAGCTTGAGCCACCGCGCTGTCGCTCTAGTTCCTGCTCCGGCGAAAATGCGTTACATCGGCAGATGGTCAAACGGTAGAGGGGAGACTCTCTCTATTACAGCGCAAACGCTCCGGTTCGCTAACGATAGACCTGTTTTTTATCGTGATGTCACCAAAGTAACTGACGGCAATCATTTTTCACTTCAAATCACCACACGCGGAAAGATCAATTATTTTTCCAAGTTTCTCGCCTTAGCTATTGAAAAAGGCGAGATGAAAATGACCCTCTACAATTCCTATCGAGAAATGTTTGATGGGGAAAATCCTCAAGGTGAGTCAACCTGGTATCGAGATAAATAATGAGGAAGGGGACTCCAGCCGGAAAGGTTTGGTTCCAGTCCCGAAGGCTATCAACCAGCACACTGAAAGGAAAATTATGTTACGCACACGAATGACGGCGCTGTTTCTGTTAACTGCGATTGCTGCAATGTGCATCGTCCCGGCTATGGGTGAGCCGAAGGCTGCGGAACACTGGAAAATCACTGGAATGAAAGTGAAGATGTTTTCACAGGAAGACGGAGAGCTATCGGATGTGGATGTGATGAACGTCATCACATCGTCGGCAAACGCCCCGCTCCATCCTATCCTGGTAGTGGTTGAAGTCAGTGGAAATCCCGATCCATCCAACGGGTTCAAAGTCCAATTGACGGCAAAGGAGAAGGGCAAGCAAATCTTCATTAAAGCGAATGCGACCTCTTTTGCCAGCAATGGCGACAAGTTCTACGTCCCATTCTGGATTGACGGCTATCGTTGCGAGCCTGTAGTGCTCACGGCGCGCGTCGTCGGGCAACGTCCCGCTTCGACAATGACGAAGACCATCAAGTTTGACTGTAGTGAATAGGCAGGAGTCAGGTGGCAGAAGAATAAAAAGAGGTTTCCTTCTTGTCAGGCCATCCGTCACAGGTGGAGAAAATCGCGTACATCTCCTTCAGTCTCTTCGTGTCGTGGTCGAACCAACTCTGCACCCAATGGCTGTAAGCCTGTACCGCCCCTGCTTCGTCCACCTTGCGCTCCATCGTCTTGGAGATGAGGTGCGCGGCCATCATGCCTGACATGATGGCTTTCAGAATGCCGTGTGAGGATGCGGGGTCTAAAACGCTCGCGGCATCTCCAACCAGGAAGTAGCCGAAACCTGCCGAAGGCTTTGCGATGCGCCATGTGACATCCGCCGCGCGCGTCCTCCCTCTTTGCTCAAGACCGCGCAGCGATTCGGGAAGCCAATTCGATTCGGGTTTTGAGTTTTCAAAACTAAGGCGTGTCCAGGCGTAGGTTTCCTCTTTGACGCGAGCCGTCCATGTCCAACCCTGCGTGTCCGCGATGAGAGCCGGTGTCTCGCTACGGGGCGCACGAAGTCCACCGCAAGCATATCCATAACGAACGATCAGGCGCGGCGAAGTTTTCAGAACCGGCAGTCGCAACTGCCCTGCAAGCCATTGCCTGCTGCCTGAAGCGTCAACCACCACGCGCGCTCGTATTATTCCTTCTGAGGTCGCAACTCCGCAGACACGGCCTTTCTCAACCAGCGGCCTTAAGACGCGACACGGTTGCTTGATTACAACTCCGAGTGAGCGAGCGCGCCTGAGCAGGATAGCGTCAAACTCCGCCCGCCAGACCTGGAACCCTCGCCATGAGCCACGCTCGTCCGCGCCGAACGCCTCGAAGTGGAGCGGGTCGGCCCAGCTTATCCAGTGTCCTTCATGGCGTAGAAAGTCGGCGGCTAGGGTTTCGCTTTCAACCCCTAGCTCAATGAGGAGCGGCTCTATGCCCGGATGCAGAGTCTCGCCGGGACGCTCGCGCCCGGAGGGGTCGCGCTCAAGCAGCATGACCTGCAACCCGGCTTCGGCGCATTTGATCGCACAAGCAGCGCCGCCCGGCCCGCCACCCACAATCACAACATCAGTGGTAACGGGCAGCTTAAGCTTTGGCCCAGGAGGCATTTTGCACCTTCATCAAAACGAGCCTGTTTTCAGGATCAACGAACAGAGTTCTTCGATTGGTGATCTTGACACGGCAACGACGAAAGTTGCCCGGCGCATCCTTGAACTTTCCTTTGCTGAACATCTCGAAACGGTAAGGGCGTCCGGGCAAAGTTATTTTAGCCTCCTGCTGCGCCTGCTGAAACTCAGTGTCTCCCGGCGACACTCTCTGAAAGGAGAGCAGAAGCCAACTCTTCCTCTCCTTACCCACGGCCTTGTAAGCCAATGCCATAGAGAGCACTCTGCGTTTATACTCTCCCGCTTCGATATGACTCGTGAGCGCCAGTGAAAATTTATTGTCCAATGCGCTTTGCACATAATCCACATAAGCAAAGCTGGCATACTCCGCCATTGGATTCGCTCCATCGGCCACGACCTTTGGTCCTGAAATTCCATCCCAGGGGAGGTTGCCGACCTGCCCGATCTCTTCATCCGTCAATGGACTGACGGTGATTGATGTGAGCGCAGGCTCCATCGTGCGCGTGGCATCGGGAGCGGCGGCAGGCCAGAAGGTGCTCAGGGCGGCGCATAGTTTGGCGTCTTCAGGAAATGGGCTGCCCAGACCATAAGCGGCAAAGTGTAAGGTCTTGTCAGGAAGCGCATCAACACTCACGTCCCAACCGGGAGCGAACACGCCCGCCGAATCATCCGGCAAGGGTGAATGTCGCAGAGTGTCTGCGGGTTTAGCGTTCGTGGACTTTTCCGATATTTCTCCGAACAAGGAAACGATTGTGGTCATCGTCTTATCTTCCTTGTCGAAGGGGCTGCCCGGCAGTTGAAGGTTGGCTGCGAGGCGCTGGTCGGAAAGCACCAGCGGAGGCGTGCGCCAGATACGCTTACGAAGATTTGAAGGGAGAGCTTCGGACCACTCCATCAACTCTCGTTGGTCACAAGCCGGGAAGAAATCAGGCGCAGTCACCAGCGAATAGGCCGGCAGATGCTCTCCGATCTTCGAGCCGGGGTCAGTCAGCGGAGGGCAAGATGCCTTGACCCAACCGTCGCCCGTGAAATCAACGAAGTGGAGAGCCTTGTAGCCGCCTGCCTCAACAATTTTTTTGACATTCTTTTCTGTGTTGAGGTCCGTCTGCGTTCCATCATCCGCAACTTTATGGCGAGCGTTAACATACTCAGGCGCGTGACGCGCACCGTCGGGTTTCCCTGAGATAGCGAAACTCGATGAGAGCGCGGGGCGATTCTTAGGGACATTGAAGGTCAATGGTTTACCTTTGAACTCGGCTGGCTCAACAAGGCGCGCATGCACCACAGGCACAAGTAGCCCTGGCCCGAACCTTGAGTCCGTCGCCCATTCAGCAATGCCTTTCTCAAAACTAAACGGCTCCTTGTCCAGGTCGTCAGGGTGAGAGCCGGTGTCAACGCGCTGCTTCGCAAGTTGGATGTGGATTCTCTTTATCTTCTCATTGAAGTGGCGCGCGGTCAGCGTCAGGTGCAACCCTTCCGAGAAATCGCGTAGACATTCAGTGCCTGAGTAGAGTTTGTGAAGGGGAAGCCAGAAGTTTCGATCACTATCGCTCAAATTGTCGTCGGCTGCCTGAGCATCGAATCGCATAGGACAGAATAATTTTTGATCTCCCTTCTTTTCGACCGCGATGTAGGCCGTATAGCGGACAGGAGAGACGCGGATGGCAAAGGGGTCGCCGTCAACAAACGGCAGGAAGCCACGACGCTGCGGATCATATAGAGGGCGCGCCGTCCCGACGCGGGCCACGCCAGTTCTTGAGAAAACCAGGTCGGCATGTTTCTTATGGCAAGTCTGCGCCGCCGGACGATATTCCGAAGCGAAGACGCACACTGCCAGCCGAGCGCCCCCGGCGCGCGCGCGCAACTCTTCGAGCGAGGGCGGCCTGGTTCCATAGACGTAGTTTTCTATTGAATCCAACTCGGCCAGCGTTGGAAACTTCTTGATGTCCGAGCCGTCTATGCGTGTGAGCACGTTGGGTGAGGCGAAGGCATGATAGAGCAGGCTGCGCGCAGGATGACCCGGCTCAATGCCTCGCACGCCTTCCAGCGCGAAGTCTTCAAAGCCTCTCACGCTCCGCTTGATGTGCGGCAGTTCTCCGGCTAACTCCTGTTTGAGATTAGCCGCAGTAATATCCAGCCCGTGCTCCTTGAGTAGTTCGGCCCAGCCATACGGGGCCAGACGATCACAGATCGTTTTGACTTCATCTATTAAAGCCATCAGCTATCCCTCCAAAATATCAGTTGTGAGCCATAATGCCGGGGCTACATTAACGATTCGCGCGAGCAAGGTTCAAGACGATTCACAGTCAACCAGCGGTTCGGAAGATGTGTGAGGCTAACGAAGGTAAGTCTTTCGCCAGCAGGTTAAATTTGAAAGCAACGAGGGCAGTCGCACAATATTCCGGTTGCCCGACCTCTGTCAATAGATAGATTAAATAGGATGGATATGACCAAAATCCAGTAACAGCTAAGAATAACGGGACTAGACTCCGGTCGCGTTGCAACTTTCTCTTATGCAAGAGCTTCACTCCTCAACGAGTCCTGCTCCTCTTAATCTGACATCAACAGTTAAAAAATTTTAGATTTTGATACAGTAGCCTTGCCCTTATATGCTTTTATGCGTCGGAAAGTGAATATTCCTTTTTGCGCAGATTGAAGACAAGAGAGGTAAGATTGCTTGTTTATTATTTAGTTCACCAGGAGATAGGGTCTTGCACAAAAAGGCCGACTTGAACAAAAAGTCGGCGGGCTGCACAAAAGGTTCTTTGCCACCATATTTGTTGTCTTATTCAGTCTATTTATGAACTAGGCATTGAGGCTTCGTTTTGGACAGAGTAGAATGCGCGGCGTTCACTCGCGCCTGTCTCGGCTTTTTAATTTCAACTTGTAAATCAGGATTATCACTATGAGCGAAAGTGTCTGGATTGCTATTGCCACAACCATAATTATGTTAGTCGCCCAGTGGTTCAATACACGCTGGCAGATAAATGCTACGCGCGCGATAGCGAATCCTGAGCAGAACCCGCTAGACACCAAAAGCAGTGACAGTGGTAATGGAATAGCAAAGTATGCGATTCTAGCCTTATCATTCGGCGCACCAATATCTGGAATAGTTTTAGGTGTATTTGCCTTTTGGCCGCCTTCAAAGTTTTCATTATTACTCATCATCGTTAGCGCCTTGTTTCTTGGTTTTAACTTCTCATTGATGGTCACATCCATCACCTTCCGCCATCTAATGAAGGATAGAGACAGGTTGTTGTTTGAAGGTCTCCATCGCGGCCTGGATACGGAGAGGCTTGCCCTGGATGCTGTGCGCCGCGCCACAGAATCGCCATTGCTTTCCCAAGAGACGGCATTAAGTGTGTCGAAGGATAAATTGAACAGGGTACAGGCACATCGGCAAGAGTTGGAGACTGAGCTTGCCACCCGCGAAAACCCAGAAGAACCGCCCTCATTCGACAATTGACTTTTTGTGCAACGTCGGGAGATAGGAATGGCTAAACTAAAAGTTAAAATAATAGTAACTCTTGTGTTTGTTAGTCTCCCTGTGGCCGGGTTGGTTTTAGCTCGTGTATCTACGAATAAGCTTGCGCCTACTTTCCAACAAAAGGATGCTAAACAAGAAGAACCCACGCCCATTCAAGCGGTGACGCTGACAGATAAACAAAAAAAGCACAGCAAACTTTACAGCGGTAGATATAAGAGTGGCGCAGAAGGCACTCTGCGCGAGCGGATCATAGCCGGGTCCCAAAACTTGGAAATTGAAATTACAGGAGATTCGCCTGATACTTCAAATAACTCTTACCAACTCCTGAAGGACTTGGCACGAAACTCAGACGCTGTTGTTATCGGAAAGGTAAAGAATAAATCTTCTCAGTTTACAGAGGATGGAGAGTTCATTTTTACTGATTATGAAATAACTGTAGAAGAGGTGCTTAAAAACAACAATGCCGCGCCGATACAAAATAACAGTGATATTACCATCACGCGAATTGGAGGAACGGTTCAAATCAAGGGCCGTACCGCCCGCGCTGTGGATAAATCTTTTAAGCCTCTCGAAGTAGGTGGAGAGCATCTGCTGTTCCTTAGTTTTATAACCACGACGGGCGCATACCAAACCAATAGTGGTCAAGGTAGCTTTCTGCTACGTAATAACCAACTAACCAATCTCACAAAAGACCCGCTTCCGAACGGGTTAGATAACGGAAAAGATATAAGCTCTTTTATCGCTGAAGTGCGCTCAGCTATTGCCGCTGCCTCTGAACAGAAATGAGAAAAATACTAAACCCCCAAAGATTTTTACGTTTTTCACAGTGAACCTATCGGGTGGCAGGCGATTCAGCCGCGCTCTATCAGTCCGGCCAGTCCTGTGAGGACGGCGATTAGCTCCGCTGGATTAACCGGCTTTGCGACGTAGACCTGATAGCCAGCCGTGAGCGCACGCATGCGGTCTTCCTCGCGCGCGTAGGCTGTTAAGGCAACAGCCGGAATCTTTCCGCCCTGCTCAGGGCTGAGGGAGCGCACTTTACGAATCAGCGAGTAGCCGTCTTCACCCGGTATCCCGATGTCGCTCATGAGCACATCCGGCTTGAAGCTGCCCAACGCCTCCAACGCTTCTGCTGCCGAGCCGACGGCCATTACCTCTGCCTCGCACTGCTCAATAATCGTCGTCAAAACAACGCGCGCATCGGCCTCATCATCCACAATCAGCACGCGCACATTCTCCAGCACCGAAGAACACTCGATTGATGCAGCTTCCTCAGTCGAAGTAGATAGCAGCCCCGGCTTTCTCTCGACATCCTGCACAGCTCTCAGAGGAATATCTACCGTGAAAGTTGCGCCAAGCCCTGCGCCTGCGCTCTCTGCATGAATAGTTCCGCCGTGCAGCTCTACCAACTGGCGCACTATCGAAAGCCCCAATCCTAGCCCACCGTGCGCTCTGGTGATGGAGCCGTCAGCCTGCCGGAAACGCTCGAAAACAAAGGGCAGGAACTCCGGGCTGATGCCCTGGCCCGTATCGCTCACGATGATCTGAACGTGAGAGTTGAGGCGCTGTAGCCTGACTTCAATGCTGCCGCCTCTTTTGTTGAACTTGACGGCATTCGTGAGCAGGTTCCACATCACCTGTTGCAGCCTCGCCGGGTCTCCCCAGACAGCACCTGCGCCGGGTTCTATCTTCGACTCGATCTTAATGCCCTTGGCATCCGCTGTCGGGCGGATTCCATCCAACGCGGTCGCAATCACCAAATCGAGTTGAACCGGGCCAGCCTCCAGACGGAGCTTGCCCGTGATGATGCGCGAGACATCGAGCAGGTCTTCAATAATCTCTGTCTGCGCCTTCGCATTGCGCTCGATTGTTTCTATCGCGTGCGCGGTGGTCTCAGGGTCGAATTTACTTATCCTCAACATACTAGACCAGCCGACAATCGCCGTTAGCGGCGTGCGCAACTCATGTGAGACTGTGGCGAGAAACTCATCCTTGATTCGATTGGTCTCTTCCGCTTCCGTGCGAAGTCTCTTCTCTGTCTCGTAGAGATGAGCGCGTTCGAGCGCCTGCGCGCATTGTTGCGCGAGCGCCAGCATAAAGGTTCGATCCTCGTCGCTGAAATTTTGAGCCTCTAAAAAACTCAGTCCCAGCGCCCCAATCGTGCGGCCTTTAACAATCAGCGGATATGCGACCAACGCTTTGCTGCCCGTCACGGATGAGAGCGGGCCAAGCGCCGGGTAGCGATCAAACCATTGCGCGAAGTCTTCAATGAGGACCGGCGTCTGTTCCCGCACAGCATCGGCGATTGCCACCTGGGAGTTCAAGGGGAAGCGCCGCCATTCGTCCACTACCTCACCCGAAAAGCCCCGCGACGCGATGATCTCAAATTCAGTCCTGCTCTCATTGAGCATCGCAACCGTGCCCGCATGAGCATTCAATGACTTCATGCCCTGGTCAATAACTGCGTCTGCGACTTGCTGAGATGTGAGAGATTGTGAGAGCGCAGTGGTGACTGCCTGCAAGCGCGTCAGGCGGTCAGACGTGCGCTCGGCGGCCAGTCGAATCTGTTTCTCAAGCCGGTACAGGTATGCGTTATCAACTGCCAGGGCAGCACGATTGGCGAGGTCTTCAGCCAGCGCCAAATCTTCTTGAGTGTGATGACTGGCTGACCCCGTGTTGATGAAAGAGATGACTCCTAAAACCTTGCCGCGCGCCTTGAGAGGGACGAGCATGGCAGAGCGAAATCCGATCTCGCGCATCACTTTCAGATGCTCCGCATCACGCGCGCCCTGGGCGAGCAGCTCGTCCGGTATGTCAGGATAAAATTCCGATTTGCCCGTTCTTAGAATGTGATGCACTCCGCGCGGCTCCTTTGGGTCGGGCGGGTAGCGTTCCTGTAGCTCATGCGCCCATGCGACTTTTTCTGGGTCAACATGGGCGACCGCCAAACGGCTGACAGTTCCATCTTCATTCACCATATCTACGCTGCACCAATCGGCAAAATGAGGAACTGCGAGCCGCGCGACTGTGGCGAGCGTCGTTTCATAATCGAGTGAAGATGCCAGGGTCGTGCTAGCTTCCGCCAGAAACCGATCGGCCTGCTCTTTACGCTTACGCTCTGTGATGTCGCGGGCAATCGTTGAAGCCCCTATGACCTGGCCGCCCGCATCCTTGATAGGCGAAACCGTCAGAGAGACATCAATGCGCCTGCCATCTTTACGCATACGCACGGTGTCTGAATGGTCAACCTGCTGGCCGCGCCTGATCGCCTCAAGAATCTGTAGCATCTCCTCGCGGCGTTCAGGAGATGCAAGCACGGAGACGTGGCGTCCTATAACTTCCGAAGGCGTGTAGCCGTAGATTTTTTCAGCGCCGGGATTCCAACTTGTAATCAATCCTTCCAGGGTCTTACTGAGGATGGCGTCGTCTGAGGATTCCACGATGGCGGCTAATTTCGCGTTCGTTTCGACAGTCTTCTCCTGCAACTTTATTAACTCGTTCGCTTGCAGATTCGCCGCTCTGAGCGCCCCGCAAATCCAGCTAATCAGCGCCCCGCTGCAAATGAAAAGAGTCAGTCGAACCACGTCGGAGAAATGTGTATTGGTTAGAGAAGAGAGCGGCTCGATATACAAGAAGGCAGCAGCTATTGCGCTCAGACCCATTGTCAGAAGCCCAGGGCCTAAACCGCCGTACCAGGCCGAGAGGGTGACTGCCGGGTAGAAGAGAATGAACGGAACTCCGTCGCCCAGCGCCGGCAAAAAGGGAATTCTAATAATGACCGCAAGAGCAGTGAGCAGGATGGCAAAACCATAGCGAAGCAGCGCGGTGCGGGGGTCACGCGACATTATTTTCTTTCCCTCCTTGAATGAAAGGTCCTGACGGGGAACACGCTCCTACTTAGTAGGGCGAAGGTTTTAGACCTCTCTGGTGCGAAGCTTACCTCCGCATCAAGTAACTCACTAAAAAGTATGCGGCTATAAAGGAGATCACAGTCACCAGCACCATTAGCACGCGGTTGCCCGTAGATTGAGGTTGGTTTGCCATTTCGGAGTCTCCTCATACCTGTCGAACTTCAGCAAATCAGGAGCGAGTATCTTCAACTGGCGCGGGCGCGTCAACCTAAAATAAATATTCGCGTCTTTCCTATCTCCTGAAAAAGCTGACCGCCTGTCACAATGAATCTTCGATTGTTTTGTAATATAAACACCGCGCGCAACGTTTATGATATAGGTGGAGAATCAAGGATTGGTAAAGGCGCTCTGCTTTGACTGTCTATCCTGTTCCAGGAAGATCACTATCGCCTGCCACAAGCGAGCGTGTTTGGGCGATGCTGTTACCGGCAGAGTTTCGCTGTGGCCGCCCCGAACACATTAAGCTTTTACAAAAATGTTTCTATCGTACAAGACGCGCTCCCTCACGCGAAGGCATACTCTCTAAAGAAAACCGGACTGCTCTCCCACATTGAATATTACAAACAAAGATGGAGACACGCGCTATGCATAGAACTATCCTGCCCTGCCTTATCCTCTTGCTTCTACTTTGCACGATAGCTGAAGCGCAGCAGCCTATGCTCATCGGGCGAGTTGCCATTAACCGGACGCACATTGCGTTCGCTTACGCGGGCGACATCTGGCTCGTCGAACGTTCGGGCGGTGAGGCAAAGCGCATCGGCGCGCAACCCGGCTCTAACAATTTTCCTGCCTTCTCGCCCGACGGCTCACAGTTAGCCTACGCAAGTCAGACCGGCAACTCGTGGGATGTGTACGTCAGCGCCGCAACGGGCGGCGAAGCGCGGCGGCTCACCTTTCATCCCAACACGGATTTCCCTGTGGGCTGGACGCCCGACGGCAAGAGCGTGCTCTTCAGCTCAAACCGCAGCGCCTTTCCGCGTCTCTACACGATCAACGCGGGCGACCCAACGCTACCGGCAGAGCTTCCGCTGCCGAAAGCGCAGTTCGGCTCATTCTCGCCGGACGGCAAGCGCATAGCCTATTCGCCGATGGCTGCGACGGTGGGCGACTGGCGTTTTTATAGAGGAGGCTCGAAGGGGCTTGTGTGGCTCGTGAACCTGAGCGACGGCGCGCTCGAAAGGTTGCCGCCCGGCGATTACAACGACCTGATGCCGATGTGGGTGAATAATAAAATCTACTTCATCTCCGACCGCACGGGCACGTACAATCTTTATTCCTACGACCTCGGAAACAAGCAGACGAAGCAACTCACTACTTTTGACAACTACGGCATACGCTGGGCTGCTGCGACATCAGACGCCATCGTCTTCGTCCGCGACGGGCGACTGAACCTCTTTGATCTCGCCTCGAATCAAGCGCGCGTTCTGGATGTGAAAGTCACGCCCGACCTGGCGGAGACACAAAGCCGCACTGTCAACGCTTCGCGCACCATTGAGTGGGGAACGTTGTCATCAAACGGCGACCGCGTAGTGTTGAGCGCGCGAGGCGATGTCTTCATCTTCGACCCGAAGAGCAATGAAGCGAAAGATATGACGCAGACCTCCGGCGCAGCCGAACGCTGGGCCTCGCTCTCGCCTGACGGTAAACAACTAGCCTATTTCTCAGACGAGTCCGGTGAGTACCAACTGCACGTGCGCCTGGCGGACGGCTCCGGCACGGTTAAAAAAATCGCTATCGAGCCGAAGCCCTCGTTCTACCGGGAGCTAACGTGGTCGCCGGACTCAAAGAAAATTGCGTTCGCGGATAAGCGTCTCGCGCTGTGGTTCGCGGACGTTGAAAGCGGCGCGGCGCATCGCGTGGACACTTCCACCTACTCTTTTCAGGAAGAGTTTTATCCTGCATGGTCGCCCGACAGTCGCTACCTCACCTACTCGAAGCATCTGCGAAATCGCGTGCGGACTGTTTACATCTATGAGCTTGAAGCAGGCCGCGCGCACCAGATCACCGATGGGCGCACGCACACCGAGTCGCCCGCGTTCGACGCGAGCGGCAAATATCTTTACTTCCTTTCAAGTCCCAACGCGGGCACGAGCGAATTCGGCTGGGGCGTGCTTAATGGTGAACTCGCGCGCCCGCTCGTCACGCGGCGCATACACATGATCGTGCTGCAAAATGGAGAGCTATCGCCGCTCTTGCCAAGTGGCAACCCGAACCCGGAGGTGAAGCTTGAGGCGTCCTCCGCACCGTCGCGCATTGACTTCGACGAGATTGAACGGCGCGTCGTTGACCTGCCGACGCAGCCGCGCGACTACGCACGACTGATACCAGGACAGGCGGGGCAACTCTTCGTGGTCGTCAACGAATGGCCCAAGTCTGCCGCGCTCGGCGCTGGGCCGTCTGAGGCGATTTACGTCTATGACCTGACGAAGCCGCCGAAGTTCAACAAGCTGGTCGAAGATATAGGCGGGTACGAAATCTCCGGCGACGGTAAACACCTGCTCTACGTGAAGGAGCGCAACTGGTTTCTAGTCTCCACGGATGCACCGCCGAAGCCGGATGAAGGCAAGCTGGATTTCAAGAGTCTGGAAGTGAAGATAGACCCGCGCGCTGAATGGCAGCAGATGTATAGAGAGGCGTGGCGCATCATGCGCGACTGGTTCTACGACCCGAACCATCACGGCCAGAACCTTCCTGAACTCGAACGCCACTACGCCGAATATCTGCCGACCATCACGCGCCGCGCAGACCTGAACGGTTTGCTGAACATGATGCTCGGCCACATCTCCGTCAGTCATCTCGGTGTGGGCGGCGGCGACGCTCCGCAGGGCGGGCCTCCGCCGCGCATTGGGCTGCTCGGCGCTGACTACGAGATTGACGGCGGGCGTTATCGCTTCAAACGCATCTATCGCTCGACGCAGTACAACTCGCCGAGCGGCTCAAGCCCTGCGCCGCTTGATCGTCCGGGCGCAGTGGTGCGCGAGGGCGAATACCTGCTCGCTGTTGAAGATCAATCGGTCGAAACGACGAAGAGTGTTTACAGCTATTTCGACGGCAAGGTGAGCCAGCCCGTTAAGATCAAGGTCGGCCCTTCGGCCAATGGTGAAGGAGCGCGCAGCATAACCGTTTTTCCCATGCCGAACGAATCGCAGCTTCGCCAGGCGAACTGGGCGGAAGAGAACCGCCGCCGCGTCGAGCAGTTATCAAACGGCAAGCTGGGCTATATCTACGTTTCCAACTATGGCCCGGCGACGGTTGACTTCATGCGCGGCCTCGTCGGCTACGCAGACCGTCCCGGCGTCGTCATTGACCAGCGCTTCAACGGCGGCGGCATCACACCCGATTATCTAATCGAATGGCTTCGTCGAAAGCCGATCTACTACTACATGTTTCGTGAAGGCGACGACATCGCAACGCCGGTTAATCCAGGCCCCGCAGCGAAAGTCCTGATCGTCAATGAGAACAACTTTTCGGCAGCCGAGACCTTTGCCTTCATGTACAAGCTCGCTCACGTCGGCCCTATCGTCGGCGCGCGCACGGGCGGAGGCGGCATCGGCCCTTACGTCTTCACCCCCGGCCTGATTGACGGCGGCTCCGTGCAGTTACCCAACCGCGCCGCTTACAACCCTGACGGTAGCTCGTTCGGCATTGAGAACTCAGGCGTCACGCCCGACTACGAAGTCGAAGTTACCCCGCGCGATTTCATGGCCGGGCGCGACCCTCAACTAGAGAAAGCCGTGCAGGTCGCGCTCGCAGAAGCAGCTAAGAATCCAATAGTCGCGCCGAAGCGCCCGAAGTATCCCGTGCATAAATAGTCAGAGGACTGTTGCTGGCTAAACTCATCCACAAAATATGGCGCGCGGAGCATGATTGAGTTATAACTCAAACCATGCTTCGTGCAGTCGAACCGCCTGAGACAAATTCAGGCAATGAATCGTGAAAGAAACTCCTGGTCGAGCGAGCGCAATTCCAGATTACGCTCGCCCGACCAGGAGTTTTTGCTTTGAAGGAACAACGTGGAAACATTAACTAAATACCTGGCTGTGGCTGCGGGCGGCGCGCTCGGCGCGATGGCGCGCTACTATCTGAACGGCTCTGCGCTCTCGCGTGTAGCCGTTCCGTTTCCGACAGCCACTTTTGTTATCAACGTCACAGGTTCGTTTATCCTGGGTTTCTTTCTCACTCTCGCCACAGAGCGTATCAGCATCAGTCCGCACCTGCGGCTGGCGGTTGCGGTCGGCTTCGTCGGGGCTTATACAACTTTCTCGACGTTCGAGTATGAGAACGCCAAGCTTATAGAAGGCCGCGAGTACCTGGTGGCCTTCCTCTACGTGGCCTTGAGTCTTATTGTCGGCCTGGCGGCGGTGTGGGGCGGCATCATCATGGCGCGCAAACTAAGCTGAAGCTGTCTTGCGTCTGCGGGCACAGATGCGTGAGAGGGCAATCAAGCTCTATAATAAAACCCAAGTGATAAGGAACGATAATGTAATCACCGGAGCGGTTTGCTGTTCCGGCATGAAATAAAGAAGAGAGCAAAAGGGGAAAGTTAGTTTTATGGAGAATGAAAAGAAACGCGCTCTGATTGTGGTTGATGTGCAGAATGATTTCTGTCCGGGCGGCGCGTTGGCTGTAGCGGACGGCAACCAGGTGGTTGCGCCGCTCAATGGTCTGATCGAAGAGTTTCTCTCACGCGACGAGCCTGTCTTCAAAAGCCGCGACTGGCATCCAGCCAACACGAAGCACTTTGAAGCCTACGGCGGCACATGGCCCGTCCACTGTGTGCAGGAGACGCGCGGCGCGGAGTTTCATCCAGAGCTTTTAGACGACCCGCGCATTACGGTCATCTCCAAAGGCATGGGCGACGAAGACACCTACTCCGCGTTTGATGGAACTGATCTCGCAGCTTGTTTACGCGAGCAAGGCGTCGCAGAGGTTCTGGTCGGCGGGCTTGCCACAGACTACTGTGTTAAAAACACCGTGCTCGATGCGCTCAAAGAAGGTTTCAAAGTCAAAGCCCTCACGGGTGCCATGCGCCCCGTAGAACTCCAACCCGGCGACGGGATGCGAGCCATTGAAGAGATGAGGCAGGCAGGTGCGGAAATTATTTGAAGGGATGAGGGATGAGGGCGGAGGGATGAAGTAAAGAAAAGCGGTCTCGGTCTTCTTTCATCCCTCATCGCTGCCGCCCTCATCCCTTATTAATTATGGGTACACTAAATATTGATCGTTATCACGCGGCGATGGGCGATGCGTCTTACAAGGACGTGACGCGGCTGCGCGATAAAAGTTTGAGCGTAGCCGAGGCGACGTTTTATGTGACGCAGCGGAAACTCCCGTTTGCTCCGTGCCTGGGTCATGAGCGCCTTGTGCGCTCGCTGATCGAGAGCCAGATTGATCGCCCGCGCGTGCGTTTCCTGGAACAGGATCGCGGCGGCCTGAAACTCTTTGCGGATGCTATCGAGGACATGCACTTTGTCGGGGCAGTTCGCGCCGTGCGTCCCGCGACGATTGTTTTTGCCCAGGAACCTTTCGCAGACATCACAGGGCCTTTCGGTCTGACACAGGCCCAGGAGATAAAGTTCGAGCATGCCTTTGATCTTCCGATGACGACCGCGAGCCTCGCAATGCAGTTTCGGATGGCCGCCGGGACACGTTGGCTCTCAGATTTTTCCTTACGTCGCAACGGCGACATCGAACGCGCCGTCGAAGTCGCCACCTACGCTTTCATCGGCGGCTTCAACGACACCTCGAACATGGAGGCGGCGCATCGCCTGGACATCCCGGCGGTCGGAACGGAGGCGCACTACTGGCAGCAGTCCTATCTGGAGTTCATGTACGAGCCTGAGACGGAAGCCCGCACAGGCCAGCCGAAGCATTTCGAGCAGGTCGCGTTTGAGCGTTGGCTCGACGCGAACCCGAACGGCACGACGCTTCTGCTCGATACGATTGACGTTTACATGGGCGCGGTTCACGCTGCGATGGCGGCGACTTCGACGGAAGCGCGACGGCGCGCTTTCAAAGGCTTTCGTGTTGATTCGGGCGACCTGGCAAAGCTTGGAGCATGGTGTCTCAGCCTCTTTGAGGCGAATGGTCTGCACGGCTTGATGCCGATTCTGACAGGCGATCTTGATGTTGAGAAGTTGCGACGCATCGTCGCGGAGTTTCCAGAGGCGACAGGCTTCGGCGTTGGAACAAAGCTTTCGAGCGAGGTGTCCAGAATCGCGGGCGTGATCTTCAAGGAGTGTCTGATTGAAAATCTCCCGACGCTCAAAGCCTCCAACTCGCCTGAGAAGATCACGCTGCCCGGTCGCCTGCAAATTTTTCGCGGGATGGGCGCAGATGGAAAGTATGTCGCAGACGTGATCGGCCTCGATAGCGAAGTGGTCGAGATTCCCGGAGCCGTGCGCGTCGAACGCCTGCTCGTGCCGTTTTGGGAGAACGGTCATCACGACGCCATTCCATCCATCATCAAGCAGAAAGCCTTTGTCGAAGAGCAGCGCACGCGCTTCACAGACATTAATAATTATCCATGCGCTTTGAGCGATAAGCTACGCGAGTTGCGTGATGGGCTGACTGAGAAGATGCGCGAAGATCATTCGGGCTGGAAGGATGTGTTGAAAGTTCCTGAGTCGCTCGCCGGAGAGTTGGCGCGAGGGAAATAAATCAGGTCGTCTCATGTTCGGCGGATATAGCGCAATAGGTTTCTTCCTTGAGTTAAACTTCAACAGGCTTCATAATCCTCGTCAAGGAGTAATCCTCATGAGCGAAGATACAACACAGCTACTGCCCGGCGATGGCCTTCAGCTTATCCTCTCTCGCCTTGATTCCCTTAACGCACACCTCAATTCGATTGATGCACGTCTGACGACACTGGAAGAGAAAGTTGATCGGCGATTACAGGAGACTCGCCCAATCTGGGAGCAAGTGCTGACGCGCCTTGATGGAATTGAAAATCGGCTCGACGGTCTGGAGTCAGAGTTACAGTCGCTTAACCGGAAATTTCGCGTCTTTTACGATGACATATTAAAGCTGCAAGACAAGCGGGAAGACCTCGAAGAGCGCGTGCGCAAGCTAGAGCCTACACAATAATGAGTTCAGAAGAAGCGCGATTGAAATTCGGCAAGCGCATCCAGCGTTGCTACGGCTGCTTTGTGGCCTTCTACATGAAGGATATGTATCTGGGCGAAGACGCGACTTACTACTGCGAAAACTGCAAAGACGATTCGATGTTTCATTTCGACGATTTCTCTCGTGCGCTCGACATCTCGAAACTGCCGGGAAATCAAGTGGACGGAGATCACCATCATTGAATAGAGATTTTAGGGACAGGGACTTGTCCCGGCCTGCATTTTTATTAACGGAGACCAAGCATGTATGAAGAAAGGCTATGAGTAATGAGCGAAGAAGAACGCCAACGACAGATGGACTTCGTAGTCAACACGTTGGCTCAATTAACGGCTAAGATTGACGGCATGGCTGACATTCAAAAGGCTGATGCCGTGCGAATAGGCAGACTTGAAGATGCCTTTGTCACGCTGACGAAACTATCGGAGCGCGTCGTTGATCGTCTGGATGAGCACCACGAACGTATTGACGGCATCGAACAGGCTATCATCACGCTGACTCGCCTTGTCGAGCAGAGAAACGGCGGCTCTTAATAGTCAAAACCGCGCACGGACAAGTCCTACCCCTACAAAGGTAATAACGTTCCGCGAATTTTGTACGGTTAGCCGCACAATTCAGATTAAGACCTGGACGGATGGCGAATCATCCTGATGAACACGAACGGGATTTGAACTCTCTCCGGTTTCGCCCGCCTCACAATTGTGTATAATGCCTGCCGTCTCCATTAAATCCAGTTAAGCAAAGTTTCAGGAGTTTCACTGCCATGAGATTAATAATAATCGTCTTGCTCCTGCTCTGCCTGCCGTGCGCCGCGATTGCGCAGCGAAAGCAGCCCGCACAGCCCAGGGAGCAGAAGCTATTCCCGTATCAATACACGATTGACGAACTGCCCAACGGACTGCACTTGATTACAGTCCCGACGGATTTTCCGAACCTTGTCGCGCTCTACATCGTCGTCAAGACAGGCTCGCGCAACGAGCCTGAGCCAGGCAAGAGCGGCTACGCGCACCTCTTCGAGCACCTGATGTTTCGGGGCAGCGAAAATTTTACTGCTGAGCAGCGCGACGAAATTTTGAAGCGCGCCGGGGCGGATTCAAACGCCTACACGACAGACGACCGCACGGTCTATCACGAAATTTTTTCCAAAGAAGACCTCGACAAGATTATGGAGCTTGAAGGCGACCGCTTTCAGCATCTCAAGTATGCTCCCGACGCATACAAGACGGAGACGCGCGCTGTCCTCGGCGAGTTTAACAAGAACAGCGCCGACCCTTCAGAGAAGCTTTTTGAAGTCCTGCGCGCCGCCGCTTACAAGAAGCACACCTACGAGCACACCACTATGGGCTTCATCAAAGACATAGAGGATATGCCGAACCAGTATGATTACAGTCTGCAATTCTATAAGCGTTACTATCGCCCGGAGAATGCGACCATCATCGTCGTCGGCGATGTGAAGCGCGATGCAGTGATGGGGATGGTTCAGAAATATTTCGGCAACTGGCAGCGCGGCAACTACACGCCGCAAATCCCGGTTGAGCCTGCGCAGACCGCGCCGCGCGAAGAGCATATTGACTGGCCCTCGGCCACGCTCCCTTACGTTGACGTGGCGTTTCGCGGCCCCGCTTATTCCGACATGGAGAAGGAGCACGCCGCGCTCGATCTCTTACAGGCTTATGCTTTCGGAGAAAATTCCGAGCTTTATCAAAAGCTCGTGCTCAAGGAGCAGAAGGTTGATTCGTTGAGCGCATCCTTCTCCGACCGGATTGACCCGGAACTCTTTTATGTGGAGTCGAGAGTCAAGGATCAGAAGGATGTCGTTTACGTGCGCGACCAAGTGCTGGCGACGTTCAAGCGTTACACAACGGAACTCATCCCGCTGCCCAAGCTCAACGAGACGCGCTCGCGCCTGCGCTATAGCTTCGCGCTCTCTCTGGATAGCTCCGAAGCAATTGCGGGCACGCTCGCGCCCTATATAGCCTTGCGCGGGACGCCGGAGACGATCAATAAGCTGTACGCGCTTTACGACCGGATAACTCCCGAAGACATACGCGCTGCCGCCGCCAAATATTTCGTTGACAATAACCGCACCATCGTCACCCTCTCATCGAAGAGCAAAGGAGGTGCGGAATAATGTCGAGACAGAATCACAGCCCACAATCAAACAGGTGGATTGGTGGCCGCAGCATCATGCGCCTTCTCTTTGTTCTTGTACTCACTCTCGCCGGGCAAACATTGTTCGGGCAGGATAGAGACAGGGGAGGGAAAATCAAACCGCCGACGGCGAATAAAACAGCAATGAAACGAACATCCACCGGAGCAGCAACAGGTCCGGTCGCCAGTGTCTTGCAACCCAATCGCTCGCCGCTCGTCACCTTCCGCATACTGTTTATGACAGGCTCCGCTTCCGACCCGGAAGGCAAAGAGGGCATCGCGTCTTTGACGGCTGCGATGCTCTCAGAGGGCGGCTCGCGCAAGATGTCTTACGACCAGATCACAAACACGTTCTACCCGATGGCGACCTCTTTCGATTTCCAGATAGACAAAGAGATGACCGTCTTCACAGGCATGACGCACCTGGATAATCTGGATCGCTACTATTCGATCATCAGCCAGATGCTTCTTGATCCGGGTTTCCGCCAGGACGATTTCACGCGGCTCAAAGAAGACGCGACCAACTTTCTGAAAGTCTCTCTGCGCGAAGGCAACGACGAGGAACTCGGCAAAGAGCAACTCTACAACACCATCTACGCTGGACACCCTTACGGTCATCACAACCGGGGAAGCTTGAGCGCGCTCGAACATTTGACCATTGACGATGTGCGCGCCTTCTATCGCCAACACTACACGCGCGCCAATCTGGTGCTCGGTCTGTCCGGCGGCTATCCGCCCGGCTTCGTCAAGAAGGTGGAGACGGACTTCAGCAAGCTCCCTGCGGGTCGTCCTGAAAAAATTAAGTTGGACGCGCCCAAAGTAGATACGGGCATGCGGATTGAACTCGTCAAGCGCGACACACGCTCGACCGGAATCTCTTTAGGCTTTCCGATTGACATCACGCGCAAAGATAAGGATTGGCCCGCGCTCGCTGTCGTTGCTTCTTACTTCGGGCAGCATCGCTCAAGCAACAGCCACCTCTATCAACGGCTGCGCGAGCTTCGCGGGTTGAACTACGGCGACTACGCCTACATAGAATATTTCCCGCGCGGCATGTTTCAGTTTCAACCCGACCCGAACCTGGGACGCCAGCAGCAGATTTTCCAAATCTGGATTCGACCCGTCGAACCGCAAAACGGCCACTTCGCTCTACGCGCCGCGCTCTACGAGTATGACAAGCTGGTGAGCAACGGAATGTCGCAGGAAACGTTTGAAGCGACGCGCGACTTTCTGCTCAAGAACGTCAACGTCCTAACCGCAACGCAGGACGCGCAACTCGGCTACGCGCTCGACAGTCGCTACTACGGCCTTCCAAATTTCAACACCTACATGCGCGACCGGCTCGCAAGCCTCACGCTCGCGGATGTGAACAGCGCCATCCAGCGTTATCTGAAATCCGACCGGATGCGCGTCGTGATGGTCACGAAAGACGCCGAAGGCTTGCGCGAGGCGATCATCAACAACACACCCTCGCTCATCAAATACAACGCGCCGAAGCCGAAAGAGATCACAGACGAAGACGCGGTAATCCAGAGTTACCGGATCAACGTCAAGCCTGAAGACGTGGTGATTGTTCCGGTGGAAAGAGTATTCCAATAGCGCAAAGTTAAAAATTAAAAACGCAAAAGTGAGGCGGAAACCATTGTTGATTAAATGGGCTTCCCCTCATTTTTGCATTTTTAATTTTTAACTTTGCATTCATCCAAAACTCTTTCTAAACAGGTAAGACATCTTGATGAAGAAGGTGCGACCATTGCGGCGGAAGCCGGGTTCCAGTTCTCCGGTGAATGAGTTGAAGCCGTTGCGGTTGAGATCGTCATTGTAGCCGACGTAAAAGGCCGTGCCGGGATTAGGTGCCCAGCCCAACAGGAACTGGCCGCGAATGTTTGAAGCTAGGGTGTCGTAATCAATGCGGGCGCGGGCGAAGGTGAAGCGCGTGAACTGGTACGTGCCGCGCAGGGCGTAGATGTTGTCGTCGAAGGCCAGGAGACCCGTGTCGTAGCGGCGCAGGCGCGACTTGGTGTAGTCGAGCGAGAGATGCAGGGCGTTGGTGGGTTGATAGGTAAATGTGCCGTTGAGGTCAAGGGCGCGACCTGGGCCGGGATCGAGCTTCGCGCCCTGCCCGAACTGTTGGGCGGCTGGACTGACGCGCGGGAAGTTGCCGCCGCCGCCGAAGTCGTAATCCATCGCCCCGTAACCGAAGTTGGCGAAGAACTGCGCCGAGTATTTCTTGTTCGGCGTGATGCCGCCGCCAAAGAACCAGACCTTGTTGTTGGTCGAGCGCGTCGGCTCGCCGAAGAACGCGCCGCCGTGTGTGGCCGTGCGTTTCGCGCCGAACTCCTCTTCGTAATCCTTCTCGTTGTTGTTATCGAAACCGCCGCCGATGAACGCCTGGCGTTGGAAGTTAAGGAAGGAATGCGCCCCGGTATTCCAACCCTGTATGCGCCCCTGCCAATCATAAAGAGCCTGATTCTGGCTTTGGATATTCCATGAGATGAGCCGCGCTTTCTGCTTCGGCGTCGAGTCGTACTCGATGTAGAACTGATCGCTGTTAGTGTTGGTGCGGCGCGTGAAGCCGACATCCGCGCGGAAGTCTTGCGTGCGCCCGAAGGCCGTGCCTTGCAGGAACAGATTGCGCCCGGCCTTCTGATATTGCGCGTAGTAGCCGAAGCCGTTGCCGGTGCGATAGAGCTGACGGCCCCTGCAAAATTGAGCTTCGCGCCCGGAGAGACCAGCGCAGGCGGCTAGTGTGTCAAGCTCTGGATCACGGAAGAAGCGGCGAGAGGTTGTGCCGACCGCCTGGAACGTAAAGGTGGTCTGCTTGTCGAGCTTGAAGCGCCCGTCAATGCTTGCGATCTGGTTGTGTTTCTCTACGAGATTGTAAGAGGTGGCAAGCAGCCCGACGCTGCTCTCGCGCCCGACATCGCGCTTGAGTCTGAGCACGCCGACATACGCTTTCTTGTCGAGCAAGGGGAAATTGAAGGGATTGAGGCGCTCATCACCAACGAAGTTGCCCGGGCCTTTATCGGCTGCGAGCATCAGGCCGTAAGAGTTGCGCCCGGTCTTGCCGACCCATTTCAAAGCGATTTGGGGATTGACGATGGTGCGCGTATGCACGACATTGAGCGGGACCTGAAAGATGTCAATGCCTTCGAGGAAGAACGGGCGCTTCTCCTGAAAAAAGATTGGGAAACGCTGGTTCGTCGTCACGACCGTAGCATCCGCTTCGACCTGCGCGAAGTCCGGGTTGAGCGCCAGATTGAGCGTCGAGTTCGGCGTCAAAGTGAACTTGGCGGTGAGACCCGGATCGAATTTGACCGGCTGATTGACCATCCGACCGGGATCGTCCGTGAGCGGGTTGAAATGGGTTAAGAGCTTCCCCGTCTCCGAGACAGTCAAGCTCGGAATCAACTCCAGCGTCCGCTCCGTCGAGATGCCTTCAAGTCCGGTGATGTGTCCCGCTTGATTGAGCAGCCCGTTGACATCGCGCGAGATAGGCATCCATGAATCCTGCTCGCTGTTGAGCCGCTGAATGATGCGAAAGACCTGTATGCCCCATTGCTTATCCTTGCCCGCAACATAGCGCAACGACTTGAAGGGAATCGCCACTTCAACCGTGTAGCCGTCCGAAGTGATTACTCCCTTCGACTCCATCACGATGTCCACGCTGAAGTCCACGCCTGTTCCTTCAGTGCGTATGCCGTCCTGCTGAACGCCGAGCGGGTTGAAAACAAGCACGTAAGCTTTGCGTTGATCGTTGAACGTGTCGAGCAGGACGCGCACGCTGTCCTCTGTGTTCAGCACGTCATCGCGTTTGGCGACCGTAGCGCGAATCTTGTCCGGCTCGTCATAGCAGTGAAAGCCGAGGTAAAGAAACTTGGCGTCATAACCGACCAGCGCCTCGGTCGGCTTGGACGGCGCGGTGTTATCGCCCGGATTGGTCTGGTAAAAATCCTTCAGCACGACAGCCTGCTTCCAGACTTCATCGTCGAGCTTGCCGTCAATCACGGGCGGCTTCTCGAAGCGCGCGATACGCACCGGGTTGGCTTTCTCCGACGGGAGCGTGACACCCGCGACCCTGATGGCAGCGGCGGGGAGATTAGCCGCTTGCGGCGATGCAGGCGTTGTGGTTGATGGAACGGTCGTCGCGGGGTTGGATTCAGAAGGGGATGTCGCGGCAGGCGAAGTTGACGATGGAGACGGAGAGGCGGAAGGAGTGGGTGATGCCGTTGCGTTGATTGAGCCTTCCTGCTGACTCGCGCCCTGCTCATTTCCAGCGGAGAACAAAACTTCCAGCCGGTTGAATCGTTGACTCACGCGCGCACTTGCTCCTGCTTCCAATCCGAAAGAGAGCAGGACATCTTCACCGCGCCGCGAAACTATAGCGTCTGTGAATCCACGACCGCGCAACTCGCTCTGTATTTTCGGCTCGGTAGCATAGGGGATTGAAACGTAGAATCGCCCGCCCTCGGCGTAAGCCAGATAATCGTTGAGCGTCACGTCCGAGGTGATGACGACGCGCGAGCCTTCCGGCACATCAATGCTGCGAACGGTGGCGAGATGCGCGGGCTGCGGCCTCGGCACGCCCGCAAAGGCAGCGGTCGCGCCAACGACCGACTGTTGCGGTATGTTTTGAGCTGACGCCAGTGTTCCCGCGAAGATGATAAGCACACTCAGAGCGAATCGCTTCATGCTGAACTCCTCAACAGTGATAAGTGATAAGTGATAGGTGATAAGAAAAAGCTCTTATCTCATCACCTATCACTCATCACCTATCACTGTTCTCAAAAGCTCTTTCTGAACAAATAAGACATCTTGACGAAGAAGGTGCGACCGTTGCGGCGGAAGCCCGGCTCCAACTGCCCCGTGAAGGGGTTGAAGAAGCTGCGGTTGAGATCGTCATTGTATCCTACGTAAAAAGCTGTTCCGGGGTTCGGCGTCCAGCCCAGAAGAAACTGCCCGCGAACGTTAGAGACGAGTGTGTCGTAGTCAATGCGCGCCCGCGCGAAGGTGAAGCGCGTGAACTGGTAGGTTGTGCGAAGGCTAAAGATGTTCTCGTCGAAAGCCACGCGCCCTGTATCGCGGCGTGTCAGGCGATTCTTATTGAAGCTGAGCGTCATGTTCAGATCGTTCGTCGCCTTATACGTGACGTTGCCGTTCGTGTAGAACAGATTGCCTTTGCCCGGGTCGAGCGGGGCATTCGGGTCAAGGAGCGCGGCAGTGCTGACGCGCGGAAACTTCGGGCCTGCGCCGAAATCGAAATCGTGCTCGCCCCAACGATAGGCTATGAAGTAGAAGAACGAATACTTCTTGGTCGGGGTCGAGCCTACATAGACAAACGGGTTCTTCGAGGTGATGCTGTCCTGGCTCCTGCCGCGCGCGAACGAGTCCAGGCCGAACTCGTAGGGGAAGACGCGCTCATAGCCTGTGTTGTAGCCGACACGGATGAAGGTCTGGCGCTGTAGGTTCGGCCCCACCTGGGCTTCATCGCTCCAGTTCTGCATGCGCCCCTGCCAGTCGAAGTTGCCGCCAATGTAGTTGTAGAAAGTCCATTGGACGACGGTCGCTTTCGGTTTCTGCTCTGTGTTGTAGCTGATGTTCGAGTTGTGGTTGTTCGTGTTCCTGCGGCGGTTGAAGCCCACGTCGGAGCGGTAGCCTTCGGTTCGACCAGAGCCGTTGAAATTGATGCTGAGGTGTCGCCTGTTCTGGTCGAAGTTATAGGCGTAGATGAAGCCGTTGAGCGTCTGGCATTGATCGTCCTCTTTCACCAGGCCAAGCGAGCAGCGGCGCGCGTTTGAGCCAAGCACCTGAAAATCTATCGTTGTTATCTTGTTGAAGCGGAAGCGACCGTCGAAGCCGCCCAGATAGTTGCTGCGGTTGACGAAACTGTAGGCTGTCGCAAGGAAGCCCAGGGAATTTTCCTTCCCGATGTCGCGCTTGAGGCGCAGAACGCCGATGGTTGCGTTCTTGCCAATGATGCGGTCGCCTGCTACGGGCAGCGCGTCGGGGTCGAAGCGCAACTCGTTGGTAAAATCGCCCGGCGCGTTGTCGGAAGCGACAAGGAGGCCGAAGGTGTTGCGCCCGAGCTTGCCTGTGAGCTTCGCGGCGAAGTCCGGGTCAATAATCGTGCGCGTGTGGACGGCGGCGATCTGCGTGGTGAAAATGTCTTTGCCTTCGAGGAAGAAGGGTCGCTTCTCATCGAAGAAGATGGGGAAGCGTTGGTTCGCCGTGCTGACGGTCGCGTCTGCCTCGACCTGCGCGAAGTCAGGATTAACCGCCAGGTCGAGCGTGACGGTCGGCGTGATGCCCCACTTAGCCGTTAGTCCCGGATCGGGTTTGATGGGCTGATTGACGAAGTGGCCCGGATCGGTCGGGTTAAGCCCCGCACGGCTCGCGGCATCAAGCTGTGCGTTGCTGAGTGTGCGGACACGCTTGCCCGTTTCGGAGAGAGTAAAACTTGGGATGAGTTCTATCGTGCGTTCGGTCGAGATGCCTTCGAGACCTGTGAGATGCGCCTCCTGGTTGAGCGTGCCTGACTTGTCGCGCGAGATAGGAACCCAGGAGTCTATCTCATCGTTGAAGCGATCTATGTTGCGCCAGATGTGTATGCCCCACTGCTTATCCTTGCCCGCAGTGTAGCGCAGCGACTTGAAAGGAATCGCAACCTCGACCGTGTAGCCGTCCGAAGTGATTACTCCCTTCGACTCCATCACGATGTCCACGCTGTAATCCGTGCCTTGTGATTCTGTGTAGATGCCGTCCTGTTGAACGCCGAGCGGGTTGAAGCCAAGCAGGTAAGCACGCCGCTGATCGTTGAAGGTATCGAGGTACATACGCACGTTATCTTCACCGAAGACTCCATCGCGCTTGGCGACCGTTGCGCGAATCTTGTCTGGCTCATCAAAACAGTGAAAACCGAAGTAAAGAAACTTCGCGTCGTAGCCGATCATGACCTCGGTCTTTCTAGAGGGCGCGATGTTGTCGCCCGGCTGTATCTGGTAAAAGTCCTTAAGCACTACGGCCTGCTTCCACACCTCGTCGTCGAGCTTGCCGTCAATCGCGGGCGGCTTCTCAAACTTTGTGATGTGAATAGGACTGGCTTTCTCTGCGGGGAGCGTGATGCCTGAGACCATTACCGGAGCAGTGGGAGAAGCGCCGGACTTTTGCGGAGAGGCAGGGGTTGTCGGAGGAGTAGTCGCCTCCTTCGTTGCTTCTAAAGAAGAGTTTGTTTCAACGGGAGAAGGCGATGAGGAAGGGGAAGCGGAAGGAGTCGGCGCGGGAATCGGTGTTGCCGTTGCGCTGATTGAGCCTTCCTGTTGAGTTGCGCCTGATTCATTTCCAAATGAGAACACCACTTCCAGGCGATTGAATCGTTGACTCACATGCGCGCTTGCTCCGGCTTCTAAAGCAAAAGAGAGCAAGACATCTTCACCACGTTTCGCAATGCTTGCGTCAGTGAATCCATGACCACGCAACTCGTTTTGAATCCTCGGCTCAGTAGCATAGGGGATTGAAACGTAGAATCGTCCGCCTTCGCTATAGGCTTGATAGTCGCTGAGTGTCACGTCCGAGGTGATGACGACGCGCGAGCCTTCCGGCGCATCAATGCTGCGAACGGTGGCAAGACGTGAGGGCTGCGGTCTCGTCGGGTTTGCGAAGGCGCTGTTCGCGGCCACGACTGCTCGTTGCGAAATTGTCTGAGCTGACGCAAGTGTGCCCAGGAGGAAGACAAGCGCGCTGAGAGCTAATCGTTTCATGATGGACTCCCCAGGTTTGGTTTTTCGCCGTAGCTTTAATAAAGCTGGAAACTGTGTAGATCAGAGCCGGACAGAGATTGCGGTCAAGCAAGCCGGGGCTTTGACTTATACTTTCAGCCTTCGCTTGACCTACTCTGAGTTAATGCCACGACGGGCAAAAAAGTTTCAAAAAAGTGATAGGTGATGAGTGATGAGAGAAGAGCGGATTTTAACTTATCACTTATCACTCATCACCTATCACTACTTTGAGAAGCTGCGCCGGAACAGGTAGGACATCTTGATAAAGAATGTCCGGCCATTGCGACGGAAGCCCGGCTCAAGGCGACCTGAAATGGGGCCGTAACCGTTAAAGCTCAGGTCATCGTTGTAGCCAACGTAGAAGGACGTGCCGGGGTTCGGTGCCCAGCCTAAAAGAAACTGTCCGCGCACACGCTCGGCCAGCGTGTCGTAATCAATGCGCGCCCGCGCAAAGGTAAAGCGTGTGAATTGATAAGTGCCGCGCAGCGCAAAAATGTTTTCGTCGAAAGCGACGCGACCCGTGTCGCTGCGAACCAGCCGATCTTTCGTGTAATTGAGCGAGAGGCGCAGTTCGTTTGTCGGCTGGTAGGATGCGCCGCCTTCAAAATGCCATTGGTTGCCTTTGCCCGGATCAAGCGGAGCGTCGGGGTCAAGGAGCGCGGCTGGACTGATGCGCGGAAACTTCGGGCCTGCGCCGAAGTCGAAGTCGAACGCGCCCCAGTTGTAGATCGTGAACATGTTGAGCGAATACTTTTTGCTCGGCGTCGTTCCAGCATAGCCGTAGATGTTGTTTCTACGGGTCGAGCGCTCGGAATCGTCTCCGGCGAATCCGCAATGCAACGCAGGGTTCAGTTGTAGCTGCCCGGCAGAGAAACACCGGAGCGCCGGGGCATTGCGCGTCGTGCCAAACTCTTCCTCAAAAATCCGCTCGTAGTTAAGACTGACGCCGAGTCCTACGTTAGTCTGATTCTTGAAATCCAGCTCCGTCTGATTTTCTAAGCCCCAGCTTTGTATGCGCCCCTGCCAGTCGAACTGAATTTCAGGAAGGGTGTGAAACCGCATGCTGATGAGTGTGGCTTTCGGCTTCGGGTCGGTGTTGTAGTAGACGAAGAGGCCATGGCGGTTGTTATTCGTGCGGCGCGTGAAGCCAACGTCGGCGCGGTAGTCTCTGGTGATGCCGTATGCGTCGTAGTTCCAGCCGAAATTTCGTCCATCTTTATCGAACCGGAAAGCGTAGGCGAAAGCGTTTCCTGTGCGATAGATACTTTGGCCCTGGTCAGGCTCGAAGAAGAAACGGCGTGAGTTGGTTCTAAGCACCTGGAAGCTCATGACCGACTGCTTATCCAGGCGAAAGCGACCGTCAAGACCGACAAGATGGTTGTGCTTCTCTATGAAGTTGTAGGTCGTGGCGATCATGCCGACCGTGCTCTCGCCTGCGCCTATGTCGCGCTTCAGGCGCAGCACGCCGATGTAAGCATTCTTATCCAGAAAGCGCGCGTTACTCTGGTTGAGCCGCTCATCCCCGACAAAGTTTCCAGGCCCGTTGTCGCTCGCTAACATCAGCCCGAAGGTATTGCGCCCGCGTTTGCCGGAAAGCTTGATAGCGACATCCGGGTCAATGATGGCGCGTGTGTGTACGACCGTCAGCGGCGTCCGAAAAATATCTATCCCTTCGAGAAAGAAGGGGCGCTTCTCTTCAAAGAAGATGGGGAAGCGTTGATTGGCCGTGACAACGGTCTGGTCAGCCTCGACCTGTGCGAAGTCAGGATTGAGCGCGAGATCTAGCGTAACGGTCGGGGTGAGTCCGAACTTTGCCGTCAAGCCCGGATCGAAATGAACAGGCTCGTTAACCATGCGGCCCGGATCAATCCCGGTTGGTGGAGGAGTCAATGAACTGACACGCTTGCCTGTCTCTGAAAGCGTCAGGCTCGGAATCAGTTCGAGCGTGCGTTCGGTCGAGATGCCTTCGAGTCCTGCTAGATGTCCTTCCTGGCTGAGCAGGCTCGACTCTTCGCGCTTGATCGGCATCCAGGAATCGGTCTCGTCATTGAACCGCTTAATCTGGCGCAGGAAGTGAACGCCCCAGAGCTTGCCCTTGCCCGCTTCGTAGCGCAGCGACTTGAAGGGAATCGCAACCTCGACCGTGAAGCCATCATCAGTCACAACGCCTTTCGACTCCATCACGATGTCAACGCTGTAATCTTCGCCGTTGCCTTCTGTGAAGATGCCATCGGCCTGCACGCCGAGCGGATTGAAGACCATCACGTAGCAACGCCGCCGGTCGTTGAAGGTGTCCAGATACATGCCGACCGTATCATCATCGAAAACATTGTCACGCTTGGGAATTGTGGCACGCACTTTCCCGGCATCGTCATGTGCACGAAACGCGAAGTAGAGAAACTTCGCGTCGTAGCCGACCAGGACTTCGGTTGGTTTAGAAGGCGCGATGTTGTCGCCCGGACGATACTGGACGAAATCTTTGAAGACGGCAGCCTGCTGCCAGATCGCATCATCGAGTTTGCCGTCAATCACAGGCGGCTTCTCAAAGCGCGCGATTGAGACGGGGTTGGCTTTCTCAGGCGGCACGATGATTCCAGGCTTGCCTGAGCTTGCAGTGCCCGCGACGGTGGGCTTCGTCTCTTCCTTCGATGAGGTTGAGGAAGAGGATGTCGGCACAGGAGTAGGAGTCGGAGTTGGAGCAGCGGGCAGAGAGACTCTTTCGCCTTCAGCCATAGGCGTGGCGTTTATTGCCTGCGCGCTTTCAGAGAGTTGCGATGAAGGGGCGGGTTCGGTCGCAGCCGTCACCGCGTTTGCTGCCTGGGCGACCGCGATGTTGAAGGTCACGTCCAGCCGGTTGAACTTCTGCGAGACGCTTGCGATCACGCCCGGCTGAAGGGCGAATGAGAGGTCGAGGTCCGGCCCGCGACGTTCGATCTGAATATCTGTGAAACCGCGCCCGCGCGAAAGCTTGATCGCGGCGGAAGGCTCTGCCTGCGGAATCAGGATGTGAAAGCGGTCGCCGACACGATAGGCCGTGTAATCGTCGAGCGGGGAATCGGAAGTCAGGGTCACGCGCGAGCCTTCAGCTATCTCTGACGTGCGGAGCGAGGCCAGATGCCTCAACCGCATCTCGGCAAAGTTCTGCGCCTTAGTCCTCACGCTCGCAAAAGAGATGAGCGCAACAAGAGAGAGAAGGAGAACAAGCGTCTGCCTCGCAGCAGCTTTGAGTTGTGAATGTGATTCTGAAGCCGGAACAGCGGCAAGAGACTTGAGCGATTGATGGAAGACTGCACCTGTAGGGGTGACGGCGAAAAGCAGTCCTTTTCTCATACTAAAATGCTCCCGAAACTTTAGAAAGAATGTGCGGTCACCGCTTTTGTTGGCTGAACGGCTTGCGAATGCAAGTTACAGAAACCTTAACGTCCGCAAGTACCTGAATGTTTCGCCTAAATCTTTGAATAAATCCGGCACCACAAGCAGGCACTTAAGGTTCGCTGGTAAGGACGCGAGAGCTACCCTTTGCGTTAACGAAATGATGAATGCGGAATGATGAATGATGAACTGAAAGCAAGGGTCTTTCTTTCATTCATCGTTCATCATTCATCATTCATCATTTCCTCTATTGCCCCGCGCGGCGCAGGATAATCCGTCCATCTCCGGTGCGCAGCATGAGCACGTTTCCGCCCCGTCCGACCTTCCAGCGTTTTAGACGCCTGGCAGAGCCTGCTTCTTCCGTTAACGTCAATCCGCCCTCGTTCTCAACAGATTCGGCATCAGTTTCGATGGTCGCATTTGAATCTGCGGGCAACGTGAGCATGATGATGCCGCTGTCCGTGCGCGCCGCGAGTTGCGTAAAATTCCCGCCCAGGACGATTCGCCCATTATCCGTGCGCGCTTCAACCGAGCCGTTGAAGCTCTCAATCTCAATGCGCCCGTCGCCGGTTTTAGCTACCAGCCCGCCGCGAGCATCGCGCACCTCAATGCGCCCGTCGCCCGTGTTCAAATTGAGATTACCGTTGACGCCTTCAAGCTCAAGACGGCCATCGCCCGACGAGAGACGCACCATCGAATTGCGCGGGACATACAAATCCAGGTTGACGAGAGCATTGATATAAGAGACGCCGGGGACACGGCTCGCAAACTTCTTATCAAAACTTGCGATGATTGCTATGTCCGAGGAATGCTGTTCCATGTTGAGTTGAATGCCGCGCATCTGTTGCTCGCTGGCCGCGCGCTTGCTGACTGTGAGTTGAACCTCCTGCTTATCCCAGCCGCGCACAGTGATGTTTCCATCAAAGGTTTGCACGTTGAGGTGCGGCGTGCCGCTGACTGCAAAAGTCTTCGACTCGCGTTCGACGAGCCGTAGTGTGTTTGACGATTCAATATTGGCCGCGCTTGCGCGCACAGCTTCGCGTGCGGCGCGATTCGCCTCAAGTTTAGCTAGGACGCGGGCACGCGCGACCTCTCCCTGCCCGATTCTCTGAGCCGCTTGCGCGGCGCGTGCTGCCTCAAGCTGCGCGCGTTGAGCTTCGACCATTGCCTGCCGTTGCGCTTTTTGAGCTTCGAGTGTGGCTCGTTGACCTTCGAGAGCAGCGCGTTGGCTTTCAGCCTGCGCGCGTTGGACTTCTATTTGAGCGCGACGTTGCGCTTGTTGAGCTTCTAGTTGTGAGCGTTGTCCCTGCTGTTGAGCCTCGCGTGCGGCACGTTGCCCTTCAAGCTGCGCTCGCTGAGCCTCGATCTGCGCCCGTTGAGCTTCAACCTGCGCGCGTCTTGCTTCAGCTTGTGCGCGCAGGGCTTCGCGTGCGGCTTCACGCGCCGCGTCGCGTGCCTCTGACTTCGCGCCGTCCACATCGTAGTCATCATCGTTGTCTTTATCTTTGATCTTCTCCGCGAGAAGACTCGTCGCGCGGCTCAGGGGGCGCCCATCAGGAGCGTGGCGAATCGTGATACTGCCGTTAACGTTGTCGAGCTTGATGCGCGCGCCGTCCTGCCCTAGTTGTCCGGCGAGGTCGTTGCCCACGTAATCGCCGCGACGAACAGGCAGCCCGAACTCGTTGGTGATGCCGCCATGCACTGTTCTGGCTTTCAGCTCCGCGTTTGAATCCGAAGGTATCGTCAGCAGGACAGGCCCGTTGACGGAGCCGAGTGAAATAACTTTCGCTTCCTCCAGACGACCGAACATTGCTTCGAGCTTTCCATTGATGGTTGAGAGCTTCACTTCGCCCGTCAATTCGTGCGCCGAGACGCGACCATTGATTGACGAGGCTTTAACGTCTCCTGAGATTCCGTCAATGTCCAGATTGCCGTTGATAAGCTCGATGGAATCAATGCGCGCATTGCGCGGAACCATCAACGTGTACTCGACCGTTGCCGGATTGTTAGAGCGCCCCTCGCCGTCCGTGAAGGTCAGCGTTCGGTTGGGATACTCCGTTTCAATGTGGATGCTGCTTGTGTCAGCGCGGACTTCGATCCTGGCTTCGTCGAGGCGATCACGACGATATGCGGTCTTGACCGCGTCAACCTTGACTTCGTTGCGATCCCAACCCGTCACGCGCACCGAGCCATTGATATTTCCCAAACTCACGCGACCATCAGCCGCGAGAGCGTAGGTCTGGTGAAACTCTTCGCGCAGCATCTCGCTCTGCTGCGTCATAACGCCAGCGCCGGTTGCCAGGAAGGAGAGCGCGACGAGCGCAGCCAGTAAAATTCTTTTCGTCAACATAATCATCCTCAGTCAAATTCTTAATTTGTATGGGCAGAGGCTCACCCCTGCCCGCATTCGTATTAGTTTTTCTTCGCTTGTTGCGCGCGGGACGCGCATGTGTTTCTCAAAGCGCGCCCGCAAATTTCAGGACGCGCGGCGAAGTCGTATGCTCCCGTTGATGGTCTTGAGGGAAAGCTCGCGCCCGCCGCTTCCGATAGTGCCGTTCAGGTGTTTACGGCCAACGCGGGTCAGGGTATTCATCGGGAAATCAGATGAGATGTCGCCGTTCAAAGTCTCCGCGCTCACCTCTGCGCTTGTGTTCGAGGGAAGATCGAGCGTGATGCCGCCGTTGACGGTTTTGAATTCAAGCGGAGAAGTCCAGTTGACGTTGCCGAGCGAGGCTGTGATGGAGCCGTTGACGGTCGAGGCCCGCGCGATTCCGGCTGCGCTGATTTTGATACTGCCGTTGACGGTTGTCGCCTCAACGTCGCTGCCGAGCGCGCCGGTTTCGACATTTCCAATAACCGTGCAACCGCGAAAGCGCACGCCCTGCGGCACGCGAACTGTAAACTCAACATTCACGTCGTTATTGTGAGTATGCGAATGCCCGCCTTCGCCCGGCTCGCAATCGTTCGGGCGACCCGGGTCGCCGCTCGGATAGACCGCGCAGATGGTGACGCCGTTGCCGTGTTCGACCACGCGAATCTCAACTTCCTTCGGGTCGCTGCGGCGTCCGCTCTTGACGGCCACGACTTCAACCTCGTCGCTCGAAGAGGCTTCGGCGCTGACGTTGCCGATGATGCCTTTAATTTCGACGGTGCGCCCCGCAGCGATGCGCCCGCTCCAACGAAAATCATTTGAAGAGTCGGCGCGATTGGCGTTTGCGGCAGACGCGGGCGGCTCAACTTGGGCTGACTCTTTCGTGCTCGCATGCGCGGTCACGATCTCGCTCAGGAACGTGTTCCTAGTCCATCTCTCGGCGTGGCTTCCCAGGTTGCTCAATTGCTCAAGAGCAAGCGGCGCAGCCGTCAGGCCGAGCACCACTACGAATAGAGTAGTTATTAACTTTGATCTCATGTCGCTCACCTTCATCCTTTATTTGCGCCTTAGAGTGGCCGGTCTTGTTCTTATCGTTCTGATATGAAAACACCACGAGGGAAATGTTTGTGGCAAATATTTACAGGAGAATTGCTGGGAAATTTAAGGTTTGCTTGTGGAAGGGGAGTTTTAACCGCAGAGGACGCAGAGGACGCAGAGGAAAGAGCAGAATTGAAGATTAGAGATTAGAGATTAAGAATTTCAGATTCCTTTTCTCTCTTGCTCTGCGTCCTCTGTGTCCTCTGCGGTTAATTCAGACCTTGAATCAAAATCCCCCAAAACTAGAAAACTACTTCTTCCTCAACCGCAGAGTCCCGCTGAAAGAGACCATGTTGACCGTCGCATCGCCCGAACCGTAGGTTCCGATGAGGCGGCCTGCTTGCAGCAGGCTAATGGGCGAGGCCGCGCCTTTATACTTCAGAGGAAACTCCGTGATGATCTCTCCGCCTTCGGAGACCTTGGCCGTCAGCTTAAACGACGAGTCGGCAGGCAGCACGAGCGTGATGTCGCCTATCGTCGTCGTGAAAGAATAGATGCCGCCGCGAACGAGCGACCCCATCATCTTCAACACTCCGCTGATGGTGTTCGCCTCGACGCGCGCCGAGCCGACGCGCTCAAGCAGAATGTCGCCGCTTACGCTCCTGACTTTCAGAAAGTCGCTCGCGTCCAAGGGGCGAAAGTCCCTGATTCCTATGACGCCGCCGATTGAATTAAGACGCGCTCGCCCGCTCGCGTCTTCAAGGCTCACATCGCCGCCCACGCTCGTCGCATCCGTCGCTTTTGAGATACGCCGCAACTCAATTCTTCCGCCCGCAGTCTCAATGTGTGCCTCCGTCACATCCTCAACATCAACGTCGCCGTCCTGCGTCTTCAAGTAGACGGTTGCGCCGCGCGGCACATCAAGCGTCACGTCGCTGTTGGCGGTGCAGGATTCATCCTCAGATTCATCCTTAGTGGATTTGTCATAGACCAGAATCTCAACTCGCGCCGCCGGATTTGAGGCCTCTGCGCCGCCGACTTTACGCAACTCAATCTTCGAGTCTGCTCCCTTTGCCTGCGCGCGCAACTCGCTCTTGTCCCATCCGCGCACGCTGATCTTTCCGGCCCCGAGCGCAAGCGTCACGTTGACGCTCTCCGTCACCGTCGTATTCACAACCGCTTGCCCGCCGCGCTTCGCCGCCGATTCACCGCGCCCCGCGCCCTGCCCAGTCCCTTCGCCGCGTCCTGAGCCTTTACCCTCGGTCTTCTGTGCCTGTGCGCTCGCGCCGCAGACGAAGATGGCTGCGAGCAGAACGGTAATGATTGAAGAATTAAGTTTCATCTCGAAAAAAATTTACCTGCTTAAGTTTTATCTTGTGGCGATAGTCGGGCGCACCTGTTCTGCGACTGCGCTGAGAAGGTCTAGCTTGCTCTGGTAAGAAGAATAGAGAAAGGCTGCTGCGTCCGGGTCTTTCGGATGACGACGCGCCACCCGGCGCGTTGAATCAATGGCCTGGTCCACGATAGCCAGATTGCGCTCATACTCCGCGCGCAGGCTGGGCTTCATAGCCGTCGCATCGCTTGATTGAATCTCTACCGACAACGAGTCAATCGCCTTGAGATAGTTCTGCTCGCCGGGCAGCGTCCTTGCGAGTTCGTCTTTCGGCAGTTGATTCGGCTCTGGAACCAGAATCGGATTGGCCTGTTTCTTTGGCTTTGTAGATTTGTCCGATGGATTCTTATCTTCTTTAGGCGGAGGATTGTTCGTACTATTAACTTCCGGTGTGGGCGATGGATTTACTTTTACATCAGGAACCGTTCTCCTCAGGCTATCATTGCCAGCAACAAGTGCCGGTGCGTTGTTACTTCCAGTCTGACGCAATTGAATAGCTGCGAAGATTGCTGCGAAAGCAACTACCGCAATGAGGCTCGCAAAGCCCAGAGCGCATTGCGGTGAAACTTTGAAGAGTCCGGCAAGAGATGTGAGCCAGCCGCTGAAACTCCAACCATGCTGCCGCTCTAAAATCTCTTCGGGTCTGTGTAGCCCCGCTATCGCCGTCTCAATACGCTCGCGCAACCGGACGGTCGGCACATCTAAAGACATCTCGGCTTCAAACGCAGTAGCAAACATAGCCGTCTCGTTGACGGCCTCGTTAAAGGCTGCGGCGCAAGGTCGGCAGGCTGCGATGTGCGCGGCTACCTTCTCTGCCGATTCGGGGGAGAGTTCATTGTCAACGTAGCTCTGCAAAATTCCTTCTTCAATACAAGCTCTCATCTTGTCCCTCCGATCTTGCCGTAAACCCTGACAAACTCTTTTCGCCCCCTGGCGATCAAGCTTCCGACGTTCGCCTCGTTGAGTGACAACGCCGTCGCTATCTCCTTATAAGTTAGCCCCTGCTGTTTCAAAAGAAGCGCGCTCCGCATCGGCTCTTTAATCTTATCAAGCGCGCGCCGCGCCTGTTCAATCTCCGCGCGCCGCTCATATTCTTCCTCGGGCGCTTCCGCAAACCAACTCGTAGCTTCAGCCCTTTTCGCAAACTCGCCCTCGCGTATCGTCGCGCGTGATTGCCCGCGCAGGACGTTGAGCGCGACGTTCATCGTCACTCTCAGCAGCCAGGCTCTCAACAAGTCTTCGCCCGGCGTCGAGTCCAGATTCCTGTAGAGCCTGAGAAAGACCTCCTGCGTCACGTCTTCTGCGAGCGCAGCATCCCGTACAACCGAACGCGCCGCCCGGAAGACGGCGCGATGATGCAGCGTAAAGGCTTCGTCGAAGCCGAGCGGCTGCGCGATTGTCTCAATCGTATTGGGCATTGAGTCCGTCAAGGCTCTCGCGCTTTCGCTCATATTCGCTGCTCTCACTAACAAAACACCGCTGGGGCCGGTTATGTGACAAATTTTTACTACTGTTTATCATTTTCCGTGCCACATCCAAAGCGAGAGCCGTTTCCAAAGGGTTTTGCCGCGCGTGAGCTTAATCTGTGCTTGCTACCGTTTGCCTACCTGCATGTTGTAATCTGGACATGCAAGCTGGATTTAACGCGACCGAAGCGAGTGCGAGGCAGGCCGAAGTAGTTGAACGAACGCTAGTGTCCTCCGGTTCAGTCGGAATTTTTGAGGAGTAAAGAGAGCAAGGTGACAGAAGAAAAGAATGCTCAACCGGATGATGCGGCGCTCCGGGACAGTCCTTTCATGCGCGCGTGCCGCCGCGAACCCACTCCATACACTCCGATCTGGTTGATGCGCCAGGCCGGACGCTACATGCGCGAATATAGAGAGGTGCGCGCTCGCACGAGTTTTCTTGAACTGTGCAAGAACCCCGACCTTGCAACGGAAGTGACCGTCACAGCCGTAGAGCGTCTGAACGTTGATGCCGCGATCATCTTCGCCGACATTCTTTTGATTGTTGAGCCGCTGGGCATAGAGCTTGAGTTTACGAAAGGTGAAGGCCCTGTGCTTCATAACCCTGTGCGCGGCAACCGAGACGTTGAACGCCTGCGCGAAATCGAATCAGTCGAGCCACTCGATTTCGTTTTTGAGGCTATACGCCGGACTCGCCGCGCCCTTCGTCCAAACATTCCTTTGATAGGATTCGCGGGCGCGCCCTTCACGCTCGCTTCCTACATCATTGAAGGCGGCGGCTCTCGAAATTACATTCACACGAAATCCCTGATGTACGGCGATGCGGGAGCGTGGCACGCGATGATGTCTTTGATTGCGCGCGGCCTCGCAAGATATCTCAACGCGCAGATCGAAGCGGGCGCGCAGGTCGTGCAGCTTTTCGACTCCTGGGTTGGCTGCCTGAGTGTGGATGATTATCGTGAGTACGTGCTGCCGCACACGCGCGAAGTTATTCGGAACATCACGCCGGGAACGCCCGTCATACACTTCGGCACAGGCACAGCCGCGCTCCTTGAACTGATGCGCGAAGCAGGAGGCGACGTGATTGGCCTGGACTGGCGCGTTGATTTACACGACGCATGGGAGAGGCTCGGAGACGCAGCCGTGATGGGCAACTTCGATCCTGTCGCGCTCTTTGCGTCTCAGGATTTCATACGCGCGCAGGCCAAACTAATTCTAGAGCGCGCAGGCGGGCGACCCGGCCACATTTTCAATCTCGGTCACGGCATCCTGCCTGAGACTCCGGTTGAAAACGTTATCGCTTTGGTTGATGCAGTGCATGAAATAAGTCTGGAGTCTGGAGTCTAGAGTCTGGAGTCAAGAGATGGCTACATTCAAGCAATTCGAAGATATTCAGGCATGGCAAAAGGCAAGGCAGGCGACACGGTTGATATACGAGGTTACGACCGACAGCCACTTTGCAAAAGACTATGGGCTGCGTGACCAAATACGCCGTGCCAGTGTTTCTATTATGGCTAACATTGCAGAGGGCTTTGGCAGACACTCTGATAAAGAATTTGCAAACTTCCTTAATATAGCTAATGGCTCGATATCAGAAGTTCAATCTCACCTTTATGTGGCTCTCGACCTGACCTACATAGATCAAGATTCATTTGCCAAATCATATAATTTGCTCGATGAAGTCTCGCGTATGACGCTTGCGCTAGCCCAGCATCTTAGAGCTTCAAAATTATGAGACTCCAGACTCCAGACTCCAGACTCCAGACTTCTTACGATGCTCTTTTAATCGTCTCCTTCGGTGGGCCGGAAGGGATGGATGAGGTGATGCCGTTTCTCGAAAACGTGCTGCGCGGGCGCAACGTGCCTGCCGAGAGAATGCGCGCCGTCGCTCATCACTATGAACTCTTCGGCGGCGTTAGTCCCATCAACTCGCAGAACCGGACTCTGATTGCGGCTCTCGAAAAGGAGTTGGAAGAGAATGTCCCGCGTCTTCCGATTTACTGGGGCAATCGAAACTGGCATCCGATGCTTGCGGACACGCTTCGCCGGATGGCTGACGACGGCATCAAGAACGCGCTCGCCTTTTTCACCTCGGCTTACAGTTCATACTCAGGCTGTCGTCAGTACCGCGAAGACATCATGCGCGCACAGGCGGAGGTCGGGAGCCGTGCGCCGCAGGTTGAGAAGCTGCGCGCCTTCTACAATCATCCGGGCTTCATCGAGCCGAACGTCGAAAACGTCCGCGCCGCACTCAACCAGATTCCAGAAGAGAGACGCGGACGAGCGCAGATAGCTTTCACAGCGCACAGCATTCCGCTCTCGATGGCGGCCAACTGCGATTATGAAACGCAGCTACTTGAAACCTGCCGCCTCGTAGCCGAAGGAGCGCATCACGAACGTTGGCGGCTAGTCTTTCAAAGTCGCAGCGGCTCACCCGCTCAACCCTGGCTTGAGCCGGACATCTGCGATTACCTGTTGGGGTTGAAGAAAGCCGGGACGGAAGATGTCGTCATCGCTCCCGTCGGTTTCATCTCCGACCACATGGAAGTGATTTACGACCTGGACACGGAAGCACGCGCGCTCTCAGAGAAGATTGGCCTGAACATGATTCGCGCTTCGACTGTCGGCGCGCACCCGTTGTTCGTCAAGATGATTCACGAGTTGATTCTTGAGCGCACCGTCCCTGATTATCCAAAACGTTTCGCAGGCACGCGCGGGGCCAGCCACGATGTTTGCCCTGCCGACTGTTGCCTGATGAGCGCAGACAGACCTGTCGTCGCGTGAGCGCGCCACTTGATGAACGAGATAATAGACAAGCAGACAACACGAGTCGTCATCATCGGCGGCGGCATCAGCGGTCTCGCTGCGGCTCATCGTCTCGTAGAGCAAAACGCTCACTCGAAAACAAAGATGGAAGTCGTGTTGCTCGAATCGAGCGCGGCGTTGGGCGGCGTCATTCGCACGGAGCGGCGCGACGGCTTCTTGCTCGAAGGCGGGCCGGATTCGTTTATTTCCGAAAAGCCTGAAGCAGTTGCATTGGCGAAGCGCATCGGCCTTGCACCGCGCTTGATTGAAACTAGAGAGGCGCACCGTCGCAGTTTCATCGTTCGTAATGGGAAATTGCGCGCTGTCCCCGAAGGGTTTCAACTGCTCGCGCCCACGCGCTTCTGGCCGTTTGTGACGACCTCGATTTTCAGTTGGACGGGCAAGGCGCGGATGGCGCTCGATCTGCTCTTGCCGAAACGCGCGGCTGCCAACGGCAGCGATGATGAAAGCCTCGCGCAATTTGTGAGGCGCAGGCTCGGACGCGAAGCTCTTGAGCGAATGGCTCAACCGATGGTCGGAGGAATCTACACGGCTGACCCTGAGCATCTATCTTTGCGCGCGACGATGCCGCGTTTTCTGGAGATGGAGCGCGAGCATCGCAGCCTGATTCGCGCGATGTGGAAACGGCGTCACCAGCAGAGTCTTGCAGAATCTAAGGGCACGAGCGGCGCGCGTTACAGTCTCTTTCTCTCTTTTGATGAAGGGATGAGGGTCTTAGTGGACGCGATTGTCGAGCGACTGGGTAGTGTCAACATTCGTCTCAACACCAGAGCGGAATCGCTTGCTTTGGATGCAGCCACGCGGCAGTGGAAGATTAGAGTCGGCGCAGGGGGTGAGACGATTAACGCCGATGCTGTTTGTCTCGCGCTTCCAGCTTATGCGTCGGCAAACCTTTTGCGAGAAGTGGACTCTAAGCTCTCCGCCGAACTCGACGCGATTCTTTACGCTTCAACGGCGACGATCAATCTGGCTTACAGGCGAGCGGATATTCCGCATGCGCTAGACGGCTTTGGCTTCGTCGTGCCGCTCATCGAACATCGTGCCATCCTGGCCTGCACTTTCAGCAGCGTGAAGTTTGCGGGACGCGCTCCCGAAGGCCACGCACTCCTGAGAGCCTTTGTCGGCGGCGCGCTCCAGCCTGAGATGTACGCGCTCGATGAAGACGCGATGATTGCCGCCGTGCGTGATGACCTGCTCAAGCTTCTTGGAATCGAGAAGCCGCCGCTCTTCGCGCATGTAGAGAAATGGCCGCGCTCGATGGCGCAGTATCACCTGGGACACGTCGAGCGTGTGGAAAGAATCCGCGAGCGTCTGAGTTCGCTTCCCGGCTTGAAACTCGCGGGCAACGCATACAGCGGCGCGGGCATTCCAGATTGCGTTCGCAGCGGTGAAAGCGCGGCTGATGAAATACTGGCGACTCTCTCGGTGTAGAGCACGGCTGGTTTCAGTTGAGCGAATGGCAGGCGTGATTTATTTAACCACAGAGGGCACAGAGGAACGCAGAGGGAAGAAAGGATTTGAAAGAGCAGATTAAAATTTGTGGTTTCCTTTAACTTCTTCCTCTGCGTTCCTCTGTGTCCTCTGTGGTTCAAATCCAACGCTCAAGAGCGTTCGCTCTGATTACAAAAGCAACCGTACATGAATAAGCAACCTATCAAGTGGGAACTCACGGCGCAGGACGGCGAGGCTCGCAGCGGCGTTTTGAAAACGCGACGAGGCAACATCGAGACGCCTGTCTTCATGCCCGTCGGCACACTCGGCACGGTTAAGGGCACGCGCTTTGAAGCTCTCGAAGCGGCGGAGCTTGATGCGCGGATTATCCTGGGCAACACGTATCACCTGTGGCTGCGCCCCGGTGCGGAGACGATTCGTGAGTGCGGCGGCCTGCATCGCTTCATCGGTTGGGAGCGCGCTCTTTTGACTGACTCCGGCGGGTTTCAAGTGTGGAGCTTGGGGAAGCTGAGGAAGATCAGCGAGGAGGGAACAGAGTTTCGCTCGCACGTTGATGGCAGCCTGCGTTTCCTCTCGCCGGAAGTTTCGATGCAGGTGCAGGCCGCGCTCGGCTCTGACATCGTGATGGCCTTTGACGAATGCGCGCCGGGCAAAGCTACGCTGGAAGTCGCGCGCGAGAGCATGCTCTTGACCGCGCGCTGGGCCGAGCGTTCGCGCCGAAGCTTCGATGCTTTGCAGAAGGAAGGCATGGACGCAGGGAAGATTGATGAGAGGGAAGCGCAAGGATTGCCTGGAATGACTCCAGACTCCAAGTTAAGCGGAGCGCAGGCATTGTTCGGCATCGTGCAGGGCGCGGCGCATCTCGATCTTCGGCGCGAGAGTCTGAAGCGAACGGTTGAGATTGGTTTCGACGGCTACGCTATCGGGGGCTTGAGCGTCGGCGAGGAGAAGAGTGTGATGTACGGTGTGGTCGAGGAGCTTGCTCCCCGGATGCCTGCCGATAGCCCGCGTTACCTGATGGGCGTTGGGACACCGGAGGATTTGATTGAGTGTGTGGCGCGCGGCGTGGACATGTTCGATTGCGTGCTGCCGACGCGAAACGGGAGAACCGGGCAGGCTTTCACCTCGCGCGGGCGACTCAACGTGAAGAACGCTCAATGGGCGCGCGATACGCGGCCTGTGGACGAAACGTGCGCGTGCAGCGTTTGTCGTCGCCACACGCGCGCGTATCTGAGGCATCTATATATGACCGGAGAGATGCTGGCGAGCATACTCCTGACGCATCACAACCTGGCCTTCTTCCTTGACACTATGCGGCGCGTGAGGCAATCTATTCGGTCTGGCGATTTCACGCGATTTCGGCGAGAGTTCCTAGAGGGAGTTAGCTCCGGCGTTATCTAAACAAGGCGAGCTGCTTCGTGTTCCGCTTTTGTGAAGACGTTGAAGCCCGCTATCGTTAAAGTCTGGAGCCTTTACTCGCTCTGGTTTTGTGTGCGTTTCGTCTCAAATGTTCTGACTATTTCGGCTCAACCTATAATATAAATGTCCAACTTCCTAATCTTCTTTCAGGCTCCTGCTGGCGGCGGCGGTAATTTTCTGGTCGCCATTCTGCCCTGGCTTCTGATCTTCGGCGTCTTCTACTTTCTGTTGATCGTGCCGCAACGCAAACGGCAAAAGCAGCTACAGGAGACAATCAGCAACTTGAAGGCAGGCGATAAGGTCGTCACCAACGGCGGCATCGTCGGCACGATCACGGCTGTCCGCGACAGCACCTTTTTAATCAGGAGCGGCGAGAAATCCATTCTCGAAATCTCGCGCGCAGCCATTGCCTCGCTGGTGGAAGAGGAAGGGAATTAATGAAAGGAAGTGATAGGTGATAGGTGATAGGTAATGAGTAAGAGCCGGGTTTCTACTCATCACCTATCACCTATCACTTATCACCTATTGCTAGGTATGAAGAAAAGGAATTTACTTCAGCGTTTCATCCTGATCACGCTCGTCACGCTCGTTGGCCTCTATATAGTTATCGGGCCGCATCGTCGTCCGAAGTTAAGCGATTTCACCCTGGCCGGAATCAAGCAGTCGCTCTCCGATAATATTCGTCTTGGCCTTGACCTGAAGGGCGGCTCGCACCTCGTGATGCGCGTCAAGGTCGAGAAAATGCTGGCGCAGATGGCTACTGACAACGCCGCTGTTGTGCAGAAGATAGCGCAGGATGCCGGGGCTAACGTCACCGACGTTCGTTCGGATACATCGGGCGGTTATCGCTTCCTGCTTACTTTAGCTGACGGGGCGAAGCTCAAAGAGATTCAGGACGAGGCCGCAAAGAAGGTTGATACGCGCGAATGGACTCCATCCGTTTCCGGCAACACAATCACGTGGACGCTGACCGGAACGGCGGAACGCGATCTGGGTCAGCAGGCGACGGAGCAAGCCTATAAAATCGTCGACACACGCATCAACGCTGTCGGCGTTGCGGAACCGACCCTGCAATATCACGGCGCACAAGGCTCGCACCAGATTCTACTTCAGATGCCAGGCATTCAGGACCCGGAACGTCTCAAGGAGTTGCTGGGGAAACAATCGAAACTTGAGCTTGTTCAGGTCGTTGACCCGCACGACCCTTCACCTGATGCTCCCAGTAACGGGCCTGTCACCGCGCCGACTTTCAATACCGAACAAGAGGCCATCCAGGCTCTAGGCGGAACAGTTCCGCCTAATCGCCGCGTGCTGCCCTACGCCGAACGCGATGAGCCGACCGCCGCGAATAATCAAACAACCGACCCGAACGCGCCGAAGCCGAAGAAGTATGTGGTGGTTATCTCGCCGCCTGTTGTTGATGGAAGCGAACTCAGAAATGCCAGTGCCGGGCAGGGGCGCGCTGGCGGCGATAGATATGAGATCAATTTCCAGTTGAAGAAATCGGGCGCGGATAAGTTCGGCCCCTGGACGACCAGCCACATCAACAAGAACATGGGCGTCATTCTCAACGATGAAGTCAAATCTATCGCCTATATCAAGGGGGCGATTTACGACGAAGGACAGATTACGGGAAACTTTACGAAGGCATCTGCGGACGATTTAGCTCTGACTCTACGCTCCGGCGCTTTGCCTGCGGAAATTGAATATCAGGAGGAGCGCACGGTCGGCCCCAGCCTCGGCGCAGACTCGATTCGTTCGGGTGTGACGGCATCGGTCGTCGGCCTCGGCTTCGTCATCGCTTTCATGCTCTTTTACTATCGCGGGTCAGGAGTCAACGCGGTGGTCGCGCTGCTCTTGAATATGATCCTGATGCTGGCCGCGCTCGTGATGATTAAGGCGACGCTGACGCTGCCGGGCATCGCCGGAATCATCCTGACCATCGGCATGGCCGTTGACTCGAACGTGCTCATCTTCGAGCGCATACGCGAAGAGATGCGAACAGGTAAGACTGTGCCTTCTGCCGTCGAACAAGGGTTCGCGCGCGCGTTCGTGACGATCATTGACACGCACGTGACGACAGTTATTTCGTCGCTCTTTCTCTTTGTCTTCGGCACGGGGCCGATCAAGGGCTTCGCCGTGACGCTGATACTCGGCTTGCTCGTCAACCTGTTCTCAGCCGTCTACGTCTCGCGCACAATCTTTATCTGGCACTTGAACCAGAAGGGCAGGCGCGCGGATTCGCTCAGTATTTAATGCGGTGATAGGTGATAGGTGATGGGTGATAAGAAAAAACTTCATCCTATCACCTATCACTCATCACCTATCACCTATCACTTGTTATGATTCAATTTTTCAAAGACGTTCGCATTGATTGGCTGGCGAATCGCCGCATTTTCATTGGCATCTCGACACTGTTGATGCTGGCGGGGCTGGCTTCGGCCATTGCACGACAAGCTGTGCCGGGCGGCACTGATGCTTTCAACCTGGGTGTTGATTTCAAGGGCGGCACTGTTATCGCTGCGAGGTTTCTCAAAGACCGGCCAAGCGACGAGACAATCCGCAGCCGGTTCGCTCAACAGGGCGTTGGCGATGCAATCATCCAGCCGACCGATAAGCCCGACGTGGTTCTGATTAAAGTTCCCCGCCAGGATGTAGCCGCAAGCACGGCTCCGCAGCCGACCCCTACACCGCAGCCTCAGAACCAGACGCCTCCTGAGCAGCAGCAGCAGGAGGGGCAGCCAGCTCAGGGACAGCAAGCGAGTCAAGCGCAGGTTGACCCCGGTGTGCTGAAGGTCAGGAAGGCTCTTGATACCTTCGGCCCGAAAGATGAGGCTTACAAAATCGAGAGCACTGATGCCGTTGGCGAAGTCGCCGGAAAGCAGTTACGCATTCAGGCCATCTCGGTCACGCTGGCCGCGCTGATAGGCATCCTTCTCTACATAGCTTTCCGTTTCGAGTGGACGTATGGCGCGGCGGCTGTCATCGCCGTCTTCCACGACGTGCTGGTCACGCTCGGCATCTTCTCGATCATGCAATGGGAGATTAGTCTGACGGTCATCGCCGCGCTTTTGACGCTCGTCGGCTTCTCCGTTAACGATACCATCGTCGTCTTCGACCGCATACGCGAGAACCTGCGCCTGCACCGCCGCGACTCCCTTTACAAGGTCACGAACGATTCGATCAACCAGACGCTATCGCGCACGGTTATCACCTCGGGGCTGGTCTTTCTGTCCGTGCTGGCAATGGTGCTTTTCGGCGGCGAAGTCCTGCGCGGGTTTTCGCTCGCCTTGCTCATCGGTATCGTCTTCGGCACCTACTCATCCATCGCAATCGCCAGCCCGATTATGGTTTGGTGGCAGCAGCGCGTTGACGCCTCGAAGTCGCGCACGACGCCGACGACGAGCGCAGGCGGGCGCGCCACAGGGCAACTGCCACGCGCGCATAAGGCGAAGGCTGGCGGAGGCGTCGTCAATCAACCACAACTTAAAGTCTAGCGAGTCCGGCGAGTCTGGCAAGTCAAAAATACTCGCTAAACTCGCTGGACTTGCTGGACTCGCCAGACTTTTTGTCTCTTGCTTTTATGCTTGACTTTCTTATTCTCTACGGCATAGACTGCCCGCGTTGCTGGTCAATTAAATATTCCTGAAATCGCGCCCGCGCTTCATGCTTGTGAACGGACACGGAGGCGCGGTTGTCTATGCTGAGATGGCCTGTAAGTTTTGTTGCATTCCCGCGCGGTGGTCGGGTTGGAAACTTATGCGGCGCGCTCGAAAACGCCGGATGACCGCTGCTCCCCCTTTCAATTCTTTAGTTTTTATTTCTCTCGCGGGCGGGCGTCGGTAGTATTGTTTGAAGCAATTATCAGATTTTCTGGTTTTCACACCCCTGACCCTTTGGCACCGGAATAGGGAGGAAAGTCAATGTTTGATCAGTTAGTTGAGTCAACCGCGCACCATGATGATAGCGCGCGAAGAGGCTGGTTCTTTTTCGGAACCTTTGCGCTCTACTTTGTACTGTTCATGGGTCTGCTGGTCTTCGCTATTGATCAGTACGATAGGTCTTTATCTGCGCAGAATCTATCTGACATGAAGCTCATCGCCAGAGTCGCCGAAGAGCCGCAGCCAGTTAAGCAGGAACAGCAGAAAGAGCAGCCAAAACAGACGCAGGTAAAAGTAGAGCAGCAGGTGGCTACCGTCAGAGAGTTAATCACTGACCGCCCGGAGGTAGTGCAGAAAGGTATCTCTGTAACTAACAAGGGACAGTCGCCGCCGGTGCCGGGTGCCGTCAAGGGCAAAGTAGATTACATACCGCCAGGTGGCGGCAGCCCGCTTGGAGACCCGAGTGCCAACGGTCCTGGCTCAGGCGGCCCACCGACCCCGGTCGTGTCTGATGAACCGCCGCCGCCGCCCCCCAAGCCTACACCTACGCCAGCGCCGAAGCGCACAGCGCCAATCTCCGGCGGCGTGCTTAATGGCAAGGCGATTAGTTTGCCGAAGCCGCCCTACCCGGCGATTGCGAGAGCCGCTCACGCAGCCGGGACAGTCACCGTGCAGGTCACAATAGACGAGTCCGGCAAAGTGATCTCGGCCAAAGCTGTCGGCGGCCACCCATTGTTGCAGCAAGCGGCAGTGCAGGCTGCTTATGGGGCGCGCTTTACGCCGACGCAGCTTTCCGGCCAGCCCGTGAAAGTCACAGGCGTCATCACCTATAACTTCGTTGCTCAGTAGCATGGGATTGTCGTGAGAGAGCAGTCAGCGTGAGGGAATCGCTGACTGCTCTTCTCGCCGCAGCCTGATCGCATAAATTCTATTGAAACCTAATTGGAGGGGTTTACCGTGACTATTCTAACAAGCCTTCTCGGAATGAAAGCCTATGGCTTCTTGATGTTTTTGCAGGATGCTGCGGCTAGTCCGGCAGCAAGTCCGGGAGCCAGTCCCGGTGATGTCGGCGAAAAAGGCAGATTCTCGATGTACGAGATTTTCAAGAATCTCGACGCCGTCGCTTACACGGTGGTTGGTATTCTGCTTCTGATGTCCGTCTATTCAATCGCGATCATGGTCGAGCGTTACCTGACCTTCTCGCAGGCCAAAAAGCAGTCGCGCGAATTCGCTCCGCGCGTTGCGCAGGCTCTGAAGAATGACCGGATCGAAGAGGCCATCAACATCAGCGACAAGCATCGAAGGTCGCATCTTGCAATGATCGTCAATTCCGGCCTTCAGGAGTTTCGCGCTCACGAGCAATCAAGTGAAATTTCCGGCGATGAGATCGAGGCAAGTAAGCGCGCTCTACAACGCGCCATCGCAATCAAGACGGCTGAGTTTCGACGCGGCCTGTCAGGGCTTGCGACTATCGGCTCGACCGCGCCGTTCGTCGGCTTGTTCGGCACGGTGTACGGCATCCTCCACGCTTTCCAGAGCATGAAGACCAACGCGAGCGCGGGTATCGAAGCTGTCGCCGGTGGTATTTCCGAGGCGCTAATTACGACGGCGCTCGGCCTGGTCGTCGCCGTTCCTGCGGTCTGGTTGTTTAATTACTTTACGGGCAAGGTTGATAGCTTCATCGTAGAGATGGATAACTCGGCCTCAGAGCTGATTGACTACTTCTTGAAGAGTCGCTCAAAGCGATTGAATCCGTAATGAGCAAGAAATAGCGACCGCGACTTAGGGGCGCGCGTCCGGGAGTGCCTGTGGGGGCACTCCTCTGGCATGCGTGACCAGGGTTGAAGGAGGTTTGGTTATGGGAATGGCATCTGGCGGCGGGGGCGGTCTCAACTCTGAGATCAATGTCACGCCAATGGTTGACATCATGTTGGTGCTGTTGATTATCTTCATGCTGGTGACGCCCAGTTTGCAGCAGGGAGTCAACGTCAACATTCCAACTGAAACGAACTACGCGAAAGAAGAGAAGGCCATCTCTTCCAAAGATTCGACCATCATCTCGATTCCAAAAGATGGCGAATTCTATCTGGGAGAGAAGGAGTATAAAATTGCCGACCTGAAAAACCCCAAGGATGAAGGCAGGCTGGCATTGGCGCAAATCCTCAAGTCTGACATTGAGAAGAAAAAGACCGACGCGGAGCGCGTTGTCTACATCAAGAGCGGCATCGGCGTCAGCTACGGGCAGGTGGTTGGCATCATTGACATCATTCGCTCCCCGGAAGCAGGTGGGGTGACGCAGATCGGGCTGGTCGCAGACCGTAAGAAGAGCATGAAAGACCCGGTTGATTAAACGCACACAGGGGCAACAGTTGTGCTGCTCCTCCTCCGTCGAGGAGGGGCAAGCGTTCGTTTACATTAACTTAAGGAGTTGACTTATGGGAATGAGTGGGGGCGGCGGCTCAAGGGCTGTGCCGTATATCAATGTTACGCCGCTGATAGACGTGTTGCTGGTGCTGTTGATTATCTTCATGGTGGTCACACCGCTCAAGCCAAAACGCTTCAAGACGTTGATCCCTGAGCAGCAACAGAACGCGCCGCAGGATGTAACCGCCAGTAATCTCACGCTCCGCGTAGACATACTAAAGGACAACAGGCTCCAATTGAACCAAGAGGATATTGGCACGATTGACAATACCAGCCGCTTAAGTTCGACACTCGCAGATGTCTTGCGCAAGCGCGAGGAGCAAGGTGTGTATAAGTTCGGCACCAATATCGTCGAAAGAACGGTTTTCATCAAAGCGCCCGAATCCTTTAAGTATGGTGATGTCGTCAAAGTCATAGATGCGATCAAAGGGGCGGGCGCAGACCCGGTTGGATTACAGGTTGACGCTCTAGACCAATAAGATTATTCAGGGCGCAGGCGCGACTACTTCGCTCGCCTGCGCCTTGTCTTACATTCGGGAGCAATCACTGATGAAACTCTCTCATGCTAGAATCGGCATCCTGATTCTAACCATTCTCGTCGCTACCTCCGGCTGCGGCTACATCAACGGCATACGCGCCAAGAGCCAGCTCAACGAAGCCGTCTCCGCTTATAAAGATAAAAAATATGACGACGCGGAGAAGTACGCTCGGAAAGCGATGGAGCTGGACCCGACGAACGAGAACGCCCCGTTGATTCTCGCCGTCACGCTTCAGACGCAGTATCGTAGGGGAGACCCCAGCGACCCTAATATCAAAAGAGCGGAAGAGGCCATTAACTTATATAGGCAGGTTGAGGCGAAAGACCCAAACAACGACCAGGCATTTACTGCCGTGACTATCCTGCTCGGTTATCTTGACAAGAAAGATGAGCAGCGTACCTGGCTTGAAAAGCGTGCTAACGACGGCGCTGTCTCCGGTGAGCGCCGCTCCGATGCTTACGCCTTTCTCGCCAACAAAGATTGGGAGTGTTCCATAGAGGTCACGGACAAGAACAAGCAGAACGTCTCGAAGCCTGACGGCTCGGTCTCAGTTCAATACAAAAAACCGCAGGATGCAGGTGAGTACGACAAAGCTCAACAGTGTATGACGCACGGGCTGCAAATGGCTGAAACTGCGATCAGCATGAAGCCTGACAATGAAACAGCATGGGGCCAGAAGTACAACTTGCTGCGAGAAGCCGCAAAGCTTGCCAAGATGGACGAAAACGAGGGTAAGGCAGCGGATTACGAGAAGCAGGCTCTGGAAGCATTGAAGCGCACGCAACAACTGCATGAGCAGAATAAAACGCCTGACACTCCGGCACAGCCTGCCAGTTAACTTGAGATGTGACAGCGGCGCGCCCTTCTGAACTAGCCTAAACTTGCCACACGCCTTGAGGTGATGCTTGACTTTCGGGTCGGGCATCACCTCTTGCTATAATGGTAATCAGTTTTCAGTTTTCAGTTTTCAGATTTGAGTTGGAAGCAACTAACTGAAAACTCAAATCTGAAAACTCAAAACTGTTTTATGATTCGCATCGAGGACATTGTCGAAAAAGTTAGCCGCAATCATCCGCAGGCGGACCTTGCCATGCTGCGCCGCGCCTACTTCTTTTCCGCGCGTGAGCACAAAGGGCAGACGCGCGCATCGGGTGAGCCGTACCTCGTGCATCCGCTTGAAGTCGCAAATATTCTCGCGGACATGCGGCTTGATGAAGTCTCTGTTTCGACGGGGCTGCTTCACGATGTCGTCGAAGATACGCTCGTTGATCTTGAGACGATTCGCAAATACTTCGGCGATGAAGTGACCCTGCTGGTTGACGGCCTGACAAAAATCTCGCAGATCAGCAACGTCTCGCTCGAAGAGCAGCAGGCTGAAAACGTCCGCAAGATGCTCCTGGCAATGGTCAACGACGTGCGAGTCGTCCTTGTCAAACTCGCGGACCGGCTGCACAACATGCGCACCCTTCAATATTTGAAACCTGAGAAGCGCAAGCGCATTGCTCAGGAGACAATGGATATTTATGCGCCCATCGCCCACCGCCTCGGCATGGGCAAATTGCGCGGCGAGCTTGAAGACCTCGCCTTTCAGCATCTACACCCGGAAGAGTACCGCGAACTGACCGCGCAACTAGAAAAGCGCCGTCCAGTTAACGAAGCCTTCCTCAAAGAGATTACCGCCAGCATCGAGGAAAAGATGCATGAAGCGGAAGTGCCCTACGTCCGCATCGAAGGACGTATCAAACGTCTTTACTCGATCTGGAAGAAGTTGCAGTTGCAGAAGATTGATCTCGATCAGGTCTATGATCTGGTCGCAGCGCGCGTTATCACGCCGAACGAAGTTCGACATTGTTACGCCGCGCTCGGCGTCATTCACAACAACTGGCGTCCCGTGCCCGGACGCATCAAGGATTGGATCGCAACCCCGCGCGACAATCTTTATCAATCATTGCACACGTCCGTCATCGGCCCGAAAGCGCAATCCTTTGAAGTTCAGATTCGCACGGAAGAGATGCACCACATCGCAGAAGAGGGTGTGGCGGCTCACTGGAAGTATAAGGACGACAAGCGCGGCAAGCGCGATGATGATAAAGCTTTGCAGGCCCTACGCTCCCTGGTGGAATGGACGCAGGAGGTCAAGGACTCACGCGACTTTCTCGATTCGTTAAAGCTCGACCTCTATCCGAAAGACGTTTATGCCTTCACACCGATGGGCAAAGTTATCCAGTTGCCGCGCGGCGCAACGACCGTTGATTTCGCCTACTCGATTCACTCTGAAGTTGGAAACACCTGTACGGGGGCGCGCATCAACGGTCGCATGGTTCCGCTTCGCACGCTGATTCAGAACGGCGATGTCGTAGAGATTCTCACCACCACAAATTCGCACCCCAGCCGCGATTGGCTCAACTTCATTGCCACCTCGCGCGCCAAAAATCGTGTCAGGCACTGGGTCTCAGAGCAACAACGCGCCGAAAGTATAGAGATCGGGCGCAAGCTCTTCGAGAAAGAAGCTGCCAGGTTTCAACTCTCCTCGAAGAAGCTGTTGAGTGACGGCGACGGCGCGCTCAAACGTATCGCTGGCGAGTACGGCTATGGCCGCGTTGATGATCTGCTGGCGGCCATCGGCTACGGCAAGCTTGTGCCGCGCAACATCCTTGCGAAATATCTTGGCCCTGAAAAGTTTGAAGAACTAGACACGCAGAAGGAGTCGAAACTTCGCAGCGGCATGCGCGCCGTCCGCCGTCTGATACGGTTGGGCGACGATGCCATCGTCGTGCGCGGCGTGGACGACCTGATGGTAGCGCGCGCTCGCTGCTGCAATCCGCTTCGCGGCGAAGATATTGTCGGGTACATCACGCGCGGCAAGGGCGTCGCCGTTCATACCAGGCGCTGCAAAAACGTAGACCAGTTAATGGTCAACCCTGAGCGAATCGTCGAAGTCGAGTGGGCCGGTAAATCCGATAACGCTGCTTACGCAGTCAAGCTGCTGGCGATTACGGAAAACCGCACGGGCATGATCGCCGGAATCACCGGAGCCATCTCCGACATGAAGACCGGCATCCGCGACGCACGCGCTTCGGTCGCACCCGATGAGCGTGGGCGCATTGAGGTGACGGTGGAAGTCTTCGATGTTAAGCACCTAGACAAAGTAATCAATTCAATCAAGAGCGTGCCCGGTGTGCTCGATGTAGAGAGATTGCAAGGGGTGGCCTAAATGTCACGAAGATTGTCCGGCGGAAGTTGGTTTCGATGACTCCTCAGCGATGCTGCTTAGCATCCCTTTGTTCCTGTCTCTTCACCAAGACGTGATATGTGACGGTGTCCCACGCATTGTGAATGCCGATGAAAAGCAGGAGCAGCGCCCCAGCGCCCACGAGCAACAGGGCTGCGCGGGGATGGGAGTAAGCCGCGCCTGCCGAGACGGCAAGCATTGCGTATGCCGCCAATGGAAGCAGAACATGAAACAACCAGTCCTCGAACACAGGTTTGTAGGCGTCTGCGATTGCGGTTTCCAATCGCAGACGCCGAGCCACAAGGATGACATACACTACGCCGCTGAGGCCCACTAAGCCCCAGAGATCTGCGATGGTAGTGATCCCGTTCCAAGGAGCGCTTATAACCGCTGATAGCAACAGCACGACTCCGAAATGAACGACGGTCGGCGTCGTAAAGGTGTCGCTGGCTTGTGCATTACCACGAGTGATCGGCATGTCGGCAATGAGGGTCATCACGACGAACTGCAATCCGATCAGGGCACCGGCAGACGAGCCGACGATGACGTAGAAGTTCTCCCATCCGTCGAGTGCTGTCATATCGTCGGTCAACCTCCTTCGCAGCCCGCTCAGCGACCGGTCGTTCGCTCGAGGTTTTCGGGGTATCGAGCACCATGCACTGTGATCTTTGAGGCAGCCGTATCAATGTCACGCAGATCGTCGGGCGTGAGTTCGACTGAGACTGCACCGATGTTTTCGTCCAGGCGATGCAGCTTCGTGGTGCCTGGGATGGGAACGATCCAGGGCTTCTGGGCCAGCAGCCACGCGAGCGCCATCTGAGCCGGTGTCGCCTGCTTACGTTGCGCTATCTGGCCGAGCAGATTAATCAGAGCCTGATTCGCTTTCAGTGCTTCCGGCGTAAAGCGAGGCAGCGTGCTGCGGAAGTCGGTGCTGTCGAAGGTCGCGTTTTCATCAATCTTGCCCGTGAGGAAGCCCTTGCCCAAAGGGCTGTACGGCACGAAGCCGATTCCGAGTTCCTCTAGCGCCGGTATCACTTCCTTCTCAGGGGTTCTCGTCCACAGCGAGTATTCGCTCTGGAGGGCGGTGAGCGGCTGGACTGCGTGTGCGCGACGGATCGTTTGCACTCCCGCTTCGGAAAGGCCGAAGTGCTTGACCTTACCCGCCTGAATCAGTTCCTTCACCGCGCCCGCCACGTCTTCAATGGGCACGTCCGGGTCAACCCGGTGTTGATAGAGCAGATCTATCGTCTCGACCTTGAGTCGCTTGAGCGAACCCTCGACGGCCTGCTTGATTCGCTCTGGCCGACTGTTCAGTCCGGGCGCACCCTTCATCCCCCTGGGATCGAAATCAGGACTAAGGTTGAATCCGAACTTGGTGGCGATGACCACTTGCTTGCGGAAGGGAGCGAGCGCTTCGCCCACAAGCTCTTCGTTCAAGAACGGGCCATAAACCTCGGCGGTGTCGAAGAACGTGATGCCGCGTTCCACGGCTGCCCGAAGAAGAGAGGTCATCTCCTGCTTGTCTTTGGGCGGGCCGTAGGAAAAGCTCATTCCCATGCAGCCCAATCCGAGAGCCGACACTTCCAGGTTGCTATTTCCAAGTTTGCGCTTCTGCATGGTTTCTCCTTAGTATGCTATAGCTTTGACAGGACAACTTTAACATCTAATTCCTACGATTAGGCAAAGCATATGGATTATCTAATTCAACTGCGTGCAGGGGGCTAACGCCCGACTTAACCAGCGAGCAATTAAATCGATTGATAAGAAGTTCGCTAATTCCGCTCCGGTTGAATGAGTTGTCAGGCGCGGGTTATGTGTCACTCAAAGCCTGATGCCGATGCCTGCGCTAAATTGTAGATTGTGCCTTGTTTCAGCAGGCCGCTCGAATACCTGCGTGGGACAGGCAGGAGCGGAAAGCGGGCAGACAATGAGCAGCGGCTCCCGATAGATACCATAACGAATGATGGTATCTCCTACATCAAGTCGTGTCACCATCCGTCGCCACGAATAGAACTCTACTACGCCACCCACGTCCGTTGAGAGATAGGTCGCTTTCCCGATACGAAACTCAGCATTCTCATAACGCACCTCTCCATAAAATGGATGAATAAAGGTGACGGCCCTGAATCCCGTAAACTGACTTACCTTAGTGAATCTGACGAAACCCGGTCGGATTTTGATAAAGAGGCCGACCTTCTTGAAACGCTTGCCGGCCTTGACGCCGAACTGACCCTGATAGATCTGCCCACCCGGAATGCCGAAGTCGTCATATCGTCCCGGAAAGAAATTACCTTCCGCCTCAAGAGCAATATTGTTCGTCACATTGTAAGTAAATCTAGCGCCGAAACCAGGTACAGCTACGTGTCCAAGAACGAAATCCTCCCATTGTGAAGAAGGCTTGTTGAGGGACAGCAAGGGGAACTGACCGCCAATCTCGAAGCGGGGAGCATCCCCTTGAGCGAGCGCATCACTGCCAATAAAGAGCAATGAAGCGAGAGCTGCGATAATAGTATAGAGGAAAGGTTTTTTCATCCGTTTTTTCTTACAAGATTAGCATTATTCTGCTACCGCCTACCGTTCGAATTAACCCACTCCACGCATGTTAAAATTACAAATGATAATCGGAAAATTAATTGGCTACCAGTTCGATTAAATCGCCTTTTTTCAATAAACCTTCGACCAAAACCGCACAATAAACTCCGGCAAAATTACCGTGTGCTTGGGCGACTTTCCGTAAAATTTCCGGGTTGTGTTCACCCGTATCCGGGTCGAGCGAAATCATCTTACAGCGCGGGTCCCGCTCAAGAACCATAATTGTCGCCTTTGAACCGATACGCAAACGACGACCGACAAAATTATCTTCAGCAAATCCGCCGCCGTCTGACGAGAAATCTAAATAGATGTTTGCTCGAAAACGCCGCTTATCAAGCGTAATGCCCAATTCCGATTCAACCTGCCGAACGGTTGACAGGCTGATTACTGAAACCGGACGGCAATCGGTTAAAGCGCGGTCTGACCGCACGAGTTTCAGTTGATTCTTTTCGCTGATTCCTTCGCCAAGTAGTTTTATAAGTGCCGGATCATCAACGGAAATGATTTCGCCTGACGGCGTGACAATGTCTAACGCCATATCTTCCGCATCACCGTTTGCAGGGGTGACGCCGGGTGCGATGCTCATTGCTTCGGTCAAATTCGGCGGTTTTGAGGAGCGTTCCGGGTGACGAAATTGTGGACGATAAGCCAGCATTTGTTGCTGCACGTTTGCGTTCAAATAAGGGAATCCTTTGCGGGCGGCGGAATTTTTGAAGGCGTAGTATCGGTCGCCATAGATGCCCGAAAATCCCATGAAAACTTCGGGCATTTCCGCGCCGCGCATACTTTTAACCGGATAGCGCCATAAACTTTCGACAGTTCCGATAGTTGTCATATCAAAATCTCGTTTTAGCTTTCCAGCATTTTGCAGAAGCATCTAACGTCCGAATTAACCGGGCGCGACAAGCCCTGATAACCAACGAAGTCTCGCGCATAAAAGCAACGCTATTCGCGCTCCGGTTGAATGAGTTGTTGGGCGCGGCATGAGAAATAGTTAAGACTTTGGCTTCTCGGTACTGTGGGTAAACGCAAAGGGCCGGGGAAATGTACCTTCACTCGCTGCCGGCCCTCTGCGTTAGCTCTTAGAAGTGAAGCACGGCGGTGTAACGATCATTCAAATCCGATATCGTACTACTGTCGGCGGACAGTGTGAGCGTGTGCTGTCCCTGGGTGAGCTGGACTTTAATGTAAGCCGGGACCACGGCGCGGTGCGTTGCCATGCCGTTCGACCAAATTTGCGCTTTGCCGACTACCTTGCCATCAAGCGCGACTACGATTCCAATTAATTTGTCGACTGATTGAGTCCAGACTGAACCATTGACTTCCAAATACATGGGCGCGTCGCCCGGCGCGGCAAAAGGGGTGGTTATGGGCAGCGGCCCGACTTGAGCAACGATGACTTGTACTGACATCGAATCTCCTTCTCTCGTTCAGAACTTAAGCAGGGGTAGGGTGTTAGAGCACGCGCAAGTTATTCCTTTCGCGTCCGGGTTGTCAATGAGATTCCCGCGAACAGAACCGGGAGGGGTTAGCTACCGCCTGACAAATGCCTTGACCCCTTTGTTCGCGGCCTAACTTTGTATTAGACGTACTTTTTCCATATAACACCCGCCGCCCTGCAAATCCCCGAAGGTTTTAGCTCCACTGGGTGCGTTATACGCACTCCACCCCGTTTTGTTATGCGGAATCGTAGCCACAGCACTGAGCAAGCCTAAATCTACTTTTGCCTTCCTATCCGGCCTTCTGTTAGAATGCGCAGTTTGTTTGAGGAATTGAAAAAGAGGTTATCTGTATAGTGAGGGAGATCATCAAGACTGAGAGAGCGCCCGGGGCCATTGGGCCGTATTCGCAGGCTGTGCGCGCCGGAGGTTTTGTCTTCGCTTCGGGACAGATTCCTACTGATCCAAAGACGGGCGTGTTTGTTGAGGGCGGTATCGTAGAGCAAACGCATCAGGTGATGCGTAATCTCAAGGCTCTGCTCGAAGCAGCGGCAACCAGTCTTGAACGAGTCGTCAAGACGACGGTCTTTATCGCGGACATGGGTGATTTCTCGGCAATGAACGAAGTTTACGGGCAGTATTTCAAGGAGAATCCGCCAGCGCGTTCGACTGTTCAGGCGGCGCGCCTGCCGCGTGATGCGCGCGTGGAGATAGACGTTATCGCTCTGGCCGGAAAAGAATAGCTACCAGCACAGGCGTTGCGCTGACCGTGTCCGGTCGGTGAAGCCTGCGAATGGTAGCTAGTAGTTTGAAAAGATTGAATGCGCGCGGTTCAGGCCGCTTTAGCGACTTTACCGGCCTTGATGCAACTGGTGCAAACCTTCATGCGCTCGACGCCTCCTTTGGGGCGTTGCACACGGATTGATTGCAGGTTGGGATCAAAGCGCCGCCGCGTGCGGTTGTTCGCGTGGGAAACATTATTACCGAATTGCGGCCCTTTGCCGCAGACTTCGCATCGTTTAGCCATGATTATCGAGTACCTCCGAACAGTAGAAAACTCTATGAGCCATCTCTTTGTTAAGAACAAGCGAATCTAAGCGAGAGATTCAAAACGAAAACTTATAGCAAACAGTTTTCCGAAACGTCAAGCAGGTAGGATGAGAAGCGAGCGTAACCGACAGTTATTATCGTCAATTTTGAAGGAGCAGAAAGTGTCCAGAGTAATCAAACAGACAGTTCTAATCACGGTCATCGCCGCCAGCGCGTTGGCCTTCGCCGCGTGCAATAACGCCAATAGCACCGGCAGCGGCGGTGGTAGCACGAGCAAAGAAAACGTTGCTGCAACGGTCAATGGCAAAGAGATCAAATTGGGTGAGGTTGATACCATTCTCGTTCAACAAATGAAGGGGCAACAGCAGCCGCAGCCACAGCTATCACCACTTGAACAAGCGGCGGCACGTTTACAGGTACTCGACGATCTCATTAAACAGGAGGTTCTTTTTCAGCGTGCGGAGAAGGAAGGACTCCTGCCAAAAGAAGATGAGATTACGCAAGCTATTAACGAGCAGAAGCAGCAGAACGGCATGACTGAAGAGCAATATCAAAAGATGCTCAAGGATAACAATCAAACGGAGCAACAACTGCGAGACATTGCGCGCAAGCAGATCGCAGTTAAAAAGCTGCTTGACAAGATCGGTAGCACTGTCGGTGCTCCAAGTGAAAAAGAGCTTGAGGATTTCTACAACAATAATAAGGAGCGATACATCAACGCACGAGGTGTTGCCCTCGCCGCTATTTTGGTTGATCCGGCAGTAAATGAAGGCTTGACCGATGATGCTAAAGGCGAAGCTGAAGCCAAGCAGAAAATTGACATTATCTATCAGCGCTTGAAAAACGGCGCTGATTTCGCGACCATCGCCCGAGAGAAGAGCGAAGATCCGCAAAGCAGTGTTCGCGGAGGAGACCTTCAACGTTACTTCACTGAAGATCAACTAAAACAGCTAGGACTCCCGCAGGACCTAATCGCCAAGTTCTTCTCCCAGATGCAAAATGGTGATTACACACCACCGCAACGCCTTGGTAGTGGTCAATGGTACATCTTCAAATTGACAGATAAGCGTTTGCAGACCGAGAACCTGACACTTGATAATCCAGAGGTGCGCAAAGACATTACAGACGGCCTGGTTAATCAACGCAAGCAGATTTTGGTCGAGGCGCTATTGCGCGTAGCCACGAACGAATCGAAGATCGAAAACAAGCTTGCAGCAGATATTGTCGCCAGTCCTGATAAGATGAGTGGCCTGCGCCCGGCGACACCAGGTACTACCGCTTCTCCAGCCGCAAGTCCGGCAGCTTCTGCAACCCCACAGGCAACAGCCAGTCCCGCAGCAAGTGCATCACCAAAGAAATAGCGACAAGTGACGAGTGACGAGTGACAAGAAAAAGTCTTTAGCTCGTCACTTGTCACTCGCCACTTGTCATTGTCGCCATGTTGTTCCGTCTCTCGGATGTTCATAAATCTTACGGCTCGCAGGATGTCTTGCGCGGCGCATCCGTGCAGGTTAATCCGGGCGAGCATGTCGGGCTGGTCGGGCGCAACGGGGCAGGGAAGACGACCGTTTTCCGTCTGGTCAGCGGCGAAGAGACAGCAGATAGCGGAGACGTAGTGCGTGCGCGCGGCGTGCGTCTGGGCCTGCTCTCGCAGCATGTGCATTTCGAGGCAGGGTCTACCGTGCATGAGTCTGCGCTCTCAGCCTTCGGGCATCTTCAACAGATCGAGCATGAGATGCACGAGCTTGAGCATCGCATGGCTGAAGCGAGCGACGATCTGGAAGCTGTGCTTGAGCGCTACAGCGATCTTCAACACCAGTTCGAGCGCGAGGGTGGATTCGAGTACACGGCTAAGGCGGAAGCGATTTTGCAGGGCCTGGGCTTTGAGCGCGAGAGTTGGAGTTTGGAGACGGAGAAACTTTCCGGCGGGCAACAGAATCGCCTGGGGCTTGCGCGCCTGCTTCTTGCGGAGCCTGACGTTCTCCTGCTCGACGAGCCGACGAATCATCTGGATGTCAACTCGGTTGAATGGCTCGAAGAATTTTTGACCGCATACAACAACGCCTACGTCATCATCAGCCACGACCGCTACTTCCTGGATCGCACCTGTCGCCGCATAGTCGAGCTTGAGTTGGGGCGCGCGGCGAGCTACACGGGAAACTACTCCGCATACCTGGTCGAGCGCGAAGTGCGCCGCGAGGCGCAGCTACGCGCCTACGAGAACCAGCAGCACATGATTGCCAAGACCGAAGAGTTCATCCGTCGCAACCTCGCCGGGCAAAAGACCAAGCAGGCCAAGTCGCGCCGCAAGATGCTCGAAAAACTTGATCGCGTCGAGGCTGTGCGGCCCGATCAATCATCGGGCGATTTTCGTCTGCAAGCGATTGAGCGCGCGGGCACGCAGGTTCTGACCGTCGTAGATGGGACGGTCGGTTATCCGGGCAAGCTCCTGGCGCGCGACATCACGTTCACGCTCAGGCGCGGTGAATGCCTGGGGATTATCGGCCCGAACGGTTCCGGCAAGACGACGTTCATCAAAACCGTTCTCGGCAAGCTCCAGCCGCTCGCAGGCGAAATGCGCTGGGGAACGAAAGTGCAGATTGGTTATTACGCGCAGCAGTTGGATGATCTGGACGACCGCAACGAGATCATCATGGAACTGCGTCGCGTTGCCCTTTCAACCGCGACAGCGGGAGAGTTGCGCTCCTTCCTCGCCAAGTTTCTTTTCACAGGCGACGATGTTTATAAGCATGTGCGCGATCTTTCGGGCGGCGAGAAAGGCAGGCTCGCCCTCGCCAAGCTGATCTATTCCCGCGTCAACGTCCTCATCCTTGACGAGCCGACGAATCATCTGGACATCCCTTCACGCGAAGCTCTCGAAGAAGCTCTAGACGCCTTTCAGGGCACGATCTTAACCATCAGCCACGACCGCTACTTCCTCGACCGCGTCGCCACGCAGATTCTCGCGCTCGACGGCTCTGGCGGAGCAGAGCATTACGACGGCGACTACACGGAATATCACGACTGGAAGGCAGCCAAGAAACGCGCGCCGGTGCGAGAAGAGCCTCTGCCCGCGAAGCCCAAAGAAACAACGGTCGCACGCCCGAAGACGAAAGCCGCTCAAGGCAAGGGCGGGAAGAAGCAGACGATTCGTGATTCTCAATCAATCGAGGCTGAGATTGCCGGAGCTGAGAAACGGCTGGCCGAGCTTTCAGAACAACTCGGCCAACCGGAAGTCGCACGCGATTCCGAACGCCTCAAGGCTCTCAACGAAGATTATCAGCTTACGGATACGCGGCTTCGCGCTCTTTACGAAGAATGGGAGCAAGTCTCTACTGAGACGGCGAGCAGGTAAGTCGTAAAACGACCGCCGGTATTTCGGGCCGTTCGAGTTTCGATGGTGTCGGAGATCAACTTCCCGTCATCATCAAGCGGAAAAGTGAAGTGAGTTGAAAAGGACTGGCTAACTATCAATCCCTTTCATTTTATTAACCGTGCATGAGGACAGGGTCTATTCATTCTCGGAGACGAATACCGACCGCCGCCAGTGCGAGCGCCGGTTGTGCGGCATAACGACGACACGCCGCCGCAATGTTTGCTGCCCCGCAGATACGTAGCAACGAGATGGCAAC
>JAVHWL010000013.1:0-20994 GCA_032159825.1 Acidobacteriota bacterium
ATACTACTGGCAGAAGATGTCCAAGCAACTCAGGCTCACAACTCGATTTGTGCGAGAACATCTGCCGCCGCCGCGCCTGAGAGTCTTCAAGTGGCTGATCGCTCCTCAAAAGTGATAAGCGGTCAGAGATCAATCCACTCAATAGCTTGGGTGCCATTAAGGCAGCCACCTAACGCTGGAATTAACCGGGCGCGCACACAATGCCGATAGATTCAAGTCTAGCGCATAAAAGTAATGCTATTCGCGCTCCGGTTGAATGAGTTGTTAGATGCGGGCTTGACGACCGTTCCTACCCTTCTCCTGCCCTGTAAGGAATTGTGAATCGAAATGTCGTGCCTTGACCGAGTTCACTGTTAACCGCCACCTCACCGCCGTGCGCTTCGACGCATTGCTTGACGATTGCCAAGCCGAGTCCCATGCCGCTTTTCTTGTCTGGATCAGTTTCTAATTTGTCGAACACCTTTTCCAGCCGGTCTACTGGAATCCCTACGCCAGTGTCGCTAACCCAGCATTCGATAGAAGCGGATTCTTCGATCTTCTGCGCTCCGATAATAACTTCTCCGTTCGGGGTGTAGTCGATGGCATTAGAGATCAGGTTCTGAAAAATAAGAGTTAACATGTTGGCATCAGCGAACGCTGTCAGCTCTTCGGGTACTTTGTTGATTAAACGCAGGTTTGAAGCAGCCGCTAATGGTCGTAGGTCGCTGACAATCCCTTCAACGAGTGCCATCAGCTTGACTTCCCGCCTTTCTGCTCTCTCACTCACTTTCGCCTTGAGGTTCGCCTCTTCTTGCACCACTTGGACGACGAGTGAGTTTAAGTGGTTGACGTTACGATGCATAGTTTCCAGCAAGGCGGCAGCCTGCTTGTCCTTTACTACATCAGGGACTGCAACTTCGAGAAGCTTAGCAGCCATCGCAATAGCTGACAGTGGAGTCCTGAGATCATGGGCGACGAAAGCTAAATGCTCCTCACGCCGTTGCTGTATCTCCAGAGCTTTTTGCGCTGCATACGTCTTCACCGCAAGACCGATGGACATGTCAATGACGCGGTTAATGGTGCGGTTTACTGGCCCGCCGAGGCTCAGGTCATGCCTTTCGATAAGGTCTTGGATGACACCGCGCAGAGCGTTGTATTCCCCCACGACCTCCTCGACATCGAATCCGAGGCGGAGCCGATCTAAGCCATGAACAACAGAATTCTTTTTTAATTCCCCGATCATTGACTCGTCAACATATGCTTCCAGCTCATCGGCTAGTTCCTCAAGTAATTCGGGAATGTGATCGTTGAGAGTTGGCACATCTAGATTATGCGCCACAGAAAGTCGTCGTACCTCTTGACGCCATTGAGCAAGTAAGTTGTCGCGCTCTCGTCTAATCAGCGTCGCAAGCGTGTGGAGATTTTCCGTGGACACTTTTTTCTACTCCGTTAATCGTTAAGTTAGATGTCGCCAAAATCCTTAATTTAATAGCCCCCATACTCATCATCTAGGGCATAACTTCTACCTTAACATTTATTGCCGTCGAATGATTCCTCGCAACGATCATCTAACGCCCGAATTTGTATGTTGACTGAAGTCGGCACAAGCATCAAGCTTGATCTGTGCCGTCATGCGCAAGCTCGTACATCTGGCTTATGGTGTGTTGAAGTCAGAGAAGCCATTCGACCCAGAGTGGGCAAAAATAGCTTGACTCTCAACACAGTATCTAACCGGGCGCGACGTACTACAAATAGAGGGAGTCTCGCGGATGAAAGCGGCGCTATTCGCGCTCTGGTTGAATGAATTGTTAGATTGCACGTTTCATTTATTAGCACATGTTCTATCTGCCCAACTAACAGTCACAATTTCAGCACTGCGAACAAATGAGTTTCCAAACACTTCGTCGGAATTCATTGGGTTTTCGGATTTGCTCTGGGCAGGGGTAGCTTTTTTACTATCTTTAGACGAGCTAAAGTTGAGTGAAGATAAAAAGGTAAACGTGACATTTTTATAAGTGAAGATTGTTTCAGCCATTTGTCCCAGTAGAAGAGACATGCCAAAGGGCTGGCTTTTCTCACCGCGCATTTGAGGAGAAGTTAATTGACTCAAGACATCTTTTAATTCCCATAAATCCAGAGTGTCCCCGACACCAAGATAGTTGGTGTCGGCAGAAATTCGTGCAGGATAGAGGCGTGCTCTACAAATCTGACCATCATTTGTAAATTCAGGAGTCATCCAAAGATGTTCACTAACGGAGTAAGCTATAATGGGCGTGCCATATTTCCCTTCAAGCTCTAAGGCGGTTTGACCTAAGACTGGCTCGATAAAGACACACTGTATTAAGACAGCGACAATAAATATGAGCTTGTTTCTCATCTCTATAATCCTCCTGAAGTCAGAGAAAGCAATCTAACGCCCGGCATCGCCCGCGCCCCGGCTCGACGTGCATGAGAGGCCGCGTGAAGGGGCGTCGGGTGCATGCCGTTGTTAGGCGCGCCGCTAACCGTGTGGGCCGCGCAGCCGTCTTGCTTTCAGACGGGTGTGTCGTGATGGGGAGTGCGTTAGGTCTCGACGCAATCACCTTTTACGCAGTGGCCGTAGATAATGTGGCAATGAGTACCGAGTCGGAAGGGGAACTGTTGGAGTAAGCGTGGCTTACTCCTTTGGGGACAACGATGGTAGTCCCCGCCGGGGCGTCAACTACTTCTCCGTCCACAAGCTGGACTTCCCCCCCGCCTTCGAGGACGTAAAAGACCAAATCACTGGTATGTGTATGCTGTTCCTCCGCGCCGCGAACTACCAATAGCACTTCTTGGATGCTGCCCGGTGTCGCCAACGGTAGTGGCTGTTTCGCCAGTTGCAACCCGCCCGCCGAGATCTGCTCGCGCAGTTGATTCGCTATCTCGTCAAGATCGGCGAAGATGGTAGCGGGGATGTTGGAGGCGAGGACAATGTAGGTGTAAGACATGATGTTTTCCCTTCTGTACTTTAGGTAGGACACCCGGCTTGAACGTTTCAAAAGTCTATCTCATCATACATGACGCTCCTTCAAAGTCCTAGAGTTATACCATCGCAGAGTTTGATGCTAGCGCCGAACGCTCGAATTAACGCGGCGCGATCTGCCGCAACAACCAATATCGCCTCGCAGATGAAAGATACGCTATTCGCGCTCGCGTTCAATGAGTTGTTGGGCCGTCTATGATTGAATCCATTCAACCAGCTTTCTGTGCGCGACCGGAGCGATTCAGCGTGCGCTCGTCAACGTGACTCTTGTTCAGCGTAGCTGACAACGCGGTACGGCGCGACATTTACTCAAGATTATTTTGTTAAAACCAGAGCGCGAAGCAGCCCAACGCCTAGGCATGGCCGGTCGGCTTGAACCGCCGGTTGGGCCTAGCGACCACACCACTGAGATTCACAAGGGACTCCATCCCCGTCGCCATCCATTTCTGTTCCGGGACAATTCTTGATGTAGAAAGTGGCTTCTTCACACGACGACATCTGGGAACAGCGTGTCTTGCCTTCACAACGAAACTGCGTCTGGCTTGGCACGGGCTGCTGGGACCGCTTCGACGGCCCTTGAGACGTTCGCCCACAAGCGCAAACCGAAGCTGCGAGCCAAGCACCGATAAGTAGAAAACGTCCGTTCATAGTGTTAGGCCTAAAGCCCGAATTCAGCGGGCGCGGGCGAGCAGCATTCAACCAAATCGGAGAAGACAACGATGAAAGAATTGCTATCCCGCGCTCCGGTTGAATGAGTTGTTAGGCGCGGCTCACTTCTTTGCGACTCTTTTGCATTGCCAATTTAATCGTTAGATTGATAAGTCACTTCAGAACCTTCCATGTCCTTATCACCACGAGATCATCATAACTAGCTGCCCGTTTACCGTTACGAGAAAAACGCAAAGCGCCGATTTGCGGGAAATGGGATATGACCGTCCCTGTGTTGATATCAATTAATGAATAGTCTTCACCCTCCCCATTTTCGCTCGCTATCAATTTCCCATCCGGGGAGAACGTAGCGTAACTATAGCCTGGTAAGGTTTTGACCTTCTGACCATTAAGAACGCTCCAGATTATTAACTCCCCGACAGGCGCTTTATCTGCTGAAACCTGTTTTTCGCCTGTACTGACCAGAAAACGACCATCCGGCGAAAACCAAACACCAGATACATCTCCTTGATGACCTTGTAGAGTCTGTATTAGCTCTCCGGTCTTAACATCCCAGACCTCCACTGTTTGTTTGGTGCTCGTAGCCAGTTTGCTTCCGTCCGGTGAAAAAGCAATCTGGCTCATTATGTACAGCGCGCTGCCGCCTATTGATCTCCCCTTCGCAGGTTGAACTGCTGCAAGTTTCTTTAGTTGGACATCCCATAACTCGACAATAGTTTTACCATCGCCTGAATCCTCAATGTCACTCACGACAGCCAAGCTCTTTCCATCCGGGGAAAACTGAACCCTCCCCACACGCCCAGCACTATTAATTTTAGCTGTCACCCTATAGGTCTTCGCGTTCCAAAATCTGATTGAGCGGGATTCCTGCTCTTCAGCTAAGTTTCCGGGAGCCGTTACAAACATTGTTCCATCAGGAGAAAAAGCGACATCACCGAATCCAGCCTTCGCGAGTTCGATGTTTTTCTTTCTCGCGCCGGTTTGAGTGTCCCAAATTATCAACGTGGCTGGAAAGTACGTGCATGCCAAAGTATTTCCATCCGGCGAGAGGTCAAAATTCTGTATGACATCATCAGGTACTGCAATTCCGTCAGGGTTAGACACATCACCATAAACGGTTGCCAGCAGCCTCATATTCACACCCGTAATTTCAGTAGGCCCCTTCCAGGGAGTTTTTTTAGCCTGATAGCGCCCATTTGGCAGTGGCATATTTCGTTGATGACGCTTCGACTGTGGCAAGACTGTATCGCCCAAGAAGCACAGAGCAATGACTACTGCAAGCATTTGGATCTTTCTCATAATTATCTCCCGTCCGAACGAGTACCGATTTCCCAAGCAAAGGGCGCAGATTCTATCACTGAAACCGCAAATGGAAAGCTTTTTAGACAATAATTTGGGTACTTCTGAGGTAGACGCCTAACGCCCGGCATCACCCGCGCCCCAACGCAACGTGCATGAGAAGCATCGTGGCGGGGCGTCGGGTGCATGCCGTTGTTATGCCGCCTTCTTCTGAAACTCTTCAACTAACAAAACGCAATCTATGTCACCGCCGCTGCGGTATGCTCCTGTCGAGATGAGATAAAGATGCATCTTGTCTCCGGGCTTTAGCTCCTTATCAAAGTATTTCGTGATCGGCTTAGAGGTGGGGAGCCAATACTCGGCATCTCCCTCCTTATAAAGATACTCACGTTCGTATAGCTCAGCGTACTCCTTCTGGTCGGTGCGGAGCATTCCGAACCAAGTCTCGATGAAAGTCTTCCGAGCCTTGATGATCGGACGGGATTTTCCGGTGAAGACCACCTCGACTTTTGACTCAAGCTCGTTCTGAGCGAGAAACATGGAATCGTCAGGTCTCACCGCCTTGGTAGTAATGGATATTACTTCTTTAAGCGTTCGAGGTTTGAAGATTTCCCAAGGAAATCCTTGAGCAAGAGCTGTAGTAGCTAACAAAGCTGAAATCGCTATCGCACGGATTACTTGCATGATGCTGTTCCTCCTATATTCGAGGCGGCCTAACGCCCGAATTAACCCGCCGCCCGACGCGACCATTCTAGCAAGCCGAAGCCGACAGACATTGATGAGAGGCAAGCTGAGGGCGGTCGGGTTGAATGAGTTGTTAGGTGGCAGGCGCGTGCCCTTCATTCAACTTTCATCGGAATATTCAAGCCCGATTGCCTCTATAAACTGAGCCATATTTGGCGCGATTTCGACAGCACTTTCCGACCCGGCAATCGGATCAACCGTCACGATAGGGTAAGGCACACCCTTTCGCACATCGAAAGCGATTTTCTCCAAGCCACCATTGCCTCCAAAGAATAGAAAATCAGGAAACTCCTCACGATAGAAACTGTCTTCCAACATTTCGAGAATTTCATCAACATCGAACAAGACAAACAGGAGAGGCGGCAAAGCCAGATCGCCTTCGCCGCCATTCGAGAAGCGAAGCAAATCAAGATACTCATCAGGCAGTTTAACCTTGCAAGATTGGACAAGCCGAAGAATTGATTCTTCAGTGGCTGGAGGATTGCCCGACCAGCTTCGATTGGGCTGCTTTAGAATTTCATCAACTTGAGACAACACCGACCTCCTGACACCTAACGCCCGGCATCACCCGCCGCCCCGCGCGATTGCATGAACTTGAAATCACTCGTGTCGGCGGTCGGGTGCATGCCGTTGTTATGTGCCGCCTGACCGGTCGAGCTTATTCACGCCGCCACTCGGCCCCGCCGGCGTAAACGAGGCGCTCGATCTTCACCACCACTCTCACGCCCCGGCCCTTCGACGCCGCATACCACCGCCAGTCACCGTCGAGCGGGAACTCGTACTTCTGAGCCACGGTCTGCCCCGGCTGGACTGCGGCCTCGGTGCGGAACCGGAGGCGTCGCCTCTCCGCGCCGCTTGCCTTATCCACCAGAGAGACCTCCCACCCCACGGCCTTAATCACCCTCTCGCCTCTATTCTCTACTTCGAGATAGGCGCTCACGACGGGAGGGTGCCTCTTCGGCTCCGGCCTCCGGGGTGGAGAGGGGGGCGGTGATGGGAGCGGAAGCGGGCCGCCCGGCGGATCGCCCGTCGTCGGAAGGTTGGAGCGGTCCGGGGGCCAGTACTCCGGGGTCAGGGCGGGACGTTCCGGCGGCGGCGGCGTGCTCCCGGGGACTGTCCAGACGACAGTGCGGATGGCCGCATCGGGGGCGCCCATGAGATCGAAGGTCGCCTGCGCGGAGGCCGTAGCGGTGGCGAACAGTAAAGCTAAAATAATACCCGCAGTTCTCATTGTCCCACTCCTCTCATTAAACAGAAGGCACATAACGCTCGAATTAACCGGGCGGCGCGAATCCATCCAACTTACATCGCAGGAAGCACCATGAAAGAGATGCTATCGACGCTCCGGTTGAATGAGTTATAGGTTGACGAGGTTCATTCTTCGCCTCTGATTGATTAAAGTTGGAGCGAGGAAAGAACATGCCGGGCGAGTGTGACGAATCTTGAATGAAAGACGCTTCTCGGACGCCTCTAACAACACGTTCGCACACCCGCCCGTCTGCCTTAGCTCGACAACGAACTCTCAGATGATGTCAGCCTCGGCGGACTCTACTATAACTATTTCGCAGAGCTATTGCCAGCATGTTCTCTGAGCCTTGAACTCTCTTCTGCGGAGGACTGCGATGAGTGAATATGCGGCTCTGATTGGCATCGACTGGGCAGATCAAAAGCACGACATCTGCCTCATTGACTCTGCGACAACTCAACGTGAGGCTGGCGTCTTGCGCCACTCTCCGCAGGCCATCCAAGAGTGGGCCGCAGGCTTGCGCCACCGCTTTGGCGGGCAGAAGATCGCCGTCTGCTTGGAGCAATCTCGTGGGCCACTCATCTACGCCCTGATGAAATATGACTTTCTGACGCTCTATCCGGTCAACCCTTCGACGCTCTCTCGTTATCGCGAAGCCTTCTCGCCCTCGCGGCACAAAGACGATGCCATGTCGTGAGCAAAAGAATTCCGTAATTTATTAATTGCGCTTAGACACGAATAAGTTTGACGGTCAAATTTGCCGCGAGTATTTAAGAATTCCAATTTGGCATAAAAAGATTCTTTCTGTCTTTGAGTAAGATTGCTCGGCTCTCGGTCAACCATCTTCCCAAGAATGTAATCAAGATACAAATGGCCGGTCAGAACCAAGAGCCTTGGTTCATTCACAGAACCAATATCTTTGAGCATATTGCTAGATAAGCCTTTAGGTTTTCGGCGGCTGAAAATTTCAAGAGGGAACTCTAGCGCCTTCGGCAATTCAGAGGGTGGAAGCTCCCGTAAAGCTTCAAACATTGGTTCCGATAGATACATTACCATTCTTGTTTCATGTGCCTAACGCCGCGCATCACGCGCCGCCCCGCACCATTGCCGAAGATGACAACTGTCGTGTCGGCGGTCGCGTGCATGCGCTTGTTAGACCTCGCCCGGACGGAGAGGCTTATCACTTTAGTAATTCTAACCTTCGTAAAACGTCACCTTGCCGGTCGCCAGGTTATACATCCCCCCGACCAAACTGATCTGCTCTGATTCGACCTTTGAATCGAGCATGGCCTTTATGACGGGGCTTCGCTCCCGAATCTGCCGCATCGCTAACAGAACGTTCTCTTTGGCGACCGCCTCGACAATCTTGCTGTCCACCGGGCCGTCCGGCCGGCCGCCCGGAAGGATTGATTCGACGGCGGGTTTTATCTTGGCGAGTAACGCGGTTAAGTTGCCGAGCTGTGCATTGTCGATGGCACCCGTAATAGCGCCGCACCTCGTATGGCCGATCACCGCTATCAGCTTCGCGCCCATCAGCTTGGTGCTGAATTCCAGCCCTCCCAGGACATCCTCGTTGACGACGTTGCCGGCGATCCTGATGCTGAAGGCATCTCCTTTATTCAAATCGAACAAGACCTCAGACGAAGTCCGAGAGTCCTGACAGCTTAAGATCGCCGCGTAAGCGAATTGCCCCCCGGCCGTTGCGCTGACCTGCTCGCGCAAATCTCGGTTTACCATGCATCCATTGACGAATCGCTTGTTGCCCGCCTTAAGGAGTTCTAAGGCTTGTTCAGGTCTCATTGCTTTTTGTGACTTCCTGGTTTGAATGACGGGTTTGGTAGGCTGTTCACATCTCATTTTTCTTCCTCCTAAGGGGTTTTGAGAAAATAAAGCAGGCGAGGTTACGAGCGGCCTGTCACTTTATTAGATATGTATCTACGAATACAAGACTCCAGTACCTTCTGTTGATCTCTTCAGGGCCATGCAATAGATAGAGGTCTAACGCCCGGCATCAGCGGCGCGCACAGGCGATTGATGATGAGAAGCGAGCTATTTGCGCGTCCGCTGCATGTCATTGTTAGGCGACGGTGATGTTTAGGCACATCCCGTTTAAGATGATGCAGCTACCTTACCATTTTTAACCGCTTCCTTAATTGTGTTAAGCAATTCCACTAATGTGTCCGGTGATATATTAATAGCAATAACGAATTGGCCGTTGCCAAGCGTAACCTTTTTAGAAAGACGGTCAAAGAAAGTTTTACCCCAATCAAATGTACGATCTGGGAAGTTAGCGTATGGAATAGCAGCCGAATTTAATGATTTAAGGATGGTCCTGAAATAAATACCACTACGCCCAAGAAGCAGATAGTCTTTCTGTGGTCCTAGTACAATAAGGCCCAAGATGGTCTCATCCTTCGGAACCTCACACACTTTCCTTGCTGTTGCTAAGGTGTCTGGAGGAATGTTTGGAAACTTAGAAAAACCAAACCCATAAAATTTCTTTAGGATATTAAGTATCTCCAGTTCTTCGTAAGAAAGTCCTTTATATTCGGACAGAGCATCGGGGTCAGGTGCGTTCAAATTTTTTGCGCCAAGAACTTGAAGCAACTTCTTCCACTCTCGGCTACGACCACTGAGGTCAGTCCAATCAATCGGTATCAGACCGCGAAGCTCTTCCGGGATGTCTGTTGCCCTGTAAAGTAGCGGGATCAACCGCGACTCACTTCCAGAAGGATCGAAACGCCGTATCATAAGGCTTTCAAATGTAACCATCCGGTCGCCGTCGAAGTAATCAGGACTAATAACGCAGATTGCTCTACGAGATTGAGTTCCTGCCCGTGTCATTTCGCGAATTAAGTCTCTACCTGGCACGAAGTCATTTACATCAAGGCACACAGCCAACCCTGCATTCACTAAAGCAGGTACGAGCTGCTGTCTAACCCATGTCTGGTCATCTTTAACCCAACGATAACTTATAAAAACATCATATTTAACTTTTGTTTCGTCTCTCATCTACATCACCATAGTCGTAGTTTAAGTGTAAACATCCCTCGCCATATTTGATTCGCAGTCGCCTAACTACCATTAGACCGCCAATGGCGGTATTTTTCGACTATCACCGACTTTTACCGCCAGTGGCGGCCTAATACACTAAAATCCGGTAAATTACCGTTACCAGCGGTCTAATTGGTTTGAAGAGCTACTGCGTTGCGACTCAGAACCTCACCGTTGAACTTCTGAGCCTCAGCGATGTACTTCTGAGCCTTATCGTTGAGGTTCTGTGCCTCAACGATAAGCTCCTGATTCCTATTGTTGAAGCTCGGAACTTCAACGATGACGTTCTGACATTCTTGTTGAGCTTCCGAGGCTCGATGCAGAGTCTCGGAAGCTCAACCTTATCCTGATAACCCTATCAATTAGAGGGGTTCATGCTCAATTGAGGCTGATTTTAGAGAAATCTCTGCCCTGCCCTCTCAGGCGCTTGGGGGTTTCGGTTCCTTCGGCTTACGGGACTTCTGGAAACGCTCGCCCAGTTGCTCGGCGAGAGGTTTCAGGCCGGGAGTGTTTTTGGCTGCGGTCTTGACGTAGTTGTAGACCTGTGTGGCCTGTTGCATGGCCTCGCTGCCGACGGCCAGCCGCGTGTCGTCAATTCGGGAGGCGACCGAGGAGGCGAGCGTGCCGAGTTCCGTGAGTGTTGCCAGGAGGTCAACATCTTTCTGAAAATCGGCTGTGTTGAAACTAGCGGGAAAGATCGTGGCGTTATTCTGTGCGGCGGAAGAGGCGTTTTGGACAAAGGACAGGCTGCCCGGCCCTGTCTTTAAGAGAGCTTTACGTTCGTTCGCCGTCAGGTTGATGAGAAAGGGAAGTTTTTCGAGGATTGCCGCGAAAGAATCTTTGACGGCTTGCACGTCCGCAGGTGAAATTGTGACGTTGATGTTCTGGTACGGCATGTGTGAGTCTCCTTTGTGAGTAGGTTGGCCGTGAAGCAGTTTCCATATCTTAAAAGACCATGTTGACGCGCGTCACTTTAGTCGCAAGCGAAGTACAGAGTCAAGAAAAAGTTCTGAATGAGGCCGCGCCGGTTGCGTAAAGGCGCGCGTATTCAGTAAACTAACAACTCAGATGAACCCTGCGGACGTTCTTCCAGTAGAGCTTCGCGGGGTTCATGTACGCTTGACCGTAGCCGTCACAGGCATGTTAAATTGTAGCTTAAGGCGGCCCCTTAAACTGAACACTAAGAACTGAACACTTTTTTTGATGGAGAGATAATGGCGATAGTTAATGTTAATCAGGGCGAATCAATCGAGAGTGCCCTGCGGCGTTTCAAACGCAGGGTGATGACCGAAGAGATCATCAAAGACGCGAAGAAGCACGCTTTCTTCATGCCGCCGGGCCAGAAGGCGAAACTAAAATCGGCTCTCGCCCGCAAGCGTAACAAGAAGAAAGGTCGCGGGCGTCCCATGAGTAGAGATTAAGGCAATACAAGCCACGCGCTTTGTAGCGCACAAGGTAAACCGTCCAGGTGTGTAGCGGCAGAGAGTATCTGTTGAGGTCGGGCTGAGGAAGTCCGGTGCATACTCTGCCTCTTCAAGTTCGGGCGGTTTATTTTTCTGATGACACGAATCCTTCTGACCAACGACGACGGCATCCATTCGGGCGGCCTCGTCAAACTCGAAGAGTCTTTGCGCGAAGTGGGCGATGTGTACACGGTCGCGCCCGTCTCGGAGATGAGCGGCGCATCGCATAGCCTGACACTCGCGCGGCCTCTTCGCATACGCCAGATAGATGACCGCCACTGGACTGTTGACGGCACGCCGACCGATTGCGTGACGCTCGCGCTGCACAAAATCATCCCTGAAGAGGAACGACCTGACATCTGCGTTTCAGGAATCAATCATGGCGGGAATCTGGGCGACGATGCCACTTATTCCGGCACGGTCGCAGGCGCGCTCGAAGCAACTATCCTGGGCGTGCCCGGATTAGCTTTTAGTCTGGTGGCACGCGAGAATTTCGATTTTACGGAAGCCGCCCGTTTTGCCGTCACAGCCGTGCGCAAGGTCCTGGAGGAAGGCTTGCCCGAAGGGACGCTGCTCAATATCAACGTTCCGAAGCGCGAGATTAAAGGCGTTAGAGTCACACGCCAGGGTCTCAAGAATGCTCGTCCTGTTATCACAGAACACATTGACCCGCGCGGCAAGCCTTACTACTGGATCGGCGAAGAACACTTTGCCTGGAACGCTGCCGATGGCACTGACTATCAGGCCATCGAGCAAGGCTATATCTCCGTTACACCGCTCAGGAGCGATATGACGGATCACCAGGCGTTGACAGCTATCCAAACCTGGAACTACATCAGTACGATTGAAGCCCTACAAAGTTCGTGAATCGTGAATCGTGAATCGTAAATAGACGGGCGATGCTTTCTTTCACGATTCACGATTCACGATTCACGATTCACGATATGAGTTCCGCACCACTGCAACCCGCAGCATCTTCAAACGCCTATCGTATCCCGCGCGAGCGCATGATCGAGCGTCTGCGCGGCCATTACGGGATACTCGATGCGCGCGTGCTCGACGCGATGCGCAGCGTGCCGCGCCACGTCTTCGTGCCCGAAGCCTTGCAGGGCCGCGCCTACGGCGACCACGCGCTCCCCATCGCTGCCAATCAAACGATCTCTCAACCTTACATCGTCGCGCGCATGACAGAGCTGCTGGAGCTTGATACCGGAAGCCGTGTGCTGGAAATCGGCGCAGGGTCAGGTTATCAAACCGCCGTGCTCGCACACCTCGGCGCGCAGGTCTATGCCATCGAGCGCATTGGTGAGTTGGCCCGCGAGTCACAGGCGCGCATTCGCCAGCTTGGAATCTATAACGCGACCGTTAAATGTTTCGACGGCACACTCGGCTGGAGCGCAAACGCTCCCTACGATGCGATTCTAGTGGCAGCGGGCGGCCCTGATGTTCCTGAGCCTCTGCTTACGCAGTTGAAGGTTGACGGAAGGCTCGTGATTCCCGTAGGCAGTACGCGCGAATCGCAAAGGCTCGTTCGCGTCATCAGAACCGAGAAAGGCTTCGCGCGCGAAGATCACGGCGCATGCGCCTTCGTCCCGCTCATAGGGCATTACGGATGGACGCAAATAAGTGACAAGTGACAAGTGACGAGTGACGAGTTAAAACCTTCTTTGCTCGTCACTCGTCACTCGTCACTTGTCACTTGTCACTGCTTTTAATGGAGTGAATTGTTGATTGCCAGAATAATAGAGATACTTTCAGGCTTGATCGTGGCGACGATTGCGGCGCTCGGTTATTCGGGCATCGTCCTTTTGATGGCGATTGAGTCGGCGTGTGTTCCGCTGCCGTCCGAAGTCATCATGCCGTTCTCCGGTTATCTGGTTTACACAGGCCGCTTCAATTTATGGGCTGTCGCCGTTGCCGGGGCAGTCGGGTGCGTGATCGGCTCACTCATCGCTTACTGGGTTGGACTGCGTGGTGGTCGTCGCCTGATAGAAAAATATGGACGCTACGTTCTGCTCTCATCCCACGAGCTTGATATTGCCGACCGCTGGTTTGCCAAATATGGCGAGGTCATTGTTTTCGCCAGTCGTCTTCTCCCTGTGATTCGCACCTTCATCGCTTTCCCGGCGGGCGTGGCGCGTATGAACCTCAAGCGGTTCGTGATTTACACTTTCGCGGGTTCTCTTCCCTGGTGCTTAGGGTTGGCTTATGTCGGGCAAAAGCTGGGCGAGCAGTGGGACAAGAACGAGACGTTGAAGACCCTCTTCCATCGCTTCGACTTCGTTATCGGCATCATCTTTGTGCTGTTCGTCGCCTGGTGGGTCTGGCGACATATCAAAAATTCACGGGCGGGGAAAACAAACGATCCCAAAACTGCTGAAGTCGAATAAAGACCTCGCTGTAGGTGCATGCGTTTGACATGCGTTGGTGGCTCACTTAGAATCCACGAGCGTTTAGTTTAATTGACGGGGCGTAGCGCAGCCTGGTAGCGCGCACGGTTCGGGACCGTGAGGTCGGAGGTTCGAATCCTCTCGCCCCGATAAACCAAAGAAGCAGTCGTCCGACTCAAGGGGCGGCTGCTTTTTTCTTTCCGGGCGATATTTATCAGGCCAAGAGTAAAGCTGCCGCGTCTAAAGTTCAGTGTTGCCGTACTGTGCTCGCTCCCATGAACGCATACAGGTCAATGCCAGAACCATTCGAGGGTTATCTTTGAGCTAAAATTATTCTTTTGCAGCCCCAAATTTTTGACTTTCGGCTCAAGGGTTTGTGTTATAGTAGGAGCACCTGGCGATCTTGACAGGCTGCCCCTCTAGAGCTTATCCGGTTACAACCAACCTCATTATTTCTTTCGTAGCGACTTGCTAAAGAGAGCGGTTTTCCTATGAGAAAGAGTCTTTCCCCGCGCTCGTCCGGTAGCCTTTTAAGGCTCCTGAGTGTCTGCGCGCTCCTGTTCTTCTGCGGCCTGTTCAACTTTGCGTTAGCTGCCGGCGGCCCCACAATCTTAACTGAAGCGACTTCGACGCGGGCAATCGCACTCGAATCCGTGACCTTCAGACGTGAGCCTTTTTCGCTCACGATGCCCGTCCCGTTCAGCCCGGACACGCGCAATCGCATCGTGTTCTTCGTGATGAACCTGAACTTGCTGGCGGGCGAGGGCGCTAACGCGCTGACGGCTGACGCAGAGGATGCGACGCATCGCCACTATGCTTTCACAGTCGAGAATGTCACGCCTATCCCCGGCTACGAGTGGATGAGCCAGGTAACAGCTCGCCTCAGCGACGACATAGGGGACGTAGGCGACGTTCTCGTTCGCATCAACCTGCACGGCATGTCGAGCAATCATGTGCGCGTCGCTATCGGCCATGTGGGAGGAGGGCCTACGGATGATGCGACTGCGATCATTACGCCTGCGCCGTTTCCTGCGCCCGCTCCGCCGCCCGTCCTGACTCCCAATCCATTCACCGGCCCGGCCACGACATCCGACACCGTGCGTTTTCTCGAACAGGCGACCTTCGGGCCAACCTCCGCAGAAGTCACGCGCGTGCAGGGTCTTGGATTCCGAGCTTATCTGAGCGAGCAGTTCAATGCTCCCGTGAGCGGCTATCCGACGCTGACGCTGATGCCGACAGACTCCGCGCAAGGATGCCCAACAGGGAGTCCTACCACTTGCGCGCGTGATAACTACTCGATGTACCCGCTCCAGATTAAGTTTTACCAGAATGCGCTCTACGCCAACGATCAATTACGCAGGCGCGTGGCCTGGGCCTTACACGAGATTCTGGTGGTTTCAGGTAGAGACGTAAATCAGCCAAGCTGGATGTCGCCGTACCTGCAAACTCTCGACCGGAATGCCTTCGGAAACTTTCGCACGCTCTTGCAGGAGATTACGCTCAACCCGGGCATGGGTCTTTACCTGGACATGCTCAACAACACCAAGTCTAATCCGAATGAAAACTACGCGCGTGAAGTTCTGCAACTCTTCTCCGTCGGATTAGACAAACTGAACGTTGACGGCACGCCGCAGTTGGACGCGCAGGGCAATCGCATCCCGACCTACGATCAAACGACGATCACCAACTTCGCGCGGGTCTTCACCGGCTGGCGACTGGCTGCGCCGAAGGTGACTGTCATCAACGGTGTTTCCAACAATGTCCTCAACTACCAGGACCCGATGCTCGTGACGAGTGAGAATAATCACGACACGGGGCAAAAGATTCTCTTAAACGGCGCGGTCCTGAATGCGGGACAAAACTCGACTACGGACTTGAACGCCGCGCTCGACAACATCTTTAACCATCCGAACGTCGGCCCCTTCATTGGTCGCCAGCTTATACAGCAGTTGGTGACAAGCAATCCAAGTCCGGGCTACGTCGAGCGTGTCGCCAAAGTTTTCAATAACAACTGCGCGGGTCTTTACCCGGACAGCCCGTGTTCGGGAGCGCGTGGTGATTTGAAAGCTGTCGTGACAGCTATCCTGCTCGACCCGGAAGCGCGCGGGGATGTCAAAACCGATCCGAGCTATGGCCGCTTACGCGAGCCTGCTCAATACATCACGAACATCCTGCGTGTGTGCAATGCTAAGTCGGCAGATTTAAGCGCCAACAGCGATGGATATTTGAATCCAAATTCCATTACGATAGACCAGGATGTCTTTAATCCGGCGACAGTATTTAGCTACTATCCGGCGGATTACCTGATACCCGGCACGAATTTGGCTGGCCCGCAGTTTGGCCTCCTCTCGACAACCACTTCGCTCCGGCGCGCCAACTTCGTCAACACAATCATCAATACGGGCGTCGCCCGGTCGGCTGACCCAACGACTGGAAATGCTCCTAACGGAACGAAGCTTGATCTCACGACGCTCCAATCGCTTGCATCCGACCCGACGGCTCTCGTCAACGAGCTTGATCGGCTCATGCTGCACAACACTATGTCGCCGGGAATGAAGACCAGCATCATCAATGCTGCCGCAAGTGTGACAGCCTCGAACACGTTGGATCGGGCCCGGATGGCTATTTACCTTGTGGCGAGTTCTTCCCAGTATCAGATAGCGAGATAACTGTTATGGCACCATCACGCAGAGACTTCTTACGACATTCAACTTGCGCGCTCATCAGCGCCGCCGCATTATCCGGTAGCCTCAAACGCTTCGGCATGATTAACGCGCTGGCTCAAAGCTCCGTCTCGGATTACAAAGCGCTGGTCTGTATTTTTCTGAGCGGCGGCAACGACGGCAACAACACAGTCATCCCCTACGACGACTACAACAACACTGGCGGCTACAGCGCAGTGCGAGGAGCATCGCAGCTTGCCATCCCGCAGGCGAGCCTGTTGCAAATCAAGCCTATCAGCGCTGGCGGGCGGACATTCGGCCTGCATCCGAGCATGGTGGAGTTGCAGACGCTTTTCACACAGCAGAAGCTCAGCATCCTGTGCAACGTCGGCACGCTCAACGAGCCGTTGACGAAAGCGGTTTACCAGAGCAGCCCGTCGAAGCGTCCTTACCAGCTTTTCTCCCATTCCGATCAGGTGACGCAGCAGCAAACTTCCGTCTCGAACATTCCGGGCGATACCGGATGGGGCGGGCGAACTTCAGACATCATGTTTGGGATCAATGGCAACGCTCCACTCCCGATGGTCGTCTCGCTGGCGGGCACAAGTCTCTTTACGACTGGCGCAGACACGCGGCCTCTGGCTATCTCGCCTGCGCCCACGTCGCTTAGTCAGGTGCTGGTCCTCAACGGCTATTCTTTCACGTCGCAAACCGATGCGCGCAGCCGTGCGTTCGACCAGATACGCGCTCTTGATAACGACCATAGTTTGTTGAAAGCTTCAAACGATGTGCTCAATCAGGCGCTTGTCACTTCGCAGGCGCTCAGCAACTCCGCGTCGTTTGAAGTAACGACAACTTTTCCAGGCACAACACTCGGAAATCAATTAAAGCAGATAGCAAGGCTCATCAAGGCCAATCAAGCCCAACCGGCTCTCAGTCTTAAACGGCAAATCTTCTTTTGCTCGCTCGGCGGCTTCGATCACCACAGCGGACAGATTAACGGGCAGAACACTCTCTTAGCTCAGGTCAGCCAGGCTCTGAAAGCCTTTTATGATGAGACTGTCGCGCAGGGTATCGCTTCGCAGGTGACGACCTTTACGCTTTCGGACTTCGGGCGCACCCTTCAGCCCGCAGGCAGCGGCGCGGGCGCTGTCGGCTCGGATCATGCATGGGGCAATCACGCCTTTATCCTGGGCGGCGCGGTTCGCGGCGGAGACTTTTATGGCACTTACCCGACGCTCGCCCTGGGCGGCCCCGACGATACTGACTCAGGCTCCGGCCCACGCGGTCGTTGGATACCGACAACTTCTATTGACCAGTATGGCGCAACGCTCGCCAGGTGGTTCGGTCTAACAAGCTCTCAGGTTTCGACGGTCTTTCCGTTCATCGGGCGGTTTGCGACACCGGACCTGGGATTCCTGATATAACTTTAGTTGATTGTATGGCGGGAAATTTCATCACAGAGACACAGTGTCAGCATAGAGGGGGCACAGAGGAAAGCAATCTCAGATTCCGAATTTGAGATCGTTCTTCTCTGTGCCCCCTCTGTGTCCTCTGTGTCTCTGTGGTGAACGCTCGTCTGTCGTTAATTCTTAACTGAGCAAGGAATTTGGAAAGCGCCGCCCGCCAGTTGTAATGCAGAAGAAAGATCATCTAAAACTCCTCGCCCTGCTCATCTTTCTGGTCGGGTTTGTCACCTATTTAATCACAGACAATTCCGCCAACCCGAAAGCTTACGCCTATTCCTCCGGCCCGCCTGCCGGGTACACACATGCGCCGGGCGAGTTCGACTGTTCCGAGTGTCATCTTCCACAGCCCGATGCAGGCACAGGCCATATCAGCATCAACGTGCCCCAAACCTACGTGCCGGGGCAGACCTATCAAATTACTGTCACGCACGCCAACGCTGACCCGACTCGCCTGCGCTGGGGCTTTGAGTTGACCGCGCTCGATGATTCCAACTCGAAAGCCGGAGAGCTGCAAAGCATGGACGTGCGGACGCAGGTTCTGAACAATCAAGGGCCGGGCGCGAGTCGCCAGTACATCGAGCATACTTCCAGCGGAACTTTCATCGGCCAGCAGGGCGGCGCGAGTTGGACTTTTAACTGGACTGCGCCTCCGACCAACGTCGGGCCTGTCACCTTCTATGTTGCAGGCAATCAAGCGAACAACGACGCCAATACCTCCGGCGACTATATCTACTTTTCATTCGCCCAAACCCAGGCGGCTCAGGCCATACCGGACTTTCAAATATCGTCTGCCCCGTCATCACAAACGGTCGCGCCCGGAGGCAACAGCACTTACAACCTCACACTTACTCCCTCAAACGGCTTTACCGGACAGGTCGCCCTGAGCATCACAGGCTTGCCGACCGGAGCAACCGGCAGTCTCAATCCATCGTCGGTCAACATCTCTGATGCTTCCTCTAAATCTTCAACGCTCAGCGTGACTACGAGCGCGAACACGCCTGTCGGAACTTACCCGCTCACCATCACCGCCATCAGCGGCAGCTTGCAACACACAGCTACAGCCTCTCTAAAAGTCGTGAGCAACACGAGCGCAGACCTCTCGCTCATCCAAACGGCCTCGCCGAATCCGGCAGCCGTCGGCACGAACATTTCTTACAGGCTGACAGTCGCAAACAACGGCCCTGCTTCGGCAACAAACGTGAGCCTGACAGACGCGCTTCCATCAGGAGTCACCTACGTCTCTGCCACCACGACGCAAGGGACTTGCAATGGAACGGCGACCATCATCTGCAACCTCACCTCTCTGGCTAACGGCGCGAATGCTGTCGTCACCATCGTCGTCACTCCGACCATCTCAGGGCAAATCAGCAATACAGCCAGCATCAGCGGAAGCGAGGCAGACCCGGACACAGCCAACAACTCCGCGACCACCACCACAGTCATTGATAATCCACCGCCCAATCCTATTCTTCTAGACCAGAATCTTTCGGTGAAAAGAATCATCAACGGTTTGGATCAACCGACCAGCCTGGCGTTTCTCGGCCCGAACGAATTTTTCGTGCTTGAAAAGGCGACTGGCAAGGTGCAGCACGTCTTCAACGGTCAGTTGCAAAACGTTGCGCTTGACCTCGCCGTCAACAATGCTTCCGAGCGCGGGCTGCTCGGCATAGCCCTTCATCCGAGTTTCCCTGCCACGCCTTACGTCTATCTCTACTGGACTGAGAGCAGCACAGGAGTTGACACGAGCAACACAGACGAAATTCCTTTGCTGGGCAATCGCGTTGACCGCTTCATCTGGAACGGCTCGACGCTCACCCTGGACCGCAACCTCATCAAGCTTCGCTCGCTTCAGGCGGATGCTAATCAGTCCACGCGCGGCAATCACAACGGCGGCGTGATTCGCTTCGGGCCAGACGGCAAGCTCTACATAATCATCGGCGACAATGGCAGACGCGGGCTTTTGCAAAACATCACGAGCGGCGGGCCTGTGCCAGACGATCAATTCGGTGGCCCTGAGCCTGACAACGCGCACCTGACGGGCGTCATCCTTCGTCTCAACGACGACGGCACAACCCCATCGGACAATCCCTTCTTCAACGCGACCACCACGTTGACGGGCGAGGCCGCAGCAAACATCAAGAAGATTTTCGCCTACGGTGTGCGCAACGGTTTCGGGATGGCGTTCGATCCTCTCAGCGGCAATCTCTGGACACAGGAGAACGGCGACGACGCCTTCGACGAAATCAATCGCGTCACGGCGGGCTTCAATGGTGGCTGGACTCAGATCATGGGGCCATCGAGCCGCATCAGTGAATTCAAATCAATCGAATCAACCTACGGCGCTGGCAACCTGCAACAACTACGCTGGTCGCCAACACTCATCGCGGACACGCCCCAGCAAGCGCTGGCGCGCCTTTACCAGCTTCCAGGCTCGCACTACACAGAGCCTGAGTTCAGTTGGAAGTATGCCGTCGCCCCTTCGCCCATCGGCTTCGTGAAGGGAGGCGCGCTCGGCGCACAGTTCGACGGCGACATGTTTGTCGGAGCTTCCAGAACGACGCTTTATAATGGCTACCTGTTCCGTCTGAAATTGTCTGGCGACCGCCTGAAGATTGCCACGACCGACCCACGCTTGCAGGACAAGGTTGCAGACAATCTAGACAAGTTTGACATCACCGAAAGTGAAAGCCTGCTCATCGGCAAGAACTTCGGCATCACCACAGATATTCAAACAGGCCCGGACGGAAACCTCTACATCGTCTCGCTCTCAAATGGAGCCGTCTATCAAATCTTCGCTGCCAACAATCTACAACTCAGCTCCGCTGCTTACTCTGTCGGAGAATCAGGCAACAGCGCCGCCATCACCGTCACGCGCAGCGGCAACACTTCCGGGGCTGTCGCAGTCAACTACGCGACCTCAGACACGGCAGGACTAACCAACTGCAACGTCACAGGGACAGGCATCGCTTCCTCACGCTGCGACTATGCCACCTCAATCGGCACTTTGCGCTTTG